>CAWAMD010000001.1:0-734654 GCA_963783045.1 uncultured Nitriliruptorales bacterium
CGGCTACAGCGTGGTCCGCCGCAGCACGAACCCACAGGCTCACGACGCCTTCGCTGCGAGGATGCCGGGGGGCCGCGCCGGGGCAGCCCGCCAAGACTCCAGATGTGTGCGTGTCGTGTGGTAGGAACGTCTGGGTGTAGGGGGTGCCGTGGACGGGGGTGGGACGACCATTGCGGGGTTTCGTCGGGCCGGTCTGGTGCCGGTTGCCACGATCGGGCTGCTGCTGGCCCTTACGGGGCCGGCGATGATGCTGGTGCGCTGGGACCTGCTGGGTGTGGCGGTGCCCCGGGCCGTCGCGGCGGTGTTCGGGACCGGCGCGGTGGCGCTGGGTGGGTGGTCTGTTCCTCGCTCTGGAGCGCTGGCGTTCGGCCGACCCCGCGATCCGGCTGCTCGACGGCCGACTGTGGCTGCATGTCCATCCCGGCCGGCGGATGGTGCTCGACCGCAGTCAGGTCCGTCAGGTCACGGGGCCGCGGCCGGTTCGCGGACCACAGCGCTGGGTGCTGGGCCACAGCTGTGTGCGGCTGGCCACCACCCGGCCGAGGGGATCGCCGCGTCCACGGTCGTGATCGGTGCCGCGTTCGTCGAGACATCGACAGACGAGATCGCCCGGCTGCTGACCGTCCGGGCCGCACGGTGATCCGGGACATGCGGCTGTCGAGTGCCACGGCCATGGCCGGCCATCCGCTGTCGACCAGCGAGCGTGTGGTGTTCACCGGGATCCTGATCCTGTGCGTGGTGTCACTGCCCACCCTGATCGCCCACATCCGTGGCCGCAGCCGACGGATCGAGGAAGCGGTGACCCTCATCGCCACCAGCGACCGTTTCCGGTCGCGGCTGGCCGGCGGGATACACCTGAGCTGGGCGCTCTTGCGTCGGCGAGCATCGGGGTGCTGGCCGGCGCGGCCGGCTGGGACGTGGCCGATGCGGCCGTTGGTTTCGCGTTCGCGCTGCTGATGCTCGCCGACCTGTCCGTCTTCTTCACCGGCCGGCCACGGACCCTGCTCCTGCCGCGGTATCGGGACGAGCGGTTCCTCCCAGTGGCGACCATGACCGGTGACCGGACAGGCAATGCGCGGCCGCGGGGGCAGGCCGCCAGGAAGTGTCGCTGCCGTCGCGGCTGTCGTGGCTCGACCACGTCGACGGCGGCCCGAAACGGCACACCGACGTTGGCTCGCCGTCGGGGTGCTCGCGTGGCGTTGACGCTCACCTCCTGTGACCTGTTTCCGGCCCGGGTCTCCTTCGATCCGGTGCCGCTGCTCCCGGACGGCTACACCGTCGTGTTCGATGACTTCGAAGCCGCCATGATGGGTGCCGGACCGGAGTTCCAGAACGGCTACTGGCTCGTGGCCGCCCCGGCCGACACGACTCCTGCCCGCGCACTCGCCCGGCTCTCGCAGGCGTTCACCGACGCCGGGTTCGCCCGCCAACCCGCCGGACCGTGAAGCGGGCTGGTTCCCCAGGTGGCTGTCGCCCAAGCCGGCCCGGTAGCGCGGCGACCTCCGCCGGAATGTCGCCAGTCATGGGGCCCTGCGCCCGGTCACGGTGCACGCTGGCCGATGAGCAGTCCACGCCCGGTCAGCCCCTCCTGGTGCCAGCTGACGGTCAGGCCGGCGTCGGCGAACGCCTGGCGGTACTCGTCGGGGGTGAACACGCCAAGCCGGTGGTGCTCCTCGACCGTGTCGATCCCGTCGGTGGTGGCCGCGACGTAGACCCGGTCGAGCTCGGCCAGCGATCCGTGACGGCGGGTGGCGGCGACCACGGTCAGCACCGGCTCGGCATCCTCATCGACGGTGACGGTCACCATCCCCGGGTCGGCGAACGCGGCCGGACTCAGCCACGGTTCCACGATGACCAGCCCGCCGGGTGCCAGGTGGGCGACCATCCGTTCGGCGGTCCGGGCCAGCGTCTGGCGGTCGGCCGCGTAGGCGATGCTGCCCCACAGGCAGACGATCACGTCGAACCGCCGCCCCAGGCAGAGTTCGCGCATGTCGGCGAGGTGCAGCGCCGCGCGGTCGCCGAGCTTGGCGGCGGCGATCTCGAGCAGTCGCGCCGAGATGTCGACGCCGGTGACGGTGTAGCGGTCGGCCAGGTGACGCAGGTGCTCGCCGGTCGCGCAGCCCACGTCGAGCAGCGTTGTCGCGTCCGGATGGCGCTCGTCGATCAGCGCGACGATCGAGGCCACGTCGGCGGCGTAGTCACGCCGGGCACCCCAGAACCGGTCGTACCAGCCCGCCGCACCGTCGTAGACCGCCACCCGCACGCTCTCGCTCTCGCCCTGTCCCGGGCCCGCCACCGTAGTCGCCGGCCCGGCGCCACTTGTAGGGCTCGCGACGCCGTCCAAGGGCGGCCTCTACGGTCGGCCCTATCGCACAGAGAGATCGGATGTCTGTGACCGAGTCCGAGGTGATGAAGTCGACGCCGGATGGGCCCGCCACCGTCGCCAGCCTGACCCGCGATCTAAGGCGGCTTGGCGTCGCGGCCGGCGACACCGTGATCGTGCATACGTCGCTGTCTGCGCTGGGATGGGTGGTGGGCGGACCCGTCGCCGTCGTGCAGGCTCTCGAGTCGGTGCTGGGCGAGGACGGCACGCTCATGATGCCGACGCAGACGGTGGGGCTCAGCGACCCGCAGGGCTGGGGCAACCCGCCGGCGCCTCAAGCATGGTGGCCGACCATCCGCGAGCATCTGCCGCCCTACGACCCGGCGACCACACCATCGGTGGGCGTCGGCGTGATCGCGGAGCTGGTCCGGACCTGGCCGGGCGTACTGCGCAGCAACCATCCGCTGTTCTCGTTCGCTGCATGGGGCCGCCTGGCAGAGCAGGTGACAGCAGACCATCCACTGTCGCACGGACTTGGCGAGGACTCGCCACTGGGCCGACTCTACGACCTTGACGCCCGTGTGCTGCTCCTCGGGGTCGACCACGCCGTGAACACGTCGCTGCACCTGTGCGAGTACCGCGTGTCACCGGAATGGCAGCGGGCAACCCGTGTGCGTCTGCCGGTAGGAACCGGCGACGAGGGGCTGACCCAATGGTCCACGGTGACCAACGTCGAACTCAACGAGGGTGACTTCGCCGAGCTCGGACGCGCCTACGAGGACGTCACGGGCGGGAGTCGAACGGGACCCGTCGGTGCGGGGACGGCACGGCTGATGTCGCAAGGCGGACTTGTGGACTTCGGCGTGAGATGGATGCACAAGCACCGCAGGCCGGCCGCGAACCGGTGACCAGATGCGCCACCGCTGACCCGGCCCCGGCCACCGGGCCACCGCGACCGCGACGCGCGGGAAGCGGCCCGCCGCGTGGACGAGTCGTCACGCGCGAACGTGCCTGGCAGCCTGGCCGCCCATGGCCAGGGCTCGCTGCTGCCCGTGGGTGGATGGAACCTTTCGAGCTCCTGGCGCGTCTGTGGGGTGAGTGACGGAGGTGAGGTGAGCAGCAGCGACGGGGGGCGGCTCGTGTCGGCACGCACGTTCGACGGGTTTTACACGTCGGCGTTCGACGAGGTCTACCGGGCGCTTGTGCTCACCCTTCGCGACGAGCAGCTGACGTTGGACGCCGTGCAGGAGGCGTTGGCGCGTGCGTACGCCCGCTGGGACGACGTGTCCGGGTACGCGAACCCGACGGGCTGGGTGTACCGGGTGGCGTTGAACTGGGCCCGGTCGACGTTCCGCCGCCGTGCCCGTGAGCTGCTGTCCCGCCGGCCGCCGCCCACGGTGGCGCCGCCCGCACCGGCGCCGGTGGATCCAGCCCTGACGGCCGCGTTGCAGCGGCTACCGGCCGGCCAGCGGGCGGTGGTGGTGCTGCGGCTGTATCTGGATTGGCCGGTCGCGCAGGTCGCCGTCGCGCTCCAGGTGTCGCCGGGCACGGTCGAGAGCCGCCTGTCGCGGGCCCTGGGCCGGCTGCGTGAGGAGCTGGAGGTGAACCGGTGAGCATCGAAGAGCGGGTCCGTGAGGCGCTACACCGCGACGGGGAGCGGCTCACCCTGCCCGCCCGGCCGCCGGTGGTCGACCTCATTCGCGGCGGGCCGGCCGGACGCGGGGTGGCCGTCGTGGTCGGCCTGGCGGTCGTAGTCGCGGTCGCGGCGGTCGTGGCGGCGCTGGCCTGGCTGCGTGGGCCGTCCAGCGGGCCCACGGTCGTCTCCTCGCCCGGAGCTGCCGCCTCCAACGGAGGCCTGCTGGCCTCGATCGCCGCCGTGTGTCCCGCCCGAGTGATGCAGCACCCGTCCGACCTGCCGTCCGCGCCGACCGCACACCGTTCCCCGCCGCCAGCACTGCTCGACCCGACACCGGACGGGATGCACCGGGTCGCCGACGACGAGCTGGTCGCCGGCAAGAGCTTCGCTGGCGAGTACGACCCCCACCCCGAACGGGACACGTCGCTGACGACGAGCACCACGACGCTCTACGCCCGCGGCCCCTGGGCGACCGCCGACACCTGGCTGGCCACCGTGACCGTCGACGGCGACCAGTCGGCACTGTGCCGGCGGCTGGGCTGGACGGCCACCACCCCGGCACCCGGCACCCCAACCGCGCCCCCCGTCCCGATCGGCGAGGGCGAGCAGCCCCAGTTTGCGCCCCCGACCCAGCCGCCACCCACCCCCCGGGCACAGCCGGCCGGCGTCGCCGGACACCCCGCCATCCTCCTGCCCGCCGACACCAGCGACGGCGACACGATCATCCTGTGGATGCCCCAGCACGACCGCATGCTCCAGGTCATCGGGCACGGTCTGGACACCGGCCAGATCCTCGAGGCCGCCGAACACATCACCCTCGACGAACAGAAGTCATGAGCCAAGGTCAACGGCACGGACACCCATGGCTCGGATGGCCTGTAGCGGCTCCCCGGTACTTCGCGCCCATCGGCCCCGCTGGGGAGTGCGGTACTTGCGGCGAAAGACCGCAGTGAGTCAGGGACGGCCCCTGCGGCCTGTCGGATCACGGTGTCGTGGCGTCGGATTCCTCGTACCCGGCGGTCAGCCTGTCCAGGTCGACCAGTTGGTCACGGCGATCGCCACGACCGGGCCTGCCGGTGGGATGTCGCGGTAGGGCGGGTACTTGTCGCGCAGGGGAGCGAGCTTCCGTGACCGTTCGGGGTCGTTGCGGATGATCCGGGCGACGCCGTCCGCGCGGGCCCACCACAGCTGTGACCAGTCGTCCTCGTAGTGGTCGACGAGCACGCTGGCGTCGGGGTTGGCCGCCAGGTTGCGGAGGCGCTGGAGTTCGGCGCCGCTCGACACGACGGTGGTCGGGCGTCCGCGGCACGCGCTGACCGACGTGGCGAGCTCGTCGCCCGCCTGGGGTGTGCCTCGTGGGGTTGGCCCCGGGCCGCGGTCCCTCCGCCGCACCCTGACCCGGCTCGCGTACCTTCCCTTCCGACCGTGACCGCCCGGGAGATCCGTGACTGCACCGTTGAATGCCCGACTCGCAGACAGTCGCCGACGACCGCTGGCGTGGCTGCTCGTCCTGCTGACCGCCGCCGGCTCGACGCTGGTGGCCGCCCCGACCGGTGTCGCCGCCGCGGCCACCGACCCGTACGTGCACACCCTCACGCCCGTTCCGGGCAGGGTGGTGGCTGCCGGCTCCACGCTGCTGCACGCCCACGGCTGGTCCGAGGCCACGATCGTCGACGCGCACCTGACCCTGGACGGCGCCGACGTTGCCTCGCCGACCATCAGCCCCCAGCAGGCGGACCAGGGCGTTGAGGTGAACGCCACCGTGCCGGTGGCTGTCGGCGAGCACGTCGTACAGGCCGACTTCCGCGATGACACCGGACGCACCTGGCATCGCAGCTGGACGTTCACGGCCACCGACCGGACCGCCACCCGGCATGCGGGCGCCGGGCGCCTGAAGACCGCGGTCGACATCTCGCAGGCCACCTACCCCACCGACCACACCGCGGCCGCGGCGGTCCTGGCCCGCGCGGACGATTTCGCCGACGCCCTGGCCGGCGCCCCGCTCGCCGCGGCGGTGGACGGACCGCTGCTGCTGACCTCGAGCGGCGCACTGGACGCGGTCACCGCCGACGAGCTTCGCCGTGTCCTGCCCGCCGGCGCCACCGTCCATCTGCTGGGCGGGAGGTCCGCGCTCAACGATGCGGTGTCCGACGCGGTCGCCGACCTGGACCTCGAGCCCGTCCGTCATGGGGGCGGCGACCGCTACGAGACCGCCGCCGAGGTCGCTCGTCAGCTGCCGTCGCCGACGGCTGTCGTCGTCGCCAACGGGCTGCGCTTCCCGGACGCGCTGGCCGCCTCCTCCCCCGCGGCGCGCGACGGCATGCCCGTTCTGCTCACGGCCGCCGACCACCTGCCCGCCGCGACCGAGACCGTGCTGGCCGACCTGCACGTCGCAACCGCCACGATCGTGGGCGGTACCGCCGTCGTCGAGCCCGCCGTAAAGGACCGCCTCACCCAGCTCGGCATCCGCCAGGTCGACCGCGTCTGGGGTCCGGACCGCTACGCCACGGCCGCGGCCGTCCTCGACCGCTTCTTCGACCGTCCCACCTCCGTGTCGCTGGCCAGCGGGGTGACGTTCCCCGACGCGCTGGCCGGCACCCGGCATGCCGCCGCCGGGGGCCAGCCGCTGCTGCTGAGCGACCCCCACCTGCTGCCCGCAGCGACCGCCGGTGCCCTGGCTGCTCTCGCCCCGACCCATCTGGACGTCTACGGGGGCACGGCCGCGCTCCAGGGCGTGGTGGTCGACGATGCCCTGCACGCCGCCATCGACGGTCCGTCCGCCCCTCGGGTCACGGCCGCCACGCCCGGACCCGGCGCGACCGTCGCGTACCTCGACCAGGTCACCGTGCAGCTGGACCGGTCCGTCGAGCTGGCGACCTCGAGCCTGTACGTGACGATCGGCGGCCAGGAGGTGCAGGGCACGGTCAGCCAGCCCGCCGCCGACCGGCTCACCCTCGCCGTGGACCACCGCCGGCCGCTGGCCCCGCTTGACCGCTCCGAGCCGGCCTCCATCTCCGTGGTGGCCCGCGACGGCGCCGCGACCGGCCACGCCGAAACGACCTTCACCTACCACGAGCCCGACCCGTGGTACGCGTCGGCCGGCAACGTCGCGCTGCAGCTGCCGTCACGCGACGTGGAGATGATCGGGTTCCACCAGGCCAACCACGACGGGGCGCAGCAGCAGACCGCCCGAGCCACCACGACCCCGACAATGACCGAGCCGACACGCGACCGCGGCACCGGGTCGCGCACCGCGGCCGACATCGTGTCCAACCCGGACCTGCCCGTCTACGCCCCGGTCTCCGGCACGGTCAAGCGGGGCGGCACCTACACCCTCTACTGCCGCTACACCGACGACTACCTGGTCATCGAGCCCGACACCCACCCGGGCTGGGAGGTCAAGCTGCTGCACTTCCGCGGGCTGCGGGTGGCGAAGGGCCAGCACGTCGTGGCCCGCCAGACCATCGTCGGCGACGGGCCACACGTCCTGCCGTTCCACTCCACGATCGACGACTACTCGACCCGGGGGTGGCCGCACGTCCACGTCGAGGTCGTCGACCCGTCCATCCCCAACCCGGGCGGGGGCGGCTGCTGACGGCCGAGGTAGACCGGTCGGCGGCCTTGATCGTCGCAGACCTCGACGACGCGCCCGTCGGTGTCTGTCGCGGTCCTGACGACCCTCAGGATCGGGACGGCTGCGGGGAGCGGACCCCGACGCCAGGAAGCGGAGTCTCCTCGACCTAGTGGTCTGTTTCGGAGGTCCTTTGTCGCATCGAGAGCGTTCCGGCGCCCGGAGGGCAAGGCGCGAGTCGTCGACGCGGCGGGGTTCTACATCGACGACGAGCAACGCGGCGATCCAGGATGCAGGGACGATCGAATGCAGGAGGAACTTCCGAAACGGACCACTGGTCCATGCCGACTCCTCCCAGCGCCCCGGGCGTGCCCCTCATCTACTCTGGGGCGCAGGATGATCCAGCTTCCGGTGATGGCCAGCCTGCGACGCGCGATGCGCCGCCATCAGGACCTGCCGACCCGCGGCAACCCACGGCCGATGTGGCGGCTGCTCGCCGGTGAGCTGGCCTGGGCCTGGGGGCGGCTGACACGACGATCATCCCGTCGATGACGACAGGCGTCACGCAAGCCGGGACGATCGCGGTGTGCGGGACGCCGGCCGGCCCTCTCCACCTCCGGCGTGGGCGGGCAGGCTTGCTCCACGGTCCCTGCTGCGAGGGGTGCAACCATGGATGTCGCGAGGCCGCTTCGGCTGCAGATGGGCGAGGCCGTACGGGCCGCGGCCGGCACGGTCGACGACATCGTCGTGGCGGCATCCGACGAGGTCGGGGTCGACGGCGGTCTGCTGGAGCCGTTTCTGAAGGCTGCGTTGGCGGCGACCGGCTCGGGACGGCGGCTGGAGGCGGCAGAGCTTGCTGCGTGCCGGCGGGTCGGTGCGGACGCGGCCGATCGGGGGTTCACGGCGGCGGCGACGATCGACCTGTACCTGTCGGCGGCCTGGCGGCTGTGGGAAGCGCTGACCGGTGCGGCGTCCGACGACGGAGGTTCGCTGGCGGCCTTGGGCACGGCCCTGTTTCGCGCCGCGGATGACGCGACCTCCGCGTTGGCCGAGGGGTTCGAGGACGCGCAGCGGCGCGCGATCCGTCGCGAGGAGGCGCTGCACCGGGAGTTCGTCGACGACCTGCTCAGCGGCCGGGTCATGGGCCCCCGCCAGGAGGATCGTGCAGCCCGGTTCGGGTTCGTGCTCTCCGGTCCCCATGTGGTGCTGGTCGTGGTGGACGCGTCGGGGCAGGAGCTGAGTCCCGGACGGGTGCGTCTGGAGGCGGAGCTCGCCCACCGGGTCGGCGCGAACGATGTGCTGGTCACGACGCGTAGTGGGCAGCTGGTGGTCGTGCTTCCAGGCTGGGTGCAGGAACCTGCGGCGACGGTGCGTGCGGTGCTGGGGGGCGACGGTTCGACGTGGCGGCTCGGCGTCGGACGGGTCCTGCGCGGCCCCGGGGGCGTCGCGCGGTCGTTCGAGCAGGCGCGCACGGCCCTGCAGCTGGCGAGCCGTGCCCGGCTGCAGGTCGCCGACGCCCACTACGATCGGCTGGTCGCGTTGCGGCTCCTGACACACGACCAGCAGGGTGCCGAGGAGCTGGTGGACGCGGTGCTCGGCGGACTCGCAGAGGCGCGGGGCGGAGCCGAACCGCTGATCGACACGATCGAGGCGTACGTCGCCGCCGGTCTCAACGTCTCGGAGACGGCCCGGATCCTGCACGTGACCCCGCGTGGCGTGTCGCACCGGTTCGAGGTGATCGAGCGGCTGACCGGCTACTCGCCGCGCGACCCCGAGGACCGCTTCACGCTCGAGCTGGCCGTGCGGACCCGACGGCTGCTGGCCGACGGCGGCTGATCCCAGACGGGCGGGCAGGCCCGACCTCGGGAGTCGTCAGGGTGGGTTCTGGCCGCAGGTGTGCCGCCGACCGCGCTGACCCCACCAGGTGCAGTTCCGGAAGTCAACGACCACCGCTGTCGTCGCAGATCGCCCCTGGCCGGCCGCCGCCCGGGGCGGGAACCTGGACGCAGACACCCTCGAGGAAGGAGACACCGCATGCTCGCCGTCTCCGCCGCCACCCGTCTCGCCGTCTTCCTCCCTGTCTGGGTCGCGATCGGTCTGCTGGTCGCCTACGTCCTGCGTCGCCGCGGCCACGACCTGGTGTCGTGGGCCGTCCTCGGTGTTGCGTTCGGCCCCTTCACCATCCCGCTGGCCGTCCACCACACCCGCGAGCACCGCATCCGACGCCGCCGCGTGCTGTCCCCCGGCTCGACCGGCCCCGGCACCATCGACCTGCTCGTCGGCTACGACGGCTCCCCCGAGGCCCGCGAGGTCCTCGACGAGCTCGTCCCACAGTGGGGGCCGTCGCTGCGACGACTGACCATCGCGATGGTCGCCAACCACGAAGCCGACCGCTGCGCCCCCGACGACCCGACCTTCGCCGCCTGCCGGCGGATCCTCGACGAGGCCCGCGCCGCGACCCGCGAGCACGCCCCGACGGCCGTCCTGCTGTTCGGCAACCCGGCCGACGCCCTGGCCGACTACGCCCGCGACCGCGGCTACGACCTCATCGCCGTGGGCCGACGGGGCCGCCACCGGGCCCGGCACCTGCTCGGCAGCACCGCCAGCGGGCTCATGACACGCAGCACCGTGCCGGTCGTCTTCCCGGGCCACCCCTCGGCCGGGCACCAGCCCGCCGATCTCGACGTCCGGTCCAGCCCACGGCCAGCAGGCACCGCATGACCGGACTCAAGACACGACACGGCGAGCCACGTCAGCACCGGGCCGTCTCCTCGACGGAGCGAGCCGACGCGGCACCTCTGACCACCCGACTGCCCACCGCGGTCGTCGTGCCCCTCGACGGCTCGCCGCGCAGCCGTCAGGCCCTGCCACTCGCCCACGCACTTGCCGACGCATTCCACGCCACGGTCGTCACCGTCACCGTCGACGACGGCCGCGATCGTCCCGCCGCCGACCTGACCCTGACGGGAAACCCGGTCGAGGCGCTTCTCGACTACCTCGACACGCGGCCCGGCACGCTGCTGTGCATGAGCTCCCACGGGCGCACCGGACTGGGACGACGGCTCCTGGGCAGCGTCGCCGAGCAGCTCATCCACCACAGCCCCGCCCCCGTCGTCGTGACGGGCCCCCGCGCCCGACGTCTTGCCACACCACCACGCGCGTTCCTTGCCGGCCTGGCGTGGTCGCCGAGCCCCGACCGGCTCGTCGCTCTCCTCGCCTCCTGGGCACCGAGCCTTCATGCCGCCGTCGATCTCGTCTTCGTGCGCAGACCGTCCGCAGCCGCGCTCTACACCGAACACGTCACCGGACACGGCCCCGCCGACCAACCCGACCTCGAACGGCATGCCCTCCGCCTGCTCGACCGCGGCCTCGACGTGAGGTCGGTCGTGCTCACCGCCTCCGACCCCGCCACCGCCCTGAACAACCACGCAGACCGACTCGCGGCCCCGGTCCTGGTCGCCGTCGACAGCCACCCCGGCGACCACGATCCCTCCCATCACGTCACCTCCCAGCTCATCCACATCGCCCGCTGGCCCGTGCTGGCCACGACTGGCAGGCAACCGTGAGCCTGCGCCGGTCACCAGATCCTGACCACGTGCGCTCCCCGACCTGAACGACCGCTACGAGCACGCCCCGCCCACACCCGGATCCAGGAGGCGTCATGCCCCTCGACGAACTGCGACACACGCTCAGCGACACCAGCGCAGCAATGGAAGCGCTGTCCCGCCGGCTGCAGGGTCGCCTGCAGCCGAGCGAGGACCAGCTGATCGGTCACGTGCGGACCACCATCCGACGCTTCGAGGAGGTCATCGACGCGCTGATCGCGTACGAGCTCGCTTCCGAGCCCGTCGACGCCCGTCCCGTCGAGCTGAACCATGTCGTCGCAGCCGCACTGGACACCCACGCGCACGAGCTGCAGGCATCCGACCGGTTCGACGTCGACCAGCTCCCCACCGTCCAGGGCGACAAGGCA
This sequence comes from uncultured Nitriliruptorales bacterium, assembly GCA_963783045.1. GTDB lineage: Bacteria > Actinomycetota > Nitriliruptoria > Nitriliruptorales > Nitriliruptoraceae > CAWAMD01. The sequence goes on from CAWAMD010000001.1 coordinate 11,504, forward strand.
CTGCTGCTGGCGCTGTTCCGCGTGCTGGTGGAGAACGCCATCAAGTACCGGCATCCCCAACGTCCGCTGCGAGCCCGGATCCGGGTCGAGCCGACGAGCCGAGCGATGTGCCGCATCGTCACCGAGGACAACGGCATCGGTGTCGACCCCAGCCGAGCCGATGGCCTCTTCGAGATGTTCGAACGCGGCGACCCGCACCGCTTTCCAGGTCAAGGTCTGGGATTGGCGGCCGCCCGACGGATCGCGGAAGCGCACTCCGGGACCGTCTCCGCCCAGCCGCTCCCGGAAGGAACAGCGATCCACGTCGAGCTCCCCCTCGAGCCGGCGACGCGGTCGCCCGGGCCCGTCACCCACCGACTCGAACGCATCGGGAGCTGACCAAACCCGGTCCACCACGCGGCCACCGCCGGAACAGGGAGCCCTTCCAGCTGCCGCAGCACGGGCGACCCAGCCGACACCGGATAGCGGCAGCCCCCGTTACGGGCCCTTCGCCTCTGCCTGCTCCAACGGGTCCGGCGTAGCGTGGAACTCAGCGTCCCTCACGGTGGAGCCGGGCATGGGACATGCCACCGCCACCCCCGTCGCACCTGCCGATGCCACCTACGTCCGGTTGCAGCAGCGGCTCGACCGCATGCCCACCGGCGCACCGGATACCGAGCCCCTGCGACGCATCCTCCGGCTGCTGTTCACACCCGAGGAAGCCGAGCTGGCGGCGCAGATCCCGACCATGGCGTCGGTGTCGGCGCTGGCGGAGCGCCTCGGTCGTGACCGGGACGAGCTCGACCAGGTGCTGACGGGGATGGCCCGCAAGGGGCTCGTCCTCGATCTTCGCCACCGCGGCGAGCGCTGGGTGTCCCTCGCGCCCGTCGTCATCGGGTTCTTCGAGATGACGTTCATGCGGGTGCGGGACGACGCCCCGATGGAGGAGCTCGCCCGGCTGTTCGACGAGTACCTCTTCGCCGATCCAGAGCACGTGTTCCCACACGCCGTCTTCCGCGGCAGCGTCCAGATCGGACGTTCCCTCGTGCGCGAAGAGACGCTCCCGGAGGATCCCGTCACCGAGGTGCTCGACTGGGAACGTGCCACGGAGATCGTGGCCGGCGCCACCTCGGTCGCTGTCTCGCTCTGCTCGTGCCGCTACCACTCGAGGCTGCTGGGACAGGGGTGCGACGCGCCACTACGCACCTGCCTGACCTTCGGTGGGGCGGCGGAGGCGATGGTCCGAACCGGCATCGCCGAGCCGCTGACGAACGACGAGGCGCTGGACGTCCTGACCGAGGCGAAGGCGGCAGGCCTGGCGCAGACCGCCGACAACGTCCAGCAGGGCATCACCTACCTCTGCAACTGCTGCGGCTGCTGCTGCGGGATGATGCAGGCGATCCGCCGGGCCGGCATCCATGACGCGATCGTGTCGTCGAACTGGATCGCGGTGACCGACCACGACGAGTGCCGCGGGTGTCGCAGCGGCTGCGTCGAGGCCTGTCCCGCCGGCGCGGTCGCCCGGGTCGACAGCGAGGGCCAGGGACGCCGGAAGTACTGGTCCATCATCGACGAGGACCGCTGCCTCGGCTGCGGGGTCTGCGTCGACGCGTGCCGGTTCGGCGCCCGCACCATGGTCCCGCGCGAGCGGCGCGTGTTCACGCCGCTGACGACCTTCGACCGGATGGTCGCCATGGCTGTGGAACGCGGCAAGCTCGGGGACCTGCTGGTCGACACGCTGCCGGGTGCGGGCCCGCGGGCGGTCGCCCGTGTGCTGCAGGTGATCGAGCGCACGCCCCTGGCCGAGGCCGCCCGCGCCGTCGAGCCGCTGCGCTCGGTGTTCCTGCGCGGACTGCTGGCCGTGATGCACGCCGCTGCCCCCGACGGTCCCGTGTCCTGATCAGTTCGTGCCCCCACGTCAGACCGACCTGAGGGCGCCGGTGGTTGCTGAGTCCGTCGTCTCGCCGCGATCAGCGGGGAGCGCCCAGCAGCGCAGCAACCTCCTTGGCGGAGGGGACCCTGCCGACCGACACCACGGTGCCGTCGACGACCAGCCCGGGCGTCGACATGACGCCGTAGCGGGCGATGTCGGCGTAGTCGGTGATCTTGGTGACCGTCGCCTCGAGACCGAGATCGTCGACGGCCTGACGGGTGTTGGCCTCCAGGTTCTGGCAGTTGGGGCAGCCAGGACCGAGGATCTTGATGTCCAGAGCGGGCATGGCGGCATCTCCTACAGGACGAGGTTGAACAGGAAGCCGACGGCGAGGATGCCGACGGCGACCACGCCGGCGAAGGTCGCGATCAGGCGTGGCTTGAGGACGCGGCGGAGCAGGATCATCTCGGGGAGCGACAGCGCGACCACGGACATCATGAAAGCCAGGACGGTGCCCATCGGCAGCCCCTTGGCGTACAGGGCCTCGACCAGGGGCAGGATCCCGGCCGCGTTGGAGTACAGCGGGATGCCCAGCAGCGCCGCGACCGGGACCGCCAGCGGGTTGTCGGGGCCGGCCCAGCGGGCGAACAGGTCCTCGGGCACCCAGCCATGGATCACCGCGCCGAGGCCGACGCCGACGAGCAGGTAGGGCCAGATCTTGCCCAGGATGGTGCGGACCTCGAGCCGGGCGGTCGAGAACCGGTCGGCCCACGTCGGCCGCTGGTCGGGCAGCGGCCCGGCGGTCGCGGTGCCGGCCAGGTCGTAGACGAACGGCTCGACCCAGCCCTCGAGCCGCAGGCGGCCGAGAACGAACCCGGCGACGACCGCCAGGGCCAGACCGGCCCCCGCGTACAGGGCGGCGACCTGCCAGCCGAACAGTCCGTACAGCAGCACGACCGCGACCTCGTTGACCATCGGCGACGCGATCAGGAAGGACAGCGTGACCCCCAGCGGGACGCCCGCTGACACGAAACCGATGAACGCGGGCACCGCCGAGCACGAGCAGAACGGGGTCGCGACCCCCAGACCGGCGGCGACCACGTTGCCGAGCCCCTCTCGGCGGCCACCGAGCAGCGCCCGGGTGCGCTCCAGCGTGATGAACGTCCGGGCCACCGCGACCACGAAGATGATCCCGGCCAGCAGCAGCGCGATCTTGACGGCGTCGTAGAGGAAGAAGTGGAGCGTCTCGCCCCATCGCGACCCTTCGGCCAGCCCGATCCAGCCGTACACGACCGTGTCCCACACCCGGCCGTTGACCGCATACGCGCCCCACCACGCCACCGCGGCCATCAGCACAGGCCACCCCGGCCGCGTCGCCACCGGCCGCTTCAGGCGGCCGGCCTCCCTGACAGCCGTCGGCACCGTCATCGGCCCACCGTCCCGACGCCCGGCACCGCGGACCGAAGGCGCGCCAACGCCTCGGGCACCAGCGCATAGTCGACCCACCGGCCGCGCCTGGTGGCGCGGACGAGCCCGGCCTCCCGCAGCACCCTGAGGTGATACGACAGGACGTTGGCCGCCACACCCACCGCCTCGTTCACGTCGCACACGCACCGCGGCTCGCCCGAGAGGACCCGCAGGATCGCCAGCCGGGTCGGGTCCGACAGCGCCGCGAACCCATCGACCAGACTCCGGTCGATCGTTTCGGCATCCGTTGCTTCGAGAAGCGTCGAAGTGTTCATGCCCCCATGGTCGGGCCGCGGTCGGCACGCCTCACGGGCCCACCGGCCCGAGACGCCGGGACGACCGGCCCCCTCGCTCGCCGACGACGGCCAGGTCAGGCTGCCGGCTCGATCCAGACGGGGCTGGAGTAGGCCTGCGTGGCACCGTCGCGGTCGGTGACGCGGACGAGGTAGTAGCGCTCCTCGTCGGTGACGGGCACCTCCACGACCAGCGTCCGGCCGGCAGCGCTGGCCACGACGGCCCCGCCGCCGGTGACGAGGTCGACCCGCCCGACCTCGCCGCCCTCGACACGCACGGCGACGGGCACGCTCGTGCCGCCGGGGCGTTGCAGGCGGGCGCCCATCGGTCGTCCGTCGGCGGAGACGTGGAGCCGGATCGTGTTGTCGAGCACGGCGTACATGCGCCGGGCCGCCATGGCCTCCTTCAGCGCAGCAGGCGAGCGGTCGGTGGCGAGCAGCACCGTCTTCGCATACTGCGGTCCGCCCCACTGGTCGGCGGTGTCGTGGCCCTTGTCCTCGGCGCCGACCGCGCCGAGGTGCCAGCCGCGGTCGAGGGCGTGGACGTACCAGCCCTCCGGCGGGCCGTCCGTGCCGTAGTCGTGGCTGCCGTTGAACGCCTCGATGCCGACGAACCGAGGGTCGGCTGCCGGGACGTAGGCGAAGTCGTTCCAGTTGAACGCCGGGTCGTCCTCGGACAGCTTCTTGGCGCCCGGGTGGTTGAAGGTCGCCAGCCCGTCGCCGCCCCCACCGAGCGTCGGGTCGGTGGTCAGCCACGTGTAGAAGGCGTCCATCGTGGCGTACCCGCCGTCCACCTTCGCGTTCGTGTCGTTGGCCGAGAAGTAGACGTTGATGTGCCCGAACCGGTCCGAGGACCACTCGAATCCGCGGAACGCGGTGAAGGTGGCGTCTGATGCCTCCCGGGCGTACTCCGCCGTGGCCGGCCACTTCCGGAAGGAGTTTGCGGGCCGCTCGTCGTCGGCGAGCGCGCAGCGTGGCAGGTCCTGGCCGAGGCAGTACTCGCTGAGCACGACCGGCAGGTCGGCGTTGTCCGAGTGTTCGCCCGATCCCATGAAGTCGAGCCCGAACTGCTTCCCCGAGGAGAAGTAGTCGACCGGCGTCGAGCCGGGCCAGCCGTCGGAGTAGCCGCTGTGCTCGTGCAGCGCACCGACGAGGTGCTGGTAGCCGTCCTCGGCGGCCATGGGATCGCCTGCACCGGCCGGATGTGGGGCAGCGGCGACGCTGCCGAGGGCGATCATGGCGGCGAGCGCCGGGCGCAGGACGGACGGCATGAGAACCTCCGGGAGTGGACGCGTCATGACAGGCAGTTCCACGGCGCCACACGTTCCACCTGCCCGGCCGGGCGCGTACGTGGACGGAGGGGCGGCCGGGTGGCCGCCCCTCCGGGAGGGGTGTGCGGGTGTGGGTCAGGCGGTGACGGTCTGCTTGGCGGCGCGGGCCTTGGTGTCCACGGTGGCCTCGTCGCGGTTGGACAGGGCGATCCCGGAGGCGACACCGCCGCCCAGCCCCAGGGCCAGGAACAGCGCACCGAGGCCGGTGACCAGGTCGGCGAGCTTGAAGGCCATGTAGGCGGACATCAGCGAGGTACGCAGGGTGACCGAGCTCAGGTAGGTCGCGCGGGCGGGGTCCTCACGGTCCATCTCGGCGTAGGTCTTGCCGTTGGACGACGCGAGCGCGTGGTGGTGGATGATGTCGGCCTGGGCCTTGGCGGTGGCGGCCGAGTCGACCGCGACGTTGGGGATCGCGGAGTCCTCGGTGGTGGTGATGTGCTCGGCGGCGAGCTCGTCGGTGACCTGGGCCTTGGCGGACAGGCCCTGGGTGACCAGCACGATGCCGGTGACCACCATCGCGACCGAGAGCAGCAGGGCGATGATCTTGGGAAGCTGGGTCTTCATCGTTCTCTCCTGAAACCTGTTCGCCGGACTCTCTGGTGGCCTGTGGTGGCCGTGCCGGCGCTGAGCGCACTGTGCCGGCCAGCCCGGCGTGTGACCCGAGCCACACGCCCGGACTTGGCAGGGCCGGCTGCCCATGACCGGGCGGGGCCGCCCGGCCCGGGCCGGACGGCCCCCCACGGCCCCGAACGTCCCCACACGGTCGAACAACCCTGCACAACGTGCTCAGGGACCCCGAAACGGGGTCCCTGAGACACAGGCCGTACGGCCCCGGCTCAACGCCGAGCGTGCTCGTTCGACGACAGGATCAGGCGACGGTGCGCCGGTAGATCCGGACGGCGAGCGTCGCGAACACCAGCGTGATCCCGAGCGACCACGCGACGGCGAGCAGCACCTGGCCGCGCACGGTCTGGCCCGGCTGGAGCGCCCCGGCGCCCAGCATCAGCCCGCGCGCGGCATTGGCGACGACCGTGACCGGCTGATTCTCGGCGAAGGCCTGCAGCCAGCCGGGCATGGTCTGGGTCGGCACGAAGACCGAGCTGGCGAACACGAGCGGGAAGACCGGCAGGAAGACGGCCGACTGGGCCGCCTCGGGGTTCTTCACCTTCAGGCCGATCGCCGCCATGATCCACGACAGCGAGTACGCGAAGAGCAGGCCGACGCCGAGCCCTGCCAGCAGCCCGAGGAAGCTGGTCTGCCACCGGAAGCCGATGGCGAAGCCGACGACCAGCATGAGGCTGATCACGAACGCGTTGCGGATCAGGTCGGAGAAGGTGCGTCCGGCGAGCACGGCCGAGCGGGCCATCGGCAGCGACCGGAACCGGTCGATCACGCCCTTGTCGAGGTCCTCGGTCAGCCCCATCGCCGTCTGCCCGGCGCCGAAGGTGGCGATCTGGATCATCAGCCCGGGCATCAACCAGTTGATGTAGTGCCCATTGGCCACGGCCGGGATGGACTGCCCGATCGCCCCGCCGAACACGTAGTTGAACAGGAGCAGGAACATGACCGGCTGCACCGTCGCGAAGACGAGCAGCTGCGGCAACCGGATGTTGCGGATGAGGTTGCGCTTCGTGATGACGCCCACGTCCGTGAGGACGCGGCGCGGCGAGTGACGCACGGTCGTGGTGGACGCGCTCATCGGTTGCTCCTTCCCCGGCGCCGGCGACCACCGCCGCCGGACTCCTGCTTGTCACGTCTCGCGTCGGCGCGGGCGGTCCCGTGCCCGGTCAAGGAGAGGAACACGTCGTCCAGGGTCGGCTTGTGCAGGCCCACGTCCGACGGGGTGATCCCGGCCGAGTCCAGGCGCCGGACGGCCTCGACGAGGGTCGTCGACCCGTCGGCGCCGACCGGCAGGATGAGCCGGTCGTGGTCCGTGTCGTAGGACACCTCCTGGTCGTCCATGACGCCCTTGAGCGCCGCCAGCGCCGCGTCACGCGACTCCTCGGGGACCCGCATCTCCAGGACGGAGCCGCCGAGCCGGTCCTTGAGCTCGTCGGCGGTGCCTTCCGTGATGACCTTGCCGTGGTCGATGACGGCGATCCGGTCCGCGAGCTGGTCGGCTTCCTCGAGGTACTGCGTGGTGAGCAGGACGGTCGTGCCCGTGTCGACGAGCTCCTCGATGATCTCCCAGATGTCGACCCGGCTCGCCGGGTCGATCCCGGTCGTGGGCTCGTCGAGGAAGAGCACCTCGGGTCGGCCGACCAGCGAGGCCGCCAGGTCCAGGCGCCGGCGCATCCCGCCGGAGTAGGTCCGAACCGTCCGGTCGGCGGCGTCGATGAGGTTGATCCGCTCGAGCACGTCCGTGGCGCCCCGCCGGGCGTCGTCCCGCGACAGGCCGTAGAGCCGCCCGACCATCTCGACGTTCTCGCGGCCGGTCTGGTACTCGTCGACGGCCGCGAACTGGCCGGCGAGCCCGATGCGCTCACGCACGGCAGCGGCATCGTGCACCACGTCGGCCCCGGCGACACGGGCGGTGCCGCTGTCCGGCGGGAGCAGCGTGGCGAGCACGCGGATCAGGGTCGTCTTGCCGGCGCCGTTCGGCCCCAGCAGCCCGTAGATGATGCCGGCCTCGAACGACAGGCTCACACCGTCGAGCGCGCGGACCTCCTTGCCGAAGGTCTTCGTGATGCCCTCGACCTCCACGATGGGGTCACTCACGGACGGCTCCTGGTCGCTGGATCCTGGTGGCAGAGCACGCGCGTGACCGGTCACCTCGCCGCGGAGCGGATCGGTTGGCGCGTGCAATCAAACCGGCACTGTGGTCGGTTCGGCCCGGCAGGTCAAACCGGATGGCCGTCCGAGGGGCCGACGACGGACACGGCCGGACGTCGGTGCTCGGCGGCAGGATCCGGCGGCCCGCACGCCGAAGGCTCCGGGTGACTCCAGCAACGGGGAGCCCTCCAGCTGTGCGAACGCTCATCCGCTCTGTCCTGGCCGTGGCGGCCATCGTCGCGCTCGTCGCGGCGTCACCGGCGGCGCCGGCCTACGACGCCGCGTCACCGGAAGGGTCGCTGCGCGACCTCGCGACGGCACGCTCGCTGAACCTCGGTGTCGCCGTCAGCAAGAACGTGGCAGACCCGCAGTACGCCGTGAAGTCGGCCGGGCAGTTCAACATGGCGGTGCCCGAGAATGCCTTCAAGTGGTTCTACATCCACCCCGAGCAGGGGCACTACCAGTTCACGCTGTCCGACGCGCTCGTGAAGTTCGCCGAGACGAACGACATGTCGGTCCGCGGCGCGCCGCTCATCTGGCACGAGAGCAACCCTGGGTGGCTGATGAACGGCAGCTGGACGCGCGACGAGCTGATCGCGGTCATGCGCGACCACATCCACCGCGTGGTGGGCCGCTACAAGGGCCGCGTCAAGCAGTGGGACGTCGTCAACGAGGCGCTGGCTGCCAGCGGCGCGATCCGGTGGGACGACAACATCTGGTACCAGGTCATCGGTCCTGACTACATCGCCCTGGCGTTCCGCTTCGCGCACGAAGCCGACCCGGACGCGAAGCTCTACTACAACGACTTCCACGTCGGGGACGTGAACCCGAAGTCGAACGCCATGTACGAGATGGTCAAGACCCTGAAGGAGCAGGGCGTCCCGATCGACGGCGTCGGGTTCCAGATGCACGCGTGGAACCATTCGCCGTGGCTGGACTCCCGGGGGCAGAAGTCGATCACCGCGAACCTGCGGCGCTTCGAGGCGCTCGGGCTCGACGTGGCGTTCACCGAGATGGACGTCCGCATCGATCATCCCGACCCGTCGGCGACACCGCCCAGCGCCGAGCAGCTCGACCAGCAGGCCGAGGTCTACGGCCACATGCTGCGGCTGTGCCTGCGTGAGCCACGCTGCAACACGGTGGTCCTGTGGGGTCTCACGGACCGGTACTCGTGGGTGCCGTCGGTCCACAAGGGCATGGGCTGGGCCAACATCTACGACAAGGCCTACCGGCCGAAGCCGGCCTACCGGGAGCTGCTGGACTCATTGCAGCGGTGACCGGCGGACCTCGACCGGCCCACCCGGGTGCGCCAGGCCGCGGTCGGAGGTCCAGGGCGCGTACGGTGCCATCACGAGCTCAGCGAGTCCGAGCAGCGCCGCGTCGTAGTTGACGCGCCAGCCGGCGTAGGCGCGCCAGGCGGCGTCCGTGTCGGCGACGAGGGGGACCCCCGCCCGACGCATCCGCTCGAGCGCCTCGTCGAACTCTTCGCGCTCGATGGCGATCGGGTCGCCGGGCGCGGGGTCGGGGTCGAACGGCAGCCCGAAGAAGTCCGCGATCGCCCGCAGCGACAGGTAGCCGGCCCGGATGCACGTCTCCGCGTTCGGGTGGCGGATCGAAGCGTGCTCGACGACCGCGGATCCCTCGACCGTCGCCACGAACAGGCTGGCGGCGTCGAGCACGGCCCCGGCGGCGGTCACCCACGAGAACTCCGGCTCCGGCGACCGGAAGAACACCAGGGCCGGCAGGGAGGTGTGGCTCTCCCGCACGTCGGCGAACCACTCCTCCCACGCCCGCCAGATCGGGTCGAGCTCCCCGAGACCGTGGATGGAGGCGTAACGCGAGAGCAGCTCCACGCCGGTGGGCGGCGCCCCGCCCGGACCTCGAGCAGCGTCACCGCCCGCTCGCGGCGCGCGAAGGCGCCGTACATGGACGGCAGGTAGGTCACGAGCAGCAGCGCGAGGATGGCCACGCCGAGCCCTGCCTCGAGAAACGACAGCACGACCGACGGCCGGGAGGATGGCACGGCGAACCCGAGCGTCAGCAGTGACGAGCCGCTCACCTCGAACGCCTGCCACCACCCGTCCCACTGCAGCGCGAGGAAGATCAGCGAGAAGCCGACCGCGACCAGCGCGAGCCAGACGAGCGGCAGGGCGAGCAGGCTCGTCGGGCCGTAGAGCGCCATGATGCCGTCGCGCGAGCCGTACTCCACGCGGCGCGCCACGAACGCGAAGGCGTGACGGAACCCGTCGAAGACCACCCGGGTGATGCGCACGGGGGTGGCGCGCGGCACGACCACGGTCCGCATCGCGGACAGCAGGGTGGTCAGCACCATGGCGGCACCGACCATGCCGACGACCGTCCGCAACGCCAGCAGGCCCGGCGTCGCCGCGACCGCTACCACCTCACCCGCCCAGCAGCCCGGCCCGGGACAGCGACAGGACACCGTAGACGGCGATCCCCGCCCCGACGACGACACGCACCCACAGGCCGACGAGCTGGCCCCGGCTCGCGGGCGCATCGCTCCCGTCCTCCCGTGGGAGCTGCCCGGTCCGGTGGTAGCGGACGAGCGCCGCGAGCGTGCCCAGCGCCATCGCCGCACCCACCGCCGCGAACGATCCGACGATCAGAAACTGCCACGAGGCCACCGGTACCCCCTGCTCATCGCTCGTCGCCACCGTGGCGCCGCCATCGGTTCATCCCGCCGGCCAGCTGCACGACGTCGTACCCGGCGTCGCCGAGCAGCCGGACCGCCGGCACCGACCGGTGCGCCGTCTTGCAGATGGCGACCACCAGCGCGTCCGGATCGAGGTCGAGCTCGTCAAGACGGCCCGGGAGCTCATGGATCGGCACGGATCGCGCACCCGGGATGTGGCCACGCTCGTACTCCAGACGCGTGCGGACGTCCACCAGCTCGACCGGCCCGGCGGCGAGCCGATCCTGCAACCGGTCGGGCGTGATCTCCGGCACGTCCCCGAAGGGGAGCCAGTTCACCGTCAGCTCCTGGATCGTCGAGCGACACGACGCTCGGCACGGTACTCCGCCGCACCCGGCGACCCCAGGCCGGACGGGAGCCGGGTCAGCGTCACCTCGTCCGGTGGTGACGCTGCGCTACGGTCCCCCCGTGTCTCCCACCGATGCCACCACCGGTGCGGCGCCCCGACGCCGACCGACGCGCGAGGACGCCCTCGCCCTCGCGAGCGACGCGTTCCTCGCGGGCGAGCGCATCGAGATGCGGACGCTGTCGAGCGGGCTCGGCATCGGACGCTCGACGCTCTACCGGTGGTTCGGGGACCGCGACCGGCTGATCGGTGAGATGATCTGGGGCCGCACCCAGCAGGTCCTCGAGTGGGCCGAGGCCCGCACCGACGGATCGGGGGGCGAGCGGATCACGCGCATCGCCGCACGGTTCTCCCACAGCGTCAGCAGCTTCGAGCCGCTCGGCCGCTTCCTGCAGAACGAGCCGGAAGCGGCGCTCCGCGTCTTGACGACCAAGAAGGGTGGCGTCCAGCCGAGGGTCGTGGACTACTTCGCGCGCCTGATCCGCGAGGAGCGGGCCATCGGCAACCTGCCGTCGGACGTCGACGCGACCGCGCTGGCGTTCGCGATCGTGCGGATCGGAGAAGGGTTCCTCTACGCCGACCAGATCACGGACACGCCGTTCGACCTCGAGATGGCGACCGCCATCATCCGCACGCTGCTGCGCTGACCCGCCGCACCACCGGCTGTTCGGACCGTCGTGTACCGAACCGGCCACGGTGGACGTGCCACACTGGCGTTCTCCCCCCGTCCCGCCGAGGCAGCGTGATCGTGATCGTTCTCCTGGTCGTCGCCGCGCTGGTCGTCGCCGGCGAGCTCGGCGTGCGCGAGGTGGCCCGCCGGTGGACGGCCCAGCGGCTCCAGGACATCACGGGAGGCCGCATCGTGATGGTCGACGTGGGCGGACGGCCGCTGGCGTGGCACCTGCTGCACCGTCACGTACCCGCCGCCACGATCGTCGCGGAGGCCGTCCCGGTCGGCGACGACGGCGCGGCGATCCATGAGCTGCGCGTGGAGCTCGTCGGTATCGACCTGCCCCGCGGCCGCGACGGCACGGCGACCCACCGGCCGCTGCGTGCGCGCGACGGGCGCTTCGAAGCCGTGCTCGCCGAGGAGGACGTCGCCGGGATCCTCGACCTTCCCCGGGTCGTCCGCGACCTGTCCCTCACCGACGACGGCCGGGTGCAGTTCACGACGGTCGCCGGGGTCCGGGTCGCCGCATCGCTCGACACCCGCGACGGCGCGATCCTCGTGCGGCCCCACGGCGGGCTGCTCGGCGCGGTCGAGGGCCTCGAGCTCGCCGTCCCGCTCCCCGAGCTGCCGGCCGGCGCGGTCGTCCACTGGGTGGAGGTCCGCGGCCACCACCTCGTCGCCGGCGGACGGCTCGACGGCGACCGTCTCGACGGACGCTGAGCCGGACGGGGAGCGAATCGGCCGCCCGGGCGGCCCGTGTCGTTCTACGCTCGGTGCCACTGGACGAGGGAGTGCCCGCCGGGGCGCCGGGACGCCGGCGCGGCCGACGGTCGAGCGAGGGAGCCACCATGACCAGGCCCAGCTATGTGTCCGGAGTCTCCGACGAGCCCCTGCTCGGAGACACGATCGGGGACAACCTCGACCGCACGGCAGCGGCCCATCCCGACGTTGCCTGCCTGGTGTCCCGCCACCAGGACCTGCGCTACACGTACGCGGAGTTCGTAGCGGAGGTCGACCGCTGCGCACGCGGTCTGATGGCGCTCGGCATCCGGCGGGGCGAGCGTGTCGGGATGTGGTCGCCGAACCGTGCCGAGTGGGCGATCGTGCAGTACGCCACCGCGAAGATGGGCGCGATCCTCGTGAACATCAACCCGGCCTACCGCACCAGCGAGGTCGAGTATGCGCTGCGCCAGTCGGGCTGCACGACGCTGATCTCGGCGGCGACGTTCAAGACCTCCGACTACGTCGCGATGATCCGCGAGGTGCGCCCGAAGCTGCACGATCTCGGCACCGTCCTGTTCCTCGACTCGAACGCCGGCGACCTCACCTGGGACGAGCTCATGGCCCGTGCCGACGAGGTCGACAAGGACGCTCTCGCACGCCGGCAGTCGGTCCTGCAGTTCGACGACCCGATCAACATCCAGTACACGTCCGGCACGACGGGGTTCCCGAAGGGCGCGACGCTGTCGCACCACAACATCCTCAACAACGCCTACAACGTCACGGGCATGCAGCACCTCGGTGTCGGCGACCCGCTGTGCATCCCGGTGCCGCTCTACCACTGCTTCGGCATGGTGATGGGCAACCTCGGGTGCACGACCCGGGGGGCCACGATCGTCTATCCGGACGAGGCCTTCGACCCGACGGCGACGCTCGAGGCCGTCCAGGAGGAGCGGTGCGTCGGCCTCTACGGCGTGCCCACCATGTTCATCGCGATGCTCGACCACGAGGACTTCGCGTCCTACGACCTGTCGTCGCTGCGCACCGGCACGATGGCCGGCTCCCCCTGCCCGGTCGAGGTGATGAAGCGCGTGGTGTCCGACATGCACATGGAGGAGGTCACGATCGCCTACGGGATGACCGAGACCTCGCCCGTGTCGTTCCAGTCCCGCACCGACGACCCGATCGAGGCACGCGTGTCGACCGTCGGTCGGGTCCACCCTCACCTCGAGTGCAAGATCGTCGACCCGGTCTCGGGCGAGGTCGTTCCCCGCGGCGAAGCGGGCGAGCTGTGCACCCGCGGCTACTCGGTGATGCTCGGCTACTGGGAGAACGAGGAGGCCACCGACCAGGCCATCGATGCGGCCCGCTGGATGCACACCGGCGACACGGCGACGATGGACGACGAGGGCTACGTCAACATCGTCGGACGGATCAAGGACATGATCGTCCGCGGCGGCGAGAACGTGTACCCGCGCGAGATCGAGGAGTTCCTCTACACGCATCCGGCAATCGCCGACGTGCAGGTCGTCGGCGTGCCCGACCGCAGGTACGGCGAGGAGGTCTGCGCCTGGGTGCGGCTGCGAGCCGGCGAGTCGCTCGACATCGAGGGACTGCGCGCGTTCTGCGAAGGCAAGATCGCCCACTACAAGGTCCCGCGGTACCTGCACGTCACCGACGACTTCCCGATGACGGTCACCGGCAAGATCCAGAAGTTCAAGATGCGCGAGATCTCGAGCGAGGAGCTCGGCCTGGCCGAGGAGCAGACCGCCTGAGGCCCGCCCGGCCCTGGTCGCCACGTCCTGGGTAGATATCGTCCGAGCGTTCCGGAGGATTTCTACCCAGGACGGGTTGACGCGCCGGGTGGAGCGCCGGGTTGACGCGCCGGGTGGAGCGCCGGGTGGAGCGCTGGGTCGGCGCGAGCGGCGCTGCGCGACAGGACGGTCGATCCCCGGCGGGTCAGCGCAGCCGGCGTCGGGTCACGGCGCCGGTGCCGAGCGCCAGCACGCCGAGCAGCGCGACGATCCCGCCGCCGCCGTTCTGCTCGGGCGGCGACGCGGGGCCGGTGTCCGGCGGCGGCGTCCGGTCGCGAGCGGTCTGCACCGGCGCGAACGTGGGTGTCGCCGGCGGCGTCGCCGGACCGCGGTCGCTGGCCGTCGGGGCGAACGCGAGCGAGGTGGTGGCGGGTGTGGTCGCCGCGGGTGCGGCGGCGCCGGTCGCGGTGCGGCTGCCCGAGGAGCCGGCGCCCTCCGCCAGCGGGGCGTACTCGATGCCCGGCGAGGTCGGGTCCGGCGGGACGGGTGGCGGGTCGGTCTGGCGCACGGCCTGGACCCCGAATCCGAACGGGGACTGGCAGGCCGCGCCCGGCTTCGTGGCCGGGGTCGCACGGTGCGGGGCGTAGGGCTGGCCCCCGGCCTCCTGGGTCAGCAGGATGTTGACCCGGGCCCAGATGACGCCGGGACGGTAGGGGTCCCACTGCGTCCCGGCGTCGAAGCCGCCGTAGAAGTAGCGGTTCAGGTCGAGGATCATCTTCAGATCGTCGAGGTTCGACGGTTCGACCGTCATCCGGTTGAGCGCCAGCAGGTCGGTGTCGAGGCAGTGCAGGTTCGGTCGCTGGGCCCGGATCAGGCCGTCGGCGCGCTGCAGCAGGGCGGGGGCGTCCGAGAGGAGCTGCTCGGAGGCCGGCCGGGCGTTGGCCAGGGTCTCCGACACGTCGGCGCTCGACCGGATGGCCGCCGCGAGCGTCTCCCGCTGGTCGCGCAGGGTCGCGAGCAGCGGCTCCGACGACCGGATCAGCCGGTCGAAGTCCGGTATCCCGTTCGCCAGCGTCGTGCCGAGCTCGGCCGCGTCGCGGTTGAGGTTCCGCATCGTCTCGACCCGGCCGTCCACGGCGTTGGCCAGCTCGGTGACGATGGTGTTCAGATCCTCGCCGTCGACGTGCTCGAGCAGCACCTTCGCGCGATCGAGCAGCGCCGGCACCGACGACGGGGTGACGACCGCGCGGGCGTCGATGGTGCTGCCGTGCGCCGCCGGCTTCCAGTGGTCGGCCACCGTCACGCGCGAGGGGACCAGCTGCCGGTCCTTGGGCGGCGACCAGTCCGGCGCGACCGGCGTCAGCTCGATGGCCTGCTCACCGATCGGCGACCGACGCAGGACCTGCACGAGGGCGGACGCGGGCGCGTCCTCCTTCCCGTCGATCTCGAGCACGGCGTGCACACCGTTCTCGGTCAGGTCCGTCTGCTGGATCGTGCCGACGGTCGTGCCGAGCACGGTGACCGGCTGACCCGGCAGCGCACCACCGGCCTCGGGGAGGTCGACGGCGACCGTGTAGGACGACCCGAAGAAGGCGCCACCCATGAAGCGGATGATGCCGCCGACGACGAGCACCGAGGAGATCACGACGACCCAGCCGAGGTTCGTCGCGACGCGGCGTGGGACGGCTCTCATCCGCCGCCTCCCCCGTCGCTGCCGCCATCACCGGACGAGCCACCGGACGACGTGCCTGACGGGCTGCCCTCGCGCACCGGCTGCTGGTTCGGCTCGACCCCCGACGGGTAGGGGCACCCCTGGTGCTCGTAGTCGCAGTCGTCGGGCGCGTACCCCGGCGGTGGGCTGTTCGAGCGGCCAGGGTTGGACGGGGTGCAGGAGTTCGCCGGGTTGTCGGGCTCGTCGTCGTAGCCGCAGACGGTGAAGTCGTTCCACACCTGCGACATCTCGTCGAGCACGCCGTTCGCGACGTGCAGGTTGTGGCGCGGGAACCAGGTGAGGAAGTTCTGCAGCGCCCCGTCGACACGGGTCAGCTGCGCCACCACCCGGCGCAGGCGCGGGAAGAGGCGGTCGAGCTCCCCACGGTGATCCTGCAGGATCTGGGCGCCGACATCCGAGAGGCGGTTGAGCTTGCCGAGGGCGTCGAAGAGCCGGTCGTCCTCCTCGCCGAGCGCCTTCGTGGCACGGTCGAGGTCGTCAAGGACGCCCGCGTGGACCTCCGCATCCGGCGCCAGCCCGGCCAGCATCGCGTCGGCGTTGTCGAGAAGGCGCAGGACCGTGTCCTTGCCCTGGTCGTAGTCGGCCACGAACGACTCGAGATCCTGCAGCACGGCCGCGATCTGGAGTCCCTGGCCGCCGAACGCCGCAGCGCCGGTCCGGACCATCTGGGAGAGCCGGTCGGCGGCCACGTAGGCCAGCAGGTCCGCGCCGTTGCCGACGAGGTCCTCGAGGTCCGCGGTCGAGGAGGTCTTGCGGATCGTCCCCGACGCCAACGTGCCCGTGACCCCCTCGACCGGCCGCAGCTCGACGAACCGTTCGCCGAGGATGCTGGTCTGCCGCAGCACCGCGGTGACCTGCGCCGGCAGACCGGTGCCGCGCTGGACGTGCATGGTCACCCGGGCCCGGTGGTCGCTGGTGAGCTCGATGTCTGCCACGGTGCCGATCTGGACGTCGCCGGCCTGCACGGACGCCTGCTGCACGAGGTCGACCACGTCGTCGAACGTCGCGGTGAGCACGATCGGGTCGCTGCTCGTCAACGTCCGCCAGCCGACGACGGCCAGCGCGATGGCCAGGATGGCAGGGATGACGCGCGTGAAGACCGTGCGGATCATCGGATCACCCGCCTCAGCTGCGGGGTGAGGCCGTCTTCGAGCCGCTGCTCGCGTGCGAGGTCCTCGAGCGCGGGACCGAGCTCGGGGACGCGGGCGACCGCGCGGGCGAGCACCTCGGACACCGTGGCCATCCGTGCCGGCGTGTCGGGCCGGTCACCGGTCGGGGCCGCCGCCGGGAGGGCGCTGCCGATGCTGCTCCCCGCGCCGGGAAGCCCGGGAAGCCCCCCGCCTGAGCCGTCGCCACCGGGCAGCCCGGGGCCGCCACCGTCACCCCCGTCACCGCCGCCGCCGGGCAGCCCGGACGGGAGCTCGCTCGGCAGCTGCGAGGGCAGCTCGCTCGGCAGCTCCGGCGTCGACGGGGCGCCGTCGCAGGGGATGAGCGGGGGCATGCACAGCTGGTCGGGCACGTCGCCCTTCCAGAAGTCGGGGTTCGCGCACTGGTCCAGGCTCAGACGCTCACACAGGCCGGCGAGCCGGCTCTGCATGCGGTCGGAGAGCACCTCGCCCATCGACTCGGAGTGGTTGACGAGTGGCAGCCAGTTCTTGTCCATGTTGAAGACACGCTGCGCGCCCCGGTACAGCTCGCTCTGCCCCTCGAGGAGCAGGTCGATCTGGTCGATGTTGCGGCCCAGGGTCCGCCCGAACCGGGTCAACGACTCGATGTCGTTCGCCAGCGCGTCCGCATGCTGGTCCAGCACGCCCCGCAGCTCGGTCGTCATCCGTGCGGTCTGGGTGAGCGCCGCGTCGAGCTTGCCCCGCTCCCGGGACAGGACGCCGACCAGCGCCTGCCAGTCCTGGATCATCGTGCCGATCTGCTGGTCGCGGGTGGCGAGGGTCTCGTTGAGGTCGGCGAGCCGGCCGCTGAGGGCGACGAGATCCCCGCTGCTGTCGCGCAGCGCCGCGACGGCGCCGGCGGTCGCGTCGAGCGTTGTGCCCATGGTCGTACCGAGACCGTCGATCGTGCCGGCGGCGTTGTGGATGAGGCGGGCCATCTCGTCGGGTGGAAGGTCCTCGAGGTAGTTGTTGAGCGACTCGAGGACCTCGTCGAACTCGGCCGGCACGGTGGTGCGGTCGACGGGGATGGTGGCGCCGTCCGCGAGTGCCGATCCGCCCGTGTAGGCCGGTTCGAGCTCGACGATCCGCTCGCCGAGGAGCGCGCCCTGGATGATGTGGGCGTTCACGTCGGAGGGCAGCTGGACGCCCCGGTCGATGACGAGCGTGACGGTCGCGGTGCTGTCGTCGGGCGAGATCGTCACGTCCGTGACCTTGCCGACCTCGACGCCGAGCACGCGGACAGCCGAGCCGGGGAAGAGGTTGAAGGTCCGCGAGAAGTGGGCCGCCACGGTGTAGCCGCCCCCGCCGAGCACCGAGCAGCCGCCTGCGAGCACGGACAGCACGAGCAGGACGAGCAGGACGATCCGGCGGTTGGTCATCGCCAACCCCCCGGCAGCGCACCGTCGAAGAAGGTCGCGACCGACCCGGTCGGCATCCCCGTCGGCGTGGCGGCGCCCGCGGAGGTGCCGGTCCCGCCGGACCGCGAGTCGGTGTCCTTCGCGGGGCAGGGGGCCGGTCCGAAGATCGTGTCCAGCATGGTGTCGACCAGGCCGCCGCAGCCGGCGAACGCGTCGATCCCGCCCTGCCCGACGCCCGTGGTCATGATGTTGCCCCAGAAGGGGTTGTCGGCCTCCCCGGACTTCGCGACCTCCGAGAAGCCCTTGAAGGCGACCCCGCCGTACGCGACGGCGTGGGCGATGTCGACCTGGTGACGGTTCAGGATGGTGAGAACCTGGTCCACCTCGTTCAGCGTCCGGTCGATCTCGCCACGATGGGAGCTGACGAGGTCGGCCGTGACGCCGGAGGCACCGGCGGTCGCGTCGATCAGCTCGCCGAGCTTCTCGCGCCGGGCCGCGAGCTGGTGGAGGGTGGAGCCGAACGCGTCGATGATGCGCACGATGTCCTGGTCACGGTCGGCGAGCGCGTTGACGACCGTCTGCGAACGGTCGATGAAGTCGACGAGCTGCTGCCGCTTGTCGGACACGACCCCGCTCACGCCCTGCAGGCCGTCGAGCAGCCGGGACAGCTCGTCGTGCTGCCCGTCGGTGATGTCGGCGAGCGAGGTGATGAGCTGCTTCAAGGCCTCGGTGTCGGAGTCCTGCAGCAGGTCGACGGTGGCGTCCCCGAGCTCGGGAACATCGACGAGCACGCTCGTCCGGTCGAGCGGGATGTTCGGCTCCTCCTCGTCCTGCAGCAGGTGGTCCCAGTCCGCGCCGGCCTCCAGCCCGAGCGCCCGGGCGCCCAGCATGTTCTTGTTCATGATCCGTGCGCGGCTGTCGCGGGGCAGCTCCGCGGAGGTCTTGAAGCTCACCTCCACGCGGCCGCCGGCGATCCGCACCCCCGTCACCTGGCCGGCGCGCACGCCTGCCACCAGGACCTGGTCGCCCTTCTTGAGCCCCTTGGCGTTCGTGAACTCCGCCGTCGCCGGGTAGCCGGAGACGAACAGGCCGGAGCTCATCGACACGGCGAAGAAGGTCCCGAGCACGACGAGCAGCGCCGACACGAGCCCGACGATCACCTGGTTGCGCTCGATCAGCATCAGGCGCCCCCTCCCACGACCGCGCCCTCGAAGAAGACCGTCCAGGGCTCGATCGGCGACGTCGAGGTGGGGTCGAAGCGGGCCGGGCTCGTCTGGCTGCCGCCCCCGCCGCCCTGGCGCGGCGGCATCGAGGCGCCGCGCTCGGTCGAGATGACGTCCTCGCCCTCGGACACGCCGGGCACGCGGATGTTGAACCACTGGCCCCAGCGCGAGATGCGGTGGTACTGGATGATCCCGGTCCCGGTCCAGGTGACGATCTTCTCGAGGTTGTCATGGTTGGCGGACAGGATCTTCGACACCACGTCGAGCCCGTCGAGCAGGCCGCCGATGTCGTCCTCGTTCGTGGACAACAGCCGTTCGAGCTCTCCCTGCGCCTTCGTGAGCTCGTCGACCGTCTGCACGAGCACGTCGTTGCGGGATGCGATCGACTCGCTGACGTTGGCGAACCTCGCGACGAGCTCCTTCAGCTGCGCCTCGCGCTTCGCGTAGGCGTCCATCAGCGTGGCACCGTTGCTGAGCACCCGCCCGACCTCGGCGTCCCGGGTGGCGAGGGTCTCGAAGAGGTCGCCGGCGTTGGCGACGAGCGACCTGACCTTCTGCTCGCGTCCCTTGAGCGCCTTGACGAGCTCCTCGACGATGACGTTCGTGATCTTCGGGTCGAGAGCCCGCATCGCCGGCGTCATCCGCGCCAGCAGCGCGTTCACGTCGACAGGCGAGGAGGTGGCCTCGTTCGGGAACCGGTACCCCGCCGGCAGGGTGCCCTCACCGGCTGGCTGCACGTAGATGAAGCGCAGCCCGATCGTGTTGCGCCACCGAACCATGACGGAGCTCTGCTTCCCGAGCCGGACGTCGCGGCGGACGGTGAAGTGCACGACGGCCCGGCCGTGGTCCACACCGATGTCCGTGACCTTGCCGACCGAGACGCCCGCGATCTTCACGGCGTCGTTGACGGCCAGGCCCTGCACGTCCGAGAACGTGGCGGCGTAGCCGGTGAAGTCGGTGAAGGGGTGGAGGTTGCCGATGGACTGGATCAGCCAGCCCGCGGCGAGCAGACACGCGATGCCGAAGACGATGAACTTCAGCAGCGGATGGCGCTGGTTCACGAGCCACCCCCCGCGCCGCCGGTGTCGCTGACGCACCCGGGCGCCACGGTCCGGAACTGGGGCGGCAGACCGTCGCAGATCTCCTTGATGGATCCCTCGTCGCCGAGGAAGGCCCGGAAGAACGCGAACTCCGTGCCGTCGTCGAGGCTGCCGCCGTGCTGACCGAAGACGAGCGAGTAGCGGTAGATGCCGTAGATCATCCGGCCGATCTCGTCCATGCGGGGATCGAGCGCGGCGCCGACCTCGTCGCCCGTGACGAACAGCGCGTCGATGAGCCCCTTGTCGGTCTCGAGGTACTCCGCGAACCCGAGTGCGAACGATCCCAGGGTGTCGAGCGTCGCACGGACGTCGGCCTGCCGGTCGGGCAGCACGCTGACCCACGTCGGGATCGTGCGGTCGAGGCGTGCCAGGTCGTCGGTGACGCCGGCGAGCGTCCCGAAGACGTCGGCGAGCGCCGACATGCGGTCGAGCTGGGCCGTGGCCGTGCGCGCCCCGAACGCGGCGAGCTTGCGTCCCTCCTCGATGTTCTTCTGCACCGTCGCCGCATCCTCGCGGCCGAACGAGCCGAACGCGTCGATGACGGTCGCGAGCCGGCCGGGATCGATCTTGCCGAGCGTGTCGGCCAGCGCCGCGACGACCGCCCCCACCTCGGTGGGTTGCTTGTCGTCGGCGACCCGGAGACGCGCGCCGGCCTGCAGGTAGGGCGGTGCGAGCGGGCCCGAGGTTCGCAGCTCGATCTGCTTCTCACCGAGCAGGGTCTTCGCCGTCACGACGGGACGCACGTCGTCGGGCAGGCGGGGCTCCGGGTCGAGCTTGGCGGTCACCACCGCCTCGCCGTCCTCGAACCGCACGTCGGCGACGTGTCCGACGACCACGCCGCGGACCTTCACGTCGTTGCCGTTGGTCATGCCGGCCCCGGCGCGGCCCAGCACGATGTCGATCGTGTAGGCGCCGGGGACGCGGTGGCTGAACTGGAAGAGGAGCCGGACCCCGGCCACGAGCAGGACGACGAACGCCGTACCGACGATTCGCCGCGCCAGTGCACGGTCCATCGGGGCTACCCCTCCTGAGTGGTGTCGACACCCGCCGGACGGAACGTCAGTCCCTTCTATCGTTCGACGCCCGGTCATGCGCCTCCTTCTCCGCGCGCGTGAGGCGACACCGAGCCCGCCGAGCGTCAGAAGCGCGCCGGCGAGCGTGGTGCGTGCACCACCGCCGGTGGCCGGGAGCAGCCGGGCGGTCGCGTCCGCGGGCGTGGTCGGCCGCGCGTCGCCCGCGCTGCCCTGGCTTGTGGTGCCGGGCCGGGCGGTGACAGGCGCAGCCCGTCCGGCGGACTCACCACGGATGGCTGCCGCCACCCCGCCACAGCCCGGCCGGGGCGTCACGCCGGCCGGCGGGTAGGTCTCGAGCGCCGCCAGGTAGAAGAGCACCTGCTCCCACACGTGCGGCTGCGACACGGTGGAGACGACCTCGCCGTTCTCGACGAGCCACTCCTCGCCCATGATGTGCGTGCCGGGCTGGGCGTGCTGCGTCGCGATCCAGTGCAGCCCTCGCTCGAGCCGGTCGCGCCAGGGCTGGCGGTCGCGGGCAGCCTTGGCCAGAGCGATGAGCCCCTTCGACTCGTACAGGCCGCGGGTGCGTGCGCCGGCGGCAGGTTCGTCGAACGTCGGCCCGATGCGGTCCCAGATGGCCGCGTACTGGCCGTCGGCGAAGCGGGGATCGTCGAGCGGGTGGAAGCAGACCGGCCAGACGATCACCCCGTTGCCGTTCCCGTAGGAGCCGTCGGCGTAGAGGTTCGCCTCGATCGCGTCGCGCAGCTCGGCTGCCCGGGCCTGCCAGCGCTCCGCGTCGGCGTCGTGGCCGAGGGCCCGAGCCGCCTGAACGGCGCTGTGCAGCCCGAGCCATACGGGTCCGGCGCCGTGGATGGTCTGCGACGGCTGCGGGTTGTCGTCCTCGATGGCCGGGCACGGCAGGCCGCTCGTGGGGTCGGTGCATTCGGTGAGGAAGTCCGCCGCCCGGGTGATCGCCGGGTACACGGCCGTGAGCGTGTCGGTGTCGCCCGTGGCGAGGTAGTGGTCCCAGAACGCCCACAGGCCGTAGCCGGTCTCGTCGATCTCCCACGGGATGGGCCCGCCGACGACGCCGTCGGCGTAGTAGTTCATGGCCCAGTTGCCGGGTGGTACCAGTGCCGTGCCCCACCGGCCGGCCAGCGGGTTGTCGGCGCCCGGTTGGGCGCCCGGGCGCGACTGCAGGGACGCGTACCAGCGCACCCGGGTGTCGGCCCAGTCGTGGCGGCCGATGAGGTCGAGGACGTGGTTGAAGAAGGCGCCGTCGCGGATCCAGTCCTCGCCGTAGGGGCTCTGGGTGGCGATGGAGGCGGCGATGGCGCCGGTCGCCGGGTCGTAGACGGAGGCGAGCGTGACGAGCGCACGGTGGGCGAGCGCGAGGATGTCGGGGTCGTCGGTGCCGGGCATCGGGGCGTCGCGCAGCAGCCGGTCGAACCAGGCGCGCTTCGCGGCTGCCAGCCGGGCCATGGGCACGCCCCGGAGGCGGTCGAGGACGGACGTGACACCGGCCTGGTCGGACGCCGCCGCGAGCACGACGGTGGCGTCGGCGCGCCGGCCCTGCCAATCCAGCGTGCGCAGCAGGGCGCCGGTGGTCTGGCCCTCGTACGCCGTCCCGCCGTGGAGCTGTCCGTCGCCCGCGTCGTCGTAGGCGTCCTGGGTGCTGCCCGGGAGGCGACCGGCCGGCGAGGCGGTGCCCTCGTAGGCGTCGCCGCCGACCTGGTGCTGGTCGCTGGAGCGGGCGAAGGCCAGGCCGACGGCGACCGACGTCTGGGTCCCGGTCGAGGCATCGACGGCCTGCTTCGTGTGCACGATCGCGTCGCTGGGGGCGTCGTAGCGGGCCGTGTCGGTGTTGAGCTCCTCGAAGCACCAGTCCTGCACCGGGCCGTAGGGCCACTTGGACGCGACGAGGTTCAGGTTCTCGAAGGCCACGACGGCGGCGGCGGTCACGGGCGAGCTCGTGTCGCGTTCCACGGTGACGTGCCGCACGAGCGCGTCGACGTCGAGGGGGACGAGGTCGGCGACGGTGACCGTCAGGCCGAGCTCGTCCGCCCGGTAGGTCGTCGTGACGAGGTCGGAGCGATCGTCGGGGTACCGCTGGTCGGCCGGCAGGTCGCGCAGCCACACCGTGCGCTGACCGCCGTCGGCGGTCGTCACGTGCAGCCCGAGGAACGCCCCCTCGTTCGGCAGGGCGCCGTACCGCGGGGCGTCACGATCCGAGGTCCGGTACTTGATCTGGTCGTAGAAGGAGGGATGCGGCCAGCGCAGCACCGTCAGCGTCCCGTGGTCGTCGACCGCGGCGGCGAGCCGCCCGTTGGCGCTCTGGGCGTTGATGGCGGTCGGTCCGTAGATCTCGCCGCTGGGGCCCGGGAACGCCACGTTCTGGACGCACTCGTTCCAGCTCGGCACCGGGTTCTCGTCGGTCGTCGGGGCGGTCTGTGCCCGGGCCGCGACGGCGGGGCCGGCGACCACGAGGCCGACCAGGACGAGGGCGAGCGACGACCTCACCATGCCGGGCTCCCGGCGCGAACGGCTACCGTGCACGCCCCGCCCCGACGAGCGGAGCCGGCATGAACACGCGACGGGTCGCCCTCACGATCGCGCTCGTGCTCCCCCTGGCCGCCTGTGGCAGCGCCGGGACGGGCGCAGCCGACGGGAGCAGTCCACCGCCGACTCAGGGCACGCTCGCACCGGTCGCGTCGCTCGACGACGCCCAGGCACAGGCGATCGCCGAGCTCGCCGATTCGCTCGGGATGGCGCCGGACGAGATCAGCGTCGTCAGCGCGGAGCGGGTCACCTGGCGCGACGGGTCGCTCGGCTGCCCCGAGCCGGGCACCTCCTACACGCAGGCGCTCGTCGACGGGTACCGGATCGTGCTGCGCGCGCAGGGGCGCGACTACCACTATCACGGGCGGGACGGCGGCGCCCCGACCCCGTGCCCGTCTCCTGCCGAGGACGCGACCGTCTCCTGAGGGTGACTCACGCATCGCGGCCCTGACCGCGACGGCGCAGCGCCATCGCTCCGGCGGCCGCCGCCACGAGCGCGGCGGCCCCGATGCCGCCGCCGGTCGTGGGGAGCGGCGCCTGGGCGGATGCAGGGGTGTCGGCCCCCTGCGCACCGTCCCCTGCGGGGCCCCCCGTCGGCGCGGCCGCCGGCGCCCCGGTGCTGCGCAGCGTGAAGGGCGCCGCGACGACGAGCTCGGTGTTGTGGTCGGTGGGCGTGCCGATCTTGTTCACCACGTCGGACTGGTAGTCGTTGTAGGCGAGCTCGCGTCCGATGCCGGCCAGCCCGAGCAGGTCGTAGCGGCCGGCCTCGGTGTCGACCGGTCCGGCGTGGTCGACGATGGTCGTGAAGATCGAGAGCGTGCCGTCCCGGTTGTCGACGAGCTCGAGGACCCGTGCCTGCTGGGGTGGGTCGATCTGGGCGGAGGTGGTGAGGTCCCAGAAGCCACCGGTGCGACCGCTCGGGTCGGGGTGCGCGACGATCCGGTTGAAGTGGCTGTGGCCGTTGACCCACAGCACCACGTTCGGGAACCGGTGGAGCAGTGCGACGAGCTCGTCGCCGCTGTGGCGCTGCTCGACGTTCCCGCTCGAGTCCGGTCCCGGGATCGGCTGGATGTCTGGCGGCCGGTGGTGGGTGAACAGCACGACGAGGCGGTCGTCGTGGTCGGTGCGGACCTCGTTGCCCGCCTCGTCGTAGTACCGGTGGTGCGCGGCGACGAGCTGGGTCGTCAGCCAGTCCCACTGCGACTGGCCGATGGTTCCCTCCGCGCTGTAGGGGGCGGTCGTGTCGAGCGTGATGCCGAGGATGCCCTCGGCGACGGAGAACGTGTAGTAGAGCGTCCCCCGGTCCAGATTGTCCTGCGTGAACCCGTGCCCGACGGGGCCAGGTTGCCCCGGTGAGTCGAGGTGGGCGCGGATGTACTCCTCGGCCGTGACGAGGTGCCGTTCCGCATCGGGGGCGACGGGGCGGGCGGGGGCGGCGGACAGCGCCGCGAACGCGGCCGGGTCCTGCTGCTCGAGCCCCCGCAGGAGGTCGCCGTAGGACATGCCGGGCGGTGGCGCGAGCACCTTCGTGTCGCCCTGCGCGATGCGGTCGAACGCCTCGTTGCGTGGGGCGTTGCCCTGGACGAGTGCGTCGTGGTTCCCGAACACCGAGTACCAGCGGGTCGTGGCTCCGACCGCGTCGAAGGGGCGGATCGCGGCGTCCAGGAGGCCCGGGTAGTCAGGGAAGCCGAAGGAGCGCTTGTAGACGTCCGGGGCACGCGGGTCACCGACCTCCTCGGGATGCCAGTAGTGCGGGTCGTAGAAGGCCGGGTCGTCGAAGGCCTGGACCCCTTCGAACACGTCGGCCGCGCCGCTGTTCGCCGCCAGGCGGCCGCCGTCGAGCAGCGTCAGGTACCAGCGCAGCTCGTTTCTCTGCGTGTTGTCGACGTTGTCGCCGGTCGACACGACGCAGTCGAGGTCGCGGCCCGTCACCGGGCCGCGCTTCACGGAGCGAACCTGGCGCATGAGGGCCTCGACGACATGGCAGATGAGCGCCTCCTGAGGGCGCTGTGCGGCGGCGACCACGTCGGGAGCCGGCTCGTCGGCCTCACGGTCGACGAACTCGACCCGGGCTGGCGACTGCGCGTCGACGAGCTGGAAGTCGGTCAGGTGCAGCAGCGTCGCCAGTGCCCGTCGGCGGCTCTCCCGGCCGGGCTTCGGCGTCGCGAGCTCGTCGCGGACCAGGATGGGCCATCCGGGGCCGTAGCCGAGGCGGAAGTAGGGACCGCTGCCGCGCGTCGTGATGCTGCGCTCGAGGGTGGTGCCGGCCGGCGCGACGGCCGTGTCGCGGGTCCGTGCCCAGGCCTCCCGTCCGGCCGTGCCGACCAGCGGCGTCGCCCACGCTGCCGCGGACAGTGCCGCGACGCGGCGCAGGAACGTCCGCCGGTCGACGGGATGCCGGAACGCGCCACCCATCCGGGTCCCCCTCCCTCCTCGACGTCGCGCCCGGTGCGCGACGCAGCGCTCACGGAGTCGGTGCTCACAGAGCCACTGCGCGTCATCTTCACCGCCGAGGGGTCGAAACCCTGCCCGGCCGTTCGGACGGGGTGGGAGGGCGTCAGATCGGCGAGCGGGCGCCGGGGGGAGGCATGCCGCCGGGCGGACCCCCGGGTCCCGGCGGTGCCGGTGGCCCGCCCCCGCGTCGCGACGGCCCGCCGTGGGCGAGGTTCGCGAACTTGGTCAGGTGGTTGAGGAAGGCAAGCTTGACGATCCCGGTCGCGCCGTTGCGGTGCTTGGAGACGATCAGCTCGGCGATCCCCTTGTCGGGGCTGTCCTCGTCGTAGACCTCGTCGCGGTAGATGAACCCGACGATGTCCGCATCCTGCTCGATCGAGTTGTGCAGGAGGAACCCCTCTGCCACGAAGTTGTGAACGTCCGCGACGGTCGCGTCGTAGACGGGCTGCTCCCCTTGTGGCTCGATGGCAACGATCTCGTCCCAGAGCAGATCGTTGTCGGCCAGAGCCCGCAGGTCGTCGGCGTCCAGTACGCCGGCGACGCGGCCCATGCGCTGTCTCGACAGGCCCGATCGGTACAGCCCCGTGCCGCAGTAGGCCGTCCCGATGGCTGCCTGGAACTCGCGTTCAGACATGCCCTTGGCGGATCGGAGCTGGCGGACCCGGCTCCAGATCTCGCGTGGAATCACGTCCACGTTCGGGTTCGAGACCACACCGTCGAGGGCGTCGATCGCGGCCGAGACCAACCGTCCACGATCGCCGTGGACGCCGACCTCGCTGAGGAACCGTCGCTGCTGCTCGACGCCATTGAGGGTCACGTGGTAGCCAGGACGGCCACTCGGCTGGGGCACCTCTCGCACGCGTGCGTGAAGGCCGAGGCGCAGCAGAAGGAGCTGGAGATCCGTCGCGAGCGCGGCGCTCGAAGTGGCGTAGTAGCACCGCACCCGCGGGCCCGAGGCCGTGGCTCCACGGACGTGCACACACCCGTCCGTCGCCCACAGATGGTGCACGAACAGGCGCACCTGCTCGTCGGGCAGCTCGAAGACGCGTCCCGGGATACGCTTCTCGGGCGCACGGCGATCCCAGACACCGAGCTCGTCGAGCCACGCTGCGATCGGGTTCCGGCGGCCGTGTGTCAGGTGGTAGGGAGCTGGCAGGTACAGCTGGGTGGTCCGTGCGGAGCGTCCGTCCGCGTCACGGCGGCTCGAGATCCCGAACCGGCGATGCGCCGCGGCGGACACGGCATCGAGGTTGGCAGCGTCGGCCGAGGTGTAGTGCACTGGCTGACGGGCGAGGATCGTTCCTTCGCCGAGGAGGTGGGCGAGCAGGATGATCTCGTCCGGGTCCATCGGCCGCGGATCCCGGGGCGAGGGCAGCGCCCGCGCCCGTGCCACGCGTGAACCGGGGGCCAGGTCACCGAGCGCCACCCAGCCGTCCACCGTCAGGAACGGGTGGTTCGCAGTCGCGTCCACCACGGCGCCAGATGCCAGTCGCACGCGGTACACCGGTTTGACGCCCGACCGAAACGCGTGGGTCAGACGGGCCGCGACGAGCCGGCCGCGTTCGTCGCTCGCCCACACGGGCACGTCCCGGAGGTCGTTGTCGATCAGCTCGCCGAAGGTGATGGGGGCGCCGGAGTCGGCGCGGAAAAGCCTCGTGGACCGCGTCAGACATCCGGATTCTCTCAGGTCGGCGAGCTGGGGCCGCTTGTCGGTGCGGGACTCCGGCTGCCGCGACAGCTGCGACAGTGCGATCACCGGGATGTCGAGCTCCTTCGCGAGCATCTTCATCCCCCGGGAGATCTCGGCGACCTCCTGCTGGCGCGAGTCGACCCGCCGGTGGGACTGCATGAGCTGCAGGTAGTCGACGATGATGAGGTCGAGGCCCTGCCGCTGCTTGAGCCGGCGGGCCTTCGACCGGATCTCCATCAGCGAGATCGACGGTGTGTCGTCGATGAACAGCGGCGCGTCGGACAGCTTGCCGAGCGCGTCGCCGAGCTTGCGCCAGTCGGCGTCCTCGAGCCGGCCGGTCTTGATCCGTTGCGAGTCGATCCGTGCCTCGGAGGCGAGCAGCCGGTTGACGATCTCGAGCTTCGACATCTCGAGGCTGAACACGAGCACGGGCCGGTGCGTCTCGACGGCGACGTACTGGGCGATGCCGAGGGACAGCGACGAGTTGTGCACCACGACGTCGTTCGCGACGAAGTTGTGCAGCTCGTCGACCGTGAGGTCGTACACGGGTTCGTCGCCGTGCAGCTCGACGTCGGTGACCCGGTCCCAGTACAGGTCGGAGTCAGCCCCTGCGGGCAGCGTCGTGTGTGACGCAGTCCGCCGGCCCGCGGCGTCACGCACCCGCGCGCAGGCGTCGTCCTCCGCGAAGATCCCGATCTCGTCGAGGAACCGCAGCACGTCGTCCGCGTCGCGGATCTCGAGCTCGAACGTCCGTCGCCTGGCGCCCGCAGCGCCGACGGGGCGCTCCTGCACACGGCTGATGACGCCGAACCGCAGCAGGAGGTGGGCCACGTCGGCGACCAGCCGCTCGGACACCGACGCGTAGCGGATCCCGACGTCGCCCTGGTCCTCGGCAACCCAGGCAGATCCGCCCGTCGCGAACAGCCGCGACAGGAACGTGGCCACCTGCTCACGCGGCAGCCGGAACACGGGCTCCGGGACGAACGTGTCCGCTGCGCCGGCACCCCAGAGGCCGAGCTCCTGCAGCCATTCGCGGAGATGGGCCGACTGCGTGGCCCGGTCGTGCGCCAGCTGGAACGAGAGGGTCCACGCCGACCCGACGCCGTCCGTGCGTGCCACGCTGGCGGCCAGGGCCGGCGCGACCGTCCGCAGCTCCTCGTCGACGGCCGCCGACGCCGTCGACACCGACAGGGCCGGGCCCCGCAGACCACCGTGGCCCAGCAGGTGTCCAAGGATCTTGACCTCGGCGTCGGCCATCCGGTCCGTTCCGAATACGTCGAGCCGCCGGGGCAGCCCGACGAGGTCGCCCGGCGCGAGGTCCGCGAGCTCGGCCCACCCGGACGGCGTGAGGAACGGATGGTTCGCGGTGGCGCGCAGCCGACGGCCGAGACGGGTACGCAGCGTGTAGGTCGTGCGCACGCCGTTGGCGTGGAACTCGCTGGGGGCCGTGGTGGTGATCTCCCCGGCCCCGGTGACCGACAGCGTGTTGACCGTCTTGCCGGCACGTCCCCGCTCGACCAGGTCCTCGATCCGGTGCACCGCTCCGGTCCGGCCGTCGACGACTCGCGTGTCACCGGCCAGGCACTTGCCCATCGCCGGACGCGCCGCGACGATCACGAGGTTCTGCGGCTGCAGCCCGGCGGTGAGCCGGTCGAGGTCGTTGAACCCGGTGGCGAGGCCCGTGACCTCCGAGCGGTTCTCCGCCAGCTTCTCGATCTGCTCGAAGGACTCGTTGAGCAGATCCTTGAGCTGGGAGTAGTCGCTGGTCGATCCGGTCTCGGCGATCTCGTAGATCAGCGCCTCCGCGCGGTCGACCGTCTCGGCCGCGTCGCCGGTGGCCTCGTAGCCGAGCTGGGCCACCTTCGTGCCGGCGTCGATGAGCCGGCGCATCAGGGCCCGCTCGCGCACGATCTTGGCGTAGTGGGTCGCGTTCGCCGCCGTTGGGACCGCGGCGGTCAGGTCGTGGATGGCGGTGGCGCCGCCGACCTCGTCGAGACGGTCGTGGCGGGTCAGCCAGTCGACCAGCGTGACCGCGTCGACCGGCTCGTTGCCGATCATCAGTGCCCGGATGCCCTCGAACACGACGCGGTGGGCCGAACGGTAGAAGTCCTCGGGCTTGACGAGCTCGATGACGTCGCTGGCCGCGTTGCGTGAGAGCAGCGCCGCGCCGAGCACCGAGACCTCGGCCTCGAGCGAGTGCGGCGGCACGCGGTCGTACCCGCCGCTCGGGCGGGGACGACCGTGGCCGTTCCCGTTCCCGTTGGCGGCGGGCGGGGGGGCAAGGGGCGGCATCTCACTCATGGCGGCCGACCCTACCGACGGGCTGTGACACGCGATGGGGACCGGCTGCGGCGCGTCGCGCGGTGCCTGTGGGTGACGCTGTGTACGTCCGGCGTCGCGGTGTGGGATGGCTGTGGACAGGCTGTGGACAGGCTCGTCGCCGTGGGGCGGACCGCCCATCGCCGCAGGCGCAGGAACGCCAGCAGCGGTGCGCTGCGACCGTCCACAGCCTGTGCACGCCTGGTGTGCGAAAGGTGGCCGGTTTTCCACAGAGGAGTTCGCGTGAGTGCGCGCCGGGTGTGCGCGCTGTGCACCGCGCGCCCCCCGCTGCGGGCACCGGGCCAGCTCCCGCTGCGAGCCACCATCCGCCGGTGCCCCGTACGCACGACGGGCCGCCCGGTGCGGGCGGCCCGTCGTGCGTGATCGAACGTGCGGGCGTCAGGCCTCGTCGTCGGTCGCGCCGCGCGGGCCGGCCCCGGCGATGGGGTCGCCCTCCTCGGCGGTCTCGGTGCCGGGCGCGACGTCAGCGGCGGACTGCTGCTCCTGCTCGTACTGCGTGGCGGCCTGCAGCGCCTGCTCGGCGAGGACCTCGGCGTCCGTGTCGGACCCCTCCGCCGCTTCGGCAGCGGCGGCCTCGACCGCGTCCGCGTCGACGGCCGGACGGACCTGGTCCCCCTCGCGGGTGACGTTGCCCTCGGCGTCGACGACCTCGACGGTCACGGTCGCCGTGACCTGCGGATGGACGTGCACCGGGATCTCGTAGGAACCGATCTCCTTGATCGTGCCCTTGAGCTCGATCCGGCGACGGTCGATGTCGTGACCCCGCTCCTTCAGGACGGCCTGCACGTCGGCGGCACCGACGGAACCGTAGAGGTGGCCACGGTCGTCGACCCGTGCCGGGATGCGCAGCGTGCGCGACTCGAGGATCTCGCGGTACTCCTCGGCCTGGCCCATCGTCTGGGCCTCCTTGGCCTTGCGGGACCGGGTGATGGCCTCGGCCTCCCGCATCGCGCCCTTCGTGGCGAGGATCGCCATACCGCGGGGGATGAGGAAGTTGCGGCCGTACCCATCGGCGACGTCGACGACCTCACCCGGCAGGCCGAGGTTGACGACCTCGGACTTGAGGATGACCTTCATCGTCGTCTCCTATCGGACCGCGTAGGGGATGAGCGCCATCTCGCGGGCGTTCTTCACGGCGCCGGCGAGCATGGCCTGGTGGCTGGCGCAGTTGCCGGTCGTGCGGCGCGCCTTGATCTTCCCGCGCTCGTTCAGGAAGCCCTTGAGCAGCGGGGTGTCCTTGTAGTCGACGTACTCGATGCCCTGCCGGCAGAGCCGACACGGCTTATCGCGACGGGGCTTCTTCTTTTTCTTCTTGGACGGCATGGTGTGTGCTCCTGGTGATGGCTCTAGAAGGGAACGTCGTCGTCGGTGGGCGGCGGGGGCGACGCGCTGTAGGAGTCGTCGGATCCACCGCGGCCTGCCGTCTTCTCGACGGTCACACGGGCCCAGCGAAGGCTCGGGGACACCTCGTCGGCCTCGATCTCGGTGACCCAGACCGTCTGCCCCTCGCGGTTCTCGTAGGACCGGACCTTGACCCGGCCGATGACGACGACGCGATCGCCCTTGTGGAGCGACTCGGCGACGTTCTCGGCCATGTCACGCCAGATGTTGACCCCCATGAAGGTGGTCTCTTCCTGCTGGTTCCCGCTGCGGTCGGTGTACCGGCGGTTGACGGCGATGCGGAAGTTGCACACGGCCGCGCCGGACGGGGTGAACCGCAGCTCGGGGTCGTCGGTCAGGTTCCCGACCATCGTGATGAAGTTGCTCTCGAACGCCATTCGGCGCCTCCTGCTCCTCGGGGACTGTGCCGGTGGGGGTCAGTGCTCGGGCACGGGCCGCGTTGCGCGGACCGGTGCTCAGGCCGACTTGTGCACCCGGAGCATGGGACGCACGCTCTTGAAGCGGACGACGTTGTCGCTCAGCTTCAGCTGGCGCTCCACCTCGTTGAGGCCGTCGGACGAGATCTCGAGATCGAGCACCACGTAGTAGCCGTGGTTGCGCTTGTTGATCTCGTAGGCCAGGGGACGACGTCCCCAGTCGGCCTCGTCCACGATCGTGCCTCCCTGCTGGGAGACCACGTCACGGATCCGACTGCGCGTTGCCTCGACGCCATCGTCGTCGAGCGTGTCGGTGATGATCACCATGAGTTCATAGCGCCGCATGGCACCTCCTGTGGGCGTAGTGGCCCCTCTCGGTCGCGACGCACGGGTGCACGTCGCCGGTGGGGGCAGGGGTGCGTCCCTCGATCACGGTCTTCCTCACGGCCAAGCGCGTCGCCGGTCAGGCGACGACCGCCAGTCGACCGAATGGGACCGCAGCACGGTACCCGAGCCCCGTCCACCGGACAACCCGCACCCTAGAGGCTCGGCGCGAGCCCGCACCGACCGCGAGCTGCGGGGCCGTGGACAACCGGCCCCGCACCGGCCGGCGTCACTCCAGACCGTGGTCCACCGCGTAGCGGACGAGCTCCTGGCGCCGGTTGAGGTGCAGCTTGTCGAGGATGTTGCGCACGTGGTTCTCGACCGTCTTCGGCGCGATGTGCAGCTGCTCCCCGACCTCGCGGTAGGTGTAGCCACGGGCGACGTGCTGGAGGACCTCGCGCTCACGCTCGGTCAGCGGGTTGGTGTCCTGCGAGTCCCGGGAGAGCCGTCGGAACTCGCCGAGGACGAGGGCGGCGAGCGACGCGGAGAAGACGGGCTCCCCGGCCGCGGCCTTGCGCAGCGACTCGCGCAGCTCGTCGGGTGGCGTCGACTTGACCAGGTAGCCGATCGCGCCGGCGGCCACGGCGTCGAGGAGGTCGCGCTCCTGCTCCGACACGGTGAGCATGACCATGCGGGTGGTCTCGGCGCAGGTGCGCACCACCTTGATCCCGCCACCGGGCATCTTCAGGTCGCACACGACGAGGTCGGGGTTCAGCCGCTGCGTCGCCGCGATCGCCTCGTCGGCGCTGCCGACCGCAGCGACCACCTCGAACCCGCCACCGAGATCAGCGGCCACGCCGTCGCGCCAGATCGGATGATCGTCCGCGAGGACCACGCGGACGGGTGGCCGACGCGGCGTCGCCTTCTGCATGTCGCACCTCCCCGCATCACGCCACGGGCCGTCCGCGCCTCGCGCCTCGCGCCTCGCGACGCGCCCGCCCGAGCGCAGCCTACTCCTCACGCGACCGTGGCCGATCACGGTGCACCTGCCTCTGGTGGAGGCATCCGGCGACGCGGATCGTCGTCACGACCAGGCCACCGCCGCGGCCCGACCCGCCCCGGCCGACACCGTCCTGGCGGACACCCGTAAGGAGTCGAGATGCCCCGTCCCCGTCCCATGCGGCGATGGCTCGCCGCACTGATCCCACCGCTCGCGGTGATGCTGCTCGCCGTCGGGCTGCTTCCCGCCGTGGCCGCGCAGGACCCTCAGCCGCTGCCCCGCGTCGCGTTCGTGACCCGCAACGACGTGCCCTTCGACTCGCTGGCCGTCGGCCCGGTCGCCGGGGCGCTCGGCGCGGTCACCGTGATCACGCCGCCGAGCCAGCTGAGCAGCCCCGCCCAGCAGGCGCTGCAGAGCTTCGCCCCGGACCGCGTCTACATCATCGGCGGCACGGCCGCCATCTCGACCGCGACCGAGAACCAGATCAGCAACGCCGGCTCGTGGACGGTGCAGCGCATCGCCGGGACGAGCCGCGACGACACCGCACGCCGCCTCGCGCAGCTACCCGCCACCCTCGGCTACGAGCGTCCCGTGCTCACGCCGAACGGCGACATCAACGGCCAGTTCAGCCCGTTCTACGCCTTCGATGGCCACGACCACGGCATCAACCCGGACGCCGGCGGCGCCGCAGCCCGACAGGGCGGTCTCGAGACCGGCACCGCGAGCGGCGTCGGCACGTCACCGACGGTCGTGGCGGAGCTGACCATCCCCAACCAGAACCTTCGCAACCAGTGCCCGGCCTTCTTCCCGATCCACAACCTGCTCGTCGAGGTCAGCGGCACCGTGTCGGTCGCCGCCGCCCACGACGTGGTCGCCGAGGAGGCCGTGACGCTGAACAGCACGGCGTGGCCGACCGCGTCGCCGGCGCAGGCCAGCATCCGGCGGCAGCGGATCGACACGACCGCCGGAGGCACCGGGTACGCGTCGTTCGCGAGCCAGGTCCTCTTCACCGTGCCGCAGAGCACGTCCGGGTCGACGACCATCCGGCTGCTCGCCCGTGCCGGCACGGCACAGACCGGGACCCCGCAGCTGAGCGCCGTGGACGGCACGCTCACCGTGCTGCACCTCGGCTACGAGTGCTCCCCGTAGGAGCTCACCCGCTCGGCACCCACAGGCGGACCTCGCAGCCGCGATCGGGGGCGGCGGCCACGTCGACGTGGCCGCCGACCTCCACGATCCTGGCGCGCACGGACCGACGCAGTCCGACGCCCTCCGGGGTGGCCGCCGGGTCGAACCCGCCACCGTCGTCCTTGACCGAGCAGAAGACGCCCCCGTCGTCGGGCTCGACGAACACGGTCACGTGCGCGGCGTGGCCGTGCTTGCCGGCGTTCGTGAGCGCCTCACCGACGGCACCGGCCAGCGCCTCCAGCCGGCCGGGGTCGAGCGTCGGCAGGTCGTCCGGCACCAGGACCTGCACCCGCCCGCCGAAGGTCCGCTCGAAGCGGCCGGCCGCGTGACGCAGCGCATCGCCCAGATCTCCCCGGCCGACGAGCTGCTCCGCGCCGACGCCGAAGAGGAACTCGCGCAGCTCGCGCTCCTGGTCGCGGGCGAGCCGGGACAGCGCCGGGTCGTCGACCCGCCGCTCGACCACCGCGAGCGTCTGCAGGACACCGTCGTGGAGGGTCCGTGCGACCTCCTCCCGCGCCCTCGCCGCCGAGATCGTCCGCTCGGCGCGCCGCAGCAGGTTCGCGAGGTAGCCGGCGATCGCCCCGGCCAGTCCGTACATGACCGCCGTCGACACGAGCGAGAGGGCCTCCTCGGGGGACACGCCGGACTGGCCGGCCGGCAGGTGCGTCAGCGTGGACAGGGCCCGGGCCGCGCCCATCGCACCGCCGCCCGCGAGACCGGCCCACGGCCCGAGCGCCAGACCCGCGCTCAGCACCCCCGCCAGCGGCCACGCGACGCCGAGCGACTGCTCCGCCGAGAACGTGTGGCCCGACCCGTACGCCCACCCGTCGGCGCCGATGAGCGCCACGCCGACCGCGAGCTCGACCGCGACCACGTCGAGGTCGAGCAGCCGGGCCGGCCGGCGGCGCAGCAGCAGCGTGGTCGCGACCGTCACAGCCAGCGCCGCCGCGACCAGCCCGACGGCCAAGCCCGGGCGTGCCAGCGAACGGCGCGCCAGCAGCAGCACCGTGGCCATCCACAGCCACCCGGCCCACCGGAAGGCCGCCAGTCCCACCAGCAGGCTTCGCTCCATGGAACGCAGGCTAACGGCCACGCCCGTCGGGGCGGTGACAACCAGGAGGGATCCGTCACCACCGCGGCGAAGGGTCGTTGAGAAGGGCGCCTCGACCCGATCTCCCCTGCCGTCCTCCCGATCTCCCCTGCCGTCCCCCCGACTTCCCCTGCCGTCCCCCCGACGAAACCGGATCCCTCCATGGCTGACGACACCGCCGCCCCGGTTGAGCTGGCCTCACGCCGGCTGCAACGCGCCGCCGCCCGTGCCCACGCCCGCTGCAGCGGCGTGCCCGGCGCGCTGACCCTCACCGCACCGCGCGGCTTCGAGGGCCGCACCGGCTTCGGTCCGGCGCTGCGTCCCCTGCTCGAAGCGCTCGTCGACGCGGTCCTCGAGCCCGGGGAACAGGTTCGGCCCGTCGCGATGATGCTGGGCCGCGACCCCGAGATCGCCCCGGCCCTACCCGGCTACCTCGTCGCGCTGCACCACGCGAGCCGCGCCGCGACCGACCGGTCCTTCCCGTCGCTCTCCCGTGCCCGTCGCGCCCGCCTGCTCGTCGCGTGCTGCGCGGGCGAGGACCGCGGACGATGGGAGTCCCTGCTCGCCGTCATCGTCGAGGCGGCCCGGGTGCGCGCCGCCGCCCAGCAGGTCGCCGCGCTGCGGACCGTGCAGGCGGCGGGCGGCGAGGTCATCCCGTTCCCGGCGCGCGGCCGGCACCACTGTCAGACGAACCGCGCCAGGTAGTAGCGCTTCTTGCCGACCCGGAGCACGAGCGTCGTCTCGCTCGCGAGGTCGTCGGACCCGACGACGTGGCCGGGATCGTCGACCTTCTCGTTGCTGATCCGGACGGCCCCCTGGTCGACGAGCCGGCGTGCCTCCCCGTTCGAGCCGGCCGCACCGACCGCGACCATGAGCTCGAGCAGCCCGAGCCCCGCCGTGAGCCGGTCGCGGTCGAGCTCGACGCTCGGGGCCGACGCGAACGCCTCCCCGAGGGTGCGGTCGTCGAGACCCCGGAACGGCTCCTTGCCGAACAGCACGCGGGTGGCCCGCTCGGCCTCGGCCAACGCCTCGTCACCGTGCGCGAGGCGGGTGGCCTCCTGCGCGAGCCGCCGGTGGGCCGCTCGCGCCGCCGGATCGGCGGCATGCTCGGCGGCGAGCGCGTCGATCTCGTCGAGCTCGAGGAACGTGAAGAGCTTGAGGAAGCGCACCACGTCGTCGTCGTGGGTGTTCAGCCAGTACTGGTAGTAGGCGTAGGGCGAGGTGAGGACCGGATCCAGCCAGACGGCGTTCCCGGCCGACTTGCCGAACTTGGCGCCGTCGGAGGTCGTCAGCAGCGGCCAGGTCAGGCCGAACACCTCGCCGCCGTGCAGCCGCCGGGTCAGCTCCACGCCGGCCGTGATGTTGCCCCACTGGTCGGAGCCGCCGCCCTGCAGCCGGCAGCCCTCCGCCGCGTAGAGGTGCGCGAAGTCGTAGGCCTGCAGCAGCTGGTAGCTGAACTCGGTGTAGCTGATCCCCTGCTCGCGCTCCTCGAGCCGGCGCTTCACCGACTCCCGGGCGATCATCTGGTTCACCGAGAAGTGCTTGCCCACGTCGCGCAGGAAGGCGATGAACCCGAACGTGCCGAGCCACTCGTAGTTGTCGTGCAAGAGCCCGCGTTCGGGACGGGACAGGTCGAGGAACTGCGACAGCTGCGAGCGGATCCCGGCCAGGTTCTGCTCCAGGGCCTCGTCGTCGAGCAGCTCCCGCTCGGTGTCCTTGCCGGACGGGTCACCGATCCGGCCGGTCGCGCCGCCGGCGATCGCGACGGGCCGGTGCCCGAGCCGCTGCATCCAGGCCATGGCCATGATGCCGACGAGGCTGCCGACGTGCAGCGACGGTGCGGTCGGATCGAACCCGACGTAGTAGGTGACACGCGAGGTGTCGAAGGCGCGGCGCAGACCCTCCTCGTCGGTGACGTCCTGGAGGAAGCCGCGCTCGCGGAGCACGTCGATGGGGTTGGCCGGGGTCGTCATGGCGGGGGACGGTACCGGCGGGCCGTGGGGCCTCACGAAACCGGGCGAGGCGGGATCTGGCCGCGCAGATCCTCCGGCGGGACGAGCGCCGGTACCCGGGAGGCCGGCAGCCAGTCGTCCATGCCGTCGGCCCACACGTAGGTGTCCGGGCGTACCACGCCCTGCAGGACGAGCTTGCGCATCGTGGCCAGGTCCAGCGGCCCGAACTGCGCGCCGCCCTGCAGGTGGTACCAGCGGGCGGGCTCCGGCGCGTCGTCCGCGCCGGGCGACCGCTCCGGGGTCGGCTCCCGGGCCGGCTCCGGGGCGATCTCCTGGTCCGGCTCCGACTGCGGCTCCGGGTCCTGCGTCCGGTCCGTCCCGTCCGTCACTGCCCCAGCCTCCAGCGTCGTCACGCTGCGCCACCCTAAACCAGCAGGCACCAGACCTGCGCGCTGCGCTCCATCCGGACCGCCAGGGTGCCCTAGGGTTCGTCGATGGCCACACAAGGAGCCTGCGCTGCACGCCGTTCGCCGCCTGTTCCGCCTCACGCTCGGTGCCCGTCCGCCGCTCACGCACGGGGTGACGACCGTCGACGGCATCCGGCGCCCCGTGACGATCCGACGGGACGGCTGGCACGTTCCCCACATCGAGGCGGCGACCGACACGGACGCCTGGTACGGCCTCGGGTTCTGCCAGGGCCAGGACCGGGCCTTCCAGATCGAGATGTTCAAGCGCATCGCCCGCGGCACGCTCGCCGTCCTCGTCGGCGAGACCGGCGTCACCATCGACCGGCTCGCTCGGCGCCTCGGCCTGCACCACCGGGCCGGTGCGCAGCTCGCCGCGATACGGGACGACCTGCGCGACGCGCTCGCCGCCTTCGCCGCCGGCGTCACCGACGGCATGACGGTCGGGTCGCCGCGGCCGGCCCACGAGTTCGTGCTCCTGCGCAGCGAGCCGACCCCGCTGACCGCGCAGGACGTCGTGGCCATGCTGAAGCTCCATTCGTTCCTGCTGGCGGGGAACTGGGAGATGGAGCTGGCCCGGCTCCAGGTGCTCGTCCACGACGGCGAGGAGGCGCTGCGGGCACTCGACCTCACCTACGCCGAGCACCTGCCGGTGACGGCCCCACCGGGCCGGTCGGCCGGCCCGGTGATCGACCGGCTCTCGGCCGACCTCGCGCTCCTGCGCGACCGCCTGAAGATCGAGGGTGCCTCGAACAACTGGGCCGTCGCGGGCTCGCGCACTGCCAGCGGACGTCCGCTCGTCGCGAACGATCCGCACCTGCCGGGCACGCTGCCCCCGCTCTGGTACCTGGCGCACCTCACGACGCCGGCATGGTCCCTGGCCGGCGCGGCGTTCGCGGGCACGCCCGGGATCGCAGCGGGGCACAACGGCCACGGCGCCTGGGGCGTGACCGCCGCACACACGGACAACACCGACCTCTACCTCGAGGAGGTCGTCGGCGCAGGCCGGGTCCGCGACGACGCCGCGCCGGGAGGCGTCGCCGAGTGCCCGGTCCGCCGCGAGGTGATCGGGGTCCGCGGCGGCGACGACATCGTCGAGGAGGTCATCGAGACACCCCGCGGACCGATCATCGGCCCTGCCCTCGACGGCGCACCGACCGCCCTGTCCATCGCCGGCACCTGGCTCGACGACGCCCCGTCGGTGGGCCTGCTCGACGTGGCGGGTGCCCGCGACTTCGACACGTTCCGGCGTCGCTTCGAGCAGTGGCCGGGTATGCAGCTCAACGTGGTGTGGGCCGACACGTCGGGCACGATCGGCTGGCAGCTCGTCGGCGAGCTGCCGGTCCGCCGCGGGGAGCGCGGCGCGACGACGCCGCAGCCCGGCTGGGACCCGGCTGTCGGATGGACCGGCGAGCGGATCCCCTTCGCGCGCATGCCCTTCGTGCGCGACCCGAAAGCGGGGTTCGTGGCGACGGCGAACAACAAGCCGGTGCGAGGCGCCGGCGACGACGACCCGTTCCTGGGCCTCGACTGGCTCGAGGGCTACCGGGTGGCGGCGATCCACGACGCGCTGCACGCACGCGACGACTGGGACGTCGCCTCCACGCTGGCGCTACAGGTCGACCAGCGCTCCGTCCCCTGGCTGGAGATGCGCGCCGCCGTGCTGGCGCTGCAGCCGACCGAGGCGCGCGCGTCACTCGGACTCCGGTTGCTCGCCGACTGGGACGGAGTCGTGTCCGCCGACTCGCCGGCCGCTGCCGTGTTCGAGCTGTTCACCGCGGACATGATCCGCCGCATCGTCGAGGCGAAGGCCCCGCGGGCGGCCGTCTGGATGCTCGGGGCCGGGTTCCACGAGCTCGCCGACCACTCCATCCTCGGACTGC
This sequence comes from uncultured Nitriliruptorales bacterium, assembly GCA_963783045.1. Taxonomy (GTDB): domain Bacteria; phylum Actinomycetota; class Nitriliruptoria; order Nitriliruptorales; family Nitriliruptoraceae; genus CAWAMD01. The sequence goes on from CAWAMD010000001.1 coordinate 51,775, forward strand.
GGCGCACCTCCCACCTCATCGCCCTGCTCCACGACCGTCCCGACGGGTGGTTCGACGAGCCGTGGGACGAGGTGATCGCCGGGTCGCTGACGGCCGCGGTCGCACGGCTCGAGCGCGAGCACGGCCCCGACCCGGCGGAGTGGGGCTGGGGCACCGTCCGTCCGCTCACGCTCCGGCATCCCGTCGGGCGGGTGGCGGCGCCACTGGCCGCGATCTTCGACCGCGGTCCCTTCCCGTGGGGCGGCGACGCCCACACGATCCCGCAGGCGTCCCCGTCGCCGCTCGACCCGACCGGTGACCCCATCGCGATCGCGTCGTTGCGCATGGTCGTGGACGTGGGCGCGTTCGAGGACAGCCGCTGGATCCTGCCCGGCGGCCAGTCGGGCAACCCCTCCTCGCCCCACTACGACGACCAGCTGCCGCTCTGGCGCGCCGCCGAGGGCATCCCGATCCCGTTCTCGCCGCAGGCCGTGGAGGACGCCTGCCGTGACCGGCTCCGGCTGCTGCCACGCTCAGCCCGATGAGGGCCGAGCCCGTACCGTGGTGCCGACGCCGTGGAGGAGGTCCGAGGTGAACTGCCGCTGCGAGGTCCTGAACGTCATGACGGGGGACGCGGCGAGGGACTACGCCCGCACGCACCTCGACGTGGTGCGCTCCGACGGGCACGGCACGACGTACTACCGCTGCCCGCAGACGGGGATGACGTGGGCCGAGGAGCAGGCTCCCGCCCCGTACGCCGGCACCGTCAGACGGCTGCGCCGCGCCGAGCGTGTATGACCCGGCGCGTCATCCGCCGCCCCGTCGTCACCCCACGTCACCGCGTGCCGTAGTTGATCAGCTGGAACTCGTCCGTGGACGAGGGGCCCTGGCTGACCACGACCGCGTAGGACACACCGAAGGCCACCACGGCGGCGATGATCGCCGCCACCAGCCACGTCCTCAAGGCAATCACCGTTCGCGACCTTTCCTGCTGTCGAGCGTGGGGGGCGGGCCGGCGCCTGCGGGCAGGCCCGCCCGTGGTCGGATCTAGGCCTTTGTGGGCTGGCGCGGCTGGGGCTGCGTCGCATCCTCGAGCACGATGATGCGCTCTTCCTCGCGGCGCAGGCCACGGAAGATCCCGAGGCCGATGAGACCGAGGCCGAGGATCCCGGCGCCCAGCGGCAGCCAGCGAGACGCCAGCCGCAGCAGGCGAACGTCGCTCTTGGCCTCGGCGACGCTGTCGGCGATCTCCTCGTCGGTGTAGCCGACGGTGCCCTTGCTCAGGGTCAGCACCCGCTGTCCGTCGAGCTCGAGCCACTGGTCGACGTCCTGGCTGCCGTTCACGATGCGGCCCGTGGCCGGCTCCACCCACAGGGTCTTGGACACCTGGTAGCGCTCATTCGTGGTGACGTTGCCGGTGCCGGAGCGTCCGACGACCGAGGCCGGCACGTCGCGGGTCCCCACGTCCATCGGTCCGATGTCCTGCGTGAAGCGGAAGACCCCGAGCCCGTCGACCTCGGCGTCCTCCTGGTAGGTCACCGGGAAGCCCGCGCCGGCGGTGCTGTCCCACAGGACGTAGTCGGCGCGCTGCGTCCCGAAGGGGAACTTGAGCGTCAGCGCGTCACCGTGGACCGGCTCCTCGCCGCAGCAGGCGACCGACGCGCCGGTTGTGCGATCGAGCGCGATGCGCTCCTCGACCGTGGAGAGCACCTCACCGGTGTCCGCGTTCATCGTCGCGAGGAACATGTCCCAGACGGCGATATCACCCGTCCCTGCGGCAACGTCGCCACGGACGGTCCGCAGGCTCTCGACCGGCGCCGTGGTCTCGCCGAGCTCGCTGACGCTGAAGTAGGTCACCTCCCCGGCGCTGTCCGTGACCGACGCCTGGTCGAGCGGCGCCTTTGCGAGCGTCGGCGCGACGTAGAAGGTGAGGGCCAGCGCGAGGACCGCCAGGAAGACCCCGACCGCGAAGATGCTGACGTTGACACGACGTTGCATCGGACACCCCTTGTGCCTGACCGGACGAGATCCGGCTGTCTCCCTACCCCATGCGCGTCGCCGACGATACGCCGGTCGGCGCCGCCCTACCAGGGGCCTGATAGTCCTCTCCGACCTGCCGGTCGGCCTGCGCGACGCGACAGCGGGCGAGCAGGTCGAGCGCGTCGTCGACCGCCTCGGCGTGCACGGGGAAGTCCGCCACGCTGAAGGATTCGTTGCGGGCCACCGAGCGGCGACGGACCAGCGTCGCGAGGCGCGGGAACGCCCACGTGACGAGACGTCGCGGCAGCCGACGGCGTAGCCCCAGCGGGTCGAGGCGGAGGATGCGGTGGACGGCGTCGGCGCGCCGGCGCTCGAAGGCCTCGACGGCCTCGCTGCCGTGCACGCCGACCACCTCCACCTCGTCGAACACCTGCTCGAGGAGCCGCTGCAGCTCGTCGGCCGTGTACTCGCGCACGTGGTACGGGTTCTCCGACACGCTGCGGCGGACGTTCGGCGTGGTGAGCAGCAGCACGCCACCGGGGCGGAGCCGGCGACGCAGCGCCCGCACGAACGCCAGGTCGTCCTCGACGTGCTCGAGCACCTGGAAGTTGCACACGAGGTCAACGTCCCCCTGCGGGGCATCAACGTCCGCTCCGGCGCCAACGTCGGCCAGGCGGAAGGTGACGTTGGCCAGATCGGACCAGCGCTCCCGGCAGTCCGCCACGACAGCCGGGTCGCGGTCCTCGCCGATGACCTGCGCTGCCGCGCTCGCGAGCAGGACCGTCCCGAGCCCGTCGCCACACCCGGCGTCGAGGACGACCCGGCCTCCGGCGAGCGGGAGCGCGTGGACGTACGCCACACGGTGGCGCGCCTCGTCGTAGTCGAACAGCACCCCGCGGCCGGTTCGCTCGCCGGTGAACCGCAACGCTGTCTGCACCATGCCCGTGCCGGTCCCTGGCTCGAGAGATCCCCGCTGGTATCCGACGACCGTGGCCCCCATGGACCCGAAGGGCAAGGGTCAGGTGTCACCAGTCAGGCCGCCGACGGCTGTCTATCGTCGAGACGAGGAGACGGAAGAGGGCAGTGTGGGACGGTCCGAGCACCGCCCCCGGTTGCTGGTCTGCAACTGGCGCGACACGGGACATCCCGAGGGCGGCGGCTCGGAGGTCTACGTCGAGGCGGTGGCGACCGGTCTGGCCGGGCGGGGATGGGACGTGACGATGTTCACGGCCCACTATCCCGGCGCACCCCGTGAGGAGCGGCGCGGCGGGATCCGCATCGTGCGTCGCGGCGGGCGGCTCAGCGTGTACGCGTGGGGCGTGCTGCTCGGCCTGACCAGGCGGTTCGGCCCGCTCGATGCGGTGCTGGACGTGCAGAACGGGGTGCCGTTCTTCACGGCGCTGTTCCACGACTCGCCCACGGTGCTCGTCCACCACGTGCACCGCGAGCAGTGGCCGATCGTGCTCGACCGTCGTCGGGCCGCGATCGGCTGGTTCATCGAGTCGCGCCTCGCGCCCCGCCTGTACCGGCGCAGCTGCTACGTCACCGTGTCCGAGGCCACCCGCGCCGAGCTGGTGGGCCTCGGGATCGAACCGTCACGGATCGCCGTGGCGCGCAACGGAACGACCCCCCTGCCGACCATCGCGGTGCCGCCCGTACCCGCGACACCCCCGCGGATCGTGGCGCTCGGACGGCTGGTCCCCCACAAGCGGGTGGAGCTGGCCATCGACGCCGTCGCGGCACTCGCGCCCCGGTTCCCCGGTCTGTGCCTGGACGTGGTCGGCCAGGGCTACTGGGAGCCCGAGCTGCGGTCCCGGGCACAGCAGCTCGGCATCGGCGACCGGGTCGTCTTCCACGGCTTCGTCTCCGAGGAGGAGAAGGCGGCGCTGCTGGCGCGTGCCTCGTTGCTGGCGATCCCGTCGGTGAAGGAAGGCTGGGGCATCGCCGTCATGGAAGCGGCGTCGCTCGGCGTGCCCGCGGTCGGGTTCCGGTCCGCCGGCGGGCTCGCCGAGTCGATCGTCCACGGTCACACCGGACTGCTCGCCGTGGACGAGGACGAGTTCGTGACCTTCGTCGGCGACCTGCTGGCCGATCCGCTGCGCCGCCAGCTGCTCGGCCTGCGGGCCCGGCGGCGTGCCGAGACGTTCAACTGGGACGCGACGGTCGAGCGGGTCGAGCAGCTCCTGCGGGTCACCATGCCGGACCGGCGCGCCTCCGGGAGACCGCCTGCGCGCCCAGCAGCCCGACGAGGAGCAGCAGCACGAGCAGATCTGCGGCCAGCGTCGGCCACCGAGGAGGCGGGGTGACCGGTGGCGGACCCGGGGCCGGGATCCGGTAGAGCAGCAGGTCGTCGCTCGTCAGCACCGCGGTCAGGCCGGTCACCGCGTCAGCCGGCACCTCGTCCGGTCGGGTGACCGCTACATACCGGATCCCGAGCGACCCCAGGGCGGCGGCGACGGGTCGTCCCCGATCGAGCGCCGTGTCGACCCGGGCGACCCACGGATCCTCGCCGGGCACGACCTGGTCGCCCACCACGAGGTCGTCGTCGACGAGCACGGGCCGCGGCCACCATTCGACGAGGGGCACCTGCACGACGTGGCCGGCGTTCCAGGGGTAGGCCTGATAGCGGGACCACGGCAGGACCACGACCCCACCGGCGACGGGATCGCTGGCCACAACGTCCCGCCCGTCGGCCCAGCTGTCCGGGTAGCGGACCGCGGCGAGTCGACCACCCGCCCCGAGGCCGAGGCTCGGCAGCGCGACGATCGGCAGCAGCACCCCGGCCGCGATCGCCGTGTGCCGGGCCGGGTCGGCCACCCGGGCGGCGAGCCACTCGACGCCGACGCCGAAGGCGAGGGCCTCGAGCAGCGCGAGGGGCAGCAGCGCCCGCTGCGCGTCGCGGAGGATCCCGGCCACCGGGACCACCCGGACGGCGGCCTCGAGCGCGTGCTGCCAGCCGGGGACGGTGCTGGCCGCCGCCCACGCGAACCCGAGCGACGCCGCGACGGCCAGGCCGACCAGCGACCCGCTCGCCCCGCGGCGCCACAGGCGCACCAGACCGAGGGCCGCGACCGCCAGCACCGCGACCGCCAGCGCCGCGCCGACGGTGCTCGCCCGTTCCGGGGGGAACACCGATCGGCTCCAGATCCCCCCGAGGGTCAGCAGGCTGCCGACCGACCCGAGCGCCGTGTCGGCGTTGGCGGCGAAGGCCGCCACTCCCAGCGGGCGCGGCGGGACCCCGCCGGGCCGGGTGACCGCCGGCACGATCCAGACGAGGCTGAAGGCGACGCCGGCCCCGACCACGGCCCCGGCACGGCGCAGCTGGCGTGACCACCGGCGGCCGGCGACCGGCGCCGCGACGACGATGGCGGCCGTGGCGACCACGAGCACCCCGCCTGACGGGTTCGCGAAGGTCGCGGCCGCGAGCCACCCGGCGAGCGGAAGGAGAGCGGGACGCGCCGCCGACGCGGTCCGCATCCGTTGCGCCGCCGCCACCGCCCACGGCAGCACGGCGTAGGCGACGAGCAGCCACCAGTGGCCGATGAGCAGCCGCTCGAGGACGAAGGCGTTCCACACGTACAGGGCGGCGGCGGCCGTGCGTGCGCCCCGTCCGTGCCGGGACAGGAGAGCGGCCACGCCGGCGCCGGCCAGCACGAACCAGCCGAGGAGCACCAGGTCCTGGAGCCACCCGGCCGGCACGACACGCGAGCAGAGGGCCATCAGCAGCTGCGCCGGCACGTTGCGCCCGAGCTCGGTCCCGAGCCCCAGGAGTCCGAGCCCCAGCGGCGGCCGCGGCACCACCACCATGTCGTAGGCGAGCACGAACCCGCCCCCGAGCAGCGGACCCACGCACAGCAGCCCTGCCACGAGGCCCACGACCGCGCCGGGTGCCCAGGGGCGCTGCCACACCGCGACCGGCCGCTGCGCTGGTTCCCTGCCCGCCCGCTGGCTCACCGTCACCCCAGGTCCACGTCGGCCGCATGCTACGTCCCGGGACGGCCGTGCCGGACCGGCCCGACGACACATGCGTCCGGCGGATCTGTCGGGGCATTCGACCCGGTACCCCGCTGCTGCGCCTCGTTACGCTCGCGTGTTGGCGCAGGGGACGAGGATGCACCTGGGGATGGGAGGCACCTCCGGCGTGGAGGCTCAGCCGATCGCCGCAGGTTCCCGGCCGGCACGGGAGCCCGATCCGGCCGCGACGCCGCGCCGGGCGTCGGCCGTGCTGGCCCCGACCACGCTGCTGACGCACGCGCTCGGGTACGGCTTCGTGGTGCTGGCTTCGCGGCTCCTCGGTCCCGCCGACTACGGGATCGTGGCCGCCCTGCTCGGGATCGTGATCATCGGCACGGTCCCCGGGCTCGCGCTGCAGGCGGTCACGGCCCGCCACATCGCGCTCGGCGACCGGCAGGGCGCCGACGTGGCGGCGCTCTGGAGCGGCCTGCGTCGACCGATCCTCACCGCCTCGGCGGCGACGGCGGTGCTCACGGTGGTGGCCGCCCCGCTCGTGGTGCGCTTCCTCCGGCTGCCGTCCTGGACGCCCATGCTCGGCGTCGTCTGCAGCCTCGCCCTGCTGCCGCTGCTGTCGAGCCTGCACGGCGTGCTGCAGGGGCAGCGCCGGTTCGAGGCCCTGGGCCTCGTCACCGCGACCGGCGCCACCGCGAAGCTGCTGGCCGGCGCGGCGCTCATCGCGGCCGGCCAGGGCGCCCCCGGCGCGATGGTCGGCGTGGCCGCCGGGTACGCGCTCGAGGTGATGCTCGCCCGACGGGTCCTGGCCAGGACGTTGCGGGGGCGGCGGGACCGGACCCGCCCCGGCATCCGCCGTGAGGTCGCCTGGGCCGTCGCGGGGATCGCCGCGGTGGTGGTGCTCGCCAACGTCGACCTCGTGCTCGCCCGGCACGTGCTCCCGGCGGCCGAGGCCGGCCGGTACGCGGTCGGGGCGGTCGGCGCCCGGGTCGCGTACTGGGGCCCGCAGTTCGTCCTGCTGATCGTCTACCCCCGTCTCGTCGTCGCCGACGACCCGGGGCGGGTGCTCGGACGCACCGCGCTGCTGCTCGCGGCCGCCGGCATCGTGGGCATGGCCGTCGCCGCCGCAGCGGCACGCCCGCTCGTGACCGGCATCTTCGGCGCCGTCTACGGACCCGTCGCCCCGCTGGTGTGGCGGTTCGTCGGTCTCGGCACCCTGCTCGCCGTCCTGCACCTGCTGGTGCTCGGTGCCCTCGCGACCGGCCGACGCGCCACCATCGTCGTGGCGGTCGCCGCCGTCGCCCTGACGGCGACCGCGGCCGTGACGCTGCGCCCCGCGACGGTCGGGGGCGTCCTCGGGCTGATGCTGGCCGGCGTCGGGACGGCGGTCGTGGTGGCCGGGGTCGGTCAGCTCGCCCCGATCTCGCCGCGGCGCCGGCGGTCGGCCCCGTGAGCGTGACGGCCACCCGGCCACGGACGCAGGCCCCGACCACGGACCCGCGACCAGCCTCGCGACGGTCCCGGGCAGCGCTGGTCTGGGCCGGCCTCGTGGTCCTGCTCGTCGTCGTGGTCTTCGCCAACCGCTGGGGGCAGCTGACGCCGGACACGAAGCCGGAGCTCTACCTCGCACCCTGGCGCACCCTCCTGCGCGAGCTGTCGACGTGGCGGAGCGACCCCAACCTCGGTGCGCCGAACTACCACCTCGGGTTCGCGCCGGTGGTCGCGGTCGTGGCGGCGATCCGCTCTCTCGGGGCGTCGCCGTGGGTCGCCGAACGCGTCCTGCGTGCCGCGCTGCTGCTGACCGCCGGCTGGGGCGCCGCCCGGTTCGTCCGCGACCTCACCGGGGACCGCCGCTCGCTCGTCGTCCCCCTCACTGCCGCGGTCGTGTTCACCGCCAACCCGTACACGGTTGTGTCGGGCGCCACGCTGCCGGTGCTGCTGCCCTACGCGTTCCTCCCGTGGCTGGCCCTGGCCTACCGTGGGGCGCTGCGCAGCGGCCGCTGGCGTCCCGCCGGCGGGTTCGCCCTGGCCGTTGCCGCGATGGGCGGCATGAACGCGGGCGTGGTCCCGATCTTCCTGCTGCTGGCCCTCCCGGCGGTCGCCGGCTACGGCTGGCTCACCGGCGACGTGGACGGCCGCCGGGTGCTCGCCGCCACCCTGCGCTGCGGGGTGCTGGCCGGCGGCGTGTCGCTGTACTGGCTGGTCCCGACGCTGCTCGCCGCCGGCGGGGGGAGGCGGTCGCGGCCGTCACCGAGACCCCGCAGGCGGTCGGGTCGGTGTCCTCGTACGCCGAGGTCGTACGCCTGCTCGGCATGTGGACCCTCTACGGCCAGGAGTTCGGGCGCCTGTTCACCCCGGCGCACGTCGCGTACCTGCGCGCACCGCTCGTGATCCTGGCGAGCTTCGCCCTGCCCGCGGCGACGGCACTGTCCGCCGCCGTGTCGCGGCGCCGGGAGCGCCTCCTCGGCGTCCTGCTGCTGGCGGTGTCGCTGCCCGTCATGGTGGGGCTGTACCCGCCGGACCGGCCGAGCCCGGCCGGCCGAGCCCTCGAGTGGGCCTTCACGCATGTGCCGGGCGCGCTCGCCTTCCGCACGACCAACAAGGCCGGCGGGGTCGCGGTGCTCGGCGTCGTCGTCCTGCTGGCGCTCGGCGCCGGGGTGGTTGCCGAACGGCTGCGGGGCCGCCACGTCGTCGTCCGCGGCGGTGCCGTGCTCGCCGCCGGCGCCGTCCTCGTCGCCGCGACGCTGCCCGCCTGGACCGGCGACCTCCACCCGACGACGCTGCCGGTCCCCGACTACTGGCGGGAGGCGGCCGCCCGCCTGGACGCCACCCCGGGCGGCCGGGTCTGGTTCCTGCCCGGTCAGGGGCTGGCGCGCTACCGGTGGGGCTACACGGGCGTCGACGACCTGGACGCGTCGCTGTTCAGCCGGCCGGTCGTGTGGCGGGCCACGGTGCCCACGGGCTCGGTCGGCGCGACCAACCTCCTGGGCGAGATCGACGCCGCGCTGAACCTCGGGCGGCTGCCGGCCGCCGGGCTGGCCGTCGTCGCGCGCTACCTCGGCGTCTCGGACGTGCTCGTGCGCCACGACACCGAGTGGGAGCTCGCCGACAGCGCCCCGCCGTCGCGCCTCGCCGCGGCCGCCGACGCCCCCGGCCTCGTGCCCGCCGGCACGTTCGGGCTCCCGGGGACGGCCACCGTGCCACCCGCCGGGGCGGACGTCCCCGGCGACGAGCGGGCCCTCAGCCGGTCGCTGCCCCCGCTCGAGCACCTCCGGGTCGTCGACCCCGCCGCGGACGTGCGCGCGCTGCCGGCCGCCGGGACGCTGCTCGTCGACGGCGACGCGGGCGCGGTCCCGGGGCTCGTCGCCACCGGGCTGCTCGACGGCGACCGGCCCTTCCGCTACCTCGCGGGGATGGACGCTGCCGAGCTCACCGAAGCGGTCGCCGACGGCGCCCACCTCGTCCTCACCGACACGAACCGGCGGCGCGAGTGGGACGTGCACCGCGTGAGCGACGGGTACGGGCCGACGCTGGCCGCGGACGAGCAGCCGGCCCCGGGAACCAGCCGGACCATCGGCGACGACCCGGCCACCCAGACGGTGCAGGCCTTCGACGGGCTGGCCGGGGTGCGCGCCACCGCGTGGGGTGCGCCCTTCGGGCTCTCCCCCTGGGGGCCGCCGGTGGCGGCCGTGGACGGCGACCCCGGCTCGGTCTGGCGGTTCGGCGCCTACGGCACCGCGGTGGGGCAGTCGATCACGCTCCGCTTCGCCTCGCCCCGGCCGGTCGACGCCGTCCGCCTCTCCCTCCTCGACACCGTCGGGACCCGGATCTCGCGGCTGCGTGTGACGGCCGGTGGTGCCGCGACGAACGTCGACGTGGACCTCGGCCAGGCGGAGGTCACGGTCTCGCTGGGTCACCGCGTCGCCGACGCGGTCGAGGTGACGGTGCTCGACACCCGCGGCGCCGGCGACAACGCGGTCGGCATCCGCGAGATCGGTGTCGACGACCTCGTCGCCGCGCCCTACCAGCGGCTCCCGCTGGCCCTCGACCGGCTGCTGCGGCTCCAGTCCGAGGCGCCCGCGCCGCTGCTGGCAGCCACCCCGGTCGACGTGCTCCTGACCCGGCAGAGCGGTGACCCCCGCGACCCGACCGACGACGAGGAGGGTGCGCCTGGCCCGCGGGTTCCGGCTCCCCGTCGACCGGACGTACCAGCTGCGAGGCCGTATCAGCACCGACGCGCTGCCGTCGGACGCCGTCGACCAGCTCGTGGGTCCGAGGAGCACCCGGCCGGTGACGGCCGCGACACCGCTGCGTGCCTGCGTCCCGCTGCTGGAGGTCGACGGGGTCCCCGTTTCGGTCCGCGTGGACGCGACCGTGGGCGAGCTCACCACCGACGCCACCGTGCCGTTCCACAGCTGCGGCGCCCCCACGCCCCTGGCCGCCGGCGACCACCGGCTCGCCACTGCGCCCGGCTGGCCCGTGGAGCAGGTCTGGCTGCGCGACACGAGTGCCCCCGCCGCCCGGGACGCTCTTCCCGCGCCGCCGACGGTGACCGTCGTCGAGCGGACCCCGACCCGGCTGGAGCTCGAGGTGGGCCCCACGGACCGGCCCTCCATCCTGCAGACCGGCATCGCCTACGACCCCCGGTGGACGCTCCGCGTCGACGGCACGCCGGCCGGGGCGCCGATCCTGGTCGACGGGTACTCGGCGGGCTGGCGGCAGGACGCCAGCCCGACGAGCCGCCACCTCGTGGTGACCTACGCGCCTCAGCGCACCGCGACGGCCACGCGGGTCCTGTCGCTGGCCGTCCTGGCCGTGGCGCTGCTCCTCGCCCTGGGAGCGGGACCGCCCGGACGAGCCCGGCGGGACCGTCGCAGCGTGCCGGCCGTTCGAGGCGACCAGGCCCGAGCAATGTGGGCCACGGTCGGTTCGCCGGTGCTCTGGCTGCTCGTGCCCGGCGTCCTCTGGATCCTCCTCGGGACGACCGGCGTTCTCCTCGGCGGGGCGCTGGCGGTGTGGCACTGGTGGCGGCCGCCCGCACCGCGCACGCTGCTCGTCGCGTCCGTCGCCGCGTTCGCGGCCGTCCCGGTCCTGTGGCTGGCCGGCGGGGTCCCGGCAACGGCCGAGATCGTGCCCCGGCTCGTCGCGGTCCGCTGGCTCGCGAACCTGGCGGCCACGGTGGCGCTCGTGCTGCTCGTCACGGGCACGTGCCGTGCGGTGCTCGTGCGCCCACGGTCGGAGGGGCCCTGACATGCGGGCGGTGCTGACGGGCCGGCTCCGCGGCGCCCCGGCGCTCGCGCTCGTGCTGGCCGTCCAGACCGGTGTGCTGCTCGCCGTCGCGGGCTCCGTCCGGTACGCGGACGACCTCGCCAGCCTGCAGCTCGCCCGGCGCGACGGCATCGGTCTGACCTCCCTGCTCACGCCGGTCGGTCGCGCCGTGTCGCCGGGCCACCGGCTGCTGTCGTGGGTGACGGCGAGCGCCGGTGGCCGTGTGTGGCCGGTGCAGCTCCTGCTGGTCGCCGCGGCCGTCGCGAGCGCCTGGCTGCTCGCACGGCTGCTGCGGCGGCTCTACGGCCCGGCGCGCTGGGTGCCCGCCGTCGTCCTGGTCGTGGGTGTCTCGGTGGCCGAGACCGCGCTGCTCACGACGCCCGGGGCGGCGCAGCACGTGCTGCCGGCCCTTCTCCTCGCCCTGGTGGCCGTCGACCGACACCTGTCCTGGCGCACGACGGGTCACCGGCGGATGCTCGTGCTCGCGGTGGCCAGCGTCGTCGCGGGAAGCCTCTTCGCGCTCGAGGCCCTGCTCGCCCCGGTCGTCGTCGTGGCGATCGACGGGCTCCCGGCGTCGACCCCGGCGACAGGCGGCCAGACCCGGACCGAGGGGCGTCGCGGGTGGCCGCCCTACCTGCTCGCTGTCGGCGCGGTCGGTGTCCTGCAGATCGTGCTGGGCGAGGTCGGGCACCCGCTGCCGGCCGCCGGGGACCTCGCGAACGCGGTCGGCGCGACCTGGCTCTACGCCCTCGGTCCCGGGCTCCTCGGGCGAGCGCTGCCCCCGATCGCCGTGGGCTCCGGTCTGACGCTGTGGGACGCCGCGCTGGTGGTCGTGTCCCAGGTGGTCGTGGCGGTGGTGGTGACGCTGGCACTCGTCCGCCACCCCGCCCGGTGGCGGACGTGGGCGGCGCTCGCCGCCCTCACGGTCCTCGACGGGCTGCTCCTGGCGGTGCAGGCGACGCCGGTCGGCAGCCCGCGGACGGTGCTCCCCGTGCTGCTCGGCCTCGCCCTCCTCGTCCCGGCCGGCGTCGGCGCTCCGGTCCGTCCCGAGTCGCCCGCACACCCGCGCGTCGCCGCCCCGCCCGCCCCGACGCACCGCCGGGCCTGGGCGGGGTCGCTGGCGCTCCTGGCCGTCGTGGCGCTGACGATCAGCAGCCTCCAGACGGCGTGGCTGCTCGCGGCCGACGCGCCGTCGCGGACACGAACGGCCTGGCTCGACCGTGCCCTCGCGGACATCGATGGCGCCGGCACGACGGTCGACCTCGTCGACGGTCCCGCTCCCGCGGTGCTCGTCGCTGCCGAGCCGGGACACTGGCGCCTGTCGGAGGTGCTGCCGCTGTTCGCGGATGACGCCCGCTTCGACGGGAGCGGGCGTGCCCCGCTCACCCTCGCCGACGACGGCCGGCTCATCGGGGTCGACCTCCGCCCGTTCGTGCACCTCGACGGGGCGGCGCTGCCGTCGAACCCGTTGGTCGCCGTTCAGGGTCCGGGCGTCGCCCGTGGCACGGACCTGTGCCTGTCCCGGGCCGGCACGATCGAGCTCACCGTGATCCTCGACGACCTGCAGCCGGCGGGGCGCTACGTGGGTGCGACGTTCGCGGGACCACCGCCGGCGCGGGTCACGCTGGCCACGCATGCCCGCGAGGGCCCCGACCCCGACCCGGTGGTCGTTGCCCGCCCGTCGCCGGCGGCGCTGCTCCCCCTCGACACCGTCCGGGCCGGCTCCTTCGGGATGACGGTGGACGGTTCCGCAGGCAGCTGCCTCGTCTCGCTCGACCTCGGCACGCTGCACGCACCCTTCGCTCCCTGATCCCGGTCCCGGGAGCCGCACGCACCGGTCCCGTCACTGACGGGGGTCCCGAGCCGTCCCTTCGAGGCGGTCGGCCACGTCGTCGAGGAGACTCCGTGCCTCGACCTCGTCCAGCGCACGGGCCCGTAGCGTGACGGTCGACACGCCACCCGCGACGCCGCCCAGCCCGATGGCCACGGCGGAGCGCCCCCGCGCCACGGGGTGGAAGACGAACCGTCGCGCACCGGGCAGGTCCCGCCGGCCGACGTTGGAGACGAGCACCGTGTCGGACGCCCGCTCGGCGACAGGGGCGATCAGCCGTCCGGTGACGGGGCCGAGCCGCATGACGGTCGGCTCCGACGGCTCGGCGAGCGACGCGGCCACCCGGGCGGCCACGTCCTCGTCGGGGGCCACGTCGACCCGCCGGTAGCTCGACACGTAGCCGGCCCGGCTGCCGGCCGACGGCTCCGGGTCGCCCGGCGGTCCCCCGAGCCCGATCGACACGCCGACCCGCCGGAACGGTCGTCCGAGCCGCTCCTGGCGTGTCGCGAGCGCACCGACGACCGCGGCGGCGAGACGGGCGGTGACGCCCGCCCCGACGACCGTCACGTCCCGGGCGACCCGGGTCTCGACCGTGGGCGGCGGGTCGGAGGGCCGGACCGGGTCCGCCGGACGCAGCAGCCGCCGCACCCCCGGCCACGGTGGCTCCGGCGGCCCGGGCGGCCGCGGCGCCGCCGGCTCCGGGAGCTCACCGCCGAGGAGGCCCCGCAGCAGCGCGGCCAGCCCCAAGCCGTCGAAGGCCGCGTGGTGCACGGCGACGGCGAGCTGGCGACCCGCCGCGTCGTGGAGCAGCCGCACCGGCGGGCCGCGCACCAGATCGAAGGGGCGGGTGAGTGCTCCGTCCGACATCGGGTCGGCGACCGGACGCGCCACCGGCGGTGCACCCGGCACCCAGCGGTCACCCTGCAGCCGGGCGCCGACCAGCGGCACCGCCGCATGCAGCGCCGTGATCCGGCGGCGAAGGTCGTCGACCGGCGAGGCGAGCGTCACCGTGCCGACGACGACCCAGGCACAGCGACGGTCGGGGCCGTGCAGCAGCGCACGCTCCTGCCACGACAGCGGCCGGGGCAGCGCCGCGGCCTGCGCCGGATCCGGGGCCGGCGGCCGGTCGTCACGGGAACCCATCGGCGGTCACGCTAGGCGTTCCCGTGCTGCCCCGTCGCCCGGAGGACGCCCCGATGTCGACCACGGCGGCGGGGCGTACCCTCGGTGGCGTCGACGAAGGAGTACCCGTGGGTGTGTTCGGCCGGATGGGCGAGGACGACAACGTCCTGCGTGACCTGCTGGGCGGGAAGAAGGGTGGCCAGCCCGGCGAGCAGGCGCCGCAGCGGGTGAGCCTCCACCTCGATCTCGATGTGCGCGCCTGCGCCATCTGCCGTCGCGAGCTGCTGCCCTGGCAGGAGACCTGCCCCGACGACGGTGGCGCCGCCGTGCGCCGCGAGGACCTGCCCCCGCCGGCCGATCCGCTCGCCGAGACCCTCGGCGAACACCTCGACGACCGCGCGGACGACGACGCCGACGAGCGTCCCGTCGACGAGACCGAACACCCGTAGAACGCGCGGCCGGCGATCAGCCCTCCCCCTGCAGGGACAGCCGGATGCGTCGGAAGCCGCGTCCCTTCGACTCGACCTTCGTGATCGCGACGTGCCCGACCTCGGACGTCGAGCGCACGTGCGTCCCGCCGTCCGCCTGCCGGTCGAGCCCGACGATGTCGATCACGCGCACCTCCCGCAGGGAGTCGGGGAGCAGCGACACCTTCGTGCGGATCAGGCTCGGGTCCTGGTCCGCCTCGTCGCGCGGCAGGAACGACACCTCGACCGGCCGCGCCGCGTCGAGCTGACGGTTCAGCTCCGCCTCCAGTGGCTCGCGGGCCTCCGGGTCCCAGTCCGGCAGCTCGAAGTCGAGCCGGCCCTCGCCCGGCTTCATGTCGCCGCCCGTCACGGGGCTGGCGAACCGGTCCCACACCACGCCGCACAGCGCGTGCATGGCCGTGTGCGTCCGCATGAGCCGGTAGCGGCGGTCCCAGTCCACCTCGCCGTGCACCGCCGTGCCCGTCTTCGGCGTCGCCGCGACGCCCGCATCGTCGGTGAGCCAGTGCCACACGCCGGAGCGATCGGCAGCCACCCGAACGACCTCGAGCCGGTCGTCACCGATCCACAGCGCTCCCGTGTCGGCGGGCTGGCCGCCGCCGCCGGGGTAGAAGACCGACCGGTCGAGCAGCACCCGGCCCTCGTCCGGGTCAACGTCCACCACCGTGGCGTCCATGGTGCGGGCGTACTGCTCGGTCGCGTAGATCCGTTCCGTCATCACACACCTCCGCCCGGCACCGTAGCCGTGCCTCCGTGCCGTGACCGCCGGTGGCGTCGCACCGGTCGGTACCTTTCCCGACCATGCGCTGCCCACGCTGCCACGACGAGTACCAGGACGGCGTCACCCGCTGCTCCGAGTGCGACGTGGCGCTCATCGGCGACGACGAGCCGCTGCCGCCCCGCATCGACGCGCTGCTCGGCCGCTTCCACCCTGTCGTGGCCGAGGCCGTGGTCGCACTGCTCGCCCACCGCCGCATCGGCCACGAGCAGCGCGTAGCCGACGACGGCGTCGAGATCCTGGTGGACCGGACCTACCGCGACGACCTGCGTGCCGAGCTCGCCATGCGGTGGTCGGACGTGGTGGGTCACCTCCCGGCCGACGACATGTACGAGGTGCTGGCCGCGGGCGGGTCTCAACCGGGCTGGCTCGACGCACCCCGGGGCGCCTGGGTGGACCGACAGGGACGCATCCAGGTCGAGGCCGCCGACGAGGAGTCGGAGCGCGACGCGCGGCGTGTGCTCGGCCCGTCCATCCTCACCATCGGGGCCGTGCTGCTGCTGTTCGGGTGGTACGCCGAAGGCAGCGCGCTCGCCGTTCTGGCCGGCATCGCGCTCGTCCTCCTCGGGATCTTCCTGCCACGCTGAGCAGCGCGGAACAGCACCCGTCGTGGCCGCGTTGACACCGACGTACGCTCATCGTGGGCCGCGTGGCCCGGGGACGGCCGGCAGGGGCGCCGGCAACCCCCCGATCAGGATGTCTCGCCGTGTCCGACTCTCCAGAATCTTCCGACCTGCCGGATCTGCCCGACGCGTCTCACGCGCCCGGCGCCGGGCCCGACGTGGCGGGCACGGACGCGCCCCCGCAGCCCGGGCCGCACTCGTCCCCTGCCGACGAGTTCGCCCGCCGTCCCCCGCCGGGCCTCGGTCGCGGGCTCGGCGTCGGCGTCGCGCTGCTCGCACTCGGCGGGATCCTCATCGCCCTGCTCGGGGGTGGAGGCAGCGACGAGCCCGTCGCCGCCGCCCTCTCCGCGCAGGCACCCGCCGCAGGAGCGTCCTCAGCCGCGGACCGTCCCTCGATCGGTGACCCGGACGCGCCGATCACCATGATCGAGTACTCCGACTTCCAGTGCCCCTTCTGCCGGAAGTTCGCCGACGAGACCCAGCCGGCGCTGCTCCAGGAGTACGTCGACAAGGGACTCCTGCGCATCGAGTGGCGCGACTTCCCGGCGAAGGGCGACGCCTCCGTCCTCGCCGCCGTCGCTGCCCGCGCCGCCCATGAGCAGGGCCGGTTCTGGGAGTACCACGACCTGCTCTACGCCCACCAGGGCGCGGCGATCACCCGTGAGGCGCTCGTCGGCTACGCGCAGGACCTGGGACTCGACGTGGCGCAGTTCTCCCGTGAGCTCGACAACCCGTTCCTCGCCGAGGCCGTCCGGACGGACTACCAGGAGGGACAGGAGCGCGGCGTGCGCGGCACCCCCACGTTCTACTTCAACGGCAACGTGCTCGTCGGAGCCCAGCCGACCGACACGTTCCGCCGCGCGGTGCAGTACCTGCTGGACGAGCAGGGCACCGGCGCCGCGTAGGCGCCAGCGAGCAGGGCACCGGCGCCGGCGGAGCGCGCAGGGCACTGGCGTCGCGTCGGCGGAGCGCGCAGGCGTCGCCGGCCGGCGGCGGGCGCCCTCTATCCTCGCGACGCCCATGGCCTCCTCCCGCACCCCGCTCCTCGCCGTCGCCGTCGTTCTGCTGACGATGGCGCTGGCGGTCGTGCTCAAGACCTGGTGCGGCGTGCCCGGCAGCGCCCATGACCAGTACCTGCGCTACTGCTACTCCGACATCCCGCCGCTGTACTTCACCGAGCACCTCAACGAGGGCGCGATCCCCTACATCGGGCACGCCGTCGAGTACCCCGTCCTGACGGGACTGTGGATGTGGCTCGCGGGCATCGCGGCCTCGACCGCCACCGGGTTTCTGTGGTGGACCGTCCCGTTCCTCGTCACGGGAGCCGTCGCGACCACCTGGCTCCTCGCGCGGGAGGTCGGCACCGTGCGGGCTCTCGCCTTCGCCGCCGCGCCGACGCTCGCCATCTCGGGGGCCGTGAACTGGGACCTGCCGGCGGTCGCCCTCGCCACCGCCGGTCTGGTGGCGCACCGGCGCGGACGCGACGGATGGTCCGGCGCCGCCCTCGGTCTCGGGACGGCCGCGAAGCTCTTCCCCGGCCTGTTCCTGCCGCTGACGACCCTTGCCGCCTGGCGGCTACGCGGTCCGCGCGCCGCCGCCCGGACGCTCGGCGCGGCCGCCGGCGCCTGGCTGCTCGTCGACCTGCCGATCGTCGTGCTGGCGCCGGACTCGTGGTTGCGCTTCTTCTCGATGTCCCGGACCCGCCCCTCCGACTGGGACACCCTCACGACCGTCGCGACCCACGTGGTCGGCTGGTGGCCCGACGTGCCGACGCTGAACCTCGTCACGGGCGCGGCCTTCGTCCTCGGGGCCCTCGCGCTCGTCGTCACGACCGTGCGGCTCGATCCGCCCGCCACCTGGCATCTGGCGGCGCTCCCGCTGCTCGCCTGGTTCCTGCTGACCAGCAAGGTGTACTCGCCGCAGTTCAGCCTCTGGCTCCTGCCGCTGCTGGCCCTCGCGTTTCCGGGCTGGGGCTGGTGGGCGGCGTTCGCCGTCGCCGACGTGGCGGTCACGGCCACCCGCTTCCCCTACCTGGCCAACTTCCTCGGGCAGCCCGTGCCCGACGCCTGGGCGTACGGTCCGTTCGGCGCGGCAGTCGTCACCCGGGCCGTCGTGCTCGTCGTCGTCGCCCTGATCGGGTGGCGACGCGCCGTCGCCGACGCCGATGCCGTGGGCGACCCTCTCCGTCCGCGCCGGGCCGCGGCCCCCACGTGAGCGGCGACGTGCAGCGGCAGACGTCAGCGGCAACGTCAGCGGCGACGTCGCCGCCGGCGACGTGCACCCGCCAGCGGCGCGGTCCGTCGCACGCCGTCTCGGACCGACGCCCGCGCAGTGGCGCGACGCCGTGGTGCTCGTCGTCGTCACCCGGGTGCTGTTCCTGCTGATCGCCTACGGCGCCGCGTGGTTCCTCGCGACCGGACGCGGTCACCTCGACACCGGCCCGCTCGTCCTCTGGCGGCAGTGGGACGCCGACCTGTACCTGAAGATCGCGAACCACGGCTACCAGGGCGCGGCGACCGACCCCTGGGCCGAGGCGTTCTTCCCGCTGTTCCCCCTGCTCATCCGCGGCCTCCACCTCCTCGGGATCCCCTCGCTCGTCGCGGGGCTGCTGATCTCGGCCGGCGGGAGCGTCGTCGCGTGCGCCTACCTGATCGTCCTCGCCGAGACCGACGCGGGACCGGGCACGGGCCGTCGCGCGGCGCTCTACCTGCTCCTGTTCCCGACCGCGGTGTTCCTCGTCGCCCCCTACACCGAGTCGCTGTTCCTCGCCGGCGCCATCCCCGCCGTCCACTACGCCCGCCGGGGCGCGTGGGGGCGGGCCGGCCTCCCGGCGGCGATCGCCGTCGGGTCCCGCCTCGCCGGCGTCTTCGTGCTCAGCGGGCTGGCCGTCGTCCTGCTGACCCGCCGCGTATCCCGCTGGCGGCGGGAGTGGAAGCCGGCCGTCGCCGCGCTGAGCGTCGCCTCGCTCCCGCTCGTCGGCTACCTCGGCTGGCTCTGGGCGGTCCGCGGCACCCCGCTGTACTTCCTCACCGCGCAGCGCAACGGATGGGGCCGCCACCTGACCGATCCGTGGACCTCGCTGACCAACACGCTCTCGACGTGGCGGGGCTCGTACCCGACGAACTTCTACGCCGCCTCCCAGGTGGAGGTCCTCGCCGCCCTCGTCGGGCTCGCACTCGTCGGGTGGGCGCTGTACCGGCGTGAGTGGGACGCAGCCGCCTACATGGGGCCCATGCTGGGTGTGCTGCTCGTCTCGACCTGGTACTACTCCGTTCCGCGCGTGCTGCTGACGTTCTTCCCTGCGATGATCTGGCTCGCCCGCTGGACCGGACGCGGCGAGGGCCGTCACGAGCTCGTCGTCGCCTCCCTCGCCCCCGTGGCGACGCTGGGCGTCATCGTGTTCACCCGAGGAGGGTGGTTCTTCTGAGCGTTCCCGCCCCCGCGACCGTCACCCCGCTGCGCCAGGAGGGGCCGCGTGGCTGGTGGCGGCGGCTGCCGCGCCGCTGGCGACGTGCCATCGTCGCCGCCCTCGTGCTGCGCATCACCCTCGCGGTCGCCGCCTTCGTCTTCGGCGGTCTGCTCCCCGGCCTCGGTCCCGTCAGCGTCCAGCCGGTGCCCGGCACCTCGTTCCAGGGCTGGACCGCGCTGGCTCCCCACGCACAGGGCTACGGGCTGCTCTGGGGTGGCCTCGCCCGGTTCGACGCCCTCTGGTACCTCGCCATCGCCGCGTTCGGCTACCCGGCCGTCCACGTCAGCATCCCGCAGGCGGCGGCGTTCTTCCCGGGCTTCCCGGCGCTCGTCGCCATCGTCGGCCGGCTGCTCGGGAGCTTCTACGCCGGCGGCCAGCTCATCGCGATGGTGGCCACCGTGATCGGGCTCGCGGGCATCCACCGGCTCGTCGAGGACGAGACCGGCGACACCGACACGGCACGCCGTGCGCTGGTCGCCGCCGCCGTCTTCCCGTCCGCCTTCTTCCTGGTCGCCCCGTTCACGGAGTCGCTGTTCCTCGCCGCCTCCACGTGGGCACTCGTCTACTCGCGGCGGGGCCGCTGGATGCCCACCGCCGCCGCCGCCGTCCTCGTCGGTCTGACCCGCAACGTCGGCGCCCTGCTCGCCCTGCCGATGCTCATCGAGGCCGTCCGGCAGCGCTCCTGGCGCGGGCTCGTCGCCAGCGCGGGGGCGCCCGTCGGCCTCGGCCTCTACCTCGGGTTCTCGTGGCTGTGGTTCGGGACACCGCTCGCCCCCGTCTCGGTGCAGGGCGGCTGGGAGCGCACCTTCCACTGGCCCTGGCAGTCCGTGTGGACGGCCGTGCGCTACGGCGTGCAGACGCCCGGCGCCTACGCCACGGGCTACCACAGCCTCAACGTCCTCGTGTTCGTGCCCATCGTGGCCGCGATCGTCTGGCTCTTCCGGCGCACCCCGCCCGCCTTCGCGTGGTACGCGCTGGCCCACGTGCTCGTCTGGCTCGTGTACCCGTTCCCGGACCGGCCGCTGATGTCCACGCCGCGGTTCGCACTCGCGGTGGCGCCACTGTTCTGGGCGTTCGGGTCGTGGATGCGCTCGCGCACGGCGGAGACGATCTGGATCGCCGCGTCGTCGGCCCTGCTCGGCGTGCAGTTCCTGCTCTTCGTGGGCTGGTACTACATCTTCTAGCGCGTGCCCCACGCCGCCTCTGCCCGAAACCGCCGGATGCGCCGGTTCCCGGAGCCGGCGGACCCTGCCCCACGCTGCCCGGTCCCCGAAACCGCCGGATGCGGCGGTTCCCGGAGCCGGCGGACCCTGCCCCACGCTGCCCGGTCCCCGAAACCGCCGGATGCGCCGGTTCCCGGAGCCGGCGGACCCTGCCCCACGCTGCCCGGTCCCCGAAACCGCCGGATGCGACGGTTCCCGCCTCAGCCCGCCTCGGCCTTCGGCAGGAGCCAGAACGACTCGATGAGGTGGTGCCACGCGCACGACGGACAGACCTCGACCGTGTAGACGCTGAGGTCGCCGTACCGCTCGAGCTGCCGGGGCAGCGAGTCCCGTGGGATCGCCCGTCCCGACTGGGTGCGCGGCCCCCTCGCCGTGAAGATGTAGGTCACGTGGCGCAGCTCGCCGTCCTCACAGATGGGGCACTGCTCGTCCACGTCGGTGCCGATGTTGCGCCCCGCCCGGACGAGATCCGGGTGCGCATCGCACACGTCCTGCGGCGAGCGCAGGCCGGCCCGCACGTCTCGCAGCGTCGCGCGACGCGCCATCCGATAGTCGATGCGGCCCTTGCGCACATCCCCCTCGCCGTCTCGGGACCGATGCAGCGTCTGCAGGGTACGGCGTCGGCCCCCGTCGCGCCGGTGCGTTGCGGGCTGCCGTAGGCAACGCAAACGGGGCCCGGTCCGGGCCCCGTTCGTCAGCCTGCGTGGCTCAGCTGGTCATCCAGTCGGGCTTGCCGCCCTTGGTCTCCCAGAAGATCTCGGAGATCTCGTCGATGAGGTCGAGCAGCTTCTTGCTGACCTCGGGATCCATGGACTTCTTGGCATCCCCGGCCTGCTTGGTGGCCCTCCAGAACAGGTCATGCAGCTGGGGGTACTTCTCGACGTGCTGCGGCTTGAAGTAGTCGGTCCACAGCACCCAGAGGTGGTTCTTGGCGAGCTCGGCGCGCTGCTCCTTGATCAGGATCGCACGGTCACGGAAGACGGGATCGTCCGAGCTCTGGTACTTCTCGCAGATCTGGTGGCAGGACTCGGCTTCGATGCGTGCCTGCGCCGGGTTGTAGACCCCGCACATCAGGTCGCAGTGGGCCGAGACGGTCTCGATCTCGCGCAGCGGGTTGAGAGCGCGCAACACCTTCGAGAACCGCATGCATGGCTCCTTTACGTTGACTATGAGTCGCCTCGACTGTAGTCAGGCCCATCCACCGTGGACACACCCGACACCTCGCACGAACGGACACAGGCGTGACCAGCCATCACGAGCCGGGGGCAGGACGGCAGGGACGGTGGGCCGGCCGCCTGCTGGCCCTGGCGGTTGCCGTCTACGCATGGGCGCTCGCCCTGAACCGCTCGCTGCGCCGCGTCGAGGGCCAGAGCATGCAGGCCACGCTGTGGCAGGACGACCGCATCGTCGTCGTCCCGAGCCGACTGCGGCGCGCGCGCCGGGGCGACGTGGTCCTCGCCGACGATCCCGACGACCCCCAGCGGACGACCTGCAAGCGGGTCGTCGGCCTGCCCGGTGAGCGCATCGAGCTCCGCGACGGCCAGCTGCTGATCGACGGCGTACCCCGGCACGAGCCGTACGTCGCCGTGGCACCCTGCGAGCACGGCTCGTGGCTCGTCCCGGCGGCCCATCTGCTGCTCCTCGGCGACAACCGGCTCGGCTCCACGGACGGCCGTGTCCACGGACCGGTGCCGGCGAGCACCGTGCGCGCCGTCGGCGTCCTCTCGCTCACCCCGTGGCGCCCGCGGCTACGCCAGCCCCCCCGTGCCGCCCCGCATGTCGCCGCCACCCACGTCGCCACGGCCGACCGTCAGGACCCATCCACCACCGAGGGTTGAGCCGCGGTGGACGCCCGCCTGGCCTCGTCCTCGGCCTCGCTGCGGTCGAGATGGAGGAACGCTTCGATGACGGCGGGATCGAAGGTGCTGCCGGCGCCGCGGACGAGCTCCTCGATCGCCTCGTCGGCGGTCAGGGGGCCGCGGTGGTGCCGCGGTGAGGTCATCGCGACGTAGGCGTCGACGACGGCGAGCACCCGGGCAGGCAGCGGGATGGCCTCGCCGGACAGTCCGAAGGGGTAGCCGCCCCCGTCCCACCGCTCGTGGTGGTGCAGGATCGTCGGGCGGGCCCGCTCGAGGAACGGTGCGCGGGCGATGAGGTCCGCCCCGATCCGGGCATGCTCGCGAAGCAGCTGGATCTCGTCCGCCTCGAGGGGGCCGCGCTTGTGCAGCAGCTCGTCGGGTGCCGTGATCATGCCGATGTCGTGGAGGCGGAACGCCCAGCGGATCGCCTGATCATCGAGAAGCGTCGGTTCGACGGCCTCGAGCAGGCGCCGACCGAAGGTCTCCCGGCGTGCCGCCTCGTTCGGCGGCGACACCCGCTCGGCCACGACCTGCGCCAGGGTCTCGAGGGTGGCGACGTAGCCCTCGTTCACCCGTGAGAGCGCCCCGGCGAGCCGGTCGTTCACCGCCGTGAGACGGTCGGCCACGTCGCCGGCCTCGTCGCTGGCCGCACGCATGCGCACGAGGCAACGTCCCGCATCGCGGACCAGCCGATGCTGCGCGGCGGCCAGCCCGGCGGCGGGTACCGCGACGAGCACGGCACCGGCCCAGCCCACATGCAGCGCGGCGAAGGCCGTGATGCCCGCCAGCACGGCCAGACCGAGCTGGTGCGGTGCGAGCCACCGCAGCTCGTCGGACCAGACCCGGCCCATGGGCTCGTCGCCCGCGAAGGCGACCGCGATCACGACGAAGGCGGTGTCCACGACGAAGAAGCCGACCCCTGCCACGAGTCCGCTGACGGCGAGGTCGCCGAGTCCCGTGCCGGGTGTGACCGGGTCGAGCAGTCGCGCGATGCCGGCGGCGGCGAAGGTGGCGACGACCAGGACCGCCGTGTTGAAGATCAGCTGCCGGCTGCGGACCCGGCGAACGAGTCCGCCCACCGTGCCGGCGAGCAGGCAGGGCACGGTGACGGCCAGGCCGCCGGCGACCCCGGTGAGGGATCCGGCCCCCGGGTGACCGGCGAGCACCCCGACGGCGACGAGCGGCACCGCGGACCACGACACGGCCAGCCGCCCCTCGATGGACGTGCCCGTCGCCTCGGCGAGCACGGCAAGACCGGCGAGCACGAGAACGAGCGGCCAGGCGGGCGGCCGCGGGTCCAGGACCACCGCGGTCGCCACGGCGACCGCCCCGGCGATCGCCACGCCCGCCAGGAGCCGGTCCGTGCCGGGCCGACCGGCCACGAGCGGGACGGCCGCCGCGCGAACCAGCCGGTCCGCGCGCCGGCCCACCCCGAGCTCACGACGGGCGCCGGTGGGGCTGGCGCCGCGGTGGAAGCCGCTCGGCAGGGCCGACGCGGCTGCGGCGGCCCCCGGTCCCTCGAGCGTCGCGTACGCCGCGGCGAGCGCCGCCTCGGTCAGCAGCGCCGCCACGTCCCGGCCGTCGCCCGGATAGCTCGCGATGCCCACGGCCGTCGTGAGCCGGCCGTCGAGCTGGCCGACCGCCGCCGTGAGGCGGGAGGCGACCTGCCGCGCGAGCAGCGCGTCGGCGGCGACGAGCACGGCACCGACGCGTCGCGGCCCGGCCGGTGCCACGATCCCTGCGCCGCCGACGGCGTCGCGGACGCGTGCGAACGCCTGCTCGAGCAGGTCGTCCGACGCGGGCCCCTGCAGCTCGACGACCAGCAGCGCCAGGGGCTCGCCGGCGCGGGCGGCGCGTTCGATCGCGCGGGTGCCGAGCTCGTGCAGGGCCGCCCCGGCCCAGGGGCCGGTCGCCTCCCCGGTCGGGGGGCCGGCGAGCGTGATGATGGCCGCGAGCACCAGGAGGACCAGCATCACGAGCAACGGGGCGGCCACCCAGATGACGGCGGTCAGCACGGCCGCCGCGCCGATGGCGACCTCCCGGAGCGGTGTCAACGTCTCCTCGTCGCGGGACGCGCCGGCCAGCCGGTCCGCGACGATCCAGGCGGCCGCCAGCACCAGCCCGACGAGCAGCGCGGTCCGAACGCCGATCGTGGCAGACCCGACCCCGGTGATGAGCCGCTGTCCCGCGAACCACCCGTCGCCGAGCCGGGCGGCGAGTGCCGCCACGACGATCGCCAGCACGTGGGCGGCGCCGTGGCGCCGCGTCCCCAGGCCCTCGCGCACGACGCCGGTCACCGCCACCGCGACGGTCGCCCAGACGGCCAGGAGCGGGTTGCCGAGCAGCGCGCCGGCGCCGGTGAAGACGGCGGCCAGCGGGGGCAGGCCGCGGTGCGGCTCGACGAGCCGCGTGACGACGGCGAGTGCCCCGAACACCGCCAGTGGGACGACCGGCCCGCCCGTCGGGGCCTGCAGGGTCCAGGCCGTCACCGCCAGCACGGCGGCCCCCGACAGCAGAGCATCGAGCCAGGCGCCACTGGTTCGTGTGGTCCGACTGCTCACAGTTCCCTCCCGGCGACACAGCGTCGCACATGCCCCCCGGCGACGGCGCCCATTACCCGGGCACGGTGCCGACCACCAGCAGCTCCGGGTCGTCCAGGGCCACACCCTGCCCGCCGTAGCGGCCCGGCTCCACGCCGACCACGTCCGAGACGACGAGACCGGCGCTGCGGGCCAGCGCGACGGCCTCCCCGACCGTGTACGCCGTGGTCCACAGGTCGAAGTTGCGCACCGCGTGGTCCGGACCACGGACCTCGCTGCGCTGATGGTGGACGCCGTGGACCGTGTCGTAGGCGTCGCCCGGCGCCAGGTGGCGCGCCGCGAACAGGGCGTGGAACGCGGTGAAGGCCACCCGGCCGCCCGGCCGCACGCGCTCGGCAAGCCCACGCAGCACCGCGGGATCCGTGGCCGGGCTGGTCCCGAAGCCCCCCTGGCACACGCTCGTCGCCGCGTCGAAGCGGTCCGCGGTGACGACCTCGCCGAGACGGCGTGCGTCGCCCACGACGAAGGAGCATCCCGTCAGCCCGGCAGCAGACGCCTGCGCCCGGGCCGCGGCGACGAGCCCCGGCGACACGTCGACACCCAGGCCCGCCACGCCGCCGGCGGCGAGCGCCCGCAGGTGCCGGCCGTCGCCGCAGCCCACATCGAGCAGACGGTCACCCGCCGAGAGGTGCAGATGCCCACGCAGCGCCGCGACCTCCTCGACGGTGCCCTGGGCGAAGGCGTTGCGCCGGTACTCCTCGCCCTGGAAGTCGCCGATGGCGACGTAGAAGGGCTCGTCGTCGGCCCCCGGCGGTGGCGGCACCGTGACCGGGTGATCCTCGTGGTCCCGCCAGCTCGGCGGCAGCGCGTCGTCGCGTTCAGGCATCGCCGTCGAGCCCGTCGGCCGACGGCTCGGACGACCCGAGTGCCGCATACCAGCGGTCGAGGACCGCGAACGCCTCCTCGTCGCTCATCGGCCCCTGCTCGATGCGCTGCTCGAGCAGATGGTTCCAGGCCTCGCCCACGAGCGGCCCGGGACGGATGTCGAGGTGGCGCATGATCTGGTTCCCGTCGATCGGCGGCCGCAGCCTCTCGAGCTCCTCCTGCCGCTTGAGCGCCTCGATCCGCTCCTCGAGCTGGTCCATCCGCCGCTGGATCGCCGTGGCCTTGCGCCGGTTGCGGGTCGTGACATCCGCCCGCGTGAGCTTGTTCAGACGGTCGAGCAGATGGCCGGCGTCACGGATGTAGCGGCGCACCGCGCTGTCGGTCCATCCCATCTTGTAGGTGTGGAAACGCAGGTGCAGGTAGACCAGGTCGGCGACGTCCTTCACGGTCTGCTTGTCGTAGCGCATGGCCTTCAGCCGCCGGCGGGTCATCTTCGCGCCGACGACCTCGTGATGGTGGAAGCTGACCGTGCCGTCCGGATGGATCTCGCGGGTGTCCGGCTTGCCTACGTCGTGGAGCAGCGCGGCCAGGCGGAGCGTCAGATCCGGCTCGCCGTCCTCGAGCGCCATCGCGTTCTCGACCACGGCGAGCGTGTGGGCGTAGACGTCCTTGTGCCGGTGAATCGGGTCGCGAAGCTCGCGCAGGAGCTCGAGCTCGGGCAGCACATGACGGGCGAGGCCGGTATCGACGAGCAGATCGATGCCGCGTCGCGGGGCCGCACCGAGCATGAGCTTGCTGAACTCGTCGCGGATCCGCTCCATGCTGATCGTGGCCAGCCGGTCCGCCATCTCGTCGGCGGCCTTCAGGGTGGCGTCATCGGGCACGGCGTCGAGGACCGCGGCGAACCGGGCCATGCGCACCATCCGCAGCGGGTCGTCACCGAAGGAGTCATGAGGCTCGACAGGGGTGCGCAGCACCCGGGCGTGCAGGTCGCGGATCCCGCCGAACAGGTCGACGAACTCGTACTCCGGCACCTTGACCGCCATCGCGTTGATCGTGAAGTCGCGACGGTGCAGGTCCGAGGCGATCGTGTCCCCGTACGTGACGTCGGGGTGGCGCGAGTCCGGCTCGTACTGGTCCGAACGGAACGTCGTGATCTCGACCTGGCGTCCGTGCCGATCGGCGGACACCGTCCCGAAACGGGCGCCCGTCAGCCACACCGCACGGGTCCAGCGGCGCAGGATCCGCTCGCTCTGCTCCGGGCGGGCGGAGGTCGCGAAGTCGAGGTCGACATGGGACAGCGCCGCCGCGTCGCCACCGGCGAGCAGGGTGTCGCGGACGGTGCCCCCGACGAGGTAGAGCTCGTGGCCCTCCGCCTCGAACGCCTCGCCGAGCTCCCTCGCCTCCGGGTACACGTCGACGAGGCGGCCCAGCTGGGCCGCCTGCTGCATCGTGAGCGCGTTGGTCGGAGACATCTCACATCGAGGCTAGTGACCCCGGTCAGGGTGGAGGAACCCCGGACATCGGCGGTGGGGCACCGCGCCGGACGAATGACGGTGCGGCACGGCGGTCACGCCGTATGGCGTCGCGCCTCCCCGGTGATCACCTCGTCCTCCTCCGGCTGGGACGGGGTGATGATCAGCCGGGCCGAACGGTCGTAGGTCACGTAGTTCCACATCCAGCTGAAGAACACGGCGATCCGGTTCCGGAAGCCGACGAGATACATGAGGTGGAGGAAGAGCCAGGCGACCCACGCCGGGAACCCGCGGATACCGATGTTGCCCGGCAGCTCCGTGACCGCGTCGTGGCGACCGATGGTGGCCATCGTGCCCTTGTCGACGTAGTGGAACGTCTCGAGGGGCCGGCCGTGCAGCAGGCGCGGGATCTGCTCGGCGACGAACTTGCCCTGCTGGATCGCCACGGGCGCGAGCTGGGGGTAGAGGTCACCGTTCTCGTCGGCAGCGCCCGACAGGTCGCCGATCACGAAGGCGTCGCGACCCTCGACGCGCAACGAACGGGCGGTGGCGATCCTCCCGCCCTTCGTCTGCTCGAGGTCGAGCACCCCGGCGAGCGGGTTGGCCTTCACACCCGCGGTCCAGATCAGGCTCCGGGTCGGGATGGTCTCGCCGGAGTCCAGTGCCACATCGCCGAAGGACACCTTCTCGATCGCGGTCGAGAGCTTCACCTCGATGCCGCGCGCCTCGAGCGCCTCCTTCGTGTACCGCCGCGACCGCTCGCTGTAGGGCGGCAGCAGCGTGTCCAGCATCTCGACGAGGATGATGCGGACCCGCGAGGTGTCGAGCTGCGGGTGGTCGCTCGCGATCACGTGGTCGACGAGCTCGGCCATCGCCCCCGAGAGCTCGACACCGGTCGGCCCCCCACCCGCGATGACGAAGTTCAGGGCGCCCTTGTCGATGAGCTCGGGCTCCGTCTCGACCCGCTCGAACTGGCCGAGGACGTGGTTGCGCAGCTGCACGGCCTCGTGCAGGGACTTCAGAGGAAACCCGAACTCGGACACGCCCGGGATGCCGTAGTCGTTCGTCGACGCGCCGGCGGCGAGCACCAGCACGTCGAACTCCATGCCGTCACCGTGGGCCAGCTCGAGACGCTTCGCATCCCAGTCGACCCCCACGACGGTGCCCATCCGGAAGCGCACCGGCGACGGTCGCCCGAAGATGCTCCGTCCGAAGATCCCCCGCACGCTGTACCCGATGTCCTGCGGCTGCAGGCCCGAGGTCGCGACCTGATAGAGCAGCGGCTGGAACGTGTGGTAGTTGTGCCGGTCGATGAGCGTGATGCGCATCGGCGTCTCCCGCGCCTGGCGGGCCAGCCGCCGCGCCGCGTGCAGCCCGGCGAAGCCCGCCCCCACGATGACCACGTGGGGAGCATCGCGCCGTGACGGCGCATCGGCACTGCCCGCCCGAGAGCCGGGCGATGTCGTCGCGGCACGCTCCATGGAAGCTCCTGTGGCCGGTGTCTGCACGGGACCGATGATGGCAGGGAGCAGTCGCCCCCGCCCCTGTCAGCGTGGCGTCAATCCCGGCCGCGGCCCCGCCGCCCGGCTGTCCGATCGGGCAGCGCCGTGCGTGCTCGCTCCGCTGCGCGCCACCGGCGACTCGGGCAGCGCCGTGCGTGCTCGCTCCGCTGCGCGCCACCGGCGACTCGGGCAGCGCCGTGCGTGCTCGCTCCGCTGCGCGCCACCGACGACTCGGGCAGCGCCGTGCGTGCTCGCTCCGCTGCGCGCTCGGTCAGGTACCCAGGCCGGCGCCGCGCAGCGAGACCCGGAAGTCGTGCGGGTTCGTCGCGGCCGCGAGCGCGTCACGCAGCGACACCTCGCCGTTCTTGTAGAGCTCCAGCAGGTGCTGGTCGAAGGTCTGCATGCCGTAGTACTCGCCGTCCGCGATCGCCTCGTCGATCATCGGCAGCTGCCCCGGATCGATCACGAAGTCGTAGATGCGGCTGGTCATGACGAGCGTCTCGACGACGGCGACCCGCCCCTCACCCGTGGCGCGGGGTACCAGCCGCTGGGAGACGATCCCCTTCAGCGAGTTGCCCAGCGAGAGCCGCACCTGGTTCTGCTGATCCGCCGGGTAGAGGTCCACCACGCGGTTCACGGTCTCGCGCGCGTCGGTCGTGTGCAGGGTGGAGATGACGAGGTGTCCGGTCTCGGCGGCCTGAAGGGCCGCGTTCACCGTCTCGACGTCGCGCATCTCGCCGATGAAGATGACGTCCGGGTCCTGACGGGCGACGGCCTTCAGCGCCGTGGAGAAGTTGGTGGTGTCCACGCCGACCTCGCGCTGGTCGATGATCGCCATGTCGTCGCGGTGGATGACCTCGATCGGGTCCTCGATCGTGACGATGTGGCAGCGGCGGCTGCGGTTGATGTGCCCGATCATCGCCGCCGTGGTCGTCGTCTTGCCGGACCCCGTCGGTCCGGTGACGAGCACGAGCCCCCGGTGCTCCTCGGCGAGCTTGCGGACCGCCGGCGGCAGGCCGAGCGCATCGAAGTCGGGGGTGCCGGGCAGCACCCGCCGCAGCACGATCCCCACCGACCCGCGCTGCCGGAAGGCGTTCACACGGAACCGTCCCACACCGGCCAGCGAGTAGGCGAAGTCCGCCTCCTGCCGGTCCATGAAGGCGTTCATGGTGCGATCGTCCATCATCGCGAAGGCGAAGCGCTCGGTGTCGGACGGCGACAGCGGCGGCAGCGAGCTGATCGGCTTGAGATCCCCGTCGACGCGGACGTAGGCGGGACCGCCGGCCTTCAGGTGAAGGTCGGAGCCGCCCTTCTCGACGACGAACTGGAGATACTCGTTGACGGTGACCACGTCGGCCTCCCCCAGCGGGCGATGGACCCGGCTGGACCTGACGGACGCCGGGTGGCTTCTTCCAGCAACGTCGGCGGCTTGCGGGGGCGGCTTGAGCGACGTGGCGGTCGCTCAGCGCTCCAGCAGCAGCGTGACGGGGCCGTCGTTGACGAGCGCAACCTCCATGTGCGCACCGAAGCGGCCCGTGGCCACCGTCGGTCCGTGCTCACGGAGGCGCCCCACGACGCGGTCGACGAGCGGCTCGGCGACCTCGCCCGGCGCGGCGGCGACGTAGGAGGGTCGCCGTCCCTTCGACGCGTCCCCGTAGAGCGTGAACTGGCTGACGACCAGCACGCTGCCGGACACGTCGATGACCGAACGGTTCATGACCCCGTCCGCATCGTCGAAGATCCTCAGGTGGGCCAGCTTGTCGGCGAGCCAAGCGGCCTCGTCGTCGGTGTCCTCGTGCGTGACCCCGACGAGCGCGAGCAGCCCGGGGCCGATCGCTCCGCACACCTCGCCGTCGACCCGCACCTCGGCGCTCTCGACACGCTGGACGACCGCACGCACGCACGCTCCTCGGACGCTCGGATGGACCGTCTTCGACCGGGCCGATCCTATTGACCCCTCCGACGCGTCCAACGTCTCACCTCATGCACGGCGCACACCACCGATCGCTACCCTCGCTTCATGCCCAGGTATCCGACCCGCCGTGCGACCTCGGCCGGTGGTGTGGTCTGTGAAGACCGAGAAGACGGCCGGCGCTGGGTGCTGCTCATCGCCCGCCGGAACGCCGCCGGCAAGGCCCAGTGGACCCTGCCCAAAGGCGGCCTCGAGGAGGGCGAGACGGCCGAGGAAGCCGCGCTCCGCGAGGTCCGTGAGGAGACCGGTCACGGCGCGGTGATCACCCGGCTGCTCGGCACCATCGACTACTGGTTCGTGTGGCGACCGGACAAGGTGCGCTACCACAAGTACGTCCACTACTTCTTCATGTGGTGGGACGGCGAACCGCCCGGCCCCCGCGACGACGAGGCAGAGCACGTGGAGTGGGTCCCGGCCGAGGTAGCGCTCGTGCGGCTGGCACACCGCAACGAGCGGAGCCTGGTCCGCAAGGCGATGCAGCATCCGACCCCCACGTCCGGGCGGTCGGCCACCGCTGCCGCGGACCGGTGAGGCGCGGCACCTGCGCGGCGGCCGTCGTCGCGCTGCTGCTGGTCGTGCTGGCCCCGGCCCGGGCGAGTGCCCAGACGTTCGACGACGGCACCGCCCCGTCGGCGCGCCTGGTCGTCTCCTACCTCACCGGCATGCTGGGGCAGGGCACCGCCGGCAAGGACGCACGCGCCCCCGAGGATCTGCAGTTCCGGGTGCTCGTGGAGAACAACGGCAGGGCCGCCCTGTCGGACCTCCGCCTCGTCGTCGAGGTGTTCGACGACGTGGCGAGACGCGGCCGCAGCGTGCTGTGGCAGACGCTGGACCGCGACCGGCGGCTGAGCTGCCGGGGATGCCTCGCCGACGACTGGCCGGTACGCGAGGGCGGTGCCGTGGCGGCGGGCGGCATCGCCGGCGTGTCCGGCACCGTCGACGGCGACGAGGCGCCCTGGCGTGGTCGCAACGGCATCTTCCCGGTCCAGATCTCGGTCGTGAACGGGACGGAGACACTGGACTCGGTGCTCACCGCGGTCGTGCACCTCGCGGACCGGCCGACGCAACAGCTGAGCACGACACTCGTCTGGCCGGTCGATGCCGCCCCGTGGCGCGGTCCGGACGGCATGTACCCCGCTGGCGTCGACGCGCCGATCCGACCCGGTGGCCGGCTCGCACAGCTCGTCTCCGCCGCGGAGGCGCACGCGGACGCCGGCATCCTGCTGGCCCCGGCCCCCCACCTGCTCGAGGACCTCGCCGACCGCGCCGACGGGTTCGACGAGTACCTCGACCGCGACGGCCAGCGCCGCACCCGGCACGTGAGCCGCGACGACCCGACGGCCCAGCTCGCGGCGCGCTTCCTCGACCGCGTCCGAGCGCTCAGCACGTCGCTTCCCTACCCGCCGGTTGCGGGCGCCTACGCCGATGACGACATCGCAGGGCTCGCGGAAGCGGATGCTCCCCTTCCGGCACTCGGTGGGATCGCGGTCACGGAGGAGACGTCGTCGCCTGCAGGCGCTGACCGGGCGCCAGCCCGACGCCTCCACCTTCCTCGCGACCACGCCGCTGAGCCGCGGCGCGCTCGATCTGCTCCCCGGCGACCGCGTGCTCATTCCCTACACCGATGTCGAGGGACCGGATCTCGCGGAGAACCCGGAGGTGCCCTACCCGCTGCAGACGCTGCACACCGACTCGGGACGGCAGCTCATCGCCGCGGTCTCCGACCCGCGTGTCAGCGACCTGCTCGCCGCGGCGGGCCCGTCGGTGAACCCCGTGCTGGCCGTCCAGCGGATCGTGGCCGAGACGGCCATGATCTACCTCGAGAAGCCGGGGACGTCGGGACGGCCGCTGCTGATGCTGCCACCCATCGACTGGGACCCGGGCACGTCGGTGCCGGGGGCGCTGCTGGACCAGCTCCTGCGTGCACCGTGGCTCGAGCTGAGCACACCCTCGGCGCAGGCGGCGGCGTCGCGCGCCACCCTCGACCCGGCGAGGCTCGCCGCGCCACCGCAGGCCGGGATCGACCTCGGGTTCGCCGACTCCCTGCGGCAGGCGACCCTGGATCTCGACGCCCTGCGCAAGTCGCTCCCCGACTCGGCCGGTCGCATCGCCGGACAGGCGCCGCAGACCCTCCTCGACGAGCTCCTGCGTGCGCCGTCGTGGTGGTTCACCGCCCGGAGTGCAGACCGGGCACACGACCTCGTGGCGGACGTGCAGCGGACCGTCGACGAGGCCTACGGCACGATCGAGGTTCCCGCCTCGGCACGCATCACGCTGACCTCGGACACGGGCAGCATCCCCGTCACCCTCCAGCGGCCGTCGGGTGGGCCCATCTCGGTCCTCGTGACGGTGGGCGGCTCCGGCAACCTGTCCTGGCGCAGAGGCCAGACACAGACCGTGACGCTGCAGGGCGAGGGGTCACGGACGGTCGCGTTCGAGACCAAGGCGAGCGGCCCCGGGACCTTCCCCGTGACCGTCCGGGTCACCGACCTCGCCGGCCGGCGGATACTGGAGGAGACGACCATGTCGGTGCGGTCGACGGCCATCAGCCGCACGGCCCTGCTGATCATCGGCGCCGCGGTCGCGCTCCTGCTGCTCGTCGGGGTGATCCGCCGTCGCACGCCTGAGCGACCGAAGCTCGAGGTCGTCAAGCAGTGATCGGCGACATACGCCGGGCGATCATGACAGACTCCCTCCGGCGACTCGGCAGGGGACATGTGGTGCAGTCGGACGAGCGTGGCGGGATCATCACCGGCTGGCTCTTCCAGCTCGTTCTCATCATGGCCGTCATCGGCCTCGTGGCGTACGAGGCCATCGCCATCGCCGTCACGACCGTGAACCTCGACGACTCGGCGCGAGAAGTCGCACAAGCGGCCCAGGAGGCGTACCGTTCACGGGACAATCTCGACGAGGCGTCGAACGCAGCGCAGCAGGCCGCCGAACGGCTAGGGGTGGGACTCGTGTCCGTTCAGGTCGATGGTGACTTCCTCGATGTCGAGGTGAACGACCAGGCGCCCACGGTCGTGACCCAGCGCATCGACCCTCTCGAGCATTTCACGACGCCGACCGCGCGGCGCAGGATCCGGTGGCGGCCCTGACGGGCCGCGGAGACACAGGCGAGCATGGACGACGAGCCCAAGGCGGGTGGGGGGAGCCCGCAGGACCCCGACTTCTCCAACGCACCCACCCAGATGGGCGTGGGTCCGTCGGAGCATGTCGTGGAAGAGGCGCCGTCGAACAACGGCAGCAGCCGGGAGGGCCAGACGTGGCCCGGCGGGCTCCGCCGTCTCGCTGACCGGTACCAGCTCGAGGAGCCGATCGCGTCGGGTGGCGCGGCGATCGTGTGGCGGGCCTTCGACGACGTGCTGTCACGCTCGGTCGCCATCAAGCTCCTGCACCCCCATCTCGCCACCGACCCGACCACCGTCGAGCGGTTCCGTCTGGAGTCGATCAACGCGGCCCGGCTGACGCATCCGAACGTCGTGTCGATCTACGACACGGGCCAGCAGGGCAACGTCGTCTACCTCGTCATGGAGTACGTCGACGGGCCCAGCCTGCGCGACGTCATCCGCGAGGTCGGCCCGGTCGACCCGACGATCGTCGCGGCGCTCGGCGAGCAGGTGGCGAGCGCGCTCGGCGAGGCGCACGCGAACGGCGTGGTGCACCGCGACGTGAAGCCGGCGAACATCCTGCTGACGAGCGACGGGGTCGCGAAGGTCACCGACTTCGGCATCGCGAAGGCCCTGTCGGGCAACCAGGCGACGCTCACGAGCCCCGGCACGGTGGTCGGGACGGCCGCCTACGTGGCGCCCGAGCAGCTCGAAGGCGGCAACGTCGACGCCCGGGCCGACGTGTATGCGCTCGGTGTCGTCCTCTACGAATGCCTCACGGGCAAGCCGGCCTTCCAGGGAGACACACCGACGGCCACGGCCGCAGCCCGTCTCACCAACGAGCTGATGCCACCGCGCCAGATCCGCGCCGACGTACCGCGCGCGCTCGACGAGGTCATCGTCAGGGCGACCCGCCGCGAGCCCTCGCAACGCTTCTCGGACGGCGCCGCCATGGCCGCGTCCCTCACCCAGCTCGTCCACGCCCGACCCTCGGAACGTCACCGCGCTGCTGCTCTCCCCCGAAGGGCGATCCGACACGCCGATACCCGAGATGGACACGGGCCCGTTCTCCAGCCGCATCCCGGCCACACGCACGGAGTACGGCCGACGCCTGCTCGCCGCGTTCGTCGGAGGGCTGCTGCTCGCCCTCATCGGGTTCTTCGCAACCCAGGCCCTGCGCGACGACTCGGTCGTCCCCGCACCGACCGAGGGGCAGGCCTACAAGATCGTCACGGCCAGTGACTTCGACCCGCTGGGCTCGCCGCCCCGCGAGCATCCCGACGAGGTCCGTCTCGCGTCCGACGGGGACCTGTCCACGGCCTGGACCACCGAGGAGTACCGCCAGCCGCTGAACCGGGTCAAGCCGGGGGTCGGCATCTGGTTCGACCTCGGCGAGCCGAAGGAGGTCCGCAGCATCCTGGTCGACTTCGCGAAGGCCGGCGAGAGCGCCGAGCTGTACGCCGCCAACTCCCTCCCGGACTCCGTGGACGGCATCGTCGGCTGGGGCCAGCGGATCGCCGCGTTCGACGACCTGGAGAAGTCCGGCGCCGCCCTGTCGCCGCCGAACGTGACGACGGCCCGCTACTGGCTGGTCTGGCTGACGGAGCTGCCGCAGGTCGATGACGGCGGCTACCGCGCCGACGTGCAGGAGGTCCGGTTCGTCGGTCCGTAGGACCGGCTGGACCGCTCCTTTAGGCTGCGCACCGAAGCCATCGGAGCAGGGGCTGGATGGGGCGCTGGGACGACACCGCGGACGAGGAGATCCTCGCCGCCTACGTCGACGCCTCACGTCCGCGCGCCCTCCGGGACGACGCCTTTCACGCGCTCGTCGACCGCTTCGAACGCCGGATCTATGCGATCACGTACCGCTACTTCGGTAACCATGCGGATGCCGAGGACGCGACGCAGGAGACCTTCCTGACCCTGGCGCGTCGCGCCGGGCAGTTCCGCGGCGACGCCCGCCTGTCGACGTGGATCTACCGGGTCACGACGAACACCTGCAACGACATGGCCCGCAAGCGCTCGCGCCGTCCGCAGGTCCCGGTCGCCGACGTGGGCGCGGACCTCGACCCCGACCCGGGGCCGTCGACCGCCGAGATCGCCGAGGGTCACGAGCTCGCGGACCACGTCCAGCAGGCGCTGCTGCAGCTCGACGAGCTGTCGCGCACCCTCATCATCCTGTGCACGATCGAGGGCCAGGGGTACACGGAGGTGTCCGCCGCGCTGGACCTGCCGGTCGGCACCATCAAGAGCCGCGTGTTCCGTGCCCGCGCCAAGCTCGCCGAGCTGCTGGCACCGGCACTCGACGACACCGAGCCCGCTCGCGAGACGCCGTCATCGTCACCCCCGCCGTCGGGTGACGGCCGCCGCGCCCACGAGCCCCGGGGACCGCCGGGCTGAGCGCCGCCGGACGCTGACGGGAACCGGACCGCACCGGACGGCGTCCCACCGATCGACCGAGACGGGCATGGTGCCCGACAACGAGCGAAGGACTCACAGCCGTGGATCCCGGCGAACGACTCGCCGCCTACCTGGTGGGCGAGCTCGACGCGGACCAGCGCGAGGCCCTCGAGGCCGAGCTGGCCCGCGACGCCGCGCTGCGCGAACGGCTCGCCGCGATCCGCCGCAGCGACGCGCTGCTGCACGATCTCCCCAACGTCACCCCGCGGGCGGGGTTCTCGGAGCGCCTGCGCACCGCCGTGGACGAGGAGCTCGCCGAGCGGCACGGCGCCACGGTGCACGAGCTCTCGAGCGCCCGACAGCGTCGCCGCGCCTGGCTACCGGGGCTGGCGGCAGCCGCCGCGGCGATCGCCGCGCTGGCCGTCGTCGGGGTGACGGTCGGCTCGCTCGGTCGGGGCGGCGGTGCAGAGATCTCCGCGACGGGTCCGCAGTCGCAGACGATGGAGGCTGCCGGCGGTGCTGCGGCGCCAGGTCCCCTCGTGCTCGCGTCGGACACCAGCTACAGCGAGGACGAGCTGAAGGCGCTGGCCGCGTCGGACGCGTTCGACCCGGTCGTCGACCAGGAGCTCAGCGGTCCCGCGGCGGACCAGCTCGCCGAGCAGTACCGCACGGCGCTCGACCCGCCGGCGGCGGACGTGGCCGCGCGCGCCGTCGCGCCCGAGGCCGAAGCCGAGGGCGGAAGCGGGGCCGCAAGCGCAGCCGGCTCGGGAAGCGAGGCCGCCGATACGACGCAGGAGGGTGGCAGCGCTCCGGCGGCCGCTGAGGCACCGAGGATGCCGCCGGCGCCGTTGGAGATCCGTGGTGACGTGTCCGACGAGGATCTCGCGACCGTACGTCGCTGCCTCCCCCCGCTGCTGGCCGACGCGAACCGACCGCTCATCCCGGCCTACGCCGAGCTCGCCACGTTCCAGGGCGAACCGGTGGTCGTCTACGGTCTGGTGGGCCAGGACCCGGGTGCGGACAGCTACCGTCGCGTCGAGGTCTGGGCGGTCGCCCGCGACTCGTGCCAGACCCGGTTCTTCACCCAGCAGGACCGGTGAAGGCGCGATCGCGGCACGCAGGGTTCGCGGGCCACGACCGACCGGTGGCGGCGTCCGTCGGGAATGCCGAGGGTCCCGTGCTCGTTCCCTCAGACGAGACGCGTCGACACCGAGCGCGTGGCCGCCGGGCTCCCCGCAGTGCCACCCCGCACGCCCCGCCGGACGGCCGCGCCAGCCACCGACGCCAGCACCGTCCCGTCCAACCCGCAGACCGCAGGAGCAGCACCGCGATGTCCGACCAGCCAGCAACGCCGTCCGCCGGGTTCATCTCGCTCGGCAGCGACCCCGGCACCACGCCGCAGCCCACCGTGCCGACCGGCCAGACCCGCAACGTCGTCATCATCGGATCAGGGCCTGCGGGCCTGACGGCCGCGACGTACGCCGCCCGCGCGAACCTCGAGCCGCTGCTGATCGAGGGCGTGACCGTCGGCGGACCCACCGGCGGCCAGCTCACCCTCACGACCGAGGTCGAGAACTACCCCGGGTTCCCGCAGGGCATCGACGGCCCGCAGCTGATCATGGACATGCGCACCCAGGCGGAGCGGTTCGGCACGTCGTTCATCACCGACAACGTCACGTCGGTCGACCTGTCGACCCAGCCGTTCAAGATCACCCTGTCGAGCGGACAGGAGATCTTCGCCCACAGCCTCATCGTCGCCACCGGCGCGCGCCCGCGCCGGCTCGAGGTCCCCGGCGAGTCCGAGCTGTGGGGCGCCGGCGTCTCCGCCTGCGCCACCTGCGACGGGTTCTTCTTCCGGGACAAGCACGTCGTCGTGGTCGGGGGCGGTGACTCCGCCATGGAGGAAGGCACGTTCCTCACGAAGTTCGCGTCCAAGGTGACGATCGTGCACCGTCGCGAGGAGCTGCGCGCCTCGAAGATCCTGCAGGAGCGCGCCTTCAAGAACGACAAGATCGAGTTCGTCTGGAACGCCACCATCGCCGAGATCAAGGGCGCCGGCGGCCAGGTCTCGGGCGTCGTGCTCGAGGACACCCGGACGGGCGAGCAGTCCGACCTGGCGGCCGACGGCGTCTTCCTCGCCATCGGCCACATTCCGAACACGCGCCTGTTCGAGGGAGTGCTCCAGGTGGACGAGCAGGGATACCTGCTCGTGGACGAGCCGACGACGCGCACGAACGTGCCCGGTGTGTTCGCCTGCGGCGACGTGATGGACCACATCTACCGCCAGGCCGTCACCGCCGCCGGCACGGGCTGCCGGGCGGCCATCGACGCCGAGCGCTACCTGCAGGAGCTGCACGCCTGATCCACGGCCGCCGACGGCCGCCGACGGCCGCCCGGTCACCGGCCCGGTCGCGGGGCGTGGCTACGCTGCGCTGGCGACACGGAGGTCCCGGCGGCCGACGATACGACACGAAGGACGAACTCATGGGCTCCACCCCCGTCACCGACGACCAGTTCAAGAGCGAGGTTCTCGAGGCCGACAAGCCGGTCCTGATCGACTTCTGGGCCGAGTGGTGCGGTCCGTGCCGCATGGTCAGCCCGATCGTGGACGAGATCGCGACCGAGAAGGCCGACCAGCTGAAGGTCCTGAAGCTGAACGTCGACGAGAACCCCTTCACCGCGCGCCAGTACGGGATCATGTCGATCCCGACGCTCATGCTCTTCAAGGACGGCGAGCCCGTGAAGCGCATCGTCGGGGCCAAGGGCAAGGCCCAGCTGCTCCAGGATCTCTCGGAGTTCGTCAGCTGACGGGCACCCAGCCCTGATGCAGCCCCTCCGCGTCGGCGAGGTCGGCCCCGAGGTCCTCGACGTCCAGCGCCGCCTCGAGGCGCTCGACCTGCTGCGCGAGGATCGTCTCGACGATCCCGGTGTGTTCGCGGCGGCCACCCTGGCCGCCGTGCGCCTGTTCCAGCAGCGGCGTGGCCTGACCGCCGACGGCATCGTGGGCGAGGACACGTGGCGCGCCCTCGTCGAGGCCAGCTACGAGCTCGGCGATCGTCTGCTCTACCTTACCCGCCCGCTCCTCCGCGGCGATGACGTGCGGGAGCTGCAGCGTCGGCTGAACCAGCTCGGGTTCGACGCCGGGTACGTCGACGGCTTCTACGGCGCCGCCACCGCCGACGCGATCCGCGACTTCCAGCTCAACGTCGGACTGCCCGTCGACGGCATCGCCGGTCCCGACACCTTCGCGCTGCTGCGTCGGCTGCACCGCCACCATCAGTCGGCGCCGGCCTTCGCGGTTCGCGAGCGTGAGCGGCTGCGACAGCCGGGGCGGATCTCGATCGCGGGCGCCCGCGTCCTCGTCGACCCGGGCCACTGCGTCGACTCGCCGGGCATCATCACCGACCGTGGCATCGCGGAGCACGAGGTCACGTGGGCCATCGCCAACCTGCTCTCGGGCCGACTGGCGGCGCTGGGCGCGCGGCCGGTCCTGGCCCGCGGGCCGGCGACCTCTCCGACCGCCTCCCAGCGGGCGAGGCTCGCGAACACGGAGGAGGTCGAGGCGATCTGCTCCATCCACCTCAACGGTCTGTCGTCGTCACGGCAGGCCCACGGCGCCGCCGCCTACTACTTCGGGCAGGACGACTACGTCTCCGAGCTCGGCCGCCGCATCGCGCAGCTCGCCGTCGACAACATCGTCGCGCGGACCGGCACGGCGAACTGCCGGACGCACCCGTCCACCTCCACGCTGCTGCGCGAGTCACGGGCGCCCGCCGTCATCGTGGAGCCAGGCTTCCTCACCCATCCCGACGAGGGCCGGCGGCTGCTCGAACGGGCCTACCAGGCGCTGGTGGCCGACGCGCTCACTGACGCCCTCGTCACCTTCCTCGTGGGCGGGACCCCGACGGGGCAGGCGACGCCGGCGACCTCGGTCCTCGCGGACCTCTGAGCCCCGGCGGCGCAGTCGCGTCAGTCCCGCGGGCCGCTGCTGGCGTGCGGCGCCGGGGCGCGGCCGGGGACGGGCACCTTGCGGGGCAGGTGCTCGACGGCCAATTCCCACGCCGCCTCGAGCGACTCGGTCCACCGTGCCGTCCGGCGGGTGTCGAGTCGCAGCAGCGGGTAGCGCGGATGCTCGGCGTGGACCTTGAACCCGATGTGGAGCAGCCACATGGCCGGTAACACGCAGTCCTGCTCGCGGAAGCGCCGGTCCCCGTAGGCCTCGACCGCGGCGAGGTCGAGGCGGAGCGCCTCCTTGACCGCCTCGTGCATCAGCTGCTCGCCGACGCCGAGCTGCCGGAAGCGCGGATCGACCCAGCAGGTCGCGAGCAGCAGCGCATCGTTCGACCGTCGCGGCGCGGGCGGGCGCCGAGGTGTGAACGTCCCGGGCGCGCCGAAGAGCGCGTAGCCGGCGGTTCGCCCGTCGATCTCGATGATGCGGCCCGGCGGCTGTCGTTCGAGCGTCTGCGCCGAAACCCATGCCTGCTTCTGGGTCAGCGGGTCACCGGACAGCTCGTCGGTGCGACCGTTCGTCTCGCGGGCATCCGGACGGGGGCGACCGAGCTCCCAGAACAGGCAGACGCGGCAGGTGGACGGGACCGTCTCGAGGCCCTCGGCCGTCAGCGCGAGGACCCGGCGCCCCATGGCCCGCCCTCCGCTCGGTCGGCGCCGTCAGGAGCCGGACGCGGCTCGGGCCGGTCGCCCGGCCCCAGGCGCCGACGCGGCCCCTCGTCACGCGGCATGACCAGCGCCGCCGCGAGCCCCGCGACCGCGCCGAGCAGGAAACCGATGACCGCACGTCGGACACCACCCGCGGCGATGCGCCTCGCCTCGTGCTCGAACTGCTGCACCTCGGCTTCGAGAAGCTCGTGTTCACGCGCCATCGGCGACTCCGTACGACCGGTCCGGCGGTGCAGGATGCGACCGCTACGCTGCCGATGCTACCCAGGAGAATGATCCGCACCGCCCCTCACGCAGACCGTCGCAAACGTCAGGACCCGGTGGACCGTGCGACTCGACACCGACCCCTACCTCCAGCGCTACGCCTCGCGGGTGAGCGGCATGTCCGCCTCCGCCATCCGCGCGCTCTTCTCCGTCGCCTCGCGGCCCGAGATCGTGAGCTTCGCCGGTGGCCAGCCCTACACGGCTGCGCTGGACTTCGACGCCGTGGACGAGGTCGTTCGCCAGGTCATCCGCGACCACGGCGCCACCGCCCTGCAGTACGGGATCGGTCAGGGCCGGCCCGAGCTCCGGGAGCAGCTCGTCGGCGTCATGGAGCACGAGGGCGTCCCCGGCCACGCCGACGACCTCGTCGTCACGGTCGGTGGCCAGCAGGCGCTCGAGCTGATCGCGAAGTGCTTCATCGACCCGGGCGACATCGTGCTCGCCGAGGGACCCACCTACGTCGGTGGTCTCGGTGCCATCACGAGCCATCAGGCCGACGTGCGTCACATCCCCATGGACCACGACG
Organism: uncultured Nitriliruptorales bacterium; assembly: GCA_963783045.1. GTDB lineage: Bacteria > Actinomycetota > Nitriliruptoria > Nitriliruptorales > Nitriliruptoraceae > CAWAMD01. Next base: position 93,709 of record CAWAMD010000001.1, read on the forward strand.
GGATGGACGTCGACGCCCTCGAGGACGAGGTGCGCCGCCTGCAGTCCGAGAACCGCCCGATCAAGTTCGTGTACACCATCCCGAACTTCCAGAACCCCGCCGGCGTCTCGCTGTCCGAGCCCCGCCGCCACCGCCTCGCCGAGCTGGCCGAGGAGCACGACCTCCTGATCCTCGAGGACAACCCGTACGGGCTGCTCGACTTCGGCGGCGAGACCCGCGTGTCCCTCCGCGAGCTCGTCCCCGAACGGGTCATCTACGTCGGGACGGTCTCGAAGACGTTCGCGCCCGGCGCGCGGACCGGCTGGGTCGCGGCACCACGCCCCGTGCGCGACAAGCTGATCCTGCTGCGCGAGGCAGCCGACCTCTGCCCATCCTCCCTGACGCAGATGATCGTCGAGACGTGGCTGGCCACCCAGCCCTGGCAGGAGCAGGTGAAGCGGTTCCGTGCCGTCTACCAGGAGCGGGCCACCGTCATGCTCGAGGCGCTCGACCGCGAGATGCCCGACGGCGCCACCTGGACTCGGCCCACCGGAGGGTTCTACGTGTGGCTGACCGTCCCCCGCGGCATGGACACCTCCGACCTCCTCGCGAAGGCCATCAACCACAAGGTCGCCTACGTCCCCGGCCGCGGCTTCTACGCCGACGACAAGGGCGGCAACCAGATGCGGCTGTGCTACTCCTTCCCCGAACCGAGCAGCATCCGGGAGGGTGTCGTGCGGCTCGGTGAGCTGCTCCACGAGGAGCTCGAGCTGGTCCGGGCCGTCTACGGTGACACCGTCCCCGAGACGAAGGGCACGGGCGGTCGCGGCGACCACGACGCCGGCATCGTGAGCCGCGGCGGCTGATCACCGGCGCTCGCCGGCCCATGCACAGGAGGACCCATGACGCGCGTTGCAGTGCTGTCCGGCGGCATCTCGTTGGAGCGGGAGGTGAGCCTTCGCTCGGGCGGCCGCGTGGCCGACACGCTCGTCGAGCGAGGGCACGACGTCACGCGACTCGACGTGGATGCCGATCTCGTCCGCAACCTCGCGGACGGCGGCTTCGAACGTCGTCTTCCTCACCCTGCACGGCGCCGCCGGGGAGGACGGCACCATCCAGTCCATCCTCGAGGTGCTGGAGCTGCCCTACACCGGTCCCGACGTGCTCGCCTCGTCGCTCGCCTGGAACAAGCCCATCGCCCAGGGCCTCTACCGGCGTCACGGCCTGACCGTCCCCGACTTCGTGACGCTCTCGCAGCAGGCCTTCCGTGAGATGGGGGCGGCGGCTGCGGTGGGCCGTGTCGCCGACGAGCTCGGGACCCCGTTGATCGTCAAGCCCGCCACCGGCGGGTCGTCGCTCGGTCTGTCCCTCGTCGACGACGTGTCGTCGCTGCCGCAGGCGATCGTCGGTGCCTTCTCGTATGCCGACAGCGTCCTGATCGAGCGGGCGATCCGCGGCACCGAGATCGCGGTCTCCCTGCTCGACGGTGAGGCACTGCCCGCGGTCGAGATCCAGCCGAAGGGCGGCGTGTACGACTTCGCCGCTCGCTACACGGCCGGCGCGACCGAGTTCCACGCGCCGGCGCGGCTCGACGACGCGGTGACCCGTCGCTGCGAGGAGGCCGCCGTCGGCGCCTACGAGGCCGTCGGGGCGCGCCACATCACCCGCGCCGACATGATCGTCGACCCGGAGGGCACGCCCTACCTCCTCGAGCTCGACACCTGCCCCGGGCTGACCGAGACCTCGCTCTTCCCGCTCGCCGCCCGCGCCGCCGGGATCCCGTTCGGGGAGCTCTGTGAGCGCATCCTGCGTCTCGCCCTCCCCCGGGACGAGGCATGACCGCCGCCGCTAGGTCCGGCCCGCCGGACGTCGAGGGGCTCGGCCCGGCGCCGGTCGCCGTCGTCTTCAACGTCGGCGAGGTACTGGTCGACGAGACCCGCGTCTACGCGGTGTGGGCCGACATCCTCGGCGTCTCCCCCCTGAGCCTCGGGGCGGTGCTCGGAGCGGCGATCGTGCAGGGCGAGGACCTCGCGGCGACCTTCGCCCACGTCGCACCCAACGTCGACGCCGCCACGTTCGAGGACGAGCACGAGCGGCGCTACGGGGGGTTCCGGGAGGAGGATCTCTACCCGGACGTGCGGTCGTGTCTCGCCGATGTCCGGGCGCTGGGGATCCACGTGGCGCTCGCGGGCAACCAGCCCGCGCGACGTCGCGAGCAGCTGCTGGCTCTCGAGCTGCCCCACGACTCGCTGGCGACCTCGGACGATCTCGGTGCCGCCAAGCCCTCCCCCCGCTTCTTCGACGGGGTCATGACCCTGACGGGTGCGGGCGATCCGGCGCAGGTGCTGTACGTCGGCGACCGCATCGACAACGACGTGCTGCCCGCACTCGACTACGGCATGCGCACCTGCTGGCTGCGCCGCGGTCCGTGGGCGCAGCTGCAGGACCTGCCGATGGAGGTCGACGTCAACGTCGTCCTCGACGGGCTCGGTGAGCTCGCCACCCTCCTCGAAGGCTGGCAGGAGGAGTCGGCCGGCTGAGTCCGTCAGACCTGGAACCCGGCGCGCACGGAGGGCTCCGGCCCGAGAGCATGTTTCACGTGGAACCACCGCGGACGGAGGACGATCGGTGACGCAGGATCCGGCGAAGCGGGCGGCGGGCGTCGCCGCGGCAGCAGGCATCGAGCATGGCATGCTCCTCGGACTGGGCACGGGCTCGACCGTCGCCTACTTCCTCGAGGCGCTCGTCGATCGGAGGCTCGACGTGGTCGGCGTCGCGACCTCGGAGGCCACCGCCCGACGCTGCGAGCAGCTCGGGATCGCCCTGCGCGATCCCGCCGAGGTGGCGCGGCTGGACTGCTGCGTCGACGGTGCGGACGAGCTCGATCGTGCCCTGACCTTGACGAAGGGCGGCGGCGGGGCGCTCCTGCGTGAGAAGGTCGTGGCCTCCATGTCGGACCGCATGGTCGTGATCGCGACCCCCGACAAGGTCGTCGAGCGGCTCGGGGACTCCTTCCCGCTTCCGGTGGAGGTCGTCGACTTCGCGGTCGGGCCGGTCGCCCGGCGACTGACCGCGATGGGGTTCGAGGTCCGGGTCCGTGGGGACGGCCGCTACCGCACGGACAACGGGAACGCCATCCTCGACTGCCGGATGCCGGGCGGCATCGAGGATCCGGACGTCACCGACGTGGACATCTCCCTGATCCCGGGCGTCGCCTGCTGCGGGCTGTTCGTCGACCTTGCGACCGAGGCGATCCTGGGAGGCACGGACGGTTCCGTCGAGCGGCTACCGGCACCGGCGGACGACTGACCGACGCGTCAGCGCGGCCCTTCGTCACGGGTGCTGAGCCGGATGTCGGTCTGCAGCCCCTGGGCGATGATCGCGATGATCCGCTCGAGATCGTCGACGGACCCGAACTCCACCTGCAGGCGACCCTTCCGGGCGCCCATGCTGATCTTCACCCGCGCCATGAGCGCGTCCGACAGGTTGTCCTGGAGCTCGGCGAGGCCCGGCGTCGTGACCTGCCGTCGCCCGGTGCCGGACGAGCGTGAGGACGAGCCCTCCCGGGAGGAGCCGGAGTCGTCGTCCATGAGCTGCACACGGACGAACTCCTCGACCGCGCGGACCGACATCCCCTCAGCGACGATCCGGTCGGCGAGCCGCTCCTGCTCGGCACGGGACTCGATCGCGAGCAGGGCCTTCGCGTGTCCGGCACTGATGACGCCAGCGGCCACCTTCCGCTGCACGCCCGGCGGGAGACCGAGCAGACGCAACGCGTTCGTGATCGTCGGGCGGCTCTTCCCGAGCCGGCGCGCGAGCTCCTCCTGCGTGAACTCGAAGTCGTCGAGGAGCTGCTGGTAGGCGGCCGCCTCCTCCAGGGGGTTGAGCTGGACCCGATGGATGTTCTCGACGAGCGCCTCCTTCAGGAGGTCGCTCTCGTCCGTGTCGCGAACGACCGCGGGGATACGCGTCAGCCCCGCGAGCTTCGACGCCCGCAGCCGCCGCTCCCCCGCCACCAGCTCGTAGCGTTCGTCCCCGAGCGGACGGACGACGACCGGCTGGAGCACGCCCATGTCGCGGATCGAGGCAGCGAGACCGTCGAGCTCGTCCTCGTCGAAGACACCTCGGGGCTGTCGCGGGTTGGGAGCGATCGCGCTGAGCGGCAGCTCGCGGACCGTGATCCCGCCGTCCTCACCCGGCGGGATGAGCGCGGCCAGGCCGCGGCCGAGTCCGCTCCGTCGGTCGTTCATCCCTGACGCTCCTCACCCGTGCCGCCGAGGCGGCGCTCCGTGCTCCCGGACGACGTGCTGCCCGACGGCGACTGCTCCCCGCCGTCCTCCACACCCGCGGTACGTGCCGCGATGGAGCGGCTGAAATCGTCCAGGTCCGGTGCAGTGAACTCCTGCTCGCCCCAGACGGGATCGATCCCTTCGGCTCGCTGCGCGCCGTCCGAGCCCTCCGGCTCGTCAGGCGTGGAGCGCAGCAGCTGGTCCAGCGGCGACATCTCCTCGTCCTCGAGGTGCAGGCCGAGCCGGCGCCCCACTTCGTGCGCTAAGCGCATATATGCGCGCGCCCCACGGCTGCGTGGATCGAACACGGTGATGGGCTGCCCGAAGCTCGGGGCCTCCGAGAGGCGGACCGTGCGCGGGATGATCGTGCCGTAGGCCCGGTCACCGAAGAAGTCCCGGACCTCGTCGACCACCTGCTGCGAGAGGTTCGTGCGGGCGTCGTACATCGTCAGGACGACGCCGCCGAGCTCCAGGGACGGATTGAGGTTGCCACCGACCAGCTTCACCGTCCGCATCAGCTGACCGAGCCCCTCGAGGGCGTAGTACTCGCACTGGATCGGCACGATGACCTGGTCGGCGGCCACGAGCCCGTTCACGGTCAACAGGCCGAGCGACGGCGGGCAGTCGACGAGGATGACGTCGTAGAGGTCGCGCACCGCGTCGAGTGCCTTCTTCAGGCGGTTCTCGCGGGAGAAGATCGAGACGAGCTCGATCTCGGCGCCAGCCAGGTCGAGGCTCGAAGGAAGGACGTGGAGGCCCTTGACCGCCGTCGGCTCGGCGGCGTCCTCGATGTCCATGCCATCGATGATGACCCGGTAGGTGCTCGGACCGCCTTCCTGCACCCGCAGGCCGAGCCCGGTGGTGGCGTTGCCCTGCGGGTCCAGGTCGACCACGAGGACCTGCGCGCCCTGGGCCGCCAGGGCCGCACCGAGGGAGACGGTGGTCGTGGTCTTGCCCACGCCGCCCTTCTGGTTCGCCAGGCAGATGACGGTGGCATGGCGGGCCGGATCGTCGAGACGGTCCGGGCCGTCGAGGACCCCCGGTTCGAACGTCGCGGGCATCCTCCTCGTCGTCCCAGCGCGCCACGAGGCCGATCGTGTCGTCCATGTCGTCCTCGTGCATGTCCGTTGCGTGCTGATCGGTCGCCGGCGGGTCTTCACCGCCCCCACCGCGCGGCTCGTCCACCGACGCAGGATCGGGAGGCTCGGGCCGGGCCGGGTCGCGGGCGTCATCGTCCGCGGCGCCCGGGTCGTCCACGCCGTGCTCGCCGGTCGGGGGGTGGGTGGCCGTCCAGGTTGCCGTGACCCGACGCGACGACGAGCCGGCTTCCGGCGGGCTGGGCGAGTTGCGCCACTTCCAGTTCATCGCTTGCCGTCCCCGGACGAGTTCGGTGCATGCGAGAGCGCCGTCGACACGCCCCTCATGAGGCCCGGCCGATGATAACAACGAGCGGTCGCACCGCCGTGTCGCCGTCCCCGGCGCGGACGGGCGGGCCCGTGCCTGCCCCACCGGGGTCCGGTGGGTCGTCGGCCCGTCGTTCGGGCGACGCCGGCGCCTCCAGCAGGACCGCGCCGAGCTGGGCCATGACCGGCTCGGCGTCGAGGAGCTCGGCCTCCCACTGCTCGCCCTTGACGGCGTACAGCCGGCCGGAGGGACCCAGGAACGGCAAGGTCCAGGGAACGAGGCGCCGCAAGGGCGCAACCGCCCGGGCCGTGACGAGGTCGAACATGCCCGCGAGGGACACGTCGCCGGACAGCTCCTCCGCCCGGCCATTGACGACCCGCACGTCCCCGAGCCCCATGTCGCCCGCGGTGTCGCGCAGGAAGACCGCCTTCTTCCGCGTTCCTTCGAGCAGGGTGACCTCGAGATCCGGCCGCACGGCGGCGATCACGAGGCCGGGGAAGCCACCACCGGAGCCCACGTCGAGCAGGCGCGCCGGTCCCGTCGGAAGCATGGCCGCCAACCCCAGACACTCCGGCACGTGACGGCTCTCGAGCTCCTCCAGCGCGCGACGGGACACGAGGTTGTGCGGCGACTCGCGCACGCGCTCGACGAAGATCGAGATCGCGTCGCGCTGCTCGGCGGGGGAGTGGAAGGGGACGCTGGCCATGGCGGCGAGGCTACCGCCTCGCGTGACGCCCCTCGGTGCCCGCCGATGGGCACCCCCGTGGGACGTTCCACGTGGAACGATGCCAGGACCAGGACCCTCGCGGTCACCAACGCAGGACCCGGTGCCGAGGGGCGGACGTGCGTGCCGAGCCCGCGCTCGTCCGAAGCACCGCGCGGGCGCACCCCTGACCGGACGCGTCACGTTCCACGTGGAACGGCAGTGCGTGTGTCGGTCGGCCCGCCGAACGGCCGACGGGGCCGAGCGCGACGGTCAACCGTCGCGGGCTCATGATCGTGTCGGCTCAGGCGCCTCCGACGGCGTCCATCGTGGTCGCGGCGCACCTTCGAGGCTCGGGTTGTCCGCGCGACCGGTGCGCTCCCGCCGCCGACTCGCGTCCGTCGGGCGCCATGGCCAGCAGGTCCCGGGGCCCGCGTCCGGCGGGCAGGCCCCCGGCGGGGGCACCGCCCGGTCGCCCGGCCCCGCGAGGACGCCCAATGGATGGTCTCCCGACCCGGCTCGTGGCGGCCGTGGGCGCGTCCGCGTCGCGGGCGTCGCTGCCCCCCGTCCGGCGGCGACCGTGGTAGCGCCCACCCCACGGCGGCCTCGTCGCTCCGCCGTCGACGCCGCCCTGATCGACTGAGCTGGGCAAACGCCCTGAGATCGACCCCACGGGCTTGGCGGCCCGCGAGCAAGGCGAGGCGCGGGGTCATGCGTCCTCGTCCGTCACGCACGATCTGAGGGCGTCTCCCCTGGTCACCGCCCCCGCAGCCACCCCTCCGGGCGGCGAATCCGCGCTGCCGAGAGCGCGCGCCGGCGTTCCACGTGGAACAGCAACGGGCCCGAGCAGCAAAGCCCGGGCCCGTTCCGAGAGGTCGGCGTGATCAGTCGACCTCGATGACGATGCGGCGACCCGGCTCCCGTCCCTGCGAGCGGCTCGTGACGCCGTCGTGCTCGGCCACCAGGCGGTGGATCGCCTTGCGCTCGAAGACATCCATCGGCTCGAGCCTGACGGAGTCGCCGGTGTCCAGGACGGAGTCGACGGCCTCCAGTGCCTTCTCCTTCAGCTTCTCGAGCCGCCGCACGCGATAGCCCTCAACGTCGACCATGACCCGGCAGCGACGCTGGAACTGGCTCTGCAGCGCCGAGCGCAGCAGCTCCTGGATCGACTCGAGCGTCTGGCCGCGGCGCCCGATCAGCGCGCCACTGCCCACCTCGACGACCTCGACCTCCGCGTGGTCGTCGACGACGCGGATCTTCAGGTCGCCGGGCAACTCGAGGATGTCGAGCAGCCCCTCCATGAAGTCCGCGGCAGCGTCGGCCTCCTCGTCGAGGTCCTCGATCGAGGGCCCACCGTCATCGCGGTCGCCGGACGACGCGGTGCTCGGCCCGCGGTCGTCGTCCTCGTCCTCGTCCTCGTCGTCGTCGCTCTCGTCACGCGGCTCCTCCACCTGAAGACGGAGCTTCACGCCGAGACCCGCCGTCGCGTCGAGACCGGGAGCGTCGAGCTTCAGCTCCACCTTCTCGGGGTCGCAGTCGGCGAGCTCGGCGACGGCCGTGCGCAGCACACTGAGCAACGAGTCGCCCTCGGTCGTGATCTTTCGCGTCATGTGGCCTCTTCTCCTCGGAACTCAAGATGAGCGGCGCGACCGGTTGTTCCCGCCGCGGCGGGGGAGATGGTCGCCGTTCTTGCGCTTGGACGACGATGAACGTCCTGGTGACGTCCGCTTGCCGGACGGCCCACTCGACTTGCCCGAGCGCTTGTTGGATGGGTTCGAACGCTTTGTGGCGGTGCCGCCGTCCGATGACGATGGCGACGGGGACGAGGGGCGCGGGCCACCGGTCGTCTTCTTCGCGGAGCCTCCGGGGCCCTTGCCACCCTGGTCCAGCTCGTGCTTGACCTCACGAAGGATGACGGCCTGCTGGCCGGTCTGCCACACGTTCGTGGTCACCCAGTAGAGGAGCACACCGAGCGGCAGGCCCTGGGAGACGAACGCCAGGAAGACCGGCATCACGTACATCAGGATCTTCTGCTGCTGGTTCCCGTCGTTGTCCGTGCGGTTCATCATCTGACGCTGCGACCAGAACATGGTCGCAGCCATCAGCACCACGAGGAGCCAGCCCGGCCACCCCGCCGCACTCGTCGACGCCCCGAGTCCGCTCGCCTCGGATCCCTTGGCGATGAAGTCGGTGAAGAAGTAGAAGGTGGCGTTCTGGATCTCCTGCGCGTGGCGGAGCGACTCGAACAGCGCGATGAAGATCGGCGCCTGGGCGACGAGCGGGAGACAGCCCGACGCGGGATTGACGCCCTCCTCCTTGTAGAGGGCCATCATCTCTTCGTTCATCTTCTGCTTGCGCGCGCGATAGGTCTCCGGGTCCTTCTTGAGCATGTCCCGGTCGACCTTGTACTTCTTCTGCAGCGACTTGATCTTCGGCTGCAGCTTCTGCATGGCGCGCATGCTCCGCGTCTGCTTCACCGCCAGCGGCAGCAGCAGGACGCGGATGATGATGGTCAGGACGATGATCGCCCAGCCGTAGCTGTTGTCCCCGAACACCGGGTTGAGGAACCCCGCGATGCTGTGCAGGGCACCCGTGAAGATGTCGAGGATGGCGGTCCACATGAGTGAGGTCCTACGTCCGGGGCTTCACGGGGTCGAAACCGCCTGGGTTCCACGGGTGGCACCGCACGACCCGGCGCGCGGCGTAGGCGCCACCCCGGATCGCGCCGTGCACGCGGACGCTCTCGACGGCATACGTGGAGCAGGTGGGAAGAAAGCGGCAACGGGGCTGCCGGAACGACGCGGTCCAGCGGTACGCGGACAGCAGCGCGAGGACGAGCCGGGCCAGCAGCGACGGCCGCGGCGACCGCTCGGCCGTGGCGGACGCCGTGCCGTCGCCCACGGCATCGGCCGTGTGGTGAGGACGGGTCATGACGCCTCCGCGAGTACCTCGATCGCGCCGAGCTGGCTGGCCAGGGCCTCGAGCTCCTCGTGCACTGCCAGCGCCACGCCGGCCGCACAGCTGCTGCGGGCGACCAGCACGACGTCGAGGCCGGGCCGCCAGGCGATACGCCGGGCCGCTTCGCGCAGCAGACGCTTCGCGCGGTTGCGAGCCACCGCGCTACCGACCTTGCGGGACGCAACGACCGCGATCCGCGCGGGACCGGCGTGCTCGGCGGCACGCACGTAGACAACCGCCAGGCGGCCCGCACGCTGCCAACGTCCACGGAGAACGGCGGCGATGTCCTGCGAGCTGCGCAGACGGTCGACAGGGACCGTCGGTGTCTCCATGAAGGGCTACGCGCTCAGCTTCGCGCGACCACGGCGACGACGGTTCTTGACGATCCGTCGCCCGGCCCGGGTGCGCATGCGGGCACGGAATCCGTGCTTACGAGCGCGACGTCGGTTGTTCGGCTGATAGGTGCGCTTCACGGTGAACTGCCCTCCCTGGTGGTTGGGAGCACGCGGCACGGATCGCCCACTGCGGGACCCTTTGTGGAGGAAGAGCCGTTGCAGGTGTCGCCGCCGGTGCCGGGGCGTGTGAGGTACGGCCCACGGAGTGTACGTCCCCCGGCGCATGGCGGGCAAACGAGCCCCCTGAACGCTGCTGAGGGAACACGATGGTCCCGCCTTCCGCCACCTTGGCGCGATGGCCGCACCCGTCCACCGCGGGACGCGCGGCGGTGCGACCACCGCGACGTTCCGACAAGACGCCGGCGGCTGCGCCGTTCGCTCTCATCCGCCACATCTCTCCACACAAGCCCCATCCGCCACCTTATCCACATGGTTTGGGCGTATATCGCGCGCCACAGGGCAGAAACGGGCGTCCAGCGCCCGTTCCGCGCTGTGGATAACCCCTTGCAGGTGCCCGGGCCACGCCGTATAGTCCCCGACCGTCCGGGCATTGAGCGCTCGGCGCCGGTGAGGACGGTCGTGGAGCCGATGAGCGACGACCAGCGCGACGCCGAGTCCGATGCACGGTCCTTCCCCACCGTGTGTTGCACGATGGCGGCGTAGGGGGCGACGGTTTTCCACATCTGTGGACAGACGTGTGGATACCGCGCAGTGGGCGCCCGCTTGAGTGCAGGACCGCGAGGCCGCGGCAGCGACTTCGCGTGACAGAGCGACGACAACGAGTCACCACCGGCACGGAATGCGTATCCCGGGGGCCGCGCCCTACGGTGAGCAGTCCGACGGCCGGGCCGGTAGGGAAGTGGTCAGGAGTTCACTGTGAATCACTCGGCGACGCTCGACCTCGAATCGCTGTGGAAGCAGAGCCTGGGGGAGATCGTCCGCACGGTGACCTCGCCGGCGCAGCGCCAGTGGCTCGCCGCCACCCGCCCCGTCGGCTTCAGCAACGACACGGTCATCCTGGCGACGCCTCACGCGTTCGCGCGGGAGTGGCTCGACTCCCGCTGCGGTGATCGCATCCGTGACGCGCTGAGCCGGGCCGCACAACGACCGCTCACGGTCATGATCACCGTCCAGGCCAAACCGGAGCCCGAGCCCACGGGGGTCGAAGCCGCCCAGGAGCTCGCCGAGACGAACGAGCCCGAGGCCCCTCCCGCGACCGACGAGGTCGGTGGCACACCGCCACCGCCGTTCCCACCGCCGGACGAGCCACGCTCCTGGGAGGCCACCCCACCGCCCCACCCGCCCGCCGACCACGCCGTCCGCGCGCGTCGGACCTCGCCCACTACCTCCGACATCCCGACCGAGCTCTGGGAGGAGCAGGCGCGGGGTGGACTCCTCGGCAGCCCCAACGGCGACGAGGCCGCCGGCCGCCCGCTCGAGGCTCCGGGACGTCCCCCCGGCCCGACCGTCGTGCTGCCGCCGCAGCGACCGGCGCCCGACCGGGTCGAGCCCGACACCCAGCTGAACGAGAAGTACACCTTCGACTCGTTCGTGATCGGACCCTCCAACCGCTTCGCCCACGCGGCCGCCTTCGCCGTGGCCGAGGCGCCGGCCAAGTCGTACAACCCGCTGTTCATCTACGGGGGAGCGGGGCTCGGCAAGACGCACCTGCTGCACGCCGTGGGCCATTACGTGCGCTCGCTGTATCCACGACTGCTCGTGCGCTACGTCACGACCGAGCAGTTCACGAACGAGTTCATCAACTCGATCCGTGACGACCACATCACCGGTTTCCAGCGTCGTTACCGCGAGGCGGACGTCCTCCTCATCGACGACATCCAGTTCCTCGAGTCGAAGGAGCGGACGCAGGAGGAGTTCTTCCACACCTTCAACGCGCTGCACAACGCCGAGAAGCAGATCGTCATCTCGAGCGACCGACCGCCGAAGCAGATCGCCCGGCTCGAGGACCGGCTGCGCAGCCGGTTCGAGTGGGGGCTGATGACCGACGTGCAGCCACCGGACCTCGAGACCCGGATCGCCATCCTCCGCAAGAAGTCCGAGACCGACCAGCTCGGCGTCGAGCCCGACGTGCTCGAGCTCATCGCCTCGAAGGTCGAGAGCAACATCCGTGAGCTCGAAGGCGCGCTCATCCGCGTCACCGCCTTCGCCAGCCTCCAGCAGGCCCCTGCCGACCAGTCCATGGTCGAGATGGTGCTGAAGGACCTCTTCCCGGGCGATCGCGATCGCGAGATCTCGGTGCAGCTGATCATGGAGGAGGTCGCCGACTACTTCACGCTCACCCTCGAGGACCTGTGCTCGCCGTCCCGGAGCCGTCAGCTGGTCACGGCACGCCAGATCGCCATGTACCTGGTGCGTGAGATGACCGACCTCTCGCTGCCGCGTATCGGCAAGGCCTTCGGTGGCCGCGACCACACCACCGTCATGCACGCCAACTCGAAGATCGCGAACCTCATGACGGAGCGTCGCACCATCTACGAGCAGGTGCAGGAGCTCACGAACCAAATCAAGACGCGCGCACGCACCGCGTGAGGTCGCGTCCCATGCTTTCGACGCCCCTGGCACGTCCACGCCATGTGCCTGCTCTGCGATGCGACGCGGTCGCGGGTGCGCTCGGCCTCCGGCCAGCACGTATCTCACGGTCCGTTGCGGCGTCTCACGCTCCGCTCCGTTCTGCACAGTTTCCACAGCACCCTGTGGACAACGTGCGTGCGCGGCTGTGGGGAACGTGTGGAGGCGCGGTGGAGACCCCGCCGCCGGCTGTGGAGCCCAGCCGTCCCGCTGGGGACGACGAGGACGCGATGGCGGTGGACAGTCGGTGGATGAACCGTGGACAGACACCGGGCCGTTGTGGAACCACATGGAACTACATGGATGTCATGGGGACGAGTGGGGATAGCCTGCACCGACGTCCACAATCCGTCCACGACCCGGAATCGCCTGCTGACCTGCGACGACGCCAGCTCGTCCCCAGTGTCAACAGGCCCTATGACGATGACGAGATTCTTGAGTTCTCTCAAGGATTCATCCAGCGGTGTGGAACACCGCCCATGCGGGAGGGAGACCGTTGAAGCTCCGCGCTGAGCGCTCCGAGTTCGCCGAGGCCGTGTCCTGGGCCACCAGGACCGTCGGGGCCCGGGTGACACTGCCGGCGCTGTCCGGCGTGCTGCTCGACGCCGCCGACGGGAAGCTGATCTGCCGTGCCACCGATCTCGAGGTCGCGGCCGAGGTCACCATCCCGGTCCAGATCGACCAGCCCGGACGTGCGTTGCTCCCCGGCCGACTCCTCTCGCAGCTCGTCGCGAAGTTCCCCGACGCACCGGTCGAGCTCGAGGGGGACGCTGATCGCATGGAGATCCGCTGCGGTCGTGCGACGTTCCACGTTCGCGGCATGCCGGTCGACGACTTCCCGACGCTGCCCGAGCCCGCCGAGGACGCCCCGAGCGGCGTCGTCAAGGCGGACGCGTTCAACCGTCTCGTCAGCCAGGTCGCCCGCGCTGCGTCCTCGGACGAGGCCCGTCCTGTCCTGACCGGGGTGAAGCTCGAGGCCAGCAAGGATGCGCTCGTCGCGGCCGCCACCGACAGCTACCGCCTGGCCGTCCGCGAGCTCGCCTGGGACCAGGGTGTGGACGCGGAAGCGCTCGTGCCCGCACGGGCACTGCAGGAGGCCGCGAAGGCGTCGGGCGAGGCCGGGGGAGCCGTCACCCTCGTCCTCGAGGAGAAGCAGGTCTCGTTCCTCTTCGGCGACCGACGGTTGACGACCCGCCTCATCGAAGGATCCTTCCCGAGCTACGGTCAGCTGCTGCCCGACACCTTCGAGACGAGCGTCGTCGTCGACCGGGCACCGCTCGTGGAGGCACTGCAGCGCGTCGCCGTGGTCGCGCTCGGGCAGGCCAACAGCCCCGTGACGCTGACCTTCGAGGACGGCTCGCTGGACCTCGCGGCGGCGAACCAGGAGATCGGTGACGCCAGCGAGTCGCTCGCCGTCGATCTCGACGGCGAGGGGCTGTCGATCGCCTTCAACCCGACGTTCCTGCTCGCCGGACTGGACGCGACCGGGACCGACCAGATCCGCATCGAGCTGCGTGACGGCCTGAAGCCGGCCGTCCTCCGCCCGCACGTCGCGCCGAGCGACGACGACGCGGAGGTCCAGCTCGACGCGTTCACCTACCTGCTCATGCCCATGAGGATCAGCTGATCGATGCTGCTGCGCCGGCTCGAGCTCACCGACGTGCGCTCGTACCGGCACGCGCGGCTGGAGCTGGCGGCCGGCGTGACCGTGCTGGTCGGGCCCAACGCTCAGGGCAAGACGAACCTCGTCGAGGCCATCCACCGGGCGGCGACCGGCGCCTCGCACCGGGTGAGCGGTGACCAGCCACTCGTGCGGCAGGGCGCCGACGCCGGGTACCTGCGTCTCGAGATCGCTACGGATGCCGGTCGTCGGCGCGCCCTCGAGCTCGAGCTCGCGCCGGGGCGGCGCGCCCGGACCCGGGTGGACGGCCAGGACGTGCGTCGGGCGTCCGACGCGATCGGCATCCTCCGGGTCGTCCTGTTCGCGCCGGAAGCCGTCGCGATCGTTCGGGGCGACCCCTCGGAACGCCGGCGGTTCCTCGACGATCTGCTCGCCCAGCGCCGCCCCGCGTTCGCGGCCGCCCGCAGCGAGTACGACCGTGTGCTCAAGCAGCGCAACAACCTGCTCAAGCAGGCCAGGACGCTGCCGTCGTCCGCCCGTGACGCCGCGCTGGCGACCCTCGACGTGTGGACCGATCAGCTCGTCCACCATGGCACGAGCGTCCTCGCGGCCCGGATCGCCGCGGTCCACGCGCTCTCACGCCCGGTCGACCGCTTCTACCGGGAGCTCGCCGACCGCCCCGAGGCGGTGACCCTCCTCTACCGCTCCTCGGCCGAGCTGAGCGTGCTCGGCGAGCAGGACGCGGGCGTCCCCGACCGCCAGCCGATCGAGGATGCCCTCCGCGCGGCGCTGACCGCCGCCGCCGACGACGAGCTGCAGCGCGGCGTCACCCTCGTCGGACCGCACCGTGACGACCTCGAGATCACCATCGGGACGCTGCCCGCCCGTGGCTACGCGAGCCACGGGGAGGTCTGGTCCCTGGCGCTCTCGCTGCAGCTGTCGACCTACGAGGTGCTCGCCGAGGTCGGTGACCGGCCCATCGTACTGCTCGACGACGTGTTCGCGGAGCTCGACACCGTCCGCCGGGAACGGCTGGCCGAGGCGTGCGCCCGCTTCGACCAGGTTCTCGTGACGGCCGCGGTCGAAGCCGACGTCCCGCTGGCCGGTCGCCGTGTCGACGTGTCGATGACCGACGGCCGGAGTGCGCTCCACCCACGCCCCGAGGCCGCCGGCGGTGCCGCGTGAGCCCGCGCCGGTCCGACGACCGCGAGGCGCGACGGCGCCGCGAGGCCGCGAAGCGGCGTGCCGCCATGGAGAAGCAGCAGTTCGATCCGCGACCGCCGACCGACGACGACTGGACCGCCGCGGACGAGGAGGAGGAGCGGCTCACGATCGTCACCAGGCCGCGCCACGTCGGCGAGGTGCTCGAGGGCTACCTGCGTGCCCGTCACTGGGAGCACCGCATCGACGGGGTCGCCGTCTTCTCCCACTGGCCCGCCATCGTCGGGGCGAGCCTCGTGCGCCGGTGCGAGCCCGTGCGGCTGACCAACGGCACGCTCGTCGTCCGTGCCGAGTCGCAGATCTGGGCCACGCAGCTCGGCTACATGGTCACCCAGCTGCGGGACCGGGCGAACGAGGTCCTCGGCGCCGGCATGGTGCGCGAGGTGCGGATCGTGGTGGGGCCACTCACCGGCGGTGGCGCGTGACCGGCGTGCCGACTGCTGGCCTACGATGCGCCGCCCCGAGGGGACCGCTCCCGACGCCCGCCGGTCGACCGATCGAAGGACTGTGCCCGTGACCGTGGACGTGATGTCGCGCTTCTTCGCGCTCCTGGCCCTGCTGACCAACGTGGGAACGGTTGCGGCGCTCGTCCTGCGTTTCGCCGGTCCCGAGGATCTGCGCGAGAGCATGCGCAGCGTCGCCATCCCGATCGCGGCGCTGGTGACCGTCGTGGCGATGCTCGGCAGCCTCTACTTCTCCGACGTGGCGCACTTCACGCCGTGCCGGCTGTGCTGGTTCCAGCGGATCTTCATGTACCCGCTGGCGTTCGTGCTGACGGGCGCGGCCATTCGCCGTGCCCGCGACGCGCACTGGTACGCGCTGCCGCTCGCGTTCGTCGGCGTGCCGATCTCCGTGTACCACTACCTGCAGCAGCGCTTCCCGAACATCGCCAGCTCGGCGTGCACGGCGGATGTCCCGTGCAGCTCGACGTGGGTCTGGCAGTTCGGGCTCGTGTCGATCCCCTACATGGCGCTGAGCGCGTTCCTGCTCGTGCTCGTGCTCGTCGGCCTGTACCGCCCCGTCGCCCCCGAGGATGTCGACGCCGACCCGGGTGCGCGCTGAGCCATGCCCGAGCTCCCCGACGTCGAGGACTACCTCGCGGCCCTGCGTGCGCGGGTGCTGGGGGAGACGCTCGAGCGGGTGCGGATCACCGGCTTCTCCCTGCTGAAGACCTACGACCCGCCGATCAGCGCGGTCGAGGGGGAGCGTGTCACCGGGCTGCGGCGGCTCGGGAAGCGGCTCGTGTTCGCGTTCGCGGAGGACCGCGGCGCGGACGACACCCTGTTCCTCGTGCTGCATCTGATGATCGCGGGGCGACTGCGGTGGCGCGACCCGGGTGCCGCCGTCCCGCGCCGCTACGGTCTGGCTGCGTTCGACTTCGGCGACGGGACACTCCTGCTCACGGAGGCCGGGACCAGGAAGCGGGCCAAGCTCTGGGTCGTGCGTGGCGAGGAAGCCCTCACCGCCCACGACCCCGGCGGCGTGGAGCCGCTCGCGGTGGACCGGGACGGCTTCACGGCAGCCGTGACGGCCGAGAACCGCACGCTGAAGCGGGCGTTGACCGACCCTCGGCTCCTCAGTGGCATCGGCAACGCGTACTCCGACGAGATCCTGCACGCGGCGCGCCTCTCCCCGGTCAAGCGCACCGGGCAGCTGACGGACGAGGAGCTGGACCGGCTGCACGAGGCGACCCGCGACATCCTGATGCGCTGGACGGCGCGCCTCGCCGACGAGCGCGGCGACGGGTTCCCCGAGAACGTCACCGCCTTCCGTCCGGACTTCGCCGTCCACGGGAGGTACGGCGAGCCGTGTCCGGTTTGCGGGACCTCCGTCCAGCGCATCCGCTACGCGGACAACGAGACGAACTACTGCCCCCGCTGCCAGACGGGCGGAAAGCTGCTGGCCGACCGCAGCCTGTCGCGCCTGCTGAAGGAGGACTGGCCACGCTCCATCGAGGACCTCGAGGACGAGTCCTCGCCAGGCGCGTGACCACTGTTGCCGGCGGCGCCCGCTCGGAGCGTCACACCCGCGCTGAGTCCGCTGAGATCGCGTGAGCCGCTTTCGACCCGCATCCGCGAGGGGGGACGCGAGGAACGCATTTCCACCGTGTGACGCGTTCTGAGTCCCGGGTCCGGGAGGCTCACCTGATACCCTGCACCACTGAGGGGCCAGGCTGCCGTGGTCGTGGGATCGCTGCCGTCACGTCGCCACACCAGGCGCTGGCTTTCCCCTGACTCGAGAGGACCCGTGTTGTCTGCTGCCACGAATGCCGACTACAGCGCGAAGAACATCACCGTCCTCGAAGGCCTCGAGGCGGTTCGCAAGCGCCCCGGCATGTACATCGGCTCCACGGGTCCCCGCGGGCTGCACCACCTCATCTGGGAGGTCGTCGACAACTCGGTCGACGAGGCGCTGGCCGGACGCTGCACGCGCATCGACGTGACGTTGCTGGCCGACGGGGGCGTTCGGGTGTCCGACGACGGCTCGGGGATCCCGGTCGACGTCCACCCGAAGCAGAACAAGCCGGCGCTCGAGATCGTCATGACGGTGCTGCACGCCGGCGGCAAGTTCGACCACCAGGCGTACGCCGTGTCGGGCGGCCTGCACGGCGTCGGCATCTCGGTCGTCAACGCGCTGTCCACCCGGCTCGTCGCCGAGGTGCACCGCGACGGCGGGATCTGGCGCCAGGAGTACGTCCGCGGCCTGCCGCAGGGGCCGGTCTCGCAGGTGGGTGACGCGACCGATCACGGCACCACCATCACGTTCTGGCCCGACGACGAGATCTTCGAGGTCATCGAGTACTCGCTCGACACGATCAAGCGCCGGCTGCGCGACACCGCGTTCCTCAACGCCGGCCTGCGGATCGTGCTCACCGACCAGCGGCCGCGTGAGGACGCCGAGGAAGACGCGGCCCCACGCGAGTTCGAGTTCCACGCCCCCGGTGGCCTGAAGGACTTCGTGGATCACATCCGCGCCACGAAGGCGAAGGAGCCGCTGCACGAGGTCATCCACTTCGAGACCGAGGAGGAGGGACCCCACGGCATGCAGTCCGTGGAGGTCGCCCTGCAGTGGATCAACGACTACAACGACGCGATCCTGTCCTTCGCGAACACCATCAACACCCACGAGGGCGGCACCCACGAGGAAGGGTTCCGGACCGCGATCACCTCCACGATCAACCGCTGGGCGAAGTCGCAGAACCTCCTGCGCTCGAAGGAGGTCGACTCGCTGACCGGCGACGACCTGCGCAGCGGGCTCGTGGCGATCATCTCCGCGAAGGTGGGCGACCCGCAGTTCGAGGGGCAGACGAAGACCAAGCTCGGCAACACCGAGGTGAAGTCCTTCGTCCAGAAGACGATGAACGAGCAGTTCGGGATCTGGCTCGAGGAGCACCCCACCGACGGCAAGGCGATCGTCCAGAAGGCGGAGTCCGAGGCGCAGGCCCGGATCGCCGCCCGGAAGGCCCGCGACCTCACGCGCCGCAAGAGCCTGCTCGAGTCGACGGCGCTACCGGGCAAGCTGGCCGACTGCCAGACCCGCGACCCGGCCGAGTCCGAGCTCTACATCGTCGAGGGCGACTCGGCCGGCGGCTCGGCGAAGCAGGCCCGCGACCGCCGGACCCAGGCGATCCTGCCGATCCGCGGCAAGATCATCAACGTCGAGAAGGCGCGCCTGCCGAAGGTGCTCAACAACAACGAGGTCCAGGCGCTCATCACCGCGATGGGCACCGGCTTCGCCGACGACTTCGACGTCACCCGGGCCCGGTACCACAAGCTGATCCTCATGGCGGACGCCGACGTGGACGGCGCCCACATCCGAACGCTGCTGCTGACCTTCCTCTTCCGGCACATGAAGCCGCTGATCGAGTCCGGCTACGTCTACCTGGCACAGCCGCCGCTCTACCAGATCAAGCATCCGACGCGGAAGAGCGAGGTCTACTACGCCTACTCGGATCCCGAGCGCGACGCGATCTTCGCGCAGCTGCCCCGCGACAAGAAGATCGACGTGCAGCGGTTCAAGGGACTCGGGGAGATGGACCCGGAGCAGCTGTGGGAGACGACGATGAACCCGGCGAAGCGCACCCTGAAGATCGTCACCATGGAGGACGCCGCCGTGGCCGACGAGATGTTCTCCGTGCTCATGGGCGACGACGTCGAGTCGCGTCGCGAGTTCATCCAGGCCAACGCCCGGTACGCGACCATCGACGTGTGAGCTCCGGGCGCCGCACGCTCGAGCCTCCGTCCGGCACGACCCCTTGAGGACCGCCCATGACCCGAACCGTCCGCGCCGCCGTGCTCGCCGGCCTCGTCGGCTTCCTGTTCGTCGCCGGCTCCGGCTGGCTGCTCGGCTTCCCGACCGTCCCGGCCCTGCTCGCGGGAGCGGTCGGTGCGCTGCTCGCCCCCGGGCTCGTGATCGCTGCGGCCGTGCGCGCCGGCACGTTCGACGAGGCCGATGCACCCGGCTGTCCCACCGTGACCCTGAGCATCGGTGGCCGCGACGCCGCGACGAGAGACCCGCTCACCGACGCCGACGTGGAGGATGCGCGTGGCTGGTAACGACCTTCCGCCCGACACGCCCGCGGGCCGCCCCGGCGGCGCACCGGACCTGCCGCCAGACGATCAGCGCATCCACACTGACGAGGCCGGCAGCCCGATCGACGAGACCGGCAACGTGATGGCCGGCCGGCTCCAGCCGGTCGTCATCGAGGACGAGATGAAGTCCTCGTACCTCGACTACGCCATGTCGGTCATCGTCGGCCGTGCGCTGCCCGACGTTCGGGACGGGCTGAAGCCCGTGCACCGCCGGATCCTGTACTCGATGGACGAGTCCGGCCTGCGGCCCGACCGCCCGTACCGCAAGTGCGCGTCCGCGGTCGGCAACGTCATGAAGAAGTACCACCCGCACGGCGACTCGGCGATCTACGACGCGCTCGTGCGCATGGGCCAGGACTTCTCGTCGCGCTACATGCTCGTCGACGGTCACGGGAACTTCGGCTCGATCGACGGCGACCCGCCCGCCGCCATGCGGTACACCGAGTCGCGGCTGTCACGGCTGGCGATGGAGATGCTCCGGGACATCGACGAGGAGACCGTCGACTTCGTCCCGAACTACGACGGCTACGAGGAGGAGCCGGTCGCGCTGCCGTCGCGGTTCCCGAACCTGCTCGCGAACGGCGCCACCGGCATCGCGGTCGGCATGGCGACGAACATCCCGCCGCACAACCTCGGCGAGCTGATCGACGCGACGATCGCCCTCATCGACGATCCGTCGCTGACGGCCGTCGACCTCATGCAGTACGTCCCGGCGCCCGACTTCCCGACCGGCGGGCTCATCCTCGGTCAGGAGGGCGCCTACGAGGCCTTCACGACGGGCCGCGGGTCGGTCAAGGTCCGAGCCGTGTGCACCATCGAGGAGACGGCGACCCGCGAGCGGATCGTGGTCACCGAGATCCCCTACATGGTCAACAAGTCGAACCTGCTGCAGAAGATGGCGCAGCTGGTCAACAACAAGACCATCAAGGGGATCGCCGACCTCCGCGACGAGTCGTCGCGCGAAGGGCTGCGTGTCGTCATCGACCTGAAGCGCGACGCGAACGCGCAGGTGGTCCTCAACCAGCTCTACAAGCACACGCAGCTGCAGGACACCTTCGGCGTCAACCTCCTCGCGCTCGTCGACGGGGTCCCGAAGACGCTGACGCTCGACCAGGCGCTGACCCACTACGTCGCCCATCAGGTCGACGTCATCACCCGGCGGACCCGGTACCGGCTGCGCAAGGCCGAGGACCGGGCGCACATCCTCGAGGGGCTGCTGGTCGCCCTCGACCACATCGACGAGATCATCACCCTGATCCGTTCGAGCCCGTCGGCGGACGAGGCGAAGCTGGCCCTGATCGAGCGTTTCGAGCTCTCGGACGTGCAGGCGCAGGCCATCCTCGACATGCAGCTGCGTCGCCTGGCCGCCCTCGAGCGCCAGAAGATCCAGGACGAGTACGACGAGCTGCAGGAGCTGATCGCCGAGCTCCGCGACATCCTGGGCGACCCGAGCCGGGTGCGGGCGATCATCAAGGACGAGATGTCGGAGATCCGCGATCGCTTCGCCGATCCGCGACGCAGCCGGATCATCCCCGACGAGGGCTCGATGACGGTCGAGGACCTGATCCCCGAGACCAACGTCGTCATCACCCTGTCGCGCGCCGGCTACGTGAAGCGCACGCCCGTCGACGCCTTCCGGACCCAGAAGCGCGGGGGCCGGGGCGTGCGCGGTGCGGAGATGAAGGAGGACGACATCGTCAGCGAGCTGCTGACGTGCTCGACCCACGACTTCCTGCTCTTCTTCACGAACCATGGGCGCGTCTACCGGATCAAGGCCTACCAGGTCCCCGAGAAGTCCCGCGCCGCCAAGGGCGTCTACGTGGCGAACGTCCCCGGCCTCGCCCTCGAGCAGGACGAGCGGGTGGCCGCCGTCATGTCGTTGAGCGAGTTCGACGACGAGCGCTTCCTGCTGTTCTCGACGAAGCACGGCACGGTGAAGCGCTCGCGCCTCGACGACTACGACTCGCCCCGCTCCGTGCTGATCGCCATCAACCTGCGCGAGGGCGACGAGCTCATCGGCGTCGCCATCACCACCGGCGACGACGACGTGGTCCTGATCAGCCGGCGCGGCCAGGCGATCCGCTTCCACGAGACGGACGCTCGGGCCATGGGCCGCAACGCCGCCGGAGTGCGTGGCATGCGGCTCGCCTCCGCCGACGAGGTCCTCGCCATGGGCTGCGCCGTCGAGGAGGGCTACGTCCTCGTCGTCACCGACGAGGGCTACGGCAAGCGCACGCCGCTCGAGCGCTACCCGATCCAGAAGCGTGGCGGGAAGGGTGTCGTCACGGCGAAGCTCACCGAGGAGAAGGGCGGGCTCGCCGGGGCCCTCATCGCCCCGTACGAGTCCGAGATCTTCCTCGTCACCGACGCCGGCACGGTCATCCGCATGGACGTCGCCGACATCCGGCCGACGGGCCGCGCCACCCAGGGCGTGCGCCTCATGCGTCCGGGCGAGGGCGCCCACGTCGTGGGGCTGGCGCTCGTCGTCGAGAACGACGAGGACGACGAGGACGAGACCGAGCGGCCGCGGCGCCAGCGTCCCGCCGACGAGCAGATCGAGGGTGACGACGAGACGCCCGACGACGAGCTTGGGGTTGAGGTCGCCGACGAGACGGCCGACGAAGAGGAGTGAGCCGACCGGTCCCGGTGTTCCACGGGGAACATCGGGGCGAGCACGGTCGGTGATGTCCGCGCGGACGAGCGCATGAGCACGAAGATCACGCACCGCAGCCTTAGACTCACGCAGACCCCTTCGAGGAGAGCCCGGTGGCCCGGCGACGACTCACCCTGAAACGGATCGATCCCTGGTCCGTGCTCAAGTTCGGGTTCGTCGCGAACCTGGCGTTCCTGGCGATCAGCCTGCTCGGCCTCGCCATCGTCTGGTTCTTCGTCCAGCGCCTGGGACTCATCGACAAGGTCTGCACGATGGCGCAGGACCTGGCCTTCGAGAACTGTGGGGTCGACGGCGGCAACCTCTTCCGTGCCACCTTCCTGCTGGGGCTGCTCGGCACCGTCGTGCAGACCGGCGTGTGGGTCTTCCTGGCCTTCCTCTACAACCTCATCGCGGACCTGGTCGGCGGGCTCAGCTTCACGTACCTCGACGAGTCGGGGATGGTCTCGACCGGCCGGCGTGCAAAGGGATCCGACGGCGAGGCCTCGGACGGCACGGCCGTCGAGCGCCACGAGACTCCGCATCCCACCCCGGCGGCCCCGGCGTCTCGTGGTGCGCCCCCGCCTCCACCGAGCGGCTGGCAGGCCGCGAACGAGGATCGGATGTTCGACCGTGGCGGGGCGGAGTCCGGCGCGACGACCCGCGTCCCCGGCGGCTCCGAGCGGAGCGAGACCGGCCGGTCCTCCCCGCCCGGACCCGAGGGCGGCTCCTCCGCCTGAGCCCCGGCTCGCGTGGGCCAGGCTCCGTCGGTAACCTGCGCGCTGCCCGACCCGCTGAGGCGGTCGGCGATCATTCTGGGCCAATAGCTCAGCCCGGTTAGAGCGCACCCCTGATAAGGGTGAGGTCGAAGGTTCAAGTCCTTCTTGGCCCACGAGCACCACATGCAGCGGATCCCGTCCCGGTGGGGCGGGATCCGCTGCGTTGCGGGGTCGATCCGGCGCCGTTGGTGGCCGCCGGAGCGTGTGCCCTGGACAGCTGGCCGATTGCGGCAGCCACGGGACAGCGGTGTCTGACTAGGCTGCGATCAAGCGGCAGAGGAGACGACACCCGATGGGTGACAAGCGTGTGCAGAAGAAGGTCGACAAGCTCGAGCAGAAGGCGGACCAGTACCGCGACAAGGCTGCCGAGCTGTCGGACAAGATCACGGAGAGGATGGACGCGATGGGTGACGACGATTCCGGCAACGGCGGCGGCAAGAAGGGGCTGCTGTTCCTCGTGCTCGCGGCTGCGGCTGGCGTCGGGTTCTTCCTGAAGAAGAAGCGCGAGCAGGAGCTCGACGAGGCTCTCTGGGAGGAGCCCCGCGCGCTGTAGCGCCGAGCAACCCAGCATGTCGCGGGGCCGCGTGAACACGCGGCCCCGACGCATGAGCGCTGAGTGGATGCGTCCGGGTGACACGTCGGTCGCCCGGACGGGTTCCGTCGCTGCCACCTGAGCGTGGCCGGGCCACCCTGCGGGCGTCGGCCAGCAGGAGCTGCAGTGAGCAACGTCGAGCACGAAGCAACCGAGGCGACCACGACCCCCTCCCATCCGGAGGAGGGGCGTCGGATCACCGGTCCGGCGCCACCGCACGCCACGAGCTCCTTCGGCAAGAGCCTCTTCCGCGGCGAGCTGCACCAGGATCTCGTCACGCCGTACCCGATGATGCGCAGCGACGAGCAGTCGCGGGTGCGTCAGGTCATCGCACAGGTCGAGGACTTCGCCCACGACCACTACGACCCTGACGAGGTCGAGCGTGCCGGCTGGATCGGTGACGACGTGATCCGCGGGCTCGGGGACCTCGGCGTCACCGGCCTCTACGTCCCCGAGGAGTACGGAGGGCTCGGGCTCTCCCAGACGGGGTACTGCCGGGTGTTCGAGTCGCTCGGCCAGATCGACGCGACGCTCGCCGTGGTCCTCGGCGTGCACCAGTCGATCGGCTACAAGGGCATCCACCTCTTCGGCTCCGACGAGCAGAAGGAGCGCTTCCTGCCCGACCTGGCACGGGGGCACAAGCTCGCCGGGTTCGCGCTGACCGAGCCGAACGCCGGATCCGATGCGTACCACCTCGAGACCCGCGCGGTACGCGAGGCCGACGGCGCGTGGCGCCTCAACGGCGAGAAGCGCTGGATCGGGAACGGGAACAAGGACGTGATCGTCGTCTTCGCGCGCACCGACGACGGGCACATCGCGCTCATCTGCACGCCGGACATGGACGGCTTCACGTCACCCTTCGGGTACGAGACGCTCGGGCTGCGCGGCAACGACCTGCGACACCTCCGCTTCGACGACGTGCGGGTCCCCCCGGAGAACGTCCTCGGCGAGCCGGGCAAGGGCTTCGAGCTCGCGATGCACGTGCTGAACAACGGCCGGATGTCGCTCGGGACCGGTTCGGTCGGTGCGATGAAGAAGGTCCTGAACCTCGCCGTCTCGCACGTGCAGGATCGTCAGCAGTTCGGGCGCCCCCTCGCCGAGTTCGAGCTCGTCGAGGAGAAGATCTCGTGGATGACCTCGTACCTCTACGGGTTGGAGTCGGCGAGCTATCTGACCACCGGCCTGGTCGACGCCGGCGTGGCCGACTACTCGATCGAGTCGGCGATCCTGAAGGTGGCCGGCACCGAGTTCCTCTGGTACGGCATCAACCGCGCCTTCCAGCTCGCCGGTGGGGCCGCCTTCATGGCCGGCAGCCCCTACGAGAAGATGCTCCGCGACGTTCGGATCTTCCCGATCTTCGAGGGCTCCAACGACGTGCTGCGTGCCTTCATCGCCCTGACCGGTCTCGAGGCGCTCGGGGCGGACCTCGAGGGTCTGGGCGACCTCGGCCTGTCGGCGCCCGTGCGCTCGCTCGGCATTCTCGCCGACTACGTCGTCGACCGTGTCCGACGCGAGATCGTCCCGGATCGTCTCACCCACGTGCATCCCGGTGTCCGCGACCTCGCGGACCGGCTCACCGAGCAGGTGGTCCGGCTGCGGTCCGTCTCCGAGCAGCTGCTGCGCGTCCACGGTCGGGACATCACCGAGCGGCAGTGGCAGCAGAAGCGCCTCGCCAACGCGGTCATGGACATCTACGCGCAGGTGGCGACCCTGTCGCGGGTGACCGCCGTCATGAACGACCGCGGCGCCGAGGTGGCCGGCACCCAGCGCTACCTCGCCGAGACGTTCACGAGCCGCGCCGACCGGCGCGTGCACCGCAACCTCGACCAGATCACGGACAACGACGACGACCGCATGCACGCCCTGGCCCGGGTCGCCTACCAGCACGGTGGCTACGGCTTCGAGCTCTACTGACGGCGACCGTCCACATGTCCGTGCACACCTGTGTAACACCAACCATGTAGTTTTCCACACGGTCCACAGGTTCTCCCCAGGCGGACGCGCCCCGGGGCGCCGGTACCTCACCCGGGGCGGTTGTCCACAGGGTTGCTCACACCTGTGTGTTTCCGCAGGTCACGCGGGCTTCGTTGTCCACATCCGGGGCGTCACCCGATCGCGACGACCTCGTGCACGATGGGGGCGAACTTCACGGTCACGCCGCTGAGCAGGTACTGCAGGCGCGTCCGGATGGACTCGCGCTGCACACCGCCGGCGAAGACGACGAGGTCGTGGGCCAGGACCTCCGGGTCGACGAGCATCGGCGTGTGCGTGAGCCGACCGATCGGCGGGATCGAGCCGAGCTCGAACTCGGGGTAGTCGTGTCGGATCTCGTCCTCGTCCGCGAGCTTCGCGTGCGGGTCGTCGAGGGCCTGGCGCACGAGACGCATGTCGAGCCGGTGATGGGCGGGGATGATCGCGAAGACGTGACCGTCGCGGCCGTCGAGGACGACCGTCTTCAGCACCTCGTCGGCATCGATGCCGAGGATGCGTGCCTCGTCGATGGTCGTGTAGGTCCGTTGGTGGGGGAGCACCTCGAACCGCACGCCCCGCTGCTCGAGATGCTCCGTGACCAGGGTCATGGGACGACCTCCTTCGCCTCCACAACCGGCCCCGGACGGACCGGGTGGTGGCCTCATCCTGCGTCCTGGTCGTCGCTCGTGCGAGGGCCGAACGGCTCCGTCTGCAGGGACGCCCGGGGTTGCCCGGTCACCGCGCAACGGGGCGGGACGACCTACCAGTGCACACCCTTGAGCAGGTGGGCGAAGGCGACGCCTTCCGACGAGGTCTTGGCCTCCTCGTCGCTCGAGGGCTGCCCCTTCGCGGCCTTCGAGTCCGGGAACATGCGGTAGCCCATGTGCAGGACCTGGTCGACGATCTTCGGTGCGATGGCGTAGCTGATCTCCCCGAAGTTGCCGAGCCCGGTCGCCACCTTCTTCGGCCGGTCGATCATGGCGGTGGCGATCATCTCGGCCGCCTCCGGCGGGTTGATCGCCGGGAAGTAGTCGTACATCTTCGTCGGCTCGATCATCTTCGTGCGCACGAGTGGCATGTAGATCGTCGTGATCTGCACGCCGTCGTCGACGACCTCGGACGCGATACACCGGGAGAAGGCGTCGAGCGCGGCCTTCGAGGCGACGTAGGCGGAGAACCTGGGGGTGTTGGTCTGCACCCCGATCGAGGAGACGTTGATGATGTGGCCGCCGCCGTTGCCGGTCATCGTCGGCAGCAGCTTGAGGATGAGCTGCACCGCCCCGAAGTAGTTGAGCTGCATGGTGCGCTCGTAGTCGTGGAGCCGGTCGTAGGAGAGCCGGATCGAGCGCCGGATCGACTTGCCGGCGTTGTTCACGAGGATGTCGACGCGCCCGTGCTCCTCGAGCACCTCGTCGGCGAGCCGGACGATGTCCCCGCCGTCGGTGAGGTCGCACGGGTGGACCGACGCGGTCCCCCCCGCCTCCTCGATCTCGTCACGGACCGCCTCGAGCTTCTCGCGGGTCCGGGAGACGAGCAGCACGTGGGCGCCGGCCTCGGCCGTGCGCAGCGCCGCCTGCCTGCCGATGCCGTCCGAGGCGCCGGTGATCAGGACGATCTTGCCGCCGACGGCCCCCTCGAGCGACCGGTCCTTGAACAGGGCCGGGTCGAGGTGGCGTTCCCAGTGGTCCCACAGGCGCCATGCGTAGTCCTCGAGGCGCGGCACCTCGATGCCGCTGCCGACGAGGGCGGCGCGCGCGTCGTCGGAGTCGTAGGTGGTCGGCCAGTCGACGTAGGCCAGGACCTGGTCGGGGATCCCGAGGTCGTCGAGCAGCGACCGCTTCGCGTTGCGGACCGGCGGCAGCGACGACAGGACCCCCCGTACCCCCTTCGGGACGAGCTTCAGCGCCTGGGGGTCGATGCGCATCTGGAACTGCGGGGCATGCGCGGCCTCGGCGAAGATGTTCATGATCTGGCCGGCGGTGTACGGGTCCTGGTCCACGAGGTGGAAGGCCCGGTTGTCCCACTCCGTGTCGTCGAGGTGGGCGATGTGATCCATCGCATCGGCGACGTAGTCGACGGGGACGATATTGACCTTGCGTCCCTCGAGCCCGACCAGGGGGACCCACGGCGGGAGCCAGCCTCGCAGCCGCTTGAGGAGACCGAAGAAGTAGTAGGGCCCGTCGATCTTGTCGGTCACGCCGGTGCGGGAGTCACCGACGACGATGCCCGGCCGGTAGACGCGCCACGGCACCTTCGCCTGCTCACGCACGATCCGCTCGGACTCGTGCTTCGTGGAGAAGTAGGGGTGGTCGAGGCCATCGGCCTCCTCGAACATGTCCTCGGTGAACCGGCCCTTGTAGGTCCCGGCGACGGCGATCGAGCTGACGTGGTGGAGCCGCTGGGGCTTGCAGCGGTTCACGAACTCGATGAGGTGGCGGGTCCCCTCCACGTTGGCCTGCCGCTGTGTCTGCTCGTCGGCGGTCATGTCGTAGACGGCGGCGAGGTGGAAGACGTGGTCGACGTCGTCCTTGAGCTCGTCGATCTGCGCGTTGCTGAGCCCGAGACGGCGTTCCGAGAGGTCGCCCACGACCGGGACGATGCGCCGCTTGTTCGTGCCCCATGCGCGGATGCGCTCGTCGAGCTTGTCCTGCGACTCCTCGCGCACCAGACAGTAGATCGTGCCCTTGCGCCGCAGCAGCCGTTCGACGAGCTGGCCTCCGACGAATCCGGTCGCGCCCGTGACGAAGTAGGTCATAGGGTTCCCTCCGATGGGCTGCACCCTAGCCACGCCGCGGTGCAGCCGGTCGGTCGGACAGATGGCCGGCCGGACGGTCGAGGAGACGGCAGGTCGGCCAGCCGCGGGCTGGGGTCAGGCTGCCGACACCGGTCCGGTCGACATCCGCGCCAGCACGTCGACGGCGAGCAGCAGGAAGGCGATGCAGTTGCCGGCCACGAAGGCGGCGCCGACGCGCACGATCGGGGAGATCGGGGCCAGCCAGACGGCTGCGATCGCGACGGCCAGCCCGATCCACCAGGAGATGGCGAGTCGCCGCGTGTCGCCGAGGGCCACGAGGACCTGCTGGATGACGAGCGCGGTCAACGCCACGAGCGCGCCGCCGGCGACGAGCGCCGAGAACGTCGCGTCGGGGCGGAACTCCGGGCCGAAGAGGACGGCGACGGCGGCAGGCCCGACGACGTACCCGACGGCGGCGGCCAGGCCCGACAGAAGCAGGCCGCCGACCACGATGAGCAGCGTGATCCGGCGCGCCTGGTGCAGCCGCCGCTCCTCGACCAGACGCACGAGCGGCGGGAGGGCCCGGGCCAGCAGGTTGTACGACATCGTCAGCGGGAACCGGAACAGGGTCATGGTGACCGTGATGATGCTCACGGCCGCGGCGTCGCCGCCGATGGCCGCGACCGCGAGCGGACCGGCGGCGAGCAGGGTCTGCGCCGCGGCGTTCCCGGTCACGTACCCGGACAGGAAGCCGCGGGGGGCGACGTGCAGGCCGGCATCGGCTGGACCGCGGCTGCGTGCCAGCGCGATGGGTAGCGCCACGAGTGGGGCCGCGACCATGGCCGTGGCCAGCCCGAGCTGCGTCGCGCCGATGGCGAGCACCAATCCCATCACGAGCAGCCGCAGCATGGCCTCGCCGGCCGTGACCACGCCGTAGCGCCCGTAGCGCCGTCCGCCGGCGAGCCGGCCGCGTCCGATGACGTAGAGGGCGTACCCGGCGGCCAGTCCGGCGGCGGCGGCCGCGTACAGCCGCTGCCCGGCGAAGAGGCCGCCGGTGGTCGCCAGCGCGAACAGGCCCGTGCCCAGCGTGACCGTCGTGACGATCACGGTCAGGGGACGCCGCAGCGCCGCCACCGATCCCCCGAGAGTGAGCTGACGGATGACGAGCTGCTCGGTGGGGAGGAACAGCACGGTCATGAGGAGGAACTGCACCGTCCACAGCACCGCGAGCGGGGCGAAATCGGTCGGTCCGAGGATCCGGCCGCCGACCATCGTGAACAGGTAGGCGCCGACGGCGTTGACGACCGTCCCGACGAGCATGGCCACGGTGCCACGGTCGGGCGAGCGTCGACGTTCCGTCGGAGCGGAGGAGGCGGCGGTCAGGCTCACAACCGTCCCTGTGGTGATGGGGAAGGGCAGAACGTACCGTGCTCGCGGTAGAGCGTTCGGTAACGAACGGCCGCGCGATCATCGTCCGGGGGACGTCCCTGTCTCTGGCGCCCCTGTCCCGATCGTGCCATCGTCGAGCCAGCTCGCCAGGATGTCGACGAGCGTCCCGGGCACCTCGAGCTGCGGCGAGTGTCCGAACGTCCGTCAGGATCTCGGTGCGCCAGTCAGGGCGCAGCCGCGCGAGGCGGCGGGAGGCCTCCGGGACGACCAACGCGTCCTGCGCCCCGTGGACGAGCAGGGTCGGCGGCTTCAGGTCCTGGATGAACTCGTCGTAGCCGTGGGTCCGGCGCAGCTCCCGGACCAGCGAGCGGACGGTCTCCCGGAAGGCGTCGGCGGCCCACGGCATGTCCTGCCGCGCCCGCGCCATGTCGATCATGGCGGCCCGTGCCTCGGCCGGGACGCGGTCCGGGTGAGCGCACATCAGCGACAGATTGTGGTCGACGATGGCAGCCGGGTCGCCCTCGACCTCACGGCGGGCGAGCCACGGACCGATCAGGGGAAGCAGGAGGGCGACGAACCCGAGCGCGGACGACCAGTCGATCGGCACACCCCGGGGGTAGGGCTGGCCGGGGCCGACGAGCACGAGCCGGTCCACGAGCGCGGGCGCCGCACCGGCCACGAGCAGTCCGAGCAGACCGCCGAGCGAGGTGCCGAGGAGCACGACGGGCTCCTCGAAGTGCTCGTCGAGGAGCCGGACGAGCATGTCGCGGTTCGTCCGCAGGTCGCTTGCCCGCCCCGCCGGTGGGGTGTTGCCGTACCCGATGAGGTCGACCGCGTACACGTGCGCGACCCGGCGCAGCGGCCCGGTGACGGCCGCGAAGTTCGCGTGCGACCCGCCGATGCCGTGGACGAGCAGGATCGGCCGACCCTCGCCACCGTGGTCGACGAGGTGAACGGGCCCGTCGAGATCGACGGTGCAGGTGTCAGAGGTTTCGGTGCGCATGGGTCCACCCTATGAGCGGTCGATGGCGGTGCACCGTCCGAACGGTGGCCCCGGTGGGACATCCACTGGACGGCGGAACGCCCCGTGTCCGGGCGGGCCGCGCGGGCGGGGGATACGGCTGGAGATGTCTCGCGATCCTTCGTCGATCCCGGGGCACCGTCCGGCACCGACCAAGGGGGGCCCGTGCTCACGACCGTCGCGCTCGCGCTGGTCGCATCCGTCCTGTTCGCGACGGCGTTCGTCCTGCAGCAGCAGGAGGCCTTCGAGCTGCCGGACGAGGCCAGCCTGCGCATCGGGATCCTGCTCGACCTCGCGCGCCAGCCGATGTGGCTCGGGGGGATCGCCGCGAGCATCGCCGGGTACGTGGCCCTCGCCCTGGCGATGAACGGCGGTCACATCACCCTGGTGGAGCCGATCCTCGTCACGAACATCCTCTTCGCCCTCCCGATGGCGGCGTTCCGGCAGAAGCAGCGCATGGCCGCCCGCGACTGGATCGCCGCGGCGGCCACGACGGGCGGTCTCGGGGCCTTCCTCCTCATCGCGCGTCCCCACGGCGGGCTGAACAACGCCCCGGACGCCAGCTGGGCCTACGTGCTCGGCGCCGGCGTCATCGTCGTCGGGCTGCTCGCGCTGATCGGCCGGCGAAGCCGGCCGGTCCCACGGGCCGTGCTGCTGGCGCTCGCTGCGGGCCTGGCGCTCGGCGTCACCGACGCGCTGACGAAGGAGGTCACGGCGATCATGCAGGGGTCGCTGTTCGCCGTCTTCGGTCGCTGGCAGCTGTACGCCCTGATCGTGGCGGGGATCGGCGGGCTGCTGCTCATCCAGAGCGCGTTCCAGGCCGGTCACATCGCGGCGTCGCTCCCGTCCATGCTGAGCGTCGAGCTGCTCGTCGCGAGCGCCATCGGGCTCACGCTCTTCGACGAGCAGCTGCGCACCGGCGGGTGGGCACCGGTCGGCGAGATCCTCGGGGTGCTCGTGCTCGTCGCCGGGATCGTCGGGCTGGCCACGTCGCCGCTGGTCTCCGAGGCCGCTGATCGCCGGAAGGCGGCGAACGCGGCCGAGGGCCGGGACCACCACGCGGACGCATCCGAGCTCGGCGACCGTCATGACAAACGCGAGATCGCCTGACGACCAGAAGGATCATCGAGGATGGAATACGTGCTGGCAGGAGCCTCCGCATTCTTCGCGGCGCTGGGCGGTGTGCTTCAGCGTCGCGCCGCCGCGTCCGCCGAGGAGGGTCCGGGGCTGAGCGTCGAGCTGCTGTCCTACCTCGCGCGTCGGCCGGCCTACCTCGGCGGCATCCTGTCGCTGCTCGCGGCGTTCCTCCTGCAGGCGGCCGCGCTTCGCTACGGCGGGCTCGCCGTGGTGCAGCCGCTGCTGGTGACCCAGCTGCTGTGGATCCTCGCGATCGTCGTCGTCTGGTTCGACGCGCCGATCGGTGCGCGCGAGATCGGCGGGTTCGTCGCCATAACCGCCGGCCTCGCGGGGTTCCTCGTGAGCGCCGCGCCCGGCCGGGGTGGGGCGACGCCGACCGCGTTCGGCTGGATCCTCGCGGGTGGCGGTGTCGGCGTGCTCGTGGTGGCGGCGGTCCTCATCGCCCGGCGCAACCAGGGCTCCTTCGTGGCGGCGCTGTACGGCGCCGCGGCGGGCTCGGCCTTTGCTCTCACCGCCGCGATCACGCGCGTGGTCGTGCGCCAGATCCACAACGGATTCGGGGCCATGCTGTCGGGCTGGGCCTTCTACGCGCTGGCCGTGACCGGCGGCGCCGCGCTGGTGCTGTCCGCGAACGCGTACGAGGCGGGGCCGATCACGGCGTCCGAGCCCGGGTTGACCATCGCGGACCCGCTCGTCGCCATCACGCTGGGCGTGATGCTCTTCGGCGAGAAGATCAACCTCGCCTCCGTGCGGGGACTCGTCGGCCTCGGCTTCCTCGCCGTGATGATCGTCGGTGCCGTGGTGCTGTCGCAGTCGCCGACGGTCACGGGCGAGGAGCGAAACGCCGTCGAGCCCGACGACGAGACGGAACAGGCGGCGGCCTGAACGCCCTGACCTTCAAGCCCTGACGCGGACCCGGACCACCTCGACGCACCGCACCGCCCGCTCCGGCTGGCGGCGACTCGAACACCAGGAGACCACGATGACGATCATGCCCGACCGACTGCGCGCCCTGGCCGACGGATGGCCGGACGCGGAGGCCCATCGTGTCGTCGGGCCGGCCGGGGGCGATCGGATGACCTTCGGGGACTGGCGCCGCGGCGCCAACCAGCTGGCCGGCGGACTCCGGGAGGCCGGGATCGAGCGGGGCCAGCGTGTCGCCCTGCTCTTCGAGCTGGCGGACGTGTTGCGCTACGCCGAGGCCTACATCGCCGTCCAGCAGGTCGGCGCGGTCAGCGCGCTCGTGAACCTCGACTACACCCCGGACGAGCTCGTCGAGATCCTGCGGCATGCGGAACCGGACGCCGTGCTGGCCAGCGAGTCCGTCGCGGGGCGGCTCGACGAGGTGGTCGGCAGGGTCGACTCGGTGCGGCTCGTCGTGACGACCGGGCAGGGCACGTCCGTCTCGGACGGGTGGGACAGCCTGCGGAAGGGCGACGGCGACGAGGACATCCAGGTCGAGATCGGCGACGACGACCCGGCCGACATCGTCTACAGCTCGGGAACCACCGGGATGCCGAAGGGGGTGCTCACCCGCCACAGCAACGTGAGTCAGGCGCCGCAGCTCACCCCGGACGAGTTCTCCGGTGACCTCTGGCTGAACGCGACCATGCTGGACGCCCAGGCGTCCCGCTCGTTCCTGCTCGTCCCCGCGTCGCTCGGCATGACCGTCGCCCACCTCGCACCGGCGTTCGACGCCCGCGACTGGGTGGACGTCGTCGAGGAGGAGGCCGTCGGGGCCACCTATCTGGAGGCGTGGATGGCCCGCGAGATCCTCGATCTCGCCGGCGTGGAGGACCGTGACCTCTCCAGCCTGCACATGGTGACCGTCGGCGGTGCCCCGATCGCGGCCGCGTCGCTGCGCCGGCTCAACGAGCTGCTCCCGAACGCCACCCCGCAGAACTCGTACTCCCTCGTCGAGCTCGGGACCGGCTTCACGCTGACCCCCGCGGAGGACTTCGACCGCAAGGCCGACACGGTGGGACAGCCGATGGGCGGCCTCGAGATCCGGATCGTCGATCCGGACTCGGGGGCCGAGCTCCCGCCCGGCGAGGAGGGCGAGATCCTCGCCCGGACGCAGACCCCCCGCCGCGAGTACTTCCGTGCGCCGGAGCTCACCGACGAGGCGTGGCAGGACGGCTGGCTGCACACCGGGGACCTCGGGTGCATGGACGACGAGGGCTACCTCCACGTCGTCGGCCGCCTGGACGACATGATCATCCGCCGCAACTTCAACCTGCATCCCGGCGAGATCGAGGATCTGCTCGCCGAGCGCGACGACGTGCACGACAGCGCGGTCGTCGGCGTGCCCCGCGAGGACGGCAACGAGGAGGTCGTCGCGTTCGTGGTGACCCGCGACGGGGTGTCCGCCGAGGATCTCGCGTCGTGGTCGGCCGAGCGTCTCGGTGAACCGAAGCGTCCGGACCGCTACGAGCTCGTCGACGAGCTGCCGCGCAACGACCGGGGGAAGATCCTGCGGAAGGATCTCGTGGAGCGCGCGTCCCCCGGCGGGGCGTAGGCGGCCGGGGGGACGAGGCGTGCGCGGTGGCCGTGCTCGGCAGGCGTGTTCGGCAGGCGTGTTCGGTGTCGGGTGTCCGGGGGGTCAGGCGGGCTCCTCCTCGGCGCAGTCGAGGCAGCGGGTGACGAGCGGGAGCGAGACCAGCCGGTCGTCCGCGATCGCCTCGTCGCACGCGTCGCAGGTACCGAAGGAGCCGTCGTCGAGCCGCTCGAGCGCCGCCTCGACCTGATCCAGGCGGCTGCGCGTGTGGTCGAGCTCACCGAGGCGGTGGCTGCGCTGGCGTGCCTCCTGCGCCGCCGCCTCGAAGCCCGTCTCGTTGCGCATGATGTTGTGGACGGACTTCTCGGGGGCAACAACGTCGACCTCTTCGAGGCGGTCGAGCTCCTTGGCGCGCTCTGCCTCGAGCCGGCTGCGGATCTCCTGCTTCATGGCGGTGTCCATCGGGGTCCTTCCGGGCGGTTTCCACCAGCACAGTGCCTTGGCGGTGTGCGTGCAGGCCGAGGCCCTGCTCGTCCGTCGGCGAACACGCTGCGGTGCCCGGACGGAGGGTGTGCCTTCGGTCGCCGGGCCGTTTCGGAGGTTTCCACCATGGGGCGTCGCTGTTGCGTCCGGGGCCGGATACCGTCTTCCTGTTCCGCCGATGGGGGAGGCGGCGTCGAGGGGCGCCACGGACCATGCCCCGGAACGGTCGAAACGGGCATCTGCCCTAGAGTGACTCCTGCGGCCCCTGCCGGTCACCCCCCGTGCCGGTGGGGGCCGCGCCTCTCCGTGCGAGCTCCGGCGCCGCAGGGCCCCGGCCCGGGCCCGCGTCGACGCGGTGTCCGACGGTGGCCGGTCTCCGCGCGTGCGGATACCCGGGACGGCCATGGCCCCCGTTCAGTGGCGCAGCCGGTCCACGCCCTGCACGCCCCGAAGAAGGTCGAGGTCGAGATCCGGCCCGTCGGGCCCGGCGTGCAGCACCGAGATGTCGCCGGTGGACTCCATCACGAC
Source organism: uncultured Nitriliruptorales bacterium (assembly GCA_963783045.1). Taxonomy (GTDB): domain Bacteria; phylum Actinomycetota; class Nitriliruptoria; order Nitriliruptorales; family Nitriliruptoraceae; genus CAWAMD01. Next base: position 129,241 of record CAWAMD010000001.1, read on the forward strand.
CGCCCGGATCTGGTCGGGGTGGAGCACGTTCGCCTCACGCAGCTTCGCGCGCACCTCGGACTCGGTGACCCGGGCGGCCCGCAGGTTGTCGTGCAGCATCTCGGAGCCGGCCATCAACAGCCGGGGCTGGTTGTCGACCATCTGCTGGACCGCGGGTCGCCGGCGGAGCGTCGCCACGACCACCTGCAGCAGGTAGAGCATGCCGAGCCCGGTGAGGCCCTGCGCCAGGGTCGCGCTCGGCGAGACCGCGACGGACGCCATCAGCGAACCGAACGCGACGGTGATCGCGAAGTCGAAGCTCGACATCTTCGAGAACGACCGCAGCCCCACCAGCCGCGTGTAGGTGATGAGCGCGACGTAGATCACGATCGTGGAGACGACCACCATGGCGATGTCGCCCCAGGACGCACCGAGCCACTTCGCGACGGGCATGTGGAACCTCCAGGTTGCCGCGAGCACGACCCGGTCACGCTATACGGCGCTTCCCGTCGGCCGTCGTCGTGGCGTGTCCGAAAGCCGTGTCGGGTGCTCGCCGTCCGATGCGTCGCGGCACGTCCCGGATCCCGAGCTGAACCCCGCAGGTGAATCCCTTGACGTTCGCCGCCGGTTTGTTCAGTATCGGTGGGCGAGTTTCGTGGGGGTCACCGTTCCTCGTCGTGCGCGGCACGTGGGCCCGGGCAGCAGACGAGCGAGCCAGGAGGGGGCGTGTCGCTTCTCGAGGACCCCAGCGAACATGCGACCGCGTTGATGGGGCTGTTGGTGGACAGCGTCGTCGACTACGCGATCTTCGTCCTCGATTCGCAGGGGGTGGTGCGCACCTGGAATCGGGGTGCGGAGCGGCTCAAGGGCTTCACACGCGACGAGATCGTCGGTCGGCACGTCTCCGTCTTCTACACCGAGGAGGACCGCGCCGACGGGGTGCCGGCGGCGCTCATGGAGCACGCGGCCGCCGCTGGCCGTGCCGAGCACCACGGGTGGCGGGTGCGCAAGGACCGCAGCCGGTTCTGGGCGCACGTCACCCTCACTGCTCTGCGCGACGACGACGGCCGCCTGACGGGGTTCGCCAAGATCACCCGGGACATGACCCGTGAGCGCGAGCGCGAGTCGGCGCTGCGTCGGGCCTTGAGCCAGGAGCGGGCGGCCGCGATCGAGACGGAGCGCCTGGCCGAGGTGCGGGCGGGCTTCGTCGCCGCGGTGGTCCACGACCTCGCCGCGCCCATCATGGTCGTGCGTACCTGTGCGGCGATGCTCAGCGAACCGCACGTCGGCCTGACGCCGCAGCGGACCGTGGAGCTGACGGGCGCCATCCGGCGGAACTCGACGCAGCTGGCGGACCTGGCCGAGCAGCTGCGCGAGTACGCGCGGGTGGTCCACGGCCACCTCGAGCTGGCGCCGGAGCCCATCGACCTCGCCGAGGAGCTGCACACGATCGTTCGGGACCTCGGTATCAGCTTCGAGGACGTCCGCATCGCGGTCGATGCGCCGCTCGGCGTGGTCATCGAGGCCGATCGGGTCGCGCTACGCCGTGTCGTCACCAACCTCGTCGTCAACGCGGTGGCATTCAGTCCGCGCCCCGGTGAGGTCAGCGTCCGGGTGGAGGCGACCGACGGCCGCGCCGTGGCGATCGGTGTCCGCGACCGGGGCCCGGGGCTCAGCGTGGCCGACCAGGCGCGCGTCTTCGACGGCTTCTGGCAGGGCAGGGCCCTGGGGCGCCGGTCCGTGGGCGGGGCAGGCCTCGGACTCGGACTCATGATCGTTCGCGAGTACACGCAGGCTCACGGTGGTCGCTGTTGGGTCGACAGCGCGCCAGGACAGGGCGCTGCGTTCTGGGTGACCTTCGCTCCCGACCCCGTCCCCGTGCCGGCGCGGGGCGCCGCCGAGCCGGCACTGCGCGCGGAAGCGCCGGCGATCCAGGCCCACTAGCTCGTAACGGCGCCTGACCCGGCGGATCGGCGAGGTCGATGACGCGATCCTGGTCCGCTGCCTGGCCGCTAGGGCGAAACGACCCGTGCTGGCGCGGGTCAGCCGTCCGTCGCAGCGGCGCGCGGGTTGGCGGCGGCCACCGATCGGACACGGCGGGATCCGCACGGGGCGCAGCACTCGACGACGGTCCGTTCCGCCTCGCCGTAACCGCCGTGGCGCAGCAGCGGGAGCTGGGTCCAGGCCAGTTCGACGACCGGGCCGTCGCAGGTGGGACAGGCGGCGGCGCGCGGAACCGGGAGCATGCCGCGAGTATGGCAGGTCACCGGGACGGACCGTAGGACCCGCTCCGACGGACCGGGGGGCCACCGGCTCAGCGGTGCAGCGAGGCCGCGACATGCTGGGCGAGCGGGCCACCACGCCATGGGTTCCTCAGCCGTGACCGGCGATCCGGCCGGCAACCGTCCGCAGGTCGGCGTCGTCCGCGGCCGCGCGTCCGGCGAGGTACCCGCCGCCGTGACTGATGGATCCCGAGGACCGCTCGAGCCGCGGGAAGGCTGCGGTGACCGCTGCGTCCAGTCGGTCGTCGCGTGCGGCCAGTACCGGCAACAGGGCGTCGGCGTCGGTCGCGGCCACCTCGGCGTCGGCGGTCTCGCGCAGGCGCTCCCCGATCCGGCTGGCGAAGCCGTAGAGGAACGACCGCCGGAACGACCGGGTGCGCGACCGCCCGGCGGCATCCCGGCGGCTGCCGTGACGGGCCATCGCCGCCGTGGCCTGGGCGAGCAGCGACGCACCCAGCAGCTCGACCGCGTCGAGGTCCGCGTCGTACCCGAAGAGCGTCACCCAGCCAACGTCGCGGCTGTGGACCACCCGGCACCGGTTTGCGGCACCGACCGCGTGCAGCAGCACGGCCTTGGCGTCGGCGTAGGGCGGGTCGACCGTCAGCCGGCGGACCGACGGCTGCCCCACGTCGTCGCCCTCGTGCAGGAGCGCCTCGTCGAGCGCGTAACGGGCGATCAGCTCCTGGGCCTTCGCGGTCAGGGCCTCGGCCTCCTCGTCGAAGGGGGTCGACTCGGCCTTGGCCAGCAGCGCCCGCACGCGGGACAGGATCCGCTCGTCCAACCCGGCGCGCTCCCACCCCGAATCCGCCGGGGTGCCGGGTGGCGGGATCGTCGACGGGACGGGGCCGAGCCGCAGGACGAAGACCAACACGTCCACCGCCGCGGAGACCGACGCCGGTTCCACGCGCGCGCCGCCGCTCCGGCCTTCCTCCAGCGCATCGAGCTGCGCCTGCCACCGGGGGTGAAGTCGCTCGCTCCGCTGCACCCGCGATCGGCCATCGACGAGGGTCACGGCCGCCGCCAGATCGCCGTGCCCGTCGGTCAGGCGGCGCGTGACCGCCTGGACGAGGTCGGCAGGGGCCCAGCCGCGCTCCCAGAGATCGGCGACGGCCCGGGCGAGCTCACGCTCGAGCAGCGGGACCGTTTCGCTGGCCCGGTCGACGAGCGCGTCGACGAGCGCCACGTAGCTCGCCGGTGCCTCGCTCCAGGCATGCACCGCGGCGTCGAGCAGATCGTCGACACGCGGCAGCTCCTCGGTCCTGGGCGCGGCGCTCCGAGCCGGTCCTGCCGCGGCCGCTCGGTGTGCACGCTCCCGCTTCCGCTTCTTCGCGGCCCGTCGCTGCTGGTTGTTCTTTCCCATGGGTGCGAGTATGGCGGGCGACCGTGACACCCTCACGGACGTCCCGTGACCGGTTGTGGACGCCCTCGGGTCAGCGGGGCCAGCGAGGGCTGCGGTACACGGCGTCGACTACCTCACGATCGGTGCGTTCGCCGTGATCGTCACGGATCACGTCCGGGCCACCGGCCTACATCGACGCCGCAACCACCGCCCTCCGCGGCCGGGGCGCCAGGAGCGACGTGCCGGTCACGCAGTCAGCAGTCGCGACGGCCTTGTGGACCGCCGCCGCCCACTGCCGTAGTCTGTACATGTTCCTGTACAGAGGAGTGGTTGTGCCGGACACCATCAGCCACACGCGGGCGCACCTGACTGGCCACGTCAAGCGCTTCCGGGAGGAGGGCTTGGACGCTGAACCCGTCGTGTTCGGGGACAACCGCCAGCCTGACGCGGCCCTACTGCCTTTCGAGACGTTCGAGCTCCTCATGGAAATCGCGGAGGACATCGCGATCGCGCAGCGGGTCCAGGCCCGCGAGGCCGAGGACACGGGCAACCGGACCTCGCTCGGTGCGGTCGCCGAGGAGTTGGGCGTCGACCTCGAGGATCTGTGAGCCCGGAGCAGCTCCCGGCCTACAGCAAGGTCCAGCTCCTCGACGCGGCCGTTGAGGACATCCGTGCACTCGCGCGACGCTCACGCCCGGTTCTTCTCGAGGTGCTCCGCCGCCTCGAGTCCCTCGATCGGGGACAACTGATCCCCGACCCGTTGCACGACTTCGCCAAGACCGGTGATCTCACCGACCGCGGCAAGCTCGTCATCGCGATCGAAGGCGAGCCGGAATACCGCGTCGTCGTGCGCGATGTCTCGGGCACCTACGAGGTCTCCGAGGTCATCGCGGTCGAGGACCGTTCCGGAGACCTTCCCTACCTGCTGGCCGGGATCCGGCTCGGGCGGCTCAGCGACCCGGGGCGGCGTTCCGACGCCATGCGGAGGATCCATCGCATTCGACAGCAGCTCGACAGGTAGCGGCCCCGTCCGGAGGATCCTCTGTGTCGCTCCTCGTGAGTCGAGCTCCAGGTGCAAGTCGGTAAGGACGCTGGTGATGCGCGAATCGGAGTTGGAGCACCATCACGACTCGCCAGTCGACGCCGTGGCGTCTACCGCGCTGTGGATGGCCGCGGTCCGGGCGCGTGAGACCGCTCGACCGGATCGGTTGTTCTCGGACCCGTTGGCGGAGGTGCTGGCCGATGTCCAGGGGGTTCGGCTGATGACGCAGATGGAGGCGGGGCTACCGGACAACCCGACGATCCCGATCCGCACCCGGTACATCGACGACCGGCTGTGCGCGATGGTGGAGGACGAGGCCGTCAGCCAGGTCGTGCTGGTGGGAGCGGGGATGGATGCCCGTGCGTTCCGGCTCGGTCTTCCCGCGACCGTGGTCGTCTTCGAGGTGGACCAGCCTGCGCTACTCGAGGTCAAGCAGCAACGTCTCGACGAGGTGGGGGTCCGACCGAGCTGCCGACGGCATGTCGTGCCGGCTGATCTCGACGACCGGTGGCATGAAGCGCTGGAGGCCGCGGGCTTTGAGAGCGGGGAGCCGGCGGTGTTCGTGGCCGAGGGGCTGCTCGGCTACCTCGACGCGCGGCAGGTCCATGAGCTGCTCAACGTCCTCGCCGATCTGGCGGCGCCCGGCAGCGCGCTGCTGGCCGATGTCTCCGGCCGTGTCCCGGCCGACGCTGCGCCGTTCATGGACCCGTGGTTCGCCCGGCTCGCGGCCGTCGGGATCCAGCGCCGTTTCGCGACCGACGATCCCGAGGGCCTGTTCGACGCTCACGGCTGGGACGCCGAGGTGGCCCAGTACGGCGACGACGGTGCGAACTTCGGACGCTGGCCCTGGCCCGTGCTGCCGCGCGAGGAGACGAACTGGCCCCACAACTACCTCATCACGGCACACCGAAGGTCACGACAGCCGTAGGCCGCAACCCTCGTGGGGCGGACGGGTGGCGCCGGGCGGGTCACAGGGCCACGCGGGCAGCAGCGACCACGGCGACGAGGAGGTCGGTGGGCGTCGTCCTCTCACGGTAGCCGCACGCGTCGCGTCTGTGTTGGTGTCGCCGTCGGGTGGTCGGCGCCCCGGCTGAGCCGGTCGGGGCGAGACGCGCACGATCGTTCTGCGTGCGTCCCGGGGTTCTCGACGCAGCCGGGCGGTGATCGCGATCGGGGTGGGTGTTCTGGGCAGTCGACCAGCGCCGCAGCGGTGACCCAGGGAACGAGCGAGCCCGGGCGTCGTCCCGACCCCCAAAGACATCTTTGACAGGCGGGAGGGCGGGGTCTGATCCTGCGGGCATGGACGAGAACGAACGCTTGACCCGCCTGCGAGCGTTGGCCCACCCCGCCCGATTGCAGATCCTGTCGCTGTTGACCGGGACCGCGATGTCGGCGGCCGAGGTCGGCCGCGAGCTGGGCACGACCCAGGCCAACGCCAGCTATCACCTTCGGCGCCTGGCGGCTGTCGGCGAGGTGGAGCTGGTCGAGGAGGTAACCATCCGTGGTGGCCACGCCCGCCGCTACCGCTGCCCACCGATCGCCGACGAACCACAGGAGCTGTTGGTCCCAGACGACCAGCAGGTCGGCGGAGCCACCGAGCGCGGCTTCTACATGGTGTTGGCCCAGGAGATGCAGCGCCGCGCGACGGCCCGACGCCCTGACGGTCGGGCTATCAACACCGACGCCGAGCTGTGGGTGTCCCCGGAGGTGTGGGATCAGGCCGTGGCTCGGGTCACCGCGGTCTCCCGTGACCTGCACCAGCAAGCCGTCCCGCCTCGCACCCCGGGCGCGATGCGCGTGTCGGTGACCCTTGCCCTGTTTGCCATGGACCCCACGGCCCGCCCGGTGGACCCGGAGGACCCCGAGTGACCGGCCGGCGGCTCCCGGTGGCGCTGACGTCGCGTGACTTCCGGATGCTGCTGTCCGGCCGGGTGGTCGACATGGCCGGCAACGCCATGGCCCCGGTCGCGCTGGCGTTCGCGGTAATCGACCTGACCGGCTCGGCCGCCGATCTGGGCGTGGTCCTGGCCGCACGGTCGGTCGCCAACGTCGCCCTGGTGATGTTCGGCGGCGTGCTCGCCGACCGGTGGCGACGCTCCACCGTGCTGATCGGCTCCAACACCCTCTCCGCCGCCAGCCAGGGCACGCTCGCCGCGCTGGTCATCACAGGGACGGCGACCCTGCCTGTTCTGATCGGCCTGTCGGTGCTGTCAGGTGCGGCATCGGCCGCATCCCTGCCGGCAGCCTCGGCGCTGGTCCCCCAGACCGTGCCCGCCGCCGACCTCGGGCAGGCCAACGCCCTGACCCGCCTGGGATCCAACGGCGCAGCGATGACCGGCGCGGCCCTGGCCGGCCTGATCGTGGCCGTGGCCGGCCCGGGCTGGGGACTCGCCGTCGACGCCGCATCCTTCGCCGCCGCCGGGCTCCTCTACCACGGCGTCCGGGTCGACATGCCGCCACGCACCGAACCCTCGACGATGTGGGCGGACCTGCGCGACGGCTGGCACGCGTTCACGTCCCAGACCTGGATCTGGGTGGTGGTACTGGTCTTCGGGGTCATCAACGCGGTGTTCAACGGGGCCGTCAACGTCCTCGGGCCCCTGGTCGCCGACGACACTGTGGGCCGCGCCATCTGGGGGTTGGTCCTCTCGGCCCTCACCGGCGGCATGGTCCTGGGCGCGGTCATCGCCATGCGCTGGCAACCCCACCGACCCCTCCGTGTCGGCCTGCTCTGCTCGATCGGCCCCCTCACCCTTCCACTCGCCCTGGCCATCGCACCCACGCCCGTGATGCTGCTGGCCGCGGCGGTCCTCACCGGGATCTGCATGGAGACCTTCGCAGTGGCCTGGGACGTCTCCCTGCAAGCCCACGTCCCTACCGACCGGCTCGCCCGGGTCTACGCCTACGACATCCTGGGCTCCATGGTCGCCATTCCCATCGGACAGAGCACCGCCGGCCCCCTCGCCGACACCATCGGCACCAACACCGTCCTGATCGCCGCCGCCACCACCATCGCGGCCGCCGCCATCGCCGGACTCGCCAACCCGAGCGTCCGCGACCTGCGACGCCGCACAAACGACGACGCGACCGACCCGGCCACGCCCTTCACCGAGGCGTCCAGGACCAGATAGCACCCGTCGATCGATGGCACGGCCGGATTGCGTGCGGAGTCGACGAATCTGCCTGACCTCGACCGACAGGCATGGGGGCAGCACTACGCCCGGGTTGAGGGGCCGCCCGCGCGCCGCAGTGGAGGTCAGACGGGCCATGGAACGCGGTGTGGTCTGACTGGATTCCAGCAGCATCGGCCAGCACAACGGGCGTTGTGCGTCGTAGGTGGATGGATTCGCCCGACGAGCCGTGACGGCAGAGATCCTTGGGGCTGCAGGGCCACGCCGGGATGGCGTCGATCAACGGGGAGGTCATGGCCGGCGATATGCCGCTCGTTCAGGCGGGATCACGCCACATGAAGGTTGCAGCGGCGGCACCACAGATCGCGGCGACGTACAGCACCAGGAGGGAAGCGGCTCCGGCGATCGGGAGGAGCGGGCTCCCGAGGCCGACCAGCGCGTCGCCGGCGCCGGACGGCGTCCAGGCGTAGGCTCCGGGGTCGCGGAGCACAATCGGAACCAGGCTCTCGCCGACGAACCTCCAGAGCAGCAGGACCGCCAGGGACAGCGCCGTGCTGCGGGTGAGTACGCCCAGTCCGGTCGCCACGATCGCCCAGATCCCGCCCAATCCGATCCCTGCAGCGACCCGCGCGAGGTCCGACGCGTGGCCGCCACTGAGTTCGGCTCCCGCCACGAGGGCGGTCACGAACCCTGCGGCGACAGAGGTCGCCACTGCGGCGGTGACGACGACCGATCCGACGATGGCTGCCGACAGGGCCTTGGCCAGCAGCACTCTGCCCCGCTTCGGGGCGGCGAGCAGGGTGGTGTGGATCGTCCCTTGCTGGAACTCGCCGGCGCTGGCGAGCACCGCCAGGACGATGACGGCGAACCAGGCTTGCTGCAGGGGCGCGCGGGCGAGGTCGGCCATTGAGACGATGAGGCCATCGCCCGACGTGACACCAGCGCCGACGGAGCCGATGACGCCGGACAGCAACACGGTGACGGCGACGATCCAGCGGGGGCTGCGGAGCGTGGAGAGCTTGAGGAGTTCGGCAGAGACGAGAGGTTTCATGACGGGACCTCCGCGGACGCGACGAGGGAGAGGAAAAGGTCCTCCAGCGACGCGGCGCCGGAGCGGGAAAGCAGCTCTTCGGTCGAGCCGCGGGCGACGAGCCGGCCGCGGTGGATGACGGCGACGTCGTCCACGGTCTGTGCGAGCTCGGCGAGCTGGTGGCTGGATACGAGCACGGTGCGGCCTTCGTCGGCCATCGTCCGCAGGAACGTGCGCAGCCAGTTGACCCCGAGCGGGTCGAGCCCGTTGGCCGGCTCGTCGAGCACGAGCGTCTCCGGGTCCCCGAGGAGTGCTGCGGCCAGGGCGAGTCGCTGGCGCATGCCCATCGAGTAGCCGGCGACACGCCGCCGGGCCGCCGACGGAAGGTCGACGAGCTCCAGCACTTCGTCGACACGCGCGGCCGGCAGGTCGGACGCGCGGGCCAGGACGCGCAATGCGTCGCGCCCGGTGCGGCCGGGGTGGAAGACGTTGGGATCGATGAGGGCGCCGACGACCCTGGCTGGCAACGGGATGTCGACGTAGGAGCGGCCAGCAGGGACGCGGCTACGCGACCGAGGCGGCCGCTGGTCTTCTCGAACTCGCGCACGGGCAGGGCATCCTGACGGCGTTCGCGAAGATCCTCCGGACGAACGTCGCGTCGCAAGGCGTTGCCCGACGCATCGGCATGTCCGTCGTGGGGTCACTGGAGGATCATCCCGCTGGCCTGCACGACATCTGGGCCAAGAGCCTCGGTGACCCGAGAGACCGTTGAGCGACAGACCGAAGCCGGGGTTGTGGTCGGCAGCCTGTGACCCGCCCGCGTCCAACTCCCGCCCATAACCGTAGAGCGTCGCCAGGCCGTGGACGGTCGTGATGTCTCACCCGTCGTGGACGATCGGACCAACGTCCTTCGAGCGTGTGCTCGGTCTACGCTGACGCCAGGGAGGTGACGGTGTGCTGACGTTCATGATCGACGGTGAGTCCCACCGGGTGACGGCGGATCAGTTCCGCACCTTGGTCGACGTTGCTGTGCGCATCATGAGAGACGCTTCCCGCGACGCCGGCGTGGAGTTCACCATCGAAGCGCTCCATGCCTCCGCTCCCACGATCGTCTGGGAGCCTCAAGCCAGCCAAGCCGACACGGACGTGGAAGAGGCGTTCTTGCAGGTCGCGCGCCGCATCAACGTCGGCGTGGCCATGTTGGAGCAGGACGACGGCGTACCCGACTGGATGGCAGGGTCGACGGCCAGTGCGCTTTACCAGGCTGCAGGCTGGTTCGGTGAGACCGCGATCGACGGCATGTCCTTCCGCGCGAACGGCAAAGCGCGAAAGCTCACGCGCCGGTCCTACCGGACGCTCGATCGGGTACTCCATGAGGAGACCGACGCGATCGGATCCGTCACGGGCACGCTGATCACTGCGACGCTGCGGAAGGGCGCTCACGTCACCATCCAGGACGAGCTCTATGGGCGGGGCGTCGAGTGTTACGTGGGCAAGCTGCAGTTACGCGAGGCGAGCCAGCTCATTGGCGAACGCGTAACGGTCGTTGGACATGTTCGTCGCGACTACCTCGGCCGGCCCGTCCGAGTCGGCAACGCCCGCGTCGATGCTGCCCCCGAGCCACGACACGTCAGCGTGGCGGAGATGGGCGGAGCGCTCCAGGGCGGGCCGGATTCCGTGGAGTGGCTACGGGATCAACGCGGTGGCTGACCGGCTATCCCGCGGCGTCGTCGATGCGAGCGTCCTCATCGCGCACCTCAACCGCGAGGAGGGCCGCTACGAGAAGTCACGGGAACTGCTACTCGACGCCGAAGAGGGCCGCGTCGAGCTGTGGGCTCCGATGGTCATCCAGGTAGAGGTCACACGCTGGTCCCGTGAAGTGGACGTTGCTGACGCTGACGGGCGCGACAAGCTGGATGCTTTCCTCGACAGCGACTGGCTCAAGGTGGTCGAAGTCGATCGACGGATGGCCAAGATCGCTCGTGACGTCGTCGCGTCAACGTCGGTGAAGACGGGAGTCGACGCGCTGTACGTCGCTACCGCACTGATCGTCGAGGCCCGCAGCGTGTTCACCTGGGACGACCGCCTACAGGCAGTCGAGTACGAAGGGGTCCAGGGCGCGGAGCCGCCCGGGGCGGCCGCGCCTCGACTGAACTTGGACAGCTCGTGAGGCGGCACGTCGAGTCCTGTGCCGGCTGACGAAGTCATTCGAGGCCGGCTGAAGGATCGCAATCCAGTGGCGCCAGCCTCCATGTGTGACCGCTGGAAGCGATCGGTCTCGGCAGGTCGGCAGAGTCGGTAGAACGTGATCGAGCGGGGTGAGGAGAGCGGGAGATGATCCGAAGGCTTCAAGCAGTCGCCTTGGACTGCCCGGACCCGGTAGGGCTCGCGGAGTTCTACGCGGAGCTGCTCGGTGGGCAGGTTGTGGCGGACCCAGAGGATCCGGACTGGGCGGAGGTGCGTGGGTTCGAGGGGACGCCGCTCGCCTTCCAACGTGTGCAGGGCTACCGCCGGCCGGCGTGGCCCGGACAGCAGGTGCCCCAGCAGGTGCACCTGGACTTCGATGTGGACGACATCGAGGCGGACGAGAAGCGGGTGCTGGAGCTCGGCGCGACCGTACTGGAGCGCACCGACCAGCTCCGCCTTGAGGCCAACTGGCGGGTCTATGCAGATCCGGCGGGCCACCCGTTCTGCTTGTGCCTCCACTGAAACGTCCCGACCCCTCGTGCAGAGCGCACCACTGAGCATGAGGCAACGTCAGGACCGGCCCTCTACCGGGCGCAGCCCGCATCAGTGGTTACGGACGGTTGGGAGAGAACGCGGGGCGCGCGCACAACCGCTGCCTTGTTAGCGACGGACCTGACGGCGTGTATCCGCATGCGAGCCGTCGGAGAAACCGCTCGTGCACTCCGTGTGGGTCCGAACTGGACGGTCCTCGTCGTGCTCGGCTACACGACGATCCCACCGGACAGGCTGCGAGACTGTACGGACCAGCCGCTCCGCTGAACCAGCAGGGCTACCAGCCGTCCAGCAACTCGTCACCGCTCTGGAGGGCAGGCGTCGCATTGCGGCACGAGCCGTTCGGATCGCCGTCGGCATAGACCCCGAGGGACCGGCCGTCGCTGGCCACGGCCACGATGATGCAGTACGGGTCGCCGGCAGCCGGAAAGACGGCCACGCTGCGAGATTGGATCCATGTCCCGTCCGGGGCCTCGCGGCTGGCGGCCGCAGAGCCGGCGATCAGTCGATCGACCCCGTCGGCCAAGTCAACTGACGCGAGTACGTCATCCCAGAACGCGGGAGAGTTTCTCGTTGCCTCGGACTCGAGATCTCGGCCCATGCGCACTTCGACCCGATGGGCAACGGTCTGGGCGGTTCGTGACTGACCCGCCACCGAGGTGCAACCGACCGCGGCGAGAACAGCGGCGCAGACGGGCGCCCACGCGGTCCCCTTCATTGCTGTCCTGCCCCCGTCGCTGTCGAAGATCCATCGCAGCGGCGGGGGCAGCATAGTCGACACTGCGCATCCGGACTCCTGAACCACGGCAAGCGCGAACCGTGGTTGCCGCGCGTCATCCCCGTGGGCCGACCCGAGCGATAGCTCGTACGCCGGCACGGCCGACGCGACGTAGGGGGTCGGCGGTTCTGATCCCCCATCACGACGTCCTGACGGAAACCGTTGTACCCGACGGTTTTCGTCCCATCGCGGTGTGCTGCGGATCGCTGAAGGGGCCTGGCGCGTCAGAAACTGTCGCATGCGACGGTTTCTGTCACGGCCGGCGACCGGATCAGATCGCCCGGTACAGACCGTGTCGGAGGGTGCCCCGCCCGAGCGATACACGACGGACGGATGTTCGGGCGAGCGCGGTTTCGGGCGGGCAAGCGCTTCCAGCGGAAGCGCTCGGACCCGCTCGTAACGGGAAATCTGGTGCGGGTGTGGACAACCTCTGACCCGCGGTCGCTCCCGGACGACTAAGCGCTAGAAACCGCTTCCGCGGAAGCGCTCGGGGCCACCCGCAGCGGGGAATCTGGTGCGGGGGGCAACCCGCGACGGTGCGTCGTCAGCACGTGACTACGTGCTGGAAGGCGCTTCAGCGGAAGCGCTCGGAGGCGACCACAGCGGGAAATAGCGGGTGGGTCAGGACGCTGGCCGTCTGCGCGCCGGCGTCCACCCGAAGGTCGTCTCCGAGCGGCTGGGTCACAGCTCGGTCGCCTTCACCCTCGACACCTACGCCCACGTGATGCCCGGCATGCAGCCCGAGGCCGCCGAGCTGTTCGCCTCGATGGTCGGTGGCTCGCGCACGCCCACGACCAGCCCGCGAACCCGCCCCGAGCTGCACCAGCCGAGGCCCGAGCTACCCCCCTCGACGCCCCCGACCGACGACCGCTGAGGAGCAAGACCGTGTCAGCTTGTGACCGGAATGTGACCGGAACCGGGATCGGCCCCGCGACGGTGTTCCCGAAAACCCGCTCTGACCTGCGGTTTTGCTGGTGGACCCGATCGGATTCGAACCGACGACCCCCTGCTTGCAAAGCAGGTGCTCTGCCAGCTGAGCTACGGGCCCGAAACGCGGCGGGAGCTGGCGACGCCCGACGCGGCGGCCAACTGTACCAACGCCCCGGACCGACCATGCTCGCGCTCAACGGCACCGCCGCACCCCGGGACGGGCCAGGTGCGGACGCCGGCCGCGCGCGCCCACGGTTCCGTAGCGGAGCCCATGAGCACTGCCCGCTTCCCGGGACCGGCGACGACCTGAGGGGCGTGGCGTATCTGGCCGTATCGCCCGCGCGCTCGCGTGCGGTGGCCAGTCACACCGTCGAGAACTGGGTCGCGCGCGTGCGGGGCCAGGGCACGGACGTGCTCCTCGCGTGCGGCAACGGTCAGCGGGCCGTCGGGCGCGGTCTCCAGTCGGAAGTGGCCGTGGCGGTCGACGCCCCGGGCCAGACGCGCTGAGATGGGGGGACCGGCCAGCTGGCGCACGGCCGTCGGGGCGTAGCGGATCGCGAACCCGATGCGTGGTTCGGCGGTCGTGTTCGGCCCCGACGAGTGCGGCGCCAGGCCGTGGTGGAAGGCGACCTGTCCGGCCGCCAGGGCCACGTCGCAGACCGTGGATTCGTCCACCTCCACGGCGAGCTCCTGACCACGGGAGAGGATGTTGTCCGGGTCGGGGCGTTCCACGTGGGCGATCCGACCGTGGTGGCCCGCCGGGGCATAGCGCATGCCGCCGTTCTGCGGGGTGGCCGGGGTCAGGGCCACCCAGGCGGTCAGGACGTCGAACGGGTCCAGCTCCCAGAAGTTGATGTCCTGATGCCACGTGATGCGGCGCGTCGAGCCGCCCGGCTTGACGAACACGTCGGCACTGAGCGCGAGCAGGTCGTCGCCCAGCACGGCGGCGACCCGGTCGGTCAGTCGCGGGTCGCGGACCAGCGCGTCCAGCGACGGCAACAGCAGGTAGGTCTTCTGCTTCCACGGGACGGGATGGCCGGGCAGCCCGTTCTCGTGCAGCGCCAGGAGCTCGTCCGCCCAGGCGCGGGCTTCGTCCTCGTCGAACACGGACATCGGGAACAGGAACCCGTCGCGATGGAAGGCGGCGACCTGGTCGGCGTGCAGGGCGGTGCCGGTGGGCATGATGGTCCTTCGGGGGCGTGATGTGGTGTCCGCCAGGGTGGCGCCGCCGACCTGTCAGGTCCATCGCCGATTCATGGGCACCACTGTGTAGGATCGACTTCATGATCGATCGGCGGTTGCACGTCCTGCGGCTGGTGCGGCACCACGGCACGGTCACCGCCGCCGCCAGGGCGCTGCACCTCACACCCTCGGCCGTCTCCCAACAGCTGCGGACGCTGGCGCGGGAGGTGGGCGTCGACCTGCTCGAACCGGCCGGGCGCGGCGTTCGCCTCACGCCGGCAGCCGAGACGTTGCTGGAGCACGCGGATCGGCTGTTCGAGATCTGGGAACGCGCGCAGGCAGCACTGGAGGGGCATCGCAGTGGCGAGCGTCGCCCGCTGCGGCTGTGCGGGTTCCCCAGCGCGCTGGCCGCGTTGCTGCCATCGGCCGCCGCCGAGATGGCGCAGCGCGACCCGCCGCTGCGTCTGGAGGTCGTCCAGGCCGACCCGGCCGAGAGCCTCGATCGGCTGCTGACCGGTGACGCCGACCTCGCGATCCTGGAAGCCGACACCGCATCGCCGGCGACGACCGATGCACGTTTCGAGCAGGCCTGGCTCTTCGACGATCCGCTGCTCCTGGTGGTGCCGGCCGGTCACCGCCTGGCCGGTCGGGAGGAGGTGGCGCTGGCCGACGCGATCGACGAGGACTGGGTGGGCGGACCGTCCGACGGTTCCTACCACCAGATCGAGGTGCTCGCCTGCCACCGCGCTGGGTTCACCCCGCGGTTCGTGCACCGAGCCCTCGACTGGTCGGCGTACCTCGCCGTGGTGGAGGCTGGGCTCGCTGTCGCTCTGCTGCCGCGGTTGGCCGTGCCGGCTGCGGGGCGCGTCCGAGCGCTGCCCCTCAGCGGCCGCCCGGTCCCGACTCGGCGGCTGCTGAGCTGTGTTCGGCGCGGGGGCACGGACCACCCGGCCGTGCGCGACCTGGTCGATGCGCTGCGCCGGGCCGCCGGAGGCGTGACCGCCGGCGCCACAGGCCCATGACCAGTTGATGCCGACCGTCACCGCGGCGTGAGGACTACGCTGGGCCGACGTATCGTCGAGGACCTGCTCATGCGCCTGCTGCGGTCGAGATCGTTGATCTTCAACGTCTACGGCGCCTTCGTCCGCGAGCTCGGCAGCTGGATCGCCATCGCCCATCTCGTCCGCCTGATGGCCGCCCTGGGCGTCGACGAGCAGGCCGTGCGCTCGTCCGTGTCCCGCTTCACCCGCAAGGGCCTGCTGGTCCGCGAGGTCCGAGGGGGGCAGGTCGGCTACCGGCTCTCGGACCATGCCCTCGAGATCCTCGCCGAAGGTGACCTGCGCATCTACGACCGCCTGGAGCCGGCACGCCTCGAGGACGGCTGGGCGCTCGCGACCTTCTCGATCCCGGAGGAGGTCCGCGGCGAACGACACCAGCTCCGGACCCGTCTCACCTGGCTCGGGTACGGCAACCTCGGCGCCGGCCTGTGGATCGCCCCCCGCCGCATGCTCGACCGGACCCTCGAGATGGTCGACGACCTGAAGCTCACCGACTACGTCGACGTGTTCGAGGCCCACTACGCCGCCTTCGACGACCTCGCGTCGCTCGTCGCCCGCTGCTGGAACCTCGACGACCTCCGCAACGCCTACCGGGCCTTCATCGACACCTTCGGACCGGTCCGACGCACCTGGCAGCGGCAGGCACCCGACGATGCACCGGCGGACGCCTTCGCCGACTACGTCGCAACACTCCACGAGTGGCGCAAGCTCCCCTACCTCGACCCCGGACTACCGGCCGAGCTGCTTCCCGACGACTGGGAGGGGACGACGGCCGCCGAGCTCTTCGCGGACCTTCGCGCCATGCTCGAGTCGGCGGCACGCACCCACGTCGACACGACCGTTCGGGACTGACCACCGTCGCCTCACGCGGCCGTGTGACCGTCCGGCCGGTGCCTGCGGCGGTGGCGCGCACACCGCGGGCCACCCTCGTCACCAGCCCCGCTGCCGAGGATCCCATGGCCACCGACCACGACCAGCAGACGATCGCCGACCGCACCCGCATCGTGCTGCGCCCCGTCGGCAGCGCCCTCCCGCTCGGCTTCCTCGCCTTCGGGATCGGCATGCTGCTGCTCGCCGCGGTCGGCCTCGGCTGGGTCCCCACGGGTGACCGCACCGCCGTCTGGCTCGCCCTGCTCACGTTCGTCGCACCGCTCGAGTTCACCGCGTCCCTGTGGGCGTTCCTCGCCCGGGATGGGCTCGGCGGCGCGGGGCTCGGTCTCTTCGCCGGCTCCTGGGCCACGGTCGGCGTGATCGGCCTCGCGATCCCCGGCAGCGGCACGAACGCCGGCCTCGGCTTCTACCTCGTCGGGTTCACCGTCGCCGTCGCGATCCTCGGCGTGGTCGCCCGACGGGGCAAGCCGCTGCTCGCCGCGATCCTGCTGCTCGCGGCGATCCGTTCGGTCCTCGCGGCCGTCTACGAGCTCACCGCACGCCGTGGGCCTCCAGGTCGCGGCCGGCTGGACCGCGCTCGTCATCGCCGGCGCTGCCGCGTACGGCGGACTGGCGCTCCTGCTCGAGGAGGCGCGGAACCGGACCGTGCTGCCGGTGTTCCGTCGCGGGGGCTCGGACGTGTCTGTCCGCGGTGACCTGCACGACCAGCTCGGGCCGCTCGCGAACGAGGCCGGCGTGCGTCGCAACCTCTGATCGTCCGGCTGCCGGGGGTGCGCCCGCGGCGCGGGGGCCGCGGGCCTGCGAGCGCACAGGTGCGCCGCGATAGGCCTACGTCGTCCGTACGTCAACGCACGTGTGCGTCGCGGGGTGGGGCGTGGTCCGGCACGACCGCGATCCCGACGATCTCGACGACGGAGCGCGGGTCGAACAGGCCCGTGACCTCGAAGAGCGCCATCGCCGGGTAGTGCCGGCCGAGCGCCGCCTGGTGCGCCCGACCGAGCTCGCGCAGCGACGCCCGGTAGCCGGCCGCGTCGGTCGTGTAGACCGTCAGCGACACGAGGTGCTCGGGGCGCGCCCCGGCCGCGTCCAGGGCCGTGGCGACGTTGCGGACCGCCTGGGCGTACTGGTCGACGAGCCCGTCCGCCAGCGACTCGTCGGCCCGGTGACCCGTCTGCCCCCCGAGGTAGACCGTGCGACCCGGACCGGCGACGACCGCGTGCGAGAACCCCACGGGGTCGAGCAGACCGTCCGGGTTGACCAGCTCGTGCGGCGTCTCGCCCATCATCGCCCCTGCCAGCGCGGCTCGCGCTTCTCGGTGAACGCCCGGTAGAACTCGGCGTGGTCCTCGCCGGTCATCAGCAGCGCCTGCGTCATCGCCTCGAGCTCCACGGCCGCCGACAGGCTCATGTCCTGCTCGCGGGTCAGCAGCGACTTCGTCGCCCCGTAGGCGAGCGTCGGCCCATCGGCGAGGCGGCGGGCCAGGGCCTGCGTCTGATCGGCCAGCGACGCGTCGTCGACCACACGGTTCGCGAGCCCGATGCGCTCCGCCTGCTCGGCGTCGACCGGGTCGCCGAACATGAGGATCTCGGTGGCCCGCCCGAGCCCCACGAGCCGCGGCAGCAGGTACGCCACCCCCATGTCCGCGCCCGACAGCCCCACCTTCGTGAACAGGAACCGGAACGACGCCGAGGTGGCGCACACCCGGAAGTCGGACGCGAGGGCGATGACCGCGCCGGCGCCGGCCGCGATGCCGTTCACGCCGGCGACGATCGGGATCGGCAGGGTCCGCATCGCCTCGACGACCGCGCCGGTCATGCGGGTGAACTCGAGCAGCCCGCGGGTGTCCATCTCGAGCAGCTCGCCGATGATCTCGTGCACGTCACCGCCGGAGCAGAACCCGCGCCCCGTGCCGGTGATGACGAGCACGTCGACGTCCTCGCGGTGGGGCAGCTCGCCGAGCAGGTCCCGCAGGTCCGCGTACACGTCGAAGGTCAGCGCGTTGAGCTTGTCCGGCCGCGCGAACGTGACGGTGGCGACGCGGTCGGTGACGTCCAGGTCGAAGTGCTCCCACCGGTCGGTGAAGCCCGGGCTGGCGCGGAAGCTCACAGGTGACCTCCAGGGTCGGTCGCGGGCATGGTGGTGGCGGCGGCGATCACGTGGAACCGCCCCCGTCGATCACGATGGTCTGGCCGTTCACGGCCGCGGCCGCGTCGCCGCACAGGTAGGCGACGGCATCCGCGACCTCGGCGGGCTCGATGAGCCGCCCGAGCGCCGACTGCGAGACGATCGCCTCGAGCGCGCTGTCCCGGTCACGGTCGGTGAGCTGCTGGATCCGATCGAGCGTGCGCTCGGTCATCGGCGTCCGCACGTACGCGGGGCAGACCGCGTTCACCGTCACCCCCGTGCCGGCGACCTCGACCGCGGCCGCCCGTACCAGCCCCACCGCCGCGTGCTTCGAGGCGGTGTAGGCCGCGATGTAGGCACCGCCCCGGATGCCGGCGGTCGACGCCACGACCACGATGCGGCCGGTCTCCTGCCCGCGCATGCCGCGCAGCGCCTCCCGGACGGTCAGGAAGACGCCGGTCGCGTTCACGTCGAGGTGCCGCCGCCAGTCCTCGAGGGTCGTGCGGTGCAGCGGCGAGGATGCCGACACGCCGGCGTTCGCCACGCACACGTCGACCGGTCCGTGCCGGGCGAACAGGTCGACGACGGCCGTCTCGTCGGTGACGTCACAGACCTCGGTCGTCACCGTCCAGCCGTGGGCGGCCGCCTCCCGGTCGACCTCGGCCAGCGCCGCCGCGTCGCGCCCGACCGCCACGACCTCGTAGCCGTCCGCCGCGCACCGCTCGACGACGGCCCGACCGATGCCCTTGTTCCCGCCGGTGACCAGCGCGAGTCGTCGATCAGGCATCCCGGTACAGCTCCCGTGCGATGATCTCGCGCTGCACCTCGGACGCGCCCTCGTAGATCCGCAGGGCCCGCACCTCCCGGTACAGCTCGCCGACGACGTGCCCGGCCTCCAGCCCACTCGCGCCGTGCAGCTGCACGGCACCGTCGATCACCTGCTGGGCGGTCTCGGTGGCGAACAGCTTCGCCATGGCCGCCTGCCGGGTGACCCGGCCCTCGCTCCCGTCGGCGGCCGCCGCGGCGTCGTAGACGAGCAGCCGTGCCGCCTGCAGCGAGGTCGCCATGTCCGCGAGGCGGTGGGCCACCGCCTGCAGGTCACGAAGCGGACCACCGAACGCCTCACGGGCTCCGGCGTGCGCGACCGCGGCGTCGAGTGCCGCCTGTGCGAGCCCGACCGCCGCCGCGCCGACCGACGGGCGGAACAGGTCGAGGGTGCGCATCGCGACCCGGAACCCGTGATCGACCTCGCCGAGCACCGCGTCGCCGCTTATCCGCACCCCGTCCAGCTCGAGGCGACCGATCGCGTGCGGGGCGATGAGCTCGATGGGCGCCCCGCCCACACCCGGCGCGTCGCCCGCCACCACGAACGCCGTCACCCCCCGGGCGCCCGCGTGGGGCGTGGTCCGGGCGAAGACCGTGTAGACGTCGGCGTCGGGCGCGTTGGAGATCCAGGTCTTCGTCCCGGTCAGCCGCCAGCCGTCGCCGTCACGCTCGGCGGCCAGCGACAGCGCGGCGGCGTCCGAGCCGGCGTCCGGCTCGGTCAGCGCAAACGCGGCGACCGCCTCGCCGGCGGCCACCGCCGGGATCCACCGGCGGGCCAGGTCGGCCGTCCCCGACTGGAGAATCGGGAAGGCCCCGAGCCCCTGCAGCGCGAAGGTCGTCTCGCTGAACGGGGACTCGCTGGCCAGCGCCTCGCGGATCAGGCACAGCCGCGTGGCCGTCGGCCGCGGGTCGGCGGTCCCCCCGAGGTCGCGAGGGAAGAGCTGGCCGAGCAGCCCGTGCTCCGCGAGTGCGGCGACGAGCGCCCGGTTCACCCGGCCCGGCGTGCCGGCGTGTGCGATCGGGGCCAGCGCCTCGCGGGTCAGCGCGCGGAGCTCGGCCACGACCTCCGCTCGCTCGGCCGGCAGCAGGGTGGCGGCGGTGCTCCGTGAGGCCATCGTCGGCTCCCGCGTCGATCGACTGTGCTCCCGGCGTGGCGCAGCATAACCGCCGCCGGCGCGATATGACACTTGCGTAACGTCGGTCACAGATGTGTAATGTGCGCCGTCGGGTTCTGTGCGAGGCCGGCTCACGGCCGGACCCAGCCCCGGGACGTGACACGTGACGGCGAGCGAGCGTTGGCGTGAAGATCAGCAGCATCGGCGGCGGCCCCGGCGGGCTCTACGCCGCGATCCTGCTCAAGCGCGCGCATCCCGACGCCACCATCACCGTCTACGAGCGCAACGCCCCCGACGACACGTTCGGCTTCGGGGTCGTGTTCTCGGCCGCCACCCTCGCCGAGCTCGAGGACGCCGACGCCCCGAGCTACGACGCGATGATGGGCGCCATGGCCCGCTGGGATCCCGTGGAGGTGCGCTACCGCGGCGAGCGGGTCCGGGCCCACGGCAACCGGTTCGCCG
This sequence comes from uncultured Nitriliruptorales bacterium, assembly GCA_963783045.1. GTDB lineage: Bacteria > Actinomycetota > Nitriliruptoria > Nitriliruptorales > Nitriliruptoraceae > CAWAMD01. The sequence goes on from CAWAMD010000001.1 coordinate 150,148, forward strand.
CCATCTCCCGCCACCGCCTGCTTGGCCTGCTGCAGGAGCGCGCCCGCGAGCTCGGCGTCGACCTGCGCTTCACCACCGAGGTGGACGACCCGGAAGCCGTCCGGGACGCGGACCTCGTGCTCGGCGCCGACGGGCTGAACAGCCTCGTGCGCGCCCGCTACGCCGATCACTTCGGTCCGAGCCTGACCGTCGAGGGATCGAAGTTCATCTGGCTCGGGACGACCAAGCGGTTCAACGTCTTCACCTTCATCTTCCTCGACACGGAGTGGGGGCCGTTCCAGGCCCACATCTACCCGTTCAGCGATGACACGAGCACCTTCATCGTCGAGTGTGCGCCCGAGATCTGGCGCCGGGCCGGCCTCGACGCCGTCGACGCCGCCGACCTGCCGCCGGGGGTCAGCGACGACGCCTCGATCAAGCTCCTCGGCGAGCTGTTCGCCGACCACCTCGACGGGCACGAGCTCATCCCGAACAACTCGAAGTGGCTGGACTGGACCACCGTCCACAACCGCAGCTGGCGCCACGACAACGTCGTCCTGCTCGGCGACGCCGCCCACACCGCCCACTTCTCGATCGGGTCCGGGACCAAGCTCGCGATGGAGGACGCGATCGCGCTCGCCCGGGCGATCGAGCGTGCCGACGACCTCGACGAGGCGCTCATGCGCTACGAGAGCGCACGCCGCCCCGCCGTCGAGCGTGTGCAGCAGGCCGCCGCCGAGAGCCTGGACTGGTTCGCCCGCTACCGCCGCTACTGGGGCTTCCCGGCGCCCCAGTTCGCCTACAGCCTGCTGACCCGCAGCGGTCGCGTCGACCACGACAACATGCGCCGTCGCGACCCGGCGCTCGTGGCCGCCGTCGACCGCTGGTTCGCGGAGGAGGCGGTGGGCGGCGACCACACTCGCCCCCGGCTGCTGCCGCCGACCCCGGCCCGGACCCCGCTGGCCATGCCGGGCGGTCGGGTCGCGAACCGGCTCGTGCTCACCCCGGCCGACGACCAGGCCGCCACCGACGGGCTGCCCTCCGCCACGACCGCCCACGCGGTCGACGACCTCGCCCATGCCGGCGCCGGACTCGTCCTGCTCGAACGCGTCGCCATCGCGCCCGAGGCTCGTGCCACGACCGGCGACCTCGGGGTCTACCGCGACGAGCACGACGCGTTCTGGCGCGACGTGATCGCCCGGGCCCGCGCCCGGGGGAGCGACACCTGGTTCGGCTGCCAGCTCTCCCACGCGGGCCCGCGCGGCGCCACCCGTCCCCGTGGCGACGGCCTCGACCTGCCGCTGCGCCAGGGCGGCTGGCCGCTGCTCGCCGCGAGCCCGCTGCCCTACACCTCCCGGTCTGCGGTCCCCGCCCCCCTCGACCGCCCGGGGATGGACACGGTCCTCGCGCTGTTCGTCGCAGCCGTGGACCGTGTCCGTGCCGCCGGCTTCGATCACTGTGAGCTGCGGATGAGCCATGGCGAGCTGCTCGCCACCTTCCTCTCCCCGCTGACGAACCGGCGCGACGACGAGTACGGCGGTGACGTGGCGGCGCGGCTGCGGTTCCCGCTCGAGGTGCTCGACGCGGTCCGGGCCGCCTGGCCCACCGACCGGCCGCTGTCGGTCAGCCTCACCGTCGACGACCTGCAGCCCGGCGGGCTGTCCGCCGCCGAGGCGGTCGAGATCGCGCGGGCCTGCGTGCAGCACGGCGCCGATCTGGTCCACGCCACCGCCGGCGGCACGACGCCGGCGGCGAGCCCCGACTACGGACGGGCCTACGGCGCCCGGTACAGCGACCTCGTGCGCAACGGCGCCGCCGTCCCGACGATCGCGGCCGGCGGGATCCACAGCGTCGGGGAGGCCGACCATCTGGTCGCGGCCGGGGTCGCCGACCTCTGCGTGGTCGGGCCGCTCGCCGGGGAGCCGGGCTGGCTGGCTCGGCTGCGAACGCCCTGACCCGCCCGGCGGGGCGACCCACCCCGCCCGGCCGTAGAGAGCCTCCCACAAGGAGCACGCCATGGACATCGGCATCGGACTGCCCTCGGCGGTGCCGGGCGCCACGCCCGACCTGCTCGTGGACTGGGCGCGCCGCGCCGACGCCGGGCCGTTCGCCAGCCTCGGCTGCGTCGACCGGACCGTCTACGACGCCTACGACCCGCTCGTGTCGCTGTCGGCCGCGGCGGCGGTCACCTCCCGGATCGGGCTCGTCACCTCGATCCTGATCGCGCCGCTGCGGGAGGTGGCGACCCTCGCGAAGCAGGTCGCGTCCCTCGACGCCCTGTCGGGTGGTCGGCTCACCCTCGGCGTCGCCATCGGTGCCCGCGGCGACGACTACGAGGTCAACGAGTTCGGCAAGGGCGACCGCGGGCGACGGCTGTCGGGCCAGCTCGAGCGGCTCCGCGAGCTCTGGGAGGGCAAGGACATCAGCCCGACCGCGGCCGCCCGTGAGCGGCCGCGGCTGCTCGTCGGCGGTGGCAGCGGCCCGGCCTACGCCCGGGCCGCCCGCGCGGCCGACGGCTGGATCCACGGCGGCGGGCCGCCCCGCGCCTTCGCCCGTGCCGCCGGCGAGGCACGCGACGCGTGGTCCGACGCCGGCCGGCCCGGCCGACCGCAGCTGTGGGCCATGGCCTACTACGCGCTCGGCGGCGCCGCGGAGGCCGGACGGGACTACCTGCTCGACTACTACGCGTTCACCGGCCCGTTCGCGAGCCGGATCGCCGACGGGCTGCTCACCACCCCCTCGGAGGTCCGCGAGCACGTCCAGGGCATGAGCGACGCCGGCTGCGACCACCTCGTGGTGTTCCCGACGGTCGCGGACCCGGCCCAGCTCGACCTGCTCGCCGACGTGGTGAGCAGCTGAGCGTTCGGCGCTGTCGTCGGCAGGAACCGCCGCATTCGGCGGTTCGTGGAGGTTCCGGGGGCGCCGGGTGGTTGTCCTTCGGCAGGAACCGTCGCATCCGGCGGTTCGTGTGAGGTTCGAGGAGGCACGCCCTGGCCGCCACCGCCAGGAACCGCCGCATCCGGCGGTTCGTGTGAGGCCTACCCCCGCCCGCGGGACGGCGGCAGCGTGCGCACCTCGCTGGCGCCGATCGCCTCGGCGGCAGCGGCCACGACGTCCGGCGGTACCGAGGAGTCGACCGCCATCGCCATGAGCGCGTCGCCACCGGCCTGCCGGCGGGAGACCTGCATGCTCGCGATGTTCACGCCCGCCGTGCCGAACATCTGCCCGATCCGGCCGATCACCCCCGGCCGGTCGACGTAGCGGAAGAACACCATGTGCTCCGCCGGCTCAACGTCGAGGTCGTAGCCCCAGACCTCGGTCAGCCGCTCACGGTTGCCCGGGTCGGTGAGCGTGCCCGCCACGCTGATCTCGCCGGCGTGCACGCGGATCACCGGCCCCCGGTCCCGCGACGGGCTCACGAGGGTCGAGACCCGGATGCCCCGCGCCTCGCCGACCTCGGTCGCGTTGACGTAGCTGACGGGCCGGTCGACCACGTCGTCCAGCAGGCCGACGAGGACGGCCAGCGCGAGCGGTTCCGTCTGGCGCGGCTCCTGTGCCACCGCACCCACGAGCTCGACGGTCACCTCCCCGGGGCCGGAGGCCCGCAGCGCGTTGCACAGCCGCCCGAGACGACGCGCGAGCCCGAGGAAGGGTGCGAGATGGGCGGGCAGTGCGACGGCCACCGGGATGTTGACCGCGCCCGCGACCAGCTCGCCCGCCAGCGCGTCGATGACCGCCTCGGCCACCATGCGCGACGCCCGGTCCTGGGCCTCGCCCGTGGAGGCGCCGAGGTGCGGGGTCAGCACGATGGTGTCCAGGCCGAACAGCGGCGAGTCGCCGGGCGGCTCGGAGGCGTACACGTCGAGGGCCGCCCCGGCGATCCAACCCTCCCGCAGCGCCTGGGCCAGCGCCGCTTCGTCGACGAGCCCGCCGCGTGCCGCGTTCACGACGAGCGCGGTCGGCTTCATGACGCGCAGGCGCTCTGCGTCGATGATGCCCTCGGTCTCCTCCGTGCGTGGCAGGTGCACCGTGATCACGTCCGCCCGGCGGCACAGATCGTCGAGGTCGTCGACGAGGGAGACGCCGAGCCGGCTCGCGTGGTCGGGGGAGACATAGGGGTCGTAGGCCGTCACCTCCATCCCGAACGCCCGGCAGCGCTCCGCGACCAGGTGCCCGACGCGCCCGAGCCCGACGATGCCGAGCATCTTGTCGGCCAGCTCGGTGCCCGCGAACCGGGACCGCTCCCAGCGGCCGGCCCGGACGCTCGCGTCGGCGCGCGGGATCTGGCGGGCGGCGGCGAGCATGAGCGCGATCGCGTGCTCGGCCGCGCTGACGATGTTGGACTGCGGCACGTTGCAGACGAGGATCCCGCGCCCGGTCGCCGCCTCCACGTCGATGTTGTCGATCCCGACCCCGGCGCGGCCGATGACCGTCAGGCGGTCGGCGGCAGCGATCACCGCGGCGTCGACGGTCGTGCGGGAGCGCACCACGATCGCCTCGTACTCCCCGATGGCCGCGATCAGCTCGTCATGGGGCAGGCCCGTGCGGACGTCCACCGCATGGTGCTCGCGCAGCAGGTCGACCCCGACCGGGGCGAGCTCGTCGGCGATCAGGACGCGCACGGCTGCTCCTTCGTCGTGGCCGACAGCACACTATGCCACGAAGTCTTGACGGTCGTCACGAAAGCGTGTAGACCGATCCCCCGAGTCGCGCACGTGCCGGGGCGGGGAGGAGGCGCACGGATGAGCTTCGACCCACCCGACCGGTTCAACATCGCCGACTACTTCCTCACCGACCGCCTGGCCGAAGGGCACGGCGACCGGGTGGCGCTCCGCCTGGCCGGGGGAACACGCACGTACGCGGACGTCGAGCGGCGGGCCGCACGGTTCGCGGCCGCGCTGCACGGCCTCGACGTGCGCCCCGAGGAGCGCGTGATCCTGGCCATGCCCGACGGCGAGGACTACGTCGGGGCGCTGTTCGGGATCCTCAAGATCGGCGCCGTCGTCGTCATGGTGAACCCGGCGATGGGGCGCGAGAACCTGGCCGCCATCCTGGGCTACGCCCGGGCACGCGCCGCCGTGGTGCACGCCGAGCGGGCGGACCACGTCGCCGGCGCGGCTGCCGACGCGGGGGCGACCCTCGACCTGGTCACCGTCGGCGGCGCCGTGCCCGGCCACCACCACCTCGACGACCTCGACGACGCCGTCGAGTTCCCGGCGGTCGCCACCCACCCCGACGACCCGGCGATCTGGCTGTTCTCCGGCGGGACCACCGGCGCGCCGAAGGCCGTGGTGCAGACGCACCGCTCCTACGCGAACACGACCGAGTGCTACGGCAAAGCAGCCATCGGCTACCGGGAGAGCGACATCACGATCGCCGTCCCGAAGCTGTACTTCGGGTACGCGACCGGGTCGAACCTCTTCTTCCCGTTCTCGGTCGGCGGGTCCTCGATCCTGTTCGCCGACCACCCGACGCCCGCGATCCTGTTCGACCAGATCGCCCGGCACCACCCGACGATCATGATCAACGTCCCCTCGATGATCGGGGCGATGCTCGACCACCCCGGCGCGTCGGACCGCGACCTGTCGAGTCTGCGGCTCGTCACCTCGGCCGGCGAGGCGCTGCCCCCGGCCCTGCACGACCGGTGGCAGGACACCTACGGGGTCCCGCTGCTCGACGGGCTCGGCACGGCGGAGATGTGGCACGTCTTCCTCACCAACCTCCCGGGCGACGTGCGGCCCGGCACGCTCGGCCGGGCCGTGCCCGGGTTCCGGGTCGAGGTCCGCGACGACGACGGCACCCGGCTGCCGGACGGCGAGGTCGGGCAGCTGTGGGTGGCCGGCGACTCGCGCGCCATCGGCTACTGGCGCAACATGGCGAAGACGAAGGAGGTCTTCCGCGGCGAGTGGGTCGTCACCGGCGACCTCGTGCGGATGGACGCCGACGGGTACGTGACCTACGTCGGCCGCGGCGACGACGCCATCAAGGTCAAGGGCAAGTGGCTGATGCCCGCCGAGGTGGAGTCGTGCCTGCTCGAGCACGAGCAGGTGGTCGATGCGGTCGTCATCGGTGCGCCTGACGCCGACGGCCTGCTCAAGCCGGTCGCGTTCGTCACCGTGAAGGAGCCGACCGACCGCATCGCCGACGAGCTGAAGCAGTTCGCGCTCGACCGGCTCGACGCGTACAAGCATCCCCGGGTCATCCACGTCGTCGAGGACTTCCCGCGCACCCACCTCGGCAAGGTGAACCGGCGAGCGCTGCGGGCCCGGGCCGAGGTCGGTCTCGCGGGAGCGGGCCGGGGCGAGGACCCCAAGGAGGACACGTGACGGGCGACGGCATCTACTACTGGGACTACCTCCAGCTCGACCGGCTGCTCGGCGCCCAGCAGCTCGAGTCCGCGAAGGCCGGCGACGAGGCCCACGACGAGATGCTGTTCATCATCGTCCACCAGGCCTACGAGCTCTGGTTCAAGCAGATCCTGTGGGAGCTCGACGCCGTCAACGCCACCATGGGCCAGGACAGCGTCGACGAGAAGCAGATGGGCACCGTCGTCGCCCGCCTCGAGCGGATCACCGAGATCCAGCGGCTGCTGATCACCCAGCTCGAGGTGCTCGAGACGATGACGCCCCTCGACTTCCTCGACTTCCGCGACTACCTCGTGCCCGCCTCGGGGTTCCAGTCGGTGCAGTTCCGGCTCATCGAGAACATGCTCGGGTTGCCCGCCGACCAGCGGCTCAAGATCCGCGGCAACGTCTACACGGCCGTGCTCGACGCCGCCCACGTCCGGCGCCTCGAGGCCTCGGAAGCCGAGCCGTCGCTCCTCGATCACGTCGAGCGCTGGCTCGAGCGGACCCCCTTCCTCCATGCCGGCGAGTTCGAGTTCTGGGCCGCCTACCGCGACGCGGTCGACCGGATGATCGAGCGCGACCGGGCCACGATCGCCGCGAACCCGACCCTCGACGAGGCGTCGCGCGCCGAGCAGCTCGCCGCCTTCGAGAGCACCGCGCAGACGTTCGAGTCGCTCTTCGACGCCGACCGGTACGCCGAGCTCGCGGCGAAGGGTGACCGGCGCATCTCGCGGGAGGCGTTCCTCGCGGCGCTCTTCATCAGCCTCTACCGCGACGAGCCGGCCGTCGCCATGCCCTTCCGGCTCATCACCGCGCTCGTCGACATCGACGAGGGCTTCACCGCCTGGCGGCAGCGTCACGCGCTCATGGTCCACCGCATGATCGGCGGCAAGATCGGCACCGGCGGCACGAGCGGCCACCGGTACCTGCAGGCCGCCGCCGACCGCCACAAGGTCTTCAGCGATCTCTTCGAGCTGTCGACCTTCGCCATCCCGCGCTCCGAGCTCCCGGAGCTGCCGCCCCACGTGCGCGAGCAGATGCAGTTCCGGTTCGGTGCCGCCTGATGCTCGCCGACGGCTTCTCCCGGTTCCTCGACAGCGACCCCGACCGGCTGCACGCCGCAGCACACAGCCACCATCCCTGGCCGGACGTGACCTTCGCGGCGCAGCAGCAGGCCTGGCTCGACGCGGCACGCCGCCACGACGGCAAGTGGGATCACGTCATGGGGGAGGTGCTGCCCGAGGCGCAGCGGCACATCGCCGGCCGTCTCGGGCTGTCGGACCCGACGACGATCGCGGTCGCCCCGAACACGCACGAGCTCGTCGTGCGGCTGTTCTCGGCGCTGCCGACGCCGGCGCGGGTGCTGACGACCGACGCCGAGTTCCACTCGTTCGAGCGCCAGCTGCGCCGCTACGCGGAGGACGGGCTCGTGACCGTCGAGCGGGTGCCGGCACAGCCCTTCGAAACGTTCCCGGAGCGTCTCGCATCGGCCGCGGCCCACGGCGGTCACGACCTCGTGTTCGTCAGCCAGGTGCACTTCGACTCGGGCTACGTGCTGGCCGATCTGTCGGGGATCGCGCGTGCCGTCCCCGACCCCGAGACGTTCGTCGTGATCGACGGCTACCACGGGTTCATGGCTCTGCCGACCGACCTCTCGGCGGTCGAGGACCGGGCCTTCTACCTCGCCGGCGGCTACAAGTACGCGATGGCTGGCGAGGGCGCCGTGTTCATGCACTGCCCGCCGGGCTACGCCCCGCGCCCGGCCGACACCGGCTGGTACGCCGGGTTCTCGTCGCTGGCCGACGGCGGTGACCGGGTGACCTACGCCGCCGACGGGTCGCGGTTCCTCGGGGCGACCTTCGACCCGACCGGCTGGTACCGGTTCAACGCGGTCCAGCGCTGGCTCGACGACGGAGGGGTCGACGTGCCGATGATCCACCGTCACGTCGGCCGTCTGCAGAGCCTCCTGCTGGACCGGCTCACCGAGGCGCACCTCGACGTGCTGCCCGTCGAGTCGCTCGTCCCGGGCCGCGACGCGGTGAGCGACCGGGGGCACTTCCTCACGTTCGCGTCGCCCCGGGCGGCCGCGATCGACGACGCGCTGGCGGTCCGTCACGTGGTCGTCGACCACCGGGGCGACCGGCTGCGGATCGGGCTCGGGGTCTACCACGAGGAGGCCGACATCGACCGGCTCGTGGACCGGCTCAGCGGAACCGGTCCATGGCCGCCGCCGTCGCCTGCCATGCGCGCGACGCCGGGTCGATGACGGTGAAGTGATCGGTGTCGTCGGGGACGTCGACCCATGTGACGTCGTCGCCGGCCTCCGCCGCCGCAGCGACGAAGGAGGCCGTCAGCTCGGGCGGCACCACCTCGTCGGCCGCGCCGTGCACCGCGACGACGGGCACCCCGAGCGGGATCCGGGCAACCGGGGAGGCGAGCAGGACCGGGTCGACGTCGGTCCCGACGTTCTCCGCGATGTCCGTCAGCATGGACCGCACCGCGCCGTCCCCGAGATCGGCCACGGCTGCCGCGGCGAGGTCCAGGACGCCGGCCAGCGACACGATCCCCCTCGGCGTGAGCGGTGCCGCGGACGGCGCCTGGGCGAGGCCCCGCCGGACGTCGGCCCGCTGGGTCGCCGCCCAGAGCGCCAGCGTCGCGCCCGCGGAGTGCCCGACGAGGACGCACCGGTCGCGGTCGAGCCGGTGCTCGCCGGCCACCTCCCCGAGCCGCTCCAGCGCCGAGGAGACGTCGGCGAAGGTCTGTGGCCACCCGCCGCCGGTGGGCCCGAGCCGCCGGTACTCGACGTTCGCGGTCGCCCAGCCCCGATCGACGAGATCGACCGCCAGCCCCTCCACGAGGTCGCGCTCCCAGGCGTGGAGCCAGAACCCGCCGTGCAGCAGGACGACGCAGGGCCGGACCGCATCCCCCTCGGGCCGGCGCAGCTCGACGATCTGGGCGCTGGTGGTGCCGTAACGCAGGATGCTCGGCGCGGGCCGGCCGACGCGGGCGGCCAGCAACCGCAGTGCCCACGCGAACCCGCGGCGACCCCGGCCGTGGATCGCTCGCAGCGCCGAGGCGCGGACGGCGCCGCCGGGGCGTGCCAGCTCCTCCACGTCGACGTGCACGACGGGCAGGGGGCACCGCGCGACGGCCGCGGCGACGGTGACCGAGCCGTCGAACGCGCCCGCGTGCAGCACCACGCCCTGGGAGCGCTCCGGCGCCCGACCGATCGCATCCACGATCGCGGGGACCGTCGCCGCCTCGAGGATCTCCAGGTCCACCCCGAGACCCGACGCCGCGCGCCGGCACACCGCCTCCCAGCCCTCGGGCAGCCGTGCCGGACCCCGCACGACGGTCACGTGCGACAGGGCGCCGGCCGCCCGTGCCGCCTCGGCCGGAAACCGGTCGGTTGCTCGCCCCATGCCTCCTCCCTCGCCGAGACGCGCCATGCGCGCAGTCCTGCGCATCATGGCGAAACCGTGACGAACGTCAAGAAATCGGTGTAGGTTGGCCGTGCTCCACGGCGCAGCGCCCGCCGCGCACCGACCGGTGCACCGGTCACTGTCCGGCCACCCTAGCGGGCGTCCACGGTCATCCACCGCGGTTCGAAAGGCGACGGCACATGTCAGACGACACGAAGATCATCCTCCCCGAGAGCGAGATCCCGACTCGCTGGTACAACGTCGTGGCCGACCTTCCCGAGCCGCCACCCCCGCCACTGCACCCGGGGACGAAGCAGCCGGCCGGCCCCGAGGACCTCGCCCCGCTGTTCCCCATGGAGCTCATCAAGCAGGAGGTCTCGGCCGAGCAGTACATCGAGATCCCCGACGCGATCCGTGACGTCTACAAGATGTGGCGGCCGACGCCGATGGTCCGGGCAAGCCGCCTCGAGAAGGCGCTCGGTACGCCCGCGCGCATCTACTTCAAGTACGAGGGCGTCAGCCCCGCCGGCTCGCACAAGCCGAACACCGCCGTCGCGCAGGCCTACTACAACGCCGACGCGGGGATCCACAAGCTCTCCACCGAGACCGGCGCCGGGCAGTGGGGCAGCGCGCTCGCGTTCGCCGGCACGCAGTTCGACATCCAGGTCGAGGTCTTCATGGTGAAGGTCTCGTACGAGCAGAAGCCCTACCGCCGCTCGCTCATCGAGACCTGGGGCGCGACGATCCATCCGAGTCCCACGGAGCTCACCGAAGCGGGACGCAAGATCCTGTCCGAGCATCCCGACTCGACCGGCAGTCTCGGCATCGCGATCAGCGAGGCCGTCGAGGTCGCCGCGAAGAGCGAGGACACCAACTACTCCCTCGGCAGCGTGCTCAGCCACGTGCTGCTGCACCAGACGGTCATCGGCGAGGAGTCGCTGAAGCAGCTCGACATGGCGGGCGAGCGCGCGCCCAACGTCATCATCGGCTGCAGCGGCGGCGGGTCGAACCTCGGCGGCATGATCCTGCCCTTCCTGCGCGAGAACCTGGCCGGCCGCATGAACGCCCGGCTCGTCGCCGTCGAGCCCGCCGCGTCGCCGTCGTTCACGAAGGGGCAGTACCGCTACGACTTCGGGGACAGCGTCGGCCTGACCCCGCTCATGAAGATGCACACGCTCGGCCACGACTTCGTGCCCGACCCGATCCACGCCGGCGGCCTGCGCTACCACGGGATGGCGCCGCTGCTCAGCCACATCAACGAGCTCGGCATGCTCGAGGCCTCGGCCATCAACCAGCTCGAGTGCTTCGAGCAGGCGGTCCTGTTCGCCCGCACCGAAGGGATCGTCCCTGCTCCCGAGCCGACGCACGCCATCGCGCAGGTCGTCCGCGAGGCCCTGCGCTGCAAGGAGGAGAACTCCGAGGAGGTCATCCTCTTCAACCTCTCCGGCCACGGCCACTTCGACATGGGCGCCTACGACGCCTACTTCAAGGGCGAGCTCGAGGACTACGAGTACCCCGAGGCGAAGGTCGCCGAGGCGATGTCGCACGTCCCCGAGATCGCCTGAGGACCCGAGCAACAGCACAGGGCGGTGGCCGGCGACGGCCACCGCCCTTGGCTGTAGGCTCCGCTCTGCACGACGCCAGGGGTGTCCGAACGAGCCTCGGACTGAGAGCGCGCCAGGCGGGCGCGAAACCCCGTGGGAACCTGATCCGGGTCATGCCGGCGGAGGGAGCGCGTCCATGATCACCACCACCATCGGTCTCGTCGTCCTGTGCGCCACGCTGGCGGCGTTCGCCGTCGTCGGCTTCCGGGCGAAGGGCAGCGACGAGGGCCTCGACGACTATCTCGTGGCCCGCAACAGTCAGTCCGGGCTGTCGCTCGGCCTGTCGCTGGCCGCCTCCGGGCTCGGCGCCTGGATCCTCTTCTCGCCGGCGGAGGTCGGCGCGTTCGTCGGCGCCGACGCGGCCATCGGGTACGGCCTCGCCTCCGCCGCACCGCTCGTCCTCTTCGGCATCCTCGGCCCGCGGGTGCGTCGGCTGCTGCCCGACGGCGTCAGCTTCATGGGCTTCATGAAGACCCGGTTCGGCCGCACCGTCCACGCGACCGTCACCGCGGTCGCCATCGGCTACATGGCGACCTACCTCGTGGCCGAGCTGACCGCGATCGGCAGCGTCGGCGGCCTGCTCGCCGGCATCGGCCCCGGCGTGACCATCGCCGCCGTCGTGGTCGTCACCCTCGCCTACACCGCCTACGGCGGGCTGCGCGCCTCGATCATCACCGACCGCTGGCAGGCATGGCTCGTGCTCGGCCTCGCCGTGGTCGCCGGCTGGTCGGTGCTCGCGGCCACCCACCTCGCCCCTGGCGCGCTGGGCGACACCGGGCTCGTCACGGTGCACCGCACCGGCGTCGAGTCCAGCATCACGCTCGTCGTCGCCGTGACGGCCGCCGAGATGCTCAACCACGGGAACTGGCAACGGGTCTGGGCCGCCCGCGACAGCCGGTCGCTGGCGATCGGCGTCGGCGTCTCCGCGGTCCTCGTCGCGCTGATGGTGAGCGCCGCCGGGCTCGCCGGCACGCTCGCGGTCGCCGCCGGCGTCGACCTCGGCGACCCCGCCGTGCCCTTCTTCTCCCTGCTGACCGGCCTGCCCACCTGGGTGCTCGCCCTCGTGCTCACCCTCGGTGTGGGCCTCGTCGCGTCCTCCGTCGACTCGCTCGAGAACGCCCTGGCGGCGCTCGTGGTCGCCGAGCGGCCGTCCCTGAACCTCACCGGCGCCCGGGTCGCCACGGTCGTGCTCGTGGTGCCGGCCGCACTCGTCGCCGTGCAGGGCTACTCGGTGCTGCGCCTGTTCCTCGTCGCCGACCTGCTCGCCGCCGCGATCGTCGCGCCCGTCCTGCTCGGGCTGTGGCGCCGGACCACCCCCGGGGCCGCGCTCGCCGGCATCGCCGCCGGGCTCGTCGGCGCGGTCGTCGCCGCCGTCCTCACGACCACGACGCTCGGCGACGCGCTGGGCGTGGTGACGTTCGAGGGCGGCGCCACGCCGCTCGCGCCGTTCGCCGGCGCACTGCTCGCCTCCGTCACCGTCACCATCGGATGGTCGCTGATCGCGAACCGGCAGACCGACCTCGAGGGGCTCGTCTCCTCCGCCGCGGCGTCCGGCTGAGACGCTCCCGTCCAGCCGACCCCGCCGTCGCCCCCCGTCCGGCCGGACCCCCCGATAGCGTCGACAGCGACAACGTCCGCTGTCGACGGAGACGCGCGATGCACGTGACGGTTTGGTCCGACTACCTCTGACCGTGGTGCTACGCGGGCCTGGACCGGTCCGCCCACCTCGAACAGACCCACAACGTCGAGGTGACGTGGGTGCCATTCGACCTGCACCCCGAGATCCCGCCCGAGGGAACCTCGACGGATCGTGTCTATCGCGGCCGGGAGTCGGCCGTCGAACAGCAGTTCCGCAGCATGCTGGCCGGCACCGGCCTCCCGTTCGAGCTCCCGGACCGCATCCCCCGCACGCGCGTCGCCCTCGAGGTCGCCGAGTGGATCCGTCGCCACGACCCCGCGGCGTTCGACGCCGTCCATCGGGCGCTGTTCGTGGCCTACTGGGGAGACGGCCGCGACATCGGCGACCGGACGACCGTCCTCGAGATCGTCGCGGGCACGGGTGGCGACGCGGAGGGTGCCGCTACGGCCCATGCGGCGGGGGAGACGTCCACGGCGGTCGACCGCTGGCGGGAGCGGGGCCTGGATGCGGGCGTTGCGGGGACGCCCGCCTGGCTCTTCGAGGACAGGTTCCTCGTTCCCGGCTGCCAGCCGCGCGACGTCTTCGACCGCGTGGTCACGAGACTGCAAGCGAGGAGCGATGACCCAGCAACCTGATCCTGAGCCACTCGAGCATCCGAACCGTGACCGGCTCGACGCGATGTTCCGCTCGGACCGGTTCGCCGGTGCGATGGGCGCCCGGCTGCTGGACTGGGGCGGCGGCTGGGCGCGCGTGAGCTGGGTACCCGGCGGGTCGCAGCAGAACTTCGCCGGACTCGTGCACGGCGGTGCCCTGTTCGCGATCGGTGACATGGCCTTCGCGGTGGCCTCGAACTCGTGGGGACGACAGGCCGTGGCCCTGAGCGTGAACGTCCACTTCCACAACAGCCCCGACCCGGAGGCCAACGTCGTCGCCGAGGCGTGGGAGCGGGTCTGCGGGCGTCGCACCGGCTCCTACCTCATCGAGCTGCGCGCCCAGGAACGCCGGCTCGCGAGCCTGCACGCCATGGTCTACCGCCGCGACGCCTGGCACTTCGGCGACGACGCCTGGCCCGACGAGTGGCGCGCCCGCCACTGAAACGGCGAGACGGATCGCGACCTCCCGTTCCCGGCGTCGCGCGAGGCGTCGATACCCTGCAGGCCATCCCTCCCCCAAGGAGCCCCCATGCGTGAAGCCGTCATCGTCGAGGCCGTCCGTACCCCCGTCGGCAAGGGCAAGCCCGGCGGTGCGCTGTCCGGCTGGCACCCCGTGGACCTGCTCGCCGAGACGCTGCGCGGGCTCGTGGACCGCACCGGCATCGACCCGACGCTGATCGATGACGTGATCACCGGCTGCGTGTCCCAGGCCGGTGAGCAGTCCTTCAACGTCGGCCGCAACGCCGTGCTCGCCGCCGGGCTGCCCGAGACCGTGCCCGCCACCACCATCGACCGGCAGTGCGGGTCCTCCCAGCAGGCCGCCCACTTCGCCGCCCAGGGCGTCATCGCCGGCGCCTACGACGTCGCCGTCGCCGCCGGTGTCGAGGTCATGAGCCGCGTGCCGATGTTCTCCTCGACCATGGGCAAGAACGCCTTCGGGAACACGATCCTGAACCGCTACGAGGAGGGCCTCGTCCAGCAGGGCATCTCCGCCGAGCTCATCGCCGCCAAGTGGGGCCTCTCGCGCGAGCAGCTCGACGAGTTCTCCGCCCGCTCGCACCGGCTGGCGCAGGAGGCCACCGAGACCGGCCGCTTCGCCGACGAGATCCTCCCGGTCAAGGTCACCCGCGAGGACGGGTCGGTCGAGGAGCTCACCGTCGACGAGGGCATCCGCCCCGGCACCACCGTCGAGAGCCTGGCCAGGCTCAAGCCGGCGTTCCAGTCCGACGAGATGTCCGAGCGCTTCCCCCAGATCAACTGGGTCGTGCACGCCGGCAACGCCTCGCAGATCTCCGACGGCGCTGCTGCGCTGCTCATCATGGAGCGCGAGAAGGCCGAGGCCCTCGGCCTGCCGATCCGCGCCCGGTTCCACAGCTTCGCCGTCGCGGGGGACGACCCGATCTACATGCTGACCGGCGTCATCCCGGCCACGGCGCAGGTGCTCGAGCGCGCCGGGCTCGACATCGACGACATCGACGTGTTCGAGGTCAACGAGGCCTTCGCGCCCGTCGTGCTCGCCTGGCAGAAGGAGACGGGCGCCGACCTGGCCAAGGTGAACGTCAACGGCGGCGCCATCGCGCTCGGGCACCCGCTCGGCGCATCCGGCGCGAAGCTCATGACCACGCTCGTGCACGCCCTCGAGCAGCAGGGTGGACGCTACGGCCTCCAGACCATGTGCGAAGGCGGCGGCATGGCGAACGCCACCGTGATCGAACGGGTCGGCTGATGACCTACGTCCTCGCCGCCGTCGCGCTGCTCGTCGCGGTGTTCGTCGGCCAGGTCGCGGGCTGGAAGTGGGTCCTCGCGCCTCTCCTCGGGCTCGCCCTCTTCCGCTGGGCGGTCGCGATGCTGCGCTCCATGGTGCACGGCGGCCAGGCAAGCGGTGTTCCCGCGGAAGCGCCGGCGCCGGTCGAGGCCGACGAGCGGGTTCTCTACTGGTGCGAGGAGTGCGGCACCGAGGCGCTGCTGGTGGTGCGCGGCACCGGCAAGCCCCTGCGCCACTGTGGCATGGTGATGCACGAGCGCACCGAGATCCTCAGCAGCTGACCTGCCCGGCCAGCTGCGCTTCGGACTTGGCGAGCTCCCGGTCGCGCCGCATGCCCGAGCCTCGCGTCGATCCGAGGCGAGGCTCAGCCGGCGATGAGCTCGTCGGCACCGACGACGTGCTGGAGCAGCTCGTCGTCGACCGGGTCGTCGCCGGTCACGACGCTGATTCCGCCGCTGCGCTCCATGACGGCGAACCGAACCTGTCCGAGCTGCGTCGACGCCGTTCATCCGCAGCTTCTCGAGCAGGTCGGCCTCGCTGAGCCGCGCCCGCCGCAGGTTGTCGGACAGGATCCTCGGGCCGGCCATCACGAGGATGGGCTCCTCGTCGATGACCTTGAGCAGGCCGTGGTTGCGCAGCCACGACGCCGCCGACTGGGCGAGGAACAGGGTCACGAGCGCGACGACGCCGCCGAGCAGTGACGTCTTCGCCAGCGCGGTGCGGCCGACGATCGCGCCGATGGCCACGGTGACCGGGAAGTCGTAGGACGACATCGTGCTCAGGCTGCGCTGCCCGAGCACCCGCGTCACGACGAGCACGGTGAGGTAGATCCCGACCCCCGAGACGACCCCGATCCAGGTGGCGCGCCACGTCAGACCGAGGTCCTTCGGGATCGTGATCGCCGTCGCCGCCAGCATCGTGGTCTCCCTATGGGGTGCGGAAGGGGTGGGGTGCAGAAGGGCTGTCAGCACGAACGTACGGCGTTCTCGGGGGGCCTCCCCGGCCGAAGGGCGACCCCCGACACCGGCCCGACCGCCGTCGAAAGGGCGCATGGCCGACCGGCCGGCCGCCCCCGCCGACCGTCGGGGCGGACCTGCCTACGGTGGAAGGACACCGAGCACGAGGAGCACCATGGACGCCGTTTCCTTCCTGACCGCCGAGCATCGGGAGATGGAAGACCTGATCGACCGGCTCAAGGAGAGCGAGGACGGCACGGAGCGTCGGGACCTCCTCCACAACGTCACCGCCGAGCTGGCGCGGCACATGGCGATCGAGGAGCGGGTGCTCTTCCCCGCCATCCGTGAGGAGCTGGCCCCGCAGGATCCGGACACCTTCGGCGACGAGGTGCTCGAGAAGCTCGAGGAGCACCGGCAGCTCAAGATCCTCCTCGACGAGCTGACCGACATGGACCTCGACGACGAGCGGTTCTCCGCACGCGCCGAGGTGCTGCTCGAGACGGTCGAGCATCACCACGAGGAAGAGGAGGACGATCTCTTCCCCGCGCTCAAGGACGCCTGGTCCGAGCCGCGGCTCGACGAGCTCGGGGCCGAGCTTCAGCAGGCCAAGGACTCAGCCCCCACCCGGCCCCACCCGCACCTGCCCGACGAGGGGCGGTTCGTCGCCGCGGCCCAGGAGTTCACCGCCGCCATCGACAAGGTCCGCGACGCGACCCGGGACCTCGCCGACGGTGTCTCCGACCAGATCCGCGAGTGATCCGGCTCACACCTCGCCGGTGTCGGCGAGCTTCTCCGCCCGCTCCCGGACCGTCTTGAAGTCGCCTCGCCCTCCGGGCCGGTCCGGCACCATGCCGTCGGTGCGCGAGAAGCCCCAGCCCTCGAGCTTCACCGCCACGCGGCTGAACCGTCGGCGGCGGGTTCCGCCACACGACGGGCACGGGCCGGCGGCGTCCGCCTCGGCGTGAGGGACGATGCGGTCGCTCTCGGCGCCGCAGTCGCGGCACACGTACTCGTAGACGGGCATCGCTTCTCGCTCCGTGTCTCGGTCCGTGCTCGGTCCGTGTCGGCGGTCCGTGTCGGCGGTCCGTGTCGGCGGTCCGATGCGCCCGACGTGGGGGCCGACGATCCGCAGCGATCGGTTATCCACAGCAATGTGGACAGCGACTGTGGATAACGGGCCCCGCCCACGCCCAGCGCGAGCAGGTTATCCACAGTTCGTGCGTCGGTCGGCGGGCCGAGCCGACCCAGACGCCGGTTGGTGCGCGTTGCCCCGCGGCTACCGCCAGCGCGTCAGGAAGCCGAAACCGGCCGTCAGCAGGACGAACCCGCCGACCAGCGGCCAGTTGCTGCCGAGCCCGGGCAGGTGGGCCGAGGTCCAGCGCCCCACCGCCGGCAGGTAGCCGAGCAGGATCACGATGACGCCCAGGATCAGCAGCGTCGCGCCGGTCGCCGGCACCCACGTGGGGCTCGGCGGCGGCTTCTTGACCGGTCCCTCGACGTTGCGGGGACGGGGACGGACCTTGTTCTTGCGGCGGTGCTTGCTCTTCGGCATCGGGGCGAGCCTCGGCAGATGGCTGGGCGGAAGGCGACGCGCGGGCGGCTGTGAGGTCGGTGGCCTCGGCGGCGGACCTCACCGTCCGAGACTATCGGACTGCGCCCCGAGAGCAGGGGCCGGAGGCTACCCTTGCCCGCGCGGGGGCGCGGGGCGCGGTGTCGCGGCCGCGCGAACGGGTTCGATCCGAGGGAGGCGGCCAGCGTGCGCAAGGTCGTACGGTTCAGCGGCTGGACGCTCATCGGCGCCGGGGTGCTGATCCTGCTCTACCTCGTGTACCTCATGTTCTTCACGAACCTGACGACCGACCACGCACAGGACGAGCTGCTCCAGCAGTGGACGCTCGACTACGGCGGCCTCGGCGAGACGCTGCCCGGCGAGACGGTGGACCCGGCGAACACCGACACGGCGCCGCCGGCGGTCAGCCCCGGTGACGCCTACGCCGCCATGTGGTTCACACGGCCGGGCCAGCAGGACCCGATCGTGCACAAGGATCCCCTCTTCGTCGTCGAGGGGGTCTCCCTCGACGACCTGCGCCGCGGCCCCGGCCACTACCCCGACACGGCCGGCCCCGGTCAGCCGGGCAACTTCGCGGTCAGCGGCCACCGCACGACCTACGGCGCGCCCTTCTACCACCTCGACGACCTGCGGGCCGGGGACCAGATCCATGTCGTCGACCGCGGCCAGCACGAGTGGGTCTACACCGTCGCCAAGACCACGGTCGTCAGCCCGCACGAGCTCTGGGTCGTGGGCAGCGACCCGCTCGGCAACGGCCAGCCCACCCTCACGCTGACCACGTGTCACCCGCGCTTCTCCGCGGCGCAGCGGTTCATCGTCTTCGCGCAGCTGGACACGGGCGAGGCCGCGACGCCGACCCCGACCTCATGAGCCGGACCGAGTCGGACATCAGCCCCTGGACGCGCCGTCTGCGTCTCGCGCTGCGGGCCCTCCTCGTGCTCGTCGCCGCGGCGGTCCTGCTCGTGTTCCTCTTCACCTGGCTCTTCCCGCGCGTCGAGCGTCGCCTCGAGAACCCGACCATCGGCAACCACCAGTCGCTGCCCGCGATCCCCGGCGCCGACGGCGCCACCGCCTGACCGTCAGGCGCGGCGGTCGGCCATGAAGGCTGCGACCTCCTCCAGCGCGACCTGCGAGTCGGGCGCCAGCGGCAGGCCGGCGAGGGCGTCGAGCGCCTCGTCGACCGAGTCCTTCAGCACCCGCCGTGTGGCGGCGAGCCCGCCGGATCCGCGCATGAGCTGACGGCACCGGTCCGCGCCGGCGACGTTGAGCGCCGGGTTCCCGAGCAGCTCCAGGAACTCGGCGCGCTCGGCGTCGTCGAGCCGCTCGACCGTCTCTGCGACGAGCAGCGTCCGCTTGCCCTCGACGAGGTCCGACGCGGCGGACTTGCCCGTCTCCGCCTCCTGCCCGAAGACCCCGAGCAGGTCGTCGCCGATCTGGAACGCGCGCCCGAGCGGGCCACCGAACCGGGCGAGGCCCTCGACGAGCGACGCCTCGGCCCCGGCCAGACACGCCCCGATCTCGAGGGGACGCGCCACCGAGTAGCGCCCCGACTTGTACGTCGCGACGGCGAGCGCGAGCTCCCGGGAGGCCTGTCGGCTCGTGGCGGCGTACAGGTCGATGTACTGGCCGGCCATCACCTCCTCCCGCAGCGTCGTGAAGCGGCGCATGGCGGCCAGCAGCCGGCCGGCGGGCACGTCCGCGTCGATGAACAGCTCGTCCGCCTGCACGAACGCGAGGTCGCCGAGCAGGATGCCGACCGACGCGCCGTAGTGCCCCGCGTCGCCGGCCCAGCCGGCGGCCGCATGCTGCTCGGCGAAGACGCGGTGGGCGGTCGGCCGTCCCCGGCGCGTCGGCGCGGCGTCGATGATGTCGTCGTGGAGCAGTGCGCAGGTGTGCAGCAGCTCGAGCGCGAGCGCGGGTCCCATCACCGCGGCGACCTCCCGGCCGCCGGCCGCCTCGTAGCCGAGCAGCAGCAGCGCCGGCCGCAGGCGCTTGCCGCCGGTCACGAAGGCACGCAGCTCCTCGGTGAGCGGCGCCAGCGACGGGTGCAGATCGAGGACCCGGGGCAGGGCCCGGTCGAGATACGCCGTCAGCGCGTCGTCCACCAGGGCGGCGAGGCGCTGCAGCTGTGTTGGCGGCACGGTCACGACGGCTCCTGAGACGGATCGGGGGTGCACGTCGGCGACGAGTATGCCGGGCCGGCGGCCCGGAACCGGCCGCGGGGTAGACTCGGCCGTCCGACCCGGTGTCGGTCAGAAAGAGCAGCGTGTCCCAGCCGAACTCGGCCCCCTCCTCCGCCGGAGGCAGCGGCCGGATGCCAGACCCGGCCAGCATCGAGCGGCCGTGGCTCGCGTCGTACCCGCCGGGGGTCCCGCCGACCTACCGGTACCCCGACGTCCCGTTGACGCGGTTCCTCGACGACGCCGCCCGCGACTTCCCGGATCTCGTCGCCGTCCACTTCGAGGGCGCCGAGCTGACCTACGCCGAGCTCCTCGACCAGGTCGACCGACTCGCGACCGCGCTGGCCGATCTCGGCGTGTCCAAGGGCGACACGGTCGGGATCGTGCTGCCGAACATCCCCGCGAACGTGATCGCGACCTTCGCGGTCCTTCGGCTCGGCGCCGTGGTGGTCCAGGTCAACCCGCAGTACACGGAGGACGAGCTGCAGGGCCAGCTCGCCGACAGCTGCTGCGCGGTCGCGCTGTGCCTGGCCGCCACCCTGCCGCGGCTGAACGCGGTGCGTGCCCGGCTCCCGGCACTCCGGCACGTGATCGCGACCGGGCTCGAGGAGTGGCTCCCGCGACGCAAGCGTCTGCTCTTCCCCCTCCTGGCGCGCCGGTCGGGCACCTACCGGCGGGTCACGACCCGGGACGAGGCGCTCTCCTTCGCCGACCTCGTCGAGGCCGCCGCCCCGATCGCGCGGCAGGCACCGGTCACCGCCCACGACCTGGCGCTGCTGCAGTACACGGGTGGGACGACCGGCGTCAGCAAGGGCGTCATGCTGACCCACGGCAACCTCGTCGCCAACAGCTTCCAGGCGCGCCTGTGGGTACCCGACATGCGCGCCGGCAAGGAGCGGATCCTCGCGGCCATGCCGTTCTTCCACATCTACGCGCTGACGCTCGGCATGTTCACCGCGATGCTGTCCGCAGCCACGCTCGTGCTGATGGCACGCTTCGACGCGGAGACGGCGCTCGGACTCATCGACAGCCAGCGGCCGACGCTCTTCCCCGGCGTGCCGACGATGTACCGGGCGATCATCGATCACCCCGACGCGGGCAGCTACGACCTGCGGTCGATCCGGGCGTGTGTGTCCGGAGCGGCTCCCCTGCCCGAGGAGGTCTCCCGCCGCTTCGAGGAGATCACCGGCGGGGCACGGCTGCGCGAGGGGTACGGCCTGTCGGAGGCCGGCCCGCTGACCCACGCCAACCCGATCTACGGCCGCTCGGTGCGCGGCAAGATCGGCCTGCCGGTCACCGACACCGTGGCCGTCGTCGTCGACCCGGAGGAGCCGACGCGGGTGCTGCCGGCGGGCGAGCGCGGCGAGCTCGTCGTCCACGGCCCGCAGGTGATGGCGGGCTACTGGCACCAGCCCGAGGAGACCGGACAGGTCCTGCGCGACGGGTGGCTGCTCACCGGTGACATCGCCGTGATGAGCGACGACGGCTACTTCGAGATCGTGGACCGGCGCAAGGACATCATCCTGTCCGGCGGCCACAACATCTACCCACGCGAGGTCGAGGACGTCCTCTACCGGCACCCGATGGTCGAGAAGGTCGTCGTCGTCGGTCTGCCCGACCCCTACCGCGGCGAGACGGTGAAGGCCTACGTCGTCCTGCGCGAGGGGCCGCGGGTCACCGCCGAGGAGCTCGACGCCCACTGCCGCCAGCACCTGAGCGGCTACAAGGTCCCGCGCGCCTACGAGGTGCGCGACGAGCTCCCGGAGACGAAGACGGGCAAGATGCTGCGCAGAGAGCTCCGGGCCGAGGAGGCCGCCGCCCGCGAGGATGCCGCTGAGGCCACCGACGCCGCCGACGCGACCGACGCCGCCGACGGCGACCGGGCGGGCGCCTGATGGCACGGCTGCTGATCGTCGACAACTACGACTCCTTCACCTACAACCTCGCACAGGAGCTCGGTGAGCTCGGGGCCGAGGTCGAGGTCGTGCGCAACGACCGCTTCACCGTCGACGAGGTGCTCGCGTCCCTCCCCGACGGGCTCGTGATCAGCCCCGGACCGGGGACGCCCGACGACGCGGGGCTGTCCAACGATCTCGTCCGGGCGGTGGCGGGACTTCGCCCGGTGCTCGGTGTGTGCCTCGGCCACCAGTGCATCGGTGCCGTCTACGGTGGCCGGATCGTGCCGGCGCCGGTGCTCGTCCACGGCAAGACGAGCAAGATCTACCACCGCCGCAGCGGGGTCTTCGCCGACCTTCCGGTGCCCTTCGACGCGACCCGCTACCACTCCCTCGTCGTCGACCGGGACAGCCTCCCGGCGGTGCTGCAGGTGACGGCCGAGACCTCGGACGGGCTCGTCATGGGGCTGCGGCACCGGGAGCTCGACGTGGAAGGGGTGCAGTTCCACCCGGAGTCGGTGCTGACGACCTCGGGGATGCGACTGCTCGGCAACTTCCTCAGTCGCTGCCAGCCGGCGCGTCAGGAGCCACTCGCAGCGACCTGATCGCGCCCTCGACCGTGTCCACCGGGATCACCCGGATCCGGGGTCCGGCCGCCGTGGCGGCGGCCTCGGCCTGCGATGCGGGCGAGAGGAAGACCGTCGCGCCGGCCTGCTCGGCGGCGACCACCTTCTCCTCGATCCCGCCGATGGGACCCACCCGTCCCTCGAGGTCGAGGGTGCCCGTGCCGGCGATGACCCGGCCCGCGGCCAGGTCCTCGTCGCTGACGAGGTCGTAGGTCGTCAGCGCGATCATCATCCCCGCGGACGGGCCGCCGATCTGGGTCTGCTCGAGGGTGACGGGGAAGGGCAGCGTGATGTCGTTCGCGATGGTCTCGACGAGGATGCCCAGCCCCGGGTGGTCCATGTCGGCGACCTGTCCGGCGGCGACGGTCACCTGCGAGGTCTCGTCGCCCCGCTCGATCGTGAGCGGCACGCGCTGGCCGCGTGTCAGGTCGCGCAGGGCGGCGACAAGGGCGTCGGCGGTCTGCACCGGCTCACCGTCGACCGCGCGGATGAGATCGCCGGTCTGCAGGACGCCGTCGGCCGGCCCGCCGGGCAGCACCCCGGCCACGAGCGCCGCCGTGTCGACGGTCACGTCGTAGCCCGCCTCCCGGAGGCCGACCGCGGCCGCGACCTCGAACGACCGGGTGAACTGTCGCCGCTGGGCCTCGAAGTAGGTGGTCCGGTCGACGCCCGTCGGGATGACGTTGGCCCGTGGCTGCAGGGCACGCTCCGGCGAGATCCACGCCTGGATGCTCTCGGCCAGGCTCGGCTGCAGCACGCTGACGGTCAGCAGGCGCAGGTCGCCGTTGATGGGAGTCACCGGGTGCTCGGTGACATGGACCAGTGGCGGGACCGAGTAGGCGCCGCCCGGCGCATACTCGATCAGCGGCATCGGCACGTAGACCGTCGCCCACAGCGTGACGAGCAGGGAGGCGAGGTAGAACGCGCGGCGCATCACGTCGCACGTGTGCGCAGGTGGGGCGGATGGGCCATCGCGTGCAGACGCTCCAGGGCCTCGTCGACCTGGCCCTCGGACAGCAGCTGCTGGATCCGGCCGTCTCCGGTGACCGCGACGAGGGGGGCGTCGTGGAGGCGAACGAGCAGCGACTCGAGCGGGGCGTCGATGTCGATACGGGGGATCGCGTCGATCGGGTGCATCACGTCGGCGCTCACGCGCAGCTCGCGGTCGTGGGGATCGACCTCCATGACCTCGGTGAGGCGGACGGCGCCGACGATGGTCGTGCCCTCGACGACCGGGAAGACCTCGAAGCCGGGGCTCGCCGCCATGATGTCGGCGGTGCGCGCCAGCGGGAGGTCGCTGCGGACCGACGGCGGCGAGGCGACGGTGATCGAGCGAACCGTCCGGGAGGCGACGAGGCCATCCATCTCCGCCTCCCGCCGTTCGGCAGTGGCGGCCCGCCACAGGAACCACCCGACGAACACGGCCCAGACCGCCTGGAACAGCGCCTGCGGGCTCACGAGCACCGCCCGTACGGCGAGCGCGAACAGCACCAGTGCGAGCCCCTGCCCGGCCCAGGCGGCGACCTTGATCGCACGCGACCGGTTGCGGGTCACGGCCCACACGGCGGCACGCAGCACGCGGCCGCCGTCCAGCGGTGCGGCGGGCACCAGGTTGAACAGGCCGAGGAGCAGGTTGATCCACCCGAGCGTGCCGAGCACCGTCGCCGCGTCCGACCACCCGAGCCCCTGCTGCAGCGCCGTCGCCGTGACCCCGAAGACAGCGGCCAGCGTGAAGGAGATCCAGGGCCCGACCGCCGCGAGCACGAACTCCTCTCGTGGGCCCGTCGAGTCGTGACGCATCTCGGTCACGCCACCGAAGAGGAACAGCGTGATCCCGGTCACCTCCACGCCGCGGTGGCGTCCCTCGAGGGCGTGCCCGAGCTCGTGCGCGAGCACCGAACCGAGGAACAGCAACGCCGCCGCCAGGGCCATGACGGACGCGTCAGCGATGTGCCGCGACCGTCCCACGCTGAACTGCTGGTAGAAGCTCCACAGCGCGAGCAGCAGGATCAGCACCCAGGACGGGTCGATGCGGACGTTGACACCGCCGATCCGGGCGACGCGGAAGGCACGGGGAAACATGCGGTGGACCCTAGCGTCTGCCCGATCGTTCCCTGACCCGTCGACACGCCCCCCGTGCGAGGGGGCAGCGGGTTGGGGCAGCGCGCGCCTCCGTCGCTGGTTATGGTGAGGCACATGACGCTCGATGAGACAACATTCCAGAACCTGACCGGCCTCCGCGACGAGGTCGGGGTGCTCTCGTTCTACGTGGGCATCACGCCGGACCAGGCCGCGGATCCGCAGCCCAAGGCGCCGATCGAGATCCGCAACCGGATCCGTGAGCTGCGCCAGCGGGTCCGCG
This sequence comes from uncultured Nitriliruptorales bacterium, assembly GCA_963783045.1. Taxonomy (GTDB): domain Bacteria; phylum Actinomycetota; class Nitriliruptoria; order Nitriliruptorales; family Nitriliruptoraceae; genus CAWAMD01. The sequence continues at coordinate 175,146 of CAWAMD010000001.1, forward strand.
ACGAGGGTCCACACGATCGCTGGAAGGCGGTCGACGACCGCCTCGACGCGATCAGCGGCGACCTCGACTGGCTGCTCGACGCGAAGGGCCACGGCCGGGGGCGGGCGCTGTTCGTCGCCGTCGCCGACGGGCGAACGGAACGCATCGCCCTGCAGATGCCCTTCCGCGAGCGGGTGATCCTGCACGAGAGTCCGTACCTGCGGCCGCTGGTGGCCGCCGTCGACGAGGGACGTCCGGCCGGGATCGTCGTCGGACATCGCAAGGGCACCCGGCTCCTCGAGTGGAAGTACGGGGAGGTCGAGCAGCTGGCCAGCCACGGGTTCGAGCTGACCGACGCCCAGCTGGCCGACATCAAGTCGGGCCCGTCGGGGACCAACCCGCAGCACCCCGGGTCCGGACACGTGAACCGCGACAGCTTCGAGAGCCGGATCGACGAGAACCTGCACCGGTTCCTGAAGAACAGCGCGACCGAGACGGGCGAGACGGCGGAGAAGCGCCACTGGGACCGCCTGGTCGTCGCCGGCCCGACGAAGATCCGTCAGGAGCTGCGCGACCTGCTGAGCGTGAACAACGGCACGCAGGTGCTCGTGGCGGACCACACCTGGGAGGAGGCCGCGCCTCACGAGATCGCCGCCCAGGCCTGGCCGATCCTGCGGTCGATCCACGAGCAGCGCGAGGAGCGCCTGGTCGCCCAGGCGCTGGACCGTGCGCTGTCGGGAGGCGCGGGCGCCGTCGGGATGCGCAACGTGCTCAACGCACTGAACAAGGGCCGCGTCGCGCACGTGCTGTTCGACAACGAGCTGGCGGTCGAGGGCTACTCGACGAAGGACGGGTCGCTGTACGCGACCGTCGGCGGGCCCGCGGCGCAGGCCGGCTTCGAGATGCATCCCGAGCCTCTGCTCATCGAGCGGATGGTCGAGAAGGTCATGGAGATGGGTGGCTCCGTGACGCCGCTCGAAGGCGAGGCCGCGCAGCACCTGCACGAGCACGAGGGCGTGGCCGCGCTCCTTCGCTGGTGAGGAGGACCACATGACCGACGCCCAACGTTCCGAACCGATCGACACGGAACGCTTCCCGCGACGCGATGTGGTCGCCGGGCTCCGCGAGGACGGCTACACGACCTCCTTCGAGGTGGTGGACGGGGGGAAGGTCCACTGTCCCGACTGCGATGCGGACATCGAGCCGGAGCAGCTCGAGCTCCACGGCACCCACCGCTACGAGGGCAACACGAACCCGGGCGACGAGGAGATCATCCTGGCCCTCGCCTGCCCCGACGGGCACATGGGCACCATGACGCTCGCCTACGGGCCCTACGCGGGCCCGGACGAGGCCGAGGTGGCCCGGCGCCTGCCGCGGCAGCGCTGACCGGGCCTACCCCCACACCGTCGCCCGACGTTCACCTCGCCGACAGGGTCGTGTCACACCGTCGCCGTAGCGTCGGCGTCGATGAGAGCTGCGATTCTGGACCTGTCCGACAATCGCCTGCGGGCCGTGGTGGCCGAGCGGGGCGCCGACTCGTCGACGCTCCGCATCGTCGATGAACGCTCGATCGTGCTCGACCTGCGCCCGGCCGTCCTCGGTGACCGGCCCGACGCGGAGGGGCGTCGACTCCTCGCGGCCGAGACCGTCCGGCGCCTGGCGGCCGCGTGCGAGCGCGCCGGGGCAGCCCGGCCGGACGCCGTCGCGACCGGCATCCTGAGCACGCCGCGCGCCGCCGCGTTGCGCCGGCACCTCGGCGAGGCCGCCGGGGTCCCCGTGAGGGCCCTGCCCTCCCCGGCAGACATCGACCTCCTCCTGCGGGTTGCGCTGTGGCGCCCCGGCGCCGACGAACGGACAGGCGTCGTGCTGCCACGGGGCCACGTTCGGACGTGACCGAAGCGTCGGTGCGAGCGCCGCGGCACCCCATGCTGGAAGCGGTGCAACCCGAGAAGGAGCATGGATGGACCACCCGACCCGACGCGTTCCCGCGCTGCTGGCCACCGGAGCACTGCTGCTCGGCGGCTGCGCCACCACGACCCAGCAGCCGGCCGAGATGGCCTCGCCGACGGACCCCGTCGGCACGGTCCCGCAGGTTGCCCAGACCATGGTCGGTCAGAACGAATGGGAGGGCGACCTCGCGGTCTCGGACCAGTCCGGCGACGGGACCAGCGTGACCATCGATCTCGCGGCGATCCAGGGTGGGCGTGGCGTCGAGACGGCCCAGGGCTGGGTCGTCATCCATCCCACCGAGGACGGGGCGGTCCTGCCGCAGGTGGCGCTCGGCAAGGCCCCCCTCAACGGGCCGAACCGCCGCCAGGACCTGACCGTGCCGCTCGACCAGCCCATCGAGCAGGACGCCGAGCTCGTCGCGATGCTCCACATCGACGCGGCCCCCCAGGGTGAGTTCCAGTTCCCCGGGAGCGACGTGCCGCTCGACCAGGACGGCGACCCCTTGAAGCGGTCGTTCCAGTACACGGTCGAGTCCTGAGTCAGCGCGTCGGTGCGGCGCCGGTCGCGTCCGGTTCCATGCCGTGCGGGATCCCTGTCCGGATGGGCGGTGGCCGCTCGCGGCGGCGGTGATTGGCGCGGATCGTCGAAACCCTGGAACCAGCCCCGGTGAGGCGCCGTTTCCCCCGCGGGAACGTGTTCGCAACCGCAGGGGAACGGCGTGCGTCGGCGGCTCGGGTTGGTACTCGTCGGGATGCTCGCCGCGCTCGTGGTGCCGACGCTGCCGATCGTGGGCGGCCCGGAGGCCGAGACGCGTCCGCCCGCGTCCGCCGAGGCCGGCACCATCTGGCCCGACATCGTCCCGCGCACCGCCTGGGATCCCGACGGTGAGTGTCGGCCGACGCGGCGCCCCACCTACGGCCGGGCCGTGACGCGGATCTTCGTGCACCACACGGCCATCTTCCCCACCTACCGGCCACAGGATGCGGACGACATCGTGCGCGCCATCTGCGTGCAGCACGTCGCCGAGCGCGGGTTCGACGACATCGCCTACCACTTCCTCATCGACCAGTACGGGGTCATCTACCAGGGACGCGACGGCGGCATCCTCCGTCCCGTCATGGGCGCGCACGCGCAGGGCTTCAACGAGGGCAGCATCGGGATCGCGCTCATCGGCAACTTCGACGAGAACGAGGTCCCGCAGGCCGCCGTGGACAGTCTCGACGCGCTCGTGGCGTGGCTCGTGGACTTCCACGGTCTCGACCCGCAGGCCGTGACGGCGCACACCTCCACCGGCGGCGAGCACAGTCGCTTCCCGGCGGGCGCCCGCGTGCAGCTGCCGACGGTCCTGGCCCACCGCGACACGGCGCCGACCATCTGCCCGGGAGCACACCTCTACGACCTCGTGTCCGACGGGCGGCTGGCGCGACGGGTGCTGACCCGGCTCCGCGTCGACTACGGGTGGCCCGGCCCCGACGTGCAGCGTGCCGAGCCGGCCGCCGCCCGCGGGCCGGCCTCCGGGACCGCCGGCGCGTCCGTCGCCGGCCTTCGGCTGCCCGCGGTTCCGGTCGTCCGCGGGGTGGCCCAGCTCGTCGAGCAGGCCGCACGGACCGCACGGTCGGCGCATCCGGACGCCGCCTGACCCGGCCAGGAGGGCGGCGCGACGGTCAGGCGACGGGTGAGCCGGACGCCGTCGGCGAGGGGGAGGGCGACGGTTCTGGGGTCGGGCTCGACTCGGGCGGTGGGGGCAGGATCGTCGGTTCGCTGGTCGGCGAGGGGCTCGGTGAGGGCTCCTCCTGCGGGCCCTTGCTCACCACGATGGTGACCTCTGCGCCTTTCTCGAGCTCCGTGCCGGGACCCGGGTCCTGCTCCATGACGATGCCCTCGGGCGTGGAGTCCGAGAACTTGCGCAGCACCAGGACCTTGAAGCTCTGCTCCTCGAGCGTGAAGCGGGCGTCGCTCTCGGTCTTGCCGACGACCGGTTTGACGCGCACCTTCGCCTGCCCGGCGCTCACGACGTAGGAGATCTTCGCGCCCTTCTCGACCGTCTCCCCACCGGCCGGCATCGTCCGGATCACGACACCGTTGTCGTACTGGTCGCTGGACTCCTGCTGCCGGTCGGCCGGGACGAGCCCCTCCTGCCGCAGCTTGGCGAGCGCGTCCTGCTCGGGCATGCCGCTGACCTGAGGGACCGTGACCTGTGCCTTGCCGATCGAGACGGTGAGCGCGACCTTGGTGCCCTCGGGCACCTGGGCGTTCGGACCGGGATCCTGCGAGACGACGCGCCCCGACTCGACCGTGTCGCTGTTGGTCTGCTTGATCGTGCCCGGCTCCAGCCCGCGGGCGTCGAGCAGCTCCTGCGCGCGGGGCAGGGTCTCGCCCTCCACGGTCGGGACGACGACGCGCTGCACCTCCTTGCCGGTGAACAGCGACGCCACGTAGAAGACCGCTGCCGCAGCGGCCGCCACCGAGATGAGGGCGAGCAGCACGTAGCCGAAGGTGCGGCGACGCCGTTCGCCGCCGGAGGAACGGGCGGTACGTGTCGCGGGCATGGCGTCGAGCAGCGCCGTGTCGGTCGGGTGCAGGACCGCCGGTGCGTCGACGGCCTGCCCGACGCGTGCGCGCATGAGGTCCTGGCGCATCTCGCCGGCGGACTGGTAGCGGTTCGACACGTTCTTCGCCATGGCGCGGATGGCAACGGCCTCCGCCGCCGCCGAGATGGCGGGGTTGCGCTGGCGCGGAGGCGTCGGCAGCTCCTGCACGTGCTGGTAGGCGACCGTGACGGGGGAGTCGCCTTCGAACGGCTTCTCGCCGGTCAGCACCTCGTAGAGCACGACCCCGAGGGAGTAGACGTCCGAGCGGGCGTCGACGTGCTGTCCCTGCGCCTGCTCCGGGCTGAGGTAGGCCGCCGTGCCGAGGACCGCCGCGGTCTGCGTGACCGTGTGCGTGTCGATCGCACGGGCGATCCCGAAGTCGGCGACCTTCACGCTGCCGTCCTCGGCCAACAGGATGTTGCCCGGCTTCACGTCACGGTGGACGAGCCCCCGCTCGTGGGCGTACTGCAGCGCCGAGCACACGTCGGCGCACACCTCGAGCGCCCGGTCCTCGGTCAGCCCGCCCGCCGCGATCGCCTGCTGCAGCGATCGGCCCCGGACGATCTCCATGACGATGAACGGCAGGCCCCCGTCGTCGCCGGTGTCGTACACGGCGACGATGTTCGGATGGTTGAGCGACGCGGAGCTCTGTGCCTCGTGACGGAACCGGTCGATGAACTGCGGGTCGTCGCGGTACTGGCCGAGCAGCATCTTCACCGCGACGTCCCGGTCCAGGACACGGTCGCGGGCCTCCCAGACCTCGGCCATGCCGCCATGACCAAGCCGCTGGCGGAGGGCATATCGTCCAGCGAGCACACGCCCGTCGTCCACGTCGTCTCCGGCCTCGGGGATGAATGCGGTCGGGGAGAGTCCGACGTGCCGCGCGGGTCGTCGAGCGCGCGGGAGCGGACTACCGCAGGTGGCGGCACGAGGGTACAACGCGCCGCGCCCCTCCCGACAGATGCCGCGGCGCGTCGGCGCTGCTGGATCATCCTGGCGCGTCGGCGACGGTCACCCGCACGACCGAGCCCCGCGCGACGACGGTGCCCGGTGCCGGGCGCACCTCGACGACCGCACCGGGCGGGACGGCGTCGCTCGGCCGGTGCCCGCCGACGAGCAGGCCCAGGTGCTCGTCGGCCACCCGATGCTGCGCCGTGCGGGCCGAAAGACCGCGGACCTCCGGCACGGTCGCGGAGGCGCCACCCCTGCCGAGCTGCGCCAGGACCAGGGCGGCGCTCACCGCGAGGGCGGCGAGGCCGCCCCATGCGAGCCGGGGACGGCGCTGGTCACGACGACCACGGCCTGGGCGGCGGTCCGGCCGACCGGAACCTTCCCTGAGAGCGGGGCGGCGGCCCCCGTGACCGGCGGCGGCGTGGGGTGGGAGCGATCCCGCCAGGCTGCCGAGCACGTGGTCGGCCACCGTGTCGCCATGCTGCAGCCGGTGGACGGCGTCGCGCATCTGCCGGGCCGAGGAGAAGCGGTCGCATGGGCGTGCCGCGATCGCCCGGGCGACGAAACGGTCGGTCGCCCCCGACACGGGCACGCCGAGCTCCTGCAGCGACGGCGGTCCGCTGTCCCGCCACGTGGACGCGGCGCCGGCCACCTCGGACGGGCGGCGTCGGGACAGCATCTCGAAGCAGCACACACCGAGCGCGTACAGGTCCGCGCGCGCGTCCACGTGGCCGCCGTCGGCCTGCTCGGGCGCCATGTAGTCGATCGAGCCCGTCCGCCCCGGGGTCACCGACGTCGCCGCGATCGCGCGGACGAGTCCGAAGTCGGCGACCTTCACGGTGCCGTCCGCCCCGACGAGCACGTTCTCCGGCTTGAGGTCGCGGTGGACGAACCCGTGCCGGTGCGCGTAGTCGAGCGCCGAGCAGATGTCGCTGCAGATCTCGAGCGCCTCGGCCTCCGGCAGCCGACGGTCCACGAGGACGTCCCGCAGCGTGCGGCCGCGCACGAACTCCATCACGAGGTAGGGGACTCCGTTCGTGCGGCCACGGTCGTAGATCGTGACCACGTTCGGGTGGCACAGGCGTCCCGCGGCGGTGGCCTCGCGATGGAAACGATCGAGGAACGCGGCGTCGTCGGTCAGTGCCGGCAGCGGGACCTTGACGGCGACCGGTCGGTCGAGCAGGAGATCCGTTGCCGCGTGCACGGTCGCCATGCCACCCGTACCCACCGGCGTCCCGAGCCGGTAGCGCCCACCGAGGATCGTGCCGACGGCGACCGGCGCGGGGGAGGGCTCTGACCGCATCGCACCGAGCCCTTCCGTCGGATCGCCTGGCGCGACCGTAGGGGATCGTGCGTGTCCGCCGGACCGCCCGTCACGGCCCTCCTGCGTCGCGTCCGACGCTCGATCGCGCTGGACGCTGGCCGATCGTCAGCCGCCGAGCGCCGCCTCCATGACGGCCTTCGCGATCGGCGCGGCCGTGTGTCCGCCCGTCGCGTCGTCCCCGGCGTCGGGGACCACGACGGCGACGGCCACACGTGTGTCGGCGAATTCGACGAACCACGCCGTCGGCGTCTCGCCGGGCACCTGGGCCGTGCCGGTCTTCCCACCGACGCGGACGCCGGGGATGCGGGCGGCCTTGCCCGTCCCGTCCTCCACCACGGTGACCATGAGCTCCTGCAGCTGGCGAGCGGACTCCGGGCTGATCGCCTGGGCGTCGAAGCGTCCGTCGGTCCACGGGCCGCCGCTGCCACCGCGCAGGACCCGCCCCGACGGGTCGAGCACCTCGGCGACGAGGTGCGGGCGAACGAGCTTCCCGTCGTTCGCGATGGCGGCGACCATCTCGGCCGCCTCGAGCGGGGTCTCGCGCACGTCGCGCTGGCCGATCGCCGACTGGGCCGTCGCCGGTGGGTCCAGGGCCTTCGGGATCGTGCTCTTGACGACCGGGAGCTCGTAGGGGAGGTCCCGGTTGTAGCCGAACCGTTCGGCGGTGCGGATCAGCGCGTCGGCGCCGAGCTGCACCCCGAGCCGGGCGAAGGTCGTGTTGCACGACACCCTCAGCGCGTCGCGCAGCGTGATCGTCCCCCCGCCCGTGCAGGGGCCGGGGCTGAAGTTGTTGATGCTCTTGCTCGTCTGCGGGGGCGTGTACGACCCGGTGTCCTCGAACGCCGTGTCGGGCGGGATGCCCTGCTCGAGCGCCGCGGCGGTCACGATCAGCTTGAAGGTCGAGCCCGGCGGATAGGTGGCGCGTGTCACGCGGTCGAGCAGCGGCCGGTCCGGGTCCTGCCGCAGGGCGTCCCAGGTCTTCAGGATCGTGTCCGCGTCGTGGCTCGACAGCGGGTTCGGGTCGTAGGAGGGGTTGGCGTAGTGCGCCAGGACCGCCCCGCTCGTCGGGTCGATCGCGACCACCGCGCCGGTGCGGTCGCCGAGCGCCTGACGGGCCGCCGCCTGGACGGCCGGGTTCAGCGTCAGGCGGACGGTGTTGCCGACGTCGTCGCGGGTGCCGAGCAGCTCCGCGAGGTTCTGGGCGAGCACCTCGGTGGGCGTGCCCGTCAGCGTCTCGTTGAGCGCCGACTCGAGGCCCGCACGCTGCAGGATGTAGGAGTAGTACCCGGTGACGTGAGCGTAGAGCTCGGGCTGCTCGTAGCGGCGCAGGTACTTCAGGTCGTCGTCGGTCGGGACGCTCTTCGCAATCTCCTTCTCGCCGACGACGATCGGCCCGCGCTGGATCTGGTACTCCTTGATGATCAGCCGCTTGTTCGCCGGGTTCCTCGCGAGGTCGTCGGCCTTGACGAGCTGGATCACGTTGAGGTTGACGAACAGCGCGGCGAACAGCAGCAGCATCACGGTCGCCATGCGCCGGATCTGGCGGGTCATCCTGCGCTCCTTCCGGCCGGCACCCGGCGCCCGCCCTGCAGCGCGGCACGGCGGCTGTTGTCGCTCACCCGGATGAGCAGCGCCAGCAGGATGTAGTTGCTCAGCAGCGAGCTGCCGCCGTACGACACGAACGGCAGCGTGATCCCCGTGAACGGCACCAGCCGGGTGATCCCGCCGACGATGATGAACACCTGCAGGCCGAGGATGGTGGTGAGCCCGACGGCGAGCAGGGTGCCGACCTCGTCCCGCGCGGCCAGCGCCGCCCGGTAGCCGCGCGCGACCATGATGAGGAACGTCACGAGGACCGCCGTGGCGCCGAGCAGGCCGAGCTCCTCGCCGAGGACCGCGAAGATCGCGTCGGTCGACGCGTACGGGATGTCGTTGGGTCGCCCGAGCCCGAGCCCGGTGCCGGTGAGCCCGCCGGTCCCGAGCGCGAACAGCGACTGGGCGAGCTGCCACCCCGCCCCGTTGATGCGGCTCCACGGGTCCATCCAGATCTGCACGCGGAGCCGCACGTGGTCGAACACCTGGTAGGCGAGCAGCCCACCGATGATGAAGGCGCCGACGCCGATGGACGGATACGCCAGCCGCCCCGTCGCGACGTAGAGCATGACGACGAACACGCCGAGGAAGAGCAGCCCGGAGCCGAGGTCGCGCTGGAAGACCACGACGCCGAGGGCGGCCACGGCAGCGGCGATCACCGGGCCGAGGTGCCGCGGCGGCGGCAGCAGCAACGGTCCGACGCGATGGGTGGCCACCGACAACAGGGCCCGCTTCTGCTCGAGGTAGCCGGCGAGGAAGATCACGAGGCTGATCTTGGCCAGCTCACCGGGCTGGATGGTCATGCCCCCCACGCGGATCCACAGCTGCGCCCCGTTGATCCGCTGGCCCACCACCGGCGCGAGCGGCAGCAGGAGCAGGAGCAGCGTGAGCAGCCCGAACGTGTAGTGGTAGCGGGTGAGGCGCCGGTAGTCGCGGAAGAGGAGCAGCGTGGCGGCGAAGGCACCGATCCCGACCACGGTCCAGGTGGTCTGGGCCACGGCCAGGTCGCTTCCCTGGGCGAAGTCGACGCGTCGCACGAGCACCAGCCCGAGCGCGTTCAGCAGGAAGGCGGCCGGCAGCAGGATCGGGTCGGCGTAGGGCGCGAGGCGACGGACCGCCACGTGGGCGATGGCGGCGAGCCCGACGAGCGCACCGCCGTAGACGAGCGTGCCCGACGGCACCTGCGAGGACCGCGACCAGCCGAGCAGCGTGTAGGCGCCGATGGCGATGACGAGCGCGAGCAGCAGCAGCTGCCACTCGGCACGTCGGGCGGGTCGGGCCAGCTCCTGCGGGGTGTCGCTCATGCCGGGCTCGACGTCGCCGAGGGGGCGGACGTCGGGGAGGGGGCAGGCGTCCGGGTGGGCGTCGGCGCCGGGGACGGGCTCGCCGGAGCGGTCCGGGGGGCATGGGCGACGATCCGGCGCGCGTCACCGAGGTCGGCGGCCGTGATGCCTTCCTGGAGGTTGTTGCGGTAGAACTCCGGCACGTCCTGGGACGTCAGCGTCGTCTCCTCGTAGGGCCAGTAGAGCTCGAACGGGCCGACCTCCGCCGGGATGCCCTGGAAGATGGTGACGCGGTCCTGCCGCAGCCCCACGAAGTAGGAGCGGGAGAGCAGCCAGCGGCCGCCGAAGAACGCGAGCAGGAGGATCACGACGACGCTCGCCGCGATCGCACCGATCCGCTGGGTCCGCGCGCTCGCGGCCCGCCGCGACGACTCGTCGTCGCCCTGCGACCCGCCGAGCCGACCGATCCGCGAGGCCCAGTCGGAGCCGCCCGCGCCGTCACGTGTCCGGATCACCTGACGGCTGCCCTCGACCGCGGCCGCCGGCACCGCTTGCTCGCCCGCGGACGCGTCGCGGGTCGGTGGCGTGCCGTAGCGCAGCAGCAGCACGGTGATGTTGTCCGGACCGCCGTTCTCGTTGGCGAGCGCCACGAGGTGCTGCACGGTCTCGCCGAGCGGCGCCTCGCGGGAGAGCTCGGTGGCGATCGCGTCGTCGTCGACCACCCCGGACAGGCCGTCGGAGCAGAGAAGGACCTGGTCGCCCTCGTCGAGGTCGAGGGACATGGAGTCGACCTCCACGTCGCTGGACACGCCGATGGCCCGGGTGATGATGGACCGCTGCGGATGGCGCGCGGCCTCCTCACGGGTGATCTGCCCCTCGTCGATGAGGTGCTGGACGAGGGTGTGGTCGTCCGTGAGCTGGCTGAACTCGCCGCTGCGGAGCAGGTACGCGCGGGAGTCGCCGACATGCGCGAAGTGCATGCGCCGGCCCTCGATCATGGCGGCCGTCAGCGTGGTCCCCATCCCGCGGTAGGTCGGCTCGCCCGCGGCCTTCTCGGCGACCGCGGTGTTCGCTGCGATCACGGCGTCGCGCAGCGCGGTCGCGGCGGACTCCGCGTCGGGGAACACGCGGCCGTCCAGCTCGGCCACGGGCCGCAGCGCCGTGGCGGACGCGACCTCGCCCGCGAGGTGGCCGCCCATCCCGTCGGCGACCGCGAACACCGAGTCGCCCTGCAGGAACGAATCCTCGTTCGCCTCGCGGACCCGGCCGACGTCCGTGGCGGCGGCGGCGGACAGCGCGGTCACCGCCGCACCTCCACACGGGTCTTGCCCAGGCGGATCTGGTCGCCGGTGGCGAGCGGCGTGGGCTGGGTCACCTTCGCGCCGTTGAGGAAGGTCCCGTTCGTGGAGCCGAGGTCGCGCACCGCCCAGCCACCATCGTCGGGAAGGATCTCGGCGTGCTCGTCCGAGACGTAGAACGTCCTCGAGCGGGACGGCGACGCCGCGGCCACGGCCGAACCGCACCGCCTCGTGCTCGAGCGGTACGACGACGGGCTTGCCGGTCGGCGGGTGGACGACGATCTCCTTCGGGATCTTGCGTGACCGGCGCGGCGGCGTGGCCTGCGCGACGGCCGGGCGGGGGGGCTCCGTGCGCTTGCTGCGGGTGCCGTAGAGGTCCGCGGTGACCGCGCGGACGGCACGCGCCAGGAAAAGGTAGAGGAGCGCCAGCAGCACCAGCTTGAGGATCGTCAGGAGAGCTACCGGCACGTCAGCTCTCCACGAACTCCAGCGTGACCTCACCGAGCTCGATGCGGTCCCCTGGTGACAGGGGCTGCTCGGCGGCACGCACGTCGTTGACTCGGGTTCCGTTCGTGGACCCGAGGTCGAGCACCCACCAGTCCTTTCCGCGCCGCACGAACGCCGCGTGCTCGCGTGAGACCGTCTGGTCGGTGAGGCAGATGGGGTTGTCGGGCAGCCGGCCAGCCACCATCCGGGAGCCCGTCAGCGTGAACACCTCGCCGGCGTCCGGCCCGGTCAGGATCTGCAGGGACGGACCCGTCGCCGGCGGGGGTGCCGGCGCCGGGGGCGGGGCAGGCCGTTCGCGGGCGGCGGGCTCGGGCTCTTGCGGGGCGGGTGGGCCGGCGTGTCCCTCGACGACCTCGACGCGGCCGACGAGCTCGAAGCGGCCGTAGGCGACCTCCTCGCTCGTCCGGAAGCGCACGGTGGCCGGTCCGCGCAGCAGCCACCCTCGTTCGCCGGCGGTGCGCGTCACGACCTCGGCGAGCTCGGTGGCCAGCTGGTCCCCGTAGGTCTCGAGCCGCTCCGCGTCCTTCGGGTTCACGCCGACCCGGTAGACGTTCGGGACGACGACCCCACGTTCGGTCACGTGCTGGGTGTCCTCCGCGTAGCGCTGGAGCGCCTTGGCGAGCTCGATCGGCTGCAGACCGGACTTCAGCGCACGGGCGAAGAAGCCCTCGACCGCTCCTTCGAGGCGCCGCTCGAAGTCCTGTAGTACGCCCATCGTGGTTGGTGCTCGTCCTCTGTCGACCGCTCGCATGCCGAAACGGGGAACGCGCCCGCTGACCCGGCAGCGACGTTCCCCGCTCTGCTGGCCCAATTCGCCGTGAGCGTAGCCAATGGCGGCTTCGAAACCTCCTGTCCGAAGGTGTCCGATGCATGAACCCCGTACCGGGACCGCCGTTGGCGGGAACGGCAGGGCGTTGCTACGCTCCGGCGCGCTGCCCGGGGTCCGCCTCGGGTCCGCACCACGGGCGGGTGGCGGAATTGGCAGACGCGCACGGTTCAGGTCCGTGTGTCCGTAAGGACATGGGGGTTCAAGTCCCCCCTCGCCCACTTACCGCCAGACCCCTTTCGCACCGAGAATCCGCCAGAACACCCGAACGCCCCCGACTCGCGTCGGGGGCGTTTTCTGCCCCGTGACACCGTCGTGACACCATAAGCGGGTCACGGGGTCGACCGGCGGCGACCGTCACGGTCTGCCGGATCGTCAAGCGGGCCTGGTCGAGGTCCAGGTCGGTCCACCGGAGCGCCAGCGTCTCGGCTCGGCGGAGGCCGGTCGTGGCGATGAGGAACCACAACGCACAGAGCGGGTCCCCGGTGCCGCGGCTGTGCTCGAGGAAGGCCACGAGTTGGTCGCGGGTCCAGCACCGGTCGCGCGCGTTGCGGGAGCGAGCACGCTTCGGGGTCGGGGGGTTGGCGAGGTCGGCGACGTTGCGGGAGAGGTAGCCGCGCTGGACGGCAGCTTCGAGCGCGACGTGGAGGCACCCGTGGACGTCGCGGATGCTCTTGGGTTTGAGGCCCTCGTGGAGCGACGGCGAGCATCCCTCGACGGGACAGGCGCGGCCGTCGGTTCGGCAGGGGCCGCGGCGCTTGTCGTCTTGTTCGAGGGCGCGGTAGAGCCGGTTGAGGTGCTCAGGGGTGAGCTGCTCGAGCCGCACGCCACCGATCCTGGGTGCGATGTAGCACTCGATGGACTGGCGGTAGTCGGCTCGGGTCGTCGTGGCGCGCGGACACATGGGTCGTCGGAGACAGCTTGTACCGGGCGATCTGATCCGGTCGCCGGCCGTGACAGAAACCGTCGCATGCGACAGTTCCTGACGCGCTAGGCTCCTCAGCGATCCGCTGCACACCGCGATGGGACGGAAACCGTCGGGTACAACGGTTTCCGTCAGGAACGTCGTGATGGGGGATCAGAACCGCCGATCCTGGACTCGTCTTGGGAGTGGATCCTGGCGTTGCTGGGGCGATGTTCGCGTTAGAGCGGGAGTCAGACCACGCGTGCCTCACGCGCTTGGGCGAGGTCGAAGTCGCCCTGGAGGCGCATCCAGAACTCCGCCGAGGTCCCAAAGGCTTCGGCGAGCCGAAGGGCGGTGTCTCCGGTGACGGAGGTCTGGCCGTTGACGAGCCGCGACACCCGGCCGGCGTCGACCCCCATCGAACGCGCGAGCTCGGCCGCGGTCATGTTCCGGGCTTCGAGCTCGTCGGCGATGTGCTCTCCGGGGTGGATGGCCAGGCTGACCTTGGTGGTCACGTGATCCTCCTCAGTGGTAGTCCTCGATCGTGACGTCCACCGCGCGGTTGTCCTCGATGCGGAAGGTGATGCGCCACTGGTCGTTGATCCGGATGGAGTAGTAGCCCGCTCGGTCGCCCTTCAACTTCTCGAACCGGTTCCCTCGGAGGGCCGCCAGGTCGCGCTGATCGACTGCGGCCTTGATCCGGTTCAGGCGCATGATCGCTTGCTTGTCGAAGCCCTTGCCGAGGCTGATCCCTTCTTGGTGGAGCCGGTGTGTCGCCTCGTCGCCGTACTCCAGCTCCATGCCCACCTCCAACAGGCAGGGTACTCAACCCTTGCGGGTTGCACAATGGACAATAGCGGCGGGACGGCCGGTGCTCCGGCGTCCCCGTGACACCATTTTTTGACACCGCACCAGCGGGGATAGGGCGGCGCGCCTCGACGCGCGATGGCATAACCACGCCCAGGCACGCGCCGACACGTACGTCGCACGGTTCAGGTCCGTGTGTCCGTAAGGACATGGGAGTTCAAGTCCCCCCTCGCCCACTCGGTCGCTCCACTCCGGCTGCACCACGAATACTGTAGAACCGCGAAGGCTCTCGGCTCCCCGCCGGGGCTTTTCTCGTGTCCGTGACACGATCGTGAGCGGCGACAGGGTGTCCTCGCGGCCGCCCGGGCGCACGGCAGGATCGTGGAACCAGGATCGCGGTCACCCACCACCGTGGCCCATACGACCCGCATACCCCGGGCCGTATGGATTGTCGCCGTCTGGCCGGGATTCCAGGGGCTCTGAGCAGGAATCTCAACGTTTCGTGCGCCACTCAGAGAAGAGCCCAGCTGTCCGTTCGTGCACGATTTCACAAGATCGTGGTGCCGGCGGCGGACGGTCACGGGGCCATGGCTCTCGCCCACGTCCTGCGCCACCTGCCCGACGGCGCTCGGGAGGGGTGCCGCCCGCCCCCGACCGGGCGTGGCCACGCCGTCGCTGAGCGGGACCTGGACCCGCGGCCACCGGGACTTCGTGCTCGTGTGTCCCACCACGCTGCGCGAGAACCATGCGGGAGGTGACGAGGAGCGGCGACAGGTTCGCCCCCTCGGAGCAGACCGGCAGCCCGCCGGCCCTGCCTGCCGCAGTGTCGTGCGGTGGTGGGTGGCAGATCGGGGACGCGGAGATGGCGAAGGTCCAGCTGGAGATCACGCGACGCAGCTTCCTGAAGGCCGGGGTGGCCGCCGGTGTCGCCGGGGCCGTCGGCACGAGCGGGATGCGGGGCGCGCCGGCGTTCGCCGCCGGCGCTGGGGGCGACGCCTGGTACCGGCAGGGCACGGTCTCGACGACCTACACGGTCTGCGACATGTGCCCGTGGGCCTGCGGCATCGTGGTGCGCTCGGTCAACGGGGTCGTCCACAAGATCGACGGCAACCCGAAGGACCCGAAGAGCCGCGGCATGCTGTGTGCCCGCGGTCAGGGCGGCGTGTCGTTCACCAACGACCCGGACCGGCTGCGCTCGCCGATGGTCCGCACCGGCGAGCGCGGCGAGGGCAAGTTCAAGGAGGTGACCTGGGAGTACGCGCTCGACCTCATCGCGCAGGAGCTCGACAAGGTCCGCGCCAGGACCGGCCCCGAGTCCCTGGCCATCTTCGGGCACACCGCCGGCGACCACTGGTTCGCCGACCACCTCTCCCAGGCCTGGGGCACCCCGAACGCCGGGAAGCCCTCGTCGGCGCTGTGCCTGCAGCCACGGGACGAGGCGTCGAACCTCACCTTCGGCTTCCCGGTGGGCGGCCACGAGCCGGTCGACTGGGACGAGCTCGAGTGCGTCACGCTCATCGGCAGCCACGTCGGCGAGGACGCCCGCAACACCGTCATGCAGGACTTCACCGGCCTGCACGCCCGCGGCGGCACGATCATCGTGGTCGACCCGCGGTTCTCCAGCGCCGCCACGAAGGCGGACCACTGGCTCCCCATCAAGCCGGGGACCGACACGGCGCTGCTGCTGGCGTGGATCAACGTGCTCATCACCGAGAAGCGCTACGACGCCGAGTACGTTCGCCGATGGACCACGGGCTTCGACCAGCTCGCCGCACACGTCGCGTCGATGACTCCCGAGTGGGCCGCGCCCATCACCGACCTGCCGGCCAACGTCATCCGGAGCACGGCCCGCACCATGGCGGCCCACGCCCCGCGGGCGGTCATCATGCCCGGCCGGCACGTCGTCTGGTACGGCAACGACACGCAGCGCATGCGCGCGGAGTTCATCCTCAACACGCTGCTCGGCGCCTACGGCCGCCACGGGGGCATGTACTTCAACAAGGCGCCCTACATCCAGGACGTCCCCCACCCGCCCTATGCGGTCGCGGGCAGCGCCGGCGGCTGCTCCGCGGCCCCCACCGCGGCCGCCGACGACGCGCTGCCGCTCGGGCCGACCGGCAAGGCACGGGCCGACGGGGCGCGCACGACCTTCCTCCGCGG
Source organism: uncultured Nitriliruptorales bacterium (assembly GCA_963783045.1). Classification (GTDB taxonomy): domain Bacteria; phylum Actinomycetota; class Nitriliruptoria; order Nitriliruptorales; family Nitriliruptoraceae; genus CAWAMD01. The sequence continues at coordinate 191,319 of CAWAMD010000001.1, forward strand.
CGCGACGGCCATCCAGGAGCTGATCGAGCCGATGATCACGGGGGAGCCCTACCCCATCAAGGCGCTGCTGGTGTACGGGGTCAACCTGCTGAACTCGATCCCGAAGCCGGAGCGCACCATCCAGGCCCTGCGCGCGCTCGACCTCGTCGTCGCCATCGACGTGCTCCCGCAGGAGCACATCGCCTGGGCCGACATCGTCCTGCCGGACGCGACCTACCTCGAGCGCTACGAGGACCTGCTCGCGATGTCGCACAAGACCCCCTACATCGCACTGCGGGAGCCTGCGGTCGAGCCGGCGTACGACGCGAAGCCGGCCTGGTGGATCGCGAAGGAGCTCGGCAAGCGCCTCGGACTCGGCCTGTACTTCATGTGGGACGACATCGAGGAGTACCTCGACACGCGGCTGCGGTCGGTCGGCTCCAACCTCGACGCGCTACGGCGTCAGGGCGGGATCATCGTCCAGGAGGGCGCGCCCTACCTCGAGGACGTCGACGGCGCGAGCCCCTTCCACACGTCGTCCGGGAAGATCGAGCTGTACTCGCAGACCCTGGCGGACGCCGGCCATGACCCCCTGCCGATCTACGAACCGGTCGAGGCCCCGCCCGACGGCTACTTCCGCCTGCTGTACGGCCGGCATCCGGTGCACACGTTCGCGAAGACGCAGAACACGCCGGCGCTGTCCGCCCGCTACCCCGAGAACGAGGTGTGGGTCAACGCCGATGCCGCGCGTGAGCTCGGGCTGCGCGACGGGGCGGCGGTGTGGCTCGAGAATCAGGACGGTGCCCGCAGCGGACCGATCCGCTGCAAGGTCACCCAGCGCATCCGTCGGGACGCCGTCTACATCGTCCACGGCTTCGGGCACACGTCGAAGGAGCTGAGCCGGGCCTACGGCCGCGGCGCCAGCGACACGGCGCTGCAGACCCGCTACGTGCTCGACCCGATCAGCGGCGGTGCCGGCATGCGCGTGAACTTCGTCCAAATCACGGAGGCGTGAGATGCCGTCGGCCTTCCTCCTCGACCTCGCCCGGTGCATCGGCTGCCAGGCCTGCGCGGTGGCGTGCAGCACCGGCAACGAGGTACCCGAGGGTGCCTCCTACATCACCATCAGCGAGCGCATCGAGGGGACCTTCCCCGACCTCGCGGGCGGGTTCGCCAACCAGCGCTGCATGCACTGCACCGACGCAGCCTGCGTGAACGTGTGCCCGACCGGCGCGCTGTTCAAGGAGGACGGGCTCACACGGCTCAACCGTGACGCGTGCAGCGGCTGCGGGTACTGCGTCCAGTCCTGCCCCTACGACATCCCGGCCATCGTCGACGGCCGGGCCGCCAAGTGTGACGGCTGCCGCGACGTGGTGAAGGCGGGCGGAACCCCCTGGTGCGTGCAGACCTGCCCGACCGGCGCCCTGCAGTACGGCGACCGCGACGAGATCGGTGCCGAGGCGCACCGCCGCGTGACCGCGCTGAAGGACCGGTACCCCGACGCGCAGGTCTATGGCGAGCGCGAGGCCGGCGGGCTCGGGGTGATCATGGTCCTCCCGGCCGCTCCGGCCGTCATCGGCCTCCCTCTCGACCCTCAGATCCCCGTGGTCGCCGAGGTCTGGCAGGACGCCGTCAAGCCGGTCGGCCTGAGCGTGACGGCCGCCTCGGTCATCGGGGCGGGCATCGCGGCGGTCATCGCGCGACGCAACCACATGGCCGAGCTGCGGCGGCTCGAGGAGGCGGACGCGACGGCGCCCGACACCAGCGACGACACCGGTGAGGTGAGTCCATGACCGAGACGCACCCGATCGCGACTGCCGACCGCGACGACGAGCGGATCCTGCGCTTCCGCACGGGCCAGCGCTACATCCACCTGCTGGTCGCGACCTCGTTCGTGGCCCTGTTCCTCAGCGGCCTGCCGCTGATCGCCGAGCCGCTCCGCTTTCTCGCCGCCGGCGGGTGGACGCGGATCCTCCACCGCGTGGCGGCGGTCGGCTTCATGGCCGTCCCGATCCTCTACGTCGTCGTCGACCGTCAGGGAGCGAAGGAGCTCATCACCGACTCGTTCCACCTCGACCGCGACGACCGACGGTGGCTGGCCCACATGGGTCGCTACGTGCTCGGGAACGCCGCCGGCATGCCCCCGCAGGGCCGGCTCAACGCGGGGCAGAAGCTGCACCACGCCGCCGTCATGATCCTCGGGGTCGGCATCGTGGGATCCGGGCTGCTGCTCTGGTTCGTCAAGTCGTCGCTGTCCCCCGCGATGCTGGCCTGGACGCTGACGATCCACGACGTCTCGATGGTTGCCCTCGTGCTGCTGCTCGTCGGCCACGTCTACTTCACGGTCGTCTACCGGGCGATCTCGGCGATGCACACCGGCTACGTGCCCAAGGCCGACGCGCGGATCGAGCATGCGAAGTGGGTCGCCGAGCTCGAGGCGCTCGAGGCGTCCGGCGCGGCGAGCAGAGCGGACGGCGGCGGCCCGATCCGACCGAGCACACCCTGACGGCCGGGACGAAATCAAGGACGACCCTCACGACGCAACCCGTGACGTGAGGACAACCGCACAGGCGAGACCGGCGTGACCCGCCGGATCGCGACAAGGAACAGGACGAGTCATGCGACAGTCACGTCATTGGTCGCTCCTGGCCGCCGCGGTCACCCTGTCCATGGGGCTGACCGCCTGCGGCAACGCGAACGACACCGCGGCCGGCACCGAGACGGAGTCGGCGCCGTTGGCCCTCGAGTCGCAGAGCCAGCCGGCGACGAGCGAGGAGACCCCGACCTCCGAGGCACCGGCGGCCGAGTTCGACATGGTGTCCGCCGTCAACGCGTTCGCGAGCACCATTCCCGACGGCTTCTTCAACGTCGGTGACATCACCGCCTTCAAGGACGCGCTGACGGTCGACGGCACGGTGCTGATCGACATCCGTGAGCCGAGCGACTACGCCGAGGGCCACATCCCCGGTGCGGTCAACATCCCGATCCGGACCATCCCCGACAACCTCGACAAGATCCCGACCGACCGTCCCGTCTTCGTCTACTGCGCCAGCGGCTGGCGGGCCGGCATGGCCACGTCGTCGCTGCGCCTGATGGGCTACGACAACGTCCTGGCCTACGGCCCGAGCATGAAGGGCTGGACCGACGCCGGCGAGCCGGTCGAGACGGACGAGAACGTGGCCGAGACCGTCGGTGAGCCCCAGGGCCTGCAGCCCGAGCTCGTGGCGGCCGTCGGCGACTTCCTGCGGACCCTCCCCGACGGCTTCTACGGGAACTCCCTGGACCAGGTCAAGGAGGCCATCGCCGCCGGTGCCGTGATCGTGGACGTCCGCGAGCCGAAGGAGTTCGGTGAAGGTCACATCGCCGATGCCCTGAACGTGCCCGTTCGCACCGTTGCCGCCGGCGCCGTCGAGGTGCCCACCGACGTGAACGTGATCGTCCACTGCGCATCCGGCTGGCGGGCGTCGCTCGCCCTGCCGATGTACCACGCGCTCGGCTACACGAACATGAGCGCCTTCCCGGGCAGCTACAAGGCCTGGACCGAGGCGGGCGAGCCCGTCACCACCTGAGCCAGATCCCACGAGGGGCGGGCGATGCGCCCGCCCCTCGCCAACCGGCGGAGTGTCAGGAGCGGACCATGTCACGCTCGATGCAAGGGATCGCCGGGCTCGCCTGTCTCGTCACCGCGATGCTCGCGAGCCTGCCCGTGTACACCCTCCTCGTGCTCCAGCCCGGGGCGGATGCCACCGCCGAGCACGTCCTCGCGTTCTACGGGGACCAGCCCGGGGCACTGCAGGTCAGCGCGGCACTGTGGGTGTTGGCCATGCTGGCCTTCCTCGTTGCGACGGCAGCGTTCCGCGAGAGCATGTGGCCCGACATCTACGACCGGTCGTGGGTCACGATGGCGGCCGTCGCCGGCGCGGTGCTCTTCGCCGTGCTCAGCAGCATCGCGGCGGCCGAGTCCTGGGCGCTGGCGTCCCAGGCCCGCGTCGCGGGGACCCAGCCCGCGGCGATGCTCCCGGCGTGGCAGAGCCAGCTCGCCATCCTGCGGCTGGCGATGTTCACCCTGCCGTTGCCGCTGCTCGGCTACGCGATGGTGCTGGTGCGCCGTTGCCCCTTCGGCAAGCTCTGCGGCGTGCTCGCGCTCGGTGTGGCGGTGGCGTCGGTCGCGATCGGGCCTGTCGCGCTTGCCGGATGGCTGGTCTGGCTCACGCTCACCGGTGTGGCGCTGATCGCCCACGTCGACGAGGAGCACGTCCACGACGTCGAGCTGGCGTCGCTGGAGCGCTGATCCCGCGTCTCAGCGGTAGTCACGGGCGATGCGTCGCACCCGGGACTGCAGCCGCCGGGCGCGCAGCCGCTGCCGCTCGAAGGTCGCGGAGGCGACCACCAGCACCGTCCCTGCCGCCGCGAAGGTGACCCACCGGGGCACGTACCCGGACACGACGGCGAGCTGGGTGAGGACGACCGCTGCCGTGGCACCGACGCCGTGCCACACGGGCGCCTCGAGCCGTCGGCCGGTCCCGATCAGCAGCGCGGTGGCGCCGAGCAGGGCGGTGGCGACCGCCCGCGCGGTGCGGTGCGGGTCGGCCAGCAGCTGCGCGACCGTCGGCGCGAGCGCGAGCAGCAGGCCCGGGTGCAACGCCTGCCGCGAGCGCGCCGCGGGATCCCGTGCCAGCCAGACGCCACCGGCCGTCAGTGCCAGCACGGCCGGCAGTGCGGTGTATGCCTCCACGACCGTCACCCCGGCGTCCGCCAGCAGCAGCCACGCGGTCGCGGACGAGGCCACGCCCGCCAGTGCTGCGCACCCGCCGGCCAGGACGGTGTCGTCCCGCCAGACCAGCGCGAGTCCGACACTCCCCGCAGCCACCACAGCGGTGGTCGCCGCCCCCGCGACGAGCCCGCCGACGATCAGCGTGGCGCCCGAAGCCGTCACGGCGAGCAGCAGCCACGTCGCCGCCGCCACGGTCCGAGACAGCTGCAGTCGTCGCCCGCCTGCGGCGGCGGCTGCCCCGACGGCGAGCGCGACGGCGCCGGCCCACCGGGACGCGAACGCCGGGTCGGCGGTGGCGACGACGATCGAGGCGACCGCCAGCGCACTGCCGCCGACGACGCCTGCGGCATGCTCGGCCCGCCGGCCGATCGGCAGGCGGCCAGCGGTCGCCGTGGTGCCCACGGTGACGGCCGCGAGGGCGGCGACCAGCACCGGCTCGGGCAGCGACCACCCGAGGGCCACGACGAGCCAGCCAGCGCTCCAGGTGCGGCCCGGTCCCGTGGCATCCGGTGATGGACGCCAGGCCGTGCCCGCGACACCGGCCACGGCGGCGGACACGGCGAGCACGGGCGCGCCGACGCCCGCCTGCCAGGCGCCGGCCGCCGCCCCGACACCGGCCAGCGCGAGCAGCCCCGGCCAGCTGCGCTCCGCGGCGAGCCGCCGGACGGCGAGCCCGACCGCGACCGTGCCGACGACGGTGGCCAGGGCGAGCGGACCGTCGGTCGGTGGAAGGGGGCTGCGGTCGGGCTGCCACACGGCCGCGACCGACGCGGCCCAGCCGTCGAGCACCGCGGCACCGGAAGACAGCAGGAGGCCGCCCACCGGCACGAGCGCGGGGACGGCTCCGAGGGCCACCGCACGGCGCAGGTCGGGCGGTGCGACGGTGATCGCCAGCGCGGCCACGAGGGCGACGACGGCGACCCCGAGCCAGCCGGTGGACTCCGTCGGATCCAGCGTCGCGACAGCGCCCAACGCGAGGACGACGAGGGTGCCCGTGGCGAGCCCCCAGCCGGCGGGACGGCGCAGGACCGCCAACCAGCACACCGCGGCCGCGACGCCGGCCGCCGCGGGCGCGAGCACGAGGACGCCGTCCGTGTCGGCAAGGACCACCGCTGCCGTCACGGGGACCGCCGCGAGCCACGCCGCGGCGGGGACGAGGTATGCGTGTCGGCGGCGGGCCCCGGCGGACATCCACGCGACCGGCAGGACGCTGACGCCCGCGGCCGCGAGCAGGACGGCCGGCGCCGCCACGTCGGGCACGCCATCGAGCACCAGGAGGGCGGCCAGCGCCACGGCGCCGATCCATGCCGCGCCTGCCGCGACGGCCTGGAAGCGGATCCCCCAGCGGTGCAGCGCGGCGGCCACCGCGGCGACCCCGAGCAGCGCCACCGACCCGCCGGCCGTGTCCGGCAGCGTCCCGACGAGGCCGTACCGGTGGGCCGACCAGACGAGGACGCCCGCGATGGTGGCGGCGAGCAGGCCCACGGCCCCCGCGGTGACTTCCAGGCGCCGTCGGTGCAGCCAGCGCGCCGTGGTGGCCGCTGTCACCGCCGCCGCGACGAGCACGCCGGCACGCAGGCCGGCGCCGAGGTCCTGCCAGGTGACCGCCGCGAAGACCACGGCCGCGACCGTCAGCAGTGCGGCGCCGGCCAGACCCAGGATCGTCTGCGCACCGAGATCGCCGAGGCGCCGGCGGACCGGTGCGACGGAGGCCGCCGGCGGAGGGGGCGACGCCGCGAGGTCGGCCGTGGCGGCGAGCGCCTCGTGGACGGCCGCCTTCCGTTGCTGCACGGCGGCAAGCTCACCCGCCAGCGCGAACCAGGTGCTCGCGAGCTCCCCGTCGAGCGCGATCCCGCAGCAGCGGCAGGCGCCGTGCGGCGGCCAGGAGAAGCTCGTGCCGCACACGGGGCAGGGCACGAGGGCCGGGGGAGCGAGGATCGACGCCGTGGTCTGCGAGGACGATGAGGGCATGGTGGGCTCCTTCTCCCACCATCATCGGGCGTGCTGACCCGGCCGGCCATAGGGGATCCACCGGAACGGTGGATAGGGGCAGAACCCCTGCCCTCGCCACCCGCCGCGCTCAGCGTCGCCGACGCGCCAGCAGGCCCGATCCGACGAGCGCGAGCCCGGCGAGCGCCGCGCCGCCGCCCGTCGCCGGGAGCGGTGCCGGCCCGTCGCCCGCAGCGGCCGGCGTGCCCGGGGCGTGGGACGCGGGCGGGGCCGACGACGGGGACGGGGCGGTCGGCGCCGGCCCGACCACCGGGAGGTGCAGGACCGACGGCGCCTCGGCGGTCGACGACACGGTCAGCGTGTCCGGCGTCCGCTCGTTGTAGTACGCGAGGTCGGTCGCGGCGATGACGACCCGGAGCCGGTGTCCGGTGTCGAAGCGCCAGCTCGTCCCGATGAGCCGCACGGTCGTCGTGCCGTCGAGCGCCTCGGTGGGGATGCGCGCCGGAGCGACCTGGCGGTGGACGAGCGTGGCGGAGCCGTCCGGCGCGACGTCGTAGAGCTTCACGAAGATGCGTGCGTCGTGCGCCGGGTTCGTGTGGGACAGATGAAGGTCGAGGAGCGGGACGCCCACCACGTCGACCGGATGCGCGAAGGGGGTGGTCTCGAAGTCGACGTGCTGACCGGGGACCTCCTCGGCCGGACGGTCGCCAGGATCGCCGGGGCTCGAGAAGTTCGGCACCTCCGAGTATGCGGCGGGCTCGCCGCCGGGCGGGTTGACGAAGGTGGCCTCGCCCCCGTCGGCCGGCCTGCCGTGTGCCACCAGCGCGCCGTCGGCCGGGTCGAGGGTGTAGGCGACGTTCGCCGGCGGCAGGGTCGATGCGGTGCCGTAGGCGGGGGCGGCGGTCCCGCCGGTCTCCGCCACGTCGTAGTCCACCCAGCGGCGGAAGTAGGCGAAGGCCGGGCCCGTGTCGACGGACGCGTCGCCGCGGACGTAGCGCTCCATCCAGGCCAGGATCCGTCGGGGGATGTATGCCTGCGCGAAGCGCTGCTGGCTCTCGGGCGAGTCGTCGAAGGTGCCGCCGTAGGGCTCGCCGTCACCGGGGGCCGGGTCGTACCCGCCGTGCCCGGACGAGTGCCAGATGACCGCGACGGGCACGCCCCGCCGCTGCAGGTCCAGGAGCGTCGGGACGGTCTCGTCCACGTTGAAGAGGGTGTCGGGCAGTCCCTGGGGTAGCAGCGTCGGGACGTCGAGCTGGCCCAACGCGGGTCCGGTGCTCGAGTCGGCGATGAGATCGCGGTCCGCCTCGGCAACGTCGCCGGTGCTGGTGGCGCGGCCGTAGGTCTGGCAGATTCCCGGGACCCATCCGGGGCAGGGAGGCGCCGTCGGGTAGCGGGTCCGCCGGTTCACCGGGTCGCATCCCCCGCCGCCCTGGGCCGGCTGCGACGAGCCGAGGGCGAAGAACAGGGACGTCCAGGCCTGCTTGAACACGCCCTGCTCGTAGCCGGAGATCGTGTACGGGTCCCGGGCGTCGCGCACCCAGTTGTTCGGGTCGAGCGAGTACTGGAGGTCGAGCCAGGTACGGCCGGGCGAGATCGCGTCGATACGGGGGTCGGCGATGGCCGTGTGCCCCTGGAGCCCGCCGCCGTAGGACCCACCCACCATGCCGACCTTCGGGTCGCCCGGCGCCTCGGTCGCGACGTAGTCGAGCCCGGCCAGGTAGTCGATCATCGTGATGGCGTTGCGGCCGTCGTAGGTGCGCGAGTCGAGGCCGATGCAGCCGGTCGACGCGCCGAAGCCCTGCGGGCTGAACGTCATCGCCACGTAGCCGTGTGAGGCGAAGTAGGCCGCGAGCGCCACCATCTCGTTGGCGGTCTTCGTGTTGCCGAAGCCGGGAGCGATCAGCATCGCGGGCATCGGGTTCGTGGCGCTCGCGTCGTCGGGCTTCCAGATCGACGCGTCGATCTCGACCGTCTCGGACCCGTCGGGCCCGTTCGTGGCCGGCAGACGCAGGTCCGTGACGGTCCAGGTGTGTGGCCCGACGCCGGCAGGGGCCTGGCCGTCCCGGCCGGCAGGGGCCTGGCCGTCTCCGCCCGACCGGGCCGGAGCGGCGGAGGCCGTCGGCGCGGCGACGGCCCCGGACAGCGCCACGACGAGGGCCGCCAGGACGGCGACCGTGGCGGCGGCGTGAGCGGGCAGGCAGCGGTTGAGCGGACGCACGGACGACTCCCCGAGTCGATCGGCCCGGCCGCACGGACGTGCGACGGACATCAGGGAGATCAACGACCTGACGGACCACGAGTGACGGGGGTCGCGGAGGGGTCAGGGCTCGCTCATGAGCCGCTGCTTCTCCGCCGCGAACTCCTCGTCGGTCAGCGCACCGCGCTCGTGCAGGTCGGCGAGCTGGGCCAGCTGGGCGGCCCGGTCACGCGGTGCCGCTACCTGCCCGCCGCCGGCGAAGTGGAGTGACCGCTGCTCGCGGATCCGGTAGAGCTCCGACTGGAACGCCTCCGGGTCGGGGATGTCCCCGAGCCGGCTCTGCCCGGTCTCACCCGCCGACTCGATGAGCAGGTCCCCGTAGCCGAGCAGCCGCTCGACGATCGACTGGGTGAACGACACGTCGTTGATGTTCTCGAGCGGGATCTCCCGGCCCGTCCGGGCGACCAGCCCGTGCCGCACGACGATCCGCTCGGTCGTGAGCACGTACTGCGTCGTGAGCCAGCGGACGACGGGGCGGGTGACCAGCAGCAGCCACAGCAGCGCGGTGGCGCCCAGGGCGATCCACGTCGTCGTGCCGTCGGTCATCATGAACGCGGCGACGACCGCGGCGATCGCGACGACAGTCCAGGCGACGGGCAGCAGCAGGACCCGCCAGTGGGGATGGAACTGGCGGACGATCGACTCGTCCTCGGTCAGCAGACGTTCCGGGTAGCCCATGGGGCGATCCTACGTCGGGACAGCCGCGGAGCGTGGCCTATTCGAGCAGGCCGATCCAGACGTGGCGTGGTCCGTGGACGCCGACGGTCAGCGTGAACTCGATGTCGGCCGAGCGGCTCGGGCCGGAGATGAACACGAGCTGTGACGGTGGCGCGCCGAGGCCGGCGAACACCTCGCCGGCCGTTGCCACGAGCTGGTCGGTGCGGACCAGCGCGAGATGCACCGGCGGCAGCAGCGACGCCGTGCGTCCGCCGGCCAGGCCGGCGTCGACGACGCAGGTGCCCGTTGCGGCGACGGCCGCCGCCACGCCGGTCACCCCGAGATCCGCCGCTGCCGCCGACTGCGGACCGTCGAAGGGGGTAACGGTCACGCCCTGTTCGGCGAGCAGCGCCGGTGCCGGCGCGACGGCCTCCTCGGCGGTGCACACCGCGCGGGCGACGCCGTGCTCCTCGACGATCTCGGCGAGCAGATCGCCGAGACCGTCGGCGGTCACCCGGCGCACCGTCGCGCCGACGGTTTCCGCGGCCGCGGTGAACGCGGCGACCCGGTCGGTCAGGTCGGTCGCGTAGCGGACGGTCGCCGGTGGCGGCGCGTCCGGCAGCGGGTGTGCGACGTTCGGGGGCGCGGTCTCGGCGAGCCGTCGCCGCAGCCGATCGAGGAAGAGCGCGCGGTCGCTCACACGCGTCCCTGCCGCCACAGCGTCCGGAAGTCGGTCGGTCGGGCGGGCCGTGGCATCCTACGACCGTCCGTCCAGCGCGACGGTGCGAGCGCCTCGGGCAGCATCCGGGCCGCGAGCGCACCGCCGCGGACGCTGGCCCGGTAGGCCGCCGGATGTCGCCAGGTCTCGGCCCATGCCTTCCAGGCGGCGCGCTCGGCGATCGGGGCCTGATCGGCGTTGCGACGGCGCTGCGCCAGCAGGAGGTCCTGCAGCGGGATCCCGACCGGGCAGGCGTGGTGGCAGGCGCCGCACAGGCTCGAGGCGTTCGCGAGCTCGCCGGCCCCCTCCGCCTGGTGCAGCAGTGGCGTGAGCACCGCCCCGATCGGCCCCGAGTACACCCAGCCGTAGGCGTGGCCGCCGATCTGGCGGTAGACGGGGCAGACGTTCAGGCACGAGCCGCACCGGATGCAGTGCAGGATCTCCTGGAACTCGCTGCCGAGCACGTCGGAGCGGCCGTTGTCGAGGACGATCAGGTGCAGCTCGTCCGGCCCGTCGACCTCCCCCTCGCGGCGGGGGCCGGTGACGAGGTTCACGTAGGTCGAGATCTCCTGGCCGGTCGCGGCGCGGGTCAGCAGCGCGAGCAGCACGTCGAGGTCGGCGAAGCTCTCGACCACCCGCTCCATGCCCATCACGGCGACGTGGACCGGCGGCACGGAGGTCACCAGCCGGCCGTTGCCTTCGTTCGTGACGATCGTGAGCGTGCCGGTGTCGGCGACCCCGAAGTTCACCCCGGAGACCCCGAGGTCGGCGGTCAGGAACTTCTCGCGCAGCTGCGCCCGGGCGAAGGCGGTGAGCTCCTCGGGCACGTCCGACAGGTCACCGCCGGCGATCCGGTTGAACAGGTCGGCGACGTCGCCGCGCGTCTTGTGGATCGCCGGCGCGAGGATGTGTGAGGGCGTCTCGCCGGCCAGCTGGATGATCCATTCCCCGAGGTCGGTCTCGACCGCCTCGATGCCGAGCGCTCCGAGGGCGTCGTTGAGGTGGATCTCCTCGCTCGCCATGGACTTCGACTTCACGACGAGCTCGGCGCCCCGGGCGCGGGCGAGCCGGGTGATGTAGCCGGTGGCCTCCTCGGCGGTCTGCGCGAAGAAGACGTGCCCGCCGGCGGCTTCGACGCGGTCGGCGAGCCGGTCGAGGACCTCGGGCAGCCGGCTGATGACCCGGTGACGGATCGCCCGGGCCGCCTCACGCAGCTCCTGGTAGTTGACGAGTGTCTCCTGCGCCTCCTCACGCTTGACGCGCAGCGCGTCGGTGAACCGGGCCAGCGCGCCCTGCAGATGCTCGTCGGCGATCGCGCCCGCCGCGCGCTCGCGCAGCGTCGTGGTCCGCAGCAGGTCGTCGCCGCTCATGCGTCCAGCACCTCCGCGACGATCTCGGCGAGGTGGCGCACGACCAGGTCGTCCCCCCGGCGGCGTGCCCGGCCCTCGAGGTGCATGAGGCAGGACTGGTCGCAGCCGACGAGCACGTCGGCGCCCGCGTCGGCGAGGCTGTCGAGCTTGTCGTCGGCCATCGCGACGGAGGTCTCGGGCTGCTTCACGGAGAACAGGCCACCGAACCCACAGCAGCGGTCGTCGGCTGACCAGGCGACGGGCTCGACGCCGGCCGCGCGGCGCAGCACGTCGACGGGCGCCTCGCGGATCCCGAGCTCGCGCAGCATGTGGCACGAGTGGTGGTAGGCGACCCGCTTGTCGGTGCCGGCCGGCGTCGGCAGGTCGTCCAGGTGCTCGGCGACAAGCGTCGCGTACTCGGTGACCCGTGGCGCGACCCGCTCCACCGCCGCCAGCGCCTCGGTGTCGTCGAGGAGATGGAACAGCTCGCGCCAGAACACCCGGATCATGGTGGCGCAGGAGCCAGCGGGGACCAGGATCATCTCGTCCCCGGACGCGTCGAGGGCCTGCAGCGTCGTGCGGGCGACGGCGGCGGCCTCCTCGGCGTGGCCGGCGTTCCAGGCGGGCTGCCCGCAGCAGGTGGCCTGCGACACGAGGTCGACCTCGACCCCGAGTGCCCGCAGCGACCGCACGACCGCGACCCCGAGCTCGGGGGAGACGGCGTCGACGATGCACGTCGGCAGCAGCGCCACCCGGTTGCTTTCGGCCCCCATGGTCTGCTCCCGCCGTCCGCGGCCGAGCCTAGCTCGGCCGGACGGCCGCCGTCGGTGGGAACTTCGTCCCTGTCGCGGGCGTTCCACCACGCGGGATCCTGCAGCACCGCGCCCGGCATGGTGGCTGGACAGTTCCAGGACTCGACCCCCCACCTTCGCTCTGGCAGGGGTCCCGGCGGGAAGATCCTCGCCCGGGTGCGACTCCCGGCCATGCCACGACGGCGGCCGGCCACGGGCGGTTCGTGGCCGGCCGCGCTCGTCGTGTGCGTCAGTCCCGCGCGTGATGCCCGTCGGCGCGGTGGTGGCCGTGTGGCTCGTCGTGGGGTCGGCTCAGGCGCGGCCCGCCGCGCTGGTTCGCGACGAAGATGCCGTTGAAGGTGTCCGTGTCGGCCGTGTAGGCGACGTGGACGCGCCCCCCGGGGTCGAGGCTCGCGTCGATGAAGTCGAGCAGGTCACGGTTCGAGCCGAGCGGTGACAGGCAGAAGATCCCGAGCGTGCAGACGTCGCCGACGTGGATCGGCTGCGGGCTGGCCGTCTCGACGTGCCAGGTCGGGTCGCCGGAGGTCAGGTCGAGCGACTGGGCGACGTAGAGGTTCCACGTGGCGCCGGCGCCGCCGCCCGGCTGGGGCTTGCCGTAGGGCAGCTGCGCGATCCGGGTCGGCGTCGCGATGTAGGCAACGTCGACCTTGCCGGGGTCGCCGGCCACGATCGCGGGGAAGAAGTGGGTCCCGCCGTCGGCGTTGACCCGGTAGGGCGCTCCGGTGCCGTCGCTGGCGCCGTTGAAGGTCGTGCCGCCGTCGAAGGATGCCTCGACGTACATGTCCCACTCGCCGGTGAGGTTGTCACCGAAGGCGAGGTAGGGGTTGCCCTGGTTGTCGAGGGTGAGGTCGGCGAAGAGGGCCGAGGCGTCGTGACCGAACCCACCGTCGAAGACGAGCTGGTCGGTCCAGCTCTGTCCACCGTCGTCGGACCAGGCGATCCAGACCTGGCTGAAGGTGTCCATCTGGGTGATGTTGCAGCCCGTGGCCTGGTTGGCGACGGCACCGCCGGCGAGCCAGGCGACGTAGACCCGACCCTCGTGCGGACCGGCCTTGGCCACCTTGATGCCGCCCGGGATGGAGTTGCAGAACGTCGCCGCCTGCGCCTGCGGGTCGGTGAGCACGGTGACAGGCGTCCCGAACGTCTTGCCGCCGTCGGTCGAGGTCGCGACCCAGACCTGGCTCGGGCCGAAGTCGTGGTAGGTCAGGTAGACCCGTGCCTCGTCGGTCGTCGCGCCGTCGGGGATGGTCGCGTCGATCCACTGCCGGTCGACGAAGAGCGGGTTGTTGGAGGCGTTCGAGTCGAGCACCGGACCGCTCGCGGCCTGCGGCCACGTCTCGCCGGCGTCGGTCGACTTGTAGACCGCGGCCTGCAGCATGTCCTGGTCGAGCGTGAACCCGTTCAGGTTGGCCTGGTAGAGGGCGCCCGAGGCGTCGGCCGCCAGCGCGGTGTCGCCGCTCTGGTCGTCGGCGAGACCGCCGGGCTGCCAGCTGCGTCCGTCGTCGAACGAGCGGACGAAGCACATGCCGCTCGAGCAGGGATAGCTCACGTACAGGTTGCCCTCGGGGCCGCCGAGCATCGACGGTTCGCCGCCGCCGTCCTTCTCGCCGGCCTGCGCGGTGTCGCCCTCCCGGCCCGCGCCGACCCGGGAGCTCGAGAACGTCAGCGACGACGTGGCGGCGCCGGCGGTGGGCGCCACCAGCGCGGTGGCGGCCACCGTCGCGAGTGCGCTCATGGCCGCCGTGAGCATGCGGGATGTCACGGGTCCCTCCTCAGCACGGGCGGGCGCGAGACGTCCGCCGAACAGGGAGGCCTTCAACGTCCGGACGCGGAAATCCTGCTCGCGTGCGGACGCCGCATCGCTACACGCGGTCGATCCAGCGGTCGGCCTCGGCGAGCCGGCGCTCGAGCTGCTCGACGGTCGCCTTCGCGACGGAGGCCACCTTCGCGCGGGAGTTGAGCTCGGCGTTCACCTTCTGGTGGCCGAGGCCGGTGAGGTGCGCGAGCATCTGCACCCGGTCGGTGTTCGCCCGGCGCAGCTCCTTCTTGCGCTGGGCGCGGCTGACGGGCGGGATGCCGTCCGCTGCCGTGGGCGGCGCGTGGGCCGCGCCGCGGGGCGGCGGGGCGGCGAGCTCGATCTGCAGGTGCAGCTCCTCGCGCTCGTCGTGGACGAGGTCCTCGCCGTAGGCGTCGTCGAACACCGACGCCGGTCCGTCCTCGGCGAGCGGGGTGGCCGAGATCGCCTGGAAGAGGGAGAGCTGCTCGTCGGGGTCGGCTCCGGGCAGCTCGTCGAGGTCCGCTGCCGCCTGGTCCCCCTCCTCCTCGCGGCGCTTGAGGCTGTGCGTGCGCTCCTCGCCGAGCGAGGCCGCGAAGAAGCGCAGGCGCGCGTCGTCGGGGATGAACATGAACGCCTTCTGACGCCGCATGCCCCGGCGCCAGCGAACGAGACGGCCGACGGCCTGACGGAAGAACAGCTCCGTGACCACGTTGGTGGCCCAGACGCCCACCCGCAGCCGCGGGATGTCGACGCCCTCCGAGACCATCCGCACGGCGACGATCCACGGCTCGTCGCTGTCGGCGAACGCGCCGATCTTCTCCGACGCGGTCGGGTCGTCGGAGGTCGCCACCACCGGATCCACCCCGAGCCGTGCCCGCATGAGCCGACCGATGGCGGTCGCGTGCTCCACGTCCATCGCGATCACGAGCCCGCCGGCGTCGCCCTGCGTCTCGCGGATCGCGACCAGCTGCTGGTGCGCCTGGTCGAGGACCGTCGGGAGCCACTCGCCCTCGACCGACAGGGCGGTCCGCAGCCGCTGGCTCGAGTAGGCGCGGTCGAGCACGTCGTCGAAGGTCGCCGACAGGTGCGCGCCGTCGGGGCTGGTCCACTCCATGTGCCCGTTGATGCGCGGGAAGAAGACGGGGCGGACGACGCCGCCGTCCTGCAGCGCATCGCCGTAGCCGTAGGTGTAGTCGGGGCGCGCCTCGTCGAAGTCGTAGGACACGAAGGGGATGGCGTTCTGGTCTGACCGGAACGGCGTCCCGGACAGCGACAGCCGCCGCCCCGCGTACTCGAACGCCTGGAAGACCGAGTCGCCCCAGGCGCGGTCGGTGCCGGCATGGTGGATCTCGTCGAAGACGACGAAGGCGTCGTCGGTGAGCCGCCTGAGCGCCGTCGGGGCCGCGGCCACCTGCTGGTAGGTGACGACGACGCCGTGCATGTCGTGTGGCAGGACCGCGTCCCGGGAGACCCATTCGGGCTCGAGCTGGAGACCGAACCGGGCGGCGTTGTCGGCCCACTGGTGCTTGAGGTGCTGTGTCGGGGCGACCACGACGACGGTCCGGTGCGGGTGGTGCGCCAGATCCTGGAGCACCGCCGTGAGCGCGAACGTCGTCTTGCCGGCGCCGGGGGTGGCGACGGTCAGGAAGTCACGGTGTGGATGGCGGTGCAGGCGGTCCAGCGCGTCCTTCTGCCACGGGCGCAGGTGGAGGGTGCGACGCATGGGTCCTCGCGCGGAGCGTGGGCGTGCAGGGGCGAACGAGCAAGCCGGGGAAGGAGGGGGATGATACGGGCTGTCCGGCGTGCCGCCCGGCAACGCGCGGAGCCGGCCCGTGGGGGCCGGCTCCCGAATGCGCGGTGCCCGACGCGCAGGTGCGGGGCTGACGCGAGGTCAGCCCGCGGGCGTCACGCAGCGCATCTGGTGGTAGGCACAGGGCGCCACGTCGAGGTCCAGGTGCGCCACGTCCTTCAGGGGAATCGTCGGGAGCATGAGGCTCGACGGGTGGTGGGTCGAGGTGTGGATCGTGTTCACGCCCGGCGTCGTCTTCGGGACGTAGCTGTAGTCGTTGTCGTCGAGCGGCGGCGCGTGGACCTTGACGACCAGCTGATGGCCCGGCAGGAAGACGTGGCCCACGGGGAAGAGCTCGACGAGGTAGGCGTAGGTCCTGCCCGGCACGATCGGCTGTGGGTTGGTGTGGGGGCGCCACGTCCGGTAGATCCGGCCGCTCGCGGTCCGGTCGGACGCGGACGCGTCGATGGCACGGTGGCTGGCCTTCAGCATGCCGCGCTGCAGGAAGAGCTCCTCGCCGCTCGGCGCCCGGTCGACGAGCTGCACGAACAGCTCGGTGTCCGTGCTCGTCGCGTCGACGTTCAGCGTCGCCGTCATCGGGCCGGCGATGACCGTCGGCTCGTCGAAGGTGATGGTGAAGTCGGCCTCGTCCGGGCCGCCGGCCGCGGTCAGCGGGCCGCCCTGGTCCTTGCCGGCCTGGTAGCTGTAGGCCTGCCGGCGCGAGCCGTTGACGTAGGAGACGCTCCCGTCGACGACCTGCTGGCGGTCGAAGGTCATCGTGCCGTCCGACGAGAGGTAGAGATCCCGGAAGCGCGTCTGCGAGTACGGGAAGCCGTCCGAGTGGATCTCCCCGACCTCGCTGCCGTCGTCCTGGTAGCCGAGGATCACCCGGGAGGTCGTGGTGGCTCTCTCCCGCGGACCGAATGCCGACACGAGGTTGCCGTCGGGGAACGCGTCGGCCTCCTTCCCGCCCGGGTGGTTGCGGCCGAGCATCCAGTAGTCGATCCAGGCGAGCCGGTCCTTGCGGATGTGCTCGTCCTCCTGGGTGCCGTGGTCGCCGTTGGTGATCACGAGCCGCTTCGAGATCGTGTCGGGGAGGTGGTCGAAGACGTTCGTGCCCCCGCGCGGGCCCGTCTGCTCGTCCTGGTACGCGGTCGTGACGTGGACCGGCACGTCGATCCGGTTGATCCAGGTCACCAGGGAGCGCACCCGGTACCACTCGCTGTCGGTGTCGGACAGACCCTGCAGCAGCGGGTCGTCGAGGGTGGCCCGCGACTTGGACGCCTGGTTGACGCCGCACTCGGCGCTCGTGTCGGCCGGCGGGAACAGCCCCCCGCCGACGCCGCCGCCGTAGTCGTAGGCGGGACGGATCGCACCGGTCCACAGCAGCGGGAAGCCGTAGTTGGTGACCCCGCCGGGGTAGACGATGTCGCGGTAGAGGTCGCCGATCAGGCCGGAGACGGATGCGACCCGCAGATGCTCGGGCCGGGTGGCGGCGATCATGGTGCCGGTGATCCCGGAGTAGGAGTGGCCGTAGATCGCGACGTCGCCGTTCGACCAGGGCTGCTCGGCGATCCAGTCGTCGATGACCTCCTTGCCGTCGAGCGCGCTGCGCCACGAGAAGAGGTCGAAGGTCCCGGTCGAGCAGCCGGTCCCGCGCAGGCTCGCGAACACGGTGACGTACTCGTCGTCGAAGAAGGCGCCGTGGGCGGCACGGGTCCCGCCCTGCAGGGGGAGCGGCAGGCCGGTGAGCTCGGCGAGGTCGCCGGCGGGGGTGCTGCCGTCGGCGGAACCGGACTCGTAGCCGGACATCTCGAAGACCGTCGGGCACGGGTGCGTGGCCGTGCACTGCTCGGGCACCTTCACGTTGATCGCGATCTCGGTGCCGTCGCTGAGGGTGACGTAGTTCGTCGGCGCCGCGTGGGCGGGGGACTGCGGCAGCACGATGGCAGTCAGGCTGGCGACGAGCGTGAGCGCGCCGGCGAGCGACCATCGGGTACGCAGGGACGACGTGGGCATCGGGTGACCTCCGGGAAGCCGGGCAGGACCGGTCGACGGAGGTCTTCGCCGCCCGAGAGCCGGATACCTGCCGGTATCCGCCGTCCGGACGGGGCGCTTCTCGCCTGCGCCCGCGGATCGGCCATCTCGGGCATGCGCTGAAGTTCTGCCCCGACGCGCCGACGAGATCAACAGTGATGTCCGCGAGGCGACGGGTGTGATGTGGGAGTCCTGCTCGCAGTGGGCGTCGCGGCCTCGATCACCTCGGGGGTGGCGTACGCGCGAGGACGCCACCGCCTGAGCCAGATCGCCGTGGCGCCCGCGATGGTGGCCGTGGCCTGGCTGCTCCTCTTCCTGGCCCCCGACGTGCGCGGCGCCTGGGGCGACACGACCGTGCACGGCAGGGTCGTCGCTGCCGCGCTCATGCTCGCTGCCGGTGTGGTCTTCGCGCAGCTCGCGGCGCACGCACTCGTCCGGCACCGGTGGCGGATCGCCGGGGCCGCCGCGGTGATCGCGACCGTCAGCAGCCTCGCCTTCGTCCTCGCCCTCGCGGCCGTCAGCTGACCGCGAGCAGCACGCGGGCCGGCAGGGCCGCCGCGATCACGGCGGGAAGCTTCCCTCGCCCAGGGGGCCGGGGGCCCGGCCGCCGCCGGTGCCGATGTCGGGCGGCCACTCGATCGGACGGACCTCGCCGACCGTGAGCGTCACGGCGCCGCCCGAGGTGTTGCCGAGCCCGTCGACGAGCCCGCCCGAGAGCACGTCCACCGTGTCGCCGTCGTGGAGCCCGGGGACGGCCGCCACCCAGCCGCCGGCCGCGTCGCTCCACCGGGCGGTGTGGACGCGTCCCGCGACGGCGAAGGTGAGCGAGCCGCCGCGGGGCGAGGACGACCGGGCGAGGACCGAGACGTCAGGATCCGGCGGCGGGTTCTGGGCGACGAACCGCAGCACCGTTCGGCCGCCCACCGTTGCCAGGGTCGCGCCGCGGACCCGCAGCCCGTGCGACGGGGTGATGCGGAACGCCCCGCTGTCGAGCGTGTAGGAGGCGCCGTGCACGCGCAGCCGGTAGGTGCCGGCGGGCCAGTTCGGCGGGATGTCGTAGTGGGCGGTGTAGGTCCCGTTCTGCTCGGTCCACAGGAAGCGGATGCCGAGGTCGGTGTCGACGGTGTGCCAGGTGTCCCCGTCCCGGCGCTCGAGGGTCAGGAAGGGCGAGCCGAGCGGCCGGTCGACGCCGTCGCGCGAACCGGACCACCGCAGGGTCAGCGAGGTCATCCGCTGCGCCGCGCCGGACGGGGCGGCCACCAGCGTGCCGGCGGCCGTGCCGGTCCCGACCGTCGGGTTCCCCCGGGCCGTGGAGCCGGTCCCACCGGGCCGGTAGGGCGCGGGCGCCGGTACGCCTGCCGCCATGGCCTTCGTCAGCGCGACGAACGTGTTGCGGACCAGCAGCGAGGTGTACTTGCCGAAGACGGTGTGGCCGCCCTCGTAGTGCTGCATGTCGTACTCCTCGGGGGTGGTCAGGTACCCGAGGTAGTCGTTGGCCAGCCCGACGAGGAACGCCTCGCTGACCCCGGCGGGCAGGAGCCCGTCGACGGCGGCGACGAACCGGCGTCCCATCTCGACCGACGGCTCGCCGGGGGCGGCCAGCATGAGCCGGTCGCCGACGCGGACGATCTGGATCTCGGGGACCCGGTCCCACGGTGCCGGGGCGGCGAGGATCTTGCGTCCCTCGACCGGGTCGGCGAGCGCGGCGGGACGGCGGCGGCCCTCGGTGGCGAGCGGCTCGTGGAAGATCGAGGCGCCGTCCTCCGAGCCGCCGAAGAACGAGATGCCGAAGAACGGCGCGGGCGCGATGCGCTTGTCGCCCTCGACGATCTGGCCGCAGTAGCACGACTTCGTCCAGCGCACGTCGACGGGCACGTCGCCGGAGAGGTGCCGGCTGGCCCGCTGCCAGGCGGTGAAGGCACCGGCGGCGACGCGCCGGCCGTCGAGGTCCATGACGCTCGGCGGGTTGTAGCTGTCGAAGATCGGCGTCATGTCCCCCTGGTTGCCGTTCGTGAACAACCCGACGAACCCGGGGCTGTGGACCTGACCCGCGAGGTAGGCCATGGCAGGTCCTGCGATGTCCGCCGACCAGACCTTGTTGTAGGGCGTGGAGGCGGTCAGGTGGACCGGGAACTCGGTCCAGGCGGCGAGCGGCGTCCCGTCGGTGCGGTCGACGCGGAGCACCCGCAGGGTCCGGTCGCGGGTGTGGTCGGGTCCGGCCGGGTCCGCGGTGGGCGACCCCTGACCGTAGAAGAGGTCCATGCCGTGGTCGGCGAGGTGGGCCTCGATCGACCGGTTGCGGTTCACGTGGTCGACGGTCGCAGTGCCCCACCCGGCGACGACCGGGGTGAGCTGGTCGTCGGCGCGGCGGATCGCGTCGGCGAGCTGCGCGAGCTGCCAGTCGGAGAGGCTCTCGGGTCCGGAGTGGGTGTGGGTGCCGGTGTAGAGGATGGTCGCGTGCGTGAACCCGCGGTCGGCCAGGCGGCTGACGAGCGACTCCTTGTCGAGTGCGTACGCGAGGTCGGTCGACAGCAGTGCGACCTTGGTGTCCCCGTCGGCCAGGACCAGGGCCCGCCCGGTCAGCCGTGTCCCGATGCCCTCCATCATGATGTCCGGGCGGACGTAGCCGAGGGTCGTCCCGCCGTTCTCCGGCGTGATGTCGACCACGGCGACGCCGGCGCGCAGCGTGGACGCTGCGGCGGCGGTCCCGGCGGCCGGGACGAGCGCCAGGACGACGGCGAGGACGAGCAGGATGTGTCGGCGTCGGGAACGCATACGGGAACCTTCGCGCGTGCTTGCGGTCGCGGGCGGACGAACCGCGTCGTCGACACGTTCGACGGTCCGGGTGTGACCTCCTGCCGGCTGCGCGTCCCGTGCCATCGACCGTGGTGCGGCGCCGGCGCGCGTCACCGGACACTCCATGATGGGGCGCGTCGCCTGCTGCGCGGCCGGCGAGGTCATCCGACCCGCACTCGTCATCCCCCCCGCACTCATGCAGACATCCAGAGAGGACCGAACGCGTGGACGCTGTGCTGCTCGATCTCGACGGGACGCTGGTGGACTCCGTCTATCAGCACGTCGTGTCCTGGCATGCCGCCCTTCAGGCGGCCGGTGAGCACGGCATCCCGCAGTGGCGGATCCACGCCGGCATCGGCATGGGCTCCGACCGGCTGCTGCCGTGGCTGCTCGGGCGGCACGCCGACGCCGCGGCGGCGATCAGCGACGACCACACCCGCCGGTTCCTCGCGCTCGCCGAGGACGACCTGCGGCCCACGCGCGGGGCGCTGGCGCTGCTCGACGACCTCGAGACCCGTGAGGTGCCCCACCTCGTCGCCACCTCGGCCGGTGCGGACGAGCGCGAGGCGCTGCTCGAGGCGCTCGGCCGGCCGGCGCTGCCGACGACCGACGCCGACGACGTGGCGTCCTCGAAGCCGGCGCCGGACCTGCTCGTCGCCGGCTGCGCGCAGCTCGACGTGGATCCCCGTGACGTGACGGTCGTCGGAGACGCCCCGTGGGACATCGAGGCCGCGCAGCGGATCGGCGCCCGGGCCATCGGCGTGAGGACCGGCGGCTTCTCCGTCGCCGTGCTGCGGGCGGCCGGGGCGGTGGACGTCGTCGACGCGCCCGGCGACCTCGTCGGGCGCCTGTGAGCGAGCCCACGCCGCGGGCCGTGGCCTATCCCGCGTCCTCGAGGACCGCCAGGATGTCGTCGCCGTAGCGGTCGAGCTTCGTCGGACCGATTCCCGGACAGCGGGCGAGCTCGCGCAGGCTCCGCGGCTGTGCGCTGGCGATCGCGTCCAGGTGTGCGTCGTGGAGGATGATGTAGGCCGGCATCCCCTGGGCGGCGGCGGTCCGCCCGCGCCAGGCGCGCAGCGCCTCACCGGCCGCGGCGACGGTCGCCGGGTCGACCTCGGGGCCGGTCGGGGCGTCGGCCGTGCCGGCGAGGGTCCCGGCGCTCGCGGCGCGGGCCCGGCCGTCGGCTCCCCGCGGTGCCACCGCGGGTCGGGCGGGCGGCGCTGCAGCCAGGGTCGTGGCCTCGCCGTCCACGACCACGGGCTCGCCGAGGCGCACGTGGAGGTCGATGCCGTCCGGCGTCGTCACGGTCACCTCCCGGCCGGCGACCCTGCGCACGGTGCCCGCGAACCCGCCCGTGACCGTGACCTGCACGCCGGGTTCGGCGATGACCCGGCCGTCATCGCGGCGTGACGGCGGCCGCGGTGGCGGGGCGCCGGGGCTCGTGGCCGCGGTCGCCCGTGCGGCGGCCGGGCGCGCGAGCTCGTCGAGGAACGGCGACGACGCCGCCGCGTTGGCGACCACGGCGCACGCCTCGCGGCAGCGGGTGATCGCCACGTGGAAGACGCGCCGCTCCTCCTCGAGATCCTCCGACAGCCGGTGCGGCATCAACCCGGCGTTGGCCGCGAACACGACGACGCGGTCCCATTCCATGCCCTTGACGCGGTGCACGGTCGAGAGCGTGACGCCCTGCTCGTCGCCGGGGTCGCGCAGCCGGGAGGTCAACCACTCGCCGAAGGTGACCGGGTCGGGGTGCAGCGCGGCGAGCTGCTCGAGCGCGTCGAGGTCGTCGCCGTGGGAGGAGCCCTCCGGGCGGCTGCTGGACGAGTCGAGGGCGTCCATGGCCTCCCCCAGGCCGATGCGGTTGCGGATGATCGACAGGGCCTCGGCGGTGTCGGCGCCGTCGGTGATCGCGCCGGTCAGGTACCGGACATCGGCGAGGTACTCCCCGAGCCGGTCGACGGCCCGCCCGTCGAGGACCTCGAGCACGTCGCTGAGCCGGTCGAGCGACCACCGCGGGGAGCGGCGCAGCAGCGGTTCCACCCGGGAGATCACCTTCCGCGACGGTCGCCGCAGCGTCTCGGTCAGGTCCTCGCGGCGCATGCGCTCCGGGTCGAGCCCGATCCGCAGGTAGGCGAGCGCCGTCCGGATCCCGGTACGCCGAAGGACGTCCGGTCCGAGGGCGGCCGTGTGCGCGATACCGGCCTCGCCGAGGGCGACCTGGACGGGCAGGAGCGCCGAGTTCACGCGTGCGAGCACCGCCACCTCGGCCGGGGTCCTGCCGCCGTCGATCCAGTCGCGCACGACCTCGACGGTGCGTGCCGCCATGGCCGGCGCGTCGACGCGGTGGACGTCGATCACGACGTCCTCCCGGCGCGGATCGTCTTCGGCACGCGCCGGCGGTTGTGGCTCAGCAGCGTGGTGGCCTGTGTGACGACCGTCGGCGGGCAGCGGTAGTTCACCTCGAGCGCGAGGTGGGCGGCGTCGGGGAAGTAGCGGTCGAAGTCGACGAGGTAGTCGGGGCTGGCGCCGGCGTAGCCGTAGATCACCTGGTCGTCGTCGCCGACGGCGAACACCTGGTAGCCGGGCGCGGCACAGAGGCGCAGCAGCAGCATGAACGCGGGCGTGAGATCCTGGAACTCGTCGACGAGCAGGTGGGTGCAGCGGCGCTGGACGCGGCGGCGCAGGTCCGGGCGGGTCAGCAGCAGCTCGATGGCACGGTAGATCTGCTCGTCGAAGTCGAGCTGCCGGCGCCGGGCCAGCGTGTCCCGGTAGTCGTCGAAGATGTCGGCGAAGCCGGGGACGTCGTCGCGGGCGGCCTCAACGTCGGCGGGCTCGCGCAGCGCGAGCCGGACCTCGGCGAGCGCCTCGAGGTAGGGCTGATAGGGATCCTGGTTCGGTACCCGACCGACGGAGACGAGCCGGTCGAGGATGCCGCGCACGTCGCGCTCCTCGATGACGGTCCGCCGCTCGTCGAGGTTGCAGATCCACAGTGCCAGCGAATGGACCGTCCGAATGTTGGCGTGCAGCCCCTCGGTCCGGGACCGCAGCTCCCGGGCCGCCCGCGTGTTGTAGGCGACGGCCGTCACGAGCTCCGGCTCGTAGCCACGGTCGGCCAGCAGGTGGCGCAGCCGCGCGGTCAGCACGCGGGTCTTGCCCGAGCCGGCCGGCGCCACGATGCGGGCGGCACCGCCACCGTGGGAGACCGCGGCGAGCTGGTCGTCAGCCAGCGGCTCGTCGACCGGCGCCCGTCCCATCGTTATGGGCCGGCCGAGGAGGATCGACTCCCGGTGGACCGTGGGGACCTCCAGCGGCTCGCGGGGCCCGCCGTCGCACCACACGTCGAGGTCGCCGATCCGGGCGTCGGCGACGGTCGAGGGCTCGGCGCCCCGGCGCCGAGCCAGCACCCCGTGCCACCAGATCGGGTCGCCGCGGCGGGCGTCGTAGTTGTTCGCCCAGATCAGGAAGTGCAGCCGCTCGCGAGCGAGCTCGAGGGCCGGCGTGAGCCTGAAGGGCGCCTCCGTGACGGTTTCGGGCGCGCGCAGTCCATCGTTGTCGACCGCCAGCTCGACCACGACGGGGCGGCGCCGGACCCAGTGATGGTGGAGCACCCGGGCGGCGTGGGCGGGACTCGACGCCACGTCGGCGTCGATCCGGACACGCCGCAGGTCCCCGAAGCCGTCCGGCGGCGGCTGGCCGTCCGCGACGACCACGCCCCGCCCCAGCACGGCGGGGCCGGGGAACGGCGTCGGGTCTTCAGCGGGCATGGGAGACCAGGCGTGGGCGCGGAGGCGGGGTGCGGACACCGGCAGGCTAGGGGCTCGGTCACGCCCGCCACCAGCACGGGCCACGGATGCCGTGGAGACCGGCCGACCGGCCCCGGGACGCCGGGGCGGGAGGCCCGGGGTGCCGGGTGCCGTCGCCGATAGCCTGCGCGCGTCCTGCCGCCCACCAGAAGCCCGGCGAGGTGCTCGATGATGGACCGTTCACGGCCGGCGCGCCGCCTGCGTCGCGGGCTCGTCCTCGTCCTCGCCGCTGGCCTGCTGGCCGCGTGCGGCGGCGGTGGTGGCGGAACCCCGGTCGCGGAGGGGGACCCGGCGGCCGGTCGCCCCGTGTTCCAGGACACCTGCGCTGCCTGCCACGGTGAGGACCTGCGGGGAAGCTCGACCGGTCCGCCGCTGATCCACGAGTACTACGTCCCCTCGCATCACAGCGATGCGTCCATCGAGCTCGCGATCAAGCGGGGCGTCCAGCCCCACCACTGGCACTTCGGTCCGATGCCGGCATGGCCGAGCCTCACCGACCAGGAGATCGCCGACGTGATCGCCTACGTCCGTCAGCAGCAGCGCGAGGCGGGACTCATCGAGTGAACCCGCCCCGCGCCGCGTGTGGTCAAGCGGAGGCGACCTCGTAGCCTGCCTCGTCGATCGCCGCGATGATGGCCTGCTCGTCGGCGGCGCCCTCGACGGTGACGGTCCTGGCGTCCACGTCGACGTCGACGGCCGTCACGCCGCTGACCTCGGACACCTCGCCTTCGATGGCCATCTTGCAGTGGTTGCAGGAGATTCCAGGGACGTTGTAGGTGCGGGACACCGTGGCTCCTTCGTTGCGGGAGAGCGTGCTGCCGCGTGCGTCCGCCGGGGCCCGGCGGCCGGCGGCGGTGGTCAGTGCTTGACGAGCCGATCGATCACGCCGAGGGCTTCCTCGATCTTGTCGTCGGCCTCTTGGCCGGGGCCGTGCTCGATGGCGTCGCGGACGCAGTGCCGGACGTGGTCGTCCAGCATGGTCACCGCCACGCCCTGCAGCGCACGTTCGACCGACGAGATCTGCGTCAGCACGTCGATGCAGTAGCGGTCGGACTCGATCATGCGCTGCAGCCCCCGGACCTGGCCCTCGATGCGGCGGAGTCGGCCGAGGAGTTCCTCGCTGCGTGCTGCGTAACCGTGTGCCATGCCGTCTCCGTCGGGCGCGCGCGGGTTCGCCCCAGTATAGAGGCACATAGGGGGTAGGGGTAGGGGGTACGCCTCTGATCTTGCTGCGCCGTGCGTGCTCGCTGCGCTGCGCGCCACCGGCGACCTTGGCTGCGCCGTGCGTGCTCGCTGCGCTGCGCGCCACCGGCGACCTTGGCTGCGCCGTGCGTGCTCGCTGCGCTGCGCGCCACCGGCGACCTTGGCTGCGCCGTGCGTGCTCGCTGCGCTTGCTCAGCCCTACCGGCGACTGCGCTCGGCACCCTGCGGCGGGTTGTGCGCCGGTTGCGCCCGCAGCCAGTCGAGCACCTCGTCCTTCAGGTACTTGAACGTCCGCCCCCCCGGAACCCGATGGGCCGGCAGCACACCCTCCCGGGAGAGGCGGCGCACCGTGTCGATGTTCATGCCGAGCAGGTCCGCGACCATCGCCGCATCGAGCACGGGGGGATAGTCGTCGGCCACGATGCCTCCGGCGATCGGGACGGTCGGACTGCGATCGAGCGCAGCCGGATCGAGAGCGGACACGCGCCAACACGATACAGCAGCGTCGAGCCGGCCCGAACGGTCCGCGGCGTGGCGCTGTGGATGTTGACCGCGGCGCGGCCTGCCGTCCACAGGGCGCCGGCCGATGCCGCCCGTGCGCTCACCGTGGTCGGATAGATCTTCCTGTGGTCGGCGGGAGGAACCGCGGCCTGCGCCGTCGAACACCCGCCGTGCCCGCCGTGGACCGTCTTCTGGGGTTAGAACGTGACGACCACCGATCTGCCGACGCGCGCACCGTCACGATCGCCGGCATCACCGCCGCGACGGCGTCTGGCCAGCCGGTTCTCGACCGGGCACGTGCTGATGCTGGTCATCGGGGTGCTGGCCGCGGTCGCGAACTTCGCCGTCCTGACCGCCAGTCAGGACTCGGTCGGGGTCCTCGTCGCCCGCCATCCGCTGCGTGCCGGGGCACCGCTGGAGCGGACCGACCTGCGCGTCACCGAGCTGCGCGTCGACGACGACACGCTGGCCGGGCTCATCCGCCGCGACGACCTGGCGGCGGTGGACGGGCAGGTCGTCGCCGTGGACGTCCCCGAGGGCGCACTCGTGCGCCGAGCCGACCTGCGCCCGGCGGCCGCGGCGGCCGGGCTGCGGCGGATGAGCGTCCCGGTGCCGCGCGAGCGGGCCGTCGGCGGGGCGATCGCGCCCGGCGACCGGATCGACCTCGTCCGGGTCCACGACGGGGTTCCGGCGTATCTGGTGGCCGGGGCGCGGGTCGTCGACGTGGCCGACGGTGGCGGCGCCGCACTCGGCAGTCTCGACCGGTTCGCCATCACGATCGAGGTCGAGGCACAGCAGGCCCTGTGTGTCGCCGCGGCCATCGACGACGACGCGCTGTCGGTCCTGCTCTCGACCGGCCAGCAGCCGGTGCCGGTCACACCGTGCGTGACCGGGCCGGCGGTCCCGGACTCGGCGTCCGCCGCGGGGACCCGCGGAGGCCGGCCGTGACGGGCGCCGAGATCGCGATCGTCGTCTCGTCCCGCGACTGGGCCGAGCGCCTCCACCGGTTCGTCGCCGACCACGGCGGCGCGCGGGTCCGGGCCCGGGTGCTCGACGGCGCCGAGGCGGTCGCCGAGGGGTACGCGGTGCTGGTGGCCGACGACCTCACCTCCTTCCTGACGCACCGGCTCGTCGAGACGCTGCATCGCTCGGGACGGCGCGTGCTCGGTGTGTACGACCCCGTCGAGCCGGCCGGTCGCAACCACCTGCTCGAGCTCGGCGTCGACGACACGATCACCTCCCTGTCCGCACCCGAGGAGTTCCTCGCCGCCATCGACGGGCTGGCGCTCGCCGCCGCCGCCGACCTCGACGGCGAGCTCCGCGACCTCGTCGGGCCCACCGAGCAGGCGCTCGACGCCGGCGCGGCGGCGCCCGGACGTGGCACGGTGGTCGCGGTCGGTGGACCCGCCGGCGGTCCCGGCGCCACGGAGGTCGCGCTGGGGCTGTCGGCAGCCGTGGCCCGGCGGGGCGGGAGCGTCGCGCTCGTCGACGCCGACGACGTGGCACCGAGCGTCGCCCAGCGGCTCGGTCTTCCGCTCCACCCGAACATCCGGGCCGTCGCCGAGGCCGTGGAGCACGGCGCCGACGACCTCGGCGACCTCGTGCTCGAGGTCGACGGGATCGCGGTCGTGCCCGGCCTGCCCAGCGCCAGCGACTGGGCCGCGCTGCGTCCTGGCGAGGTCGTCAACGTCGTCCACGACGCCGCAGCGTTGGCCGACGCCGTCGTCGTCAACGTCGGTCACCGGCTCGAGGACCTCGCCGGACCGATGACGGGACAGGGCCGTCACCGGATCGCCCAGGCGGCGCTGTCGGCGGCGGACCGCGTCCTGGCCGTGGCCGCGCCGACGCCGGTTGGCCTGCGCCGGCTCCTGGACTGGATCGCGGAGGCATGCGCCTTCACCGAGGCACCGGTCGAGGTGGCGTTCAACCGCGTCCCCGATGACCGCTTCCTGCAGGGCGAGCTCGAAGCGGAGCTGCGGCGCAACCACTCGCCCACGACGGTGGTCTTCGTGCCCGAGGACCCCCGGGTCCACCGGGCGGCGTGGAGCGGGCAGCAGGTCGCCGCCGGTCCGTTCACGCGGGTCCTCGACGGCCTCGCGGGTGCGCTCGTCGACGAGCTGCCCCCGGTCCGGCAGCGCCGCCGGATCCCGTGGAGGCCCGGTCGATGAGCGTGCAGCTGCATCCCCACCATGCCTACGAGGACATCCGCCTCGAGGTCCTGCGCGCCCTCGAGCGGGACGAGGTCGACCCGGTCGCCGACGCGGAGGCCGTGACGCGCACCGTCGAGGACGCCGTCGCCTCCTACCAGCGGCGGGCGCATCTCGGTCAGGGGCGCGCGCTGGCCGACCCGACCGACATGGCGCGGCGCGTCGTCGCCTCGATCACCGACTTCGGACCGCTGAGCGAGCTCTTCTCCTCACCGGACGTCGAGGAGATCTTCATCGAGGGCGGGCAGGTCACCTTCATCGACCGCAACGGCCGCCTTCAGGGCCTCGCGATCCCGACCACCGAGCACGAGAACCGGCAGGTCGTGGACCGGCTGCTCGCCACGACGCAGCGCACGCTCGACGCGACGAGCCCGATCGTGCAGGCCCGGGTGCTCGACGGCGCCGCCCGCCTGACCGCCGCGCAGCCGCCGGTGACCGACCGGCTCTCCGCCACGATCCGGCGGCACAGCGTGAAGCGCGAGACGCTCCGGTCGCTCATCGACCGTGGCACGCTGTCGACCGCCGCGGCCGGCTTCCTGTGGGCGCTGATGCGCAGCCGCTCCAGCGTGGTCGTGTCCGGCCCGCCCGGCGCCGGCAAGACGACCCTCCTGTCGGCCCTGCTCGCGTCCGTCCCGACGACCCGGTGCGTGCGTTGCTGCGAGGAGATCCGCGAGCTCCACATCCCGATCACGCACGGCGGCTACTACGAGACCCGCCCGCCGGGCATGGACGGCAGCGGCGAGATCTCGCTCCGGGCGCTCGTGAAGTTCGTCCTCGCGATGCGCCCCGACCTGATCGTCGTCGGTGAGGTCCGTGGCGCCGAGGCCTTCGAGCTGACCCGCGCGGTCAACGCCGGCTGCGGCTTCGGGTGCACCGTCCATGCCAACTCGGCCCGCGACGCGCTCGCCGCCCTGGTCAACGCGGCCATCATGGCCGGCGAGAACATCCGCGAGGAGGTCGTGCGGCGCATCTTCTCCGCGGCCATCGACACCGTCGTGCACCTCGACCGCGGCCGCCCCGCCGACGGGACCGACGCCGGCACCGGCCGTGAGGTCGCCGAGATCATCGCGGTCGTCCCCTCGCTCACCGACGACTTCACGACGGAGCGGCTCTTCGAGCGCGCCCGGCCGGGAGCCGCGCTCACCTGGACCGGCGTCATGCCGCCCAACGTCGAGGTCATCGACCGGTCGCTCCCGCCGGGTGTCACCCTCGCCGCCATCCTGGAAGGCGGGGTGACGCCGCTGTGACCCTCCTCGCGGCACTGCTGACCGGGCTGGCCGCCGCCGGCGCGGTCGCGCTCGCCACCGGACACCTGCCTGCCCGGCTGACGCCCCGCCGGCGGCCGCAGGTGGCGGCGGGACAGCTGTGGCTCCAGCAGGCCGGTGTCGATCTCACCGCGACCCAGTTCTGGGTCGCCTCGGTGGCACTCGGGTCCGTCGCCGGTGTCCTCGTGACCCTCGTCACCCGCGCACCCGCGGTCGCGCTCGTCCCCGCGTCCGCCGTTGCCGTGCTGCCACGGGCCTACTTCGCCCGCGTGCGGGCCCGCCGCCTGCGGCGTCTGCAGGAGGCGTGGCCCGACGGGCTGCGGGACCTGCTCGCGCACATCTCGGCCGGTCTCACCCTCCACCACGCACTCGTCCGGCTCGCGGCCGACGGGCCGCCGCCGCTGCAGGACGCGCTGCGTCGCTACCCGGTGCTGGCCCGCATGACCGGCGTGACCCCGGCACTCGAGGTGGTCAAGGAGGAGCTGGCCGACCCGACCTCCGACCGGGTCCTCGAGGTGCTGATCCTCGCCCACGAGAAGGGCGGGCACATCCTGGGTCAGATCCTGCGCGACCTCGCCGAGGCCACCACCCGGGACGTGCGCACCCTCGAGGAGCTGGCCACCGACAGCCTCGAGCAGAAGATCAACGCCAGGGCGGTGTTCCTGCTCCCGTGGCTCGTGCTGCTGCTGCTGACGGCACGAGACGGGTTCTTCCGCGACTTCTACCGCAGCGGGGCGGGGATCGCCGTGGTGGTCGCCGGCGCGCTGCTGAGCGTCACCGGCATGGCCATCGTCGCTCGCCTCGGGCGCGACCCGGTCGAGCAGCGGGTGCTGGGCTCCGCCGCGCCGGCCCGCGGTAGCCGCCACGCCGTCAGCGGTCCCGACGCGGCGGGAGGATGACGGCGATGAGCCCTGCACTGACCGGACTCGTGCTGACCGCCCTGCTGACGGGCGCGCTGGCCGCAACGTTGGCGCGCCTGCTCGTGCCTCCCACACCGCGCCTCGCGGACCGGGTCCGCCCCTACACCGTCGCCGCCCGCACGGCGCTTGGCCGCCCCGCCGACGTGGGGGCCGTCGCGCGGCCCGGCCTCACACGCGGCGGGGTGCTGCGTCGCCTGCTCGGGCCGCCGGTCGAGCGGCTGCTGGCAGCGCTGACCCGCATCGTCGACACGAGCGCCGACGGGGAGCTGCTCGTCGCGCTGCAGCACGCCGGCATGCTCGAGGACGTGCCGGAGGGCAGGCGCGTCCAGGAGTTCCGGTTCCGGCGGCTCGCGGGTGGCCTCGC
Organism: uncultured Nitriliruptorales bacterium; assembly: GCA_963783045.1. Classification (GTDB taxonomy): domain Bacteria; phylum Actinomycetota; class Nitriliruptoria; order Nitriliruptorales; family Nitriliruptoraceae; genus CAWAMD01. The sequence goes on from CAWAMD010000001.1 coordinate 222,477, forward strand.
CGGCGGCGCCGGCGGGCTCGGGGCCGGACTCGCGCTGCGGCTGCCTGCGGCCGCCGTGGTGCTGCTCGCGCTGGCCGGCGCCGCGGCCGGGGCCTCGCGCCCCAAGGCGCGGCTCGACCGCGCCGTCGAGCAGCGGCGCGCCCGGATGCGCATCGAGCTCTACACCGTCAACCACCTCCTCGCGATGCACGTGCGGGTCGGCGGCGGGGTCGCCCAGGCGCTGCGGCGCATCTGCGAGCGCGGCAACGGGCTGCTCGTCGACGAGCTTTCCGACATCCTGCACACCCACGAGGCCGGCACCCCGCTCAGCGAGGCGCTGGCACGGGCGGCGCGCACGGCCGCCGACCCCGCGGTCGCGCGTACCTACCGGCTCCTCGCCACCGGCGCCGAGCTCGGTGCCGACCTCGGCGAGGCATTGCTGGCCCACAGCGAGGACGTGCGCGAGGCCCGCCGCGAAGCCCTCCGCCGCACCGCGGTCCGGCGCCGCGCGGCGATGCTCGTGCCCACGGTCGGGATCCTCGCGCCCGTGATGTTGCTCTTCGTCGCGGCGCCGCTGCCGTCGCTCGTCTTCGGAATCCGCTGAACCGCCACGCGTCGCCCGGCGACGCGACCACCTCGGGAGGGAACCCATGGACCACGTGAACCGACTCATGATCGCCATCAGCGGCCTGTCCGCTCGCGTGCACGAGGAGGAGGACGGCTTCTCCACGGCGGAGCTCCTCGCGAACGCCGCGCTCGGGGTCATCGCGCTCGTCGTGATCTGGGGTCTGCTGCAGACCCTCGGCGTCGACATCGTCGACATGATCCGCGGCCGGCTCGTCGCCAACTGAGATGAGGCGCCCCGACCAGGCCGGTTTCGTGACGGTGCAGCACGTGTTCGCCGTCGGGATCACCCTCGTGCTGTTCACGCTGCTCGTCGAGCTCGTGCTGTTCCAGTACGCCGCCGGCGTGGCACGCGCGGCCGCCGACGAGGCCGCCCGCGCCGGCAGCCGGCTCGCCGCCGTGCCGGGCGAGGCGCTGACCCGGTGCGAGCACCGCGGGCAGGAGGCACTCGACAGCCTCCTCGGCGGCCGGCTGGGTGACGGTCTCACGGTCGCCTGCGCCCGTGAGGGCGACCTGGTCGTCGCCAGCGTGCGCGGCTCGGTCGCGGGCTGGCTCCCGCTCAGCGGGGACCACACGATCGACGCGCGCGCCCGCGCCTGGGCGGAGCGGGCACCGTGACCCGCGCCGACCCACGCGACCCCCCGGCGAGCGCCGCGACCGGGGACCGGACACGTCGCCGCACGGTTGGTGCGGACGCTGGTTCAGGACCGGTCGAGCTGGTGCTCGGCGTCGCGCTGCTCATCCTGCCGGTCTGCCTCCTCGTGGTCTCCGTGCCGACCTGGATGGCCACACAGACCGGTGCACGGGTCGCTGCCCAGGAGGCCGCGCGGCTCGTGGCCGTGCGGGGCGATGGTGCGGCGTCCAGGCTCGCGGCGGCACGGCTGGTCGGGGAGGTGGCCGCCAACCGGGGGCTGAAGGTGGACGACGTGGACCTGCGCCTCGTGTCGACGGCCGACGCGGACACGATCCAGGCGGCCGTGACCGTCCGCATGCCCGCGCTCGCCATCCCGTGGCTCGGCCGCTGGACGGCCATCGACTGGACGGTCCGCCACGTCGAGCCCGTGGACCCGTATCGGAGCGTTGGATGAGTGGAGGCGTCGGCGTTCGCATGCGTGACGAGTCCGGCAGCGTCACGCTGTGGCTCCTCGGCCTGAGCCTGCTCCTGCTCGCCATCGGCGGGCTCAGCGTCGACCTGTGGTCGGCGTTCGCGGCCCGGCGTGCTCTGGCCGGCATCGCCGAGGCGACCGCGACGGCCGGCGCCTCGGGGATCGACGTGGCCTGGTACCGCAGCACCGGCGAGGTGCGGCTCGCACCGGAGCGCGCCCGCCGGCTCGCGGCCGCCACGTTCGCCGCCCAGCAGGATCGCGGCTCCGTCGACGGCCCGCCCCTCGTCGAGGTGGAGCCGACTGCCGTCGTCGTGCGGGTCGAGGGTGAGGTGCCGCTCTCCCTCCTGCACCTCCTCGCCCCGGGCCAGGGCCCCTTGCGGATCGCCGTCCGCGCGATCGCCGAACCCCGTCTCTCACCCTGACACGAACCTCGGGGCACTGCCCAACCGTCGGTGGGCGGGTTATCGTCGGGAGGTATGGTCCATCACCGTACGCGTTCGCGATGTCACCAGCAGCGACTCGCGCGACCGCGCCAGACAACGACGCCAGAGGGGCCGGCGAATGAGTGCTCACGCCCAGGCGGGCGCGACACGGCCACGCACGAGTGATCGGCGATGGCGGGGCCGCCCCATCCTCGCCGCGGTCGTCCGTGCCGTTCTCGGCATGCTTCCCCTCGCGGTGGGCGTGGCGGTCGGGTACGTCGTCAGCCGCGCGCTGCCGCCGCCAGCCGATCTCGGCGGCATCATCATGGCGTGGCTCGTGGTGCTGCTGGCCTCCGGTGTCGCGATCGCCGTCGCCGAGCGGCTCACGCGTCGGCTGCTGCCCCTCCCGGCGCTGCTGAAGCTCTCGCTCGTCTTCCCCGACGTGGCGCCGTCCCGCTTCCGGGTGGCGCGTCGCGCCGGTCGCGTCCGCGACCTGCAGGCCCAGGTGGACGCGGCCCGCCGGAGCGGACGCCGCGACGAGCCCGTCCTGGCGGCGGAGCAGATCCTCGCCCTCGTCGGGGCCCTGACCGTCCACGACCGGCAGACCCGTGGGCACTCCGAGCGGGTCCGCGTCTTCACCGACCTCATCGCCGACGAGCTCGACCTGCCGGCCGAGGACCGCAACCGGCTGCGCTGGTCGGCGCTCCTCCACGACGTGGGCAAGCTCCACGTGCACGACCACATCCTGAACAAGCCATCCGAGCTGTCCGATCGCGAGTGGCAGCAGATGCGACGGCATCCGGTCGAGGGTCACCGCATCATCCAGCCGCTCGCTGCCTGGCTCGGTCCCTGGGCGCGCACCGTGCTCGAACATCACGAGTGGTACGACGGCAGCGGATATCCGCAGGGCCTCAGCGGCGGCGAGATCTCGGTCGGCGCACGGCTCGTCTCGGTCGCCGACGCCTACGACGTGATGACCGCGGCCCGCGCCTACAAGCGTCCGATGGCTGCTGCGGCCGCTCGCGCCGAGCTCGCGACGAAGGCCGGCAGCCAGTTCGACCCCGCGATGGTCCGGGCGTTCCTGGCGGTGCCCCTGACCTCCCTGCGGTGGGCGCTCGGCCCCCTGGCCTGGCTGCTCGAGGTCCCGCTGGTCCGCGACATGATCGGCGCGGCCCACCGGATGGGGATGGCCGTCACCGAGCAGGCGGGTACCGCCGGCATGGCCGGTGCGACCGCCACGGTGGTCGGCGTGTCCGCCGTGGGTGCCGGCTTCCTCGGTGGATCGACGGGCATCACGAACGACCCGCCGGCTTCCTCGGCCATGGGGGCCCAAGGCGGACCGGACGTCGTCGTCCCGCTGTGGCACGAGGGTGGCCAGGTCGCCGCCGCGGAGCCTGCAGGTGGCGAGCCGATGGTCCTCGCCGCCCGGATCGAGCGCTCGCCGGAGCGGTCCGCGGGTGCCGGCACCGAGGTGGCCGCCGCCCCCGACGAGCACGCCCACGACGGGGCGCCCCCGACGACGCAGATCGACGGGCCGCCGGCGCCGTCCACGGACGACGCGCCTACCGAACATCAGACCGAGCGTCCGGCGACGCCGGCCACGACGGCCCCCGAGGTCTCTGACACGCCCACCGCCGCCTCGGGCGGCGATGCGGCCGCCTCCGATGACGCCGCCGCATCCGATGACGCGGCCGCCTCCGACGATGCGGCCGCCTCCGACGATGCGGCCGCCTCCGACGATGCGGCCGCCTCCGACGACGCTGCCGCGTCCGACGACGCTGCCGCGTCGTCCGACACTCCGCCCGGTGTGGGCTGGCCCGGCGACGGCGGCACCGGCACCGGTCAAGGCCGTGGCGAGGGCAACGGGAAGGGACAGGGGCCGGCACATCGCCACTTCATCGAGCTCTTCCCACCGCAGAAGTAGCGGCCCGGTGTCGCGCGACGAGGACCGGACCTTCCTCCGCCTCGCCCTCGAGGAGGCGCACGCCGCCTTGTCCCACGACGACGTCCCGATCGGCGCGGTCGTCGTCAAGGACGGCGAGGTGGTCGCCCGGGACCACAACCGGCGGGAGCTCGACGGCGACCCGACGGCCCATGCGGAGCTGCTCTGCCTCCGGACGGCGGCCAGACGGCTCGGCCACTGGCGGCTCGACGGCTGCACGCTCTACGTCACCCTCGAGCCCTGCTCCATGTGCGCCGGGGCGCTCGTGCTCGCACGGGTACCGCGGCTCGTGTTCGGTGCCGACGACCCGAAGGCCGGCGCCGTCGGTGCCCTCTACGACATCCCGCGCGACCCTCGGCTCAACCATCGGGTCGAGGTCGTTCGTGGCGTCGAGGCGGAGGAGTCTTCGCGGCTCCTCAAGGACTTCTTCGCGGCTCGCCGGCGCTGATCCGAACGGTCGGGCGTGTGGCGCAGCTGCGCGGTTGCCGTCTGACCGACCGAGGCCGTACTCTGCGGCCCGCCTGGAGGGATCGCATAGTCCGGCCGAGTGCGCCCGCCTCGAAAGCGGGTAGGCCCGCAAGGGTCTCGGGGGTTCAAATCCCCCTCCCTCCGCCACGTTTCCGCAGGTCAGAGGCGGTTTCCGAGAGGAAGCCGCCTCGCTGCTGTTCTGGGCCCTCACGCCGAATGGTCACAGAATGGTCACAGGATTCCGTCGAGCGACGGCGGGAGCCGCCCCGATCGGGGCCGGGAAGTCGGGTTGGGCGAGGCCCGCACGTGCGGCGATCCGACGTCACGAACCGGGGCGGGGTGGGCGGACTCCCTACCGAGAACGACCCGAGCGCGCGGTGGCGCACCCACGGGGATCAGCGACACGGTGACCCGTCACGTTCCGCCGTTCCGGGTGGCCCTCTACGGATAGCGCCCACGAGAGGAACCGCCATGAAGACGATCGACGATTACCCCGCCACGGTCACCATCGAGGAGGCCGGCAGAATCCTCGGCTTGAGCCGGAGTGCCGCCTACCGCGCCGCCGCACGAGGTGAGATCCCGACGCTCCGGTTCGGTCGTCGCCTGGTCGTGCCGACGGCGAGGCTGTTCGCGATGCTGGGGCTTCATGAGCTCTCGGAGCTCCGCGACGACGTCGAGGCCGTCGGCGCCGGGTCTTTCGTCTGGGCAGGCTGAGGCTCAGGCTCCCACCTTGTCGGCGTAGCGCTGCCGCGCGGCCTCCCCGGAGGTCCCGAGCTCCTTGCCGACCTTGGCCCATGACGCACCGGCCGCTCGGGCCGCGCGCACGGCCGCGAGGAGCTCCCGCTCGAGCAGGGCCTGTTGGTAGGCGACCCGGCGGAGCGCGAGCAGGCCCGGCTCGCCGCGGTCCTCCTCGTTCGGGTCGTAGCTCTCGAAGACGTTGGCGAGCTCGTCCGCGCGGGCCATCAGCTCGTCCATCGATCGCGGCATCGGCATCACCTCAGGAACTTCGGGCGGGCGGGCATGGCGTGGACGATGGCGACATCGTCGTGCCAGGCGACGACACCGACCTCCAGGAGCTCGCCGGACCGGCTCGGTCCGACGTACATGACCAGGCCGTCCCCGACGTTGTACGCATCGATGGCGAACGCCCAGGCGTGTTCTGCGTCCTCCTCGGCGACGCCGTGACGGGCAGCGCTCTGGAGGAAGATCGGCGGGTCACCATGCATCACAAGTTACCTTGCTGACTGTCGTTCGGCAAGTTTGCTTGGGGGCCTCGGGCCTCACGAAACAGCATCGCCGTCGGCCGAGGAGGCGTCGTCCGACGTGGGCGGATGACGGAGCTGCTCGTTGAACCGACGGGCTGCGTCGCGCTGCATGCCGGGCATGACCTCCTGGTAGGCGTCCTGGGTGTACGCGGTGGTGGAGTGCCCGAGACGTTCGGTGACGACCTTGGTCACCTCTCCCGACTTGAGCATCAGCGTCGCGATCGTGTGCCGGAGATCATGCAGGCGGATGCGTGGCAGCCCCGCGCGGTCCGTGAGCTGGTGGAAGGCCCGGGTGATGTCCGGGGGATAGAGCCGTCCACCCACGGGCGAGGTGAAGACGCGCTCCGCGTCCCGCCACTCGCCATGGAGGGCCAGTTGCTCCTGCGCCTGCTGCTTGCGGTGCTGGCGGAGGACCTTCACGTCAGCCTCGTCCAGCTCGATCGCCCGCCGAGAGGACGAGGACTTCGTCAGCTCGCGCTCCACGACGGTGCCGCCCACCTCCACGGCCGCACGAGTGACGGACAGCACGCCCACGTCGAGGTCGACGTTGCGCCACAGCAGCGCGGCCACCTCGCTACGCCGCATGCCCGTCGTGACGAACAGGTGCCACATCGCCGCCAACCGGTCGGTCGCGGCCACCTCGAGGAAGCGGCGCAGCTGTTGCCACGAGTAGGTCTGCTGGGCCGCTCGCGCCCGTGCCTTGACCTCCGATGTCGACGGCGGGTCGGCGCGGTCGCACGGGTTCCGGTCGAGGAGACCCCACCTGATCGCGTCCGCGAACGCCTTGTGGAGCTGCGTGTGGATCCGCCGGATCGAGGTTGCCGATAGTCCCATGCCGAGCTCGGGATCGGGGGCCCGGGTGCGCCCGCGCACCGCCAGGTCGTCGTACATGAAGGTCAGCTCGTCCCCGGTCAGCTCCTCGAGCAAGAGACCGCCGATCCGCGGGACGACGTAGACCCGCATGTTGAGCGCGCGATCGGCTCGCGTCTTCTCGGACGTCCTCGTCCGGGGGAGCCAGCGATCAACGAGGTACTCGGCGACCGTCATCCGTGAGGGCGCGATCCACGTGCCCGCGTTGACAGCGGCGAGCAGATCGGCGAGTGCGTCCTCCGCCTCACCACGGGTCTCATAGCCCATGCGCTTCACCTGCCGACGGGAGCCGGCAGGTGTCCGCCCGGGTCGACGGTGAACCCCCAAGTAACCCGACCCCCACCGCAGCCACGCTCCGTGCACCGTCGGCCCGCGATTCTTGATCCGCAGACCGTGCACCGCTTGTAGACGCTGCCTCGCATGGTCTCCACTCCGCCTACCCGCTTGGCCTTCCAGCCTCCCCGCTCGTCCACCGCGTCGCTGTGGCGAGTCGTGTTGCCCTGTGGATAACGCTCACCGGCTGAGGCCGCGTACGCGTTGCTGGGGATGCTCACGGCTGAGTGCGAGCTCCCGGTGGTGGCGTACGAGCTCGGCGGTGACGCGCTGGTGCTCGGCGCGGGCCAGGGGCTCGCTGGGTTCGTCGCCGAGGGGACGGGTGGGGTCCGTGATGTCCCAGCGGAGGCGGTAGAGCTCGATGGTGCGGGCGGCGTCGCGCCAGCGGTGGCGGTCGTGGGCGTCCTCGGGCGGAGCGCCGAGGGTCGTGAGGAGATGCCGTGGGGGTGCCTGCTCGTGGAGCTGGATGCGCTGGTCGGCGAGGTCGGTGAGTTGGCGGGTGAGCTGGCCGTGCTCGCGCCGGGTGGCGGTGATGGTGTCGCTGTCGGGGAGCTGGTCGAGGTGGCTGTCGAGGTCTGCCAGCTCGCGGTGGAGGTAGGTGAGCTGGTGCCGGTGGTCTTCGATGCGGCCGGCGATCTGGTCGCGCTCCAGGCGGCGGCCGCGCCGGGGGAGGCCTCGTCCGAGCGCGTCGAGCTGCTGCTCGCCGCGGGCGATCACCGCGGCGAGGCGGTCGATGTCGCGGGTGAGCTTGGCGCGCCGGCGGGTGAGCTCGGGCTGCTGCTGGATCGTCGGCTGGCTGAGCCAGGCGTGGAGCTCCCGCCACCGGGCGGCCACGTCGCCCGTGACGGGGGTCTCGGCGCGGCTGCGGGTGAGCCGGCCGGTGAGCGTCTCTGTGGGCTGGCGTTCGGGTTGGAGGCCGTGACGGTCGAGGTCGGGGTCGTCCAGGGCGGGGTGGAGGTAGAGCTGGTTGGAGTGGCGTCCACGTGAGAGAGCGACGTAGCCCCATTCGCGGTAGAGGTCGTCGGATCCGAGCACGAAGGTGTGGTCCACGGTCAGGCCTTGGGCCTTGTGGCCGGTGATGGCGTAGCCGTGCGTCACGTGGCCGGCGTCGAGGTAGTCGGCGCGGAGGAGCAACTCGAGGCCGTCGTCGGCGGTGGCGTAGACGGCGCGCCGGTCGGGGTCGATGGCGGTGATGGTGGCGCGGGTGCCGTTGACCACCCCGGCGACCGGGTGGTTCCTGAGGCACACGATCCGGTCGCCGGCCTGCAAGCTCCCGCCGGGGGTGTCGAGGGCGGGGCCGGTGAGACGGCCGTCGGCGGCCATGCGGGTCCGGGCGCGGGCGTTGAGGTCGTCGACGTCGACACGTCGGAGCGCGACCATGATGGTGGAGGTGGAGCCGAGCTGGTCGACGGTGTCCCACCAGTCGGTCACGAGCCGTTCGCGCAAGGCTTCGGCGTCGGTGGCGGTGACGATGCGGCCGTGGTCGCGGTAGGCGTCCAGGGCGGTGTCGATGTCGCCGTGACGGAGCTGGTCGAGCGCGTCGATCTCCCACGGGTGGGTCTGCCGGCGGTTGACGGTGAGCTCGACCGCGGGGAGTCGGGTGGCGAGGGCTCGGAAGAGTCCGCCGGCGTCGATCTCGGGGAGCTGGTGGGGGTCGCCGACGAGGACGACCTTGACCTGCTGCTCTTGTGCGTGGTCGAGGAGGCGTGCGAGCTGGCGGGTGCCGACCATGGCGGCCTCATCGACCACCAGCACCGAGCCGGGCTGCAGCGGTGATCCGTGCCGCCCGTCCTCCGCCTGTCCGAGCAGGCGTGCGAGGGTGGTGGACGGGATCCCGGCCGACTCCTGCAGCTCCAGGGCGGCCCGGGCGGCGAGCGCGACCCCGGTGACGGGGATGCCGGCGTCCTGCCACACCCGTCGGGCGGCATCCAGGGCGAAGGTCTTGCCGGTCCCGGCCCGGCCGACCACGACCTCCACCCCCGCCCCGGAGGTGGTGAGACGTCGGACCATCCCGGCCTGCTCGTCGGTCAGCGTGTCGGGGAGGTCCGGGTCACCGACGACGGCGAGGCCGTCGTGGCGGCGTTGGGTGGCGCGGTGGACGGCGCGCTTTTCGGTCAGGAGCAGCCCGCGGGTGGTGAACCGCGGCTCGTCGGCGTCCGCCGGCACGACCGCCCCGTCCGGGGTGCGGATCACGTCGACGGTGCGGAGCTGCCCGCGGGTGGGGCCGAGCTCGAGGACCTGGTCGGGGTCGTGGGCCAGGACCGCCCGTGCGATGTCGACGACGTGTGCGGCGTCGGCGCCGGCCGGCAGGCGGGCGGCGACCGCCTGGACCACGTCGCGCAGGGCGAAGCTGGACGAGCCTTGCGTCAGCGCCTCGTCGACGACGAGCTCGCGGTAGAGCTCGGCGACGTCGACCGGCTCCGGGGTGTGACGGCCGATGAGCTGGCGCCACCAGGCAGGATCGACACCGAGCTTGCGGGCACGCCCAGCCCAACGCTGCCGCAGCTCGCGTTCGGAAGGCTGGTCCTCCTTGGCGGTCCGGGTGGCCAGGGTGGCGACCTGGGCGGCCTTGGCGGAGTCCTCTCCGCGGGCCTCCATGTGGGCGACGATCTCGGCACGCCGCTGTGAGAACGCGTCGATCCACTCCCGCGGGACCCCGGCGAGGTCGGCGTAGCCGTTGGTGACCGGCTCGAAGGCGACCCCGAGCCGGCGGGTCAGCTCATGCCGTAGGTGGGCCTGGTAGAGGGTGCCGGCGGTCTTGGCGTGTGCGTAGATCCGTCGTGAGTCGAGGGTGCGCCAGATGCCGTCGTCGACCGCCCGTCCGAGGTTCGCGACCAGCGCGTGGGTGTGGAGCAGCGGGTCACCGGCACGGGAGGTGCGGTGCCGGAACGCGGCCGCCACGAACCCCTCGACCCTCACCGCCTCCGACCCCTGAGCCCCGCGGCGGGTCCACCCGGCCTCCCGCTCGAGGTAGCCGACCGCCGCGACGACCGCGGCGTCGTGGGCCTCGCGGACCTGGTCGGCGACGGGGTTGTCGGCGAGCGCCCACAGCAGCGACACGGACTTCGGTGCCCGGAAGGTGAGGTCGAACCCCGGGAGCTTCCGCGCCGGATGGGTCGCCAGCCTCTCGCCGGTGGTGGGGTGGTCTGCGGCGAGCACCGAGCCGAGCTCGTCGGCCTCGACCCGACCTTCGAGGCCGAGCAGCTCGACGCTGCGGCCGAGCCACCGGCCGGGCGCCTCACCGCGGGCGAGGTAGTAGTCCTCGACCCCGCGGGCCACGACCTCGAGGTAGTAGTCCTGCCCGCCGGGAGCCATCCGCCCGATGTTCAGCATGCGACGTCCGTCGCGGGCCCGCACTGCCCCAGTGCCAGTCTGTGTTCCTCATCCATGGCGTCAGGATGGGGCTGGAAAGGCAGGCTGTCCAGTACGTAGATGAGCTCGGATTGGCGTCTAGGACTCGATTATGGCATATCTGGGTGATGGTAGCTGCCGTTGGATGATGGCTGGTGTCGTGAGATGTCACTAGGTGCCAACGTGAGGACGATGCTCACGACCTCGGTGGTGGGGCGCTGTACGCACGAGGCTGGCACGCGGTGTCACGCGCCGGTGGTCGGCACGGGCTCCCCCGCTAGGAGTACCCACCAAGAGGACCCGCCGGTGAGGTGAGGAAAGTCGACGTGGTCGGTCTGCTCGCGGACCGCCTTCAGGGCGGCGCCGTTCGCTCTGGGCGACAGGCTCCGACAAGGGTCAGGCCCCGCCGCTTCGTTTGTCATGACGGGAATCAGGAGGGTCGGCACTGCTACGGGGCCCGTAGCCGTGGTGCCTCCCCGGTATTGGCCACAAGGACCTGCTGCGACAAAGGCGTCCTTGAGCGCGCTGATACGCGGTCCGAATTCGCGAACCCCGGTCGACCTGCGGTCATCTCGCCGCGCATCTCCCAACTGGATCGTTCGGTTTCCGTGCGGGGTCTGACCGGCAGTTCAGAGTTCGCGGAAGCGCGACCGGTCTGGAGTTCTCCGCCCCGACGTTCGGGAGCGGCTCAGCAGCGCTCGTCGCGGGTCTGAAGGTCGCGGACCCGGGCCTCGCTGACCGATCGGGTGTCGCCCACGACGAGCAGGTCAATTTGGCGGCATCCGCTGACGGCGGTGGCGGTAGCGGACGGGACGGTGTTGGGGTGGACCATCAGGAGCGGTGCGTCAGCACGGTCGGCGAGCCCTGCGGCCGCGAGGCCCCACGCCCAGCCGTCGGTCGCGTACCCGTCGATGATCGTGTACCGGCGTGTCCCGGTCGGCTCGACCTTCCACAACGTGCGAGCCACCGAGGTGGCGGTCTCATCGCGCGCCGCACCCGCCACCCGCAGCGGCGCCGGGACGGCTTGCTCGACCCGGCGCGTCAGTGCGGAGAGGCCGCCCAGGAGCAGCGTCTGTGACGGCTGGTCTCGGTCCATCCAGGCTTTCACCGCCGGGTGGAGCTGGTCGGTCGGGGTCAGCAGCAGCGGGATCCGCGCGTCCGCGGCGAACGCGCCACCTGTCACTGAGTCGGCCCACGCTGCGGTGCCGGGACCGTCGGCACGTGCGAGCAGGACCCGTCGGTAGTTGGGGAGCTGGGTTCGGACCTCGTCTGCGACCGCGATCGCGGTCTCGACCCGGGACGGGCCGGCGAGACGCCGGACGGTGTAGCCGTCGGCCTGCAACGTGGCGACGACGGCCGGCGAGACGGCCCGGTCGCCTCCGAGGACGTACACGAGGCCACCGGGGCCGAGGACCCGGTCGAGCTCGCTGCGCGTCTCGGGTGGGAGCTGCTCGGTCTCGGTGTAGAGCAGCGGACCACGGAAGGTCAGCGCAGCACCCGCGAGCGAGTCCGCGAACGTGTCGTCCCGCGACAGCACCGCGTAGGTCGCCCGCGGAAGCGCCGGCTGGCGGGCCTCCTCGGCGACCGCACCGTTCTGGTCGGACCAGAGCCGCCGGCTGGCAGCCACCGCTGCGGCCGTCGGCGAGGTCGCGTCGAGCCGCTCGGTGGTGGTCGCGTCGCCGTCGAAGGCTGCCTGCGCCGGGATGGTGCCGGGTGCGTTCCCGACGTACACGGGGTCACGGACACCATCGAACCCGGGGAGGATGCGCTGGAGGTGGGTGCCATCACGCCGGACGGTGAACGCACCAGCGGCGTCCTCCTCGGGCACGTACTGATCGAACACGATCGTGCTGCCGTCGTCGGACCAGTCCAGGCCGCTACCGACGTCGGCGCCGTCGACGACGATCGACGACCGGTCGGCGACGCGGAGGATCCGCAGCTCCGTAGGTGGACTGTTGGGGTGCGCCGAGCCGGAGTCGTCCTCGCTCAGCGCGATGTGTGTGCCGGTCGGTGACCACTTCGCGTCCTCGATGACGCGGAACTCGCGGCTGTGCAACGTCTGGATGTCGCGACCGTCGACGGTCATGGTCTGGAGCACGCCCCTCGGCGCACGACGGATGTCTGTGTCGTCGAAGGTCGTGAACGCGATGCGGGTGCCGTCCGGCGACCACGACATGAACCGGGCGTCCTCGGGGCCGACCGTGCGGTCGTTGCGGTCGTCGCGGTCGTCCCGGTCGATGATGTGGATGCGACCGTCGCTGCCGTCCGTGTAGCCGATCTGTGCGCCGTCGGCCGAGAACTGCGGGTTGGCGAAGGGGCCTGCGCAGCACTCCTCCGTGGCGGACAGCCGCTGCGGGGCGGAACCGTCGACGTTCGCCACGTACAGGGACCTGTCCCGGACGTAGACGATCCGGGTGCCGTCGGGGGACACGTCCATGTCCTCCTCGGACGCGGCGGTCGCCGTCACCTCGAACGGTCCGGAGCCGTCGAGGTTCGCGAAGAACAGGTCGCTCTGGAGAGGCTGTCGCCCCTCAGCGGAGTACCCGATGCGGGGAGGTGCTGCGGATGCCGGCAGTACGGCCGCGAACGTGGACGTGACCGCGACCAGCACCACGCAGAGCCGTCGAGTGAGCCTGTTCATGTCGCGAGTCCCGTCCGAGATGTCTGTGTCGTAGTGAGCGTGCCGAAGACGGTATGTGGGGCGCACGCATCCGGCAGAGGCCGCGGCCCGAACTTCTTGTAGGCGGTGGCGGTTCGTGCCAGGCAACCGTGCCGACCGTCGTCCTCACCCGCGCTGGCGCATCCCACCAGCCCGGGTCTCCGCGGACCTCAAGCCGTGTGCCGCGGTCCCGTTGCAGTCTGGCTGTCACATGGGGCCGGTTGACTGTGGTCATGAACGATCATCGCTTCCCGCTTGCTGTTGAGGAGCCGCCGTATCGGCGGCTGAACACCGATGGGCGTTTGAACGTCGGTTGCTACGAGGTGGCCGGCGTGTTGTCGGCGGTCCTGTTCGCGCACCGTCGCTGGATCTCGGAAGCTCCGGCCTTGGAGGCGCCCGAGGTTGACGAGCTCCGGGGGTGGGTGCGCTATCTCGTATCCGCGGTCGACGCGGTCCAGGGACGGGTTGCTGGCCGCGTGGACCGGATGGCGGCGTCGTCCGACCGGGCGTGGCGGGCGGTGCGGACGGCTATCGCCGCGCATCCGGTGCCGTGGGGCGCCGACGCCCGGACGAAGGAGGCCTGGTGGCACGGAATCGTCGACCACGCTGCAGGGTTGTTCGCGCTAGCCCTTGTTCGTCGACGACTCCGACCACTACGCCGGTCTTGATGTCGTGGGCTCTGACTGACGGCGACACAGGCGGTGGCCTGCGGCAGAGGCCTTCGGACGACGGCTGGCGTGGTGCGCCTCAGGCTGATCGGTATCGCCGGTTGAGATAGTGAAGCGGGACGACGGCGCCGTGCCGGACGTACTCACCGCCGTAGATGCCGTCCGCCTCTGGATCGCTGAGGCCGAGGGCGTGGCATTCGCGGCGGACGGGGCAGCCGTCGCAGCAGAGCCCGATGAACTCTGCCGCTGCGGCCCAGTCCAGGTGGTCGCCGGTGGGGTCGATGGCCGATGTCGCACACGTCGGGCGGTCCTCGCCGGAGCGCTCGCTCAGACGCGCCAGGAGGAGGGTGAGGGCCTTCAGTTGATTCAACGGTCATCCAATGTTCGGTCCACCAAAAGAGCAGTATACCGAACATTAGCAGAAACTTCGCCTAACTGGGTGAACCTGCTCGGAGGGCCACCGCGCGGCGGAGCCGGTTGCGGACGGCCGAGGGGGCGAACATGACGAAGTGGCAACGTCCGTTGAAGAACGTCTCGATGCGGATGGTCCTGTTCGCGCCGGAGAGCTCACGGAGGTGGCCCTCGGCGAGCTTGGGTGAGGTGCTGAGCCGCGAGGCACGAACGGCGTCGGGCAGGTCCGGGAAGGTCACGGACCCAGCGGTGTACGGGAGGCCTCGGGTGTCGAAGCGGTCGCTGATGGGGCCGAACCTGGTTCGAAAGCTCGGTGACTCGGTGGCGAGCCAGATCGGAACGTGGCCGTTCATGTGCGCGAGCTGGCCGGTGATGAGGAGCGCGACGGGTCGGGGGTGGGTCTCGGTGTAGTAGCGGATGGTGGCATGGATCGAGGCGCCAACGTCCTGCGAGAGCGCGACCGGGGTGGCCAGCCCCAGCCGGTAGTCGGCTGCGCGCTCTACGAAGCGGTGACCTTGGAAGATCAGGTGGGCGGCGCAGTGGTTGGCCTCCTGCTCGAGAGGACTCTTCGGCGTGGCGGAAGAGGCTGTGGTGGTCATCGAAGTAGGCCAACGCCCGATGCCAGGGCAGCAGGCCGTGGCTCGTCTCGTGGGCGAGGGTCCAGTGACGGCGGGGCTCGCCCTGGTCGTTGACGATGTAGACGGTGCGGCGCCGCATGGTGATGACCCCGAGCAGTCGTGACAGCGCCCGTGGCCGCTTGGCGTTGAGCTCCTCCGGAAGCGCGGACATGTCGACGACATCGCGGACATCTGCGGAGGCGGCCGCGAGCTCCTTGAGTGGCGTCGGGTAGACGCCTGCGGCCCCGGAGCGCAGCAGAGCCGCCTCGGCGTGCCGGACAACGTCCTCGGCGGTGAAGGCATCAAGTCCCATCGTCGTCGCCCTTCCGTCGCTGGCGGACCTCGTCGAGGAACTCGAGGACCTCGTGGAGCTCGCCGTTGCTGAGGTTCTCCGAGGCGTGCAGCAGCGCGCCCTGCAAACTCCGCGCGTCCGTCCGTGGGTGCGCGGAGGTGTGGCCTGCGAGCTCGAGGAGATGGGCGTAGTCCGAGCTGGTACGCCTCGGAGAGGCGCCACAGCAGCGACATGCCAGGTTTCTCGATGCGGCCCTTCTCGATCTGCGACAGATGTGCGTTGTGGATGCCGGTCTGGGCTTCCGCCTCGCGCAGCGACCAGCCGTGGCGGAGGCGTGCTTCACGTACGCGGCGCGCGAGCGCGTCCATGTCCGTCCTTTCGTCCGCCCCGTCGTTTGCTAACCAACTTAGCAGCCGTAGCGTTCGCTGCGCTAACCAGGTTAGCGGCCAGACCCGCCCCCGGGACGACTGGTAACGTTAGGCGAAAGATGCCCGAAAGGTACCGCTGATGCCGAGGGATGTCGGGAGCCACAGGGGTACGTCTCGCGTGGCCGCCGCCACGTCGTTCTGCCAAATCCGGCGGACGCGCGAGGCGGTGCTTCGGGAGCTCGCCCGGGCCGTGGCCGCCCTGGCGGAGGCCCGGACCGGCAACGTCGCCAACACGCCGGCAGTCGCTCACCTCGCCGCCCGGCGTCTCCGACTGCCAAGGTCGGGATCGCCTCAACCGGAGGCGCCCGGCCTGTGGGAACAGCTCGACACGATCGAGCAGCTGGTGACCGAACTGGAGACGGTGGCCTCTACGCGTGGGCGCAGCGGCGTCGATGGTGCCGTGTTCGCCGACCGGCTGGCTGCCGCATCGCAGGCGCTCGAGCGAGCTGGCCAGGCGCTGTCACGGTCCCGCAAGCGGGGCCTGTTCACCGCATCGGGGGAGGACCAAGGATGAGTCGCCCGCGGGTGCCCCCGATGAGGCGCCCCGACGAAATCTGCTCGCGATGCCAGCCGATGGGCGCATCCGAGGTTGCGGAACTCCTCGGAGTCGAACGAACCACCGTTAACCAGTGGAACTACCGGGGCCTGTTACCAGATCCCGACTGGATCGTCCACGGCTACCCCGCCTGGGACCGACTCACCATCGAACGTTGGGCACAGCTCACCGGTAGGGGACGCCGGCCAGCGGCCCACTAGCGACCGGGACCCGACGACTCCGAACGAAGCATCCGCTCGAGCTCGGCAACACGGCGGCGCAGCTCGGCGATCTCGCTCATCGCATCCCGACCGGGCGGAGAGGGGGGCGCCGGCTCCACGGACGGCGGCAACTCGCCAGCCGTCAAGAGCCTCCAGATCGCGTCATCGGGCCAGCCAAGTGCGCCGCAGACCTTGGCCAGTGTCGTGCGGTGGTACCGGGTCGACGACGCATTCTGCAGCTTCCTGACGGTCGCATCCGACACGCCCGCCGCGCGCGCGAGGTCGACCTGATCCCACCCCAGCTCACCGAGACGGTCGTTAATCGTCTCAGCGACTCGCTCCCACGATTTAGGATCTGCTTTCGTCGGCATGGCTCCACCTCCGGGCTTTCAAGAAAGTTGGGCGAATAGGCCGGCCTTTTAAGGGCAAGCTTACTTGGTTCGCCCTTGCACGGCGCGCAAGCCTGAGAACATGTGGACTCGGTGGCCAGTCTCGTCCCGCGACAGGAGTGAGCGGTCTTTCTACGAACGTCGGATGCTCACCATGCGCGGAGGTCGGGGTTGCAAGACGGCGTGTCGGGCGGTCCAGGAGGAGTACCCGGTTGTACGAGGTTTCGGCGGCTGGTGTCGCCAGCCCTCGCGCTCGGGGCGGCTGATCCTCGTGGGAGCACGATGCGGTTAACACCGCCGGTCATGGTCCTCGATCCACTGCGCGAGCGCCGACCGGTCGGAGGTTGTGACGAGCGCGGTCTCCCACCGGCGACACCCAGAGATGACCGCGGCGGTTTCGTCTGGGAGTCGGTCGCCGTCGACGTAGAGGAGTCCGCCACCGATGTCGCTGGCGAGTCCGGCGGCCAACAACCCGTGCCACCAGCCATAAGGCGCGGTGCCGTCGACGAGGACGTACCGGCTGTGGTCCGAGCTCGCCTTGGCCGCTGTCTCGAACCGGTTGGCGCCGGCGATCCGGCTGGCGACTTCCACACCGGGAAGTTTGTTCAACTCGTCGACGACGGTGGGGCTAATCGCTGATGAGCCGCCGAGCACCGTGACCGTGATGGTCTGGTCGAGCCGTCGGGCGGCGCCCTTAAGCCATCCGGCGACGCGCGGATCGAGCCGCTCGGTGCGGGTGAGCAGCAGCGGCGCATCCGGCCGGAGGTCGTCCTGGTGCATCCGGGCAGCGACAGCGTCCGCCCATGCTGCGGAGGTGTTGCCTCCATCGGGGCCATAGGCACGTCCGATTCGTACGTGCCCCGTCGAGGTCGGCCGGACTTCACCGAAGAAGTTCTCGTGCGCTGCCTCGACCGATGTCTCGATCCGGTCGACCCCGGCGAGCCGGGCCGGCTGGTAGCCGGCCGCGGAAACCTGGTCGGCGACCGCGGGCGAGATCGCTGCGTCGCCACCGAGCAAGTAGACGACGTCGCCCGGCTCGAGCACCCGGTCGAGTTCGACGCGAGTCGCCGGATCGAGCGTCTCACCTTCGGTGAACAGCAGCGGTCCGGCGTGGGTCAGGCCGACCGAGGACAGCGCGTCCGGAAAGATGTCGGAACGCGCGAGGGTGGCGTGGCGAGCCGCTGGCCCGGTAGTCGCGTCGTTGCCGCCTGAGGTACGCCAGTCCGGGAACCGAGTGCGGCTCGTCTCGATGGCGGCGGTGACGGGCGAGCGCCAGACGAGCTGGTCAGTCGTGCTCGGGTCGGCGTCCCACGGCGAGACCTGCTCCGCGGCGACATACGGGCCGTACATCGGTTCAGCGAGCAGCCCGTCCTCGGGCGATCGGAGGTTCGGGAACTGGTCGGACGCGCCCGAGGAGCAGGACAGGCACGGTTCGACGAACGTCTCGACGCTTCGCAGGTCGACCGCGACCGCGGAGAGCCGCTCCGGTGCACATTCGCGGTACGGGTACGTCACGGTGACCGTCCGGCCAGCATCACCGACATCCGCCGTGCCGCAAGGCTGCGGCGACGTGGGCCCGCCCGTGTGCCACGTCGGCACGGACGCCGCGCCGGAGCGGACGGTGGTGCCGACGTGCGCGTACCGGTCGGCGCCGGCGCCTCGGTGCATGAAGTCGAGGGTCCACGACACGTCAACGTCGTGATCGCGGATGTCGTCGGCGAAGGTGACGGCGAGCTCTACCGTGCCGCCGCTCGTTACGTCGGCGCGCCGGATCTCGACCTCGACGAGGTCACCGACGTCGCGCATGGCCGCGTCGTCGGTCTGGACGTCCCCGGTCGGGTCAGAGAAGTTGTTGCGCTGGGCGGCGCCCGTGACGGCTGAGGCTGGCGCGGCCACCGGCAGGAGGAGCGCGACGGCGAGCAGCACGAAGGCGGAGTGGGCGGCAGTTGCAATTGATGATGCCATGTCTAATCCCGTTCGGATGGCGGCGAGTCGCAGGTCGCGCCAAGCGCCCCTGCCGCGGCTCCCGGGGGATCGGACGATCCACCGCAAGCCGGCATGCGCCAGCGTAAGGCTCCTGGTGCGTCGTTGCGTCTCGACAATCCCGGCAGGCGCAACGGAACCCGGCTCCGAATCCACCGACCACCCCGCGCCCGCCAACTGTCATCGGTACACGACAGAGTTATTAGCCGAAGTTTAGGCTGATTATTTAGCTTCACATCGCACTCCAACCCCAAAGGAGACGATCGTGAAGCGATCAATCTGTGCACTCGTGGCGGCAATGGCAGCCACGTTCTTCCCAACGGGAACGGCATCGGCGGCTGTGTCGTCGTGCGTCAACCCTGGCCTGTCCGACCACGGCGACGGCAGCGTCGTCGGAACCATCGAGTACTGCGTGAACCGCGGGGACGTTTACCTCGACCCGAGTCTCGTGTACGACGTGCAGACGCCCATCAACATCACGAGGAGCTACGCCCTCCTCGACACGTCCGGGGCGACGGACTGGTCAAACGGCGCCACCGTCCGAGCGGTCGGTGGCCCCTCCTACATGGTGGACATCAGTGCCGACAACGTGGACATCTTCCGTGTCGAGTTCGACGGACGTGGCGCCGCCTACCGCGGCATCAACGTCCGCAACACGTCGGGTGTCGATCTCGGAAACATCGCCGTCGTCCGCACCCGGAACTCGGGTAGCAGCACCGGGCATCTCATCGACGGCTCGGGCAGCACGAACCTCGATGTCACATGGTCGGACCTGAAGTACGCCGGCTTCTACGGCACGTCCACCACGACCGGTGCGGCTGCCGGTGTGAAGCTGGTGAGCTCGAGCGGTGGCCGAGTCCTCCACAATTACATCTTCGGAACCTCGTCGGCGGGGGTCGACATCACCGGCTCGACGGGGACGGAAGTGGGAAACAACAAGATCCACGCCACGGGTCGTGCAACCCTGTACGGCGGCGCCTCAGCGGACGGAATCACCGGATACCACAACGGCGACGGCAAGGTTCTGAACTGGAACATCCACGACAACGACGTCGCGGACTGGGCGAACCACGGCATCCACGTCTCGGGGCGAGACATCGAGATCAAGTACAACACCATCCGCATGCCTCACTCCCAGGCGCCGGGCTTCCCCCTGTCCGTCAAGGACGAGGCACACCAGCCCAGCCCGTGGGACTGCACCTGGGAGATCTGGCCGCAGTACAACAAGATCGCGTCGCACAACTCGGCGTACATGGTGATGAACCGCGATCACAAGCCTGAATTCGAATGGTGTGCCCGCAGGGGTCTACCCAACCGGGAACACCGACTACAGCACTGGAGCGGCGTTGAACAACTCCACGCTCCTCACTGTGCAGCACGACTCGCCGCATTGCTAACGAGACGTCGAACGACGCAGGGGGGCCGCGGCGCCCCCCTGCGTCGTTCCGTCGTGCAGCGAACCGCGGCAGTTCTTGTTTGGAGCGCTGCGGGGAGCTGGTTCGCTTCGATGGACACCCCCGTTTCGGCTGACTCTCTGCGGTCACGCTGGAGGCCGGTAGGCCGGACGTGACACCATCGTGACACCGCACCGGGCGGGATGGAGCGGCGAGCCTTGGGACTGGGTGGCATGACGCCGATGTATTTCCGCAGGTCAGCGGCACATCGTGGGATGCTGCGGAACGCGTCGGCAGCCTCGCCACACGGTTCAGGTCCGTCCAGTATCGAGTGCCCCCGACGCGGCCGCCATCGGCCTGCTCGCGGACCGCCTTCGAGGCGGTGCCGTTCACTCTGGGCGACAGCCTCCGATAAGGGTCGAGGCCCCACCGCTTCGTCGCTATGACGGGAATCAGGAGGGTCGGTACTGCTACGGGGCCAGTGACGCCTCCCCGGCACCGGCCACCAGGACCTGCTGACACAAGGCTGATGACGCTCGCCGAATCTCCCCAGAGTTGCTCGCTGAATTTCCCCAGGTGAGTCCGGGTGTGGCGCGGGCAGGGTAGTCACGCTGTGTGGCTGTTGAGCCCCTTCCGTAGGTTCTCGACGTGTTGTTGGTGGGCGCGCATGCGGTAGCTGTCGCCGTCGATGGCGATGATGACCGAGCGGTGCATGAGCCGGTCGAGCATGGCGGCGGCGACGACGGGGTCGTCGAAGATCTCGCCCCATTGGGAGATGCCGCGGTTGGTGGTCAACACGATGGAGCCGTGGCCGTAGCGGCGGTTGATGACCTGGAACAGCGCGGCGGCGGCTTCGCCGGTCAGCGGCAGGTAGCCGAGCTCATCGACCTATGCCGATGTCCGCATAGATCGACTTATGCCGACCTCGGGATTATGCCGACACGCGTCCGGGCGAGGAAGCGAAGCCTGCGGTGGGGCCCATCCCGGCGGGGATCTCGAGCGTGTCGGGCGCGTAGAGGTCGGCATAATCACAGGCTCTCGAGGAACGCGAGCAGGGGGTCGGGAGGCCGGTAACGGCCAGGGGGCGTCGATGCCGGGGTCACGCGCGCCAGGGCTTGTTCCTTGATCGTCAGATCGGCGTGGAGGTAGACGTTGGTGGAGCGCACGTCGGCGTGGCCGAGCCAGAGCGCGATCACCGAGCTGTCGACCCCGGCTTGGAGCAGCGCCATCGCACTGGTGTGTCGCAGCACGTGAGGCGTCAGCCGTTTGGCCCGTAGCGACGGGCATCGATCAGCCGCGGTCGCAGCGTGCTTGGCGACTCGTCGTTCGACCGCGTCGCGGCTGAGCCGCCTGCCTGTCCGGACAGGAAACAGCGGATCGTCGGGTCGGCCGTCTCGTTCCCGAAGCCACACTCGCAGCACCGCGGCGGTGGTTTCGGTGAGGGGCACGGCCCGCTGCTTACGGCCTTTGCCGTTGCAGCGGACGTTCGCGCCGCCGGTGCTCAGAGTCACGTCGCCGCAGTTGAGCCCGGTTAGTTCCGAGACTCGCAGGCCGGTCTGGATCGTCAGGAGCAGCAGGGCATGGTCACGTCGTCCTTCCCAGCTGGTCCGGTCGGGAGCCGCCAGCAGGGCATCGACCTCGGTGGCGGTGAGGAAGGCCACGGTGGCCTTGTCGAACCGCTTCGGGGGGATGGCCAGCACCTGCTGGATGGTCGCGGCATGTTCGGGGTGGCGCAGCGCCGCGTAGGTGAACAGCGAACGGATCGCGGTCAGACGGGCGTTGCGGGTCCGTGCGCTGTTGTGCCGTTCACGTTCGAGGTGGTCCAGGAACGCGGCGATCACGGGGGCGTCCAGATCGTCCCAGTCCAGCGCCGAGGGAGCGACCCCGTGCCGTTGCTGCACGAAGGTCAGCAGCAGCCGGAGGCCGTCGCGGTAGGCCGCGATGGTCCGTGGGGAGGCCTGACGCTGGCGTGCCAGCCGTTCGGTGAAGAACGCCTGCATGGTCGGAGCGACCGCGCTCATGATCGCACCGCTGTGCTGGCCGCCTGGAGACGGTCGGCGGCCGCCGCCAGCAGTTCCGGGGTGGCCGACAGATACCAGTAGGTCCACCGCGGGTCGCGGTGACCGAGGTAGGTCGACAGCCACGGCAGCCGCGCGTCGATGTTCTCTCCGCTGCGATACCACTCGACGAGGGTTCGCATCGCGAAGGAATGGCGCAGCCCGTGCAACGTCGGGGTCGCCGTCGCTCCGGCTCCGACCTTGGCGTCATCGACCAGGGTGCGGAAGGTCTGACAGACCACTGTGTAACACAGGCGGGTTCGGCGCGAGGACACGAAGAAGCTCGGCTGCGGGCTCGGCTGCAGCTCGTCACGCTGGGCGGCGTAGACCGCGAGCGCAGCGAGGGTGCTCGCCTGCACGGGCACCTGCCGGGACTTGCCGAACTTCGATTCCCGGATGAGCAGGACGCCCTCGGACCAGTCGACATCGCTGCGGTCCAGCCGGATCGCTTCGCCGATCCGCAGCCCCGTGACCGAGAGCAGCCCGATCAGGGTCCGGTAGGTCGCGGCCCGCAAGGCCGGCTGGGGCAGCGACCGGTGGGTCTGGTCGAGCAGCGCGGCGATGTCGTGGGGTGTGTAGATGAACGGGGCTCGCCGTCGGCGCCGGTAGGGCAACAGCCCCACCGGTGGAACCTCGGTCCGGGGATCCAGACCCGCCAGGTAGCGGGCGAACCCGCGCACGGCAGTCATGCGAGAGGGTCCGACCGTCGTCGCCGGATCGGTGTCGTGCTGCGCCCACGCCAGGGCATTCTCGACGGTGACCGTGTCGGCCCCGATCGAGCCCAGGTAGGCGAGGAACCGGGGAAGCAGCCGGGCCGCGCCGGCCAGATCATGCCCCAGCGAACGGCGCAGCTGCAGGTAGTCGGCCAGCGACTGCTCGAGGGTGCTCATGGCCGTGCCCCGGGCCAGGGCAGCGCGACCTGCCGGAGTGAGGCGACGTTGACCTTGGCGTAGATCGCCGTGGTCGCCAGATCCTGGTGGCGCAGCACCTGGCTGATCTCCACCAGCGCCGCGCCGTTGGCCAGCATCGCGGTCGCCAGCCCGTGACGGAGCCGATGCGGGCCCACGGGCGCATAGCCGGCGCGCCTGCAAGCACGTCTCACGACATCGCTGACCAGATCGGGACGGATCGCCCGGTGCGGCGCCTTGACGGTCACGAACACGTGACGGTCGTCGCAGCCGGAACGACCAGTCCGGAGGTAGGTGGCAACAGCGTCGCCCACGTCGACGGGGAGGGGCAGACGGTCGAGCCGTCCGGCCTTGCCCCGCACCTCGAGCTCGCCAGCCCGCCACGCGATGTCACCGAACTCCATCCGGGCGACCTCCGCCGAGCGCAATCCGAGACGGGCCACGAGCATGAGGATGGCGAAGTCCCTGATCCCGACCGCACGGGTCCGGTCGCAACCATCCAGCAGATCCTGAACCTGCTGGGCGGTCACCGACTGCGGGATCGTCGTGTGACGCCACCCCGCCACCGGAGGCACCGACGCCGCCAGTGGCATCGGCGTGAGACCCTCGACGTAGAGGAACCGCAGCAGCGACCGCAGCTCGGCCACGCGGCCCTTGGCCGACCCCACGCTCACACGACCGCACTCGGCCAGCAGGAACGTCGACACCGTTGCGCCGGTCAGGCCAGCGACATCGATGTCGTCGCCTGTCAGCCGCTGCTGCAGGAACCGGCGGGCGAGGTTCTCGTAGCGCAGCACCGTGGCGGCGGCCAGGCCGCGGTCCTCGATCATCCAGTCCCGGTAGCGGCCGATGAGCACGTCCAGCGCCGTGGGCGCAGGTGCGACCTGCTCGGCGATGACCTGTCGTTCTCGGAGAAGGTCCAGCAGCACAGCGAAGCTGCGCAGGGTCGGCACCCGCCGATCTCCGCGGGAACGCAGGTCGTCGATGAACTCCTGGATCCGCCCTTCGTCAAGGACCTCGACGGCGAGCCCACGTTCCGACATCCACCGACCCAGCCGCCCGAGTTCTTTCAGCTTCCCTCGCGTCGACCCCGCCGTGTATCCGGCCTGCTCCAGCCGCGATCGGTAGCCCTCCACGAACGGGCCCATCGCGCCCGGCTTGCGTCGTGTTCCTGCCATGCCCTCTCTCCTGTCCCGGAGCGCACGCTCCGACGACAGGAAGGCTCCACCACGACCCCGGTGTTATGCCGATCTCTGCGCTCCCGGCACGCTCGAGATCCCCGCCGGGATGGGCCCCACCGCAGGCTTCGCTTCCTCGCTCGGACGCGTGTCGGCATAATCCCGAGGTCGGCATAAGTCGACTATGAGGAGCTGGGGTGCGGCGAAGAACCGCATGGTGTTGGCCCAGCGCCCTTCGATCGCGGCCTTGTGGCAGCGGGCGACGAGGTCGGCGGCGGTGGTGTAGTAGACGCGGTGGCCGGCGTCGATGGCGGCGTGTCCGAGCCCGATGGCGAGCATGGTCTTGCCGACCCCGGGCGGGCCGATGAACAGCACGTTGCCGCCGTTGTCGATGAACCGCAGGGTGGCGAGGTCACGGATGAGTTCGGGTTCGATGGCGGGTTGGGCGTCGAGGTCGAAGTCGTCGATGCGATGGTCGGCCGGGAGGCCGGCGAGACGCCGGCGTGACTCACGCCGACGGGTGGAGGTGGCTTCGACCTCGATGGAGAGCAACCGTTCGAGGATGTCGACGTGGGAGGCGCCGTCGGCGTCGTCGAGCACGGGGGCGAGCGCGTCGGCGGCGGCGTCGAGCTTGAGGTAGGCGAGGTGGGCGCGTAGCTGCTGGTAGGTGCGGTTGGGTGACGGGGCGGTCATCGTCCGCCCTCCGGTGCATGTCGTGCCCACGCGGCGAGGTCGATCACGACCGCATCCCCGGGCGGCTGTCCGCCGCGGACCTCGGCGGCGAGCGCTTGGGCGGCCTGGGATGGGGGCCGGTTGGCTTTGCGGCGGCAGGGCTTGCCGGTGGTGAACGCCGCGAGCACGGCCCTCTCGAGCGCGACCGCGTGCGAGCCGTCGCGGACGATCGCGCCCTGCCCGGCCGCGACCGTTCGGTGGCGGGCCAGCAGCCCCGAGGCGGGGTCGACGATCTCGATCTCGCCGCGGCCGATGGGGACCCGGACAGCGACCTCGGCCCCGACCAGTGCCGGGTCGACCGAGTACTGGTTGCCGCGCCACGCGACCGTGGCGTTCGGGGCGACCTTCCTCGTCACCTCGAGCGTTGTCGGGTAGCGGGTGGCTGGCAGCGGCGCGAGCCGTTCATGTCCGGCCAGCGCGGCGACCGTCGAGGCACGCCCGTCGAGGTCGCGTCGTGGCCGGGCGTCGCCGATCGTGGCGCAGAAGATGTCGAAGGACCGCTGCGCCTGCTCCTGGGTGGTGACGTTCGCGGTGCGCCACCACCGCTGGGTGAGGAAGTGGATGTTCTTCTCCACCACCCCCTTGCGCTTCGCACGTCGGGGCGGGCAGACATCCACTCCCACGCCGTAGTGCTTCGCGAACCCCGCGAACGACGCCAGCACCGCACCAGAGCGGATCTCGACCACGGTGCCCATCCGGTCGAAGCGCCACCGGCGGGTCACCCCACCCAGACGGGCACAGGTCCGGTCGATCGCGTCGAACGTGTGCGGCTGGTCGGTCTCGTCCGCGAACGTGCCGCGACTCCTCGACGAGTACGACAACGACCCGATCAGCAGCATCGCCGTGCCACCGTCGAGCCACGGCGCCTCCGGCAGCTCCACCCATTCCCACTGGGTCTCCGCCCCGGGCGGATGCTTGATCTCGGTCGTCGGCACCCCTGGTGCTGACGACGTGCACGCCGAACACGCCGGGCGCAACCGGGTCGCACCCGCAGCTGCCGAGTGAACGTCGGATACGCCCGCGGATACCCGAGCGCGACGACCTCGTCGAACAGCGCCGACGCCCACACGTGCGGATCGTCTACGAGCCGCTGCGCGACGTAGCCCTCCACCACGTCGAACGGATCCACCTCGGCGCGCTTGCGCACCCCCGGCTCCCGTTCGCCGTTCAGATACGCACGGACGGTCTTGCGGTCGCGCCCGAGATGACGGGCGATCTGGCTGATGCTCCAGCCCTGCTTACGCAGTGCGTGTGCTTCCACGTCCTCCTCCGATGACAACATGGTCCCGAGGTCCTCCCGGCGAGATGGCTGCTTGGCAGCGCCATCCTCGGGAGGACCTCACGTTCCGTTACGGAACCCATGCCGCACCAGGAGTCACCAGGTGGGGAATTTCGATGAGCAGGACTGGGGAATTTCCAACGAGCGCCGTCAAGGCTTCATTGAGCGCGCTGACGTGCGGTCCGAATTCGCGAACCCCGGTCGATCTGCGGCCATCTCGCCGCGCATCTCTCAAATGAGTCGTTCGGTTTCCGAGTGGGTCTGACGGGCAGTTCGGAGTTCGTGCAGCGCGATTGGTCTGGAGTTCTCCGCGCCGACGTTCAGGAGCGGCTCAGCAGCGCTCGTCGCGGGTGTGAAGGTCGCGAACCCGGGCCTCGCTGACCGATCGGCTGTCGCCGACGACGAGCAGGTCAATTTGGCGGCATCCGCTGACGGCGGTGGCGGTAGCGGACGGGACGGTGTCGGGGTGGACCATCAGCAGCGGCGCGTCGGCACGGTCGGCGAGCCCTGCGGCCGCGAGGCCCCACGCCCAGCCGTCGGTCGCGTATCCGTTGATGACCGTGTAGCGGCGCGTCCCGGATGGCTCGACCTTCCACAACGTGCGGGCGACCGAGGTGGCGGTCTCATCACGGGCCGCGCCCGACACCCGCACGGGTGACGGGACGGCCTGCTCGACACGCGCGGACAAGGCGGAGGGGCCGCCGAGGAGCAGCGTTTGCGACGGCTTGTCGCCGTCCATCCATGCCTTGACTGCCGGGTGGAGTTGGTTGGTCGGGGTCAGAAGCAGCGGGATCCGCGCGTCGGCCGCGAATGCGCCGCCCGTCACCGAGTCCGCCCATGCTGCGGTGCCTGGACCGTCGGCGCGTGCGAGCAGGGCGCGGCGGTAGTTGGGGAAGTGGGCGCGGACCTCGTCCGCCACGGCTATCGCGGTCTCGACCCGGGACGGGCCGGCGAGACGTCGGACGGTGTAGCCGTCGGCCTGCAACGTGGCGACGACGACTGGCGAGACCGCCTGCTCGCCACCGAGGACGTAGACACGACCGCCCGGGCCGAGGATCCGGTCGAGCTCGTCGCGGGTCTCCGCCGGAAGCTGGTTGGTCTGCGTGTAGAGCAGCGGACCACGGAAGGTCAGCGCGGCGCCGGTGAGCGAGTCGGCGAACGTGTCGTCCCGCGACAGCACCGCGTAGGTCGCCCGCGGCAACGCCGGCTCGCGCGCCTCGTCGGCGACGACACCGTTCTGGTCGGACCACAGCCGCCGGCTCGCAGCCACGGCTGCGGCCATCGGCGAGGTCGCACCGAGCCGCTCGGTGGTGGCCGCGTTGCCGTCGAAGCCGGCCTGCGCCGGGATGGTGCCGGGTGCGTTGCCGACGTACACGGGGTCACGGACGCCATCCAGGCCGGGCAGGACGCGCTGGAGTTGGGTGCCGTCACGGCGGACCGTGAACGCGCCGAAGCCATCCTCTTCCGGTAGTGACTGGTCGAACACGATGGTGCTGCCGTCGTCGGACCAGTCCAGACCCGAGAGCACGTCGGCGCCCGCGACGACGATCGACGACCGGTCGGCGATGCGGAGCACTCGCAGCTCCGTCGGAGGCTCGCTGTGGTGTGCGGAGCCGGAGTCGTCCTCGCTCAGCGCGATGTGCGTGCCGGTCGGTGACCACTTCGCGTCCTCGGCGACCCGGAACTCGCGCCTGTGCAACGTCTGGATGTCCCGACCGTCGACGGTCATGGTCTGGAGCACGCTCGTCTCTGGGCTGCGGAGCTCCGTGTCGTCGATGGTCGTGAAGGCGAGCCGGGTCCCGTCCGGCGACCAGGACATGAACCGGGCGTTCTCGGGGCCGACCGTGCGGTCGTTGCGACCGTCCCGGTCGATGATGTGGATGCGACCGTCGTTGCCGTCCGTGTAGCCGATCCGTGCGCCGTCGGGCGAGAACTGCGGGTTGGCGTAGGGGCCTGCGCAGCACTCCGCCGTGGCGGACAGCCGCTGCGGAGCGGAACCGTCGACCTGCGCCACGTACAGGGACCTGTCACGGCTATAGGCGATCTGTGTGCCGTCCGGGGACACGTCCACGTCCTCCTCGGACGCGGCGGTGGCCGTCACCTCGAACCGCCCGGAGCCGTCGAGGTTCGCGAAGAACAGGTCGCTCTGGAAAGGCTCCCGCCCCTCAGCGGAGTACCCGACCCGGGGAGGCGCGGCGGACGCCGGCCGGACGGCCGCGAACGTCGACATGACGGTCAACAGCGCCACGCCGACCCGTCGAGTCAGCTTGTCCATGTTCGCGAGTCCCCGTCCGAGATGTCTGTACCGGAGTGAGCGTGCCGAAGACGGTATGTGGGGCGTGGGCATCTGGGAGAGGCGCGGCCCAAACCTCTTGCAGTCGGTCGCGGTGCGTGCCAGGCAACCGCTCCGACTCGCGTCCTCCGCTTCGCTGGACTCTACGGCCCACGGTCCTCTCCCACGCCGGGTCCGACAGCCTGTTGGCGTGCTGAGCCCCCTCCAGGACTCTCCCGTGGAGCACAAGACAACGGTGCGCTCCTGCGGAAGACAGCTCGCCTAAACAGTTCGGCTCCGCAGTGCGGAGTACGTCGGCTCGTCGCCCTGGCCCGGGTCAGTGTGGCCCGGTCAGCACCAGGACGTGCGGGGGGCCGCCCGCATCATCGGGCAGTGACCACTGGTTTCCGTGATTTTGTACGACCTTCCACCAGTGATGCCTCCGCTGGACGCAGGCCGTTGCGGTCCCGTTCCTGTCTGGCTGTCACATGGGGCCGGTTGACTGTGGTCATGGACGATCATCGCTTCCCGCTTGCTGTTGAGGAGCCGCCGTATCGGCGGCTTAACACCGATGGACGTTTGAACGTCGGTTGCTACGAGGTAGCCGGTGTGTTGTCGGCGGTCATGTTCGCGCACCGTCTGTGGATCTCGGAGGGTCCGGGCGTCGAGGCGCCGGAGGTTGACGAGCTCAGGGGGTTGGTGCGGTATCTCGTGTCGGCGGTCGACGCGGTCCAGGCGCGGGTTGCTGGCCGCGTGGACCGGATGGCGGCGTCGTCCGAGCGGGCGTGGCGGGCGGTGCGGACGGCGATCGCCGCGCATCCTGTGCCGTGGGGTGCTGACACCCGGACGAAGGAGGCCTGGTGGCACGGCGTCGTCGACCACGCTGCAGGGTTGGTCGCGCTGGCCCTCGAGTTCGTCGAGGACTCCGACCAATTCGCTGGTCTTGATGCCGTGGGCTCTGACTGACGCCGCCCGGCCGTGTTCCCGACCTGGTCGGTTCGGGGTGATCGACACCAAGCGGCTGCTGTCAGGCTGATCGGTATCGCCGGTTGAGGTAGTGGAGCGGGACGACATTGCCGTGCCGGACGTACTCGCCGCCGTAGATGCCGTCCGCTTCCGGGTCGCTGAGGCCGAGGACGTGGCATTCGGGGCGGACGGGGCAGTGGTCGCAGTGGAGCTCGATGAACTCTGCTGCGGCGGCCCAGTCCAGGTGGTCGCCGGTGGGGTCGATGGCCGATGTCGCGCACGGCGGGCGGTCCTCGCCGGAGCGTTCGCTGAGACGTGCCAGGAGGAGGGTGAGGGCCTTCAGCTGGTTCAACGGTCATCCAATGCTCGGTCGACTCAGGCGTGGACCGAACATTAGCAGAACTTTCGCCTAACGGATTGTGTCAGCCTGCTCGGAGGGTCACCCCGCGGCGGAGCCGGTTGCGGGCGGCCGTGGGGGTGAACATGACGAAGTGGCAGCGTCCGTTGAAGAACGTCTCGATCCGGATGGTCCTGTTCGCGCCGGAGAGCTCACGGAGGTGGCCCTCGGCGAGCTTGGGTGCGGTGCCGAGCCGTGAGGCGCGAACGGCGTCGGGAAGGTCCGGGAAGGCGACGGATCCGGTGGTGTACGGGAGGCCTCGGGTGTCGAAGCGGTTGCTGATGGGTCCGAACCTCGCTCGGAAGCTCGGTGACTCGGTGGCGAGCCAGACCGGGACGTGGCCGTTGAAGTGGGGGAGGTGGCCGGTGATGAGGAGCGCGACGGGTCGGGGGTGGGTCTCGGTGTAGTACCGGATGGTGGCATGGATCGAGGCGCCGACGTCCTGCGAGAGCGCGACCGGGGTGGCCAGCCCCAGCCGGTAGTCGGCTGCGCGCTCTACGAAGCGGTGCCCTTGGAAGATCAGGTGGGCGGCGCAGTGGTTGGCCTCCTGCTCGAGGGACTCTTCGGCGTGGCGGAAGAGGCTGTGGTGGTCATCGAAGTAGGCCAGTGCGCGATGCCAGGGCAGCAGGCCGTGGCTCGTCTCGTGGGCGAGGGTCCAGTGACGGCGGGGCTCGCCCTGGTCGTTGACGATGTAGACGGTGCGGCGCCGCATGGTGATGACCCCGAGCAGTCGTGACAGCGCCCGTGGCCGCTTGGCGTTGAGCTCCTCCGGAAGCGCGGACATGTCGACGACGTCGCGGACATCTGCGGAGGCGGCCGCGACCTCCTTGAGCGGCGTCGGGTAGACCCCCGCGGCCCCGGAGCGCAGCAGAGCCGCCTCGGCGTGCCGGACGACGTCCTCGGCGGTGAAGGCATCAAGTCCCATCGTCGTCGCCCTTCCGTCGCTGGCGGACCTCGTCGAGGAACTCGAGGACCTCGTGGAGCTCGCCGTTGCTGAGGTTCTCCGAGGCGTGCAGGAGCGCGCCCTGCAAACTCCGCGCGCCCGTCCGTGGGTGCGCCGAGGTGTGGCCTGCGAGTTCGAGGAGATGGGCGTAGTCGAGCTGGTAGGTCTCGGAGAGGCGCCACAGCAGCGACATGCCAGGTTTCTCGATGCGGCCCTTCTCGATCTGCGACAGATGGGCGTTGTGGATGCCGGTGTGAGCTTCGGCCTCGCGCAGCGACCAGCCGTGGCGGAGGCGTGCTTCACGTACGCGGCGCGCGAGCGCGTCCATGTTCCGTCCTTTCGTCCGCCCCGTCGTTTGCTAACCAACTTAGCAGCCGTAGCGTTCGACTGCGCTAACCAGGTTAGCGGCCAGAGCCGTCCCGCGGGACGACTGGTAACATTAGGCGAAAGATGCCCGAAAGGTACCGCTGATGCCGAGGGATGTCGGGAGCCACAGGGGTACGTCCCGCGTGGCCGCGGCCACGTCGGTCTGCCGGATTCGGCGGACGCGCCAGGCGGTGCTCCGTGAGCTGGACCTGGCGGTGGCGGCCCTGACCGACGTCCGGTCGGGCAGCGTCGACAGCGCCCCTGGAGCCCCTGAGGGCTCCGGCCGGCGTTCCCGCCCGCCGACGCCGGCATCACGCCAGGCGGAGCCGCCCGAGCTGTGGGAGCAGCTCGACACGATCGAGCAGCTGGTGGTCGAGTTGGAGTCGGCGACTGCGGTGACCGAATGCGGCGAGCTCGACCCGGTCCTGCTCGCCAGCCGACTGCGTGCGGCGTCGGCGGCACTCGAGCGGGCAGGCCGGGCGCTGTCACGGTGCCGTCGCCAGCACGAAGACTCGGCCCGACCGGGGGAGGACCCGCGATGAGCCGTCCTCGGGTGCCCCCGATGAGGCGGCCCGACGAGATCTGTCGGCGATGCCAGCCGATGGGTGCGCCCGAGGTCGCGGAGCTCCTCGGTGTCGAACGGACCACCGTCAACCAGTGGAACTACCGCGGTCTGTTACCGGAACCCGACTGGATCGTCCATGGATACCCCGCCTGGGACCGACTCACCATCCAGCGTTGGGCGCAGCTCACCGGTAGGGGCGTGGGGAAGAGGCCCGTTAGTTAGCGGCCGCTACCCGACGACTCCGAACGAACCATCCGCTCGAGCTCGGCCACACGGCGGCGAAGCTCGGCGATCTCACTCAAGGCATCCCTGCCGGGCGGAGACGGAGGAGCCGGGTCCACGGGTGGCGGCAGCTCGCCAGCCGTCAACAGCCTCCAGATCGCGTCGTCGGGCCAGCCAAGCGCGCCGCAGACCTTCGCCAATGTCGTGCGGTGATACCGGGTCGACGACGCGTTCTGCAGCTTCCTGACGGTCGCATCCGACACCCCCGCCGCGCGAGCGAGGTCGACCTGGTCCCACCCGAGCTCAGCGAGACGATCGTTGAGCGCTTCCGCCACGCGCTCCCACAATTCCGGATCAGCCTTCGTCGGCATCACTCCACCTTCTGACCGTTGGAAACTTCGGCTAATACGCCGGACCTTTAAGGGCAAGCTTACTCGGTTCGGTCTTAGACGGCGACAATGTTCTCGCCCCTGTGGACTGGCTCGTCCTGGGCCTGTGTCCTCAGCGACACGCCGCTTCGCTGAGCCACTCGACATCCCAGCTTCCGCGTGAGGCGGCCGCAAAGGGCCGATCCTCCCTCGTCTGCTGACGAACCATCAGCGTCGTCAGCTGGGCAACCCGGGGACGTCTCGCTGGGATCGGGCGGTGCTGAAGCGTCCTAGCTGTAGCGCATCCCACTACAGCTCGGGAGGCGAAACTTAGCCGAAGTTTTACCGTTCTGGTCGTCCACTCAACCGATCAGAACGGAACAACTCATGAAGAACCACTGGACACGCCATGTCAGCGCCGCCGTAATCGTCGCAGCGGCGCTCGTTGCGGCACCGGCAACCGCTTTCGCGGATGGATGCAACGATTCCGACGGGGACGGCTACTACAACGTCGACAACAGTGCGACTGGGAACTACAACCACGGGTCGGTCACGGCCGGCACGGTCCAGCACTGCTTGACCGACGCGAAGAACACAGCGGGAATCACCGGCGTCGAACTCGTCGAGGGCCAGACCTACCAGACGCTCCTGCCGATCACGATCCCGGGCTCGATTCACCTGATCGTTGAGGGGGTCGGGTCGTACAAATTAACGTCGGCAACCATCAAGGCTGCCGGGACGCAGTCGTCGCTGACCGGCGACGCGGTCATCAAGATGAACAACTACTCAAAGCTGCAGGGCGTCCGGGTCGACGCGAACTGGGTCGCCCGCAACGCCGTGAAGGCGTCCGGGACCACCGGCGCCACGATCGATGGCAACGGCCTGTTCCGGAGCCGCAAGGACGACAACGTCAGCGGCAATGCCGGGCTTCTCCTCGCCAACGGTTCGTCGTACCTGACGGTGTCGGATAACCACATCAAGTACGCCGGGACCGACCGCAACGAAGGCACCGGAAGCGCCTCGCAGGCTGGAGGCGTCTACGCCCACAGCGCCACAGACATGAACATCGACCGGAACACCATCGCCTACATCCAGTCGGCCGGCGTTAACGTCACCGACGCCTATCGGGTCGACATCGAGAGCAACACAATCGTGGAGACCGGTCTGGCAAACAAGTCGGGTGTCGGCGGAGCCGCTGCGGATGGCATCACGTCGTACAGCCAGTCGTGCGGGTCCTGCGACCACGATATTGACATCATGTCGAACGAGGTCCGGGACTACGGCAACCACGGGATCCACTTCTCGGGCGAGGGGTTCTACCTCTACAACAACACCGTGGGCGCGCGGTCGTCGTGGGCCTTGGGGTTCCCGATCTCGGTCGCCGACCACCAGCCGTCGCCATACGACTGCACGACCGACCCCGTCATGAACTTCAACAAGATCACTAGGGGCCGGGACAACGTCTACATCGCGGCGGGACGGAACCACCCCACGCACACCTCGTCGGGCAACCCAACGGGCTGGTCGATGTACGACAACAAGGACCAGTACGGGAACTCCATCCCGGGCCAGGATCTGACCGACGACATCAACAGCGCGGAGTACTACCACTGCGCCTGAGCCGGTAGTACGACAAGGGGCCCCGCCAGGAGGCGGGGCCCCTTCGTGTCTAGGCCGTCGGCGCTGGCCGGCGTCGCGCCTCAACGTCGTCGGCGTAGCGGCGGTAACCCTCGGCGGTCCGGGCCTGCCAGTCGGCGACTTCGTCGTTTCCGTCGGCCCGTTCGTTCTGAGCGAACCGCTCGAACGCGCGGCCGAGGGCGCGGAGGTCGTCGGCGGTCCAAGTCTTGACGCTGCCGGAAGTCAGGCCGGGACACCAGGGGTGAACCTGGCCCCCCTCCTCGCCGACGCAGTCCGACCAGTTGATGGTAATCGTCGCAATCTGGTCACGGTCGAGCTGGTCAACATCTGCGACCTCGTCCAGGACGAACCACTCGACGCAGACGTAGTTCCCGCGATCATCGACCGGCTCGTCCTGGGCGCACCAGACGGTACCGCGATCCGGGTCGGGCTTCGGCGCCTCGCTCTTGGCCCGGAGCTGAGAAGCGGTCTTGGAGGGCGGGTCGACGGTTGGGGTGGCCGATGGCTCGGCCGGGGACGCGCTGGCGCTCGGACTGTCCTGGGCGATGGGCGCCGCCAGCGGCTGCGAACAAGCAGCACAGGCTGCGACGGCGGCAGCGATGAGGACTTTGCGCACGGCGGTCCTTCCGTTAAGGGACATGACGGTACTTATTCGACGCGCGAGCTCCAGCACTTACACCCGGCCGATACACGGGCACTTGGCGGTGGGGAGCGGGGCGAACCGTCGGGAGACCGGCGGCGGTGGTTGCGGCCATCACGCCATGCGCCTCCTGGGACTGCCCGCGAGTGGTCACAGAATGGTCACAGAAGACCTGGCACAGCGTGAGATTCGTAGGGACTCGTAGGCCTACACGGATGTGTTTCCCCAGGTCAGCGGCATGGACTGGTCCGGCACGGTCACGGTGAGACACCCCGGGCCCGCCTCGAAAGCGGGTAGGCCCGCAAGGGTCTCGAGGGTTCAAATCCCTCTCCCTCCGCCACGTAGCCCCATGTCAAGGCAGGATTCGCGATAGCAGCGGCCGCCCGAACGCGGGCGGCGGATTGCTCAGCGATGACAAGCGAGGGCGCCGGGCGCACCTGGCAGTTCGCTCATCGCGTTCCTCCACCCTCATGTCGCACCTGAGCCTCGTCGGTGGTGTGCCTGCCTCGTCGGTGCGAGCCTGGCAGCTCCTCCATTTCTTGAACATTGGCGATACGCACTAGTGGCGATCCGCTATCTTCGGCCGTGTGGCCGCGGATCGTTCTTCAGCAGGTGCGCTTCTGCGCGAGGCGCGGGTCAAGGCTGGGTTGACGCAGGCTGCGTTGGCTGAGCGGGCCAACATGACACAGAGCGTCATCAGTGCCTACGAGACCGGCCGCCGACAGCCTTCGCTGCAGATGTTGCAGCGGCTGGTGCGGGCAACGGGCGGCGAGTTGGAGGTGTCGGTTCGTCCAGTCGGGAACCGACCTGAGCCGATGGGAGGGGCGCTGGGGCGAACGTTGCGTTGTCGCCGCTGCGAGATCGAGGAGGTCGCGGCGAAGCACGGGGTCACCAACCTGCGCGTGTTCGGCAGCGTGGCCCGTGGCGAGGACACCCGCGACAGCGACGTGGACCTCCTGGTCGACCTGCCGGACGGCTTCAGCCTGTTCTCGGTGGCACGGCTCCAGCGTGACCTGGAGGAGCTCATCGGCGCGCGGGTCGAGGTGGTCCCGGCTTCCGACCTCAAGCCGGGAGTCAGGGCCAACGTCGAGCGTGACCTGGTGTCGTTGTGACCCGGGGCGACCTGAGCGATGGCCTGGTGTTCGATGCCGTGCGAGTGCGGCTCATCGAGATCGGTGAGGCCGTCAAGGACATCGACACGGGGCTGCTCGAGAACGAACCCGACGTTCCCTGGAGCGAGATCGCCGGGATGCGCGACCGGCTCGCCCACCGCTACTTCGACACGTCGCACGCGATCCTGACGGCCACGGTCGAGAAGGACGTGCCAGAACTCGAAGCCGCAGTCGAGCGCCTGCAGGACATTCTCGAAAGCGGGTAGGCCCGCGAGGGTCTCGAACGTCCGCCCCGTTCCAACCGTCCGGTCGACCAGGCGTCCCTCCAGGACGGTCCGGCGCCGTTCCCAGCCGATCATCCCGGCCGGCCACGGTCCGATCATGGACCGGTCCGGTCGTCGAGCCAGGCGGCGATCTCGTCTTGGAGACGTGCGTGGTCGGACACCATGGGGAAGTGGCCGATGCCCTCCAGCAGGACCAGGCGGGTCGACGCCCGGGCGCGCGTGGCGAGGGTTCGGGCCATCGTGGGCAGCGCGACGGGGTCGTCGGCGCCCCAAAGGATCAGGCACGGGGCGGGGTGGCGTTCGATCGCGCCGGTGAACCGCCCCT
Source organism: uncultured Nitriliruptorales bacterium (assembly GCA_963783045.1). Lineage (GTDB taxonomy): Bacteria > Actinomycetota > Nitriliruptoria > Nitriliruptorales > Nitriliruptoraceae > CAWAMD01. Next base: position 258,686 of record CAWAMD010000001.1, read on the forward strand.
CGCGCGACTGACGTTCGCGGATGTACCGGATGATGCGTGGCATGAGGCGGTCGCCGTCGTCGTGGCGCATGAGCCGCCACTGGGCATCGAGCTCGCCGGGCGGCGGGGGAGAGTCCGGACCGAACACGTCGGTCAGACCTCGGTCGAGCATCCGCCGCGGAAGCCCGAACGGCAGCTGCGCGTCCGGGAGCAGCAGAAGCAGCCGCTGCCCGATACGCAGGTCGGCCAGGTCGATGTAGATCGAACCGTTGGTCAGCACGCGCCGACGGACACGGAACGGCAGCTCGCCGTCGAGGTCCCGTGCCAGGAGCTCCCCGCCGATGGTGTCGCCCATGTCGTGGGTCACGAGGTCGATCTCGCCAACGCCCCGAGAGGCGACGAGGCTCTGGGCGAGATCGGCCTGTTCGCTGAGCCGGTACGGCTGGTCGGGCTTGGCGGACAGTCCGAAGCCGATGAAGTCCAGCGCGAGCACCCTCCGCCGGCGACGAAGCGGGGGGATGATGAAGCGCCAGTCGTACGACGAGGTCGGGAAGCCATGCAGCAGCAGGACCGGCGGCGCGGTCTCGTCGCCGGTCGGTGGAAGGTCGAGGGTGAACACGTCGTGCCCGCGCAGCGGCTCGATGCGCCCGCGGGCACGCCAGTCTGCGACGGGGTCGTGGTCCACACCGCCACCCTAGGTCGGCCAGACGGCAAGCTCGCCCCGTCGCCCGTCCGCGACACGCGTCCCGAAGCGGGCGGTGCCGCCGCGAAGCAGAACGAACGCGGCTCGGCTGTCAGGGGGTCTGTTAGCGTCCCGAGCCGAGGACGGGAGCGACACACATGAGCACCTCACCGGGCAGCGAGGTCGGTACCGACCAGACACTTCTCGACCGGGTGGCCCACTGGGCGCAGCAGCGCCCCGACGCCACCGCGGTCGAGTTCGACGGCCGCAGCCACACGTGGCGCGACTGGCACGAGCGGCTGCTCACGCTCGCGGGCGCGCTGTCGGCCGCCGGGGTCGGCGACGGGGACACGGTCGCGTTCGTCGACAAGAACCATCTCGGGTGCCTCGAGGTGACCCACGCGGCCGCGTCGCTCGGTGCCGCCAACGCCGTGCCGAACTGGCGGCTGGCGGACGACGAGCTCGCGTACGTCCTGGCGGACGCCGGCCCGCGGATCGTGTTCGCCGGCGCCGAGTTCCGCGCCACGGTCGACCGTCTGCGCGGCCGGCTGCCGTCGGTCGAGCAGGTGATCACCGTCGGCGGTGACGACGACGGCTTCGAGCCGTTCCTCGCGGCGGGCGAGCCCCACACGCCCGCGGCCGTCTCGGCGGACAGCACGGCCCTGCTGCTGTACAGCTCCGGGACCACGGGGCGTCCCAAGGGCGTCGAGCTCACCCACCGGAACCTGCACGCGCACAGTCAGGCGGTGCTGGCGTCGCTTCCGTTCGTGGACGGGGACGTGCTGCTGGTCCCGATGCCCCTCTTCCACGTGGGCGGGACCTCGTTCGCGCTCGTGGGGATCCACGACGGCCGCAAGAGCGTGATCGCGCGGGAGGCCGACGCCCCCTCCCTGTTCGCGGGCATCAAGGCGGGCGCCAACGTGACGTTCGTCGTGCCGGCCGTGATCGGCGCCGTGCTGGGGGCGGGGGACCAGGCCGTCGCGGCGTTCTCGCGGCTGCGGCGGATCCTGTACGGCGCAGCGCCGATGCCGCTGCCGCTGCTCCGCCAGGCCCTGAAGGCGTGGCCGGACCTGGAGCTCGCCCAGGTCTACGGGATGACCGAGCTCGCCGGCGTGATCACCGTCCTTCGGCCCGAGGTGCACCGTGACCCCTCGCAGGTGGAGCGCATGGCGTCCGCCGGCACGCCCATCCCGGGGGTCGAGATGCGCATCGTCGACCCGCACGGCCTCGCGGACGTCGATCCCGGCGAGCTCGGCGAGCTGTGGTGGCGCTCGGAGCAGAGGACGCCGGGCTACTGGCGCAACGAGGAGGCGACCCGCGAGACGATCGTCGACGGCGGGTGGCTGCGCAGCGGCGACATCGGTCGGGTCGACGACGGCGGGTTCGTGTTCATCGAGGACCGGCTCAAGGACATGATCATCACCGGTGGCGAGAACGTGTACTCGCCCGAGGTCGAGCGGGTCCTGTTCGAGCATCCCAACGTCGCCGAGGTCGCGGTCATCGGCGTGCCCGACGACCGCTGGGGCGAGACGATCAAGGCGGTCGTCGTCCCCATGCCCGGCGCCGAGACCGACGCGCAGACCCTCATCGACTACTGCCGGGAGCACCTCGCCCGGTTCAAGTGCCCGACGAGCGTCGACTTCGTCGACGAGCTGCCACGCAACCCGACCGGCAAGATCCTCAAGCGGACCCTGCGCCAGCCCTACTGGGAGATCCCGGAGCGCACGGTCTGACCCCCGGCCCACGGCCGCGACCCTTGCTGTGGTGACGCCGGCCGGTCACGACCGCGGGTAGAGACGGACCGCGTCGGTGTCGATGGTGACGAACCACGTCTGGGTGCCGCCGGGGCGGGCGACGATCCGGCTCCCGGTCCCGCCGTCCGAGGGGCTCCACGGGTCCCGCGTCGGCTCGGTCGGGGTCAGCGTGCCGTCTTCAGCGACGGCGCCGTAGCCGCTGCGTCCCGTCCGCTCGTCGGCCAGTGCCGCACCGTCGACGATGAGGTGCATCCGCCGGTCGGCCGTCGTCGCGAGCGAGATCGCCCCGGCCGCCGGGCCGCCCGTCTCCGCCGCCACGACCGGCCACGAATGGTCGATGCCCTGGTCGGGCAGCACGAGGCGGAGCGTCTCGTCCTGCAGGGACAGCCGGTAGCGGACGCCGGCGCGGCTGCGGAAGGCGCTGACCGCCGTCACCGCACCGGTGGTCGGGGCCACCGACAGCAGCTCGTTGTTCGGCCCGAACCCGTACAGCAGCGTGCCGTCGTCGCCCTCGACGATTACGAGCCGGTTGGTGGTCACCTGGCTGAACGCGCCGTTGTGCAGCCGCAGCAGGGCGGTGGTGTCGTCGCCGGCGAACCGGGAGGTGACGATCGAGCCGTCGGCCAGCGCGATCGGGTGCTGCCACTGCACGTACTGGCCCTGGACGAGGTACCGGGCGGGTATGACGACCTGCCCGAGGTAGCGACCCGACGCGTCGAAGTGCGCGAACCGGACCTTGGCGCTGTCGAGGATCCACCACGTCCCGTCGGGCGCGACGGCCCCGTAGTCCGGCCCCCACTCGAGTCCTTCGCCGCCGGGCGAGGTTCCGAGCTGGCTCTCGGCGGGTCCGTAGGGGAGGACGATGGGCGGCCCCCAGCCGCCCGGCATGGTGGCGCGGTAGCGGTGCAGCGCGAACGTCGAGGCGGGGCCGGCGAGCTGCCGCGCGACGATGTCGGACACCACGGCGGTGCCACCGACGACGACGGTCCGCGTCGGATGCAGGCGGGTGAGCTCGTCGGCGACGACAGTCGGGATCCAGTCGGCAGCGACCGGCAGCATGGCCGCGTTCGCCATGCTGGCGACCAGGGGTCCGGCCATGAGGGCGTCGGCGAACGAGGTCCCCGACGCGACGTAGATCGTCGCGTCCGTCGGCGGCTCGTCCCACCGCAGCTGGGTCAGGGCGACCGCGGTCGCGAACCGATCCGGCCCGGCGACCCTCGACACGTGGCCGGCGTAGGCCGTCAGTGCACGCTCGACCGCCGCGGAGATCACCGCGGTCCCGCCCACGACGACGATCCGGGCCGGGTGCAGCCGGGTGAGCTCGTCGGCGACCACCGTCGGGACGTGGTCGCGCTGGACGGGCAGCATGGCCGCGGCCGGCTGTGCTGGCGACCACCGGCCCGGCCATGAGCGCATCGGCGAACGAGGTCCCCGATGCGACGTAGATCGTCGCGTCCGTCGGCGGCTCGTCCCACCGCAGCTGGGTCAGGGCGACCGCCGTCGCGTAGCGGTCGGAACCCGCGATGCGTGTCACGTGGCCGGCGTAGGCCGTCAGCTGCACGCTCGACCGTCGCGGAGATCACCGCGGTCCCGCCCACGACGACGATCCGGGTCGGGTGCAGCCGGGTGAGCTCGTCCGCCACCACGGTCGGGATCGAGGTCGACGTGACGGGCAGCATCGCGGCGTTCGCGGTGCTGGCGACCACCGGCCCGGCCATGAGCGCATCGGCGAACGAGGTCCCCGACGCGACGTAGATCGTCGCGTCCGTCGGCGGCTCGTCCCACCGCAGCTGGGTCAGCGCGACCGCCGTCGCGAACCGATCCGGCCCCGCGATGCGGGACACGGCCGGGGAGGCCACGGCCGGGGCCGCGGTCAGCGGGACCAGCAGCACGGCCGCCACCACCGCGGCGGCACGGGCGACGAGGCCCGTGGACCGACTTCCGGCGGTCTCCCGCACACGGCGCCGCCGACTCACGGACGTTGGCATGGCCCCTCGCTGCTCCCCGTGCGCTCGATCGGACGATCGAACGCCCCACGGGGCGCTGCCGCCAGAGGCATCCGGCCCGAACGTCAGCGGGCGGCGCCGGGGTGGGTCTCGCGCATCCGGACGACCACGTCGAACCCGGAGAGGGCCGTGACCACGGCGACGGCGACGATGGCGGTGGCCAGCGAGTACAGGTCGGCCAGCGCGCCGGCGAGCACCGCGCCGACCGCGAACCCGACGTCGCGCCACAGCCGGTAGACGCCGACGGCGGCGCCCCGCCAGACGGGGTGGGCGACGTCGCCGACGGCGGCGATGAGCGTCGGGTAGGCCATCGCGGTGCCGCCGCCGAGCATCGCGCTGCCGACGGCCCAGACCGCGACGGTGTGACCGGTGGCGATCACGAGCAGACCGACCGCCTGGATCAGCTGACCGCCGGCGATGAGCCACTTCCGACCGATCCGGTCGGACAGGATCCCGGTACCGAGCTGCCCGATGCCCCACACGGCCGGGGCGATCGCGGTCAGCACCCCGATCGTGCCCACGTCGAGACCGGCACTGGCGAAGAACGGCGGGAACAGGCCCCAGGCCATGCCCTCGTTGAGGTTGTTGACGAGCCCGGCGCGGCTCGCCGTCGACAGGTCACGGTCGCGCCACGACGCGAGCGAGAACACCTGCCGGGCGGTCAGGTCACCCGCATGGCCGCGCTGGCCGACGACGTGGTTCGCCGCCTCGTGCTCGACGTGGCCGGCCGTCTCACGCACGAACACGGCCGAGAGCCCCAGGCCGACGGCGGCGAACGCCAGCCCCAGCAGGAACGGACCCGGCCGCAGACCGGACGCCTCGGCGATCGCGCCCGTGGCCCAGGCAGCGACCGCGACGGCGCCGTAGCCGGCCGCCTCGTTGAAGCCCATCGCGGTGCCGCGCCGCTGCGGGCCGACGAGGTCGATCTTCATGATGACCGTCGTCGACCAGGCCAGGCCCTGGTTCACGCCGAGCAGGACGTTCGCGACGATCACCCAGCCCCACGACGGGGCCCAGATCAGCAGCAGCGGCACCGGCAGGGCGAACAGCCAGCCGGCGAGCAGCACCGGCTTGCGGCCGAACCGGTCGCCGAGCGTCCCGGCGAAGTAGTTCACGGCCGCCTTGGTCAGCCCGAACGCGACGATGAAGGTCAGCATCGCGCTGTAGCCGGTGATGCCGAACGCCGACTCGGCCAGCAGCGGCAGCACGGTGCGCTCCTGCCCGACCATCCCGCCGACCAGCGCGTTGACGGCGACGAGCAGCACGAACTGCGGCAGGTTCTCCCGCAGCCCCAGCCGGACCGTGCCGTTGGTGGCGGACCCGCGGTGGTCATGCGTCGACCTCCACGGGTCCGCCGTCGCGGAGATCGGCCACCCAGGCGCAGCTGCCCGGCTCCTCGGCCACGACCCGTCCGGCATCCACCACACGCTCTCTATTCAAGCACTTCTTTGAACAGGAGGATGCCAGCGGTCGCCGTTCTGGTCAAGTCATCATTTGAGCAGCGCGGTAGGCTCCGATGGGACAGGGAGGATCCATGGGCACCGCCACCGAGCGCCGGCCGGCCAAGGACGCCCTCTTCGACGCGCTCGCGTCCACCGCGGCCGCCCTGGGGTCCGGCCGTCGCGCACAGATCGTCGAGGTCCTCGCCCAGGGCGAGCGCACCGTCGAGCAGGTGGCCGAGGAGATCGGCCAGAGCCTGGCCAACACCTCCCACCACCTGCGCACCCTGGCGCGGGCAGGTCTGGTCACCAGCCGCCGCGCGGGCACCCACGTGCACTACCGGCTCGCCTCCGATGACGTGGCGGACGCCTGGGCCGCCCTGCGACGGGTCGCGGCCGCGCACGTCCACGATCTCGACGAGCTCGCCCGCGCCTACCTCGGCGACCGCGACCAGCTCGAGACGATCACCCGGGACGAGCTCCTCGCCCGGCTCGACCGTGGCGAGGTCGTGGTCGTCGACGTGCGCCCCGAAGCCGAGTACGCCGCCGGCCACCTTCCCGGTGCGGTCTCGGTCCCGCCCGACCGGCTCGACGAGCTCCTCGACACGCTGCCCGCCGGCCGCAACGTCGTCGCCTACTGCCGCGGTCCCTACTGCGTGTACGCGGACGACGCCGTCCGCGCGCTCACCCGACGGGGGCGCCGCGCCGTCCGGCTCGAGGACGGCCTGCCGGAGTGGCGTCGCGCCGGCGGGCCTGTCGAGACGTGACGGGCCGCCAGACGACGACGGATGACCTGCCGCCACGCTCGTGAGCAATGGCGAGCCAGCCACGAAATCGTCCGGGCAAACGCCCACACGGATGGTGACCGGGCGACTACGGTCGAGGCGCCCTCCTGGATGACCAGGCTCGCCCGCGATCGAGGCAGGACGCTCGTTGGCGCGATCCCCGGCGCGGGGACCGCCGCGACGTGTCAGGCACGTGAGAGGACCGGCCAGCCCGGCGCGGGGCTGTGTGCGGTCATGCACCCATGTCACCGTTATCGGGGTAACCGTGCGACATCGAACGCCACGCATCACACGACTGCTCGTCCTCGTGTCCGTCACCGGCCTGCTCGCGGCGCTCGGGCTGCCGGCGGCGGCCCAGACCGCCAGCCAGCCGATCGACTTCGACCTGCGTCAATGGACCAAGCAGGGTCCCGAGTCCGTCGGCGAGTGGCAGGTCGCCGACGACGGCAGCGAGGTCATCCAGCGCCGCAACGACGACCCGACCTACTTCGTCAGCCCGGAGCGGCTGACCAGCGCCACGATCACCGGCACCTTCGAGGTCCAGACCACCGGCGACGACGACTTCATCGGCTTCGTCATCGGCTACAACGGGCCGACCCAGGACCAGCCGTTCGCCTACGACCACCTCCTGTTCGACTGGAAGCAGTCGAAGCAGAGCTGGGGCGGGTGCGAAGCTCAGGAGGGGTTCACCCTCACCCGCGTCTCGGGCACCTACAGCCAGGACCCCGACGAGCGGCGCGAGGGCAACGGCGCGGTCATCCCCATCAACTGGTGCCACGAGCAGCAGCAGGACGACCCGCGCGCCGAGGTGCTCGCCACGAAGTGGGGCGACGGCCTCGGGTGGGAGGACAACACCGAGTACCAGTTCCGGCTGGACTACTCGCCGGACCAGGTCACGATCGCCATCGACGGCGAGCAGGTCCTCCAGGTCGACGGCAGCTTCCCGACCGGCTCCTTCGGCTTCTACAACTACTCCCAGGCCGACGTGCGCTACTCCGGCTTCAGCGCGGCGGAGAAGCCCACGCAGCCGCCGCCGGACACGCACGACGACCTGCCGACCCGCCTGCAGGACCTCTGGGTCGTCGACGGGCTGCGGACCGTCGACGACAACGGCAACGTCGTCGACCTGACCTCCACGGTGCTCGACGAGCTCGAGGCGCAGGGCGGCACCCCGGTCACGCTCATCGACGGCGTCACCTTCACGCCGAAGCCGGCCCTCGACCCGCACGTGGCGCGACCCGATCGGACCTCCCGCGGCGACGTCCAGACCGTCGGCGGCCTCCTCGAGACCGCCGACGACCGGGCGCTCGCCTTCCTCGGGACGCCCGACCGCGGCACCGGTATCGCCATCGACGACCGGCTGCTGTTCGAGCTCACCTTCCTCGACCCGAGCCTGCTCGCGCCCGGTGACCCCCTGCTCGTCGACCACACCTTCACGCAGGTGCTGCCCTCCGGCGGCGACGACGACCTGGCGCCGCTGGACCTGCTGGCCCAGCGGATGGCCGCACACAGCGGCCGCTACCTCGCCGTGCGGGGCACCGACAACACGCTCGACCCTGCACTGCTGAGCGGACAGGCGTGGCAGACCTACGTCGGCTCCACCGGCATCGACGGCCCGGCCAAGGCCAAGCCGATGCTCGACGGCCTGCAGAGCGGCGCCAAGGACGCGCTCGAAGAAGGCGGCGGCACCGGCGGGGTCAAGAAGCTGCTGAAGAACATCTTCGACGGCTCCAACGACAGCCGCTGCCTCGTCTTCAGCCAGGTCACCATCAACGGTGGCGGCAGCGACTGCGGCGGCGACCCGCCGCCGCTGTTCCCGCCCGGTCCCGGCGGCAGCGCCACCGGCGACCCGCACCTGCGGACCTTCGACGGCCTCTACTACGACCTGCAGGCCGCCGGGGAGTTCGTCGCCGCCAAGACGGGCGACACCGAGCTGCAGCTGCGCTTCGAGCCGTACCGCGACAGCCGCGTCATCGCCGTGGTGACCGCGGCGGCACTGGCCGCCGCCGGCCACCGGGTGACCGTCACCGCGGGAGACCCGGCGACCGTCCGCCTCGACGGCCGCCCGCTCCCGCCCACCCAGCTCGGCGCCGGCGTCGCCGCCGACGGGCTCCAGGTCAAGCAGTGGGCCGACGAGCTGTACGTGACGACGCCTGCGGGGCACCAGCTGCGGGTCGACCCACGCGGCGAGCTGCTCGACGTGCACCTCGGCGAGGGCCCGGATGTGGCCTGGACCGGCCTGTTCGGCGACGGCGACGGCAACCGTGACGACGACCTGACGACGCGGGACGGCCGGAACGTCGGGCCGGACCCCACCTACGACGAGCGCTACGGCCAGTTCGCCGAGAGCTGGCGGATCAGCCAGTCGACGTCGCTGTTCGACTACGCCTCCGGCGCGTCCACCGACACGTACACCGACCGCAGCTTCCCCGATCGGGAGACCTCGGTCGACTCGCTGCCGGCGGCCGACCGCACGCGAGCCGAGGCGGTGTGCCGCCAGGCGGGCATCATCGATGCCGGCACCTTCGAGGACTGCGTCCTCGACTACGCGCTCACCGGCGACATGTCCTTCGTCGCCTCGGCGCAGGGCGTGGACCGCATCGAGCGGTACCGCGCCGGCGCCCTGGACGTCGGCCGGCCGGGCTGCCCGACCGGCGCGGTCCCCGAGGACGGCTTCAGCGACGTGCCGGCCGACAGCGTGCACGAGGCGACGATCGACTGCCTCGCCTGGTGGGGCGTGACGCACGGTCGGGCGGACGGCACCTACGCGCCGCACGCCGCGCTGGACCGCGACCAGATGGCCAGCCTGCTCGCGGCGATGCTCGACGCGGCCGGCGTCGACCTGCCGCAGGACGCGCCGGACGCCTTCACCGACGACGACGGCAACGTCCACGAAGGGAACATCAACCGCCTCGCAGCGGCCGGTGTCGTGGCCGGCACCGGCGACGGCCGGTACCTGCCGGACCGGCCGGTCAACCGGGCGCAGATGGCCAGCCTCCTGGTCGGGGCGCTGCACGCCGCCGGGATCGATCTGACCGTCGACGGCGACCACTTCACCGACGACGACGGCAGCGTGCACGAGGCGAGCATCAACGGCGCCGCTGCCGCCGGGCTGATCGAGGGGCGCACCCGTGACACGTACGCACCGGGTCTGACCGTCAGCCGCGCGCAGACGGCGACGCTGGTCACGGGCGCCATCGCCCTGCTCGTCGAGAAGGGCGTGGCCACCCGGCCCGCCTGACGCCGCCGCCGCACCGTCGTGCGGGGCCTTCCCGGTCCCGCACGACGGTACGTGTGCCGTCACGAGACGGGGTCACTAGATTCGTCTCGCCGTGCCACCGTGCGCGGTCGGCGGGCCGAGCCGCTCGCGGCCGCCGTGTCGGCCCGGTGTGCCGACACGCCGGGACCGCTTCCAGCCGGCATGGAGGGGGAGGGACACGATGAGCGACGACACCACGGGCGCCACCGGGTCGGGCGATGCCTACCAGCGTCTGCAGGCCGCCCTCGACGGGTTCGAGCCGGTCGGGTTCGAGGTCCTCGACGACGCGCAGCTCGACCTGCTCGCCGACGCCATCACACAGGCGCGTCAGACCCACACGCGCGAGCTGCGCGAGGCCACCGAGGAGTCGCTGAGCCACGTCCCACGGCTCGTCCGCCCCGCCGTCCGCCGCATCGTCGGCCTGTGACCGACGGTCTGTGATCGACGGCGACCAACCGCGCCGCTCCGCCTGAGCGGCCTGACCAGCAGGAGGCTCCGTGGACCTCGACGCCCGCGCCGAGCGACTGAAGTTCGCCCGTCTGCTCCGCCTGGACGACGAGGACCTCGCCTTCCTCGAGGACCTGCCCGCCGAAGCCACCCGCCCCGTCCGCGAGCGCGTGTCGGACCTGCTGTTCGCCGCCGGCGAGGGCCACTTCGACCGCCTCGTCGCCGCCAGCAAGCTGCTGCCGAACCCCGTGACCGCCTCGATCGCCCAGCGGGTGTTCCCCCCGCTCGTGTGCGCCCAGGTGGCCGGGACGCTCCAGCCCAAGCGGGCTGCGGACCTCGTCCGGCACATCGACGTGCCGTTCCTCGCCTCGATGGCCTCACAGACCGACCCCCGGGCGGTGGCCCACATCGTCCCGCGGCTGCCCCACGAGGTGATGATCGCCGGCGCCAAGGAGCTGAACCGACGCCGGGACCACCTCGCTTCGGGACGGCTCGTCGGGGTCGCCCCACCGGACGTGATCCCCGATCTGCTCGCGGTCATCCCCGATGACGGCGACCTGCTCGAGATCGCCTTCTACCTCGAGCGCAAGGACCGCCTCGACGGGATCGTCGCGCATGTTCCCGACGAACGGCTGCGCAACATCCTCGCAATCGCGCGCGAGCGTGAGCTGTGGCCCCAGGCCCTCGCGCTCACGAGCCACCTCGGTCCGGAGCAGGGGGCGAGGGTGGCCACCGTGACGGCCAGCGGCCCGCCGGAGATCCTCTCGTCCCTGCTCGAGGCGGCGCAGCGCGAACAGCTCTGGGACGACCTTCTCCCGCTCGTGGCGAACATGCGCGACGAGGATCTGCCCGCGGTCGCGAGCCTGCCCGTCCTGCGCCGCCCGGAGGTCCTGCGATCGGCGCTCGACGCGGCCGCCGCGGTCGACGCGTGGGATGCGGTCGTCCGGACGGTGGCGGCCATGGACGCCGACGTGCAGGCCGAGCTCACCGAGGCCATGCCTGAGCTCACCGACGACGAGCGGGCCGCGCTCGCCCGCGCGGCGGACGAGATCGGTGTCCGCGACCAGCTCGGTCCGGTGGCCGACCGCCTCGACTGACGCCACGGAAGGTGCGCTCCGGCGTCACGCCGTCGCGCGCGCCACCACGTCCGTCGCCACCACGTCCGTCGCCACCACGTCCGTCGCCACGTCCAGGCGGTCGAGCAGCCGGGTGGCCTCCTCGGCGTGATCGGGCACCCCGGCCGCCGCCAGATCGAGCAGCGCCAGCGCGAGCTCGTGGAGGTTGCCGTCCTCTCGAGCAAGCCGGGCCGCCGTGGCCGACGCCGTCCGGGCCTCCGACAGGTCCTCCAGACGTCGCAGCGCGGTGCCCCGGAGCCGGTGCAGCATCGCGCGCGGAGAGGTGGGCGATCCCCCGACGCTCGCCAGCAGGTCGTCGGCACGCTCCAAGGCTGCCACCGGGTCGCCATCGCGGACGTTCGAGCTCGAGCAGCCGCGTCCGGGTCTCGACGACGAACTGCTCGGCCTTCAGCCGCTCGAAGGAGGCCAGCGCGGTGTCGAGGAGCCGCCGGGCCGTGTCCGGATCGCCGCGGCGGCCCGCCGCGCGTCCCAGGTTGCTCGTCGCCAGCGCCACGCCGAGCGGATAGTCGACGCCGTGCCAGGCGGACAGCGCCTCGTGGAACAGCTCCTCTGCCTCGGCCAGCCGCAGCTGGTCGGACAGGATCTCGCCGATGTTGTTGGCGGCGGTCGCGGCCCCGACCACGTCGCCCGCGCGCAGCCGTGCGTCGTGGCTTCGCCGGTAGGAGGCGAGCGCCCCGGGCCAGTCGCCCGCGTAGTACGAGCGGATCCCGAGGTTGTTCAGCACGTTGGCCTGCCCGACGAGGTCGTGAAGGTCCTCGTAGATCGACAGGGCCGTCTCGAAATGGTGGCTCTGGCGGTCGCCGTCGCCCAGCATCAGGGCCAGCCCGAGCAGGTAGTGCGCGTGCGCCAGGGTGGCGCGGTCACCGGCAGCGCCAGCCTCGGCCACGGCCCGCTCCGCGGCGGCGCGACACTCACGGAACCGGCCCTGGCGGTAGCGCGCCGCGGCGCGACCGGCACTCAGGCCCGCCACGAGAGCGCGGCGTGAACGCTCGTCGACCTGGCCCGCGAGGCGCTCGCCCTTCCCGTACCAGCGAAGCGCCTGCGAGTAGCTGCCCATCCGCTCGGCGAGGATGCCGCGGCGTCGGCAGACGTCCGCCTCGTCGCCGTCGCCCCGGCAGTGACGGCGGGCCTCCGCGTAGGCCTGCCTCGCCTGCACGTAGAGTCCTGCGACCTCGCAGGCGTCGCCCATCGCGGTGGCCACCTCGCGTAGCGCCTCGTCCGGGAGGCGGTTCAGGTGGCGGCCGGCAGCCAACGCCCGACGGTAGAACTCGGCCGCTTCCGCCGGTGCGGACGCCGCCGCGGCGCTGTCACCGGCGAGGCGCGAGAACCGCCAGGCGTCGTCGAACCGCTGGGCGAGGAAGCTGTGCAGCGACAGCAGCGACGCGTGCTCACGGGGGTCGGTGTCCGACAGGGCGGCGTACACGTCGGCGATCCGCGCGTGGAGGTCGCGCCGACGAGCGAACGTCAACCCTTCGTAGGCGACCTCGCGGTACACGTCGTTGCGGAACGCGAAGCCGCTGCCGTCCCGACCGACGAAGGGACGCAGGTCGTCCCACAGCGGCCCGTCGTCGCTGGACAGCCCGAGGTCGCCGAGGGCCCGGTCCAGGACCCGGCTGCTGAAGCGCGTCCCGAGCGACGACACGTAGCGCAGGGCCTGGCGGCTCTCGGGCGGCAGCGCGTCGATGCGTGCGGCGAGCATCCCCTCCAGCGTGTCCGGAAGCGTGCGGTCGGAGGTCGCCGCCGCCGACACGAGCTCCAGGAGGAACAGCGGGTTCCCCCCGGCACGGTGCAGGATCGCGTCGTAGCGCGCCGGCGGGACGGGGGTCTCGCGGACGGCCGCCGCGAGCAGCGTCAGGCTCTGCTCGGCCGTCAGCGGCTCGAGGTGCAGGACCACGGCCTCGGCGGGCGCCAGCAGGCCCTGTCCGGTGTCGCGGCGGGTGAGCACGACCGCCCAGGGACGCCCGGCCGCGGCGACGAGCGACGGCCGCAGCACCGCGGCCGACGCCTCGTCCATCCAGTGGGCGTCCTCGAGCACGACGAGCGCGGGCCCGATCGCCGCGGCGAGGACGGCGTCCACCGCCGTCTGCATCCGGGCCCTGCGGAACCGCACGGCGAGGTCGGCCACGGCCGGGGTCTCGGGGACGCTGGCTCCCGCGGCGACCGCGACCAGCGGTGCCCACGGAAGCTGCTCGGGAGCGTGCTGCCCGAGCCAGTCCAGCAGGCGGCTGCCCGCCTCCGCCTCGCCGGCGCGCAGCGGGATGCCGAGCGCCTTGCGCAGCAGGAGCCGGCTGGCGTAGTACGGCGAGCCGCTATCGAGCGGGTCGCAGGCCACGGACAGGCGCGCGAGCGCGGTCCGGCGGGCTGCCTCGACCGCGAGACGGGACTTGCCCATGCCGGTGTCCCCGACGACCTCGACGACCCGGCCGCGCCCCTGCTCGGCAGCAGCCAGCGCCGCGGTGATCGCCTCGAGCTCGGCCTCGCGGCCGGCCAGCGGCAGATCGTGGCTGGTGCGCTCGGCCGCGCCGACCTCGACCCGCCCGACCAGCACGGCGTCGACGGGGCGTGCCTTGCCCTTCACGGTGAACGGTGGGACCGGCTCGAAGGCGAAGCGGGTCCGGGACCGCTCCACCACCGAACGGTGAGCCAGCAGACCACCGACGGGCGCCTTGCCCATCAGCCGGGCGGCGAGGTTGACCGTGTCGCCCATGACGCTGTAGGTGCGCCGCCACGGCGTACCGACGTCTCCGCCGAACACGTGGCCGCGGTTCACGCCGGCCCGGAGCGGCAGGCCGACGTTGGCGTCGAGGATGCGACGGCACACGCGCAGCATCCGGCCCTCGTCGTCGTCCCCGCTGTCCGGCGCGCCGGCGGCCAGGTAGTACTTCACCCCGTCGGCGCCGATGTCGGTGGTGATGACGCAGACGTCGAGGTCCGTCGTCACCTCCTCGACGACCTCCGCGAGTGCCTGGAGCCGGCCGAACGTCTCCTCGAGCCCCTCGGCGGTCAGCAGGTCGTCGACCCCGCCGGCGTGGAGGAAGGAGACGGTGACGTGTCGGTGGTCGTGCTCGGCGGTCTCCGGCCCGAGCCGCCCCCGCAGCAGCTTCGGGACGAACCGCTCCACGTCGGCGGTCGTGCGGTCAGGCGTGGCGGCCGCGCCGATCGGCGCCATGGCCGGGACACGGCCGAGGAGCACGCCTCCCTCCCTGGCAGGTCCGAGCACCGCCGGCGGGACGAGCGCCGCCGTCGCCGGGCTGAGTAGCACCTCGCCGGCGTCCGCGCGCGACTCCATCGTGACGGTCGCGGTGGCGGCCGGTCCGGTCACGACGAGCTCGAGATGCTCGCGACCGATGAGCAGGAACGGGAACCGGCCGGAGTGCATGCCGACCGACATGCGCAGCCGCACCGGGCCGCGGGGTGTGCTCAGCCGACCGGCGCTGCGGAGGGCGCGCTGCATCCCCTGGGCGGCGTGACAGGCGCGGCGCGCATGGTCGTCGCTGCCGTAGAAGATCAGCAGCGCGTCACCGCCGAACTTCAGCACGTCGCCTCCGTCGTCGGTGGCGGCGAGCAGCGCCGTGAACACGTCGCTGATGGTCGTGACGAGCTGCTCGGCTCCTGACTTGCCGTCGCGGGCGAGACGCTCGGTCAACCGCGTGAACCCCGAGAACGTCCGCGAAGACGAGCGTCCCCTCCGCCTCCCACCAGCAGGGGTGCGGGCGCGGCGGATCGAGCAGCAGCCGCGGCACGTAGGCCGCGTACGTGCGGTCGGTCACGGGCATGAGGCACTCCGGCGGCGTTCCCGGAGGCTACGGGCACCGCGCGCGCCCGTCGGGGGGGCTAGCACGACTGCGCCCGGAGGCATGCACCCCTGATGAGATCGCGCTGGCGCCCTTGTGGCCCGTGGCCGAACGACCGATCCTGCTCCCGGTGGCGGCTCGCGAGCCTTCGCGCGCCAACGGGAAAGGTTCGCGGATGCCTCGGTCTCGGTTGCTGCACGCGCTCATCGCCGCGGCGGTGGTCGGCACGTCGCTCGTCGCGCTGCCGCAGCTCGCGGTCGCGGCGCCGGGCGACACGGTCCGGCTCGACCGCCTGGCGGACGGCACGGCCGTGGGTGGTGCGAACGAGCCGATCGTCCTGAGTGGCACCGGCCGGTACGCGGCGTTCGTGTCGAACGCGGCGACCTTCCTGCCGCCGGGTCAGGACGCCAACGGGGTCGACGACGTGTTCCTCGTCGACCGTGACGCCGATCAGAACGGTGTCCTCGACGAGTACGGGACCGGCGGCGGCGTGGCGGTGACGCCCGTGTCGGTCACGTCGACCGGGTCGACAGGCGGTGCCCAAAGCGGGATCCGGCCAGCCGTCAGCGACGATGGCCGGTTCGTCGCGTTCGCATCCCAGGCGACCGACCTCGTCCCGACGGTCAGCGGCACACCGGGCTGGCACGTCTTCGTCCGCGACCTCGTGGCCGGCACGACGGAGCAGGTCGACGTTGCCGCCCCGCTCGGTGGGTCCGACGCCGGAAGCGCGGTTGGCAGGGTCGACATCGACCCGTCCGGGCGCTTCGTAGCCTTCGCGACCTCGGCCCCCCTCGTCGCGGCCGACACGGACGGGGGTATCTCCGACGTCTACGTCCGTGACCTGGCGACCGACACGACGCAGCTGGTCAGCGGCGGTAGCGGGACCGGGACCGATGCCGGTGCCTCCAGCCCCAGCGTGGTCTTCGACGGCAGCACGCTCACGCTCACGGTCGCGTTCCTCTCGTCGGCGACGGACCTCGTCGACGGGATCACCAGCTACCCCCTGTGCGCGCGCGGACCGATCGGTCAACCCGGGGTGCAGCGGTTCACGTGCCCGCAGGTCTACGTCCGGTCCCTGCCGTCGGGCGACACCACGCTCGCCTCGGTGGACAGCCTGGGCGCGCCCGGCACCGGACACAAGTCTGCTCCCGACCTGTCCGCCCACGGGACGCGGGTCGCGTTCGCTTCCGAAGGCAGCCTCGATCCGGCCGACGACGACGGAAGCTTCGACGTGTATCTGCGGGACGTCACGCCCGGAACCACGACCTGGGTCAGCCGCTACACCGACCACTCCCTCGTGCTCCAGCCCTACGAGGGCGGGTCCTACGACGCGAGCATCTCCGCCGACGGCCAGCGGGTCGCGTTCACCTCCGGTCGCCCTGACCTCGTCCCCGGCGACACGAACGGCGTGCCGGACGTGTTCGTCTGGGACGCCGCCACGAACGCGCTGCAGCTCGCGAGCGTCGGACCGGGTGGCGTCCAGGGGGACTCGGACAGCGCAGGCCCGAGCCTCAGCGGGGACGGGCGCTACGTCGGCTTCATGTCCCAGGCCACCAACCTCGAAACCGCCGCCGACCCCAACCCCAGCGGGCGGGACGTGTTCGTCCATGAACTCCCGCCCGCCGTCACGATCGACGCGGCCGTCTACGGCCCCGACCCGGCGGCGCCGACCGCCACCGTCCCCGCCGGCGGGGCGGCCGTGGACCTCCGTGACATCCCGATCGAGTCGATCCCCCTCGCTTCGGTCCCGCTCGCGTCCGTCCCGCTCGCGTCGGTCGACCTCGGCAGCACCCCGCTGGCGTCCGTGCCGCTCGCCTCGGTCCCGCTGGCGTCGGTCCCGCTGGCGTCGGTGCCGCTCGCGTCGGTGCCGCTCGCCTCCGTCCCGCTCGCGTCGGTCAGCTGGGACGACCTCCTCGCCAACACCTCCCTGGCCGGCGTGCCGCTGCAGAGCCTGACCCTCCAGGACGTGTACGACGACCCCACGGCCCGTCAGCGCTTCGAGGCACTGGACCTGAGCGAGGTCGACCTGTCGGCCACCCCGCTCGCGAGCGTCTCCTTCGCGTCCGTGGCGCTCGGGTCCACCCCGCTCGCCTCCGTGCCGATCGGGAGCAGCCCCGACCCGCTCACGGACTGGCGGGCGCTGCTCACCCAGCTCGGATACAGCAACCTGATGATCGGCGGCGACACGACGCTGATGAGCCTGGACCTCGCCGGCGTGCCGCTCGCGTCGGTCCCGCTCGCGTCCGTCCCCCTGGCCTCCGTGCCGCTCGCGTCCGTGCCCCTGGCGTCCGTGCCGCTCGCCAGCGTCGAGCTGTCCGCGACCCCGCTGGCCTCCGTCCCGCTGGCCTCCGTCCCGCTGGCCAGCGTGGCCACCCTCGTCGACTGCACCGCGGTCGACTGCACGTCACGGCACCCTCGCCGACGCGGCCGAGCAGGGCGCGATCCTGTCGACCGCGACCGTCGGCGACCTCGCCGCGGCGCTACCGGACGAGGCGACGCTGACGCTCGGCGACGTGCTGCTCGGGATCCTCCTGCGCAGCGACTTCCCGTGGGAGCAGCTCCCGCTCGCCGACATGGGCGTCGCGCGGTTCGCGGGGACGGGTCAGCCCTTCGGCGTCGCCTTCTCGGTGACGACGAGCGACGGGTCGGCGGTGCCGACGACCGTGACGGTGCACCTGCCGGACGGGTTCCGCGCCATGCCGGCCCCGGCGACGCTGCAGACGACCGACACCGCCAGCACGCCGGCCACGTCCTCGTCGACCCAGGTGACCGGCACCGAGGACCCGACCGCCGGAACGCTCACCTTCGACCTCGGCGACCTCGCCACGCTCAGCACGCGCTCGTACTGGCTTGCGTTCAACCTGGCGCCGTCCCTCCGGCTCCAGACCACGGCGATCGACGCCACCGTCCACGCGGGCTCCACCGACGTGACCACGGCGGCTCTTCCCGTCACCGTCGCCGAGAACTACGAGGACGCCAACGACGCCCTCGCCAGCGCGCCCGTCCTCGCGCCCGACGCGCTGTACCTGTCGCACATCGCCACGGCCGGACAACGTCGACTACTACCGGGTCCCGGTACCCCCGGCGGGGACGCGGCTGTCGGTCGAGCTGAGCCACCTCGGCGCCGACGACGACCTCGTCGTCTACAGCCCGGTGACCTCGACGCCGCTCGCCTCGGTGCCGCTGGCGTCCGTGCCGCTCGCCTCGGTCCCGATCGAGGACGACGCCGCGGCCGCCGACCGCACCGGCACCCTCTCGCCGGTCGCACTCCAGGACGTGCCCCTGGCCTCCGTGCCGCTCGCCAGCGTGTCCGTGAACCGCGGCACCGACGACGAGGCGGTCGACCTCACCACGACGGCGGCGCAGGCCGACGCCGGCGGCTACTACACGATCCAGGTCAGCGGCTACAACGGCGCCACCAGCGACCAGCCGTACGTGCTGCGCGTGCACTCCTCCGCCGCACCCTCCGCGCCGTCCTGTCCCGCGCGGACCTTCCCGAACCCGGTGACCCGCGCGGCCAGCAGCGCCCCGACGATCCCGGCTGACGCCGACACGCTCCTGCTCGTCGACCCGCGACGCCTCGAGGCGACCGACGGTGCCCAGGCGGCGAGCGACGTGATGGACGCGCTCGACGGGCTGGTCAGCGCCATGGCCGCCGACGGGCTCGGCACGGCCGCCGTCGTCCCCCTCGACGCCTACGGCGACGTGGCCTCCGCCTTCGCCGCCTGGGACGGTGAACCGTGCTCGCCCGAGAAGGCCAACGCGGTCGTCGACGCGATCCTCGGCCAGCTGCGCACGATCGAGCGGACCGCGACCGGCGTGCGTCACGTCGTGCTCGTCGGCGGCGACGACCAGATTCCGCTGGCGCGCGTGCCCGACATGACGACGGTGTCCAACGAGTCGGACTACGCGACCGGACCGCGCGACGGCGGCGACAACCCGCTGTCCGCGTCGATGGTCACCCGCAACCTGCTGACCGACAACCCCTACGGCGACCAGGACCCGATCGCGTGGCTCGACCGGGCCCTGTACGTCCCGGACATCGCGGTCGGCCGGCTCGTCGAGTCGCCGGCCGACATCGTCGCGCAGGTCCAGCAGTTCGAGACGGCGCACGGCTACCTCGACCCGCAGACGGCGCTGACCACCGGCTACGACTTCCTCGCCGACGGCGCCACGGCGGTCGACGCCGCCCTGGCAGCGGACGGGATCACGACCCACGACACCCTGATCGGGGACCAGTGGACGCCGTCAGGACGCGCTCGGACGCCTGTTCCCGGCCGGCGCGGACGCTCCCGACATCGTGTCGCTGAACGCCCACTACGACCACTACCGGTCCCTGCCGGCGGCCGGCAACGCGACCGGCGACGAGAGCGACCTCCTCACCGTCGCGGACGTGCCCGTCCCGACCACCACCGCCGATCCGGCCCTCGCCGGCTCGATCCTGTTCACGATGGGCTGCCACGCGGGGCTGAACGTCCCGGACGTCTACGTCGGGGCGACGAGCACGAAGGCCTCCGACTGGGCGCAGGTCTACGGCGGCCAGCGGGCCGTGTACGTCGCCAACACCGGGTTCGGGTACGGCGACACGGAGTCCGTCGCGCTGTCCGAGCGGCTCATGGCCCGGTTCGCCGGCCACCTCGACGGAACGGTGACGGTCGGCGAGGGGCTGATGTTCGCCAAGCAGGCGTACTTCGGTGACCTCGGCGCCTACGGCGTCTACGACGAGAAGGTGCTGACCGAGTCGACGTTCTACGGGCTGCCGATGTACCGGATCGGCACGCCGCCGGTGACGCCGCCCGGACCGCGACCGACGACGCCCGGCGTGACCAGCCCGACGCCCGACGCCACGGGGCTGCGCGCCGCCAGCGTGACGCTGACGCCGGACCTCACGAAGCACACGACCGTCCGCGTGGCACCTTCTGGACCGTCGGCGAGGACGACCCGCAGGTGACGCACTACCGGCCGATCGAGCCGCGCACCACGCAGGACGTCACGTCGACGGACGAGACACAGCAGGCGCGGGGCGTGGTCATCACCGGCCTGGCTTCGAGCGACCAGGGCGTCAACGCGGTGTTCTCGCAGCCGACGGTCGACCTGGCGAGCATGGCCCCGGAGCAGGAGCGGAACGTCGACGCGTTCCCGAGTCACATCCTGACGCTCGGCCACGCGCTGACCCCGGGCGGCCGGCGCGACAACCTCGTGGTGATGCCGGGACAGTTCTTCGGGGACGACGACCCAACGGCGACCACCGGCATCCAGCGGCTCTACGGCCAGGTGGACGCGACCGTCTACTACGCGCCCGCTTCCGCGGAAGCGCTGCCGCCGACGATCAGCCTGTCGTCGGCGACCCTCAGCGGGGGCCAGGTGACCTTCGCGGTCGGGGTCATCGACGACGCCGGGACGGGACCGGGCTCCGGGACGATTGCACGCGTCGCCGTCATGTTCCACGACGTCGACGGCTGGCATCAGCTCGACCTCACCCGGGACGCGGCGGACGCCACGCGCTGGTCCGGGTCGGCGCCGGCCGCGGGCACGCGGGTGGAGTTCCTCTCGCAGGCAGTCGACGGCGTCGGCAACAGCGCCGTGTCCACCGACAAGGGACGGCTGTTCGAGGCGCTGCCCGCCGGGGCAGCTCCCGGCACCGCTGCCGCTCCGCCGACCGTCACCCTGTCGGGGACGCCCGCGGAGAACGGCTGGTTCACCGGACCGGTGGCCGTCGCCGCCACGGGCGACCCAGCGACCACCTACGCCGTCACCGTCGACGGCACGCCGACCACCGGCACGGAGGCGTCGGTGACCGGCGACGGCGTCCACGTCGTCGAGGTGGAGGGCAGCGACGGCACACACGTCCAGCGGACCGTCGCCATCGACGGCACCGCACCGACGGTGTCCGTGACCGGCCCGCCGCTGCTGCTGCAGGGACGGAGCTACCGGCCGACGGTGGACTGCGCCGACGCGACCTCCGGTGTGGCGTCGTGCCCCGACGCGCCGATCGACACGGCCACGACCGGGCCCGGCCAGACGCTCACGATCCGGGGACGCGACCGCGCCGGCAACACCGCAACCGCCACGGCCTCCTACGAGGTGATCGCCGCCGACGTGTGCGCGCCGGACATGCCGGACCCGGTCGTGCCGGTCGGCACCGCGGTGGCTGCGTCGATGACGGCTGCCGGGTACGTCAGCGAGGCGAGCCTCGACTGGGGCGACGGGACGACCACGTCCGTGCCGGCGGCGTCCGGCCGGCTCGACCACGCCAGCCACACCTACGCGGCGGCGGGCGTCTACCCGTTGCGGTGCACGGTGGTGGACGACGCGGGCGTGTCGAGCACCCGGGGCGACCAGTACGTCGTGGTCTACGACGCGCAGGGCGGGTTCGTGACCGGCGGCGGGTGGGTCACCTCCCCGGCCGGCGCCTACGCGCCCGCGCCGGACGCGAGCGGCAAGGCACGGTTCGCCTTCGTCTCCCGGTACGGCAAGGGCGCGACGGTCCCGTCGGGCACGACGGAGTTCCGCTTGGACGCCGCCGGCATGCGCTTCGCGAGCGACACCTACGACTGGCTCGTCGTGGCCGGGGCCCGCGCCCAGTTCAAGGGCATGGGGACGATCAACGGCGCGGGCGACTACGGGTTCCTCATCACGGCCATCGACGGTGACCTGAACGGCGGCCGTGGGAGCGACCGGTTCCGGATCCAGATCTGGGACCGGGCGTCCGGTGGTGTCCTCTACGACAACCAGGTGGGCGCCGACGATGCCGCCGACCCGACCACGACGCTCGGCGGCGGGTCGATCGTGATCCACAAGAGGTGACCCGGCCTGCCCCCGTCAGCCGACGGGGGCAGGCCCCTCGGCTCCGCGTCGGAGCCGGGCGCCCGAGCTCAGCGTCGGAGCCGGGCGCCCGAGCTCAGCGTCCGAGCCGGGCGGCCTCGTCGGGGAGCTCGGTGACGCCCGAGGCAACGGTGACGGTGAGACCCTCGGCCGCCGCCGAGACGTCGACGGACACGCCGCCCAGGCCGGCGAGGATCGCGTCGATCTGGGCGTCGGTCCGGGCGGGATCGTGGTGGTAGAGCAGGAGGCGTCCGACGCCGGCCGCCTCCGCGAGCCCCACCGCGTAGTCGACCGTCGAGTGGCCGAACGCACCGCGGGTGGGCCAGTCCTCGGTCACGTACTGGGCGTCGTGGAGCAGCACGTCCGCGCCACCGCAGAGCGCCAGGGCAGCCTCGTGGTACGGACCCCAACCGTGGTCGCCGGGGCCGTACGACGCCGGATGGTGGTCGGACAGATAGGCCACGGTGCCGGTGTCGTCGGACACGCGGAAGCCGAAGGTGCGTCCGCCCTTGTGCGGTATCTCGCGGGCGAGCACCTCGAAGCCCTCGAGCTCGACCGTTCCCTCCTCCAGGGCGGAGAAGGTCCACGCGCCCCGCAGCTGCGTGGGCGCGATCGGGAAGTGCGGTGGCGAGAACCCGCGGCTCAGCAGCTCGACCGGATCCTCCCCCTGCTCGGGGAGGTACACGTCCACCCGTGAACCGGGGTGGTCACCGGCGGCGAAGAACGGCAGACCGTGCGTGTGGTCCCAGTGCAGGTGCCCGAGCAGGACGGAGCCGTCGAAGGGCCGCCCGTCCAGCAGTGACCACACGCGCCGGATACCGGTGCCCGCGTCGAGGATCAGCGAGGGCACCTCGCCGTCGTGTGCGACGGCCACACACGAGGTGTGGCCGCCGTACCGGACGAAGTCGGGACCCGGGGCCTGTGTCGAGCCCCGGGTCCCGCAGACGTGGATCCTCACAGGACAGGGGTCTCCTCGTCCACGTCGACGACCACCTGCAGGTCGTCCTCGCGGCGATGGTGGTCGGCGAGCGCCTGCAGCGCCCCGCGGTCGACGTCCTCCGCCGCCGCGACGGCCACCTTCGCTCGGGTCATCGCCCGCAGCGTAGACGTGCGAAGCCCCCCTTCGAGGATCGCGCGCTCCCCGAGGATGGCCCCCGGGCCGACCTCGGCGACGGGTTCGCCGTTCACCTCGACGAGGAGCATGCCGTCGAGCAGCAGATAGAGGTCCTTGCCCGGCGTTCCCTGCTCGGTGAGGGTCTCGCCCTCCTTGAGCTTGGCGATGCGGGGCTTGGTGCCGTTGCGCATGATGCCCTGGGACAGCTCGCGCTCGAGCGCGGTCTCGACTCCGCTGACGAGCGCCGGCTCGTTGTGGTCGCCCCATGGCGTCCGGTCACCGAAGTTCTGTCCCGCCCAGCTCTTGTAGTCCACGAACCCCGTCTTGAGGGTGAGTCGCCCCTCGTCGTCGTAGATCCAGTGCCGCGGGAAGGGGCTCGCCCCGCGGACCTCGAGGTCGTGGTGCCCGTCCGCGTGCACGGTCAGCGCCAGGGTGGTCCATGCGGTCGGCGAGACGATCTGGATGAACGGCGGCCGGCTGACCGCACGGGGCATGGGGGCGCCGGTACGTCCGCCCGCCGTCTGGACGAAGCGGACCCAGCCGTCCCCGTACTCGGGCTCTTCCTGGATGTCCGGGAACGGGACCGCGGCGAACGTCAGCGAGCGCGACCCGAGCTGCAGTGTGGTCGCGCCGATGCGACCGCCTCCCTCATAGCCGGCGTCGACGATGCGGCCGTCCTCGACCTCGATCCAGGCCTCGAGCACGTTCGCGAACCGGAACCGGTCGGCCAGTCGCAGCGCCTCGAGGTCGTCGATCGTGTCCGGCAGGGGAGCGTCGTAGTGGCTGACCCCCAGCGAGAACGGCAGCTTCATCGTCCCGGGTATCGCCTCGGACGGAATCCAGGAGACGGAGGTGACACTTGCGGAGATAAGCACGGGCGCCCCTTTGGTCGGTCCCGCGATGCTCCCCGCCGGGTCGGCAGCCGTCCAGGGTGGGTCCACCGCTGCGAGGGTGTGGGTAGCACCACCTGCCGCCGGGTCAGCAGCCGCTCGCACCGGCCTCCCCCTCGACACCGAGCCAGCGCAGGACCGCCTGCACCCGGTGGTGCCCCGGACGGTGCGTCAGGTCGAGCTTGCTGAAGATGGCGTTGATGTGCTTCTCGACCGCCCGTTGGGAGAGGTAGAGGCGTGCGGCGATGGCGCTGTTGCTGAGCCCGCTGGCCATCGCGGCGAGGACCTCCGTCTCCCGAGGGGTCAGCCGCGCGAGCATCGGGTCGGCCTCGTCGTCCTTCGACCGGCCGAGCAGGATCTCGACGACACGTGGATCGACGACCGAGCCACCCTGTGCGACGTCGCGCAGGGCCCCGAGCAGGTCGTCGATCCGCTGCAGGCGCTCGAGGAGCAGCACCGCCCGCCGGTCCAGGCCTTCGCTCATGAACTCGGCGAGCACATCGGTCTGGAAGGTCTCCACGAGGTTCACCGTGGCGACGTCGGGATGGACGGCGCTGAACTCGATCGCAGCGACGACGCCCGGCATCCCGCCAACCACCGTGTCGAACAGGACCGCATCGGGGGTCTCGCGATCAGCGAGCGACAGCAGCGGCCGCAGGTCGGCCACGGCACCGACGACGCACATCCTCGGCTGTCCCGAGATGAGCGCGCGAAGACCCTCACGCACCAGCAGCCGATCCGACGCGATGGCGATGCGCAGCACCCTTGTTCCCGTCCGTCCGTCGCACCGACTCGTCTGCCGGGCATTCATCGACTCGAACCGACCGACTGTCGGCCACTGACGGAGGTGACCCTGCCACGGAGGCGTTACGGGATCGTTCCGACGCCGTTCCGAGGAGCGGTGGCGGGGACGCGCAGAGATACGTGCGGGGTTGTCCCGCTCACACCGGTACAACCCCGCACGTATCCCGCCAGGGGGTCAGGGGGTGCGGAAGAGCTCGCCGCGCTCGGCCTTGGTGACCAGCGACGGCGGCGGCGTGAAGTGCTCGCCGTAGCGGTCGGCCAGCTCCTTGGCGCGGGCCACGAAGCCGGTGGTGCCGCCCGGGTACTGGTCGATGTACTGCACGACCCCGCCGGTCCAGGCCGGGAACCCGATCCCGAAGATCGAGCCGATGTTCGCGTCGGCCGGCTCCTCGATGACGCCCTCGTCGAAGCAGCGGACGGTCTCGAGCGCCTCGGCGAACAGCATCCGCTCCTTCATGTCCTCGAAGGGCACGTCGGCGTCGTCGCGTACGAAGTGCTCGTACAGCCCCGGCCACAGCCCGGCGCGCTTGCCGTCGGCGTACTCGTAGAAGCCGGCGCCGGCGGCCTTGCCCTCACGGCCGAACTCGGCGACCATCCGGTCGACGACGGCCTCGGCCGGGTGCGGCGTGTAGGTGCCGCCGGCGGCCTCGACGGCCTCCTTCGCCTCGTCGCGGAGCTTCCGCGGAAGCGTCAGCGTGAGCTCGTCCATGAGCTGCAGCGGCGCCGCCGGGTAGCCGGCCTGCTGGCCGGCGCGCTCGATCGATACCGGGTTGACGCCCTCGCCGACCATCGCGACGGCCTCGTTGAGGAACGTCCCGATGACGCGGCTCGTGAAGAACCCGCGCGAGTCGTTCACCACGATCGGGGTCTTCTTCAGCTGTCGCACCACGTCCAGCGCCCGGGCCAGCGTCGCGTCCGAGGTGCGCTCGCCGCGGATGATCTCGACCAGCGGCATCTTGTCCACCGGCGAGAAGAAGTGCAGCCCGACGAAGTCGTCCTGCCGGTCCACACCCTCGGCGAGCTCGGTGATCGGCAGCGACGAGGTGTTCGACGCGAGCAGCGCGTCGTCGGCGACGTGCTCGAGGATCTCACCGAACACCTGGTGCTTGAGCGTCATCGACTCGAACACGGCTTCGATGATGAGGTCGCAGCCTGCGGCGTCGGCCGGGTCGTCCGTCGCCGTGATCCTCGCGAGGATGCCGTCGGCCTTCTCCTGGGACATCCGCCCGCGCTCGACCTGCTTGGCGAGCAGCGTCTCCGAGTAGCCCTTGCCCTTCGCGGCGTTCGCGACCGAGACGTCCTTGAGGACCACCTCCATGCCGGACCGCGCGCACGAGTAGGCGATCCCGGCCCCCATCATCCCGGCGCCGAGCACCAGCACCTTGCTGGCCTGCCACGTGTCGTGGCCCTCGGGGCGCGACCCGCCGCCGTTCGCGTGCTGCAGGTCGAAGAAGAACGCCTGGATCATGTTCTTCGCCTGCGGGGAGTTGCAGACGAGGTCGGTGAAGTAGCGGGTCTCGATCGCGAAGGCCGTGTCGAGGTCGACCTGGGTCGACTCGACCGCGGCGGCGAGGATGTGGTGCGGGGCGTCGTAGTGGGCGCCCTTCATCTGCTTCTTGAGGTTCGACGGCAGCGCCGGCAGGTTCTGCGCGAAGGACGGGCTCGACGGCGTTCCGCCCGGGATCCGGTAGCCCTTCACGTCCCACGGCTGGACCGCGTCGGGGTGCTCGGCGATCCACGCCTTGGCCGCGTCGAGCAGCGCGTCGGGCGAGGACACCAGCTCGTCGACGATGCCGACCTCGACGGCCTTGCCGGGCCGCAGCTGCTTCCCCTCGACGAGCACGTTGAGCAGGGCATTGACGACCCCGAGCATCCGCACGGTCCGCACGACCCCGCCGGCGCCGGGCAGCAGCCCGAGCGTCACCTCGGGCGTCCCGAACCGCGACCGGCCGTCGTCCACGGCGATGCGGTGGTGGCAGGCGAGCCCGATCTCCAGACCGCCACCGAGCGCCGAGCCGTTGAACGCGGCCACGACCGGCCGACCGAGCGTCTCGAGCCGGCGGAGCAGCCGCTTGATCTCGTTCGAGCCCTCGGCCACGTCGGCGGCGTCGTCGGGCGTCGCCTGGACGAGGTCCTTGAGGTCGCCGCCGGCGAAGAAGGTGGACTTGCCGGAGGTGACCACCACACCGGTGATGCCCTCGGCCTCGTCCTCCAGGCGCTTCACCGTCGCGGCGAGCGAGCGGACGAACCGCTCGTTCATCGTGTTCACGCCCTGGGCCGGGTCGTCGATCGTGAGGACGACGATGCCGTCGTCGTCCTGCTCCCAGCCGATGATGTTCTCGTTCTCGTTGGTCATGTCCACGTGCTCCTTCAGACCCGCTCGACGATGGTCGCGATGCCCATGCCGCCGCCCACGCACAGCGTGATGAGGCCGGTCGAGGCGTCGCGGCGCTCGAGCTCGTCGACGACGGTGCCGAGCAGCATCGCGCCGGTCGCCCCGAGCGGGTGGCCCATGGCGATCGCGCCGCCGTTGACGTTCGTCCTGTCGTGGTCGACGCCGAGGTCGCGCATGAGCTTCAGCGCGACGGCGGCGAAGGCCTCGTTGATCTCGACGAGGTCGATGTCGTCGATGGTCATCCCGGCCTTGTCCAGCGCCTTGCGGCACGCCGGCGCCGGCCCGGTCAGCATGATCGTCGGCTCGGAGCCGATGACCGCGGCCGACCGGATCCGGGCCCGTGGCTCGAGCCCGTGGCGCTGCCCGGCCGCTTGCGACCCGATGAGGGTGATCGCCGCCCCGTCCACGATCCCCGACGAGTTGCCGGCGTGGTGGACGTGGTCGATCTCGGGAACCCAGTGGTACTTCTGCAGCGCGACGGCGTCGAAGCCGCCCATGTCGCCGATCCCCGCGAACGACGGGCCGAGCCTGGCGAGGTCGTCCATCGTCGTGCCGGGGCGCATGTGCTCGTCGTGGTCGAGGATCACGCGGCCCGACGGGTCGACGATGGGCACGATCGAGCGCGCGAAGTGGCCGTTGGCCCAGGCCTTGGCGGCACGCTCCTGCGACTCGACCGCGAACGCGTCCACGTCCTGGCGCGAGAAGCCCTCGATCGTGGCGATGAGGTCCGCGCCGATGCCCTGGGGCACGAACCCCGTCGCGTAGTTCGTTGCGGGGTCCATCGCCCACGCCCCGCCGTTGGAGCCCATCGGCACGCGCGACATGGACTCGACCCCGCCGGCGAGGATGAGGTCCTCCCAGCCCGAGCGGATGCGGGCGGCCGCCTGGTTCACGGCCTCGAGGCCCGACGCGCAGAAGCGGTCGAGCTGCACGCCGGCGACCGGCTCGGGCAGCCCGGCGGCGAGCGCGGCGGTGCGGCCGATGTTGCCGCCCTGGTCGCCGATCGGGCCGACACAGCCGAGGATCAGGTCGTCGATCCCCGCGGCGTCCATCTCGGGATGACGTTCGCGAACGGCGTCGAGCAGCTGGGTGACGAGCGTGATGGGCTTCACGCCGTGCAGCGCGCCGGTCTGTCTTGCCCTTCCCGCGGGGCGTTCGCAGCGCGTCGTAGACATAGGCGTCGGTCGACACCGTGGGTCCCTTCGTCCGGTTCGTGGGGGTCCGCGCACGCCGACGGCGGCCAGGGCAGCCGTCACCGCGATCGCGACAGGCCGCATGTTACACCGGCACTGTCACATCACGATCGTGACACGGATCGGTGCCGGTAGAGTCGGGTTCCATGGAGTCCGGACCGCAGATGACCGTCGACGAGCTCGCCGCGAAGGTGGGCATGTCGGTGCGAACGGTCCGGTTCTACGCCGGCAAGGGGCTGCTGCCCCCGCCGCAGCTGCGCGGACGGCTCGGCCTCTACGGCGAGGCGCACCTCGCCCGGCTCGAGCTCATCCGCGAGCTGCAGGACAAGGGGTTCACCCTCGCCGCCATCCAGCGCTACCTGGAGCGGGTGCCCGCCGACGCCACTGCGGACGACATCGCCGTGTTCCGCGCCCTCATGAGCCCCTGGGTGGTGGACGAGCCCGAGCAGCTGCCGATCGATCGGCTCGCGGAGGTTGCGGGCCGACCCCTCGACGGCCCGGCGATCGACCGGCTGGAGGCCCTGGGCGTCCTGCGGCGCCTCGGGGACGGCGTCGTGGAGGTCCGCCGGGACGAGCTCGAGCTCGGCCTCGAGCTTCTCGACGTTGACGCGCCGCTGGCCATGCTCGTCGAGGCGCGCGAGCTCCTCGATCGCCACACCGACGAGATGGCCGAGGCCATGGCCTCGTTGCTGCGCCGGCATCTCGTCCGCCCGTACCTGACCCAGGCGCTTCCTGAATCGGACCGTGCGCAGCTGTCACGGGTCATCGAGCAGCTGAAGCCGCTCACGGTCCGCACCGTCGTGACGGCCTTCCAGCGGGCGGTCGACCGGGTCGTGCGGGGGCGGGTCGAGGGCGAGGAGCGGAGCGACCGCCAGCGGTCGTGACCTCGCGTCCCGCCGACCTCGGCTGACGCTGCGCATCCCCGATCCTACGGTGCGTCGTCCGCGTGTCCTCCGAGGCCCGGCATCCGAATTCCACCACCAAGAATCCTGCCATCACCACGCAGCGTGATTAGGGTGGTTTGCCGTGCGCTTCTCTCGGCATCGAGAAGTTCGATGTCGAGAAGTGCGCGGGAAGGCTGCTGGCATGACGACCCGATCGCGTACGGGCAGGTTCGGACGCGGGGTCATCGTCGCGATGATTTTGACCCTGCTGCCGGCCACGGCAGCGCCCGCCGCCGCGGCGACGAGCGCGACGTCCGCTCCGGTGACCATCGGACTCGCCACCTCGGGACCGGATCCCGTCCGTGCCGTCGTTCCGCCCGGCGAGACGGTCGTCTGGCGAAACGACGGGACCGCTGCCGACCACGTGATCGGGGAGGGCGGCGCCCTCGACTCCGGGGACATCCCGGCCGGCGGCGCCTTCGTCGCGGCGCTCGACGTACCCGGCATCTACCCCTACGACACGGTCGGCGGCCGGGGGTGGCTCGTCGTCGGCGACCAGGACACCACGCATCTGGTCGGACCGGGCGACGGGTCGGCGACCGACGCCGTCCCCGACCTGCCCTTCCCCGACCGTCCCGCCGGCGACATGGCGACCCACCCGGACCTCCTCATCGAGGCGTCCACGTCACGGGCGCTGGTCGGCTTCACGGACGCGGCGACCATCGACCAGGCCAACGCGGCGCTGGACGCGGCCGGCGTGATGATCGTCGGGGGCATCGCCGACTTCGGGATCGTGCTCGTCACGCTGACGACTCCTCCCGCGACCGGCGACTTCGGCCCCCTCGACGCCGCCCTGGACTCGCTGCGTTCCGACCCGGCGATCGAGTTCGCGGCGCTGGACATGGACCGCAGGTCAACGCGCTTCCGCCACCCATCGGCAAGTCCTTCCGCGACAACCTCCCGTGGCTTGGGAGCCGCCGACGGGACCGAGACCGGCCTTGGCATGGGCTACAACTGGGACCTGGAAGCGGACCGGTTCCCGCAGGCCTGGAACCTCAAGGAAGCGATCGAGCGCACGAACCCGAGCGTGCGAACGGTCGTCGCGGACAGTGGCTTCGTCGACGAACCACCCGGACCTCTCGATCGAGGTGCCCGACGCTGTGCCAGACCGCTCCTCGAGGGTTGGGACTGCACGAAGAACTACGGCGCCGGAGTCGGTGACGACGGGCATCGTCGCGGGGGACCACGGGATGAACGTCGCCGGGATCATCGGCGCGGACCACGAGCGCACGAACATGGACACCCGCGGCGGGGCCGGTGTCGTCGGCGCCAACCCGGTCGCGGACCTCGTGGGCGTCCCCGCCATCAGCACGGCGGCGTTCACCGCAGGGTCTGGCCGCGGCGGAGACGTTCGACCTGATCCTGGACGGCGTGCGGGACGGCACCCTCGGCGACGTCCGGGTGATCAACTACAGCGCGGGTATGACCATCCCGGACGCCGTCGACTGGGACATCGAGGCGCATGACCGCGGCCCCGTCTGCGGCGAGGGGCCGCACGACGACGGTCCGGACGGCGGCACGGTCGACGCGAACGGGCTTCCGGGGCTGTGGTGCACGCCGGACATCGATGACGGCTGGATGAAGGAGGTCGCCGAACAGGGCAAGAAGATGATGCTCGTCGCCGAGCGCGCCCTCAACCTCGGCGTGGTGATCGTCACGTCGGCGGGCAACGACGGGGAGACCTTCTGCGAGGTCCCGCCCACCGCATCCGGGGACCCGTGCACGCCCAGTCCGATGACCGCCGAGGCGAACAGTGGGCTCGGCTGGGCGGCGGCGCACTGGAACGACGACCTCACCCACTGGTCCTTCGCGAACCCGATCATCACCGTCGCCGCGGTCGGGGACTCGGTGACCACCGCCACGGGCGGCGAGGTACAGGCATCCACGGCCCGCACGAGCTTCTCGAACGTCGGTGCCGCGGTCTCGGCACCGGGGAGCGCCTTCAGCACCGCCGTCTGGCACGTCCCCGAGCTGTCGGGCCACCTCCCGTACGGCTGGGAGGGAGGCACCAGCCAGGCGGCGCCACAGGTCGCCGCGCTCGCGGGGTACCTGCTCGCGTACGACCCGCCATGAGCGTTGCGGACGTTCGCAGCGCAAGTCATGACCTGGGCGCGGCACGACACGACCGACGCCGCCGGGCCGCGCATCGACGCGTTCGCCTCGCTGCTGAGCCTCGACGGCGCCGCCCACAAGCTCGTCGACGTGAACGACCCGTCGGCCGGACGGCAACCGCCGGCTGGAGCTGCACCCCGACGGCACCACGTCCCCCGACACGACGATGAGCGACGTGGAGGGGGATTCACCGCACCGGACGGGGTCGTCGACATGCGCGACTTCCGCCGCTTCCGCGACGCCTGGCTGCAGCAGTGCCAGACCGACCCCGAGGTGGGCTGCCCGGCCACGATCAGCCTCGACGGTGCGCCCGATCATCCGAAGCGTGACCTCAACCTGGACGGTTGCGTCCACGCCGGGTCGGACGACGACGGCTGTCCGACACCGGAAGCGACGGACGCGCGCGTCGACTTCAACGGCGACGGGGAGATCTCGCCACGGCGACCGTCCTGGTGCCGCTGACCCGCGATGGCCGGCCGGACCGCCGGTCGGGGCCGGCGGCACGGCGATGACGGACCTGGACGTGCTCGCCAGCCAGTGGGACGCCGGGCGCCGGGACGGGCCGAGGGCCACACCGCCGCCGACCTGACAACCTGATGGCCTCCGGTGACCTCCACGTCCTGGCGGACGCGCTCTTCACGGCGGACTGCCGACCAGGTGACATCACCGCCGTGGACACGAGACGCGGCCGCCGCAAGTATCGTCGGGCGCAGACCGTGACCGGGGCGGACCCCACGGGCGTGCGTGACCGTCCCCTCGGGCACGCCCTTCGATGGTCGCCACCATCAGCGACGGGGCCGTCGGCACGCACGGTCACTCGGGTCCCGCGGAGCTGCAGCCCGGCGAGGATCGGCAGGTACACGTTATGCGACGGCTGTCGCTCGCCGCTGACCGGCCTCGGTGCGTCCCGGAGGAAGCCCAGCACGGCGGGGTGACCGCAGCTCGACGCGTGGGAGCCGATCCGAGCGGCCGGGTCATGACGTTCGACATGACGCCCGACGGGCAGGCACGCGTCGCTCAGCAACCTCGGCGCCAGCACCGACGCGAACGGTCAGAGACGACGACCGTTCACGGCCGAGCGACACCGAGAGCGACCTACACCATCGACGGCCACGGCGCGCATTCGACCACGCCGGACGGGACGCTGGCCGAGGTCACGGGCACCGAGGCCACCATCGACGTGGCCGCCCGCTACGACTACGCGGTCGTCGCGCGGGCCGGCGGTTCCTCGGGCTATCGAGGACCTCGGCAACGCGCCCTCGATCAACGCCGACGGCACCGTCGCGTTCGTCGCTGACGTGAACGGCACCCGAGACGCCTACACGGCCGATGGCTCGGGGGACGCGAACGACCCGACCACCGCACACGACGTGACCGCCGGGGGGCTGCCCAACGGCGCCGCACTGGAGCCCTACGTCCAGCTCGCGGACAGCGGCGACCTCGTCACGCGATCGGACAACCTCGCCGCGATCAAGAACCCGGACGGCAGCGGCGACTTGGACGCCTGGCGCCAGTGGATCCACCGCTGGGACACCGCACAGACCGGTGCCGGGACCCTGATCGCCGCGGGTGCCCCCTGGCACAGCGCGCCGGTCGGCGACGCCACCTTCGAACACGTCGGGGTCCCGGCGGTCAACAGCGCCGGCGAGGTCGTCTTCACCAGCCAGGCCTTCAACGCTGAGCGAGGAGGTCGGCCTGTCCACCCCCGACAGCAGCGGGGGCGGCTTCGCCACCGGCAGCACGGCCTATCCCGTCCTCGACAGCGAGGGGCTCGGGGCGATCGGCGTGCAGTGGCCCGTCCACGCCGACGACGGCACCACGGCCGTCCGGCGCGCCATCGACCATGACCCCGACCCCGGGAGCACCAACACCCTGCTGGAGGACATGATCTGCGTCGGGCAGGGGGTGCTGCAGGTGCCCTACTGCGTCGCGACCGGATCGGGCGGATGGGACTACCTCGGCAGGCGTCCCGGCCTCGCCGACGACGGGCAGGTCCTCGCCTTCGGCGGCGACCGCGGCAACGGGGAGGGCGTCTTCCTCAGCTTCCCCGCCGACGGCGGCAACTGGACCGCTCCGCAGCGGATCCTCGGTGAGAATGCCGGGACGCCCCATCCCGAGCTGGGGACCACCGCCGCTGGCGACCCGCTCTACCTCGACGACATCATCGTCGACTCGCGCATCGCCGTGATCCATCAGCCGCTGGGGGCCGACGGTCCGGTCGACGACAACATCGTCGTCGCGTTCCTCGGCGTGCCGAACCAGGCCGGCGGCGGCTTCGGGGACCAGGGCGCGCTGTGGACGGCCGCCGTCCACGTCGCACCCGGCACGCAGGGACGCGCCTACGACCTCACCGTCGACCGGCCCGTCCCCGTCGTGGAGCTGGGCACGTCCATCGACGGACAGCCGGTGGAGAGCATCAGCGCCTACGACGGCCTTGCGATCGCGAACGGGCTCGGGCGGGCCACCGCGCACGGCGACCACCGCATCGCCTACTACGCGGCGACCGCCAGCCACGAGTACGTGATCCGGGCCACCTGGCGCGGCGGGTCGTCGTCGGCGAGTCCGACCTCGGTGACCGGCGCCGCCGCCTCGCCGATCAGGCCCGCGCCCGCCCCGACCGGGTCCCCGGCCCGACCGGTCCCCGGCCCCCGCCCCGTCCCCGCCACCGACCACCCGCCGCGCCGTGACCCTCCGGGCGGCAGCCACGGCGACGCCGCTGGCTACGGTCACACCCCAGGCCACGGCGCCCCCGGTCCAGGTCGTCCCGGCCGTGGTCGTCTCCGATCCCGCGCCGGTCACCGGCGACGCCGTCACGATCACGAACCGCAGCCGCACGCTCGACGGGAACCCCGTCGGCGCAGCCGTCGACGCGGGCGACGGGCAGGGGTCGTTCTGGCTCGCCGCCGACGCCGGCCGCACCATCGTCTACCCGAGCGCCGGCGACGTCGACCTGTCGGTGACGGCCGTCGACGACGCCCAGCAGCCGCTCACGGCCACCATGGGTCTGAGCGTCACACCGCCCCCCAACGAGCCGCCGGTCGCCGACGCCGGCGGGCCCTACACGATGGCGGTCAACGGTGGCGTCACCCTCGACGCGACCGGCTCGACGGACCCCAACGGCGACGCGACGATCGACACCTACGCCTGGGACCTCGACCGCGACGGGACCTACGGCGACGTGACCGGCGACACCGTCCGCGTGCCCTGGAGCACGGTCGAGTCGACGGTCTGCGGCGGGACCTGCACCGCCGGCACCCCGCACACGATCGGTCTGCAGGTGACCGACGACCACGGCGTCACCGCCACGGCCGACACGACCCTCACGGTCGTCGGCGACCGCGACTTCACCGTCGGCATGACCCCGGCGACCCAGAGCATCCCACCCGGCTCCTCGGCCGAGTTCCAGATCGAGGTCGAGCCCATCAACGGCTTCGACGACCCGGTCACCCTGACCGTCCCGAACCTCCCCGACGGGTGGACCTACCGGTTCGACGACGACACCGTGACCCCGCGGGCCGTGACGACCCTCTCGGTCCACGTGCCGAGCGACGCGCCCGACGCCGACACCGGCATCGTCGTCGAGGCCACGGGGCGCCGGCATCACCCACCAGATCACCGGCGTCACCGAGGTGCTCTTCGGTCTGGTCCCCGAGTGCCACATCACCGTGTCGGGCACCGTCACGAACGCCGAGACGGGCCAGCCCCTCGAGGGCATCAACGTCGGCAGCAACTGGCTGATCACGGACTCCAGCGGTCACTTCGAGGACCAGGTGACCGTCGGGTCGGCCGACGAGGCGACCTACACCGTTTCCCCCGACAGCCGCTACGGCGCCGGCGACGGCTACTGGGAGAAGACGATCCGCGTGCCGATGATCTGCGGCGTCGACCAGGACCTCACCGTCGCGCTCACCCCGGCCCACACGGGTGCGGTCGTCGGCCGGGTCGTGGTCGGCATGCGCTCGCCCATCACCGGCACCCCCATCCCCACCGACACCCCGGTTGCCGGCCAGACCGTCTCGCTCGACGCCGGGGAGTGGAACCCGCGCACCACCACGACCGACGCCGACGGACGCTTCCGGTTCGACGACGTGCCCCTGGACTGGAACAACGACACGAACAACGCGACGCTCACCATCGCCGCGGACGACGTCTACTGGGGCCGCCAGCGGGGCGTGCAGGTCGAGGACGGCATCACCCAGGACGTCGGCGACCTGCCCCTGATCGCCAAGTGCACGGGAACGGTCGGCGGCGGCACGGTCGTCGACCAGTACGGCGACCCGGTCGCGGACGCACGGGTCCGCGCGTGGCCGAGCGGCAACGGCGCCTCCTTCACGACCACCGACGCCGAGGGCCACTTCGACGTCGGGGTCTCGACGCTGCTCGACCCCGACAACGACCCGATCACGGTGGCGTTCACCGCCTACTCGCCAGGCGACTGGCCGACCTCGAGTCAGAGCACCGAGGCCGCGAACATCGCCGCCTGCGGCGGCACCACCGACCCGGTCCAGATCACGCTCCAGCGGCCGCCGCCGATGCGTCACGGCAGCGTCGAGGGCCACGTCACCGATGCCGACACGGGCCAGCCGGTCGCCGGGCTCGGCATCAGCCTCAACGTCTCGAGCACCTGGTGGGCCAACGCCACGACCGACGCGGCCGGCTACTACCACGCCGAGCTCGACATGGGACGCTCGGACGACCCGGGCTTCCAGCGCAGCGCCTCGATCTACGCGACGACCGGGTCCGCCGAGGACCACGACATCCGCGCGTCGGTGGTGCTGACGGCCGACCAGACCGCCGAGAAGGACCTCGTCCTCCACCACGTGAAGACCACGGCCGTCGAGGGAACCATCCGCGACGTGGTCACCGGCGAGCCGATCGAGGGCGCCCGCGCCTACGTGCAGATCTACAACAACGTCTACGACACGCGGACCGCGGCGGACGGCACGTACCGGATCGACCACATCCCGGTGACCGACCCGACGGCCACCGAGACACGCATCAAGGTCACGGCGCGGAAGGACGCGCCCGACCGCTACTACCCCGACTACCAGTACGTGGACGCGCCGGCCGGGGGCACCCTCACGGGGGTCGACTTCGACCTGCTCCCGCCGTGCGACCCGGCGAGCGTCCACGGCGTCGTCGTGGACGCCACCACCCTCCAGCCGATCGAGGGCGCCACGGTCACCGCGCCCTACAACGACAACGTCGTCACCGGCGCGGACGGCACCTTCGCGTTCCCCCACCTCTACCTCACCAACCGGAACGAGCCGATGACGGCGCGGATCGAGGCGAGCGCCGAGGGCTACATCGACGCGTCGAAGTCCGTGACCGTCAGCTGTGGCGCGTCCGTCTACGTCGAGTTCGGACAGCCCTCCGGGGGCACCGGCAGCATCGTCGGCACGGTCACCGACGTGAGCGGCGCCCCGATCGCGGACGTGACGATCCAGACGGAGTACGGCAGCCGCGTGCTCACCGACGCGCAGGGCCGCTACCGGCTCGACGACGCGCCGGTCGCCTCCGACGGCAGCGACCGGACCTGGGAGGTGGCCGCCCTCAAGGACTCGGGCACGAGCCGGCTGGCCACCGACGTGACGGTCACGAAGGACGCCGAGGTGCGTCAGGACTTCGTCTTCGGGGCGAACGCCGCGCCGACGGCGCCCTCCCAGGATCTGGTGACGAACGCCGACACGCCCCTGGCCGTCACCCTCGACGGGTCGGACGCGGACGGCGACCCGATCACCTATGCGCTCGGCATCGGGCCGTCGCACGGCACGCTGACCGGCACCGCACCGGATCTGACCTACACCCCGGACGCCGGCTACTTCGGCGCCGATCAGCTCACCTACAGCGTCAGCGACGGGACGCTGCGGTCGGTGTGGGCGCCCGTCACCCTCGACGTGAACGCCGTGCCGCAGACGCCCGACCGGGAGAGTGACGCGACGATGGGCGAGCGCTCGTTCGTCGGGGTGTACGGGACGGACCCGGACCACGACGACCTCACCCTCGAGATCGTGGACCAGCCGGGCCACGGCACCATCGACGAGGTGGCCGACGACCACGTCTTCTACGTCTCCGACCCCGGGTTCCACGGCGACGACACGTTCACCTACCGGGTCTTCGACGGCGACACGTGGTCGACGCCCGGCACCGTCACCGTGCACGTCAACGCCCCGCCGGCCGCCGGCGACGTGGACCTGACCACGGCCATGGAGGAACCGGTTGCCGTCACCCTCGACGGGTCCGACCTGGACGGCGACGCCCTCACCTACGCAGATCGTCGCCGACCCCGACCACGGGTGGTTGGAGGACACCGGCGATCCGGCCGTTCGCCAGTACCACCCGGCCATCGGCTTCGCCGGCACCGACACCTTCACCTACCGGGTCGACGACGGCCGCGACCGGTCGGCGAGTGGCGACCGTCACGGTCGAGGTCGTGGACACGAACCACGCCCCGGTCGCCGAGGACCGCGCGGCGGCGACCACACCGCAGACGCCGGTCGACATCACGCTCCAGGCGACCGACGACGACGGGGACGCGCTGACCTACGCCCTCGACCAGGCACCCGGCCACGGCAGCGTCACCGTGTCCGGCGACACCGCCACCTACACGTCGGACGCCGGGTTCTCCGGCACGGACACGTTCACGTACACGGCCAACGACGGGACGACCGACTCGGCGCCTGCGACCGTGACCCTGACGGTCAACGGTCCACCCGTGCTCACCGTGCCGCCGCGCTCGGTCCGCGTGGGACGCGGACAGACGGTCGACGTGGACGTCTCGGCGACCGACCCCGACGGCGACCCGCTCACCTTCCAGCTGCTGAACACGCTGACCGGCGCGACGCTCGTCGACCATCACGACGGGACGGCGACCGTGACGTATGCGCCGGATGCGTCCGCACTGGACTGGACCTATGCCCACGTTGCCGTCGACGACGGAGTGAACCCGCCGGTCGACAAGTACGTCTCGTTCGAGGTCATCACCAACACGCGCCCCGTGGCCGACGACCTCGACCTGACCACGGTCGAGGGCACGCCCGTCGACGTGGCCGTGGCCGGCAGCGACGCCGACGGTGACGGCCTGACCTTCTGGCAGAAGACCCCGCCGGCGCACGGCAGCGCCACCGGGACCCGGTCGCCGTGGGTCTACACGCCGGACCCCGGGTTCACGGGGACCGACACGTTCACCTACGTGGCCTCCGACGGGAAGCAGCCGTCCGACCCGGCCACCGTCACGGTGACGGTGACTCCCCGCAACCACGCGCCGACCTTCGACAGCGTCCCGCCCCAGACGGTGCAGCTGGGGCAGACCGTCACCGTCGACCTGTCCGCGAGCGACCCGGACGGCGACGCGCTGACCTTCAGCGGCCCGTCGCTGCCGGGGTTCGCCAGCCTCGACGACCACGGGGATGGCACGGCGGCGCTGACGCTGGCGCCGTCGGCGACGGGGACGCCCGGCCCCTACCGGGCGCACCTCGAGGTGAGCGACGGCACGCTCGCCGCATGGCGGTGGGTCGACATCCAGGTGGTCCGCCCGGCGGGGAGCAACCACGCTCCGGTGCTGGGGGCGCTGGCCCCGCAGAAGGTGATGGTCGGAACGACCGTGCGGGTGCCGGTGACGGCGACGGACGCGGACGGTGACTCGCTGACCTTCGCGCTGCCGCTGTCGCCCCCCGCCTGGGTGACGCTCGACGACCACGGGGACGGGACGGCGGAGGTCGTGCTCGCGCCTACGACGGTGCCGCTGTTCCGCCCGCTGATCGTCGTGTCCGTTCGCGACGGCTCGGCGTCGGACACGGGCATGCTCGCGGTCGACGTGGTCCCGTCCGCGAGCCCGTCGCCCTCGCCGAGCCCGAGTCCGTCGCCGAGCCCGAGCCCGAGTCCGTCGCCCTCGCCGAGCCCGAGTCCGTCGCCCTCGCCGAGCCCGAGTCCCTCGCCGAGCCCGAGCCCGAGTCCCTCGCCGAGCCCGAGTCCGTCGCCCTCGCCGAGCCCGAGTCCGTCGCCGTCGCCGAGCCCGAGTCCGTCGCCGACGCCGTCGCCCGCTCCGTCTCCGTCGCCGAGCCCGTCGCCGACGGCCACCCCGCCGCCGGCACCCGCGAACGGGTCGCCCCAGGCTGCCGACGACGACGTGATCACCCACGCCTCGACCTCGCGGACCATCGCGGTGCTCGCGAACGACCGGGATCCGGACGGCGATCCGATCACCGTGGAGTCCATCGCGACACCCCCCGAACACGGCCGAGCGACCGTCGAGGACGGTGTGCTCCGCTACACCCCCGACCGGGGTTTCGTGGGGACGGATCGGCTGACCTATCTGGTGCAGGACGGCGCGGGTCACGAGGACTCCGCGGTGGTGGTGATCGAGGTGCGGGCCCTGACCGCCATCGTCGACGCCTGCCCACCGGGAGTCCCGCATGTCGACCGCGGCGTGCCCTCGGGCGATCCGCATGCAAAAGCCATCGACTGCCTGTACTGGTGGCGGATCACGACCGGTCTGACGCCCGACGACTTCGGCCCGTCCAAGCCGGTGACTCGCCAGCAGATGGCGTCGTTCATCGCCCGGCTGGTGCGGCAGGCTGGAGCCGACCTTCCGGCGGGGGAGCCGCGACCGTTCGTGGACCGCTGCGCGTCGAGCCACCAGGTCGACGTTGCGGCGTTGGCGGCGGCGGGGATCGTCACCGGCTTCCCGAACCGACGATTCGACTGCGACGCCCCGGTCACCCGGCGGCAGATGGCTGCGTTCCTCGCGAGCGCCTGGCGTTCCCTGACCGGCGAGGCGCTCGTGGTGTCGCAGCGCTTCTTCGCCGACGTGCCCGACGGGTCGCCGGCGCAGGCCATCCGCTCGGCCGGCCTCACGGTCGGGGCGAGCGGTGAGGTCTTCGACCCGGAGGGGCCGGTCCGACGGGACCAGATGGCGTCGTTCCTGATGCGACTGCTGGATCGGCTCGTCGAGCACGGCGTGACGACGACGCCGTCGCTGCCCGACTCGTAGACCACGGGCAGCCCGAGTCGTGACGCGCGGGCTGGCACACTGGCGCGCATGACGCCACCCGCTGCCGGACTCGTCCTCGCCGCCGGGGCCGGCTCACGGCTCGGACGGGTCAAGGCACTCGTCGAGGTGGACGGCGTCAGTCTGGTGGCGCGCGCCGTCGGCGCGTGCCGAGAGGCGGCCCTGTCCCCGGTCGTCGTGGTCGCCGGGGCGGCCGCTGACGCGGTCGCCGCTGCCGCCCGTCGCGCGGGTGGTGAGGCCATCGCGAACCCGCGGTGGTCCACGGGCATGGCCTCCAGCATGGCCGTCGGGCTGGAGGCGCTCGACGGTCGCGCCGACGCTGCGGTCGTGGTGCTCGTCGACCAGCCCGGGATCGGCGCCCAGGCGATCCGTCGGGTCGTCGCCGCCTGGCGGGACGGCGCAACCGTCGCGGCCGCGAGCTACCACGGCCGGCGTGGCCATCCCGTGCTCTTCGACGCCGCCTGCTGGGAGGAGCTGCGCGCCGGT
Organism: uncultured Nitriliruptorales bacterium; assembly: GCA_963783045.1. Classification (GTDB taxonomy): domain Bacteria; phylum Actinomycetota; class Nitriliruptoria; order Nitriliruptorales; family Nitriliruptoraceae; genus CAWAMD01. The sequence goes on from CAWAMD010000001.1 coordinate 299,740, forward strand.
CTGGCGGGTGACGCGGGCGCCCGCGGGTTCCTCGCCACCCACCCGGACCTCGTCCGCCTCGTGCCGTGCGAGGACGTGGCCGACGACACGGACCTCGACACGCCGGCCGATCTGCGGCGCTGGCCAGGGCACCGGTAGCGCGCCGCTGCCGAACGGCGGGCTGCGGGCAGGCCCATGGTCACTGTCCGTGCCATGGGCCGGGCCCGACCATGGCACCAGGCCGCGCGACGGCGGACGGCTCGGCGTGAAAGGTGGTGCCATGGGCAGGATCGTGGTGGGTGTCGACGGGTCCGAGAGCTCCCGGCGGGCGCTGCGGTGGGCCGCCGACGAGGCGACGCTGCGCGGTGACACGCTCGAGGCGGTGCTCGTGTACCACCCGCCGACGCTGCCGAGCTACTACGCGGCCTTCGCCGTCGAGGCGGGCGTGCCGCCGGTGACCGAGGAGGACGAGGCGTTCGCCCGGGATCGGGCACGCGCCGCCCTCGAGCACGCCCTCGACTCGATCGAGGACCGGGCCCAGCGCGACGCCGTCGAGCGCACCGTGATCGGCGAGTACAACATCGCCGAGGCCCTCATCCGCCTCTCCAAGGAGGCCGACCTGCTCGTGGTCGGCTCACGGGGGCTCGGTGGGTTCCGGGGGCTCATGCTCGGGTCGATCAGCACCAAGGCCGTGCAGCACGCGGAATGCGCCGTCGTGGTGGTGCACGATTACGACCACGAGTGAGGCGCGACGCGCGTCGGGCGCGTTGCGGGGCCGCCACCCAGCCGCGTACCCTCCCGGCGGCCAAGGAGGGTTCGCCTAGTCCGGCCTAGGGCGCACGATTGGAAATCGTGTAAGGCTTCACCGCCTTCGAGGGTTCGAATCCCTCACCCTCCGCCACTCGACGCCCGGCACGTTCGCGTGCCGGGCGTCGCTGCGCGCGGGGTCGCGTCGGCCGCGTCGGCCGAGCGCGGGACCCGTGACATCTCGTGAGGTCGGCGCGCGGGAGGGGGCAGGCGGGGCGCGTCGGCCGGCGCTGAGCATGCGGGGCGGCGGTCCCGTCGGTACGCTGCGCAGCCCGCGGGGCTGAGGTCCCGGACGGGGTGTGATGACCGGATGCTCCCCGGTGACGTCCTCCGGTGAACCGGGTCAGGGCCGGAAGGCAGCAGCCCTAAGCCGTTCTTGGGCGGGTGCCGGATCGAGCGTCCCGAGCACCCCGTCCGGGGTCTGAGCCCCGCGGTCTTTCCTTTCCGGCCGCGGCGGCGTCCGGTGTCGCCGTCGGCTCCTACCATGGCGGCATCCCGGGCGGGCAGATCGAGGAGAGCTCGTTGGCGTACGTCTCCCTGTACCGCAAGTACCGGCCGCAGACGTTCGCGGACGTGGTCGGTCAGCGCCACGTCACCCAGACGCTGATCAACGCGATCGATGAGGACCGGCTCCACCACGCCTATCTGTTCACGGGTCCGCGGGGCACGGGCAAGACCTCGACCGCGCGCATCCTCGCCAAGGCCGTCAACTGCGAGCAGGGGCCGACCCCGACCCCGTGCAACGAGTGCGACGCGTGCGTGTCGATCACCAACGGTGCCGCGGTCGACGTCATCGAGCTCGACATGGCCTCCCACGGCGGCGTCGACGATGCACGCGAGCTGCGGGAGCGTGCCCTGTTCGCCCCGGCGACGCTGCGCCGGAAGGTCTACATCCTCGACGAGGTCCACATGGCCTCGCCGGCCGCGTTCAACGCGCTGCTGAAGCTCATCGAGGAGCCGCCGGGCCACGTGCTGTTCGCCATGGCGACCACCGACCCGCAGAAGGTGCTGCCGACGATCCTGTCGCGGGTCCAGCGCCTCGACCTGCGCCGCGTCGGCGCCGAGGACGTTGCCGCCCACGTGCGCACGCTCGTCGGGCGCGAGGGCTACACGATCGACGACGAGGCCGTCGACGCGGTCGTGCGTGCCGGCGAGGGCTCGGTGCGCGACACGCTGTCGATCCTCGAGCAGGTGCTCTCGTACTCGGGGGCCGAGGTCGACGCCGGCAAGGTCGCCCAGGTCCTGGGTCAGACCCCGGCCGAGCGGGTGTTCGACACCGTCGAGGCGGTGGCCGCTGGCGACCTCGCGGCGCTCCTCGCGCTCGTGCAGGGCCTGCTCGACGACGGGCACGACCTGCGGCGGTTCACGCTCGACCTGCTCGGGCATCTGCGCGACCTCCTGGTGCTCCAGGTCGCCCCCGACCGCCCCGACCTCGTCGACGCCACCGCCGATCGGCGCGAGCGCATCGGGGCCCAGGCCGGGTTGCTGCCCCGGGACACGCTCCTGCGGGCCGTCGACCTGCTGGCCGGCACCATCACCGAGATGCGCCAGGGCCCGGCGCGACTGCCGCTCGAGCTCGCCCTCGCCAAGCTCGCCACGCCCGCGGCCGTCGGGGACGTGGCGTCGCTCGCCGATCGGATCGCCCGGCTGGAAGCCGGCGCTGCCCCGGCGGCCGCCACGACCACGCCCTCCGCCGGCGCCACCAGCGCCGCCCCGACTGAGCCTGCCCCGGCCGAGTCTGCGCCGACCGAGGTGGGTGGCAGCGAGGGCTCGGTCCCGGTCGCGCCGCCCGGGCCACCAGCGCCGCCCGCGCCGTCGGAGCGGTCAGCGGTGCCAGACCCGGCCGAGCCGCCAGAACCGGCCACGTCCACGCCGGCCGGGTCCGCGCCGGAGGCGAGCTCGCTCGCCGAGCGGGCCCGTCGCCGAGCCGCCGCGGCCACGCCTCCCCGGTCCGAGGAGGCGCCGGCCGCTGACCCAGCGGCGACGACGGACGCGGACCCAGCGGCGACGGACGCGGACCTGCCGACGCCGGCTGCGCCCCGCGACGGCGCCGAGGACCTCGCCACGGTGAAGGACCGCTGGGACGCGATCCTCGAGATCGTCAAGGAGTCCTCGCGCCGCGTGCACGCCGTCTACGAGCCGGCCGAGCCGGTCGCCCTGGCGCGCGGCATCCTGGTGCTGCACTACCCGCAGCGGTACGCCTCCTTCCACGCGCAGAACGCCACGAAGGGCGAGTTCGCCGCCACCCTGACCCACGCGGTCGAGTCCTCCTGCGGCCTACGGGTCCGGATCGACACACAGGTGGGCCAGGACACGAAGCGGCGCCCGTTGCCGCCGGTCGTCACCGACACGAGCGCGCCCGCCGACGACGGTGGCCCGACCCCTGACGAGGAAGCCGCCGTCCGCGAGGCCGAGCTCGCCGGCGACGACGACCTCGACGGCGAGGACGCCCTTGCCCGCGCCGCCGACCTCGTGACCCGCGAGCTCGACGCCGTCCCGCTCGAGGAGGACGCGTAGCCACCCGCATCGGGGGTGGGGCCACGCGCCGGCCGGACGGACACCGGTGCCCGAGGCGGGGAGGGCCGCGCCGGTACGCTCGCCGCGACAGTGACGGCGCAAGCAGGGACGCGGTGTACGAAGGTGCGGTGCAGGACCTCATCGACGAGCTCGGGCGGCTGCCCGGGGTCGGTCCGAAGAGTGCCCAGCGGATCGCCTTCCACCTCCTGCAGGTCGCCGCGACGGACGCGCAGCGCCTCGCCGACGCGATCACCCGGGTGAAGCAGACGGTCCGGTTCTGCCGGCGCTGCTTCAACATCGCGGAGCAGGAGGAGTGCCGGATCTGCCGCGACGCCCGTCGCGATCCCGCCCTGCTGTGCGTCGTGGAGGAGCCCCGTGACGTGGTGGCCATCGAGCGCACCCGCGAGTTCCGGGGGCGCTACCACGTGCTCGGCGGGGCGATCTCGCCGATCGACGGCATCGGACCCGACGAGCTGCACATCCGCGAGCTCATCGCCCGCCTCGACCGCGAGGACGTCACCGAGATCGTGATCGCGACGAACCCCAACGTCGAGGGTGAGGCGACAGCCTCGTACCTCTCCCGGCTCATCAGCCCGCTCGGTGTCCGCGTGACCCGGCTCGCCAGCGGCCTCCCGGTCGGCGGTGACCTCGACTACGCCGACGAGGTCACCCTCGGGCGCGCCTTCGCGGGGCGCCGCGAGCTGGGGGCGTGATGGACGGGGATCACCCGACCGCCGATCTCGGTCTTCGGCGGCTCACCGAGCAGGTCGTCGTCCCCACGCTGGTCCTGCTGGCCATCGTGGGCGCTGCGGCCCTGTGGCGGGACCGGCTCCCGACCCCGATGGCGGTGCACTGGAACGGCAGCGGCATCGCCGACGCGTCCGGTGGCGTCTGGATCAACACCGGGCTGCTGGCCGTGGTCTGGGCGGCGCTGTGGGGCGGCGCTGCCATCTCGCTGCGCCACGAGCGGCTCCCCCGGCGGGTGGCGCGAGCCCTGGTGAGCGTCCTGTGGGGCGCCGGTGGGGCGCTCGGCACGGTGTGGGTCCTCGCCGTGCGCGCGAACCTCGACGTCAGCACCTGGGAGCGTGCGGCCGACCTCGGCGGGACGACCCTGCTCCTGCTCCCCGGAGTCGGGGCCGTGCTGGCGGGTCTCGGGTGGATGGTCAGTCGTGACCGCCGGCCACGTCGGGTGCCCGAGCCCGACGACGAGCTCTCCATCGAGGACGAGGTTCCCACCGACGGGATCTCCATCACCGACGAGACGTCCACCACCGATGAGATTGCCGCCACCGACGAGGTGTCCGCCGCCGTCCCATTCGAGCACGGACGGGTCGAGGAGCCAGTCGCCACGGCGTCTCTCGAAGCCGACGACGAGGACCCCGCGAACGCCCGGGAACCGGCCGCCGACGCGGAGCCGGCGGCCATCGACGTGGAGCCGTCGGCTGCCGAGGAGCCGACGGACGAGGTCGGGGTGCGCCCCTGGATCGGCGACGCCGTGAACCCGGCCGGCGGCGCCATCGCGATCATGCTCCTGCTGCCGGTCCCCGTGGTCTGGCCGGTCCTGCTGCCCGTGTCCCTCCGCCTGATCGTGTCGGCCGTGGCCGGCCTCGGCGCCGTGGCGGTCGTGTGGCTCACGTGGAGTCACTGCACCATCGACGGCCGACGGATCCGTGCGGGGCTCGGTCCCGTGCCGTGGCCCGGGATCGACTGCTACCTCTCGGAGCTGACCGCAGTGACCGTCGTCGACGAGGCACCGAACCGCTGGCACGGGTGGGGGCTGCGCACCGTCGACGGCACCCGCCGGCTCGTCGTGCGCCCGGGGACGGCGCTCCGGCTCGAGCGCCGAAGCGGCGAGCACATCGTCGTGAGCGTCGACCACGCCGACGAGGCGGCCGCGGTCGTGGACGACCGGCTGTCGGAGCGCCGCTCACCGGTGGTCTGAGCCCACCGCGGCCCGCCGCCGCGGCCCGCCGCCGCGGCCCCACGAACGGCCGCCCGGCCGCGCAGAACCACGGCCCGCCCACCGCGGGACCAACGGCACTCGCCGTGGGCCTCCGCGACGGCGACGATCGAGTTCGAAAGCCGTCCCGGGGAGGGACTCGATGCCCTTCGCCCCCGTCGTCAAGGACCTCGCAGCGCAGCCGGTCCGACCGAACCTCGTCGACTACGAACGGGAGCGGGCGAGCTTCTCGTGGGAGCAGGCCCGTCGCCGCCTCGCGGGGCTGCCGGTGGGCGGCTGCAACATTGCCCACGAGGCGGTCGACCGCCATCTCGGTACCCCGATCGCGGACAAGGTGGCGATCCGCTGGCTCGGCAAGCGCGACCAGCGTGTCGAGCTGACCTACGCCGAGCTCGCCGCGATGACGAACCGGTTCGCGAACGTCCTGGACGAGCTCCGCGTCGGCGTCGGCGACCGCGTGTGCGTCCTCGCGCCTCGCGTACCCGAGCTGTACCTGGCGGTGCTCGGGACCCTCAAGCACCGCAGCGTGGTGGCGCCGCTGTTCGCCGCCTTCGGCCCCGAGCCGATCGCACAGCGCATCGAGCTGGGATCCGCACGGGTGCTCGTGACCACCTCGACGCTCTACCGCAAGAAGGTCGCGGCCCAGCGTGACCGGCTCGGCAGCCTCGCCCACGTGCTGCTCGTGGACGGCGGCGCGCAGGCGTTCGACGATCCGACCGTCCACGACCTCGGCCCCCTGCTCGCGGCCGCCTCGCCCGAGTACGCCATCGCGCCGACCGACCCCGAGACGATGGCGCTGCTGCACTTCACCAGCGGGACGACGGGGACCCCGAAGGGTGCCGTCCACGTCCACGACGCCGTCGTCGCCCACCACGTCACCGGCTACTACGCCCTCGACCTGCATCCCGACGACGTGTTCTGGTGCACCGCCGACCCGGGCTGGGTGACGGGCATCTCCTACGGGATCGTGTCCCCGCTGACCCACGGTCTCACGATGATCGTCGACGAGGCCGACTTCGACGCCGAGCGCTGGTACCGCATCCTCGCCGAGGAGCGCGTGACCGTCTGGTACACGGCGCCGACGGCCATCCGGATGCTCATGCGGGTGGGCACGGCGATCGTGTCCGAGTACGACCTGTCGGCGCTGCGGTTCATCGCCTCGGTCGGCGAGCCCCTCAACCCCGAGGCCGTCGTCTGGGGTCAGCAGACGTACGGGTTGCCGATCCACGACAACTGGTGGCAGACCGAGACCGGCGGGATCATGGTCGCCAACGTCGCCGCCGCCGACATCCGCCCCGGCTCGATGGGGCGGCCGTTGCCCGGCATCGAGGTCGCCGTGGTCACCCGCCACCGCGACGACGAGGACGTCACCACGGGCGTCACGGTGATCGACACCCCCGAGGTCGAGGGCGAGCTCGCCCTGAAGCCCGGCTGGCCGTCGATGTTCCGCGGCTACCTCGACATGGAGGAGCGCTACCGCCGGGCCTTCGTCGACGGCTGGTACCTGACCGGCGACCTCGTCCGTCGCGACGTCGACGGCTACCTGTGGTTCGTCGGACGGGCGGACGACGTCATCAAGACGGCCGGGCACCTGATCGGCCCCTTCGAGGTCGAGTCGGCGCTCATGGAGCACCCCGCCGTCGCCGAGGCCGGCGTCATCGGCAAGCCGGACGTCCTCGCCGGGCAGATCATCAAGGCGTTCGTCACGCTGAACACCGGCTGGGAACCGACCGACGCCCTGCGCCGCGAGCTGATCGGCCACGCCCGCAAGCTGCTCGGCGCGGCGGTCGCCCCGCGCGAGATCGACTTCTCCCAGGACCTGCCGAAGACCCGCAGCGGCAAGATCATGCGGCGGCTGCTCAAGGCCCGCGAGCTCGGCCTGCCGGAGGGCGACACCTCGACGCTCGAAGGAGGTGGGTCGTGAGCGCCCCACTCGCCCCGACGGGCACACCCGACAACGGTCCGGGGCCGGTCGCCGCGCTCCCGGGTCATGGCGATCACGTCCCGCTTCCCGACCGCGACCATGCGCTCGAGCTGCTGCGCGGGATGCTGCGGATCCGCCGGTTCGAGGAGGCCTGCGCCGAGCTGTACTCGGCCACGAAGATCCGCGGCTTCCTCCACCTCTACATCGGCGAGGAGGCGATCGCGGCCGGCGCCGTGCCGCTGCTGCGTCCCGAGGACGCCGTCGTCGGGACCTACCGCGAGCACGGCCACGCCCTCGCCCGCGGGATCCCGATGCAGCGGATCATGGCGGAGATGTACGGGCGGGCCGCCGGCGTGAGCGGCGGCCGTGGCGGCTCGATGCACCTGTTCGACGCCGACGCCCGCTTCTACGGCGGCAACGCGATCGTGGCCGGCGGCCTGCCGCTCGGTGTGGGACTGGCGCTGGCCGACGCGATGCAGGACCGCGCGGTCGTCACGGCGGTGTTCTTCGGCGAGGGGGCGGTCGACGAGGGCGAGTTCCACGAGGCGATGAACCTCGCGGCCCTGTGGCACCTGCCCGTCGTCTTCTGCTGCGAGAACAACCGTTACTCGATGGGGATGGCCTTCGAGCAGGCGGAGGCCCAGACGAACCTCGCCCTGAAGGCGACGGCGGCGTACGCCGTGCCGGCCTGGACCGTCGACGGCAACGACGTGCTCGCCGTCGAGCGGGCCATGCGTGCCGCGGTGGACGCCACCCGTGCCGGCGGGGGTCCGCACTTCCTGGAGTTCCAGACCTACCGCCACCGGGCCCACTCGATGTACGACCCGGACCTGTACCGCCCCAAGGCGGAGGTCGAGGCGTGGAAGGGGCGTGACCCGATCATCCGGTTCGACGCCCGGCTGCGTGCGGCGGGTCTGCTCGACGACACGGTCCGCGGGGCGCTGGACGCCGAGGTCGAGGACGAGCTCGCCGCCGCCATCGCCTTCGCCGAGGCCGCCGAGCCGGAGCCCGTCGCGACCCTCACCCGCTTCGTGTACAGCGATCGGGGCGCGTCATGAGCACGACCGAGCACACCGTCGCCGACACCCGCACCGTCACCATCCGTCAGGCGCTGAAGGAGTCGCTGCAGGAGGCCCTGCGTCGCGACCCGCGGGTGTTCCTGATGGGTGAGGACGTGGGTGCCTACGGCGGCTGCTTCGCGGTCACCACCGGCCTGCTGGACGAGTTCGGACCGGAGCGGGTCCGCGACACGCCGCTGAGCGAGTCCGGGTTCGTCGGCGCCGCCATCGGCGCGGCACTCGGCGGGCTGCGCCCGATCGTCGAGATCATGACCTGCAACTTCAGCCTGCTCGCGCTCGACCAGATCGTGAACAACGCCGCGACGCTGCTGCACATGTCGGGAGGGCAGTGCAACGTCCCCCTGGTGATCCGGACCACGGCCGGGGCGGGTCGGCAGCTCGCCGCCCAGCACGCCCACAGCTTCGAGCCGATCTTCGCCCACGTCCCCGGCATCCGGGTCGTCACCGTGGGCTGCGCCGAGGACGCCCGCGGGATGCTCTGGACGGCGCTCGAGGACCCCGACCCGGTCGTGATCGTCGAGTATCCCTCGATCATGGCCCGCGAGGAGCCGCTCGCCGCCGACGCCGGCGCGGTCGACATCGACAGCGCCCGTGTCCGGCGTGCGGGATCGGACTGCACGCTGCTCACCTTCGGCGGGATGCTCCCGCGGGTGCTGGAAGCCGCCGACCAGGTGGCGGACGCCGGCATCGACGTCGAGGTCGTCGACCTGCGCACGTTGCGGCCGCTGGACGACGCGACCATCGTCGCCTCCGTCACGCGGACCCACCGGGCGATGGTCGTCGAGGAGCCGTGGCGCACCCTCGGCATCGGTGCGGAGATCTCCGCGCGGCTCATGGAGCAGGCCTTCACGGTGCTGGACGCGCCGGTGGCGCGGCTGGCGACCGCCGAGGTGCCTCTGCCCTACGCGCAGCAGCTCGAGGAGGCCGCCGTCCCGCAGGTCGCCGACATCGTGGCCGGGATCAAGCGGCTCGTCGGGGTGGCCGACGATGGGTGACTTCTGCATGCCGTCCCTGGGCGCCGAGATGGACACCGGCCGGCTCGTCGAGTGGTACGTCACCGCGGGCCAGGAGGTCCACCGCGGTGACGTCGTGGCGGTCGTCGAGACGGACAAGGCCAACATCGAGGTCGAGGTCTTCGAGGACGGCGTGGTCGAGGAGCTGCTCGTCGCGCCCGGCACCCGGGTCCCGGTCGGTGAGCCGCTCGCCCGCATCGGGGCCGCCACGGCGGACCGACAGTCGACACGGGCGGCAGCACCGACACCGCGCCCGCCCCCGCCCCCACCCCCGGCCCCGGCCCCCGCGTCCCCGACGCCGTCGTCGCCCGCTCCGGTACCGGCGCGCGAGCCCGTGGCCGTCGCCACGGCCGGGCCCACGCCACGGCCGGCCGCCGTCCCCACCAGCTATGCGCGCTCGCCGCTGGTCCGTCACCTCGCTCAGCAGCGCGGCATCGACCTGCGCACCGTGCCCGGCAGCGGGGCCGGCGGCGAGATCACCCGGGGCGACGTCCGCGCCGCTGCCACGGGGGCGCCGGCCCGTCCCGTCCCGGTCGTCGGCGCCGTCGCCACCCAGGTCGCGGCCATTCCGGTCACGCCGCCGGGCGCAGCCCTCCGGCACGCCCCGCCCGGTCGCGTCGGCACGTCACCCCCCGCGGCCGACACCGGAACCGGTGCGCCGCCGGACACGGAGGACCGGGCGGTCACGATGCGCGCGGCCATCGCCCGGGCCATGGCCGCCTCGAAGCGCGAGATCCCGCACTACTACCTCGGGACGCCGGTCGACCTCCATGCGGCGATGGCCTGGCTCGCCGACCACAACGCCGACCGTGCACCCCGCGACCGGCTGATCCCCGCCGCTCTGCTCTGCAAGGCGACCGCGCTGGCGGCCGCCGAGTTCGGCGACCTGAACGGCTTCTGGCAGCAGGGCCACCATGTGCCGGCCGACCATGTCCATCTCGGCGTCGCGGTGGCGCTGCGCGGCGGCGGCCTCGTCGCGCCCGCCATCCACGACGCCGACCGGCGCACCCTCGACGAGCTCATGGCCGACCTGCGCGACCTCGTGAAGCGGGCACGGGCCGGCGGGCTGACCGGCTCGGAGATGACCGACCCGACGATCACCGTCACCAACCTCGGTGACCAGGGCGTCGCCACCGTCTTCCCCGTCATCGTCCCGCCGCAGGTGGCCATCGTCGGGTTCGGGCGGGTCGTCGACCACCCGGTCGCCGTCGACGGCATGCTCGCCGTCCACCCTGTCGTCCACGCCACCGTGGCCGCCGACCACCGCGTGAGCGACGGCCACCGCGGTGGCCTGTTCCTCGCGGCCATCGACCGGCTGCTCCAGACACCGGAGGATCTATGAACACGTCCCTGCGCGACACCGTCATCGCGGCGCTGACCGCCGTGGCGCCGGAGGCCGACGCCTCGGACCTGGACCCCACGGCCCAGCTCACCGAGGAGCTCGACCTCGACTCCATGGACTTCCTCAACGTCGTGACGGAGCTGTCCGAACGCCTCGGGGTCGACATCCCCGAACGCGACTACCCGCGGCTGTCCACGCTCGAGGGCGCGGTGGCCTACCTCGAGCAGGCGGGTGCCGGAGTCACGACGTGACGGTCGCCCCCCGCTCGCGCGCGGGCGCGCTGCACCGGCCGGCCGAGGTGACCCTCGAGATCGTGGCGATCCCCGACGGCTGCCGCGACGAGGACCTCGCGCTGCTCGACGCCGACGAGCGACGGGCCGCCGACCGGCTCCGGGCCGAGCCCGCCCGCTGGCGGTCGGTTGCGACCCGCGCCGCCATGCACCGCGTCGTCGGCCGCGTCCGGGGCGTCCCACCCGACCGCGTCGTGATCCGCCGCGGTCGCTACGGACAGCCGGTGACCGACGGGTGCTACCTGTCGGCGGCGCACTCGGGGAAGGTCGGCCTCGTCGCGCTCTGCCGCGACGTGCCGGTCGGGGTGGACGTTCGAGGACGTCGCCGGCCACGGGCACGAGCCGTCCGCCCGGATGCTCGCACGGCTCGCCCCGGCCGAGCGCGCCGTGCTCGACCGGCTCGACGGCGACGAACGCCGCACCGCGTTCCTGCGCCTGTGGACCGCCAAGGAGGCCGTGCTCAAGGCCATCGGGTGCGGCCTGACCGTCCCGCTGGACGCGGTGGTGGTGGACCTCGACCCCCTGCGGGTCCACGCCACCGGCATCGACACCCGCCGCTGGTCGGTCCAGGCGGTCGACCCGTCACCCGACGCGGTCGCCACGGTGGCGGCGGCGTCCCGCCGGCTCACGCTGCTCTGACCGGCCGGCGAGCGAGCAGCTCAAGGGGTGCGCAGCGCCGCCGCGACGAACAGCACGACCGCCGCGGCGATGGCGACCCACACCCCGCTCGTCAGCGCCCCGTCCGGGCCGAGCGCCAGCCAGCACAGCACCGTCACGCCCGCAGCGGCCCCCGCGCCGGCGTGGACACGGCCACGGACGCCGGCGAGACCGGCCAGGGCGGAGGCGGCCGCCACGGCGATGAGCAGCAGCGCGAGCGTCGGCGCCGCAGTGCCCGCGCCGGTCGCCGGACCGAGGTCGAGGGCGACCCGCCCGTCGGCCGTCCAGGGCAGGAACGCCGCGAGGACCAGCACGAGGCCGCCGAGCACGGCGAGGACCTGCGCGACGCGCGTGGAGGGGCTGCTCATGCGATGAGCCTACGCGGAGCGCGCCGCCACGCCCGCCGGCACGCTCGCCGCGCTCGCCGCGCTCGCCGCGCCCCGCTCGCCCCGCCACGCCGGCGCGCCGCGCCACGTTCTGGGTAGAAATCGTCCGGGGGGTCCGGAGGAAATCGACCCAGGTTGGCGTGCCCGCCGCGCGGCGCCGCGTTCTGGGTAGAAATCGTCCGGGGGGTCCGGAGGAAATCGACCCAGGTTGGCGTGCCGAGGTTGGGGTGCCCGGTCCGGGGCGCCCCTGACCACCCGCGCGGCCAACCACCCCGGAGCGCCGGGCGCAAGCCGCTTCCCCGTCCGATCGGTTGGGACCGCCTGTTTTCGCTCATGGCCGGTCGGCCGTACCATCCAAGCGCGGCCGACGCAGATCCACACGCGGCCCTCGACGCGGCGGCGACTTCCGCCGCCACGGTCGGCGCCCCCGTCTCGACCGACTGCCGACCGCAACCCCCCTCCTGACCGACCCGACACGGCCTCGGCTTGGCCGACGGCCAAGGAGCGCATCTCGTGGCGATCGTCGTCCAGAAGTACGGCGGGACCTCCGTCGGCGACGTGGACCGGATCAAGCGCGTCGCCGACCGCATCGCCCGCACCCATCGGCAGGGCCACCAGGTGGTGGTGGTCGTCTCCGCGATGGGGAAGACGACCGACGACCTGGTCCGCATGGCCGAGCAGATCTCCGACGATCCGCCGGGGCGCGAGCTCGACATGCTCCTGACCGCCGGCGAGCGCATCTCCATGGCCATCGTCGCCATGGCGCTCAACGAGCTCGGGATCCCCGCCAAGTCGTTCACCGGCTCGCAGGCCGGGATCATCACCGACGCGACCCACGGTCGGGCCCGCATCGTCGACATGACGCCGGCGCGCGTGCAGGAGGCCCTCGACGAGGGCAACGTCGTCATCGTCGCCGGCTTCCAGGGCGTGTCGCAGGACACGAAGGACGTGACGACCCTCGGTCGGGGCGGGTCCGACACCACGGCGGTGGCCCTGGCGTCCGGCCTCGGCGCATCGGTGTGCGAGATCTACACCGACGTGGACGGCGTCTACACCGCCGACCCACGCATCGTCGCCGACGCCCGCCGGCTCGACTACGTCTCCTACGAGGAGATGCTCGAGCTCGCATCCCAGGGCGCGAAGGTCCTGCAGGTCCGCTCGGTCGAGTTCGGCCGCAACCACAACGTGGAGATCCACGTCCGCTCGTCGTTCAGCTACCAGCCCGGCACCTGGGTTGGCCCGGAGGAGAAGAAGGTGGAGGACGCGATCATCTCGGGTGTCGCCCATGACACCTCCGAAGCCAAGGTCACCGTGCTCGGTGTCCCCGACAAGCCCGGCGTCGCCGCGCGCATCTTCACGGCGCTCGCGGAGAACAACGTCAACATCGACATGATCGTGCAGAACGTCTCCGAGAAGGGCGTCACGGACGTGTCGTTCACGCTTCCGCGCGGCGAGACGAAGCACGCCCGCGAGATCCTCGAGGCGCTCGTCGCCGAGATCGGCGCGAAGGAGGTCCGGGTCGACGACGGCGTCGCGAAGGTCTCGCTCGTCGGCGCCGGCATGAAGACCCACCCGGGCGTGGCCGCCAAGATGTTCCAGTGCCTGTCCGACGCCGGCGTGAACATCGAGATGATCTCGACCTCGACGATCCGCGTGTCCGTGGTCGTCGAGCGCGAGGACGTCGAGACGGCGGTCCGCGCGATCCACGACGCCTTCAAGCTCGGTGAGGACATGGTCGCCGAAGAAGCCGCAGGAGAGCTCTGATGGGACACGACCACAACGGCGTGAAGGTCGCGGTCGTCGGCGCCACCGGCGCCGTCGGCGAGGAGCTTCGCCGCCTGCTCGAGACCCGGCAGTTCCCGGTGGCCGGGGATCCGGTCTTCATCGCGAGCGAGCGCTCCGCCGGCCGCAAGCTGCCCTTCCAGGGGCGCGAGATCGAGGTCCAGACCCTCTCCGCGGAGGCCTTCGAGGGGGTCGACATCGCGCTCTTCTCGGCCGGCGGCACCCGCTCGAAGGAGTGGGCGCCCGTCGCCGCGGAGCAGGGCGCGGTCGTGGTCGACAACTCGTCGGCATGGCGCGCTGACCCGGATGTCCCGCTCGTCGTCAGCGAGGTGAACCCGCAGGCGGCCCGCAACCGCCCGAAGGGCATCATCGCGAACCCGAACTGCACCACGATGGTGCTGATGGTCGCCGCGAAGCCCCTGCACGACGCGTTCGGGCTGACCTCGATGGTCGCGACGTCGTACCAGGCGGCCGGTGGCGCCGGGCAGTCCGGCATCAGCGAGCTCGTCGAGCAGGCCGCGAAGCTCGTCGGCGACCCCGACACCCTGCGCCTGCGGGGTGCCGAGGCCGAGGCATCGGTCACGAGCAGCAAGTTCTCGAAGGCCATCGCCTTCAACGTGCTCGCCCACTGCGGCACCTTCACCGACGACCGCTACACCGACGAGGAGTGGAAGCTCGTCCACGAGTCGCGCAAGATCCTCGACCTCCCCGACCTGCGGGTCTCGCCGACCTGTGTCCGTGTCCCGGTCGTCGTCGGACACGCCATCGCCGGTCGGCTGACCTTCGCCGACAAGGCGCCACGCGACGCGGCCATGGCGGCGCTGAACGGCGCACCCGGTCTCCTCGTCGAGGACGGCATCGGCAGCGACGGCGAGTCGCTCGCCTACCCCTCGCCGCTCGAGTCGGCCGGACGCGACGAGGTGTTCGTCGGCCGGGTCCGTGAGGACCTCGGCGACGACCACAGCCTCAACATCTGGGTCGTCGGCGACAACCTGCTCAAGGGTGCGGCGCTCAACACCGTCCAGATCGCCGAGCTCGTCGTCGCCGAGTAGCCGTGGGCCGTGGGCGTTGAGACACCCCCGCGGCGACGCCCGGCGCGCGGTGACGCCCGGCGCGCGGTGGACCGGCAGGCGTCAGCGGGTGACGCGGCCGGCGGCAGGGTCCGTCGCCCGCCGGCCGGTGGCACGTGCCGCCAGGCGCTGCTCGAGCTCGGCGGCCGGCGCCGGACGCGCGAACAGGAAGCCCTGCCCGAAGCGGCAGCGCAGCTCGCGGAAGCGGGTCAGCTGCTCGTCGGTCTCGATGCCCTCGGCGACCGTGTCGAGGTGCAGCGACCGGCCGAGCTCGACGATCGCGCCGACGAGCGCCGGCGACTGGGTGCCGCGCACGAGGCCGTCCACGAAGGTCCGGTCGATCTTCAGGATGTCCAGCGGGAAGTGCTGCAGGTAGCTCAGCGACGAGTAGCCGGTCCCGAAGTCGTCGATCGCGATCTGGACCCCGAGCGCCTTGACGGCCTGCAGCACGGCCGTCGTCGTCTCGATGTCCTGCATGAGCCCGGACTCGGTGATCTCCAGGATCAGCTGGGCGGGGTCGAGCCCGGAGGCGGCGAGCGCCGCACGAACGTCGCTGGCGAGGTCGCCGTGGGTGAGCTGGCGCGCCGAGACGTTGACGCTCAGCGTCAGCGGGGCCGACGACGCGTAGGCGCGGGTCCAGACGGCCACCTGCTTGACGGCCTCCCGCAGCACCCAGCTGCCGATCGGCACGATGAGGCCGGTCTCCTCGGCGACGGGGATGAACGTCCCCGGGCTGATCATGCCCCGCTCGGGGTGGTGCCAGCGCAGCAGCGCCTCGACCCCGACGATCTCCCCGTCTCCGAGCGTCACGATCGGCTGGAAGTGGAGCGCGAACTGCCGCTGCTGCAGCGCCTGACGCAGGTCGCCCTCGAGCTCGAGACGGTCGATGACGGCGGCGTGCATCGCCGGCTCGAAGATCTCGTAGCGGCCCTTCCCGCCGGACTTCGCCGTGTACATCGCGATGTCGGCGTTGCGCAGCAGCACGTCGGTCGAGACCGGGTCGAAGGCGGTCTCGCGCAGCGGGTCGCCGTCGGCGATCACGATGCCGATGCTGGCGCTGATCTGGACCGGCGCCCCGGCCACCATGATGGGGTGGCGCAGCTGCGAGAGCATCCGCTGCGCGACCCGCGCCGCGTCGCTGCGGTCGGCGAGATCCTCGAGCAGCACCGCGAACTCGTCGCCGCCGAGCCGGGCGGCGGTGTCCATGTCACGGATCGCGAGCCGGAGCCGGGCCGAGACGGTCTGCAGCAGCTCGTCGCCTGCCTGGTGGCCCAGCGTGTCGTTGACGACCTTGAACCCGTCGAGGTCGAGGAACAGCACCGCGAACGTCGTCGGTGACCGCTGGGCACGCGCGACGGCGTGGTCGAGCCGGTCCCGGAACAGGTGCCGGTTCGCGAGGCCGGTGAGCCCGTCGTGGAAGGCCCGGTGGTGCAGCTGCGCCTCGAGCGACTTCCGGTCCGACACGTCGCGGGTGTTGAGGACGAACCCGCCCACGTCGGGGTCGCCGGTGAGGTTCTGGCTGTTGCTCTCGAGGGTGATCCAGGCACCGTTCGGCCGCCGGAACCGGCACTCGACGAGCACCCGGTCGTCGGGGCTCTCGAGCATCCGCGCCCCGGCCCCGGCGACGCGCGCCCGGTCGTCGGGGTGGACGAAGTCGAAGAGCCGCTGGCCGAGCAGCTCGTCCTCGCGGTATCCGAAGACCGCTTCCGCGGAGGCGCTCACGTAGGTGATGCGGGCATCGTCGTCGATGACGACGATGACGTCGTTGGAGTGGGCGACGAGCGAGCGGAACCGGCGTTCGCCGGCGCGGGCGCGATCCTCGGCCTGCTCCTTGCGCTCGGTCATCACGTGGATGCGCCCCACGAGCAGCCCCAGGATGAGGGCACCGACGAGGGCCACGCCGTGGCCGGCCGGCAGGGCGATGGACGAGGGGAAGATCCCGAGCTGCACCCCGAGCTGGGCGGCGGCGATCGCGAACAGGGACCAGTCGAAGGCGAGCCGCGCGACGTGGGAGCCCGACTCGCGGACGTTCTCGGCGACCGCGTAGACGAACACGAGCGAGAGGGCCGGACCCCAGCCGGTCACGTAGGTCACGAGCATGAGCGCGAACGCCTGGAGTCCGAGCCGTGCGTGCAGCGCTGCGCCCGTCTGCGGTCCCGGCCAGCGACGGAAGCTCCAGCGCACGGTCGCGACGACGGCCCCGAGCAGCAGCAGGAACGAGGGCAGGTCGATGGAGAATGCGAAGCCGGCGCTGGCCATCGCGAGCAGGATGACCGGCAGGATCGCCCATTCCGAGTGGCGGTGGAACCACACGGCTCCCGCCCGAACCACGCCCATGGGCACTCCCTCGTGTCGGGGCCTGTGGGGAATCGTCGGCCGTCGAGCACCCGGGGTTAAGGGAAATGTTACGGAGAGTGATCGAGCGCGCCCGGTCGGGGACTGTCACAGCGGCAGGGGCGGGCGCCGCACTTCGGGCAGCCGTCGGCGTAGCGGGCGGCCGCCTCGGCCATGTCGACTCCGGCGAGGTCCGCGAGCGTCACGAGCCATGCCAGCACGTCCGAGAACTCGTGGACCCGTTCGGCGTGTCCTTCGCGCCGCAGCGCCCGCGACAGCTCGCCCACCTCCTCCACGAACCATGCGAAGGTGCCGTCGATACCGCGGTCGCGGTCGCGATCGCCGTAGGTCTCGCGGATGATCCGCTGGAGGTCCGCCAGGTCCATCGTCACCCGCGGCCGTGGTCGCCCATGGCGAGCGCGTCGTAGCCGTGCCCGTGGTGGTTGTCGTCCTGGTGGCCGGGATGCCCCGCCGGCTCGAAGTGGATGACCACGTCCGCGACGGCCGGGACGGCCTCGTGGAGCGCCTCGTGGATGCGGTGCGAGAGGTCGTGCGCCTCCCGGAACGTCAGGTCGGGATCGAGCTCGACGCACACGTCCAGGAAGATCCGCGAACCGACCATGCGGGCGCGCAGCGTGTGGTGGCTGTGCACCATCGGCGTGGCCGCGATCGTCTCGTGCAGCCGGCGGATCGTCGCCTCGTCGGGGGCCCGGTCGGTCAGGACGCCGGCGGTGGAACGCAGCAGCCCGAACGCCGTGACGGTGATGAGGAAGGCGACGAGGAACGCGGCGATCGGGTCGGCGAGCGGGAACCCCAGGCGCACGGCGACGAGCCCGACGATGACGGCGATGTTCGACCACACGTCGGTGGCGAAGTGCAGCGCGTCGGCTTCGAGCGCCTGGCTCCCGCCGGTCTCGGCGGCGGTCTTCGACAGGCGGCGGGAGATCCAGAGATCGACCGCCATCGCGACGACGATGACGCCGATGCCGGCGACCGGGGTGGTCACCGACGCGCCGGTGTGCAGCCGGTCGTAGGCCTCGACCGCGATCACGACGACGGTGAGGAAGAGCAGGGTCAGCTGCACGAGGCTCGACAGGCTCTCGAACTTCTGGTGCCCGTAGGCGTGGCTGTCGTCCGGCGGCCGCGCTCCGGCACGCACGCCGACGTAGGCGAACGACGACGCGGAGAGATCCATGAGGCTGTCGGCCGCCGACGCCCACAGTGCGACGGACCCGGTCAGCACGCCGACCACGCCCTTGAGCGAGAGCAGGAAGACGTTGACGCCGATGCTGAGGAGGGCCGCCTGGCGCCGGGCCCGGCCCTGTTCGGTGGCGAGAGTCGCAGCGGTGCTCATCGTCGAACCGTATCCCCGGGCGCGGGGGGTGAACAGGGCATCTGGTCCCCCCGCTGGGAGCGAGATGACGACGCGCGGTCCCGGGTGGGACCGCGCGTCGTGGCGTCGGGATGGCCGGATTCGAACCGGCGACCTCCACGTCCCGAACGTGGCGCGCTAACCAAGCTGCGCTACATCCCGGTCTGGTGTTGCCCCCGAACGGGAGCAGGCGGGAGCGTACCGGAGCACCCGGTCACGACGCCAACGGGTGCGTGCCACGACGGCACGGTCAGGCGGTGCAGTGCAGGATCGTGGCCTCGGGGCGACAGGCGAACCGGAACGGGGCGTAGCGCGAGGTCCCGAGCCCGGGGGAGATGTGCAGCCAGCGGTCGCGGTAGCGCGACGCCCCGCGGATCTGACCGAGCGGGAGGTCGCAGTTGCCGACCACGGCACCGATCGGCGGGAACCGCACCTGCCCGCCGTGCGTGTGGCCGGCGAGCAGGAGGTCGTGGCCCGCGGCGACCAGCAGGTCGAGCGCGGCCGTGTAGGGCGCGTGCACGACACCGAGGTGGAGCGCGGCGCCGGACCCGTCGTCGACCGCGACCTCGGCGAGGTCGGGCAGCAGCGTGTCCTGCAGGTGCGGGTCGTCGATCCCGCCGGCGGCGACCGCGCCGTGGCGCG
Source organism: uncultured Nitriliruptorales bacterium (assembly GCA_963783045.1). Taxonomy (GTDB): domain Bacteria; phylum Actinomycetota; class Nitriliruptoria; order Nitriliruptorales; family Nitriliruptoraceae; genus CAWAMD01. The sequence goes on from CAWAMD010000001.1 coordinate 318,894, forward strand.
TCGACACGACCGTCCGGGCGTTGCGCAGGACCTGGTAGCCGGCGGTCTGGAGGCCGTCCACGAGCCGATCGAGGTCGAGCGCCTCGCCGTGGGAGCGGTAGTCCGGGTCGGTGAGGTAGCGGTGCGGGCTCTTCAGCGTCGGAGCGAAGAGATCGTTCGACCCGAGCACGACGAGCCCGGGCGTCCCGTCGGCCGTCAGCGTGGCCATCAGCGCCGCGGCCTCGTCCTCGGCGCGGACCGCGCCGAGCAGGTCGCCGGTGACGACGACGAGGTCGTAGTGCTGGGCGGCGAGTGCCTGCACGAAGCGCACCTTGTGCGCCTGCGGGGGGTCGAGGTGCAGGTCGGAGAGGTGCAGGATCCGCAGCGCACCGGTCGCCTGCGGGCGCAGCGCGCCGGGCAGCGCGACCTCGCGCAGTCGGTACCACCGCCGCTCGATGAACGTGCCGTAGGCCACGCAGGCGGTGCCGGCGGCTGCGACGGCCGTGGCGGATCGTGCGAGCGGCCCCACTCAGCCGCCCTGCGGGGAGGGCTGACCGCCGCCGTCCTTGGGCTTCTTGTTGGACGGTGACGGCTTGGGGGAGGGCGACGGCTCCGCCGTGGCCGTCGCGGTCGGTGACGGGCTCGGCGACGGGCTCGGCTTGCCCGCGTTCGGGTCGTAGGCACCGACCTGGATCACCACGGTCGAGCCGGGGCCGGGCGCCTGCTGGGCGCCGGCGCCGGGGCTCTGGGCGAGCACGACGCCTGCCTCGTCGCGGTTGCTCGTCGAGCTCTGGATGGCCTTCGGCTGGTAGCCCGCGTCGGTGAGGGCCTTCTCGGCGTCTGCCTGCTGCATCCCGACGACGTTCGGGACGCTCGGCGCCGTGGCGGTGCCGTCGGAGACCTGCAGGACGATCGCGCGACCGGCCGGCACGCGGCTGCCGGCGGGCGGGTCCTGGCTGACGAACGTGCCGGCGGGCTTCCAGTGGGGGATCTGCTTGACCTGCAGGTGCAGACGGGCCTCCTCGGCGATGGAGCGGGCGGACGCCACCGATCCAGCGTTCAACAGGTTCGGCACGGTCGCATACGGCATCGGACCGGGGTCGGGGAAGCCCTCGGGCTCGTAGCGCTCCACGGCCGCGGACATGTACTCCTTCCACATGGGGGCCGTGATCGTCCCGCCGTAGACGCGCGAGTAGTAGCTCCCGCCGATACGGACGTTGCGGAGATATCGCTTCTCGATGCACGCCGGCTCGGTGACGGTCGACCCGCAGATCTTGCGGGCGTCGTCGAGGGTGTCGAAGTGCGAGGTGCCGTTCTCGTACCCGATCCATGCGGCCGTGGCGAGCTGCTTCACGTAGCCCACGAACCAGGCGTCGATGTAGTCGTTGGTCGTCCCCGTCTTGCCGCGGGTCGGCCAGCGTCCGAGGTTGGCGACCGGTGCCGTCCCGCCGGGGGAGACCGGACCCTTCATGATGTCGACGACGCGGTCGATGATGTCCTGGTCGACGACCTGCTTGCAGTCCTTGGTGTGCTGGTAGATGAGGTGGCCCTGCCGGTCCTCGATGCGCTCGATCGCGTAGGGGGCGCAGTACTCGCCACGGTTCGCGAACGTCGCGTAGGCCGCGGCGTGCTCGAGCGGGAACACCTCCGCCGCGCCGAGCGCGATCGCGCAGGCCGCCGGGATGTCGCTGCGGATCCCGAGCCGGTGTGCCATCTCGACGACCTTCTCCGGGCCGACCTCCTTGATGAGGCGGGCATGGAAGACGTTCGAGGACGCCTTCACGCCGGAGTACATGTCACGCAGGCCGTTGCCGCCCGAGTTGTTGACCCGCCACGGGCCGCCGTTGTCGCAGCCCGGGATCGTCTGCGGGCCGGTCGCGTCGATCTGCCAGCCCGGCGGGATGCCGGCCTCGAGCGCGGCGGTGATGAGGTAGGGCTTGAACGACGACCCGGGCTGGCGCCCGACGCGCGCGCCGCCCGCGTCGGCCGGCACGACCGGGTTGAACTTCGTCTTGTCGCACAGGGCACGGCCGGCGTCGTCGTAGCCGATCGGCTCCTCGCAGTCGCCGTAGGTCTTCGGGCCCACCGCCATCGTGCGGATCGCGCCGCTGCCCGGTTCGACCGAGACGATCGCACCCATCGGAGCCTCGGCGATCGCGCGCTGACGCGCGACCGGGTCGTCGGTCTCCGGGATCAGGTGGTCGTCGAGCGCCGTCTTCGCGTCGGCCTGGAACTCTGGGTCGATGGTCGTGTAGATCCGCAGACCGCCCTGGAAGACGGTGCGGATCCGCTCCTCCGGGGTGGCACCCATGGCACGCAGTGCGTCGACCTGCGTGCCGAGCCCCTCGGCGGTCGACTCGTTCTGCAGCAGCCGGGTGACCCACTGGACGAAGAAGGGCTGCTCGGGCGGTGGGTTCTCGCGGATCTGGAGCCCGAGCGACGTGTTCTTGGCCCGCTCGGCCTGCGCCTGGCTGACGAGACCCTGCTCCGCCATCTGGTCCAGCACGATGTTCCGACGCTCGAGGGCGGCCTCGGGGTGCTTCTCCGGGTTGTTGGACTCGGGCGAACGGATGATGCCGGCGAGCAGGGCCGACTCGGGCAGGTCGAGGTCCGACACGTCCTTGTCGAAGTAGTGCTGCGCCGCCGTGCCGATGCCGTAGACGCCGCTGCCGAAGTAGGTCTGGTTCAGGTAGCGCTCGAGGATCTCGCTCTTCGACAGCCGCTTCTCGACCTCGACGGCGTACAGGGCTTCCTTCAGCTTGCGGTTCAGCGTCCGGTCGGTCGTCAGGTAGGTGTTCTTTACGTACTGCTGGGTGATGGTGGACGCCCCCTGCGCGATGCCGCCGGCACGGACGTTCGCGAGGGCGGCGCGCAGGATGGCCCGGTGGTTGACGCCGTGGTGCTCCCAGAAGGCCGCGTCCTCGGTCGCGACCACCGCGTCCTGGGTGACCTCGGGCACCTGGCCGATGGTGACGGGGACCCGCTGCTCCTCGTAGTAGATCTCCGCCAGCTCCGTGCCGTCGGACGCGAAGATCTTCGTGTTCTCCGGGGGCGGCTCGACGTCCGGCAGCGGCGGGATGTCGAACACGCTGGTGTCGACCGAGGTCACGACACCGTTGACCGCGACCGCGGCCGGCACGACGAGGGAGCCGAGGAGCGCCCCGACGCCGCCGATCACGAGGATCAGCAGCAGCAGCCGGGCCGCCAGGGCACGCAGGGGTCTGTCCGGCGAGGTCACATCGCCTCCGAAACGAGCAGGCTTGCCGGCAACCCACGCACACGCCGGTTCGATCGGGAGATCAGCGACCCGGCCGTCGGCGCCACGCGGTCGTGGCTGTGAGGACGGGCGCAGTCGTGTGCGCGTTCGGCGCCACCGGCATGGACGCCGGCGGGAGTCTACCGTGCCGGCGGCGGCGTGCCTCAGCACCACTGCCCGCAGCCTGCAGGCACGCTTCCCGTACCAAGGTACTAGTCCGGTTCAACGCCCGGATACCACCTGTCTGGGCTATGGGACCGTCCGCAGCCGAACCGTACGGTGGGCGCTGACTACCGCAGCCGGCCACTGACGGTGACGACGGAGGTGGACGTGACCGAGATGGACTGGACGGAGCGGGCGCGGTGCCGAGGGCTGGACCCAGACCAGTTCTTCGTCCGAGGGGCGGCACAGAGCCGGAAGGCCGTCAAGGTCTGCCAGCGCTGTCTCGTGCGCGACGAGTGTCTCCGGTACGCGATCAGCAACCAGGTCGACTTCGGGGTCTGGGGCGGTCTCACCGAGCGTCAGCGGCGCGCCTACCAGCGCAAGCTCCTCGCGAGCTGAGGGGGCGGGTTCACAGGTACCCGCTGGCGTTCGGCGCGCGGGTCGCCGGCGGCTGCTGGTCACGCGCCTCGGGGGGCTTCGCGCGCTTCTGCACGTCCTCGGGGGCGTCGTGGAAGGCGCGTCCGCCGAACTGGTCACGGATGCGGTCGTCGAAGTACGCCGCCGTCGACGCGACCGCGATCACGGCGGACTGCAGCTCCGGTCCGTCCAGCATGGTGCCGAGCAGCGTGTGCCGCAGCCAGATCGCCCGGTTCTCCGGGTCGTAGGAGAAGGCCCCGAAGCCGAGCTTGTGGTTCGTGGTCAGCAGGAAGCCCGCGAGTGGCGGGGTGAGGTCGATCTCGAGGTTGGTGATCGAGAACACGCCGACCTGCGGTCCGATGGGGCTCATCCCGACGGTGACGAAGACCCGTGCTCCCTCGTGGGTGAACGTGTAGTTGCCCCACATGTCGACCTCGTAGCCGCCGAGGAAGGCACGCAGCAGCCCACCGACGTGCTCGCGCAGGTCGTCGGCGTCGAGGAAGACCCCGGTGCGCTTGGGCGGTCGCGGCATCGCCACCATCCCGCCGGGCACCTCGAGCTCGGTGCCGGGGCGCCCCTCGTCGGCGTCCCCGGCAGCGAGGTCGTCGTCGCCGGCGTCGTCGTCGCCGGCGTCGCGGGTGTCGGGCGACTCCTCGTCGTCCTCGTCGCCGGACGCCCAGGGCGGGTTGTCGGTGTCGGGACCCGCCGCGTGCCACCGCATGCTCGCGGCCACCGGGTCGTTCAGTGAGTGCTGGTCGTCGTCAGGACGCATCCCGTCCACCTCGATCGTCGCTGCCCGCCGCCGCGGGCTCGTCACGCCGCGTCGCGCCTCAGCTGGCCTCGCGGACGGCCGGTTCGTGCGAGAGGGCGTCGGCGATGGCCGCGAGTCCGGTGAGGTCGTGGACGTCCGAGTGAAGCAGGGGAACCTCGACCTCTGCACGCATGTTCTGGCCGTACAGCGCGGCCTCCACGTCGCGGCGCTCCCGCTCGGCGAGATTTCTCATGTCGTTCAGCAGACGCAACGCCCCGGCCACCGCCTGGCCTTCCGCGTCGTCGGGCTGCTCGCGCGCGGCGTGCAGGAGCGCGTCCTGCTCGGGTGCGCCGGGGCACGCCGGGTGGATCCGGTTCACGACGACGCCGGCGTTGTGCAGCCCCTCCTGCTCGAGGCGCTCGAGGAAGAAGCGGGCCTCGCGTAGCGGCGGCGGCTGCGGGGACGTGACGACGACGAACTGCGAGTCGGTGCGCTGCAGGAGCTCGAGCACCTGGTCGGCGCGCTCCTTGAAGCCCTCGTACATGCCCTCGAAGTTCTTGAAGAAGGCGGCGAGGTCCTCGAGCAGCTCCATCCCGGTGACCTTGCCGGCGACCCGCATGAAGGTGGTGGCCCCGAAGTTGAGCGCCCGCAGGTAGCCCTTGCCGGCGGCGAGCCCGGGCTTGAGCAGCAGCCGCAGCAGCCGGCCCTCGAGGAAGCTCGTCATGCGCTTGGGGGCGTCGAGGAAGTCGAGCGCGTTGCGGGTCGGCGGCGTGTCGATGACCAGCAGGTCCCACTCGCCGGACTCGTGGAGCTCGTGGAGCTTCTCCATCGCCATGTACTCCTGCGTCCCCGACAGGGTGGACGACAGGGTGCGGTAGATCCGGTTCGACTTGATCGCCTCGGCGTTGCGGGTGCTGCGGGCGTGACGGTCGATGATCGCGTCGAACGTCGTCTGCATGTCGAGCATCATGGCCCACAGCTCGCCGTCGCCCGCCACGTCCAGATCGACCCGGCGCGGGGTGTTGTCCAGCACCGGCAGCCCCATGGCCTGGGCGAGGCGCCGGGCGGGGTCGATCGTGAGGACGAGGGTGCGACGGCCGGCGCGCGCGCCGGCCATGCCGACCGCGGCGGCCGTCGTCGTCTTGCCGACGCCGCCGGCGCCGGTCGTCACGAGGATGTGGGCGTGCTCGATCGGCGCCGCCAGCGAGCGCTCGCGGGGCGTGGTCATGCTCGCTCCTGGGCGCGGGGGGTGGGCGTGAAGCCGGGGACCTCGCGCGCACGGGGGCCGCGCTCGCCGATCTGCACGGCCAGCACGTCGGCGAGGATCTCCAGGTCGCCGACGTTGAAGGTCGCGCCGGTCAGCAGCGGCAGGTCCAGGACCGGCCGGTCCGGCCCGGGTGATCAGGTCGTCGCGCAGCTCCCGCTGCAGCTCCACCCGATCGTGGTGGGCGCGCACGAGCTCGAGCGTGTCGGACGCCGTGGCGTCGCTCAGCGTCGTGCCGGTGGCCCCGGTTCGCTCGACCAGACCGGCGGCGCCGAGCGACTCGAGGGTGGCGAGGTCGTCCTTGTCGGCGCGGGGCACGACGACCTCGTTGGCGATGACGGGCCCCACGTCGACGCCGGCCTCGCGGAGCGCGACGACGCCCTCGATCGTCTCGGTGATCGGCATCTCCTCGAGCAGCGTGACGATGAACGCCCGGGTGCGCTTCGGGTTGTTCAGCATCTCGTGGATGTTGCCCGCCTGACGCTTGATCGGCCCGACGCGCACGATCTCGGTGACGCCCTCGGGCGCCTGGAGGAACGGCACGATGCGCCCCGTCGGCGGGGCGTCCACGACGATCGTGTCGTACATGCGCCGGCCGTCGTCGCGACGGCGCGCCTCGATCTCGTAGATCTTGCCGATGAGCAGCAGGTCGCGCAGCCCCGGCGCGGCCGTCGTGACGAAGTCGATCGCGTGGGACCGCTCCATGACCCACTGCACGTGCTTGAGGCCGTAGAACATCTCGAGGTACTCGTAGACGGCCTCGCCCGGGTCGATGGCGGCCCCCCACAGGCCGGGCCGGAACTCGCGCTCCTCGTAGTCCCACGGCTGGGTCCCGAAGGTGCGCGAGAACCCCTGGCGCCCCTCGACCTCGACCAGCAGCGTCCGGCGCCCGGAGGCGACCGCCGCCAGCGCGAGGGACGCCGCGACGGTGGTCTTGCCGACGCCACCCTTCCCGGTGACGATCGCGACGTTGGCCGACAGCAGCTCATCGAAGCCGGTCGGCAGTGGCGGGGCGGTGGGGTTCGACATCACCCCCGAGCCTAGATGTCCCGCGTCGGGACGGTGCCCTCGCCACCACCGACGATCCGGCAGGCCCGCCACCGTCGCGTCCCGGCGCGGAGCAGCCGCGTCCGTCGAGGCCGCCGCGCGGGTGCGGCCACGGCCGTTCGCGCAGGTACGCTGCCGGCCATGTCGCCGCTCCCCCCGGTCTCCCGCCGCCTGTTCGGCCTGCTCGTCGTCGTGATGCTGCTGGCGCTCGTGCCGGCCAGCCTGGCGCAGGCCCAGACCGCCGACCCGGCATCGCCGGGACCGGCGGACAGCCCCGCCACGGACGTGACGGTCGACATCCTCCCGCTCGAGGGGTTCATCGACCCGCCGGTCGCCGGGGCGATCACCGACCTCATCGCCCAGGCCGAGGCGCGCGGCTCGGCCCTCGTCGTGCTCCAGATCAACACGCCGGGCGCCATCTCCGCCGACGTGGACGCGCTCCTGCGAACCGTCCGGGAGGCGACCGTGCCGGTCGTCGTCTACGTCGGTCCCCGTGGCGCGGGCGCCCGTGCGTCCGGCGCCGCCGCGCTCCTCGGCCTGTCCGCGGACGTGCTCGCCATGGCCGACGACGCGACGCTCGGGCCGGTCGCTCCCGCCGACCTCGGCAACGCCCCGGGCGCCTACCCGGAGGCCGAACGGCTGCGCACGCTCCTGCCGGCGGGGGCCCCCGACGACCTCACGGCGCGGCTGCTCGACGCCGGCAGCACCGAGGGGGTCACCCCGCAGGCGCTCGAGGAGGCCGGCATCCCGGTCGTCTCGGCGAACGGGCTCGAGGGGCTGCTCGTCGAGCTCGACGGGCGCACGGTCGACACCGCGTCCGGTGCGCAGACGCTGCGGATCCGCTCCGACGAGATCGTTCCCCGGCTGCACAGCCTCGGGCTCCTGCGCCGCCTGCTGCACGCGGCGACGACCCCGGTCTTCATCTACCTGCTCGTCGTGTTCGGCCTCGCGCTGCTCCTCTTCGAGGTCTTCCAGCCCGGCTTCGGCGTGGCGGGCATCGCCGGGCTCGTCACCGCCGGCATCGGCGCGTTCGGCCTCACGGTGCTGCCGGTGCACTGGTGGGCCGTGGCGCTGCTCGTGGTCGGGCTCCTCCTGTACGCCGTCGACGTGGCCATCGCCGGGTTCGGGCCGGTGACCCTGGCGGCGACGGCCGCCTTCGTCACGGGGTCGCTGTGGCTCTACGACGCGCCCTCCCTCGGAGTGGCGGGGTGGCTCGTGGCCGCCATGACCCTCGCCGCGCTCGTCTTCTTCGTCGGCGTCATGACGGCGGTCCTGCGGGCCCAGGCGGGCCCGGGCGACGTGGCCGTCGCGGACCTGGTCGGTCGCGTCGGCATGGTCCGCTCGGTGCTCAACCCGCAGGGTCACGTCTACATCGACGGGGCGCTGTGGCGCGCCCGCTGGATCGGCGAGGAGAAGCGGGCCAAGGTGGGCACCCCGGTGGTCGTGACCGGCGTCGAGGGGCCGCTCGTGCTCGTGGAGCGGTTCGACCCCGACCGTGCCGCGACGCAGCGCCACGTCTCGCCCGCCGAAGCGGGCGCCGAGGAGCGCTGACGCGCTGGCGACCCCGCGCCCCCGCGCCGCGTCTTGCTGGCAGCTAGCGCAACATCGTCTCCAGCAAGCATGGGGGGCCTAGTCACGGTGGGTCAGGGCCTCTAGGTTGTCCATGTCATGAAAAACGCTGGACACGAGGGAACCTGCTTGCTCCACGCCTTCGACGTGTCGCACGATTGGGAAATGCAGGCGCGTTGCCGCGGCCAGGATGCCGCCCTGTTCTTCGGACCGAACCGCTTCGAACCGAAGCGCGAGCGTCTGGCCCGCGAAGCCGCCGCCAAAGAGGTCTGCCGGGGGTGTCCGGCGCTCATGGCGTGTCGCGAGCACGCGCTGCGCGCCGGTGAGAGCTTCGGCGTCTGGGGAGGACTGGGCGAGTCCGAGCGGCGGTCAGTGCTCGCGCGCGCCCAGAGCCAGTCCCAGTCCAAGAAGGCCGGCTGACCGCACCGGTCGCCGGCTCCCGCTGGCGGGGTGGCGCCGCGCCCCGCCGGCCTGCTGCGCCGTCCGCCGCCCGCACCGGAGGCGGTCTGCCAGACGGCTCCGCTTGCCGCCGGGCGTGCCCCTCGGGTAGGAAGGCTCGTCGACCGCCGCCACCCGACGAGGAGCCGTCCCCGTGACCCTCTGGGAGTACGCCACCGCACCGCTCATCAGCCACGCCCTGCAGCAGATCCTGAACCAGTGGGGTGATCAGGGCTGGGAGCTCGTCACCGTGGCCGACAACGTGGCCTACTTCAAGCGCCCGAAGGAAGGCTGAGCCGTGGCCGACACCGACCGTCTGCCCGAGGAGCGACTCGCCGAGCTCGGCATCGAGCTGCCCGAGCCGCCGTCCCCCGCCGCTGCCTACCAGCCCTACGCCCGCGCGGGCACGCTGCTGTTCACCGCCGGGCAGCTGCCGGTGGTCGACGGGGCGCTGCCGACCACCGGGAAGGTCGGCGGCGAGGTCGACCGTGACCGCGCCGTGGACCTCGCCCGCACCGCGGCGATCAACGTCCTCGCGGTGGCCCGCGCCGCCAGCGGAGCCCTGCACCGGGTGCGCTGCGTGAAGGTGACCGTGTTCGTGGCGTCCACGCCCGACTTCACCGAGCAGCATCTCGTCGCCAACGGCGCCTCCGAGCTGATCGGCCACGTCCTCGGCGACGCCGGGGTCCATGCCCGCGCCGCCGTCGGCGTGCCGAGCCTGCCCCTCGACAGCCCGGTCGAGGTGGAGGCCATCTTCGAGGTCGCCTGAGTCACCCGCGGCGGAGCGTGCGGTGCTGGCCGTCGAACACCGTCGCCCCCGTCCCGTCGAGGTGCTCGAGCAGCGGGATGGCGTACTTGCGTGACGTGCCGAGCGCCTCGCGGGCCTGCGACGCGGTGAACGGCCCGACTGCCGCTTGCAGCCGACGGAGGATGTCGACGGCCTCGTCGACGGCGGTGCGCAGGAAGCCGATCTCGCCGCACCTCACGACGGTCCCCGCCTGCAGGAGCCCCTGGACGTCGTGTGGCGTCAGGCCGGCGTCGCGGGCGGCGTCGTCCAGCGCCGGCGGGGACAGCGGGTCGGCGCCGAGCCGCGCGACCAGCGCCTCCTGTCGCCGGTCGCGGGCCGCCCGGGCGTCGGCGGCATGCTCGGGGCGGGTGTAGGTCGGCCCCACCTGCGCGAGCCGACCGTCGTCCACGAGCCGTGCCAGCAGCGCCCCGACGAGATCCGGCGGGCAGCCGGCGGCGACGGCGGCATCCGTCAGCGCACGGCGCGAGGCGCCCGGCACCGTCCCGCCGGCACCCTCCCTTCCGCCGGTCGCCGCGCCGGCACCGGCCGTGTCGCAGGCTGTGAGCAGGGCTGCGGCCCAGCGATCCACGGCGGCCGTCGTGCAGCAGTGCTCGCCGACGACCACGACGCCTGCCGGCGGCTCCGCGTCGGGGGCCAGTCCCACCGCGGCCAGCGCTGCGCGACGTGGTCGTGCGCCGCCGGTGGCCGTCAGCAGCGCGGGCAGCCGCTCGGCGCCGCGGGCCGCCGCGATCGTGTCGAGCGCGTCCGCCCGCGCCAGCCGCGCGTCGGTCCCGCGGACGCGTCCGGGTGGCCGCGGATCGAGGATCTCCCCGCCGCCGCACGTCGCCTGCCTCCCGGCCTCCCGGAGGACGAAGCGGTCCCCGCTCTGGAGCGGGAGGGGGTGCTCGAGCACCAGCCGCACCGGGCCCGTGCCGCCCGGGGGTATGTCGTCGCCCAGGATCGGGTGGACGCCGATGCCGGTGGAGGCGCTCCCGACGTGCAGGTGCCAGGCGCCCCGCCGGCCGACCGTCTCCGTGGCGGTGGCCCGCACCGTCACGTCGACCGTGTCGGTCACCACCCAGTCGTCCGGCGACCCGCGGACGAGCAGGTCACCGCGCCCCAGCGCGTCCCGCCCGACCCCGGCGAGGTTGACCGCGACGCGGCTGCCCGGCCGGGCCATCTCGATCGGCGCGCCGAGCGCCTGCAGGCCGCGGATCCGCGACGACCGTGCGCCGGGGAGCAGCGCCACCTCGTCGCCGACGGCGAGCCGCCCCCCCGCCAGCGTGCCCGTCACCACCGTGCCGGCGCCGCCGATCGTGAAGGCGCGGTCCACCCACAGCCGGGCGCGTCCCGTGTCGGGCACCGCCGGGCTGGCGAGCAGCCGGGCGCGCAGCACCGCTCGCAGCTCGTCGAGCCCCTCGCCCGCGACGGCGTCGGTGAGCACCACCGGTGCCCCGGCGAGGCTCGTGCCGGCCAGACGCTGCTCCACGTCGGCGCCGACCTCCAGCGCCCGGTCGGGTCCGGTCACCGCCGTCTTCGTGACGGCGACCACCGCGCCGCCGACGCCGAGGAGGTCGAGGATCTCGAGGTGCTCCTGCGACTGTGCGGACCAGCCGTCGTCGGCCGCGACGACGAAGAGCGCCAACGGCACCGCGCCGGCGCCCGCGAGCATGTTCGCGACGAACCGCTCGTGGCCGGGCACGTCGACGAAGGCGACGGTGACGCCGTCCCCGGCCGCCGTCGCGTCACCGGCGTCCTGGTCACCGGCCGCGGCTCCGTCACCGTCCGGCGGGTCGAGCGTCGTCCAGACGAAGCCGAGATCGATGGTGAGCCCGCGCTCCCGCTCCTCGTCCCAGCGGTCCGGCTGCATGCCGGTGAGCGCGAGCAGCAGCGTCGACTTGCCGTGGTCGACGTGCCCGGCGGTGGCGACGACGTACACCCGCTAGCCCTCCCGACGTGCGGCGCGGACCAGGTCGGCGAGCTGGCCGTCCTGGGCGGGTGGCACGGTACGCAGGTCGAGCACGACGCGGTCGTCCTCGACCCGCCCGATCACCGGCGGTGTGCCGGCCCGCAGCCGCGCGGCCAGCGCGTCGGGGGCGGCCGCCGGCAGGACGACGCCCCAGGACGCGAGCTCCGCCCCGGGGGAGGAGCCGCCCCCGACGAGCGAGGCCACCGGCACGGCGTCGGCCCCGCCGGCCACCGAGGCGGCCAGCGCCCGCGCCCGCTGCTCGAGCGTCGACGCGTCCGCGGCGAGCATGGCCCAGGTCGGCAGCTCGGTCGGCTCGTCGTGGCGGAGGTGCGCCTCGAGGGTGGCCTCCAGCGCTGCCCGCTGCAGCTTGTCGATGCGGAAGGCGCGGGCCAGCGGGTGACGGCTGCACGCCGCCACGAGATCCTCGCGGCCGGCGATGATCCCGGCCTGCGGTCCGCCGAGCAGCTTGTCGCCGCTGAACAGGACCAGGTCGGCGCCGTCCTCCAGCGCGTCGGCGACGGAGGGCTCGTCGGCCAGCGGTCCGTCGGATCGCGGGCGCAGCAGGCCGGAGCCGAGGTCGTAGGCGAAGGGGACGCCCGTGTCGCGTGACAGGGACGCGATCCCGGCCGTCGAGGCGGTCTCGGTGAAGCCGACGACGCGGTAGTTCGACGGGTGCACCTTGAGCAGCAGCCCGGTCGTCTCGTCGATGGCGGCGCGGTAGTCGGCGACGCGCGTCCGGTTCGTCGTGCCCACCTCGTGCATCCGGGCGCCGGACGCGGCCATGATCTCGGGCAGCCGGAAGGAGCCGCCGATCTCGATGAGCTCGCCACGGCTGACGATCGTCGCCCGGTCGGCCGAGAGGGTCGCGAGGACGAGCAGGAGGGCGGCCGCGCCGTTGTTCACGACCGTGGCGGCCGGGGCGCCGCAGGCCTCGGCAGCGAGCGTGCCGACGTGCTGCGTGCGCGAGCCACGGCGTCCGGCGTCGAGGTCGTACTCGAGGTTCGTGTAGCCGCAGGCAGCCATGACCGCTGCCCGCGCCTCCGCCGAGAGCGGTGCCCGGCCGAGGTTCGTGTGGAGGACGACGCCCGTGGCGTTCACGACCCGGTGGAGTCGGCGCTCGCGGTTGCGGCTCAGCGCCTCGACGGTGCGTGCCAGGATGGTCGCCTGGTCGGGGACGGGGGTGCCGGCGAGCGCGTCGCGGCGGCAGCCCTCGAGGGTGGCGCGAAGGGCTGCCGTCACGGGGCGGCGACCGAACCGGGTGATCGCGTCGGACAGCCCGGGATCGTGGAGCAGCGCGTCGACCTGCGGCAGCCGGGACAGGTCAGGGGCGGACGCGTCCGGGCCGGCAGGCGGCGCAGCAGGGTCGTCCATGCGGTGCCTCGTCCCTGTGGCAGTTGGCGGTCACGGCACAGCCAACCAGACCGGCGGCCGGACTGTCCGCCCCGTAGCCCCGTCGTGGGACCGCAGCCCCGTCGCGGGACCACCCTCGGGGTGCCGGCTCCGGCCTCATCCTCCGAGCCAGCCGGCCGCCAGGACCGCGACGGCCAGCACGGCGGGCCCGTACCGGCCGAGCAGGGCCACGCCGCCGGTCACCCGCGAGAGCCCCAGGACGTTGACGACGAGGTGCGCGGCCGCGAGCACGCAGAGCGCGGCCCCGGTGGCGAGCAGCACGAAGGCGCTCGTCATCAGGGCAGGGATCATCGGGGCGACCTGCGCGGCGACGACGCCGGCCAGCGCCGTGTACGCGCCGGCGAGCAGCAGGGCCGTGGCCGTGGCCGGACCGCGTGGGCGGCCACGCAGCCACCCGCCGGTCCACGCGCCGGCGAGCACGAACACGGCCGACATGACGCCGACGAGCAGGCCGTGCGGGTCGGTGTTCCCGGCGAGGTGGGCGAGCCCGAGGACGTGGCGGTCCACCCAGCCGGCGAGGTTGCCGGCCGCGGTGAGCGCGCCGGCGCCGTGTCCCGGGACCGGGAGGCGGGTCAGCAGCCCCCACCACACCACCAGCGCGCCGAGCGCCATGAGCACCTGGGTTCTCCGCGCCAGCAGTCGGGCGGCCAGCCACCCGACGAGCAGCGCGATCCCGACCTGGCCGGTCACGCTCGTCACGCGGGTCGACGCCCACGACCCGGCGCGCAGCCATCCGGCTGCCACGCCGGCGGCGACGAGAAGCAGGGAGCCGCCGATCGCCACGGCCGTCGGCCGCCACCCGACCGGCGGCGTCGCCGCGTCTGTGTAGCCCCGCACGACCCCGAGCGCGACGAGCAGCACCGGCAGGGCGAGGTCCACCGGCTCGAAGCCGCTCCAGGGGGTGGCGCGCAGCACGGCGGGATCCCAGCCGAGCGCCCCGCCGAGGATCGTGGCCACGAGGACGGCGACCGCGACCGCGACGACGATCTCCACCGACGCCGGCGTGTCGGGGCGGGGCGCTCGGCGCTCCTCGCTCTCACGGGTGCGCGGGCGGCGCCGATCGCCGCCGTCCGTGCCGTCGCGGCGGGCTGGTGCGGTCGAGCGCCGGGCCTTGCCCGCTCTCGCCGGCCCGCCGGCGCTCTCCGTGGGCGCGCGTCGGCGGGTGCCCGTGGATGCGCGTGCCACCGGTGATCCTCGCCCTCGGCCTCGGACGTTCTACCGCAGTGTCTCCTCGACGCGGCGGAGGTATCGACGGCATGCTGGTCGGCAGGAGGGAGCATGCGAACGCGAAGGACCGTCCTGCTCGTCGCGCTGCTGGCCGCAGCTGCCTGTGGTGGTGGCGGTAGCGGCGGTGGCCCCACGGGTGTGACCCAGGCCAGCGGGGCGTGCGACGACGCCTTCGCCGGCGCCGCGATCGCGCCGACGCCGGGTGCCGGCGGTACGGGGGGCGCCTATGCGGTCGACCCGGCCGGCCGAAACCTGCTGGCGCTCGAGCCGACGTTGACGGACTGTCAGTCCTTCGATGACTGGATGGCCGGCGCCCGGGCCCACCTCGACGCGATGCCGAGCAACATGGACCCCGAGTCCGCGCTCGTCGACCTCTGCCAGTCGACCGAGAGCAAGGGAGCGCCGTGCGACGAGCTCGTCGTCGGCAGCGAGGGGCCCAAGTAGCGGGTGCGGCTCGTCGTCTACGGCTGGAGCTGGGCAGCGAGCCGGCGCAGCTCGTCCTGCGGGGCCGGCGGCTTCGGCCAGGGCGGGACCGACAGGGCATCGGACGCCCACCGCGGGATGAGGTGCACGTGCAGGTGGAAGACGGTCTGGAAGGCGACGCGCCCGTTCGACTGCAGCACGTTCATGCCCTCGGGGGAGAGCCGCTCGCGCAGCCGGTGTGCGACCCGGTGTGTGGCCCGCATGACGGCGGCGGCCGTGTCCTCGTCGGTCGCGAAGAGGTCGGGCGCGTGCGTCTTCGGTACCACGAGTGTGTGCCCGCGTGCGAACGGGGCGATGTCGAGGAACGCGAGGGTGTGCTCGTCCTCGTCGATGCGGTGCGCCGGGGACTCGCCGGCCACGATGGCGCAGAAGATGCAGTCGCTCATGCCGGCAGAGGCTAGCCCGCTGGCTGGCTGGTGGCCGTCGGTGAGCGAAGAAGCGGCCGGAGAAAAGGAGAAGCGGGTGCCGGCCGGGGACTGGGGGCAGAGATGCCGGCACCCGCAAAGCCGTTGGCGCAGAACGATGTGGGACTCGGGTAACGCTGTGGTGCCCGGTGGGTCGTTTGGGGGCGACGACCCGCTGCTCCGCGTACGGCTCCTTGTTGTTGAGGCGTCGGACCGTGGGGGAACGTGCCCGATGCCGTGAGGAGGACTTTACGCCCTCCCCGCGTGCGGGCCCTGACCGATCGATCGGTGTCCTGGCTCCCGGCTGCGCGTATTTCGGGACATTCGTCACAACCCGCCCTCGAGCGGGCATCGAGGCGAGCGAGGAGCGCGCAGGAAGCGTCGGCTGTCGATCATCGGGTGTGGCTGGCCGGCGGGCTCGGGCGTTGCCAGCGGGCTCCGCTGCTGCCGCTTGGACCATCTAGGGTGGCCTTCGACAGCGGCTCAGATCGTCGGCGGGAGATCGGGATGGCGCGGGACGCGCGGTCGGGCACCGGGGCGGGCGCCGGACGGGGCGGGGGCGCCGGGAGGCTGGCGGGGCGCGTCACCGGCGACACCCGGCCGGCCGTCGACGCGTCCACGGTCATGCTGCTGCGGGACGGCGACCACGGGCTCGAGGTGTTCATGCTCGAGCGGCACCTCGCGTCCGACTTCGCCGGCGGTGCGCTGGCCTTCCCGGGTGGCAAGGTGGACACGCAGGACCGCGACCTGCCGGATGGCCGCTCGGGCGGCGTCGACCTGGGGTCGGTGGCCGCGACGCTCGGCGTGGCCGACCTCGCCCTGGCGCGCGGCTTTCTCGTCGCCGCCGTCCGCGAGACCTTCGAGGAGGCGGGCGTGCTCCTGGCGTCGCGGGCCGGGCGGCCGGTCACCAGTGCGGACCTCGCCACGGCGTCCTTCGCGACCGCCCGTCGGCGGCTCGCGGCGCGCGACGACGACTGGGACTGGCGCGGCTGGCTCGAGCGCGAGCAGCTCGTCCTCGAGCTCGGCGCCCTGGCGCCCTGGTCGTGGTGGGTCACGCCAGAGGGGATGCACCGTCGCTACGACACGCGCTTCTTCGTCGTCCGCTCGCCGGCGGCCCAGGGCTCGGCGCTGATGCACGACGACGTGGAGACGACGGACTCGCTGTGGATCCGTCCCGGCGACGCCCTGGCCCGCCACGAGGCCGGCGATGCCGTCGTCGTCTATCCCACCCGCAAGAACCTGGAGGCGCTCGCCGCCTACCCGTCGGCAACGGCCTGCTGGGAAGCCGCCGCCGCAGGACGCGTGGAGGTCCGGCGCATCCTGCCGGCCCTCGTCGAGGGGGACGACGGCCAGGTGCTCGTCCAGCACCCCGACGGTGGCGCACCCGAGCCGGGGTGACCCGCGCGCGCCTGGTTCCGGCCCGACCCGGCCGTCCGAGCCGGCGCGCGCGCACAACGCACGACGGCGGGCGGTGAGGAATGTGCCCCCTTTCGGCGTGCCGAACGGCCCGATAGTGTCTACGAACACCTCCTTCTGGGTGACGGAGCGGGAGCCGTCCGGGCGGGAGAGGTGAGCGGCGGCCTTCGGGCCGCCGCTTCCCTGCGTGCGGAGGTTCGCGCTCGTGCTCATCGACTGGCTCCTGGCTGCGCTCGGTCTCGCGACCGTCGCCGCGCTCCTTCTCGCGCGACGTGCCCGTGCCCGGCGTCAGACCGCCTCCCGCCGCTGATCGGCACGGCACCGGCGCCCCGACCTGTCGGGAAGCCCACCGCCGCCGTGTGCCGCCGAGCCGTCGGTTACGGTCCGGACGAAGCGACGAGGGAGAATCGCGTGTCCGGGATCGACGACAACCTCCACTACGAGAAGCAGAGCGTCGAGGTCAACGGCAAGCGGATGGCCTACATCGAGGCCGGCCGCGAGGACGGTCCACCGATCGTCCTGCTGCACGGCAACCCGACCTCCTCCTATCTCTGGCGCAACGTCCTTCCCCACCTCGAACCGCTGGGACGGTGCGTCGTGCCCGACCTCATCGGGATGGGCGACTCCGAGAAGCTCGACGAGTCGGGTCCCGACCGCTACCGGTTCGTCGAGCACCGCGACTACCTCGACGGCTTCCTCGACGCGGTGGGTGTGACCGACGACGTCACGCTGGTCGTCCATGACTGGGGCTCGGGGCTGGGCTTCGACTGGGCCAACCGCCACCGCGACGCCGTGGCCGGCATCGCCTACATGGAGGCGATCGTCCGCCCGGTCAGCTGGGTGGACTGGCCCGAGGACGCCCGGACGATCTTCGAGAGCATGCGCGGCCCGGCCGGCGAGGAGATCTGCCTGCAGAAGAACGTCTTCGTCGAGCGGATCCTGCCGTCGTCGGTCATCCGCGACCTCACCGAGCGGGAGATGGAGGAGTACCGGCGGCCCTACACCGAACCGGGCGAGTCCCGGCGACCGACCCTGACCTGGCCGCGCGAGATCCCCATCGACGGGAAGCCCGCCGACGTGCACCGCATCGTCACCGGGTACGCCGAGTGGCTCGCGCACAGCGAGGTGCCGAAGCTGTTCCTCAACGCCGAACCGGGCTCCATCCTGACCGGCCCCCAGCGTGAGTTCTGCCGCACCTGGCCGAACCAGAACGAGGTCACGGTCGCCGGGATCCACTTCGTCCAGGAGGACTCCCCGGACGAGATCGGACGCGCGATCGCCGACTGGTTCGGGCGTCTCCGTTCGTGACGCGTGGGATCGGCCATATGGCCCATGAGCCAAAGCAAGGTGGCCGGACGGCAGGGACGTGACGATGCGTCCGCCCGCGGGGCCGGGCAACGTTGCGACCGACAGCAGCCCAGCCACCCACCGACCTGAACCACCACCACCGGCGGCACCGGCTCGATGCGCGGCCCGCACCCCGTGCATCGCCGGGCGCCGCAGCCCCATCCCATACCGAAGGCACGGTTCGCCGTGTCGCGCCACACGGAGTGCGTGCCCGCGCCCGCGTACTCCGGTTCAACGGCCGGTCCGGCCCCGCACCGGACCGGCCGTTGCCTTTCTCCGATCGCGCTCCCCGGGCACTAGCCTGGAGGCGATGCAGTCACGGACGCCCCTCGACGACCTCACCCCGCCCGCGGATCCGCGGGGCGGCTGGGATCTCCCCTCCTTCGGGGATCTACCCGTCGTGGCGCCCCTCGGTGATCTGGTCACCAGGGTGCTCGCGCCGAACCCCTCGCCGATGACGCTCGACGGCACGAACACCTACGTCCTCGCGTCACCGGGCTCCGGCGCGGCCATCGTGCTCGACCCCGGGCCGGACGACCCCGGGCACCGCGACCGTGTCGAGGGGGTGCTCGCCGGCCTCGACGCCGCCTGTGCGCTCGTGGCGGTCACCCATCACCATGTCGACCATGCCGAGGCAGCGCGAACCTGGGCGGACCACTTCGGCTGTGCCCTCGCGGCGACGACGCCGACCGTGGCGGGCCCGACGGGTCGGGTGCTGCGCGACGGCGATGTGGTCGAGGTCGCGGGTCTGCGCCTGGACGCCGTGGCAACGCCGGGACACTGCGCCGACCACGTGGCCTTCCGCGACCCGACGGGTGCGCTGCTCACCGGCGACCACGTCCTCGGGCGCGGCACCTCCGTCGTGGCGCACCCGGACGGCGATCTCGAGGCGTATCTCGCGAGCCTGCGGCGCATCCTGGATCTCGGGTCGCACCGTCTCCTTCCGGGACACGGACCGACGCTCGACGCCGACCCGGCCGCGGTCATCGAGTACTACCTCGCACACCGGGCCTTCCGACAGCAGCAGATCCTGTCGGTGCTCGCAGCAGGTCCGGCGACGGTCGCCACGCTGGTCGCCACGATCTACGCGGACGTGGACCGTGCCCTTCTGCCCGCCGCCGAGGCCTCCACCCGCGCCGCGCTCGCGAAGCTGGCCGCGGAGGGACAGGTCCGCGTCGACGCCGACGACCACGTGCAAAGGGCTGGCTGATGCGGCACACCTCCTCCTCCCGCCGACGCCTGGCGGTCCTGCTGCTCGTGACCGCGACCGTGGTCCTCGCGGCCTGCGGCAGCGGCGAGCCGACACCCGGCCAGCAGAGCCCCTCCGAGCTCGTCGCCAGCCCCCTGCCCGGCGACGAGACGCCGGCGGCGGCCCCCTCACCGTCGCCCAGCGCGCTTCCGTCGGCGGCGCCCTCCGCCTCACCCGAGCCGCAGCCGACGCCCCACCCTCCGAGCGACACGGAGCAGGCACGGTTCGTCGCCGGCTACCAGCCCGACCAGGCGACGGATCTCGAGCACGTGGCCTACGACCTCGACGGCGACGAGGTCGACGAGCTCGTGTTCACCTACGTGCGGACCGGCTCGAACGTCGCCCACGTCGACGTGGCCTGGTGGGACGGCCTGGCCTACCACGTGAGCACCGGCGCGGACGGTGGACCGGCCGATCGGATCGACCACGTCCGGCTCGGGGACGTCAACGCCGACGGGCGCACCGAGGTGGTGATCTTCGAGTCCACGACCTCCGGCGGCGGGTCGCTGACGATCTGGCGGCTCGCGCCGGGTCAGTCGCTTCAGGCGCTCACCGCCGAGGGCGGCTGCGACGCCGGCAGCAACACCTACGGTGTCATCGGCGTCAAGCTCGAGGACCGGAACGGCGACGGCAGCGACGAGATCTATGCGACCTGCGACGACTCGCCGCTCCCGGTGGCGGCCTGGGGGACCGACACGTACGTCTGGAAGGACGACGCCTACCGCTACGAGCCGGAGCTCGGCTGAATCGGCACGCACGGCGCTGCCCCGAGTCGCCGGTGGCGCGGAGCGGAGCGAGCACGCACGGCGCTGCCCCGAGTCGCCGGTGGCGCGGAGCGGAGCGAGCACGCACGGCGCTGCCCCTATTTGGTCAAGGATCCGCCAACGCCCGCCGATGACTCAGGGTGACTAGTACCACGAGGTCGGGTTCGAGCGACTGCGGCCTCCCGACGGCGAGGAGACGGCGTGGCGGTGTTCCTCGACGCGTTCGATGTCGAGCGCGGGCGGCTGTTGAAGGCACTCGAGCAGCTGGAGTCCGTCTGGGCGCGCTTCAGCGAGCGTCCCGGGCTGGACGTGGACAGCAGCGCGCTGTCGGACAGCCTCATCACGGGCGAGCTGGTGCTCGTCCGTCACGAGCTCGAGGCCACGGCGTTCAACGTCGGTTTGTTCGGACTCATCAAGCGGGGCAAGTCGACGCTGCTCAACGGTCTCATCGGCCGCGAGGTCAGCGCCATGCACGTCACCCCGGAGACGGGCGTGCCGGTCCACGTCGGGTACGGCGAGACGCCGGGTGCCATCGTGCACTTCGCCGACGGGCACAGCGAGCACGTCGCTGTCGAGGACGCCACCCAGTACACGTCGCAGAAGGCCAACCCCGCCAACCAGAAGGGTGTCACCTACGTCGAGCAGAGCGTGCCGGTCTCGTTCCTGCGCAACGGCATCCGCATCGTGGACACGCCGGGGCTCGACGACGCCGAGGCCGACAACGTCTACACGCAGCGCACCATGCAGGAGCTCGACAGCGTGGACGCGGGCATCGTCCTGTTCCTGTCGCCGCCGACCGTCGGCAGCACCGAGATGAGCTTCCTCGAGCAGGTCGTCTCACGCGACCTGAAGAAGACCTTCCTCGTCTGCAACATGTACCCGCAGCACTTCCACGATCCCGAGTCGCGGGGCCACGTCCTCGAGTACGTCGGCCGCCGCATCGTGGAGGCCACGCGCCGGGCCGGCCGCGGTGGCGAGGTGCGCGTGTACCCCGTCTGCGCCATCGAGGCGTGGCAGGCCCGCCTCGACGACGACATCGACATGTGGCGCCGTTCCGGCGCCGAGCGGCTGATGCGCGACCTCGAGGGCTACCTCTCCGGCGGTGCCGGCATGCAGGTGCTCTACGACGCGGCCGACCGGATCGTCATGGCCGCCGAGGCGGCGAAGTCGGAGGTCCGGGTCCGGGCCGAGCTGCTCGCCGACCCGGAGCAGCTCGCCGCCGCACGCACACGTGTCGACCAGCAGGTCCGCGACCTCGAGACCCAGTTCGACGCGGCCGTCGACGAGGCTCTGCGGGGCGTCGACGCGCTGCGGGCGCGGATCCGGGCGAGCCTGCTCCAGCCCTTCGGGCGTGCCCGGCGCGCCGTCCCCCAGCTGCAGCATCCGAGCGACGCGGAGCAGTTCTCGCGGCGCTTCCGGCGTGAGGTCGAGGTGGCCGCGGAGGCGGCCGCCCGCGAGTTCGCCACCGGGTTCGACGGGATGGTCCAGCGTGTTCGGACGGTCCTCGAGGAGCGCTTCCACGCGGTCATGCGGGACCTGGCGCCGAACGCGCCACAGCCGAAGCTCGGACGCACGGCGCTGCTGCTGAACCCCAACACGCTCGAGGACGCCAACGGCGCGGAGCGTCGCGCACGCCAGACCACCCGGACCGGCGCGCTGGCGGGCGGGCTCGCCGGCGGCGGGATGGCGCTGCTGGCAGCGAACGCGCTGCTCGGCCCGATCGGGCTCATCGGCGGGGCGCTCGTCGGCTGGAAGCTGTCGTCCCTGGCATCGTCGGGGGCGAGCATGGGGCGGACCCGCGAGGCGCTGCTGGAGCGTCTCGACGACGTGGCGGACGAGCTCGTCGGCGAGTTCGACCGTGATGTCGCGAAGGCCGTCGAGGCCATCCGCGCGGCCGTGGAGCGTCGCCGGCGTGCCTTCGCCGCGGACCTCTACCAGCAGTTCGACATCGTGTCGGCCCTCGCCGCCGACCGGACCCGGCTCGAAGCGGAGAAGCGTGACGTGCTGCGCTTCCTCGATGCCTTCGATGCCTGCGCTGCACGGGCACTGAACGCGGTGGACCTGCCGGCGCCGATCCACGACGACACCCCGGCCGTCGTCTCCGAGGACGCCTCGCAGGCCACGGACGCTGCCGCCGAGGTCGCCCACACCCGCTGACGGCGTCAGGCGTTCTCGCGGACGCGGCCCCGCGACGCCGCGTCGCCGCCCGGCGAGGACGGTGCCACGGGCAGCCGCAGGGTGAAGGCGGCGCCCTCGCCGGCGCGGCTGTCCACGGTCAGCGTGCCGTGCATGGCCTCGGCGAGCCGTCGCGCGATGAACAGCCCGAGTCCGACGCCGCCGGTGCGCATGCGCAGCGGGTCCTCGAGGCGGTGGAAGCGCTCGAAGATGGCTTCCTGCTGGTCCGCGGCGATCCCGGGGCCCTCGTCGCGGACGGTGATGCAGGCCTGGTCGCCGCAGCGGGCGATGAGCACCTCGATGGGGCTGCCCTCGGGGGTGTAGCGGCCGGCGTTCGTGAGGAGGTTGGTGACGATCTGCTGGACCCGCAGCGGGTCGGCCAACGCGATCGGCACGCCGGCCTCGGCGGTCACCGTCATGGTGCGGTCGGCATGCTGGTGCCGGAACCACGACAGGGCGTGGCGGACGAGCTCCGCGAGGTCGACGGGCTCCGGCTCGATCTGGACCTCGACGTTCTGCTCGCTGTCCATGCGGGCCACCACGAGCAGGTCCTCCACGAGACGTGACATGTGCTCGGAGCGGGCGAGGATCTCGGCGAGGCACTCGCGGCGCCGCTCGGGGGACAGCTCGTCGCCGCGCTTGAGCAGCACCTTCGCGAAGCCGCGGATCGGCGTGAGCGGCGTGCGCAGCTCGTGGGAGACGCGGGCCACGAAGTCGCCCTTCATCGACTCGACCTCACGCTGCTTCGTGACGTCGTGCACGAGGATGATGTCGCCGCTCGGCCGGCCCTGACCGTCGAAGAGGAACGTGTGGTGCTCGCGGACCACGCGGGCGCTGCCGTCGGGTCGCGCGATGCGGACCTCCCGCACCCGCGCGACGTCGCTCGGCGCCGGGTGGCGCAGCAGCTGGTCGTCGACCGGCTCGTCGCCCACGGGCTGCATGAGCAGCAGCTGCTCGAAGTCCGCGCCGACGGCCGCGTCGGCGGGCACGCCGGTGATCTGCTCCATGGCGTCGTTCCACACCTCGACGCGGCGGTCGGCGTCGAGGAGAACGATCCCGTCGGACGCGCCGAGGACGATCCGGTCGAGTCGCTCGTGCTCGAGGCGCACCTGGGACAGCAGGGCCTGCGTGCGGACGAAGCCGCGGTAGGCGAGGTGCATGGCGGCCGCGGGGACGAGCAGCAGCGGCACGAGTGCAGCGTGCTGGCTCCACAGGAGTGCGAGCAGGACGCCGACGGACGCGTTGCCGAGCATGGACCCGCCGGTGGGGCCGCCGTACTCCTTGACGGTCGTGGCGACGGGCCGGTGCGTGAGCCGCGACAGCAGGCCGGCGAACGCGACGAGGTTGACGGCGGCGTAGACGACCATGGCCGCGAACGTCCCGACGACCGCGTGGCCGGCGACCTCCGGGCCCACCGACGGGAGGAGGTGGAGGGTCGCGATCGCACCGGCGGTCGCCGCCATCGTCTGCCCGGCGTTGAAGGCGATCTTCAGCGGTGACCGTCGCCGGCTCGCCTGGGCCAGCAGCAGCCCGGCCACGGTCACGACGATCGCCTGGTAGCCGGGCAGGAGCAGGAGGTTCGCGGTGACGGCCGTCTCGATGAGCGTCATCTCCGCGGATGCGCGCTCGTAGTCGAAGTGCAGCTCGGTGCGCTCGGCGAGCGCGGTCACGACCACCAGCAGGAACAGCGTCGGCGTGGTCCACGACATGGCGGGGCGCTGGAACAGCGCCGTCACCATCGTGCCGAGAAGGCCGAGAACCACCCACGCGATGGCGTAGGTGGTCGCTGGTGAGGTGGGTGCTCGCCTGCTCATCGGCTCGGGTCGTCTCCTCCCGGTCGTCGTGGTGCCCCGTCCGTCACGGGGCACCACCACGGCGGTTCACCGGGCAGCTCAGGCCCAGGCCCGATCCGACCACGACCAGCCCGACCATGACCAGCCGGACCAGGACCAGCCGCTCCAGGACCAGCCCGCCCAGTCCTGGTCGCTCCACGACCACCCGGACCAGGACCAGCCGTTCCAGTCGGCGCCCGACCAGGACCAGCCGAGCCACCACTTGCCGGACCAGGACCACCCGGACCAGGACCAGCCTGCCCAGTGCTGGTCGCTCCAGGACCACCCGGACCAGGACCAGCCCGCCCAGTAGTCGTCGGACCAGGACCAGCCTGCCCAGTCCTGGTCACTCCAGGACCAGCCGCTCCACGACCAGCCGCTCCAGGACCAGCCGCTCCACGACCACCCGGCCGGCAGCACCTTGGGGGTCTTGCCGTGGCGGGCCATGCCGGGCGGCACCGCCATGGGCTCGGTCGAGGGCTGCGGCAGCGGCGGCAGATCGGCGTTGGCCGCAGGCGCGTCGGAGCTCAGCGCGGCGGCGACGTTGAGGACGCCGGCGCCGACCTGCTCCGTCGTGGCGTGCGCCTTCTTGTGCAGGTCGGCCGCGCTGCCCGTCAGCCGACCCTTGACCTGGTCGGGGGTCAGACCGGGCTCGGCACTCAGCAGCACAGCAGCCGCACCACCGGCGATCGCCGAGGACATCGAGGTGCCGGTGCCCTTGAAGTAGTCCGTGCCGACGACCGCGTCCGGGTGACCGGCGTCGATCGTGCTGCCGGGTGCGCGGAGGCCGACGGTGGAGACGCCGGGGGCCACCACGTCGGGCTTGGCGAAGCCGGCGGCCGTCAGGCCCTGCGCGGACCACTCGGGGACGGTGTCGTCGGCCAGCCGTGGCGTGCCGTGATCGTCGTCCGCGCCGACGGTGAGGACGTACGGGTCGGCACCCGGCGAGCCCACGGTGCTCGTCCCGGGACCGCCGTTCCCGGCGGCGACCACGACGGTGGAGCCGCGCGCCCACAGCATCTCGACCGCGATCATCAGCGGGTCGGGCTCGGTGCCGTCGGGGCCGGCGAGCGCCAGCACCACGACCGGCGCGTCGTAGAGCTCACGAGCCCGGTCGGCGGCGATGAGTCCCTGCAGCACCTGCGAGAGGCTCGTCGTGCCGCTGGCGTCGGCGACCTTCACGGAGACGAGGTGGGCGTCCGGCGCCACTCCGGTGTACCGGCCGCCGGAGGACGCGCCGTCGCCGGCGACGAGGCCGGCGAGGAACGTGCCGTGGCCGTAGTGGTCGATGCCGTCGTGATCGTCGGTGAAGTCGATCTTCGCGGCGATCCGACCGGCGAGGTCGGCGTGGTCGTTGATGCCGGTGTCCACGAGGACGACGCCGACGCCCTTGCCCGTCGCACCCTTGCGCCAGGCCGCGTCCGCCCCGACGGTGGCGACCGCCGGCTGGATCTGCCCACCGCCGTACCCGGCGCCCTGCACGCGCATCGCCACGTCCGGGGAGACCGCCGCCGTCCGTGGGTCGGCCGTCAGCGCACCGACCTGGGTCTCGGGCACCTCGGCGACGAGCGTGCCGAAGGGCGCGAACTGCCCGACAACGTCGCCGCCGGCCGCCGTGACGGCGCGCACCGCGTCGCTCAGCGCCTGGCTGGTGGTGACGACCACGCGGGTCGTCGCCGGCTGCGCCGGGAGCAGCGCGGCCACCATGGCCGCGATCAGGGCCGCGAGGGCGGCCACCGACCAGGCAGGAACGGGACGGGTGGTCGCGTGGGTCCTCATGAGACGCCCTCCTGTGCACGGGGGTCCCGACCCAGCAGCGCATGCGGGGTCGTGACGCGTCCGGCGACACGGATGATCTCGTCGACGAGCTCGTCCGTGTCGAACGGCTTGGTGATGTAGCTCTCCGCACCGTGCTGCCAGCCGGTGAGAACGTCGTCCGCGCCGGCCTTCGCAGACACGAAGACGATCGGGATACCGGCGGTGCTCGCCCGCTCCCGAAGCTGTGCGGCGACGTGGAAGCCGTCGAAGCCGGGCATCATGACGTCGAGCAGCACGACGTCGGGCTCCCAGACCTGAGCGAGGTGAAGGGCTTCGTGACCCGTGGCTGCGAGCCGCACGTCGAAGCCCTCGAGCTCCAGGATGAGCTCGAGCATGTCTCGGACCGTGGGATCGTCGTCCACGGCTAGGACCCGTAGCATCAAGTTCCGTCCTCCTCTGGCAGCCCGGCCGGCCACGTGGGCCCCGATCGGCTTTGCGTCCCCGCCTCGCAACGGGTTTGCCTTGTGCCGGAGGGTGCGGTTTCTCCTACTCGAAGAATCGCCCCCCGTGGCGGTTCACTTGAGTATCTGCAGGGGGTCAATTGGCGTATATGGCGAAAGTGGGCTAGTGGTCTGTGCACTTGTGACTAGTCCATAGAGGGACGAACCATGGCGCACGGGCGGCCGCGTGGCCGGGGCAGCGACGACCAGCGCCCGCGCGTGTCGTCCGAGCGCACAGCAACAGCGGGCGCCGCGACGACGCCCGCTGTTGCTGCCGATGGTTTCCCGGCCGGCTGGTTGGGGGGCCCTGAGGGCCCCTGGACCCGGCCTCGGCTCAGGCCGTCCGGCGAGTCCGTGGGACACCGGCCTGCCGCAGCACCGCGGCCGGCACCCCCGCCTCGCGCCAGGCCGTGTACGTGATGCCCTTGCGCTCGGAGTACTCCTTCGCCGCGTCCACGAACTCGGCCTCGAGCGCGTCGGTGTCCGGTGCGTCCTGGATCTCGACGAGCCGCCCTTCGTAGTCGAGCCGCTTCTGGATCAGCTCGACGCGCTTGGCGGGGTTCTCTTCCTCGTCGATCTGCGCCTGGATCTTGTGGATACGTTCCTCGAGCTCGTCACGGTCGAGCTTGCGTCCGGGCCTCGACTCCTGCTCGAGCGCCTCGAGGTAGTCGCGGACGGCTTTCGACTGAGCCCTTCCCTTCGCGAGGGCCTTCTTGTGCTCCTCGCTCATCTGCTTCTTGGGCACCTGTGCTCCTTCGATGATCTCGTTCCGACTTCCCCCGATGTTTCTTGCCGCGTTTCCGGTCCCGCCTGCTTCCGCATTTGAGGCAGGAACCGAGTCTGTCGGGCATGTTACACGCCGTCAACCATCGCCGACATATCGGCTCCATTAGCAGCGATCTCGACGGTTGGTGTGGACGTTTGTGGCTGCTGGCCGCGGTCCGGCTTACTTGGCCGGCCGCAGCACAGCGGTGCGGCTTTGACGGCCCCTTTCGGCGCCCGCCTTTGCGCGACCTGCTCTTCGTTGCGCATGGCTGCGGCTTCCATGGCAGGCTGTCGGCAACCGGCATCGCAAGGTGGCGGCGGGGCGACGACAAGGAGCAGGCGTGGACGCGACGATCGACGCGCGGGAGACGATCGAGCACGACATCGCCGGGCAGACGCTCGGCGACTGGCTGGTGGCGAACGCGCAGCAGCACGGCAGCAAGCCGGCGCTCTCGTGGAAGGCCGGGGGGCAGTGGCACACGCTGACGTGGCGCCAGTACCACGACCGCGTCGCCGAGATCGCCATGGGGCTCGCACAGCTGGGCGTCGAGCGGGGCGACTACGTCGCCATCATGGCGGCCAACCGGCCCGAGCACGTCCTCGCGGATGCGGGCGTGTACCACGCCGGTGCCTGTCCCACGACGTTCTACTCGACGCTGGCGCCGGACCAGATCCGCTACGTGGCGCAGAACTGTCACGCGAAGGTGGCGATCCTCGAGAACCGTGACTTCATGAAGCGGTTCGCCGAGATCCTCGACGACCTCGACGACCTCGAGCACATCGTCCTCATGGAGCACGCCGACGACTTCGCCGACCTCGACACCGTCCTGTCGTGGGACGAGCTGCTCGAGCGTGGCCGCGTCGCCCTGGCGGACGACCGCGATGCCTTCGACCACATGTGGCGACAGGTGGAACCCGACGACCCGGCCACGCTCATCTACACGTCGGGCACCACCGGACCGCCGAAGGGCGTGGTGCTCACCCATCACAACATCCTCTGGGAGGCGGTCGCGCTCGATCGGCTCACCGGGCTCCCGAGCGGCATGACCGGGGTCTCGTACCTGCCGCTCGCCCACATCGCCGAGCGCATGCTCAGCCTCTACGTGGCCCTGCGCAAGCAGGCGCACCTCTACTTCTGTCCGGACACGAAGCAGATCCTCGAGTACGTGCAGGAGGCGCGGCCGTACTTCTTCTTCGGGGTACCGCGGGTCTGGGAGAAGTTCCGCGCCGGACTCATGACCAACATCGATGCCGAGGAGGGGCTCAAGCGCACGCTCGCCCACACGGCGATCGACACCGGCGGCGAGGTGGTCCGCCGCGAGCAGCGGGGCGAGTCCGTGCCCCCGCTGCTGAGGCTCAAGCATCGGGTGCTCGACCGGCTCGTCCTCCGCACGATCCGTGCGGGTCTCGGCCTCGACCGCTGCGAGTTCACCGCGTCCGCGGCCGCGCCCCTGCCGGTGGACGTGGCCGAGTTCTTCGCCGGCATCGGACTCCCGCTCCTCGAGGTCTACGGCATGACCGAGACGACGGGGGTCGCGACGGGCAATCGGCCGGGCCGGATCAAGATCGGGACGGTCGGACCCGCGCTCGACGGCGTCGAGGTGTCGCTGGCCGCGGACGGTGAGGTCATCGTCCGCGGACCGAACAACACCCCCGGCTACCTGGGGCTGCCGGACGCGACCGCGGAGCTGCTCGACGACGACGGATGGCTGCACACCGGCGACATCGGCGAGTTCGACGCGGACGGCTACCTGAAGATCGTCGACCGCAAGAAGGAGCTCATCATCACGGCGGGCGGCAAGAACCTGTCGCCCGCGAACATCGAGGCGCTGCTGAAGGAGCACCCGCTCGTCGGTCAGGCGCTGGCCTACGGCGACAAGCGGCCCTACGTCGTCGCCCTCATCGTGCTCGACGAGGAGGTCGCCCCGCAGTGGGCCCGCGAGCGGAGCCTGCCCGAGGACGTGGCGGCCCTCGCCACCCACCCCGACGTACGCGCCGAGATCGAGCGCGCGGTCGCCGCGGCGAACGAGCATCTGGCGCGCGTCGAGCAGGTGAAGCGGTTCGCCGTCCTGCCCGCCGAGTGGACGGCCGAGTCCGAGGAGCTCACGCCGACGCTGAAGCTCAAGCGGCGGGTCATCCACGACAAGTACGCCGATCGGATCGAGCAGCTCTACGCCTGACCGGCCGTCGACGGTGCGGCCCCGACCACTCGGTCGGGGCCTTCGCTTCAGCCGGAACCGTTCCCGCCGACGTGTCCCCTGATCGGCAGGGAGGCTGCCGGGACAGGCCAGGGAGAGCTCGTGGGCACGGTCACGCGGCACGTCCCTGTCGACGCGGTGGGGGCGAGGCTCCTGACCGGCTCGGGGAGCCGTCCCGTCCCGGTCGATGCGATGAAGCGGCGTGTCTACATCATCGCGCTGTTCCTCGTGCTGCTCTCGCTGCCGGTCGTCTTCCTGGCGAACGCTCCCGGCGGGTCGGGTGTCCGTCCCACCGTCCCGGCGCTGTTCGTGCTCGTGCTCGCGGGCATCGGTGCGCTGCACTGGCAGTGGCTGCCCGTGCAGACGATCGAGCGCGCCACGGTGCTCGTCGTCCCGCTGCTGTGGCTGGTGCGCCTGAGTGCCGACCTGTACGGCTCCGGCGGGCCACCGGCCGCCTGGGACCAGCTGACGACCACGGTGCAGCCGGGGCTCATGCTGCTGCTCGTGGTGGTCTACCTCGCCTTCGACCCGAGCGACGGACTGCGCCTGTCCCTCACCCTCTACGCCGCCTTCGGTCTCGTCATCGGCGGACGCATGGTGCCGGCGCTCCTCGCGGGGGAGCACCTCGAGGAGGCGATGAAGTTCCTCCACGCCGGGGTGTTCCTCGGCGCCGCGATCGCGCTTCTCTACGTCCTCGCACACCTGAAGGAGCAGCTCGCGCGGACCACCGCGGAGGCGGCTCAGCTCGCCACGTTGGCCACGACCGATCCGCTCACCGGCCTCGCCAACCGTCGTCGCCTCGAGGAGGTGCTCGTCGAGCGGGCGCGCGACTCCCGGCGGTACGGCCGACCGCTGTCGGTGGTGATCTTCGACATCGACCACTTCAAGCGGCTCAACGATGCCTATGGGCACGCGGCCGGCGACGAGGTGCTGCGTCGGCTGATGACCGTGCTGCGTGACGACCTGCGGGTCAACGACGTGCTCGGCCGTTGGGGCGGGGAGGAGTTCCTCGTCGTCATGCCCGAGACGCGGCTCGACGAGGCGGAGCAGGTGGCCAACCGCTGGCGGACGGCGCTCGCGACGTATCCCTTCCCCGACGTCGGCATGGTGACGGCGAGCTTCGGTGCGGCGTGCTACGGCGTCGGGGACACGGACGAGACCGTGGTGGCGCGGGCGGACAAGGCGCTCTACCTGTCGAAGACGAGGGGCCGGAACCGGGTGAGCGCCGTCGCGTAGGCCGGACCGCCAGAGCGCTCACCACCACGAGCGTTGACCGCTACGAGCGTGCACCGGGTCACGCTGTGCGAGATGCGCACGTTTGCACGCGGACCGTTCGATCAGGCCATGGCTGGATCGTCACTTCGGGTGACCCCGACAACGCCCCCATCCCTCCGGCATCTGGAGCAACCATGGCGAAGTGGAAGCACACCTGGAAGCGCGCACTCGCGATCGGCTCGTCCACGCTGCTCGTGACGGGTGCCCTCGTCGGCGTCGCGGCTGCTGACGACAGCCCGACGACCGCGCCAGCGGGCAGCTACACGTTCTCGCTGCCGGGCGCGGCGCAGGTCGCCTTCATCGTCGACAGCGAGGGCAACGGCACCGTGTTCGCGCTGCCAGACGGCCTGACCCTGCCGTTGGACGAGAGCGGTGACGGAACGGTCACCGCGGACGAGTTCGCGCTCGCCGTCAGCCCGAAGGAGGGCGAGGACGTCGAGCAGGAGCTCGAGGACCAGAGCGGCGACTCCTCGTCCGACGCCGAGGAGGTCACGACCGAGTCGACGACCGCTGAGGCGACCGAGACCCCGGACGCCGAGGAGCAGCCGGAGGACCAGCCGACGGCCACCGGGCTCGACAACGCCGAGCAGCACGCGAACGAGCACGCCACGGACAGCGACCACGGGCTGACCAACGCCCGGTCGCACGCGGACGACCACGCCGGTGGCGACGCCTCCCACGGCAAGGACGACGCCGAGGAGTCCGACACCGCCTCTGCCACCTCGCAGGACGAGAGCAAGGCCACGGAGGACGAGACCGAGGCCCCGGAGGACGAGACCGAGGCCCCGGAGCAGGAGACCGAGTCCGAGCAGCCGGAGGCCGAGGACGAGAGCGAGGCACCCGAGCAGGAGACGGAGTCCGAGGACGCCGGTGACGAGTCGGGCACCACGCAGGCCGGCCGCGCCGACGAGGACCACGGCGGCCACCACGGTGACGAGACCGAGGACCCGGAAGAGGACTGACCGTTCCCGCTCACGCTCGCAGAACGCCGCGACCTCAGCTCGCGGTTGGGACGGGGAGCCGCCAACCCCCAGGGGCGGCTCCTCGTCCCGTTCCTTGTCACCGGTCGTTGCGCGATGGCGTGCGCCTGGCGGTCTCCGCACGGCGCCGGCTCCCCCCGTCCGCGCGGCCGATTTCAGAACGGCGGCCGGTCAGCCGACGCTCTGGCCGATGAGTGCCACGCCTTCGCTCGACGACGGGGCTGCGGTGAGTGATGCCGCGGACCCCGTTCTCGACGAGCTCACGGCGCTGCTGCCCGGCATCCGGGGGCTCGAGGAGCCGGCGCTCGGACGGGCCTACGAGCTGACCGCGGACCTGCTCGCCTCCGTGGCCGCCGGGATCGTGCGGGACCGGCACACCGCCGAGGAGATCGTGCAGGACACCTTCGTCCGCTTCGTCGGTGCCGTCGGCAACCTGCGCGCCGACGACGGACGGGCGGTCCGTGCCTGGCTGGTACGCACGGCGCGCAACCTCAGCATCGACCGGGTCCGCTCCGCCGCCTGGCAGCGCGAGCACAGCGTCGACCGGCTGCCCGACCACGACCACGTGCGAGGCGCCGAGGAGGAGGCCGCCGCCAAGGTCGTGGACCCGGCCATGCAGGCGGCGCTCGCCCAGCTGACCGAGGACCAGCGCACGGCGCTCGTCCTGCGCTACGTCGTCGGGATGTCCGGCACCGAGATCGGCGAGGTGCTCGAGCGCAACAGGGCTGCGGTCTACACCTTGCTCCGACGCGCTGAGCGCCGCCTGCGCGCACTGCTCGACAACCCGTTCAATTCGACCGCGCACAATCGTCTCCACCACGAGGGCCGCCCCGGGCAACCGCCGAAGCAGCCGCCGACATGACCGACCACCCACCGACGGAGCGCGACATGAGCCGCGACGCACTCGCCGACCGCCTCGCGGCGGCGGCGACGCATCGCGTGCCTGCGGCCGTGCGCGAGCAGCATCTGCGCGCGATCGTCGCAGCGGCATCCGCTGCTGCGCCCGCGACGGCGACCGTCGAGGAGTCACCTGGTTCCGTGCAGCACATCAGCTGGCGGCTGCGGCGCGGCGTGGTCGCGCTGACGGGCGTCGCGGTGCTCGCCGTCCCGAGCCTTGGCTGGGCGGCGCAGGGGTCGCTGCCTGGCTCCGCCCTCTACGGCGTGAAGCGCGCGACCGAACCGGTGCTCGCCATCGTGGACGGCCGCATCCGGGCGAAGCACCGGGTGGAGGAGCTCGAGGCGCTGCTCGCGGCGCAGGCTCCCGAGGGCCGGGTCGCGGCGGCCATGCGGGCGGCAGAGGCCGCTGCCGCCGGTCTCACGGGGGACGACCCCCTCGAGCGGCGGCTCGACCAGGCGCGCGTGGCCCTCGCCGCACGCGTCGACGCCGACGCCGAGCAGGGCCGCGTCGAAGCGGGTCGCCCGACCGACGGCACCGATCGGCCCGGTGCGACCGGAGGCGGCCAGGACCGTGGTGACGCCTCGGATGGTGGCCCCGACGACCGCGAGGCGTCCCGGCCCGACGACCGTCCCACCGGCGGCGACGACCGCGGCAAGGCGGGCCACGGCGACGATCGCCGGGACGACGCCGGGGCCCCCGACGGCCGTTCGTCCGGCAGCGACGCCGCCGAGGAGGCGGACACCGGCTCCCGCGACGATCCGCGAGACTCCGAGGGGGCCAGGGGCCGCCCGGAGGAGAAGACCACGTCCGACGATCCGACGACCGGCGACACCGGTGCCGGCGAGTCCGGGGCAGCCGACGACGACGGCGACACCCGCGATGGAGGTGGCGACCGCGACGGTTCCGGTGACGGGACCGCGGACGGAGCGCTCACGCCGGCCCCCGCCACCGGGGCGGACGGGCCGTCCTCCGGCGGGGACGCGGACGGCGGTGTCGAGGACGCCACGGTCGTCGCCACCGAGACGGCCGAGCCCGAGGAGGACACCACGGGGACGAGCGGCGACTCGACCGGTGGCGACCACGGGGACAAGAGATCGACGGACGAGGAGCACGGCGAGTGACGACCCAGACGAAGGCCGCCACCGGTATCGGCGCGGCGCTGGTGGCCATCGCGCTGGCCGTCTTCTTCCTGCTCCCGGGGAGCGGCACACCCGGCGCCGGCCCCGACACGCTCGAGGCCTACCAGGCGGCGCTCGCGAGGACCGTCGACGCCAGCAGCTACGCCTTCTCCTCCGAGGTACGCACCGACCTCGGCAACGGCACCTACGTCGTCCGCATCAACGGGCGCGTCGACGGTGACAACCGCACGCTGACGGTCACGACCGACCAGGGCACGAGCCGCATGACGGTCGAGAACGGCGTCGCGACCGTCGACCGCGGCGACGGTCCGCAGCAGATCCCCGTCGAGCAGGTCGCGGACGCGCCACGGCTGACCGTGCTGAAGCAGCTCGAGAACGTCCAGGCCACCGACGACGGCACGGTCAAGGGCACGCTGCCGGCCGACCAGCTCGTCCAGTCCGTCGGCGCGGCGGAGGTCTCCGGCGCCGGGACCGTCACGGTGACCTTCGAGCCGGACGGCACCGTGACCGGCTACGTCGTTCGCGCCCTGCAGGGCCGCTACCGCGCCGAGGTCCACCTCTCCGACGTGGGCTAGTGGTCCCACAGGCGCCCGATCGGTCCCGGCCATCCGGGCACGACCGACGACCGTCGTGGTGCGACAATGGCCGATCTGCGGGCCGATCGGACCGCATCCGGTTGCTGTGCCGGCAGGCGCCGTTGCTAGCCTCGGCGGCCTAGACAGAACGCTGTCACGCGATGCGTTCGCCCTCGCGTCTGACCGCTGCCGCCGCAGCAACAGGGAGGCCCACCGTGACCTTCGAGCTCCCGAAGGCCAAGTCCGTCGCCGTCAACCCGACGCAGGAACAGATGCGGGAGTGGGTGCTTGCCCACATGCCACGCGTCACCGAGACCGAGTTCGGCAACCTCAACTACCAGGCGGAGGTCACCGCGCGGCTGAAGAAGTCGACGTACTTCGTGGCCGACGAGGAGATCCACCAGAACCGGATCTCGCGCGAGGAAGCGGACGACTGGGCGCGCAAGCAGGACGAGTACATCGCCGACAAGGACATGATCCTGATCGAGGGCTACATCGGCCCCGATCCGGAGTTCCGTACCGCGTCCCGGGTCTTCATCGAGAAGACGCAGGCCAACATCCCGGCCATGCAGCAGCAGCTGTACTTCGACAGGGACGCCGACTACGACCCGGAGTTCACGGTCATCTACACCCCGGGGATGCGCGCGCCCGGCAAGCCCGACGACCGGCTCATCATCGTCGACCTCGACAACTACGTGACGCGCGTCATCGGCTCCGACTACTTCGGCGAGTCGAAGATGGGCGGGCTGCGGATGTGGAACAAGTGGGTCTACGACCGCGACGGTCTCGCGATGCACTCCGGGGCGAAGGTGTTCCCGACCGAGCACACCGGCCACGAGGAGGAGAAGCTCGCCCTCATCATCGGGCTGTCGGGGACCGGCAAGACCACGACCACCTTCCGTCAGCAGCACGGCTCGCTGCCGGTGCAGGACGACTTCATCGCGCTCATGCCCGGCGGCAAGGTCTACTCGACCGAGGCCGGCTGCTTCGCGAAGACCTTCGGCCTCGACCCCGACGACGAGCCGACCATCTACGCCGGCACCACCTCGGCGGACGCCTGGCTCGAGAACGTGGGCGTGGACGACGACGGCGCGGTCGACTTCTTCGATGACTCCCACACCGCGAACGGCCGCTCGACGTTCCCGCTGGCGGACATCCGCTCGCGTGAGCCCTCGAACCTGCCGACGGCCGACTTCCTGCTCATCCTGAACCGCAACGAGAACATCATCCCGGCGGTCGCGAAGCTGAAGCGCGAGCAGGCCGCCGCGTACTTCATGCTCGGTGAGACGAAGGGCACCTCGGCCGGTGGCGCCGCCGAGGCCGGCAAGAACCTGCGGGTGCCGGGCACGAACCCGTTCTTCTTCAACAACGACGCCTGGCAGGCCAACCGGCTGCTCGAGCTGCTCGAGACCATGCCGGACCTCGAGGTCTACCTGCTCAACACCGGTCGCGTCGGCGGCACCGACGACGACGAGCGGTCGAAGAAGGTGCGGATCCCCCACTCCTCGGCGATCGTCTCGGCGATCGTCGACCAGTCCATCGACTGGGAGGAGGACCCGGACTTCGGCTACTACGTCGCGACGAGCGTGCCGGAGTTCGACGACGAGGAGCTGCTCCAGCCGCGCAAGCTCTACGAGCGGCAGGGCCGCACCGACGAGTACAAGGAGCGCGTCGAGCAGCTCAAGGCCGAGCGCATCGAGTACCTCGGCAGGTACGAGGGACTCGACGACCGCGTGCTCAAGGCCGTCCAGTAGCGACGCGTCACCAGATCACCGGGGCGGGCCGCATCGCGGCCCGCCCCGCTGCTGTGTCGGGCTCGCGGACGCGACCGGCCCACCGCGCCCCGCCACCGCGCCCCGTCCCCCGCGGGTACCCCCGTCCCCGCGGCCGTGGCCAGCGGGTCGGCACCGAGGGACCCGGCGGGGTACCGTAGGAAATCCTTGCCCCGTACAACCTCTTAACGTCGTGAGGGTGCCCCGGCCGCGGGTCGCCACGCCACGGCGTCTTCTCCCGCGTTCGGGGCAGCCACCCGGAGGGCGCGCCCATCGCCACCACCGACCATGCCCAGACCCGGCCGTCCGAGCCGAACCGCGACCGCTACCCGTGGGTCGCCCTGAGCGTCGTGCTCATCGGCACGTTCATGGTGATCCTCGACACGACCATCGTGAACGTGGCACTGCCGAAGATCGGCAAGGAGCTCGAGGTCACGTCCGGCCTCGACTGGATCGTGACCGCGTACCTGCTCGCGGTCGGCGTCAGCCAGCCCACCACCGGATGGCTCTCCGACCGCTTCGGCCGCAAGAACGTCTTCACGGTGAGCCTCGGGCTGTTCGCCATCGGCTCCCTGCTCGTCGCCCTCGCCCCGAACCTGCTCTGGGTCGTGATCTTCCGCATCCTGCAGGGCCTCGGCGGCGGGTTGATGATGCCGGTCGGTCTGGCCCTCATCTACTCGCTGTTCCCGGCCGACCGGCGTGGAACGGCACTCGGGATCTGGGGCATCGCCGCCATGGCCGCGCCGGCCGTCGGTCCGGTCCTCGGTGGGTGGATCGCGACGGACCTCTCCTGGCGGCTCGTGTTCATCATCAACGTGCCGATCGGCGTCGTCGGGGTGTTCGCCGCGATGCGGCTGCTTCGCGACACCGACCTGCGCCGGCAGGCGCGCTTCGATCTGCCGGGCTTCGCGCTCGTCGCGGGTGGCCTGGCGCTGCTGCTCTACTCCTTCTCCGAGGCGACCCCCCAGCCGTGGAAGTCCGCCGGGTCGGGCGCCACCGCCGTGGTCGCGCTCCTCCTGCTCGTGGCCTTCGCCCGCCGGGAGCGCCGGGTCGACAACCCGCTCATCGACGTGAGCATGTTCACCATCCCGACGTTCGCGATCACGATCGGGATCGTGTGGCTGATGACCACGGCCCAGTTCGCACGGCTCGTGCTCATCCCCCTCGAGCTCGAGACGATCCGCGGGCTGACCGCGTTCCAGGCCGGCCTGGCGCTCGCCCCGGCGGCGCTCGGCACGGCAGCCGGCATGCCGATCGGCGGTCGGCTCGCGGACCGGATCGGCTCGCGGACGCCGGTCGTGGTCGGCCTCGGGATCGTGGGCGTTGCCGTGTGGCTGCTCTCCCACCTCGAGCCGGGACACTCCGTGGCCTACATCACCGGGGTGCTGACCTTCCAGGGGGTCGGGTTCGGCCTCGCGATCATGCCGAACACGGTCGCCGCGATGAACTCGGTGCCGAGCCGGCTCGTCGACCAGGCCGCGGCCATGCGCTCGGTGAACCGGCAGGTCGCCGGCTCGATCGGCGTCGCGGTCCTCGCGACCGTCGTCGCCGCCTCCATCGGCCAGTTCTCCGCGGTCGGCGTCGATCCCGTCGCGGCCCAGAACGCCTACAACGGGGCGTACCTCGTCGCCTTCTGGGGCATCGCGCTGGCCTTCCTGCTGGCCTTCCTGCTGCCGGGCAAGCACCAGACGCACGCGGTCCAGCGCGAGCGGCAGGCGGAGGCCGACGCCGAGGAGCGGGCCCTGCTCGCCTCGGAGTGACCGGTCAGGCCACGGCGCGCAGCAGCGCCGTGGCCGCGGCGCTCACGACCACGACCACCAGGAACGGTGCCCGCCGCCACACGAGCAGCCCCGCGACCACGAGGCCCGCGGCACGCGTGTCGAGCGTGAGGCCGCCGGCGGCCTCGAAGGTCTGCACCGTCACGAGCGCCATGAGCAGCGCCGGCGGCAGGAGCGAGACCACCGGGGTGAGCCGCTGGACGGCCGGCACGCGCGGCAGCACGACGAGTCCGAGCACCTTGAGCAGGTAGGCGCCGGCAGACAGTGCCAGGACCACGGTCCAGCTCATGGCTGCCTCCCGCCTGCCTCGCGGCGTTGGAGGAGCCACGCCGGCAGCGCCCCGAGCGCCGCGAGGAGCACCGGGACCCCCGGCGACGTGGTCGGGATCGCCAGGATCGCGATCGCCCCGCCGGCCAGCGCGGCGACGCGCCCGGGCCGGTGCCGCAGCTGGGACGAGAGCAGCGCGAGGAAGCCCGCGGGGAAGGCGACGTCGAGGCCGAGCGCGCCCGGGTCGCCGATCGCCTGGCCCGAGACCGCCCCGAGGAGCGTCCCGAGGTTCCAGCAGACGAAGACGGCCAGTCCGGTCACCCAGAAGGCGTCGCGAGCGGTGTCGGGGTCGTCCTGCGCGCTCGCCATCGCGGTCGACTCGTCGATCACGAGCTGGGCCGCCACCAGCCGGGCGCGCAGTCGTCCCGGCAGCAGCGGCGCCAGCGCGACCCCGTACACGGCGTTGCGGGCGGCGAGCAGCAGTGCGCCGCTCAGCGCGGCCAGGGGGCTTCCACCGGACGCGACGACGCCGACCACGGCGAACTGCGAGGCGCCGGTGAAGGTGAGCAGGGACATTGCGGCGGCCTGGGCGACGGTCAGCCCGCTCGCCGTGGCGAGCACTCCGAACGTGACCCCGAAGACCCCGACGGTCGCGCCGAGCACGAGCCCGTCGCGGCGATGCCGGCGCGCGCTGCTGGTCCCGTCGCCCGCCACCGCTGTGATCGTCGGCTAGGCGGCTGAGGTGGCGCCGGTGAGCCACTCGCTCATGGCGTCGGTGAAGCGCTCGGGCGCCTCGACCTGCGGGGAGTGGCCGAGGCCGTCGAGCAGCCGCAGGTCCCAGTCGGGTCGCTGCTCCACGAGCCACCGCGACGCGTCGGGGTTCACGAGGTCGTCGGCGCCCCCGTGGATGATGAGGGTCGGTGGCTCGAGGCGCTGCAGGAAGTCGGGGAAGGCGCTGTCGCGGGCCAGCAGGCGCACCATCGACCGCGACGCCTGGAGGAACGCCGTACCCGCCCACGGCATCCCGGCGCGCTCGCGGGCCATGTCGATGTAGGCGTCGCGGACGTGCGCCGGCACCGCGGACGGGTTGCTGGCCAGGCGGTTGAGGGTCTGCTCGACGATCTCCTCGGGATCGGTGAACCGTTCGCGGAGCCACATGGCCGCCTCACCGACGCCGGGGGTGGTCAGGGCGACGAAGCCGGCGGCCAGCAGCCGGTTCACCGGCACACCCGGTGGCTTCGGCTGGCCCGGGTCGACGAGCACGAGCCGGGAGACGTGCTCCGGGCAGCGGGCCGCCACGAGCATGGCGAGCAGGCCCCCCATGGAGTTGCCGACCACGACCGCGGGTTCGCCGAGGACCTCGGTGATGAACCGGCAGAGCATGTTCCGGTTCGTCCGCAGATCGGCGCGCCGTCCGTCCAACGGTGTGCGCCCGAAGCCGACGAGGTCGACGGCGACGGGCCGGCCGACCGAACGTCAGCGACGGGCCGGCGGCCAGCCAGTCGACGTGCGAGCCCTCGAGCCCGTGGACGAGCAGCAGCGGTGGGCCGCTGCCGCCGAAGTCCGCGACGTGTACGGGGCCGTCGATGTCCACGGTGTCGGTACGCATGCGGGCAACGATAGGGCACGGCCACGTCCGGGGCGCGGCCCTGTCCGTTTCGGCACGGCGTAGCCCGCCCCGTCCGGACGGGCGCTGCAGAACGGGCGCACGGCACCGCCACCGGATACGCTGTCGACGTCTTCGGTGCAGCGTGTGCCTCAGAAGCAGACCTGTCGCCGGTGCCGCGCACGACTCGCGCGGGGCGGCCGGTGCGCCGGAGGCGGTTCGGGTCCGCCGAGGTCCCGGACGTGGTTCGGGGTGACGGCGCCTGCCGCCGCCGCGACCAGCAGGCAGGTGCGCCCCGTCGCGGTGCGCGTCGTGGGCGCTCGACACGGTTGGTGTGCGCGAGGGCAGCGGCCGACGTCCCGCCGGGCGATCGGTCACTTCGGGACCGCGGGAGGACGTGCGCGTCCGCCGGTGTGCGACCGGAGGTTGCCCGCCGCCCGTCGCCCGCCCCGCGACGGCCTCGTGAAAGAGAGAGCGATCAGTACGGACACACGGACCAGACCCATCACGGCTGCCGACTTCCAGGAGCTCGCGCAGGCGCATCTGGACGGCCTCGCGTCCGACGAGGACGTTGCCGTCCTCGAGGAGCACGATCGCGAGTGGGTCCTTGCCCTGCGCGCGCTCCGCGACGAGGCCGACGCGACGCTGCAACGGGTCCGCTCGAACGTCACCGGCCCCGAGCGCGACCTCGTCATCGCCGACTTCGAGGAGGAGCGTGAGCGCATCGTCCGGGCACTCGCCGAGCTGACCGGCGAGCCGGTCGACGACGAGGCGGACAGCGACGAGGACGAGAGCGACGAGGGTGACGACGGCGACACCGCCGACGACCAGGCCCCGGGGGTCGCGCAGCTCCAGCTGTCCGTGGACGGCGACCAGGTCGTCGCCTGGGCGGCGGGCGACCGTGCCGACCCCGCCTCGCTCGAGCAGCTGAAGGCCCGCCTCGAGGCAGCGGGTGCGCCACGCAGCACGTGGGTTGACCACGACCCGGTCCGGATTCCCGGCGGCCGGGAGGTCGACGCCGTCGCCGCGCCGGTCCACGACAGCCTCGGTTGGCTCGTGTCGGTCGGTACCTCGGGTGACGACGACGAGATCGGCCCGAGCGTCCTGTGGCTCGGACTCGTCGCCGCGCTCGCCGTCCGCGTCGTCGCACAGGGCCGCATGGTCCCGCAGCTCGAGAAGGTCGGCGGCGAGAGCAAGGGCGGGCGCGCCTCCTACGCCGTGCGGTGGATCCCGGTCCTCATCGACCACAGCGAGCTCGTCGAGCTCGCGAAGGGCCTGCCCGGCACGGTCAGCGTCTGCAAGCAGCAGCGCGACCCCCGTGCGGTGACCCAGCAGGTCCTGTCCACCTTCGTCGACGCCATCTGCCGCGACGCCGCCGCCCGGATCGAGGTGCCGGCGCCGCCGCCGAAGCCGCGCAGCGCGGTCGAGGTCGCCGAGTCCGTCCTGGGCCGGCTCGACGGGACCCCCTTCGACGCGCCGCAGCAGCACGGCAACGAGGTCGGCCGCGGGCTCCAGCGCTGGTCGAAGCGGGTGACCGGCACCTCCAAGCTGCCGCTCATCCTGCAGCTCGACCCGCCGGACGACGGCAACGCCTGGCACCTGCACACCCTCGCGACCGACGGGCAGCGCAAGCCCGAGCCCGTCGACGCCGCGATGTCGAACGCGTCGAACAGCCGGCGCGACATCATGAAGAGCGAGCTCGAGCGGCTCGAGAGCCTGTACCCGCCGCTGGAGCGTGCCAAGGCCACCCGCCGCGGCCAGGTCATCCTCTCCCAGGACGAAGCCTGGGCGTTCATGACCGAGCGCGGTCCGGTCCTCGTCGCCGCCGGGTTCGACGTGCGCGTCCCGCCGCTGTCCCGCAAGAAGCCGAGCGCCGGGCTGCGGCTGACCTCCATCGGCGGGGACGAGTCCGTCGTCGGGGCGCAGCAGCTGACGAGCGTGCGCTGGTCCGCGGTGTTCGGCGACGTGGAGCTCGGCGCCGACGACATCCAGCGGCTCGCCAGCGAGTCCCGGCCGCTGGTCAAGGCCCACGGCCGGTGGGTCGAGGTCGACAAGGCCGACCTCGAAGCCGCGGCCGCGGCCCTCGCCGAGCGCGAGAAGCAGGGGGAGCTCACCGGCGCGCAGATGCTGCGCTACGCCCTGGGCCTCGAGCAGGCGCCGCTGGCTGGCGGTGTCCAGGTCGCCGGCCGCGGCTGGGCCGTCGACCTCCTCTCGAGCGCGCGCTCGGTCCCGAGGAAGCCGCCGACCCGCCCCGAGGGCTTCGAGGGCGAGCTGCGCGGCTACCAGGCCGACGCGCTGGCCTGGCTCGAGTTCCTCGACGGCGCCGGCCTCGGTGGGGTGCTGGCGCTCGACATGGGGCTCGGCAAGACCCCGACCATGCTGGCACACCTGCGGGCGACCACCGACCAGGGCCCCGCGCTGGTCATCGCGCCGCCCGCCGTGGTCGGCAACTGGGCGTCGGAGGCCCGCCGGTTCACACCGGAGCTCGACATCGTCGTGCACCACGGGGCGAACCGCACGGACACGGACCAGCTCGCCAAGGAGGTGGGCGAGGCCGACCTGATCATCACCACCTACGGGACCGCCGTGCGCGACATCGGCGCGCTCGACGAGATCCAGTGGGGCAAGGTGGTGCTCGACGAGGCGCAGGTCATCAAGAACCCGGCGAGCGAGACGGCACAGCAGCTCCGCCGGCTGCAGTCGCGTACCCGGGTCGTGCTGACCGGGACGCCGATCGAGAACGGGCTCGGCGACCTGTGGGCCCTCATGGACTTCGTGAACCCCGGGCTCGTCGGCGAGCGCTCCACCTTCGTGGCGCAGCTGTCGAAGGTCCGGGAGGGCAGCGGCAGCGCCGAGCAGGCGCTGCGCATGCTCAACGGCGTGCTGGTGTTCCGCCGCACGAAGGCCGAGCCGATCATCGCGGCCGAGCTGCCCGACCGGATCGACGAGCTCGACCACTGCCCGATGACCCCCGAGCAGGTCGGTCTCTACCAGGCCATCCTCGACGACCTCGTCGCCGAGACCTCCGGCGAGGAGGGGGCGAAGAAGAAGGGCGCGGTGCTCGCCGCGATCACGGCGCTCAAGCAGGTCTGCAACCACCCGGCCGCCTACACCCGCGACGACGAGCCGCTCGACGGGCGCTCCGGCAAGCTCGCCCGCCTGAACGAGATCGTCGACTACGTCTTCGAGGCGGGGGAGCGGCTGCTCATCTTCACCCACTTCGCGAGCTGGGGCGAGCGGCTCGCCGATCACCTCACGAAGCGCACCGGCGTGACGGTGTCCTGCTACCACGGCGGGCTGGCCCGCGGCGCCCGCGACCGGATGGTCGAGAAGTTCCAGAAGGGCGAGGGCCCCGGGGCGCTCGTGCTCTCCCTGAAGGCCGGCGGTACCGGGCTGAACCTGACGGCGGCGAGCCACGTGGTGCTCTACGACCGCTGGTGGAACCCGGCCGTCGAGGACCAGGCACGCGACCGCGCCTGGCGGATCGGGCAGGACAAGACGGTCGTCGCGCACCGGCTCGTGTGCCCGGGCACCGTCGACGAGCGGGTCGAGGAGGTCGTCGCCGGCAAGCGCAAGATCGCCGAGCTGGTGCTCCCGAAGTCGAGCTCGGTCGACGACCTCGACACGAACCAGCTGCAGACCGCGCTCGGACTCGACGCCGACGCCCTGCTCACCGACGAGTTCGACGACGATACGCACGCGGGCACGGGAGACGCTGCATGAGCGCACGCAGAACGTCGACGGTCGCGCAGCGGCGGGAGCAGCAACGGCTCCGGCGGCGGCGACAACAGCAACGGGCAGCGCCGCAACCGGCGCAAGCGCGCCGGACGGTCCTCGTCCTCCTCGGGCAAGGGGTCGCAGCAGCAGCGGAACCGTGGCGGCGGCAACAGCCGTGACGGCGCCGGGTTCTGGGGCGACAAGAAGCGTCTGCCCGAGCTGCAGCGCGAGGTCCGCATCAACGACGACCCGGCCGCCGTCGCCCGCTCGCTCGGCGACCCGCCGCTGCCGGGGCACGAGACCATCGCCGGCCACTACTTCGCCGCGGTCTACGACCGGGCGGTGACGACCGCCGGGGCGCTGGCGGCCGCCGGCGGGCTGATCGAGCCGGAGCGGCTCCTCGAGGAGCTCGACGAGGACGACGAGTCCTGAGGGGCGCCCCCCCGCCCGCGGCGCCGCCGCCCCTGCGCCGCCCGTCCCTCCGCCGCCCCGCCCGCGGCGCCGCCGCCCCGGTCAGATACGTGCGCGGTTGTACCCATCTGAGCGCGATAACTCCGCACGCTTTCTGGGCTGGTCGGATACGTGCGCGGTTGTACCGACGTGAGCGCGATAACCCCGCACGCTTTCTGGTCGCGCTTTCCGGTCAGTCCGGGAGGTCGACGCGCGTGGGGGCCTGCTCGGGGTCGTACGCGACCTGGCAGAACCCGTGGTTGCAGTAGCCGCCGGGGTTCTTCGCCAGGTACTGCTGGTGGTAGTCCTCGGCGTAGTAGAACGTCGGGGCGTCGGCGATCTCGGTCGTGATCGCGCCGAACCCGGCGTCGTCGAGGGCGCGCTGGTAGCGCTCGCGTGACGCCTCGGCGGCGGCCCGCTGGTCCTCGTCGGTCGTGTAGATGGCCGACCGGTACTGGGTGCCCACGTCGTTGCCCTGCCGGTTGCCCTGGGTGGGGTCGTGGTTCTCCCAGAACAGCTTCAGCAGCAGCTCGAAGTCGACGACGGTCGGGTCGTAGACGACCAGAACCGCCTCGGTGTGGCCGGTCAGCCCGGTGCACACCTCCTCGTAGGTCGGGTTCGGCGTGTTGCCGCCCGCGTAGCCGACGGCGGTCGTGTAGACGCCGTCGGCCTGCCAGAAGATCCGCTCGGCGCCCCAGAAGCAGCCCATCGCGACGACCGCCTCGCGGTGGCCCTCGGGCCACGGCGGTGTGAGGGGGGTGCCGAGGACGTCGTGTCGGTCCGGCACGCGCATCGGCGTGTCCCGGCCCGGGAGCGCTTCCTCGGGCGTGGGCAGTCGCGACGGCTTGCGTGAGAACAGCATGCGGCTCCCTCCTGGTGGACCTTCGAGGGTAGCCATCGAGGGCGAGCCCGGATCGGTCACTGCGGCACCGTCGAGAGAGGGGACGCCCTGCCGACGCTGATCGCCCGTGCCGCGGCCGTCGGGCCGGGCACCGATGCGGTCCCGTCCCGGTGGTCAGCGTCCGCACGCCCATGGGGTCGGTACGGTGGTACGCATGTTCCCCCCGTCACCGTGGGTCCGTCGCGCCGTCGGTCTGCTCGAGCCCGGCGGTCCTGTGCGCGACGAGCAGGACCCGAGGCCCGCCGCGTCGAACCCTGCCTGGACCCCCCGGGGTGCTCGCCAGTCGGGTGGGCCCCTGCTG
This sequence comes from uncultured Nitriliruptorales bacterium, assembly GCA_963783045.1. Classification (GTDB taxonomy): domain Bacteria; phylum Actinomycetota; class Nitriliruptoria; order Nitriliruptorales; family Nitriliruptoraceae; genus CAWAMD01. Next base: position 363,720 of record CAWAMD010000001.1, read on the forward strand.
GATGCTCAAGGAGAAGCTCATGAAGACCGGTGACCAGGTCCCGGACTTCGTCGCGTCACTCGACGACGGCCGTCAGGTGCGTCTGTCGGAGCTGCTGGCCCGCGGCCCCGTCGTGCTGTTCTTCTACCCCAAGGCGTTCACGCCGGGCTGCACGGCGGAGAGCTGCCACTTCCGCGACCTCGAGTCGGAGTTCGCCGAGCTCGGCGCGCAGCGTCTCGGCGTGAGCCGGGACGACGTGGCGACCCAGGCCCGGTTCCGGGAGGAGCACGGGCTCGACTACCCGCTCGTGGCCGACACGGACGGGGCGATCGCGAAGATCTTCGGTGCGAAGCGGCTCGGGCCGCTGTGGCACAAGCGACAGACCTACGTCATCGACCGTGACGGGACGCTCCTCGGCGAGGTCTGTTCGGAGATGGACATGGAGCTCCACGCCGACGAGGCCCTGGCGCTGCTCGCCCGGGCGCGCGACGCCGCCTGAGGTGGGCCTGGCCGACTCGGGCTAGTGGTCCGTTTCGGAAGCTCCTTCTGCATTCGATCGTCCCTGCATCCCGGATGGCGGCGTTGCTCGTCGTCGAGGTAGAACCCCGCTACGACGACGACTCGCGCCTTGCCCTCCGGGCGCAGGAACGCTCTCGATGCGACAAAGGACCTCCGAAACACACCACTAGTGATCCGGGTCACCGTGTGGCAGAATGACTCTGCGCGTTATAGCGCATACGGAGAGTATCGGCCCTGGGGATAACGTCATGACGGACGGTGCGAAGCCCCGCATCCTCGTCGCAGACGACGACGAGACGCTGCGCCGTCTGCTGGCCTTCATCCTCGCCGACGACTTCGACCTCGTGCTCGTGGGCGACGGGGCCGCGGCACTGGCGGCTCTGCGCGAGCAGCCTTTCGCGGGCGCGGTCCTCGACGTGATGATGCCGCAGCTGAGCGGTTTCGAGGTGACCGAGGCCGTGCGCGCCGATCCGGCGCTGGTGGACCTTCCGATCGTGCTGCTGACCGCGCTCGACTCGGACGAGGACCACGCCCGCGGACGTGACGCCGGCTGCGACGCCTATCTCACGAAGCCCTTCGAGCCGGAGCTGCTCGCCGCCACGGTCGCGCTGCTCCTGCAGCCTGCAGCGGCGGGCACCGGCGAAGACGAGTCCGAGTCCGAGTCCGAGGACGAGCGCGCCCCGTCGCGGTTCGTCTGATCGTCTGCCGCCACGAAAGCGTGCGGCGTTGTCCCGCTCTCGTGGGTACAACTCCGCACGTATGGATCCCGCGGCGAGCACGTGTCGACGCACACGGGGTCGGGCGGGGGCGCCGCTTCATCGGCTCAGCTCGGCTCGCCGACCACTGCCGGGGCGGCCGCGGCCCCGGTGACGAGCCAGATGCCGACCCCGACCAGTGCGCCGCCGCCCACGAGCCCGGGGTTCAGTGCCTCGTGCCGCACCACCGTGCCGAGCGCCGCACTGATGATGGGCACGGCGAAGATCCACGTCGACACGACGCTGGCCTGGCCGCGCCGCAGCAGCACGAACAGCAGGCCGAAGCCGCCAATTCCGGCCACCACCCCGGCGGTCACGGCTGCGGCGGCCAGGGGCGCGCCGCCGTCGATCGACGGGCCACCGAGCAGGGCCCACAGGAGGACGAGCGGCAGGCCGTAGAGGTTCTGCAGGTACAGCACCTGCCAGGGGGAGATGCGCTCGGGCATGCGCTTGTAGACGACCGAGCCGCTGGCCCAGCACGTCGCCGCGGTGATCAGGAAGAGGACTCCGGTGACCGTGGTCGCTCCCTGGCCGATGCCGTCGAAGGCGGCCACGGTGACGCCGAACCAGCCGGTGAGCACGCCTGCCCACTGTCGCGGGCTCAGCCGCTCGCCGAGTGTCCACCTCGCGATCAGCGCGACGAGGAACGGCTGCGTGTAGAAGAGCACCGCGCTCAGCCCCACGCTCGTCCGGGCGATCCCGGCCGACTGCAGCGGCAGCGAGCCGGCGACGTTGCACAGGGCGAGGAGCATGCCGTACCGCCGTGTCTGCCGGTCGACCTCCTGCTGACGCCGCGTGAGCCGGATGACGACCGCCAGCGTGAGCGCCGCGGCGGCCACGCGAAGGGCGGCGAAGGAGAGCGGGTCGGCATGCGACACCCCGATCTTGATGACCAGGAACGCAGAGCCCCAGACGCTCCACAGCGCAACGACCAGCAGGGGCGTCGGGACACGGCGGGTCACGACCGCGCCCCCGCGGTGCTGGTCCGCAGCATGCGACGCCCCACGAGGATGCCGCCCGCGCCGACCAGCGTGCTCGCGGCCGCCACCCGCCAGGCGCTCGGGTACCCGCCCCACTCCACGACGTGGCCGAACAGGGTCGGCCCGACGACACCACCGAGGTAGAGGCCGGCCTGGGTGATACCGGTCGCGGCGGCCGGTGCGGTCGGGTTGTGCCGCACGATGGCGAGGTTGAAGATCCCGTTCCACCCCCAGGCGGCCGCGAAGGCGACGACGGTGGCGACGGCGATGGCCGGCAGCCCGCGACCGAAGGAGAGCCACACGAGGCCGACCCCTCCCAGGGCGAGCAGGCTCGCCACCAGCCGGAGGTGCTCGCCGTCCCCGCGGTCGGCGTGCCAGCCGGCGGTGACTCGCATGGCGACCCCCACGGCGCTTCCGAGGGCCAGCAGCAGGCCAGCGTCGCCGGACGTGACACCGCGCTCGACGATCGAGGCGACGAGGAAGGCGGCCAGGGAGTTGGCGGCGAGCGTGCCGAGGGCGCCGCTGGCCGCCAGGACCACGAGCGGCGCCAGCGCGGTGTCCGTCGCCCGGCCGGCGCGGCCGCGCGGGCCCTGGTGGGTGCGCCGGCGCAACGTCGTCGACCGGAGGATGGCGACGCCGAACCCGACCGGCAGCAGCACCCCGCCGAGGAAGGCCCAGCGCCAGCCAACGGACAGACCGATCGCGGGGACGGCCAGACCGGCGAGGACGCTCGCGGCCGGGACCGCCGCCTGCTTCGACCCGAAGGCGAGCCCCTGGCGGCGCACCGGGATGTGGTCGGCCAGGGCCAGGTTGGCGCCGAGCTGCCCGATGGCGTTCGAGAAGCCACCGATGGCGACGCTGATGACGAGCTGCCACCACGCGTGCGCGAACCCGACCGCAAGGAGGGAGCAGGCGCTCATGCCGGCGCCGATCCCCATGCCGGCGCCGGCACCGACGCGCTGTACGAGACGACCGGCGGGGACGGACGTGAGTGCGGAGACGGCGAAGAAGGACGAGACCACGATCCCCAGCCCGGCCGCGTCGAACCCGAGCTCGCCGCGGATCTGGACGGCCAGCCCCCCGACGAGGTAGACGGGCAGCACGCCGAGGGCCGTGGCGGCGATCGCGGCGGAGGCGGCCGTCCGCGCCGGCGCGTCGCGCCGGCAGCGTCAGCGGTGCGTCCTCGGTGGCCACGCAGTCGTCCTTGTCCCCGGCCCCGCCGTGTGATATCTGTGATATCTAATCACAGACTCCGGCACGAGATCACCTACCAGGGGAGGCGCGCGGTGGCCGACGCAAAGGTCGTGCACGACTGGGAAGGGCGGTTCTTCGAGGACTTCGAGGTCGGGGTGACCTACGAGCACGCGGGCGGCCGCACGATCGAGCCGGTCGACAACGCCTGGTTCACGCTGCTCACGAACAACAACAACGAGGTCCACTACAACACCGAGTACGCCCGCGCGGGCCTGTACGGCAAGCGACTCGTCAACTCCTGCTTCACCCTCTCGCTCGTGACGGGGCTGAGCGTCGCGGGGATCAGCCGCAACGCGGCGGCGAACCTCGGGTGGGACGACGTGACGCTGCCGGCCCCGGTGTTCGAGGGCGACACGATCCGGGCCCGCTCGACCGTCACGGCCGCTCGAGCGTCGCGCTCGCAACCCAACGTCGGGATCGTCACCGTGGCGACCGAGGGGTACGACCGGCGTGACGAGGTCGTGATCAGCTTCACGCGCACGGTGATGGTGTACACGCGGGAGGGTGCTCGCGCTGCCGCGACCGCCGCCGCGGACGGCTCGTGACACCGCGACGCTTCGACCCCGCCTATCTCGACCGGCTCTACGCCGTCGAGGAGATCGTCGATCAGCGCCGGCGGATCGCCCGGCTGCTCGCCCCGGCGTCCGGCGACCGCGTGCTCGACGCCGGCTGCGGGCCCGGCTACCTCACGCTCAAGCTCGCCGAGGCCGTCGGGCCCGACGGCGAGGTGGTGGGCGTCGACCGCGACGAGGACATGCTGGCCGTCGCCCGGGAGCGGGCCGCCCGCCACCCCACGGGTGACCGGGCCAGCTTCACGGCCGGTGACGTGACGGCGCTCGACCTCGCGGACGCGAGCGTGGACCGGGCCGTCGTCGTGCAGGTTCTCGAGTACGTCGCCGACGTGGCCGGTGCGCTCGCCGAGCTGCGTCGCGTCGTCCGCCCGGGCGGACGCCTGGTCGTCGTGGACACGGACTGGCGCTCGTGCGTCTGGGACAGCGAGGACCGGGCGCGGATGGACCACGTGCTGGGCCGCTGGGAGGACCACTTCACGCATCCGCACCTGCCGGCCCGGCTGCCGGCGCTCCTGGCCACGGCCGGGTTCGCGCAGGTCGACGTGCAGGTCCTCCCGCTCGTGGACGTCAACGTCCGCGGCCGCGACTCCTACAGCCTCGGCATGGCGAACACCATCGCCGGATTCCTGCGGCCGGACGAGCCCGACCTGGCGGAGGCGTGGCGCACGGACCTGCGCGCCCGGGCGGAGGCCGGCAGGTACTTCTTCAGCCTGTGCCGGTTCGCGGTGGTGGCGTCCTGAGGGTTCGGCTCACTCCGCGATCTCTTCCTCGTCGGACCAGAAGCCGTTGCTCTCGAGCGCGCGCACGGCGTACTCACCGCCGGCGCGCAGATGCTCGAAGACGAGCTCGCGGGAGCGCGTGGCGTCGCGGGCCCGCAGCGCGTCCAGGATCTCGCGGTGGTCGGCGTTCGCACGGTCGGGCCAGTCCGTCGTGAACTCGAAGAACCGGGCCGGGATCGTGTGCGAGAGCAGGCGCAGGACCGCGTTCAGGCGCCGGGAGCCGCCGGCCCGATGTACCACCTTGTGGAACAGGAAGTTCAGCTCCTCCTGCTCCTGCGCGTCCCCCGTGTCGGCCATACGGCCCACGAGGTCCTCGAGCTCCGCGAGGTCGTCGTCGGTCAGCCGCTCGGTGGCCCGCTCGGCGGCGAGTCCGGAGACCATGCCGTAGATGGCGTAGTGGTCGAGCACGTCCTCGGGGGTCAGCGAGGCGACGAACGCGCCGCGCCGGGCGATGTTGTCGACGAGGCCCTCGCCCTCGAGCACGATCAGCGCCTCGCGCACGGGCAGCTTGCTCACGCCGAGCTCGCCGGCGAGCGCGTCCTGGTCGATCTTGTGACCAGGTCGGAGCTCGCCGGACAGCACCTGCTCACGGATGTGGCGCGCGACCTGGTCCTTCAGCGTCGGCTGCTCGCCGAGTCGCGGACGCGTGGCCCGCCTCGTCGTCTCCGCTGCCACCACGCACCCCTCCGCTCCGCGCTACGGATGATAGGCCACGCCACGCACTGATGATATGAGATATTGAATTCCGCGCCCGCACCGACGGGACGGGCGATCGTCCACCGGTGGGCAGGCGACCGTGTCGCCGGCCCACCTGTGACCGCGGGTGGGCACCCTACCGCCGTTCGCGGTCATGTCGCCGTCAGCCCGCCGTCCACGCGCAGGGTCGTGCCGGTGACGTACGCGGCATCTGCACCGAGCAGGTACGCCACGGCGCCGGCCACCTCCTCGGGTCGACCCGCCCGACCGAGGGGCACGCGGCCCACGAGCCGCTGCGCCTCCGCCGGATCCGCGAGTCGGGCACGCGTCATGGCGGTGTCCGTGGGCCCGGGAGCCACGGCGTTCGCACGGATTCGCAGCGGCGCCCATTCGATGGCCAGCGTGCGGGTGAGCTGCACGAGCGCCGCCTTGCTGGCGGCGTACGGGGCGCGGCCCGCGCCGCCCACGAAGGCGAGCTGCGAGGCGATGTTCACGATGGCGCCACCGGTCGCCCTCATGGCCCGCGCAGCCGCCTGGCTGAGGAAGAACGTCGCCGTGAGGTTGGTGGCGACGACGGCCTCGAAGTCGTGCCGTGCCACCTCGAGGGCCGGCGCGAGCACGATGATCCCGGCGTTGTTCACGAGCGCATCGAGGCGGCCGTAGGACGCGACGGCGCGCCCCACGAGCGCGTCGGGATCCGCCGTCACCAGATCGTCGACGAGCAGCAGCGGCGCCCTGTCCGAGGGCCGGTCGCCGGAAAGCGCCGCCGAGAGCCGATCGAGGCCGTCGGCGTCCCTGTCGTGCAGCGCCAGCCGGCAGCCGTCGGCGTGAAGCCGGTGCGCGATGGCAGCGCCGATGCCGCCAGCGGCCCCGGTCAGCAACACCACCGGTTCGGAGGTGACGCCTGTCACGATTTTGCGTTCATCCTTGACGGGGATAAGCGATTGAAAATATGTTATCACCGTCGCGGGAGGCGATGACCGAACTCAGGCGTACCGCCGAGAGCATGGCGGCGGCGTCGCTCATGCGGGATGGAGGAAACCTGTGAAGCAGTCAACGCTACGTCTTGGAGGTGCCCTGGCCGGTCTGGCCCTGGTGCTCACCGCCTGCGGCGGCGGGGCCGAGGACAGCGCCAGCGGGAACGCGAACGGCTCGGAGACGAGCACGTCGACCGCTCCGGCCGGCGGCTCGGAGAGCGGCGGTGGTGGCGGTGGGGGCGAGAAGGTCGTCATCGGGGCCGCCCTGCCGCTGTCGGGCGGCGGCTCCTACTTCGGCGTGCAGGACAAGGCCGGCATCGAGACGGCGCTCGCGCAGTTCCCGGACCTGAAGGACAAGGTCGAGATCCACTACGAGGACTCCGCGTGTTCGCCGCTCGAGGCGACGAACGCGGCCGAGCGGCTCTGAACAGCAACCACCCGGACATCATGTTCGGCGAGGAGTACTTCAGCGCGACGCTGGCGATCATGCCGATCATCGAGCGGGCGCAGATCCCGCTCGTCAACCCTGGCTCGTCCGCCATCGCGATCACCGACCCGGGCAACGACTGGACGTTCCGCATCATGCCGAACGAGGTCATGCAGGGGATCTCGCTCGCGAACAACGTCTACAAGGAGCTCGACGCCCGCACCGCGGTCACGCTCCACGAGAACACCGACGCGGGTATCGGGAACGCGAAGGTCTTCAAGGAGGAGTTCGAGAAGCTCGGCGGCAAGGTCCTCGACGACATCGGCTTCGACCGTGAGGTGCAGGACTTCACGAGCATCGCCACGCGTGTCAAGCAGATGGGCGACATCGACGTGATCCCGACCTACACGCTCGAGGGCCAGGGCGTGAACATCACCCAGGCGCTCGCGCAGGCGGGCGTGACCGTCGGCGGCGGCGGCAAGGCGATACAGGTCGGCACGATCTGGCTGCCGGCGACCTTCGAGAGCAAGGCCGGCGACGCCGCGAACGGCTACATCCGCATCATGCAGTTCGTCCCGAACGACCCCCGACCCGAGGCGCAGGAGTTCGTCGCGAAGTTCAAGGAGCTCAACGGCGGCGAGGAGCCCTCGCACATCAACGCGCACGCCTACGACCTCATGCTCCTCCTGCGTGACGTGATGAGCCGTGGCGGCTCCGACCCCGCGAGCATCCAGCAGGCGCTCAAGGAGACGAAGGGTCTCAAGGGCGTGACCGGGACCATCACCTTCGACGAGACCGGTCAGAACATCGAGAAGGACACGATCCACTACGTGGAGACGCAACCGGACGGCAGCCTGAAGCTGCTCGACTGGCAGCCCTGATCTTCCCTCCGGGAGCGGGTCGGCGGTTCCCCCGTCCGCCGGCCCGCTCCCTTCCACCCGTCGATCCACGACCGCCAGCGGGAGCAGGGCGTGCAGGCACTCCTAGCAGACGGTCAACGGGCTGGCGCTCGGCAGCCTCTACGTGATGGTGGCGCTCGGGCTGACCCTCATCTACGGCGTGCTGGTCCAGATCAACTTCGCCCACGCGGAGTTCATGACCCTCGGCGCCTTCGGCGGTTACTTCGTCGTCGACCGCCTGGGCGCGCCGTACCTCGTGTCGGTCCTGGTGGCCCTCGCCATCGGCGCGCTCATGGGCGTTGCCGTCGAGTACGGCGTCTTCCGACCCCTGCGCGAGAAGGGTGACGAGCTCCTACCCCTGATCGCGACCATCGGGGTCTCGATCATGATCCAGAACCTGGCGCTCGCCGTGTTCGGGCCCATCCCGCTCGACTACAACACCCCCTTCGAGGGTGTCATCCACGTCGGACCGCTGTTCATCACGACCCACCGGCTGCTCGTGTTCGTGATGACGGCCGTGTCGATCGGGGCGCTGTTCTACTTCATCCGGCGCACGACCTTCGGCAAGGCGATGCGGGCGGTGTCGCAGGACCGCGAGACCGCGGGCCTGATGGGCATCAACGCGAACGTCATCATCCTCATGGTCTTCATCATCGGCTCGGCGCTGGCGGGCATGGGCGGGGCGCTGCTCGGCCCCCTGCTCGTCCTCACGCCGTACATGGGCGCGGCGGTCATCGTGAAGGCCTTCGCGATCGTCATCCTCGGCGGGTTCGGCAACGTCGAGGGGACGATCCTCGCCGGGCTGCTCGTCGGCGTCATCGAGGCCATCGTCTCGCAGTACTTCGATCCCGGGTTCATCGACATCGTGGTCTTCGGGCTCCTGCTGCTCACCCTCGCGGTGCGGCCGACCGGACTCATCGCCGAGCGGGTGGAAGAGAATGTCTGAGGCGCCGGCGCCACGCACGCGGCTCGTCAACTGGTACGGCTTCGCGGCGGCGGTCGTGGGACTCGCCGTCCTGCCACAGCTGCTCGACAGCTTCTACAGCCAGCAGATGATCATCGTCATCGCGCTGAACGTGACGCTGGCGATGGGCCTGAACCTGATCCTCGGCTACACCGGGCAGCTGGCCCTCGGGCACGTCGCGTTCTACGCCATCGGTGCCTACACGTCGGCGGTGATGGTCTTGCGGTTCGGGCTGAGCTTCTGGATCGCCATCGTCGTCGCCACCCTGTTCGCCGGCGTCGCCGGCTGGATCCTGTCGCTGTTCACGCTGCGGCTGCGAGGGCACTACCTGGCCATCGCCACGCTCGGCTTCCACGTCATCACCTACCAGGTGATCATGAACTGGATCTCGGTGACACGCGGGCCGCTGGGCATGCCGGGGATCCCCCCGCCCGGCGCCATCCGGCTCGGGTTCATGACCCTGGACTTCGGTGACAAGCGGACCTACTTCTACCTCGTGGCGCTCTTCGCGCTCGGGATGTACCTGCTCATCAAGGCCCTGCTGCGATCCCCGTCGGGGACGCCATCCTCGCCGTCCGCGAGGACGAGGTGTCGGCGCGCTCGATCGGGATCAACCCCTTCCGCTGGAAGATGTTCTCCTTCGTGCTGGCGTCCGCGCTGGGTGGCACGGCGGGGTCCCTCTACGCCCACTACCTCGGGATCCTGTCGCCCGAGGGCTTCTTCGTCACCGAGTCGTTCACCGTCCTCGCGATGGTCGTCGTCGGGGGCATGGGCTCGACCATGGGGCCCGTCGTCGGCGCGATCCTGCTCGTCGCCGCGCCCCAGCTGCTGCGCGCGATCGGGTCGTACCGGCTCATCATCTTCGGCGCGGCGTTGACCGCGGTCGTCCTGTTCTTCCCGGGCGGGATCGCCGGCCTCGGGGACCGCCTGTGGGCCCGGGTGCGCCGGCGTGGGCGCGGGACCCGGCCGCCCACCGTCGAGCGGGCGAACGAGAAGGAGGGCGCCAGTGCTGCTTGAGGCGGAGAACATCTCGAAGTCGTTCGGCGGCGTGCAGGCCGTGCTGCACATGTCGCTGTCGGTCCCCGACGACGGCATCGTCGCGATCATCGGCCCCAACGGGGCTGGCAAGTCGACGATGTTCAACCTGCTGAGCGGGGTCTATGCACCCGACGAGGGGCGCATCATGCTCGACGGTCAGGACATCACGGGGCTCGAGCCCCACGAGACCAACCGCCTCGGGCTGGCCCGGACCTTCCAGAAGATCCGGCTGTTCAAGAAGCTCACGGTCCTGCACAACGTGGTCATCGGGTTCCAGCCGCGACGCCGCATCTCGGTGTGGCAGGTCGTGCTTCGCCGCGGGCTGCTGAACCGCGAGACACGCGAGACCCAGCAGCGTGCGATGGAGCTGCTCGAGTTCGTCGGCCTCGCCGACGTGGCCCACGAGACCGCGAGCACCCTGCCCTACGGCCGTCAGCGGATGCTCGAGATCGCCCGTGCCATGGCGACCAGCCCGCGGGTGCTCCTCCTCGACGAGCCCGCCGCCGGGTTGAACAGCGAGGAGGCGCGCGAGCTCGTCGGGCTCCTGCGCCGTATCCGGGAGCGCGGCATGGCGGTCGTCGTCGTCGAGCACAACATGGACCTCGTCATGAACGTGGCGGAGCGCATCTCGGTCATGCGCACCGGCGAGCTGCTGTTCGCCGGGACCCCCGACGAGGTGCAGCAGCAGCCGGAGGTCGTCCAGGCCTACCTCGGCGAGGAGCACTTCTAGACCGCGGTAGGGCGACATCACGAAGGGAGGCCGATCATCACTGCGCTGCTCGAAGCCCGCGACCTGCAGCTCGGCTACGGCGAGGTGACCGTCTGCCGCGATCTGTCGTTCGAGGTGCACGAAGGCGAGATCGTGGCGCTCGTCGGCGCGAACGGCGCCGGCAAGACGACCACGATGATGGCCGTCGCCGGTGCGCTTCCATCCGCGCCGGGCGGCTGCTGTGGAAGGGCGCCGACGTGACCGGCGAGCACTCGCATCAGCGTGCCCGGCGGGGTATCACCCTCGTGCCCGAGGGACGGCGCGTCTTCCCTTCATGTCCGTCGAGGAGAACCTCGAGATGGGCGCGTTCCGGTTCCGTCGGGACCGCGGACGCACGCGCGACATGGTCGGTCAGGTCTTCGACATGTTCCCTCGGCTCGGCGAACGGCGGAACCAGACGGCCGGGACCCTGTCCGGCGGCGAGCAGCAGATGCTCGCCATCGGTCGGGCCTAGATGGCCAGCCCCGAGCTGCTCTGCCTCGACGAGCCGTCTCTCGGGCTCGCACCGCTCATCGTCAAGGACATCTTCGACATCGTGACCCGGATCAACGAGGCGGGCACGACCGTGCTCCTCGTGGAGCAGAACGCGCAGTACGCGCTGCGGACCGCCCAGCGCGGCTACGTCCTGCAGACCGGACAGATCATGTTCTCCGGACTGACCGACGAGCTGCGCAACGACCAGCGCGTCAAGGAGGCCTACCTCGGTCGCGGCCGGGAGGTCTCGGGGGGAACGTCGTGAGGGTCGTCGTCACCGGCGCCCTCGGCTTCGTCGGCGTGAACCTCGCCGGACGCTCGGGGCCCGCGGCCACCACGTCGTGGCGCTCGACCGCACCGAGCCGACCTCCGTCCACGAGCGGTTCCTCGCCGCGGTGGCCGACCACCTCACACACGTGCAGGCGGACGTGGCCGACGACGGCTTCGGTGACGCGCTGGAACTCGGTGCGGTCGACGGCGTGGTGCACGCCGCGGCGATCACGCCGCTCGCCCCCGGCGAGGAGGTCAGCCGCGCGGTCGACACGGCACGGGTCAACGTGGTCGGGACGGCCAACGTGCTGCGCTGGTGCGACCGCGTTCGGCCGCGCCGGGTCGTCCACGTCAGCAGCGCCAGCGTCTACGGCGATGCCGGTCGTGCGCCGGTGCTCACCGAGGAGTCGCCGCTGCGACCGGGCAACGTGTACGGCATCACGAAGCTCGCGGCGGAGCAGCTCGCGCTGCGGACGGCCGCGCTCGAGGCCCTCGACCTGGTCGTGGTGCGGCTGACGCAGCCGATCGGCGCCATGGAGCGGACGACCGCCACCCGCTCGGCGCTGTCCCCGGTGCACGACTGGTGCGTGGCGGCCGCGCGCGGTGAGCCCCTGCCGGTCGGCGACCTCGCGCCGGCGCGCGACTACACCGACGTGCGCGACGTGGCCGAGGCCATCGCGGCGCTCCTGGAGCACGGCCGGCTCGCCCATCGCGTCTACAACGTCGGCGGTGAGCAGCGCTACTCGCTGGCCGAGATCCTCGCGGTCCTCCGCCGGCTGGTGCCCGACCTGTCGACCGTGCCCGGCAACGTCAACCTGACGCCGTCGATGGTCCGGCCGCCGGTGTCGTCGGCGCGGCTCCGGGACGAGGTCGGCTGGGAGCCGCGTATCCCGCTCGAGGACGCGGTCGCCGACGTGCTGGCCTGGGCACGGCGTGAGGAGAAGACCCGGCCCGTCCGGACGGCGGCCGGTCCCGACGCTGACCGGTCCCGACCAGGAGTGACGCCACTGATCCCACCACGATCGACACCGACGCCGCCCCCACCCCCCTCGCGTTCTAAGCCAGGGGGTCGTGTGGGACGATGTGGCCTGGCTGGCCGGACAGATCGCCAGCGACTACGTCACGGGGGTGCCCGACGAGGCCCGGCGGCCGGTGCGGCTCGCCGACGGCACCGACATCGCCGAGCAGACCCGCTATGTCCTGCGCAACCTCGCGGGCGTCGCCGAGGCGGGCGGGACCGATCTCCGCCGCTGCGTGAAGGCGAACGTCTTCCTGAAGCGCGCGAGCGACTTCGCCGGCTTCGACGCCGTCTGGCGGGAGGTGTTCGGTGACGACCCGCCGCCGCGGACCACCGTCGTGGTCGGCGGCCACGGGCTGCTGGTGCCGGGCACGCTGGTCGAGATCGACCCGTGGGCTGCCGGCATCAGCCAGCCCGCGACGAGCATCGGTCGGAGCGAGACGCTGCCCGGCGCCTATGCGCCGGCCCGGCAGCTGCAGGGGCTCGTCCACTGCGCCGGCCGGATGGCGGTCGATGCGCGCGGGGCGCTGCTACCGGACGCCCGGGTGGACCCCGCCTTCCCCTTCTACGCCGAGCCGATCGAGCGGCAGACCCGAGCCGTCCTCGAGGAGTTCGCGGCATCTTCGAGAGCTGGGGTGGGACGCTCGACGACGTGGTGTGGGGCCGCGCGTTCCTCGCGGACCTGCACGACGCCGATCTCTACGACGAGGTCTGGCGAGAGGGCATCGGTGACCCGCCGGCACGCACGGTGGTGCAGGCCGGTGGGCTGCTGGCCGAGGACGCCCGGGTCGAGATCGAGCTCGTCGCCGTCCCCCCGGACCGGCGCGAGGAGCTGCGCCGGATCCGGCTGCCCGGGTCGCGCTCGGCCACGCCCGATGCGGTCGTGGCCGGGGACGTGGTGTTCTGCAGCGGCGTGACCTCCGGGCCGGGCCCCGGCGGTGCCGAGGAGAGCGCGCCGCCCTACCTCGAGCACCCGGTCAGCGCTCAGGCCGGACGGGTCGTCGACCGGCTCGGCGAGGTGCTGGCCGCCGCGGGCACGGATCCGGACCACCTCGTCAAGACCCAGGTGTTCCTGCGCGACCTCGCCGAGTTCCACCGCTACGACCGGGTCTGGAAGCGCCGGCTCGCGCACCTGCCCCCACGCACCACCGTGCAGACGGGACCGCAGGGCTTCCTCGACCCGCAGGCCCGGGTGCTCGTCGACGCCGTGGCGGTGATCCCGTGACCGGGGTGGGCCGCGCCGACCTGTCCGTCGACGGTCGTGTCGGGATCGTCACCGGCGCCGCGACCGGCATCGGTCGTGGCCTGGCGCAGGGGCTGGCCGCCCACGGCATGCGGCTCGTCCTCGGCGACGTGGCCGAGGGCGTGCACGCGGTCGCCGAGGGCATCCACGCCGAGGGCGGCGACGCGGTGGCGCGTCACGCCGACGTGACGAGCCAGTCGGACGTGGACGGGCTCGTGGAGGAGGCGGTGGACCGCCACGGTCGCCTGGACCTGCTGGTGAACAACGCCGCCGTGTCCCTCGGTGGGCCGGTCCTCGAGTTCGACGTGGCGGACTGGGAGCGCACCCTCAACGTCAACCTCACGGGCGCCTTCCGGTGCGCGCAGGCGGCAGCCCGGGTGATGGCCGGCCAGGACCGCGGCGGGGTGATCGTCAACCTCGCGTCGCAGCTCGGCCAGGTGGCGCGACCGGGGCGCGCTGCCTACTGCACGTCCAAGGCCGGCATGGTCATGCTCACCAAGGCGCTCGCGCTCGATCTCGGCGAGCACGGGGTCCGCGTGAACGCCATCGCGCCCGGCCCGATCGAGGTGGACCGCACCCGCCCCATGTTCGAGGGCCCCCAGGGCGCGTCCTACCGGTCGCGGCTGCTGGTGGACCGCTTCGGCCAGCCGGCGGACCTGCTCGGCGCGGTGGTGCTCCTCGCGTCGCCGGCAGGTGCCTTCATGACCGGATCGACCGTTCTGGTGGACGGCGGGTACCTGACGACGTAGGGTCTCGATATCTGATATCAGATATCGACTGGGATTATTCAGATCTAAGACCGTTCAGATATCGACTGAGATTGTCCGGACGGAAACGGGAACAGAAAGGAGCGGGGCGCGTGGAGCTTCACCACATCGGCTGGGCGGTCCGCCGCATCGACGCGCACCGTCGGCACTTCGCCGACGAGCTCGGGCTGCCCTTCGACGGTGTCGAGGAGTTCCCCGACCTGCGGGTGGCCTTCTACGACGCCGGCACCTGCCTGGTGGAGCTGCTCGAGTCCACCGCGCCCACGAGCGACATCGCGACGTTTCTCGCCGAGCGTGGCGAGGGCATCCACCACCTCGCATACCGCGTCCCCGACGTGGCGGCCGCGCTCGACGCCGCCGCCGACCGGGGGCTGAACCGGCTCGACGCCGTGCCGCGGCCAGGGGCGCGTGGGACGCTCATCGGCTTCGTCGACCCCGGGCGCGAGGACGGGGTCCTCGTCGAGTACGTGGAGGTGCGCTGATGGGACGCACCGAACGCTTCGCGGCCGGGCTCCTCGCCCTGGCCGGCCAGCCGCTGCCGCCCCCCGTCGCCGAAGCAGCCCGCCGCAGCCTCCTCAACGTCCTCGGCACGACCATCGGCGCGAGCCGTCACCCCCACGTCGACCAGACCGTGACCGTCGGCCGCGACGTGGGCGGCCCCGGGACGACGAGCGTGCCCGGCCGGCGCGAGCGTCTCGACCCGTGGTGGGCCGCGATCGCGACGGGGCTGGCCGCTCACCTCGACGACTACGACGACACGCACCTCGCAACGGTCATCCACCCGGGGGCCGCGACCCTCGCCGCCGCCCGCTCGGCGGCATCCCTGGCCGGCGACGTCACGGGGACCGCGTTCCTGACGGCCTTCGCGGTCGGATGCGAGGCGTACCTGCGGGTCGGCGTGGCGATGACCCCCTGGCACTACGACGCCGGCTGGCACATCACCGGGACCGCCGGCGTGCTCGGTGCGGCCACGGCCGCCGGGCTTCTGCTCGGCCTCGACGCCGACGGGCTGACGACGGCCCTCGGCATCGCCGCGAGCGAGACCCTCGGCACCCGCGAGGGGTTCGGCTCGGCGATCAAGCCGTTCCACCCCGGCAAGGCCGCCGCGAACGGGCTGCTCGCGGCCCGCCTGGCCGCCGAGGGGTTCACGAGTCCGCCGGACGTGCTCGACGCGCCGCGGGGGTACTACGGCGTCCTGTCACCGGCGCACGACACCGACCGGGCGCTCGCCGACCTCGGGGACCGGTGGGAGCTGACCGACAACACCTTCAAGCCCTACCCCTGCGGGATCGTGTCGCACCCGGCCCTGGACGCGGCCGTGGCCCTCGCACCCAAGGTCGACGTGGGATCGGTCGCCGAGGTGGTCGTCCACTGCCACCCGCTCGTCGCCGAGCTGACCGGCAACCCCACGCCGACGACCGGCCTCGAGGCTCGCTTCAGCACCATCCACGGCGTGGCGGCCGGGCTGCTGGACGGCGCGGTCGGCCTGCCCCAGTACACCGACGACCGTGTCAGCGCGGCGGACGCGACCGCCCTGCGCGGGAAGGTGCGGCTGGCCCCCGACGGCGCCATCGCCCGCGACGCGGCGAGGATCGCGGTCGTGCTCACCGACGGCGCGCGGCTCGAGGAGCACGTCGCCCACGCCCGCGGCTCGCTGGCCCGGCCACTGACCGACGCGGAGCTCGCCGCGAAGGTGGGAACGCTCGTGGAGCCCGTCCTGCCCGGCCGCGTCGACGCGATCGCCGACAGCGTCCGGGATCTGGCCGACGCGCCGGACCTCACCGCCCTCGACCGCGCCGTGACCCCGGGGGAGGACACATGACGCTCCAGCCGACCGAGACCACCCTCGCCGACGACGTGGACGTCACGGATGCCCTCGCTCGCTTCGTCGTCGCCACCGACGACCTGCCCGACGCGGTCCTGCATGCCGGCCGCCGGACGCTGCTGAACACGGTTGGGCTGGCCGTCGGAGCGAACGGCCACCCGGCCGTCGAGCTCGCGCGCCGAGCCGTCGGACCCTTCGTCGGCCGGGCGAGCGCGTCGCTGCTCGGGCGCGCCGAGCGGTCGAGCCCGATGTGGGCCGCACTGCTGAACGGCATGGCCGCACACGTCGAAGACTTCGACGACACCCACCTCACCACGGTCATCACCACCCACACCCGGATCGTCCCCGGCGGCGCTGGCCATGCCGGCGAGGACCTCGGCACCTCCGGTCACAACACGCTGATCACCACCATCCTCGGGATCGAGGTCGCGCTGCGGGATCGTGTCTCGCCCTCGGACGCGGACACTTCGACCATGGTGGCGCCTGACCGGGACGATGGGCCACCTCGGCGCCGCGGCAGCGGCCGGACGTCTCCTCGGCCTCGACGCCGACGGGCTCATCATCACGCTGGGCTCACCACCACCCAGGCCGCGGGGCTGCAGGCGGCCCTCGGGACGATGACGAAGTCGTTGCCGCCGGGAAGGCTGCCACCAACGGGATCGAGGCCGCACTGCTCACCACCGCGGCATCACCCGGCACGGCCCGACCGATCGAGGGCCGCCGCGGCCTCACCGCGCTCGCCGGCCCCGGCACCGACCCGGGCGTGGCCCTGCGCGACCTGGGTCGGCGCTGGGAGGTCACCGACAACGCCTTCAAGCCCTACACCTGCGGGATCGTCAGCCACCCGGTGATCAACAGCGGCATCGCCCTGCGTGGAGCCGTAGGAGCCGACGAGGTGGCGACCGTGACGGTTCGGGTGAACCCCGTCGTGCTCGACGTGATGGCAGTAGCTGACAAGCAGGACGGGCTGGGGAGCAAGTACGGCGTCTACCCCGCTCCTTCGCCGTCGGCCTCCTGCTCGGCACCACCGGCCCATCCAGTTCACGACCACGGTGGCCCGCGATCCCGAGGTCGTCGCCCTGACGCCCGCGTGACGGCCGACCTCGATCCGGCGGTCGCCCGGGACGAGGCGTTCGTCACCGTCACCACCACCGACGGCCGCACCGTCGAGCACCACGTCGAGCACGCCACCGCCAGCGCCGCCAACCCGATGACCGACGAGCTGCTGCGCGACAAGGTCCGGCTCGTCGCCGCGCCGGTGCTCGGGGACGACGGCGTCGACCGGCTCGTCGCCGCCGCGTTCGCGCTCGACCGTGCCCCCGATCTCGAGGCGCTCACCGCCGCCGCCCGGCCCTCCGCCTGAAGGAGCCACCACCCATGCCACAACGCCCACTGCATGCCGCGCCACCGTCTGTGGCCGGCACAAGGATCACCCCGGCCCACACGGCCCTGCTCGTCATCGACATGGTGAACGACTTCATCGACCCGCAGGGCGAGGCCCGCGGCCCCGCGAGGACCCAACCCTCGACCACGCTCGCTCCGTGATCCCCCACCAGCGGGGAGCCGTTTCGACGCCGGCACCGCCGAGCCGGCATCCCGGTGGTCTTCGTGCAGCACACCACGCTGCCCGACCACCACAGCAACTCGGGGCCGTGGCTGGAATACCCGCTCGCGGGCCACGTACTGGGTCGAGGACATCTGCCTCGACGGCACCTGGGGACAGCAGATCATGGGGGAGCAAGCGCGCCTCGACCACGGGAGCGTCGTCAAGAACTTCCGCTACAGCAGCTTCGCCAGCACGGACCTCGACCTCGTGCTGCGCTCGATCGGTCGCGAGACCGTCGTGTGCTGCGGCGTCTCGACGAACGTGTGCGTGGAGGCCACCGCCCGGGAGGCGTTCAGCCTCGACTACTACGTCGTGCTCCCCGAGGACACCTGCGGACCCTGGGACCGCTCCCTGCACGACGCCACGCTGGCCTCGGCCGGCCACCGCTACGGCACCGTCTGCACGACCGCCGACCTCATCGACCTCTGGCAAGGAGCCGAAACCCGTGGATCTCAAACTGCGTGACCGCGTCGTCGTCATCACCGGTGGCAGCGCCGGGTATCGGGCGGCAGACGGCCCTGGCGCTTGCCCGCGAGGGCGCGTCGCTCGCCGTCGGTGCCCGCAGCGCCGACGGGCTCGCCGACCTCGAGGACGAGGTGAAGGGGCTCGGCGGGCCGATCATCACCGTCCCCGGCGACCTCGTGACCCCCGACGGTGTCGACCGCCTCGTCGCCACCACCCTCGACACCTACAGGAAGCTCAACGGGCTCGTCACCTGCCGTCGGCTCAACCCGCTGCGCCAGTTCGACGAGTTCGCCGACGACGTGTGGGCGCGGGCCTTCGAGATGAAGTTCATGGCCACGGTCCGGGCCGTGAAGGGCATGGTGCCGACGATGCGGGAGGCCGGCACGGGCCGGATAGTGGTGACCGCCGGCGAGGCGCCACGGCACCATCCCGTGGATGGCCACCTCCGGGGCCATGAACGCTGGGCTCGTGAACCTGGCCAACAACCTCGCGGTGCAGTACGGGCCGGCGGGGATCGGGGTGACCTGCGTGAACCCCGGCCCCACGCGCACGGCCCGCTACGACGGCATGCACGCTGCCGTCATGGAGCGCGGCGCTCACGACGCGGCCGCCGCCACATGGATCGCCGAGTCGATCCCCGACCGACAGGTGGGCGAGCCCGAGGACGTGGCGGCGCTCATCGCGTTCCTGTTCTCGCCGGCGGCCGCCCACATCAGCGGCACGTCCGTCGTGGTGGACGGCGCGCAGACGACGGTGCGCTGACCTCCGCACGCCCATCCGGCATGAAAGGAGTGATCCATGACACGGCTCACCGAGGACGAGCAGGCGATCGTCGATCTGGTCCGTGACTGGGTCGACTCGGCGGTGCGGCCGGTCGTGGCGGAGTACGAGCACGACGACGTGTACCCGGGGCCCCTCATCGATCAGATGAAGGAGATGGGGATCTTCGGGATGAGCGTGCCGGCGCCGTACGGGGAGGTGGCGGTGTCGACCGCGTGCTACGCGATGGTGACCGAGGAGGTCGCCCGCGGGTGGATGAGCCTGGCCGCGCCTTCGGCGGGCACACGGTCGTGGCGAAGCTGCTGGCGCTGTTCGGCCGTGAGGACCAGAAGGAGCGGTATCTGCCGCGGATGGCGACCGGCGAGGTGCGGGCGACGATGGCGCTGACCGAGCCGGGCGGCGGGTCCGACCTCCAGGCGATGCGCACGGTCGCACGGCGCGACGGCGACACCTACGTCGTCAACGGCTCCAAGACCTGGATCACGAACGCGCAGCAGGCCGACCTCGTCGCGCTGATGTGCAAGACCGACCCGCACGCCGATCCGGCGCACACCGGCATCAGCATCCTGCTGGTCGAGAAGGGGCCGGGGTTCACAGTCTCGGGCAACCTGCCGAAGCTCGGCTACCGGGGCGTGGAGAGCTGCGAGCTGGCGTTCGACGACTTCCGGGTGCCGACCGATGCGCTGCTCGGCAAGGAGGAGGGGCGCGGGTTCCCGCAGATGATGAAGGGCCTGGAGGTCGGCCGGATCCAGGTGGCCGCCCGGGCCGTCGGGGTCGCCCGGGCCGCCTTCGAGGACGCGTTCCGGTACGCGCAGGAGCGTGAGGCCTTCGGCAAGCCGATCTACCGGCACCAGTCGATCGGCAACTACCTCGCCGACATGGCCACCAAGATCCGGGCGGCGCGTCTGATGGTGCTCGACGCGGCCGAGAAGCTCGACACGGGCGTGCGCTGCGACCTCGAGGCCGGCATGGCGAAGCTGTTCGCGTCCGAGATCGGGATGGAGGTGGCGCTGGATGCCATGCGCATCCACGGCGGCTACGGCTACTCCAAGGAGTTCGATGTCGAGCGCTACTTCCGGGACGCCCCGCTGATGATCATCGGCGAGGGCACGAACGAGATCCAGCGCAACGTCATCGTGCGTCAGCTCATCAGCCGGGGAGGAATGGATGCCTGATCTGCCGCTGCACGGCACGGTCGTCGTCGAGCTGTGCCAGAACGTGGCCGGCCCCTACGCCGGGCTCGTCCTGGGCCAGCTCGGTGCGCGGGTCATCAAGGTCGAGCGCCCCGGGCGGGGCGACGACACCCGCGGTTGGGGGCCACCCTTCTGGGACGGCGAGAGCGTCATGTTCCTGTCCATGAACGCCGGCAAGGAGTCGGTTGCCCTCGACCTGCGGGACGAGGACGACCGGGCCCGGATGTGGCGGCTGCTCGAGGACGCCGACGTGGTGCTCGCGAGCTGGCGGCCGGGCAGCCTCGAGAAGCTCGGATTCGGCTACGAGGACGTGGTGGCCCGCAACGACCAGGTCGTCTACTGCAGCATCTCCGGGTTCGGGCCACGGGGCCCGCTGCGGGACGCGCCCGGCTACGACCCGCTCATCCAGGCGTTCTCGGGGATCATGTCGGTCACCGGCGAGCCGGGCCGCCCGCCGGTGCGCGTCGGCACCTCGATCATCGACATGGGAACCGGCCTGTGGGCGGCGCTCGCGGTCCTGTCAGCGCTGCAGCGGCGCTCCCGCGACGGCCGGGGCGCCCACGTCACCGCGTCGCTGTTCGAGACCGGGCTGGCCTGGCTGCCCTACCAGCTCGCCGGGTTTCTCGCGACCGGTGAGCGTCCCGTGAAGATGGGGTCGGGCCTGCCGATGCTCGTGCCGTACCAGGCCTTCGACACCGCCGACCGGCCGATCGTGGTCGCCGCCGGCAACGACGCGGCCTGGCGGCGGCTGTGCGCCGCGATCGACCGAGGCGACCTGGCCGACGACCCGGACCTGGCCACCAACCCGCAGCGGGTCGCCGCCCGGGAGCGGATCGTGGGCGCGCTGGCCGAGACGCTGGCAACCCAGCCCGCCGCCGTGTGGATCGAGCGACTCGGCGAGGTCGGTGTCCCGTGCGCCCCCGTCCAGGACGTGGCCGAGGTCGTCGCCCACGAGCAGACCCGGGCGCTGGACATGCTCGTCAACGTCCCGGACGCGCACATCGACGACCTGTGCCTGCCCGGGCTTCCCTTCGAGCTCGACGGGCACCGGCCCGGCCCGACGGTCGGCGCGCCGCGGCTCGACGACGACGTGGCCGCCCCGTCCACCTCGGCGCCGACCCCCACCGTGGGAGGAGACGTGTGAACCCCCGCATCCCGTTCCGGCTCGCGAACGAGCGCCCCGCCCTGCCGCCGCTCGACGGCAAGCCGCTCGTCGTCCACGTCGTGGTCAACGTCGAGCACTGGCAGTTCGATCGCGCGATGCCCCGGGCGATCATCCCGAGCCCGCACGGACTCGAGTCCATCCCCGACGTGCCGAACTTCAGCTGGGTCGACTACGGCATGCGCTGCGGGCTGCCGCGGATCATCGACGCGCTCGACCGGCGCGGGATCCCGGCGACGGTGAGCTTCAACGCCGGCGTCATCGAGGCCTACCCGGCCGCCGCCGACGCGATCCGCGCCGCAGGCTGGGAGTTCATGGGGCATGGGGTCCAGCAGCGCTCCCTGCAGGCCGTCGACGACGAGGAGGCCGAGATCGTCGAGGCACTCGACCGGATCGAGCGCTTCACCGGCGCCCGGCCCCGTGGCTGGCTCGGGCCCGGGCTGCGCGAGACCTTCGACACCCCCGACGTGCTGTCCGCCGCCGGAGTCGACTACGTCTGCGACTGGGTCATCGACGACCTGCCGAACTGGGTGCACGCCACCCCACGGCCGCTCGTATCGGTCCCGTACTCGCTGGAGCTCAACGACAGCGTGCTGCACGCCGTCCAGGAGCAGCCCTCCAACGTCATCCTCCAGCGGCTGGTCGACACGCTCGCGGTCTTCGACGAGGAGCTCGCGACGCAGCCCCGCGTCCTGACCCTGCCGCTGCACCCGCACCTCGTCGGCGTCCCTCACCGGATGATCCACCTCGCCCGCGCGCTCGACCTCCTGCTCGACCGCGACGACGTGGTGTTCGTGACCGGCAGCCGGATCGCCGACTGGTACGCCGACGCGGAGCCGTACGAGGTGGTGGCGGGCCAGCGCTGACGGGGGACGTCGCGCTGACGTGCAGCGCCGCAGCGCATCGGCGAGCGCGTCGAGGGACGTGGCCACCGGCAGGTCGAGCACGGCGGAGACGGTGGCGTCGACCGTGGCTGCGTCGGCGCCGGCCGCCTCCAGCAGGGCACGGGCCCGCGCGACCTGGGCCTCGGCGGACAGCGGATGCTCCGGGTCGCCGAGCGCGTCGGCGGCGAGGGCCTCCCGCGTGGCCCCGTCGGTGGTGGTGACGGTGACCCGTGCACCCCAGTGCGAGGGGTAGCGCTCGGCCTGCGGCGCGCCGACCCTCACCGCGACCCGCGACCGCAGGTCGGCGACCGCCGGGTCCTCCCGCCAGGCGGCGTCGAAGTGGTCGGGGGACGGCTCGCCGTGCAGGAGGGCGACTGCGACGACGTGCTGGAGGCTGAACCGTGCCGCCTGGGTCGAGGTGGGTGTCGGCTCGTCCGCGAAGGTGAGTGCCGTCGGGTAGGTCTCGACGAGGACCTGCGCGACCTCGGAGGGATCGAGTCCCGGGTGGAGCTGGCTCGCCGCGTCGATCGCCGGGTGCGTGTGTCGGCATGCCGCCCAGGGCTTCGTCGACACCTCGTGGACGAGCCAGTCGTCCTCCTCGGCGAGCAGCGCGTCGGGGTCCGATCGGCCGTCGCTTGCGGCGTAGAGGCCGAGCTCCCCGTCGAGGATGCGGGTGGGACCGGTCCAGCCGAGGGTGGCGAGCCGGGCGGCGAGCACGCCGCCCTGGGCGGCGCGCCCGGTGTGGATCGGTTTGCTCATGGCCCGCTCGAGCCGGGTCTGCCACAGGCCGGCGGCCTGCGTGCCGGCGTTGCCGAGCGCCCACGCGCGCTGGTCGGGGTCGAGCCCGAGGAGCGTGCCGGCCGCGGCGGCCGCGCCGAAGATCCCGGCGGTCGAGGTGATGTGCCAGAACCGGTAGTGGTCGTCGCTGAGGGATCGGCCGACGCGGATCGTCGTCTCGTAGCCGTGCAGCAGCGCTTTGCACAGTGCCGCGCCGGTGGCGCCCGTCGACTGGGCGACGGCGAGGGCGGCGGGCACGACGATGTCGCCGGGATGGACCCGGGCGTCGCGGTGCACGTCGTCGAGCTCGAGCAGGATGCCGAGCCCGCCGTTGACGAGTGCGGCCGACGCCTCGTCGGTGCGACCGCCGGTCAGCAGCACGCAGGGGCCGTCGGCGGGGCAGCTGCGCCGGGCATGGGTGCGGAGCATCCCTCCCTCGTCGCTCGTCGCACCGAGAGCGGCGACCGCCGTCCAGTCGAGGATCCGCAGCGCAGCGGCGTGGAGGTCGTCGGGGGCGACGGGGCGGGAGGTGAGCAGGGTGACGAGCTGGGCGGTCAGGCTCTCGCCGGCGGCCGGTGTGGCGGTGGGAGACATTCCGGCTCCTTCCCCGTCGCGTGCGGT
This sequence comes from uncultured Nitriliruptorales bacterium, assembly GCA_963783045.1. GTDB lineage: Bacteria > Actinomycetota > Nitriliruptoria > Nitriliruptorales > Nitriliruptoraceae > CAWAMD01. Next base: position 387,413 of record CAWAMD010000001.1, read on the forward strand.
GGATGGATATGTGATATCAGATTGCCCACGCGAGCGTGGGGCGGAGCTTCCACGGACCCCGAGGAGACCCCGGGCCGGTTCGGCGACGCCGTGCGGGAGCGAGGCGAGACCCGACGGGGCGCGTGACCTGCTACAACGGGTCGCAACGGAATGACCGGGGTAGTAGGACCGGCATGGTGGGACGGGGGCGACGAACGAGGTGCGCGCGTGTCCGATGGGACGGGCGATCGTGTCGAGCGGCAACGTCAGTCGGGAGGGCAGGGCCGGCGGCCGCTGGCCGGGCTGCGGGTCATCGACCTGAGCTCGCTGCTCGCCGGCCCGATGGCGGCGAGCGTGCTCGGGGACTTCGGTGCCGACGTGATCAAGGTGGAGCGGCCCGGCATCGGCGACGAGGTTCGTCGCTGGGGGATGGCGAAGGACGGCAGCTCGCTCCATTGGCACCTGCTCGGTCACGGGAAGCGCAGCCTCACCCTCGACCTGCACTACGACGAGGGACGTGAGCTGCTGCGACGGTTGGTCGCGGACGCCAACGTCCTCATCGAGAGCTTCCGTCCCGGCACGCTCGAGCGCTGGGGGCTCGGGTGGGACGAGCTCCATGCGCGCAACGCCGGGCTGGTGTTGGTCCGGGTCAGCGGGTTCGGCCAGACCGGTCCGGCCCGGACCCGACCGGGGTTCGGCACGGTGGCCGAGGCGATGAGCGGCTTCGCTCACCTGAACGGCTCGCCCGACGGGCCACCGACCCTGCCGCCCTTCGGCCTCGCCGACACGATGGCGGCGATGTCCGCCGTGTCCGCGGTGATGTTCGCGCTCTGGGAGCGTGATGTGGGAGGCAGCGGCGAGGGGCAGGTCGTCGACGTGTCGCTGTACGAGCCGCTGATGCAGGTCGTCGGGGCGCAGCTGGCGGCCGCCGGGGCCTGTGGCGCGGCCCCGACGCGGACGGGCAGCCGATCGCCGTTCGCGGCGCCACGCAACGTCTACCCGACCGCCGACGGCCGGTGGATCGCCATCAGCGCCGCGACGCAGAGCGTCGCGGAGCGCCTGTTCGCGGCCATGGGCCGGCGCGACCTGCTCGACGACCCGCGCTATGCGACCAACGCCGCCCGGGTCGCGCACGTCGAGGAGCTCGACGGGCTCGTCGAGGCGTGGACCTCCGCGCGCGACCGCGCGGAGGTGCTCGCCGTGCTCGATGCCGCGGAGGTGGCGGCCGGCCCGGTGAACACCATCACGGACCTGCTCGCCGATCGGCATCTCGCCGAACGAGGAAGCATCACGGGACTCGACGATCCCGATCTGCGCGTCCCGATCCCGCAGGTCCCGTTCCGGCTGTCACGCACCCCCGGCGCGGTCGCGGGAGCGCCACCGGCCGTCGGCGAGCACACCGACGAGGTCCTGGAGCAGCTGGTCGGTCTCACGGCGGACGAGGTCGCCGCGCTTCGGGCCCGAAGCATCGTCTGATCGTCTGCCGCCACGAAAGCGTGCGGCGTTGTCCCGCTCTCGTGGGTACAACTCCGCACGTTTCCTGACGGGCGCGCCCGGGGGCGCGCCGCCGGCGGGTCAGCGGTGGACGGTCACCGCGACCACCGCCGAGCCGTTGCCGGCGTCATCGAACGCGCGCACGAGCAGCGTGTGCGTGCCCCTGCCGATCGTGCCGACCGCGGTGGGCGCGCCGGCGGTCGGTCCGCCCGGGAGCGTCGCCAGCTCGGTGGCGCGCTGCCAGTCCGTGCGTGCGGGCGCCCCGGGCAGCACCCGGACCTCGTAGTGGTCGGCGGTCCCGCAGGAACGGTCGTCGCCGGTCGGGGCGAAGCCGACGGTGACCTGCCCGGTGGGCAGCACGGTGGCGTCCAGGTCGCGGATCGGGGCGGGGCGCTCGGCGTCGCGGGCGTAGGCACCGGAGTTGGCGGCGTCGTGGCCGTACTCGGGCCACTCGCTGACCGCGGTGCACGCGGCCGGCGACCAGGCCGTCGGCGTCCCGGCGTCGACGCCGGTCGGCCAGAACCGCAGGTAGCCCTCGCGGGTCATCGAGGTGAGCTCGAGGTGGCCGGTGTCCAGGCCAGGCGCCATGCCGACCGTCGGGGTCGACACGGTCCAGCCGCCGGTGAACTCGCGGCGCACCGCCGGCGCAGGGAACGACGACGCGGCGACGAGGTCGCCGACCGCGGAGGCCTGCAGCGCCTCGGCGTTGCCGTCGCCGGTCACGTCGGCGATCGCCGGGTGGTTGAAGAACTGCAGGTCGTTCACGACGATCGGGGCGTCGGGCTTCAGCTGCCCGGTGTTCGGGTCCCACAGATTGAGGTAGTCGGCAGTGCCGACCTGCCGGGCCTCGAGCACGATGTCGAGCACCCGCCGCAGCCCCGCACCGGGGCCGGCGATCGTCGTCGTCAGCCCGCCGTCCATCGACCCGACCGCGAGCCCGCCGAGAGCGACGTACTCGGGCACGTCCTGGGTGAGGCCCGCCGTCGTGGACAGCACCCGGGCGGCGATCGACACGAACGCCTGCCGCCCCGCGTCGCCCGCGGTGGCCGTGAGCGTGTCGACGACCGAGAGCACCGCGGCGGTGACGGTCTTGAGGACGGTCGACACGGCACCGGGCTCGCTCGTGGCCAGCGTGTTGTCGCCGGACCCCGGGACGGTGCCGAGGTGGGAGGTCCCGTCGGCGTTGAAGACGTAGCCCGGTCCGGCCGCGGCGGCGGCCGCGATCTCCGGCGAGCCGTCCCCGTCGGCGTCGAACACGACCGGCTGGGTGTTCGGCCCGGCGGCGACGTAGGGCAGCAGGTCGGTGACGAGCAGCCCCATCTTCACGGGCCAGCCGGGCAGGTAGGCCTGGTCCTGCGTGTGCGGCGTGGCCGTCGAGGCGTCGGTTGCCGGCGTGTCCGCCCCGCGGTGGTCCAGCACGTACAGCCGCGTGTTGCCGGACCCGAGCGCCGACGCCGCCGCGGTCGCGACCGGCGCCGTCACGGGGTTCGTGTTCGGCGTCTCGGTGTACTCCTCGTTCACGGCGGCGAGCACCTCGGGGGTGCCGTCGCCGTTCGAGGTCGGCGAGCGACGGCGAGACGAGGATCTTCGTCCCGATCGCCGGGCTCGCGTCGTCGGTGTAGACCCAGAAGTGGGTCTGCGGGTCCATCGCCTTGACCTTGGCCGGGTCGCGCAGCACGACCGGCCAGCCGGCGACGGGCGTGCCGTCGGCGTGCCACGCGTAGACGTGGGCGTCGTTCGCGCCGACGACGATCTCCTGGCCGGGCGTGGACGGGTCGATGTCGCCGATCGCCGGGGCGGAGTTGATGCCCCAGTCACGCCCGTTCCACCGGTCGCGGACCGGACCTCCGGGTTGGTCACCGACGGCCGAGGCCTCGCCGTAGGGATCGGTCGTATCGACATAGTCGTCGCACCGGCCGGTGCCGCCGGACGCGATGCCCATGCCCTCGCAGGACGGCTCCTTCGACAGCCCGTAATCGACGGTCGTGGGGAACCCGTCACGCAGCGTGCCGTCGGGCTCGAAGACGTACATGCGGCCCTCGAGGTCGCCGATCGCCACCTCCAGGGTCCCGTCGCCGTCGAGGTCCTGCGCGGCGAGCGTGCCGAGCAGCACCGACCCGTAGACCTTGGCGGTCACGTCGCCCCGGGTGAACGCGTTGTCCACGGGGTTCTGGCCGTCGCCGGCCAGGTGCCGCGCCACCGACGGGAGCTGGCCGACGTGGACGGGCCAGCCCGGCAGCTCCTCACCCGTCGTGATGTCGGTGAACGCGTGGATCACGCCGTCGGAGGTGGCGAGCAGCACCTCGTCGACCCCGTCACCGTTGAGGTCGTGGTAGCTCGGCGACCCGGCGCCGCCGGCGTAGCGGCCGAGCGCCCCGGCGTTGAGCCGGTCGGTGATACCGATGCCGGGGTCGTCCACCGCCCCGGACGCGTCCCGGGAGATCGGCACACCGAGGTCGTCGCGGACGGCGTCCTCGGTCGCCGGGTAGACGTCGATCTGCTTCTGGTGGACGGCCTCGTTGTTCACGTCGTCGGCCGGGTCGACCGGGTGCGCGATGACGCGCAGCCGCAGCCGCACCGCGTAGCGCTCGGGCTGGAACTCGGAGGTCGGGTCCTCGCCGGCCGTCCACGGCGTCGGGCCGTTGGCGACCGCGTCGCGCAGCGTTGCCGCGGACACACGGCCGAGCTCGCCGTCCACCGTGTGGGTCAGGCCCTCGTCGTGGGCGATCGGCGTCCACGGCCCGCCGGACGACTCACCGGACGCGTCCGCGCCCGTCGTGCCCGGCGCGGCCTGGACGCCCGGCGCGTACTCGAGGACCCAGTCGAACGTCCCGCCGGCGGCGGTGACGCGGTTCGCGGCGGCCCGCCCCCGGATGACGATCTGATCGGGTGCGGAGGGGTCGTCGGGCAGGATGAGCGTGCCGTCCTCACGCACCCCATACTGGCCCCACCAGCGGGGCCAGGTCAGGTCGGCCTCCGGCGGGATGCGGTCCTGCGCCGTCAGCGCGGGCGCGTCGCCGACGCCGTAGGGCCCGTCGCCCGGCACGTACTCCTTCTCGCCGTCCACACCGATGAACCGCAGCAGCCGCGCCGCGTTCGGCCGCCCGTACCCGGTGAAGTAGTCCCATCCCTTCACGGTGCGGTAGCGCTCGGACGCCGGCGTGGTCGTGCCGTAGTTGCCGGCCGGGGCCTGCGGGTCGGTGCCCTCGGGCGCCTGGTCGCAGAAGTTGTGGCCGGGGCAGGACGAGGCGAAGTCGATGTCGTCAGCCGACAGCCGCCACAGCTGCATGGCCTCCTCCGCCGACAGCGGGAAGCCGGCCTCGCTGCCGTCGTCGCGCACGTACGGCGTCATCTCCCCACGGTCGACGGCGTTGCGGGCCGCCGACTGGAGCAGCCCGGAGATCCCGGCGGACCGGCCCGTCGCCTCCGACGAGCAGGAGGTCGACGGGATCGCGAGGTACAGGTACCCGCCGTAGTTCGTGCACCCGTTGAAGTAGAGGTAGGACTGGGGCTTGGTGGTCGGCAGCGACGCGGTGCGGATCGAGTTCACCGGCATCGTGTGGTCGTAGGCGGCGGGCCACATGTGGTGGCCGGCGGCCTCGTCCGCCATCGACGCGTTGACGATCACCCCGTGCTGGTAGGCGTAGTCGAGCGCCGCCTGCGCGAACGAGGTGTGGTTGATCGTCCCGAGCGCCTCCTGGACCACGGACACGCCGTTGTCGGTCGCGTAGGTGACGGCCTCACCGAAGTGGTTCACGTCCGCGACGAACGAGTCCCCGACCCGCAGCGGCATGATCGTGCACGACGGGCAGGTCCCGTCGGTGAACCCGGCCTCGCCGTTGGAGTCCTCCGCCTCGCCGGTCCCGTGGCCGTAGTCGACGTCGTCCATCGGGTCGTTGTCGTCCTCGAAGAAGTCCCACCCGGAGATGTCGTCGACGTAGCCGTTGTGATCCGCGTCCACCCCGTCGGAGAACGTGCGGATGAGATCCTCGGGATCGATCTCGTCGTTGCCGTTGAGGTCGGACACCCGCGCGTCGGACCAGTAGTCGGCGACGTTGAACACGCCGTCGGGGTGCCCGTCGGGTGTGCCGTCGTGGTTCGTGTCGCCGTCCACGTCGTAGCCGCCGAACCGGGTGTCGTCCGGGTTCGTGCGCACGTTGCCGTCGGCGTCCTGCGGGCGGGGCAGCTCCGCGCGGTTGAGGTGGTACTTGCGCAGCAGCTCGGGGCGGGTCTCCTCCCAGCGGATCCCGGAGTCGAGCACGGCGATCGTGACGTCGGGACGACCGGTCGACACCTCCCAGGCCTTGTTCAGCCCCATGCCCTCGACGCCATAGAGCTCCTGCGGGTTGTCCGCCACCGAGGGGTCGGAGGTGTCGCGGTAGTCCGAGAACTTCCAGTCACCGACGCAGTCGAACGACGACGGCAGGTCGTTGGTGGACGCCGCACCCTGCGAGCAGTCGCCGTTGTCGATCCGCAGCTGGTTCGCGTAGTCGTCCTCGTGGCCGCGGGGCGGGGTGGGGAACGGCATGTCGGCGTGGGCCGCCGGCGGGGCGAGCGCGACGGTCGTGGCCAGCACGAGGCCGGCGGCCAGCACGCGACGCAGACGTCGACGTGACGAGATGCGGTTCGACACGGGTTCCTCCGAGCTCTGGTGATGCCGCCGGGACGTGCGAGGTCCTGGTCCGCGCCGCTGCGCGACGTACCGACTGGTATCCCGGAGGGTCTTCGACGGCGTCCCGCCCGATTCCTCCCCGCAGGCACGCACGTTGCGGTCGGGGACGGGCGATGCCTCCGCCGGCGCCGAGCGCGCGCGGGGACACCTGCCATCCCGCTCCCAGTCGAGGCGCCGAAGCAGCGCGCGCGCGGGGACACCCGTCACATACCGCCCAGCGAGGCCCCGGATACGTTCTTCGCGATCCGGTTGCCCGACCGCCCGGCCGCCCGGTCCCAGGAGGTGCGCGTTGACCAGGACGTCGCGCCGCGTGCTGGACGTGCTGCTCGCCTGCTACGTCGCGGGCGCGCTGTGGCTGACGTTCGGACCGAGCCCCGACATGCCGACCGTCACCTTCGTCGTGCGTACCTACCAGCAGCACGTCGTGGCCAGCGACGCGCAGGGCAACCCCACGGACGTGGCGGTGCGTCGCTGGTCCTACAAGACACAGTGGTCGAGCACCGAGACCGAGCGGGGCGCCAACGTCCTCCTCTTCATCCCGGCCGGGGTCCTCGCGCTCCTGCGCTGGCGGCGGCTGTCCGCCGGCCGGCTGCTCGCGGGTCTCGTGCTGGGGTCGGTGTCGATCGAGCTCCTCCAGCTGGTCTTCTTCACCGCCCGACATGCGCAGGTGATCAACGTCGTGACGAACGGCTCGGGGGCGGCGATCGGGGTGGGCCTGGGCGTCCTCGCCCGTCGGCGCGCCGCACGCCGCGCACGCGACCGGGCGGACCGCCCCGACGCCGGGCCGGAGCTCGACAGGGAACGCACGGTCACCGAGGAGGCTGGGACGCGATGAGACGAACCGGGTACGCGGCGCTCGTGGCCGCCGCGATCCTCCTCGCCGGGTGCAGCAGCGGCTCGGCCGCCGACCCGCCGGTCGCCTCTCCGACGCCGCCGGCCACGGCCACCGCGCCGCCGGCCGCGTCCCCCGGGTCCGCCTCCCCGTCCACGGCGCCGCCGGCCGCGACGGATGCCGACCCCGTCACGCTGACCACCGAGTTCCTGTCACAGGTGGCGCTCGGCCGGGATCCCGGATCCGTCGCGGACGAGACCGCCAGCGCGCAGGCCAGGGAGCTCCCCCTCTGGGGTGCCGCGTCCGGGCAGACGGTCCGGGTCGAGATCGTCACGGAGGCGGGCATGCCGGATCCGTGTCCCGTCGTCGGTGACGCGCACCTGCTGTGCGTCGCGACCGTCCGCGTCGATCCGGCGCCCGACGCGTCCACCCTCGGGGACTGGGACGTGACCCTCGGCTTCCCGGGGACCGACTGCTGCGACGCCGAGGGCAACGTGACCATCCCCGACGACGCGGTGCTGACCGTGCAGGACGTGCGGGCGCACGAGGTCGCCGACGGCAGCGCGGCGCCACCGAGCACAAGCGAGTCGGGCGGGTCGAGCGGGTCGGATTCTGGGTGCGTCGGTCGGCGGGCCGGCCGGCGACTGGGACGGGGTCCGCTACGACCTCGGGGCGATCCTCGCGGTCCAGGACCGGGTCGAGCCGGTCACGATCGACCTCGACCGGTGGAGCCTCGCCGGCGACGACGGCCAGTACCACGACGCGCCCTCGTTCACCGAGGAGCCGATCGTCGCCTACAACACCGACATGCCGTTCCAGAACCAGTCGAACCGGACCCGCACCTACGTCGTCGGTCCCGCCGCCGAGCTGCTGGAGCTCGACCCGGCGACGCGCGACGACAGCTGTGGCGGCGAGCCGACCGTCGCGCCGCGCTGGCTCGAGCACCCACTCGAGGACCTCGGCCGCTTCGTCACCGGCGCGAACGACTACTCGCAGCAGGTCTCGCTGACCTTCGACGACGCCGGCGAGGTCACCCGCATCCGTGTGAGCTACAGCTGCTGAGCCGACTGCGACACCGGCACGTCGCGGTTCCCGGGGCCGGCATCCCGACGTCGGTCCGCCAAGCCGGTGGTTGACAGGGCGCGCCCCGCGCCGTAGGTTTAGTACCGACCGGACGGTATGAACCTGCCGAAAGAGGGGCCAGCCCCCCGACCGGTGCCACGTCGATGGGATGCCATGAAGGTGAAGGGATGACGCCGGTGGACGGCGACCGAACCGTGTCCGGGTTGCCGGTGGCGGCGATCTACGGGCCCGAGGACGTCCCGCCGGCACATCGGGAGCGGCTGGACGCGCCGGCGGGTGTGCCGCCGTTCCTCCGTGGCGCCTACCCCGAGATGTACCGCTCGCGTCCCTGGCGGATCTTCCAGCTGAGCGGTTTCGGCGACCCGGAGGACGAGCGGGAGCGCATCAAGTTCCTCCTCGCCCACGGCGAGACCGGCTTCCTGATGGAGCATGACCGCAACACGGCGGACCATCTCTACGACGTCGACCATCCCGACGTGGTCGCTCGCCGAGAGGACGTGGGCCTGACCGGCGCGGTCATCCAGAGCATCCGGGACTACGAGACCGTCCTCGACGGCATCCCCATCGAGGGCCTGTACGCCCACCCCGGTGGGGCCGTGGTGCAGCACGCGCCGTTCGCCCTCGCCAGCTACTGGACGGTGGCGCGCCGGCGCGGCCACGACCTGCGGCGCCTGTCGGGAACCGGGCAGTCCGACTACTTTCTCACCTACCTCGGCTGCCCACCGAAGCAGCAGGTCCCCACCGACGCCGGGCTCCGGTTCAACCTCGACATCGTCGAGTTCTGCGCCGAGCATCTTCCCCGCTGGGTCCCCGTCTCGATCGCCGCCTACAACGCGGCGGACACCGGCCTCAACGCCTGGCAGGAGCTCGGTGCGCTCTTCGCCAACGCCGTCGAGTACCTCGACGGCCTGCGTGATCGCGGCCGGACCGACCTGGCTCGCGCCGCCCGCGGTGTCGGAGGCGTGAACTTCCGGGTCGGCATGGACCTGTTCGAGGACATCGCGAAGCTGCGGGCCGCCCGGGTCATGTGGCACGACCTGTTGGCGCGGCGGTACGGGATCACCGACCCCCGAGCTGCCCAGCTGCGGATCCACATCGTCACGGCAGGCTCGGCGATGACCTACCAGCAGCCGCTGAACAACATCGTCCGCGGCACCCTGATGGGCCTCGCCGCCGTGCTCGGTGGCACGCAGTCGCTCGGGGTGTCGGGCTACGACGAGGCGATCTCGGTCCCGGCCGAGCATGCCCACCAGATGTCCGTCCGCATCCAGCAGATCCTGCAGGAGGAGACCGGCGTCATGCGCGTCGTCGACCCGCTCGGTGGCTCGTGGTACGTGGAGTCGCTGACGGCAGAGCTGATGGAGCGGGCCTGGGGCTTCTACGAGGAGATCGAGCAGCAGGGTGGGTTCCTGTCGGCGCTGGACGACGGCTGGCTGCATCAGCAGGCGATCGAGAACCAGGTCGCGTGGGCCCGCTCGCTCGAGGACGGCAGCCGAACGATCGTCGGCGTCACCGACCACGTCGAGGACAGCTCGCCGTTCGTCGTGGACGGCTTCGAGGCCGACCCGGGCGTATGGGACCGCGCCTCGGCACGGCTCGCCGACCTGCGCCGCAGCCGTGACGGACGCCGCGCGACTGACGCGCTGCGCGCGCTCGAGGACACGTGCCGCGGGACGGACAACCTCATGCCCGCGATGCTCGAGGCCGTCGACGCAGAGGTCAGCCTCGGCGAGATCGGCGATGTGTTCCGCAGCGTGTTCGGGGACTGGGACGTCCCCATCGACGTGTGATGAGGGGACGATGAAGATCCTTCTGGCCAAGACCGCGCTCGACGGACACTGGCGCGGCGTCAACGTCGTGGCGCGCGCGCTGCGCGACGACGGCCACGAGGTGGTGATGCTCGGCATGGCGCGCGACGACGAGATCGCCGCGGTCGCGATCGACGAGGACGTCGACCTCGTCGGCCTGAACGTGGGCGGTCGGGTGGAGGTCGTCGAGCGGATCGTCGCAGCGCTTCGCGAGGCGGCGCCGGACCTGCCGGTGTTCGCGGGCGGGATCGTGCCGCCCTGGGCCGCACGCCGGCTCGAAGCGCAGGGCATCGCGGTCTACCCGCCCGGCTCCTCGCTGGCGGACATCGTGGACGCCGCCCGGCGGCTCGCGACCGATGCTGCGTCGGACGCGAGCACGCCCGCGCCGTCGCCGTCCCCCGCCGAGCGCCGGGCCGTAGCAGCACGACGGCTGCTCGCGTCGGCCGGCGGACCGGGGAGTGGCACCGGCGGCGCCGGGATGGGTGAGCCCGATGCGGTCGGGCCCGACGCGCACGCCGTGCTCGTGGCAGCCGCCCGGGCCGTGGCGGAGACCGTGTACGACCCACGGCATGTCGGCCCCGAGCCGAAGGGGACGGTGACGGACCATCTGAAGGCGCTCGCGACCGTGGCGGCCGAGGCCGGCGTCGTCAGGGAGCTCTCGGCACGGCTACCCGACACGGTCAGAGAACCGCTCGCCGACGCCCGGCGGGCATATGTCTCGGCGCTCGCGGCGCAGTTCGGCGACCGCGCGGACGCCGAGGTCGCGGCAGGGCTCGTCGTCGACGCGCTGGACGGGACCTGGCGGCGGCTGCTGGACGGCCATGAGGTCGACGGGCTCGCCGCCACCTACGTGGAAGCCCTCGGCAGCTTCTGGCCGACGCGTCCGGAATGAGGGAGCCGGCGTCGGCGACACGAGGGTCGATGACAGCGGGATCGGTGACACGAGGATCGGCGGCCCGGACAGGCGCCAGGAAGTGGGAGAAACGATGAGCGGGACGACCGAACGGGAGAGGACCATGGGAGCCGACACGCTCGCCGACAACATGCTGCACCGCGCCACGCTGGGGGACCAGCTGCGTCGACACGCGCAGCACGACCCGGACAAGCCGGCGGTCGTCTTCTACCACCCGACCGACGGCCGGTCGGTCACGACCTTCGCCGAGCTGAACCGCCGGGCGAACCGGCTCGCGAACGCGCTCGCCGCCCGCGGGGTGGGCAAGGGCGACGTGGTCGCCATGATGTCGCGCAACAGCCCCGACTACGTGACGGCCTGGTACGCCGCGCTGAAGCTCGGGGCGCCGTTCACGGGTGTGAACTTCACGTTCAAGCAGCCCGAGATCGCCTACCAGATCGGGCACTGCAAGCCGAAGGTGCTCATCGTCGAGGACGTCTTCGCCGCGCAGGTCGCGGGCTACGCCGACGAGCTGCCGGCGGTGGAGACGTTCGTCGTCTCCGACGTGGCGGCCGACGACGCCCCTGACGGCTGGCTGCGCTTCAGCGACCTCGTGGGCGCCGACATGCCGGACGACGAGCCCGCGGTCCTCCTCGAGGAGACCGACCTCGCCATGCTGCAGTACACGAGCGGGACCGAGGCCTACCCGAAGGGGGTCATGATCCCCCACCGCAACTACCTGATCTCGACCACGCCGGCGTGGATGGCCGCGCTCGGGATCAAGCCGAGCGACGTGTGGCTGTTCCTCATGCCCTTCCACACGATCGCGGGGCTCGGAAGCATGACGACGCTGACCCAGGTGGGTGCGACGCTCGTGCTCGTCCACGCCATCGATCCTCCGAAGGCGCTGCGGATGATCGCGGACGAGGGGGTGACCCTCATGGCCCAGACGCCGGCCTTCTACCAGCAGATGACCCGGGTCGACGGGTTCGCCGATGCGGCCCTCGACACCCTCGAGCGGTGCATCACGTACGGCGGCACGGTGCCCCGGGCCATGATCGACGGCTGGCGTGCGGTGAAGCCCGGCCTCGTGTGGGGCACCTACTGGGGCCAGTCGGAGCTCACCCAGCTCGGCTCGGTCGGGTGGTTCAGCACGGTGGACGACATCCCCGGCGGCGACCCGACGTGGATCGGCCGGCCGGTCCCGCAGCTCGAGGTCCGCGTCGTCGACCCGCACGGCGAGGACGCCGAGATCGGCGAGCTGGTCTGCCGCTCCCCGTCCGTCATGATCGGCTACCTCGACGACGAGGAGCGCACCGCCACGGTGAAGCGTGATGGCTGGCTGTGGACGGGCGACATCGTGCGCATCGACGGCGACGGGAACCTCTTCTTCTACGACCGCAGCAAGGACATGATCAAGACCGGCGGCATGAACGTCTCGTCCCAGGAGGTCGAGCGGGTCCTGTTCGAGCTGAGCGAGGTCGGGGAGTGTGCGGTCGTCGGCCTCCCGGACGACTACTGGTCCGAGGTCGTGACCGCGTTCGTCGTCGCCGCGGACGGGGCCACCGTCGATCCGGAGGCGGTCATCGCCCACTGCAAGCAGCAGCTCGCCGGCTACAAGGTGCCGAAGTCGGTGCAGGTCGTCGACCGCTTGCCGCGAGACACGCAGGGCAAGCTCCTGAAGCGCCAGCTGCGCGACGACGCCGGGTGACCGTGGTCGAGCCGAGCGTGGGGGGACGGTGGCTACCCTCACACCGCCCGTCCGAGGAGCAAGCGTGAGGCAGCAGGGGGAGGGCCGCGGACCGCGCGGCTCGTACGCGCCGGAGCGCACCTACCGGGCGATCGTGGACGCCGCGCTGCTCCTCTTCGAGGAGCAGGGGTACCACGCCACCTCCGTCGCGCAGGTCGTCGACGCCGCCGGGGTCACCAAGGGCGCCTTCTATCACCACTTCGACAGCAAGGAAGCGCTGCTCTTCGTGATGCACGACGAGTTCATCGACTTCCTGCTCGCGCACACCGAGGAAGCGCTCGCCGGGTCCGACGAACCGGTCGCCCAGCTGCGTGGGGTGATCCGTGCGCTGATGGCCGTCCTCGACCGCTACCGGGCGAACGTCGTCGTCTTCTTCCAGGAGCGCCGCAACCTCACCGGCGAGCAGTACGAGGAGGTGCGACGCAAGCGGGACCGCTTCGATGCCCTCGTCATGGACGTGGTCGTCCGGGGGATCGCCAGCGGCGACTTCCGCGACGACCTCGATCGGCGCGTGGCCACCTTCGGGATCGTCGGCATGTGCACCTGGACCTATCAGTGGTACCGACCCGACGGTGCGCTCGGCACCGACGCGATCGCCGAGGTCTTCAGCGCGCTCGCCCTCGAGGGGTTGGGAGCATCGTCCGGTCCGTCGTGACCGGGGCGGGCTGCCGGTGACGCAGCCGGGGATCCGTCGGTGTCCCTGGTGGCGGAGCCTTGTATCCGCACGTCTCGTCGGCCGGACCCCTTGCGTCCGCACGTCTTGTCGGCCGGACCCCTTGTGTCCGCACGCGCCATCGCCTATGGTCAATACCGACCGGACGGTATGAACTGCCTGACGGCGCGGACAGCTGGTCCGAACGGGAGCAAGCACAACCGGAGAGGGAGAACCGCAGTGGAGCTGCAAGAGGCCATGCGCACCATGGGGACCTGTCGCTACTACACGTCGGACCCGGTGCCCGACGACGTACTCGAGCGGGTGCTCGACGCGGCACGGTACGCCCCGCAGGGCGGCAACCGTCAGCCCGTGCGCTTCGTCGTCGTCCGCGACGAGGCGACGAAGCGCCAGCTGAAGGAGTGGTACCTCGTTCCCTGGAAGGCATACGTCGGTGGCACGAAGACGGGGGACATCAAGATCGGTACGGAGAAGGCCGCCCGCGTCGTCTCCGACGCCGACTACTTCGCCGAGCACATGGACGAGGTGCCCGTGCTCCTGGTCGCGTGTGGTGTGCTCGAGGACATCCACCCGACCGACACGGAGCTCGACCGCTTCGGCATCGTCGGTGGCGGATCCATCTACCCGGCGGTACAGAACCTGCTGCTCACCGCCCGGGAGGAAGGCCTCGGCGGCACGCTCACCACGCTGCTCTGCATCTACGAGCAGCAGGTCAAGGAGCTGCTGAACATCCCCGAGGGTGTCGGGACCGCGGCCGTCATCGCGCTCGGGTGGCCCGCCAAGCCGTTCCCCACGAAGCTGTCGCGCAAGCCGCTGTCGAACATGGTCTACGACGGTGCGTGGGGTACCCCCATGTTCGAGGGTGCCCCGGCCTGACCGCGCACCCTCACCGCCGTGCTCCCGGGCCGGAACATCCCCCCCGTCGTCCGGTCCGGGGGCGCCCCGGCTCACGGGGCCTGAGGGCCTGCACGCCTGGGCCCTCGAGGGACGCCTCCCGAAAGACGATCACAACGGGCTGCCCGATCCTGGCCCCGTTTGGTACGCCGCTGGGCCGACCCCGGACGTCGAATTCGTCTCCGTGGGGTGATGCGGCTGCGCCGGCGTGTGGTCGTCCGGGGACGGGCCGCGGGCGGATGGCACGACTGGAAGTGGGGCAGGACGCCGTGGGGCCGTTCCCGATGTCGTTCAAGGGCGCGATCGTCCAGTACGTGGGTCGGGAATGGACGCGTGGAAACGGTGGGTCCGACGGGTCTTCCCCGAACCTGGGCCCATATGAGCATGCTGTAGCATGATCGATCATAGGCTTGGCGAGTCCGGAGGGATCATGACGAAGTCGCGCCGGCTCCAGGTCCTGATCGAGGACGAGCAGTGGGCCCGGCTCGAGGTCGCGGCCAGCGAGCGAGGGGTGTCCGTCGCGACGATCGTGCGTGAGGCGATCGACGCCGTGCTGCCGGGGAACCGGAGCGCGCGGCGAGCAGCCGCCGACGAGATCCTTGCCGCGACCCCCATGGCCGTGCCCGACCCCGGCGAGCTCCGGGATGAGCTCGATCTGCTGCGCGGCAGACGCGGCGCATGATCGTCGTCGACACGACGGTCCTGGTCTACGCCGTTGGTGGCGACCACGCGTTGGCGGAGCCGTGCCGGGAGCTCGTGCGCCGCATCGGCCGGGGCCAGGCACGCGCCACCACGACGCTCGAGGTCCTGCAGGAGTTCGCGCACGTCCGCGCGCGTCGGCGTGGGCGTCCCGACGCCGTCTCGCTGACCCGCCGGTTCGCGACGCTGTTCCACCCGCCGGTGGAGCCGCAGCCGTCCGACCTCGAGCGGGGACTCGGGCTCTTCGTCCGGTACGAGCAGCTCGGCGCGTTCGACGCCGTGCTGGCTGCGGTGGCGCTGCGCGTGGGGGCCGAGGGGTTCGTGTCGGCCGATCGGAGATTCGCTGGTATCGATGGGTTGCCGGTCCTCGATCCCGCGGCCGCTGGCTTCCTCGACGCGATCGCCGGGCTGTGATCGAGCGGCGCTGACGGGGCGAGCACGCCCCCGCGAGCGCGGCCAACTGGCGGCCGACCGGCACCGACTGGCGGCCGACCGGCCGTGCCTCCTCCGTCCTGTCACCGGCCCTCCGTATCCTGACGGCACGGCCCACGACCGGACCCCGACGGCCCGGGCCACGACGCCACCGCCCCGCGACGCCGAGCGCCGTTCATGACCCTCTGCCACGCCGTCTGGTCGCCCAGCGACACGCTCCTGATCTGGGCCGAGGCGCCGCTGCGCTCCCCCCGGCTCCCGCGCCCGTCGGGGCGGCCGCCCGCCGACGACCGGCCGCGCCGGCACCCGTACGCGCTGCTGGCCCGGGACCTCCTGCCGGCCCTCGAGGCGCTGACCGGGGCACGCGACGACCGACCCGCGGCCACCGCCGAGGCCGTCGTCGTCCTCCCGAGCGCCGCGCACGCCCCGCTGCCCTCCCCGCACCTGCCCGGCGCCAGCGCCGTCACCGCGCCGCGCGCCGGCCTCGCCGCCTGGCGCGCCGACGCGATCGAGCTGTCCGGCGCCGACCTCCTCGACGTGCTGCTCGCCCTCCCTGGCGACCGCTCCGAGGGTCCGCCCACCACCACCGCCGACCAGGGCCTCGCGGCGCTCGCCGACCTGGCCGTCCTCGTCGTCGAACACGTCGCCCACGGCCGCGTGCTGCCGGGCCTCGTCCGCCGCGCCGGCGCCTGGGAGGCCCGCTGGCAGCCGGTGGCCGACCCGGCGCTGCGCCGGCAGCTCACCGCGGCGGCCCAGGCGCTGCCGCCCTCCCTGCTGGCCGCCGCCGGGGAGGACCACCGCTCACCCGGCGCGGTCACCCGCGAGGTCGTCGAGCAGCTCACCGACGCGGCCGCCCGCGCCGCCCTCACCCGCACCGCTCTGACGACCGACAAGCGCGGCCGCCGCCGCCACGCCGCCCCGGCCGTCGAGGAGGCCTGGCTCGCCGCGCTGACGGCGGCCGACCCCCGGCTCGACCCGGCCGCGGACGACCACGAGCTCACCGTCCTCGCCAAGGAGCTCGACGCCTGGCACCGCTCGGCGACCACCGGACCGCTCCGGACCGTGTTCCGGCTCGTCCCGCCGCCGTCGGCGACCCTCGACGACCCGGACGTGGCCTCCGACGACGCCGCAGCCGACGACGCCCCGACCACCGCCAACACCGTCGACGACGCCGGCACCACCACCGACGACCGCTGGGCCGTCGAGCTCCTCCTCCAGGCCACCGACGACCCGAGCCTGCTCGTCCCCGCCGCCGAGGTCTGGGCCGCCGGGCGCACCCTCACCTTCCTCGAGCACACCTTCGCCCACCCGCAGGAGCAGCTGCTGACCGACCTCGGCCGCGCCGCCAGGCTCTGGCCCGAGCTCACCGACACCGCCCTGGCCGACGCCACCCCGACCACCGCGCTCCTCGACACCGACGAGGTCGCCGCGTTCCTGCGCGACACCGCCCCGCTCCTCGAGCAGGCCGGCTTCGACGTCCTCCTCCCGACCGAGCTGCGCTCCCCGGCACGGCTGACCGCGCGCCTCGCCACGCGCAGCCGTACCTCCTCCTCGTCCAGCAGCGCCGACTCCCAGGGGCTGCTCGGCTACGAGGGCATCCTCGACTACCGCTGGCACGTCGCGGTCGGCGACATGACCGTCACGGCCGACGAGCTCACCGAGCTGGCGCGGCTCAAGCATCCGCTCGTGCGCTTCCGGGGCCGGTGGGTGGCCGTCGACCAGCAGGACCTGACCGCCGCGCTCCGCCTCCTCGAGCAGCCGGCCGGCACCATGCCGATGGCCGAGGCGGCCCGCATCGGCCTGGGCACCACCGACCCCGAGGTGGGTCTGCCGGTCGCCGGCGTCGAGGCCGACGCCGGACCGCTGCGCGCGCTGCTGTCCGACAACACCGACGCGGTGCTCGAGTCGCTCGACACCCCGGACGGCTTCGCCGGGACCCTGCGTCCCTACCAGGCCCGAGGGCTGGCGTGGCTGGCGTTCCTCGGCCAGCTCGGGCTCGGCGGGTGCCTCGCCGACGACATGGGGCTCGGCAAGACGCTCCAGCTGCTCGCGCTCCTCGTCCACGAGCGCGCCCCGCTGGTCCGTGCCGGTGTCACCCGCCGCTCCAAGCGGTGGCCCGCCCCGACCCTGCTGATCTGTCCCATGTCGGTCGTCGGCAACTGGGAGCGCGAGGCCGCCCGCTTCGCCCCCGACCTCGCCGTGCACGTCCACCACGGCAGCGACCGGCTCGACGGCGACGAGCTGACCCGCACGGTCCGCCGCGCGGACCTCGTCATCACCACCTACGCGACGGCCGCCCGCGACCGGGACGCGCTCGCCGCCGTCGACCTCGGACGCATCGCCCTCGACGAGGCCCAGGCCATCAAGAACCCACAGGCGAAGCAGACCCGCGCGATCCGCAGCCTCGACGCCCCGCACCGGGTCGCGCTGACCGGCACGCCGGTCGAGAACCACCTCACCGAGCTGTGGTCCATCATGGACTTCTGCAACCCCGGGCTGCTCGGCTCGCAGTCCGCGTTCCGGTCCCGGTTCGCGGTCCCGATCGAGAAGCTGCGTGACGACGAGGCCGCCGCCAGCCTGCGCCGGGTCACCCGCCCGTTCCTGCTCCGGCGCGTCAAGACCGACCGGACGATCATCGCGGACCTGCCCGACAAGCTCGAGTTCGACGAGCGCTGCACCCTCACCCGCGAGCAGGCGTCGCTGTACCGGGCGGTGGTCGACGACATGCTCGCGAAGGTCGAGGCGTCCGAGGGCATCGAGCGCAAGGGGCTCGTGCTCACGACGATGCTGCGGCTCAAGCAGGTCTGCAACCACCCGGCCCAGCTGCTCGCCGACGGATCCCGGCTGCCGGCGCGGTCCGGGAAGCTCGACCGGCTCGAGGAGCTGCTCGACGAGATCCTCGACAACGGCGAGCGGGCGCTGATCTTCACCCAGTTCGCCGAGTGGGGCGGGCGGCTCGCGCAGCACCTGCGCGACCGGCTCGGCCGGGACGTGGCGTTCCTCCACGGCGGCACGACGAAGCGGGCTCGCGACGCGATGGTCGCCTCGTTCCAGTCCGGCGACGGGCCGCCGGTGTTCGTCCTGTCGCTGAAGGCCGGCGGGACCGGCCTGAACCTCACCGCCGCGAACCACGTCATCCACTACGACCGCTGGTGGAACCCGGCGGTCGAGGACCAGGCCACCGACCGGGCGTTCCGGATCGGGCAGCGCCGCGACGTGCTCGTGCGGCGGTTCGTGTGCGCCGGCACGCTCGAGGAGCGCATCGCCGAGCTCATCCGCCGCAAGCGCGACCTCGCCGAGCGGGTCGTCGGCACCGGCGAGGGCTGGCTCACCGAGCTGTCCACCGACGAGCTCCGCGAGGTCGTCGCCCTGTCCGCCGACGCCGTCGCCGAGTAGCCGCGTAGCCCCGGAGAGGAGCCCCCGTGCCGCGCAGCCGCCGCCCCGCCGAGCCACCACCCTGGGACACCCCCGACGGCTGGTACCCGCCGTCGAAGCCGCTGCCCGTCGAGGGCGGGCTGCGCGCGAAGAGCCGCCGCGGCCAGATCGGCGACACGTGGTGGTCCCGGCGCTTCCTCGCCCAGCTCGAGCAGCTCGGCCTCGGCGGCCGGTTCGACCGCGGCAAGCGCTACGCCCGCCAGGGGCAGGTGCTCTCCCTCGAGGTCGAACCCGGCGCGGTCACCGCCGCCGTCCAGGGCAGCCGGGCGCGGCCCTACGCGGTGCGGCTGGCGGTTCGCGAGCTCGGGGAGGCCGCCTGGCGGCGGGTCGAGGCGGCGCTGGTCGAGCGCGCGGTCTTCCTCGCGCAGCTGCTCGCCGGCGAGATGCCGCCCGACATCGAGGACGTCTTCGACGCCTGCGGCCTGTCGCTGTTCCCCGCGGCCGCGCGCGAGCTGACCACCAGCTGCTCGTGCCCCGACTGGGCGAACCCGTGCAAGCACATCGCTGCGGTCGCCTACCTGCTCGGCGAGGCGTTCGACGACGACCCGTTCCTCATGCTCGCCTGGCGCGGCCGGGACCGCGAGACGCTGCTCGACAACCTCCGGGCGCTGCGGGGCGGGCCGACCACCGCCGACGACGCCCACCGCGAGGAGGACGACCCGTGGCAGGCGCTGGAGTCGCTGCCGCCCGTCGACCTCGCCGCGGCCGAGCGCTTCTGGGACCGGGCCGGCGCCGCGTCGCCCGCCGCGGGGGAGGACACCGACCGTGCCCGGCGCACGCGGGCCGACGCGGTCCTGCTCGAGCGCGACGGGCTGGCGCGGACGGTCGGCGACCAGGCGCTCGTCGACCGCCTCCGACCGGCCTACGCGGCGTTCGCCGGGGTTCGCGCACAGCTGTTCGGCGGTGACGAGCGACCGGCCGATCACGGCTGACCCCCGCCGCCCAGGCCCACGCCCAGCGCTTGCGCACGTGACGGAGCTCGGGCGGTTCACACCACATTTCGTGCGAAGCGCCCGAGTTCCCGCCGGCCGCCGGCGCAGCTCGAGCCGATTGCACCGTATTTCGTGCGAACCGCCCGAGTTGCCATCGGCTGCGGTCTGCCTCGGCGGCGACCCGGCCGACGGGGAGCGGAGGCCGACTGCCGGCGCCGGGCCGAGCCGATCAGGCGGGTCGCTCCCACCGGACCTCGGGGAACTGCGTGAAGTCGTGGTCGTAGGAGACGAGCGTGCAGCGGTGCTCGATCGCGAGGGCGGCGAGGTGGGCGTCGTTCACGAGGTTCGCGCCGATCCCACGGGTGGCGAGCAGGTCGCGCAGGACACGGGGATGGTCGGCCGTCGGCTCGACCACGACAGCCGGTGGTGCGGACAGCCAGGCGTCGACCCGGTCCATGGCGGCGTCGACCGTCAGCGGCGAGGGGAACAGCCCCGCCTTCGTCGACAGTCGGACGAAGGCCAGCAGGGCGACCCATGCGAAGGCGACGGCGTCCGCGCCGGACAGTGCTGCGTCGAGCCACTGGCGGGATGGCTCGTGATGCTCGGCGTCCGCGTTGACCGCATACAGCAGGACGTTCGCGTCGACGAGCTTCACTTCCCGGCCTGCATCCGACGGACGAGCGCCTCGTCCTCGAGCTCGCCCGCGAGCTGCAGCGCCCGGTCGAGGCTCACCGCGGGCTGTCCCATCGATGCAGTCGCCGTGCGGAACGGCTCGCTGCCCTCCGGGTCGTGAGCGCTCCGGCGGATGGCCTCGTTGACGGCTTCCTTGAAGCTCAGGCCGCGTTCGCGCATCCGTCGCCGGATGATCTGCTCGGCGTCAGGATCGAGGGTCACGGTCGTTCGCATGGTCGCATCATAGCATCAGACCGTTTGATGCTATGATGCGGACGTTCGCTCGGGTGCCTGCCGTCCGTGCTGGCTGCCGGCATACCGGCACAGGAGCTCGGATCACACCCCGGGTCGTTAGGCTGGAGACGATGACCCTGCTGTCCCGACTCTGTGCCGCCGCCGACGAGGTGTTCGCCGGCGGCCCGGTGCTGTTCGCGGAGCTGTACGGGTCGCAGGCCACCGGCCGGACCCACGCCCACAGCGACGTGGACGTGGCGGTGTTCGTCGACCCGACCACGCCGGCCGACGAGCGGTTCGCGCTTTCGCTGCGTCTGGCCGGCCGGCTCGAGCAGGCGGTCGGTGTCGGCCCGTTCGAGGCGCTGCTGATCCTCAACGACGCCCCGCTGGCGCTCGCCGGTCGGGTGCTCCGGGACCGCCAGGTGATCTACTCGCGTGACGAGCCGGCCCGGGTCGCCTACGAGAGCCGGACGTTCCGCCAGTTCGTCGACTTCGAGCGGCATGCCGAGCCGATGCGGCAGGCCCGGCTGCGCTCGCTCGCGGACGGGCGTGCCTGATGGTCGATCGCGCACGACTCGAACGGCTGCTGAGCGCGATCGCCGGCGAGCTCAACGTCCTCGAGGACCTCGCCGGTCGCCCCGACGATGAGCTGGTCGCCGACCAGACCGCCATCCGCGCGGTCAAGTACGCCTTCGTGGTCGCCATCGAGGCGTCGATCGACGCGGCCCAGCATGTGATCAGCGCCGAGGGGTGGCGGGTCCCCGAGTCGTTCGCGGACGCGTTCGCGGTCCTGGACGAGGGCGGGATTCTCGACGACGAGGTGGCCGACGCGATGGCGGACGCCGCGCGGTTCCGGAACCTCCTCGTCCACGGGTACGCCGATGTCGACGACCGACGGGTTCTGGACGTCCTGCGCAACGGCACGGACGCCCTGCGGGCATACGTCGCCGCCATCGCCGCGCTGGCGGGCTGACCCCCAGACCATGGCCGCGGGCACCTACGCCGGCTGCAGCGCCACGCACCGGATCGCCGGCAGGCCGCTCGCGACCTGCGTCCAGCGCCGGCCCGCGTCGTCGGAGCGGTACACCTCCCCGGACGCCGTTCCGACGACCGCCACGTCGCCGTCGGCGGCGAGACAGTGGGTATCGACGTTGTCGTCGAACCACTCGGGCAGCCCGTCGACGCAGCGCTCGAACGCCCCGTCGCCGTCCAGCGGCGCCCGGTAGACCGCCGACCGCCGGCCGCCCGGGCCCGTCGAGGCGCTGAGCAGCACGGTGTCGCCGGCGACCGCGACCGCCCGGCAGTAGCGGGCGTGCAGGCCGGCGTCGCGGATCTGCCACGACGCGCCCCGGTCGCGGCTGACCCCGAGCCCACCTGCGCCGAGCGCCGCCAGCACCACCCCGTCGCCCACCGTCACGACCTGGTGCACGTCGGTGTGCAGGTCGATGGTCGGCTCCCATGCGCCCGAGCCGCCCGGCCCGGCTGAAGCGCCGCCCGCGCCGCCCGAGCCGCCCGCGCCGCCCGCCCCGGCTGAGGCGCCGGCGCCACGGGAGCGCAGGATCCCGCCGACGTGCACGTTCACATACCGCGTCCCGTCTGACGCCACCGCGATCGAGCGGACCGCCGGCGGCCCGCCCCAGGGTGTGTGCCACTCGGCGCGGGTCGGGGCGGACTCGAAGGGCTCGTCGCGCCGCGGGGCGCCCGAACCATCAACGTCCCAGAGGTGCGCCCCGTCACCGCCGACGAGGGCCCCGTCGCCCGCCGGCGCGACGCACGTCGGCGCCCACTCGCCGCCGGCTACCCCGCCGCCGGCCGCCCCACCGCCGGCCGCCCCACCGCCGGATGCCCCACCACCGGGCGCCGCGACCGGCGACCACGCGCCCCCCGTCCGCCGCCACAGCCGCCCGTCGGCGACGGCCCAGCCACCGACCACGTGGGCGACCGTCAGCCCGTCGAGCGCCGTCACGCCCCCGCCGACCTCGTACAGCCCCGACCGGGTCCCGACGACGACGTTGTGGCTCATGTCCTCACCGAGACCCTGACCGGGCCGGTCCTCACCGGATCGAGGCCGGCTCCTCGCTGGAGTAGTCGTGGTAGTAGGTGTGGTAGTAGCCGTAGTAGCCGCTGCCCGGCGTGATGTTGTTGAGCACGATGCCGGAGGGCACGACCCCGACGCCCTCGAGCCGCTGGGCCGCCGCACGCACCGCGTGCCGGCCGGTCGTGCCGAGGTCGACCACGAGCAGCGAACCGCCGACCCGGGGGGCCAGCTCCAGCGCGTCGGCGACGGCCAGCACCGGCGGGCCGTCGTAGACGACGAGGTCGGCGACCTGCTCGAGCTCGCTCATGAGCTGCGCCATCGCCGGTGAGCCGAGCAGCTCGGCCGGGTTGGGCGGCACCTGCCCGCTGGTCAGCACCCGCAGGTTCGGGATCCCCACGTCGGAGATCGCGTCGGTGAGCTGCACGTCGCCGGCCAGCACGTCGGAGAGCCCCGGCGACGCGTCGATGCCGAAGGAGGTGTGCAGCGACGGGCGGCGCAGGTCAGCGCCGACGAGCAGCACCCGGGTGCCGGTCCGGGCCAGCGCCACGGCGAGGTTCGCCGCCGTCGTCGACTTGCCCTCGCGCGGGACGGCGCTCGTGACGAGCAGTGACCGCAGCGATCGACCGACGGCGAGGAAGCGGATGTTCGTGCGCAGGGTCCGGTAGGACTCCGAGGCGGGGGAGGCGGGTTCGACGAGGGAGACGAGCCGGGACTCGCTCTCCTTGTCGGTCTTCCAGTGCGGGATGTGTCCGAGCGCCGGGCGCCCGGCGGCGCGCACGGCCTGGTCCTCCGAGCGCAGCGAGTCGTCGAGGAAGTCCCGCAGGAACGCAAGACCGACCCCGAGCATCAGTCCGAGCACGAAGGCCAGCACGCCGGTGCGCAGCGGCTTGGGGGAGAACGGGGACTCGGCGACCTCCGCGGGGCTGATGATCTGGCCGCCGGCCTGCGCGAAGACCTGGTTCCCGCTCAGCGCGGCCTGCTGCGCGCCGATCCCGGCGAGCTCGTTCTGCAGCCGCTCCTTCTCGATCTGGAGCGACTCGGCGTCGGACGACGAGGAGATCCCGATCTCGCGCTCGATCTCGCTGATCCGTCGGCGGGTCTCGTCGGCGCGCTCCTGCAGCGCCTTGCTGCCGCGGAGCAGCTGCTCGAGGGCCTGGTCGCTGCGGTAGTCGATGTAGGCGTTGGCGAAGCCCGACGCGATGTTGGCGGCCCGCTGCGCGTCGGGCGACGTCGCCTGGATCTCGAGGATCTGCGTGTCGCGGACCAGGCTGACGTTGACGTGCTTGAGCAGCTGGTCGGGTGTCGTGCCGCCGCCGACCTTCTCCGCCGCCTTCTCGGCGACCGGCCGGGAGGTCACGAGCTCCTTCTGGGTCTCGAGCTCCTGCTGCCCGAAGACGATCTGGCGCATCACGTCGTTGGAGGTGTCGCCGGTGGTGGACTCGACGATGACCCGCACCGACGAGCGGTACTGCGGCGTCTGCGTGTAGGTGACGCCGAGGGCGACGCCGACGACGACGAGCACCGTGAGCAGGATGACCCACTTGCGTCGCCGGAGCACCGCGAGGTAGTCGCGGAGGTCGAGCGTGTCAGCGGTGTAGTGATCGTCCAACGGAACGGTTCCCCCGGCCGGCCTTGGGCGTGTGGGCGCCGGCATCGTACCCGTCCGGTCGTCCGCGGGTGATGGCGCTCGACTCCGGCCGCGAAGTGTGCGGCGTTTGTTCCCACGAGACCGGGAGAACCCCGCACACAAATGAAATCGGAGGCCGGCAAACCGCCCATGGCCCCTTTTGGCCTCGTAGCCTGCGTGGCGCCGGCAGGGGGCGCCTGCCGGCACGGACGGGGCAGCCGGTCGCGGGCTGTGGCTGCTCCTTTGCGACCAGGGGCGAGCCATGCGTGGGGCAGCGGTGCGGGACCGGCGTGTTCGGGCGGGAGCACGCCTCGGCGTGTGGGTGTTGCTGGCGTCGTTGCTGGTCCCGCTGCAGGTGCTCGCGGACGCCGCCCCTGCGCACGCGGCCGTTCGGGACGGTGTGCTCCTGGGCATGGGAAGCGATTACGAGGGGACGCTCGGCGACGGGACCGTCGGGAACCCCGACTACGGCAACCCGCCGACGGAAGTGGCTGGCCTCTCGGATGTCGTGCAGGTCGCCGTCGCGGGCGGCCACACCCTGGCGCTGCGGGCCGACGGACGGGTGTGGTCCTGGGGCGACGACACCCGTGGACAGGTCGGCGACGGGACGGTCGGGACCCCCGACCTCGACGGGGTGCCGAACGAGGTGATCGACCTGACCGACGTGGTCCAGGTGTCGGCCGGAGACTTCTTCAGCCTCGCGCTGCGGGCGGACGGCACCGTCTGGGCCTTCGGCTGGGACAACCTGGGGCAGCTCGGCGGCGGCGACGCGGTGACGCCGGTGGAGCAGCCCGTGCCACAGCAGGTCGTGGGTCTGACCAACGTCGTCGAGATCGCGGCCGGAGCCGGCCACGGGCTGGCGCTGCGTTCCGACGGGAGCGTGTGGGCGTGGGGCCACGACGGCGAGGGACAGCTCGGCGACCGCGAGGTCGGCAATCCCGTGGTCGTCCGCACGCCGGCGCCGGTCGTCGGGCTGACCGACGTGACCCACGTCGCGGCGGGCGGCAACCACAGCCTCGCGGTGCGCGCGGACGGGACGCTGTGGGCCTGGGGCCGCGACGTGGACGGCGAGCTCGGGGACGGCACGGTCGGGAGCCCGGACAACGTCGCGTATCCGACCCGGGTGCAGGGATTGACCGGCGTCGTCGACGCGGCCGCAGGACGGTCCCACAGCGTCGCCCTCCGTTCCGACGGGACGGTGTGGGCGTTCGGGAATGACACCAACGGCCAGCTCGGTGACGGGGTGATCCAGTCGCCGACCGACGACCCCGTGCCGGGCCCCGTCCAGGGCCTGGCCGACGTGGTCGCGATCGACGCGACCTGGAGCAACACCTTCGCGGTCCGTGGCGACGGCACCGCCTGGGCGATGGGACAGATCGGGGGGCAGGCTGGCGGTGTCGGCGGCGTCACCCCCGCGCCGGTGCCGGACCTGACGGGCGTCCAGCAGGTGGCGTCCGACGGCTACACCACCTTCGTGCTCTCGGCGCCCACCGTGGCCGTGTCCACGACCGCGCTCGACCTCGGCGGCCAGCCCGTCGGCACCACGTCGCCGGCGCAGACGGTCACGGTGACGAACACCGGCATGGTCGAGGTCTTCGGCCCCGTCGCGACCGTCGAGGGCTACCGCGCCGACGAGTTCCCGATCGTCGCCGACACCTGCGCGACCGTGGTGCTCGCCGCCGGCCAGAGCTGTCAGGTCGACGTGGCCGTCTCCCCATCCGGCACGGGCTGGCGCTCGGCGACCCTGAGCCTGACGGACAACGCCGTCAGCAGCCCCCAGCACGTGCTCCTGTCCGGCGAGGGGACCGACCCCGGACTCCGGCTCGACCTCACCAGCCTCGACTTCGGCGACCAGCGCACCTGGACGGCCGCGACCCACCAGGTCACCGTGACGAGCACGGGGACGACACCGGTCACGGTGTCCGCTGCGAGCCTGTCCGGCAGCGAGGCTGGTGACTTCTTCGTGGACGGCCCGAGCCTCCCGGCGACGCTGGCACCCGGGCAGTCGTTGCCCGTCTCCATCACCTACCTCCCACCGGCGGAGCGTCCGGCACGCGCGACGTTGACCTTGACGACGGACACCCGGACCGGGACGCACACGGTCGACCTGCTCGGTCGCGGCGTCGCGCCGGCCCTTGCGGTCACCCCGTCGTCCCTCACGTTCCCCGCGGTGCGGGTCGGGAGCAGCTCCGACGCGCAGCAGGTCGTCTTCCGCAACGACGGGACCGCCTCGCTGGCGCTCGATGCCATCGTCGTCGCGGGCGCCAATGCCGGCGACTTCACGATCACCTCGAGCCTGTGCGGGACGATCCTGTCCGCAGGTGCACAGTGTCCGGCGTGGGTGGCGTTCACCCCTGAGGCGAGCGGACCTCGGCAGGCGGCCCTGGCCGTGCGCAGCAGCGATCTGCTGGCGCCGGTCACGATCCCGCTGGCTGGCGACGCCGACAACCCGGTTGCGACGCTGTCCACGTCGGCGGTCGACTTCGGTGAGCAGCGTGTCGGTCCCTCGTCGACCTGGGGGCTCTGGGTCCGCAATGACGGGGTCGGGCCGCTCGAGATCGGGGCGCTGCGGATCTCCGGAAACACACCCGGCTCGTTCACGCTGGGGGCGTCCGACTGTGAGGGGGCCAGCCTCGCCGAGGGTGACGTGTGCACGGTCCAGGTGTCATTGTCTGCCGCAGCCGAGGGGCCGCTCGACGCCGTGCTCGAGGTCGTCGACAACGCGGGGGACAGCCCGCAGCAGGTGGCCCTGCACGGGGTGGGGGTCCGTCCGGCTGCCGGGTTCTCCCCGGCACCGCTCGACCTCGGTGGTCAGCTCGTCGGCACCTCGACGACTCGCTCCGTCACGGTCACGAACACGGGCACCGGCACGATGCAGGTCGGCAGCGTGTCCGTGCCGGACGGGCCGTTCTCGGTCGAGCTGCCGGCGCTGCCCGTCTTCCTGCGGGGCGGGGAGAGTCTGGCGGTCCCGGTGACGTTCGCGCCGGGGGCGACGGGACCCATGGCCGCCGACCTTTCCGTCGCGGTCGACACCGCGTGGGACGGCGCCTTCGTGACCCGCACCGTGGCGCTGTCGGGTGCCGGTGTGGCCCCGTCGGTCGAGGTGTCGCCGGGGAGCCTCACGTTCGGGACGCAGCCGGTGGGCAGCACCGGGCCCGCGTCGCGCGTGGCGGTGGCCAACACGGGCGACGCGCCGCTGACGGTGTCGGACGTGACGGCGGCCGGGGCGTTCCCGGGTGACTTCACGGTGGCGGCGAACACGTGCGTGGCCCCGGTGGCGCCGGGTGGCGGCTGTTCGGTGTGGGTGGCGTTCGCGCCGTCCGGGACGGGGGTGCGCTCGGGCGAGCTGGTGCTCTCGACCGACGACCCGGGCCGGGGTCGGGTGTCGGTGTCGCTGGCGGGGTCGGGGGTGAGCGACGGCGGACCTGGTCCTCACCGCCTCGCCGTGGCCGACGAAGGTCGTGTCCGGCGACCGGGTGACGGTGTCCTGGACGGTGTCGAACGCCGGCCCGGCCGGCGCGGACGGGGTGACCCTGGATGCGCCGGTGCCGGCGGGCACGAGTCTGGTGTCGGTGTGGACGCCGGTGGGATCGTGCGATGCTGCGGTGGTGTGCGACCTGCCGGTGCTCCCCGCGGGATCGTCGGTGACGGTCACGACCCGGCTGGACGTGACGGCGGCGGTCGGGGAGACGGTGGTGTCGTCGGCGTCGGTGGCCGGGCAGGTCGCCGATCCAGACCCGACCGACAACGGGCTGACCCGGAGCGCGACGGTGGCGGACGCGCCGCCGATCGTGACCTCCCCGCCCGACACCCGCACCCGCACGCCACGGGTGCGGGCGGTCGATCCGCTGCCACGGATCCTCGACGGGCCCCGTGAACGGCCGACCGCGCGGCAGGTGACCGGCCGGGTGCGCGGCTGACCGCCGTCCCATCCTGAGCTGAAACGGCGGGTGCCTGGCCCGGCCAGATCGACGGACCCAGTTACGCCGGCATGCCGATGAAACGGGGTCCGTCGATGGGGCGTCCCGGTCGCAGGGTCCCGGTGTCGCCGACCGGCGGCGCTACCCGCTGTCCCCCGCGGGCCGCCCGGACGCCAGGGCCTGGATGCGCCGCTCGACCCGCTCCGGGATCGCGGGCGGGCCCGCCATCAGCCCTCCCCGCGTGGCCGGACGACCACCTCGAGGCCGAGGCGCCACAGGATCCGGAACAGCCGCTCGGTGTGTTCGGTCGCGTGCCCGCGCTCGAGGTCGGACAGGTAGGACCGGTGGATACCCGCGAGCTCCGCGAGCTCTGCCTGGACGAGGCCCTGCTCGTGTCGGCGGCTGCGGATGACGTCACCGAGATCAGCCGGCTCGCGGACGACCCATTCGTGCACGACGCTCCTCGCGTCTGGATTTCCCGACAGCGGCACGGTAACGGCCGCCCGTCCGGAAATCAAGACATGTGCGCGAATGCGCCCGTTAGTCGGGATATCCGGACAACAACGGCGCCATGCGCCGCCGGGCAGTTCCGCGGGGGCGCTGGCTGGCCCGGCCGGATCGACGGACCCAGTTACGCCGGTATGCCGATGAAACGGTGTCCGTCGATGTGGCGGTCGGGTCGGAGGACGAGAGGGGCTAGACACGATGCGTCCCCGAGTCAACGTGGGTTTTCCATCCCGTGGGGCTATGTGACGTTCGACGTGGTGCGGACAGACTCGGCGCAGCCGTGTTCACACGGGGTCTCTGGGGGGCCACGCACGGCGCAGGGGGGTCGCTGCCGTGTTCAAGAGGATCTGTGCCGTCGCGACCGTCGTCGCGACGATGGCCATGGGTGCGGGGCCGGCGACGGCACAGCCTGTCCCCAGCCGCAACACCACGAGGGCACAGCCGGTCGCCGCCGGCACGGCGACCAGCGACACCGCGACCAGCGACACCGCCCTTGAGCAGCAGCTCCGGTCGCGTGCCGGCGGCCCGGTCCGCGTCGAACGGCACGACGCCACTGGCCGCGTCCGCTTCGTCGGCCCGTCGGCCGGGCACCCCGTCCGAGCTGACCGTCCGGGCCTCCCGCCCGAGCGGGCGGCACGCTCGTTCCTCGCGCGGTTCGGCACGCTCTTCGGCGTCCGCGACCAGGCGCGCGAGCTGCGGACCGTCGCGACGACCGCACGCGGGACCACCCGGACCCGTGGGGGATCGGTGGTCCGCTTCGAGCAGCTGCACCGCGGCGTGCCCGTGTTCGCCGGGGACCTGGCCGTCCGGCTCGACGGCCGTGGCAACGTCCTGTCGGCCGCCGGCGAGCTGCTGCCCGGCCTCGACGTCGACGTCACGCCCACCGTCGGCGCCGACGCGGCGAGGCGCACGGCCGTCACCGCGATCGCGAAGCAGCGAGAGATCCGCCAGGAGCAGCTCGCTGCGGCCGCGCCGGTGCTCACGATCTACGACCCGGCGCTGCTCGACGCCCCCGGGCCCACGGGCGCCCGCCCGGTCTGGCGCACCGAGGTGACCACCGCCCGGGGAGCCGCCGTGCCGGTCCGCGAGCTGGTCCTGATCGATGCGTCGACGGGAGGCATCGCGCTCCACGTCGACCAGATCGAGACGGCGAGGTACCGCCGCGTCTGCAACCAGGCGAACGTCCGCAGCGACGCCTACCTGTGCTCCACGAGGTCACCGGTCCGGGTCGAGGGGCAGGCCGCGACCGGGGACGCCGACGTGGACCAGGCGTATGACTATGCCGGCGACACCTATGACTTCTACCTCGCGGAGGTCGGCCGCGACAGCATCGACGGGGCCGGGATGGGCCTCGACTCGACCGTCCGCTACTGCCCGACCGACACCTCCTACGGGTGCCCGTACGCGAATGCGTTCTGGGACGGGCAGCAGATGACCTACGGGCAGGGCTTCACGTTCGACGACGTGGTGGCGCACGAGCTGACGCATGGGGTGACCGAGCACGAGTCCCACCTCCTCTACTACTACCAGTCGGGCGCCATCAACGAGTCGCTCTCCGACGTGTTCGGCGAGCTCGTCGACCTGACCAACGGCGCCGGCAACGACGACCCGTCGGTCCGCTGGGTGATGGGCGAGGAGGTGCCGGGTGGCGCCATCCGCAACATGGCGGACCCGACGCTGTTCGGCGACCCCGACCGGATGACGAGCCCGAGCTACTCGTCGGGCACCGGCGACAGCGGCGGGGTGCACACGAACAGCGGCGTGAACAACAAGGCCGCCTACCTGATCACCGACGGCGGCAGCTTCAACGGCCAGACCGTCACCGGGCTGGGTGTCGACAAGACCGCGAAGATCTACTACGAGGTCAACGCGTCGCTGCTGACCTCCGGGAGCGACTACGGCGACCTGTACGACGCGCTGCCGCAGGCCTGCACGAACCTGGTCGGGACGGCCGGGATCACGACGACCGACTGCGAGCAGGTGCGCAAGGCCGTCGACGCGACCGAGATGAACCTGCAGCCCGTCACCGGCGCCGCCGCACCCGAGGCACCGGTGTGCGAGGCGGGGACGCCGACCGACCTGT
This sequence comes from uncultured Nitriliruptorales bacterium, assembly GCA_963783045.1. Taxonomy (GTDB): domain Bacteria; phylum Actinomycetota; class Nitriliruptoria; order Nitriliruptorales; family Nitriliruptoraceae; genus CAWAMD01. The sequence goes on from CAWAMD010000001.1 coordinate 418,069, forward strand.
TCCTCGACACCCTCGACCCGCTCGTCGGGTCGTGGAGCGCCTCCACGACGAGCGGTAGCGCCTGGAGCATCATCACCGGGTACGCGCACTCCGGCACCCATGCGCTGTACGCCCCGGACGAGAGCTTCACGAGCATCAAGGAGCTTGACCTCCTCACCGCCCTCACGATCCCGTCGGGTGTGCCCGTGTACCTGCGGTTCGACCACGCCTACGACGTGGAGCCGCGCTACGACGGCGGTGTGGTCGAGTACTCCACCGACAGCGGAGCACACTGGGCCGATGCGGGGCCGCTGTTCACCGACAACGGCTACGTCCAGAATCTGAGCTCGGGGAACCCGCTCGGCGTGCGGCCGGCCTTCACCGGCACCAGCACCGGGTACCGGTCGGCCAGGCTGGACCTGTCGAGCCTGGCCGGGCAGACCGTCCTGTTCCGCTGGCTGCTGGGGACGGACTCGAGCGTCGGCTACAACTGGTGGATCGTCGACGACGTGCACGCCTACGCCTGCACCGTGACGCCCACCCTGACCGACCCGAACCTGGTCGTGACCCGCGTCGGGACGCCGCCGGTCGAGCTGCTGGCCGGCACGGCGTTCACCGTCACCGACCTCACGGCCAACGCCGGTGACCTGCCGCTGGCCGGCGTGTCGCGGACCCGGTTCTTCCTGTCCGCCGACGCGGTGCGGGATGCCGGCGACACCGCTCTGGTGGGCGACCGGTGGGTGCCGGCACTGGACGGGGGCGTGGCTGACGCCGGGTCGACGCGCGTGACGCTGCCCCGGTCGATCGCGGACGGCAGCTACCGGCTGCTCGTCTGCGCCGACGTGGACGGTGCCGTCACCGAGGCAGACGAGACCGACAACTGCACGGCGGCGCCGGGGCTGATTGCCGTGTCGAGCAGCAGCCTCGAGCAGCCGCTGGACGGCGCGCCCGTCCCGCGCCCGCCGCGCGGGCGCTGACGGGCACCTCGGGCGCGCCGGAACCCCCGCCGGCGCGCCCCTCCCGTTGAGGCCGGCGCCCCGCATGCGGCGCGCCCCTCCCTCACCACTTGCCCGCCGCCGTCAACCACGGACTAGCCCCATCCGACGACGCGGATCTGCCCCGCGGTGGTACGCCGGTGGGACGCTGGTGGGACGGTCGCTCCGTAGCGTCGGTCGTCACGGACGTCCCGGGACGGGACGTCACGCTGTGGAGCTTGCGCATGGGGCGTCGAAACGTTCGTCGTGACGACATCGCCGGCGGCCTGGGCGACCGGGCCGGACGCCAGGGAAGGTCGAGGGGGGATCGCCGCCGGGATCGGCGCCGCGGGGGGACGGTCGGGACGCTGCTCGCGGCGCTCCTGATCGCGACGCAGATCCCGGCGGTGGCCCGGCCGGCCCCGGCGTCGCGACGGCCCGTGCCGCGTCCGACCGCACCGACAGCAGCGGCACCGCAGGCGCCGTCAGCAGCGACAGCTCCGGCAGCACCCACGGGAGTCGCCGCGACGGCCGACCCGGCCAAGGGCGCGCCCGCCCCCGTCCCGCCCGCCGCCCAGGCGTGCCACCTGCGATCCACGGCCGGCGACACGACCGACGAGTTCGCGTCCTGCATCAGCGTCGGCGCGTCGCTGTCGCGGCTGCCAGCCGTCGGTGAGCAGGCCGTCCTCGACGTCGCCGTCACCGCCGAGTACGCCCGCGACGACGTGGCCATCCACATCGACCTGCCGGCGAACCTGACCTACGTCGCCCCGCCCACCGGCGCGCACGTCGCCGACGCCCGCGCGCCGCACACCACCCGGGGCACGGTCCACCGGGCAGAGCTGCGCGCCGACATGGGCGCCGGCCAGACCCGCCACGTCCGGGCCCGGGTCAAGGCGGTCGCCGCCGGGCCGGCCATCATCCGCACGAGCGCGGTCGCGACGATCCCCGGTGGGACCGACGGCGGCGCCGACGAGATCCCGCTGACCATCTCGGGCGCCGGCCGCCCGTCGCGCGCCGGGCTCTACGACTCGCGACACAGCTCGACCACCCGCACGTCCGCACGTCCCCAGACCCGCACCGACGCCCCGTCCGCCGGCGCCACCGCCGAGCTGGCGGCACCGCCCGCCCGCGGCCCCCGCACCCGCGCTGGCGCCGCGGACAGCGCCACCTCCGGCGGCTCGCGTGGCCCGCGCTCCGCCGCGAGCAGCCCGAGCGCGCCGATCCAGCCGGCCGCCACCGTCTGCGTGAGCGGCACCTGGAGCTACATCGACGCTGGCGGCGTGACCCGCCCGTCGGTCAACGTCACCGTGCAGGTGTGGGACGCCGACGCCGGCGGCAACGACCTGCTGGCCAGCGGCATCACGCACTGGAGCGGCGACTACAGCCTCTGCTTCGACAACGCCGACACCGACGAGGGCGGTCTCGTCGACCCCTACGTCCGGTTCGCCACCGAGAACGGCATCTGGCGGGTCCAGAAGGGCGACGGCTCCCCGTACGCGTGGGTGAGCGGGACCGTCACCGACCTCGCTGCCAACCACAGCTTCGGCGGGCTCCATCCCGGCAGCACCACGAACATGCCGGCGCTGGAGGCCTACGACAACGCGAACGTCGCGTGGGCCTGGGTGCCGCACGGCACCGGCTCCTGCTGGGACAAGCTCGACGCCACCTGCCGGCTGGTCGACATCATCTGGACGCCCACGTCCACGGAGGGCAACTACTACGTGCTGGCCGACAACCAGCTGCATCTGAAGGCCGCGGCCGCCTCGCAGAAGAGCGTCATCGTCCACGAGATCGGTCACGCCGTCATGGACGACGCCTACGAGGACCACGTCGTCCCGACCACCAACTGCAGCCCTCACGACATCCCGACCGCCAGCTCCCCGGGCTGCGCCTGGTCCGAGGGCTTCGCCGAGTGGTTCCCCGCCATGGTCTTCGGCGACCCGACCTACTACTACGGCGACGGGTCGTCCCGGGACCTCGAGAACAACACCTGGAACTTCACCGACCCGCTGAGCACCTGGAACGACGGCGAGGCCGTGGAGGGCCGCGTCGCCAGCGCGCTCATCGACGTCTCCGACTCGTCGAACGAGTGGCCGTGGGACCGCTACGGCGAGGGAGCGCCCGGCAACGTCTGGGAGACCTTCCTCAACCACGTCTCCGACACGTTCGGCCAGTTCTGGACCTCCCGCGGCGCCGACGGCTACGACGTCGCCGACACGGGTGCGCTGGCCGGCGTCTTCGGGAGCACCATCGACTACACGTTCCGCGACCCGCTCCCCGACTACGCGCAGTACCTGCGGCCCCGGCCGGCTGCCAGCGGGCCCCACAGCTACTCGTTCTCGACCTCGACCGGGTACTGGTCGGTGGTCGCGGCGCGTCCGCCGAGCGGTGCCGACTACGACCTCGCGCTCTTCGACGACCGCGCCGAGGGGACGTTGCTGGCTTCCAGCGCCTACGGCGGCGATGTCGTGGACCTCGTCGCGATCGACTCCAACGGCGGCCGGCGCACTGTCGGTGACGACTACTACCCACGCGTCTCTGCCTACAACGGCGACGGAAACTACGTGATCCAGCTCGCCCAGGGCACCGACCAGCTCGGTACGGGCGTGACGCAGTCGTTGACGTTCACCGCCGAGGACGTCGTCAAGGTCCGCGACGTCAACCTTACGGCCGGCGTGCCCGCCTCCTTCCAGGTCACCCCGGCGGCGGGCCAGGACCTCGAGCTGCTCCTGTTCGGGTCGACGAGCAGCGGTGACGCGGTCGTGCGCCGGGCCGACGCACGGTCGATCGTCAACGCCGCCGGCGCCGGCGGCACCGAGACGCTGACCTACACCCCGTCGGCCGGCGGCTGGTACGGGCTCGCGGTCGTCAGCCGGGGTGGCGCCGGCACTGCCACCCTCACGAGTGGCCCGTTCACGCTCGACGTGACCCGCGCCGGCACGGGCGCCGCCGGCGGCACGGTGACGAGCGATCCGGCCGGGATCAGCTGCGGCGCCGACTGCTCCGAGGCGTTCGCGGCCGGTACCAGCGTGACCCTCTACGCGTCGTTCGCGACCGGTAGAACCTTCGACGGCTGGAGCGGCGGCGGCTGCAGCGGCCAGGCGCCCTGCACCGTCACGATGGATCAGGCGCGCAGCGTCACGGCCAGCTTCAGCACCCAGACGTTCCCGCTCACGGTGAACGCCCCGACCGGCACGGGCACGGGCGCTGTCTCGAGCACCCCGGCCGGCATCAGCTGCCCAGGCGACTGCACCGAGACCTATGCCTACGGCACCTCCGTCACCCTGGCGGCGCTCGCCGACGCCGGGTCGAGCTTCACCGGCTGGGGCGTCACCGACTGCCCGGGCACCGGCGACTGCACCCTGACGATGGACGCCGCGAAGACCGTCAGCCCGTCCTTCGCGCTCGACACACCGACGACTAGCCCCGACCTGACCGTCACCGCGCTGACCGAGCCGCCGCTCTTCGCCGACCCCGGCGACACCTTCGCGGTCGACGAGACGACGACGAACATCGGCGACGGCGACGCTGCCGCGTCGACCACCGCCTACTACCTGTCCGCCGACAACGTCCTCGACGGCAGCGACCTGCGGTTCGCCGAGACACGCACCGTCGGGTCGCTGGCCGCGGGCACCGAGGCGCCGGGAAGCGTCGTGCTGACCGTCCCGGCCATGACACCCGCGGGCCCCTACCACCTGCTCGCCTGTGCCGACGACACGAACACGGTCGCCGAGTCCGACGAGACCAACAACTGCCTCGCCGGCATGGACATCTTCAACGTCGGCGCGCCGATGCACCGGGCCGCGTCCTCGAGCTTCGACAGCGACGCCGAGGGCTGGACCGTCGTCGGCGATCCCACGGCGGCCGGGGTCACCCACGTTGCCTCCGGTGGCAACCCGGGTGCGTACCTCTCGGTCGCGGACAACGGCGACGGCCAGATCCTGCGGTGGGTCGCGCCCGCGTCGTACCTCGGCGACCGGTCGGGCGCCTACGGCGGGGCGCTGACGTTGTCGCTGCGCCAGAACACGTCGTCCGCCCAGCAGGCCACGACCGACGACGTGACGATCGTCGGCGGCGGCATCACCCTGACCGCCGACATCGACCTGAACCCGCCCGCCGGCGCCTGGCGCCGGGTCACGCTGCCCTTCGACCCGGTCGCCGGCTGGGCCGACGCCAGCGGCAGCCCGGCCACGGAGGCGACGATCCGTACGGTGCTCGCCGACCTCACGAGCATCCAGATCCGTGCCGAGTACTCCACCGCCATCGAGACGGACAGCCTGGACACGGTGGTGCTGTACGCACCGGACGGGACCACCTCGCCGCCGCCGTCGAGCAGCACGCCCGGCGCCCGCCGCTGGGACTACGGGACCGACTTCCTCTTCGGCGCCGCCGCGTCGAACCCGTCGCCCGACCAGTACGGCAACGACGGCGTCTGGTCCGAGCTCGCCGGGGCCACGATGGCCCACGACCCGGCCGGCTACGAGCTGCTCACCGAGCACGTCACCGCCTGCAACGGCAGCACCCCCGGCTTCGAGGTGTGGCAGCTGCCCGGCGGCGGCGGACCGCCCATCGGCGCCAACGGCAACGACACCGCGCAGGTGTGCGGCACCCTGACGGCTCCGGCGCACAGCGGCTACCTCCACCCCGACCCGTCCCGGCTCGCGGTGATCGCCTGGACCAGTCCGGTCACGGGCACGGTCACCGTGACCGGCGGGGTGTCGGACAACGACCCCAACGGCGGCGACGGCATCGCCTGGTCGATCGACCGCGGCGCGACCACCCTCGCGTCCGGCAGCTACGACAACGGTGGGGCGCAGTCCTTCGCCGACGGCACCGGCGGCGCCGACCTGCGCGACATCGCGGTCACGGCCGGCGACGTGCTCTACCTGACCGTCGACCCCCGCGGCGGCTACTCCTACGACGCGACACGCGTCGAGTTCACGATCGTCGAGACGACCCCGGGCCTGTTCCTGGTCGACAGCCCCGAGGACCGGGTGGACGCCGCGCCCGGCGACGGCGTCTGCGACACGGGCCAGGTGCTCGTCGGTGCCGACGGCCCGGTCGTCGAGTGCACGCTGCGCGCCGCCGTCATGGAGGCCAACGCCACGCCCGGTGCCGACGAGATCGCGGTCCCGGACGGCACCTACACGCTCACGATCGCCGGGTCCGACCCGTGGGACGCGCCGAACGCGGCCCAGGGCGACCTCGACGTGACCGAGACCGCCACGATCGTCGGCACCGGCGCCGGCACCACGATCGTGCAGGCGGGCCCAGACCCGTTCACCGGCATCGACCGCGTCTTCGAGTCGTGGAACGACGGGACCACCCTGACCCTGCGCGACCTCACCGCCGCGAACGGCAATCCGGGCGGTGGCTCCTACGTCGACCTCGGCGGCGGCGTCCGCAACAACGGTCCGGCCGCCCTGACCCTCGAGCGGGTCACCGTCACCGGCAACCAGGCGCTCTGCAACGGCGCCGGGGTCTTCAACTGGGGGATCGGGCAGAACGACAGCCTCGGCGGCACCGTCCGGGTCGTCGACTCCACGATCATCGGCAACCGCGCGTCCGGCACCTGCAACGGCGGCCACGGCGGCGGGCTCTCGTCCGACGCCGGCGACGTGACCATCACGGGCAGCACGATCAGCGACAACTCCGCCGGACACGACGGTGGCGGCCTGAACCTCGGCACCGGCACGGTCGCCATCACCGACAGCGTCATCAGCGGCAACCGCGGCGGGTACGGCGGCGGCATCCGCAACGGCGCCGACACCACGATCACCGACACGACCGTCGACGCCAACTACCGCGACCGTCCGCGGCGGCGGGATCCAGACCGACGGCGGGTCCCTGACGCTGACCCGGGTCCGGCTGACGAACAACCTCATGGAGGGTGGGGCCGCCGACGGCGGCGGGCTGAAGTCCAACGGCGGTGCGGTCACGATCGTCGACAGCGTCGTCGACGGCAACACGTCCAACGGCACGGCCGGATGGGCCCGCGGCGCCGTCGCCGCCGAGGGCGGCTCGCTGACGGTCCGTGGCACCACGATCTCGAACAACACGACGACCGCGACCGGCAGCACCGAGGGCGGCGGCCTGTGGCTCGGCAGCCCGACCGGACCGGTCGAGGTCACGAACACGACCATCAGCGGCAACCAGGCCGACCAGGGGGCGGGCGATCCGCTCGACGGTCGACGCGGCCACGTTCACGAACGTCACGGTGATCGGCAACACCTCCGATCCGGCCAACGGCGCCGTCGCCAACATGGCCGTCGCCGGCATCGTCACGTTCTCCGTGAGCGTGATCGGGGACAACGCCGGACCCGACTGCAACACGCCGGGCGTCTCCAGCGGCGGCGCCAACCTGGATACCGACGGGACCTGCTTCGGCGCCGGCGGCACCGACGCGACCGTCGCGTCGCTGCTGCTCGGACCGCTGACCGACAACGGTGGCCTGGCCCCCACGCACCTGCCGCAGGCCGGCAGCCCGGCCATCGACGTCGACCCGGCGGCGACCTGCCCGACGACCGACCAGCGCGGGGCCGCCCGCGCCCAGGACGGCGACGGCGACGGGATCATCGCCTGCGACGCGGGCGCGGTCGAGGTGGCTGCGACCACCGCCCCGCCGCCGGTCCCCGATGGCGCCACCTGGGACTTCGCCACCGACCTGCTCGCCGCCCCGCCGGCCACGAACCCGACCGGCGACGGCGACGGCAACGTCGGCGTATGGAGCTACCTGTCCTCGCCGTCGCTCGGCGCGGACGCCTCCACCTACGCGCCACTGCCCGACTACCGCGCCCCGGCCTGCGACACGTCGGGACGCATCGACTGGTACGACGCCGCCGGGGAGACGTGGCTGCTCGTGGGCGCGAAGACGGACGCGACGACGACCTGCGCCGCGCCGTCGGGGCGCGGCGCCATCCACCCGGGCACGAGCCACGAGGCGGTCGTCGCGTGGCGCAGCCCGTACGCCGGCACCGTCAGCGTCGTCGGCGGGCTCGAGGACGCCGACACGTCGGGTGGCGACGGGATCGCCTGGACGATCGCGAGGGGGCACCGCAACAGCGACGGCACCCGCGACGCGGCGACGGTGGTCGCGTCCGGCAGCTACGACAACGGCGGGGCCCAGGCCTTCGCCGACGGGACCGGCGGCGCCGCACTCGCGGCGATCGACGTGGTTCCCGGTGACGAGCTGTACCTGGCGGTGAACCCGCGCGGCACGAACTACAACGACGACACGCATCTCGACCTCGCCATCGAGGGTCCGCCGCCGGCCGGCGATCCGGACCTGACCGTGACTGCCGTCACCGCCCCGCCGGCCTCGGCGACCGCCGGGGACACGATCACGGTCGGCGACACGACCGCGAACGTCGGCACCGCCGACGCGCCGGAGACCACGACCGGGTACTGGCTCTCGAGCGACGCGACCTACGACGCCGGCGACGTGGCCCTGCTGCCGGGCCGCCCCGTGGCACCGCTGACCGCCGGGACGGACGAGCCCGGCACGGCCAGCGTGACGGTGCCCGCCGACACCCCGGCCGGGACCTACACGCTGCTCGCGTGCGCCGACAGCGGCACGACGGTCGCGGAGTCCGACGAGGCGAACAACTGTGCGGCCGCCGGCACCACGATCGACGTGGTCGACCCGCTCCCGGACCTGACCGTGACCGCCGTCGCGGACCCGCCCGCGTTCGCGGCGCCGGGCGACACCGTCGAGGTGGGGGACACCACGACGAACGCGGGTCCGGGCGACGCCGCCGCGTCGGTGACGAGCTACTGGCTGTCGACCGACGGGGTCATCGACGGCACCGACCTGGCGCTGGCCGGGACCCGGTCCGTCGGCGCGCTCACTGCCGGGACGGCCGACGCGGGGACCACGTCCGTGACCGTCCCCGACGGCACACCGGCCGGGACCTACACCCTGCTGGCGTGCGCCGACGGCGCGACGGTGGTCACCGAGTCCGACGAGACGAACAACTGTGCGGCATCGGCCGAGCCGGTCGAGGTCGGCACGGCCTGGGTGCCGGTCGCGACAGACACGTTCAGCGCCGACGACGGCGGGTGGACGGTCGCCGGCGACCCGTCCGGCCCGCCGGCCGTGCAGACCGACGGGGGCAACCCGGGCGGCTGGCTGTCGGTGACCGATGCGGTGCTCAGCGACACGATGTCCTGGCAGGCCCCGTCCCGCTACCTCGGCGACCTCGGGGCCGCCTACGGCGGCTGGCTGGTGTTCGACCGGCGTGCCGACGCCGCTGGTGACATCGCCAGCACCCGGGACGTGGTGCTCACCGCGTCGGACGGGACCGAGGTCGTCGCGGACCTGCCCAGCGCACCCACGGACGCGTGGGGCCGGGCCCGCCTGGCGCTCCTGCCCGGCGTGTGGATGGACGGGACCTCGGGGGCGGCCGTGTCGGAGATCACCCTCCGGCAGGTCCTGGCGACCCTGACCGGGATCGGCATCCAGGCGGAGTACGTGACCGGTGGCGAGGTCGACGGGCTCGACAGCGTCGGCCTGTACGCGCCGGCCGTGCCGATCCCGCCGCCGGCGCCGGACCTGGTCCTCACGGACGTGCGCGCCAGCGTGGCGCAGGTCACGGCCGGCGATCGGTTCGACGTGTCGACGACCGTCGCCAACGTCGGGACCGCCGCGGCCGGGCCGTCGCGGATCGTCTTCCACCTGTCCGCCGACGCGCTCCTCGACACCGGCGACACGCTGCTCATCGGTGGCCAGGGGGTCGACGGGTTCGACGCCGACCAGAGCAGCCGGCCGCCCGACGCGACCGTGGCGGTCCCGTCCAGCCTGGCGCCGGACACCTACTGGCTGCTCGCCTGCGTCGATCCGGACGACACCGTCGTGGAGCTCGACGAGACGAACAACTGCCTGGCCTCGCCCCGGCAGCTGACCGTCGTCGCCCCGGTCGGGGACGTGCACGTGACCGACGGCGGCGGGTCGGGGTCGCGTTCCCCGCGGGGGCGCTGACCCGGCACGCGAGAGGAGTCGAGCCACCGGCGGGAAGTTCCCGGCCAGCGTCTGGGCGGGTCGGGTCCGGCCGGGGTGAGCCGGTAGGGGGCGCGGTCCTCGGAGGAGAACGGGTCGGTGGGCGGTTGTGGTTGTCCCGGACGGACGGACCGCCCGTCGCGCCGGGCCGCCGTCGTCGGCGCCGTCGTCGCGGTCAGGGCGGGCACGACCGGGTAGTGGCGGTCGCGCCGGTGGTCGTGGTCGGGCTGGAGGTCGCGGCCGACGGTCGTGTCGAGGGTGTCGGGCAGCACGACGGTCGGGTCGAGGGGGGTGCCGTCGGCACGCACGATCACCGGCTGGTTGTCGACGATGACGGCGTGGTAGGGGCCGTGGTCGAAGCGGCGGTGGTGGGTGCGGCACAGCAGCCCGGCGGCAGCGAGGGTGAGCTGCCCGCGGTGGTGGTATTCGCGGAAGAGGTGGGCAACGTCGCACCATTCGGGTCGGGCGTCGCAGCCCGGCCAGATGCAGCCGCCGTCTCGGTCGGTCACGGCCGTGGCCAGGCCGGTCGGGAGATAGCGGGTCTGTCGGGTGACCTCAGCGGCAGCCATCGGCTGTCGCAGAGCACGCCGGCGAGCTGCGCGTCGCCGAGCACCCGGACCAGCTCGCCGTAGGGGAGCGGGCCGGTGTGGCCGGCGGTGCCGACCCCGACCTGCTCGCGCAGGGTCTGATCGTTGAGCCGGATCAGCACGTGGGGGCGTGCCCCGCGCACGGTGGGGGCGGTGCCGGCGTCCAGGGCGGCCTGGGCCATGGCGATCAGCGCGTCCCAGGTGCGCTGCTCGGGGTTGCGACGTTCGTCGCGGGCGTCGGGACGGCGAAACGCCCCGACGGCGGTGTGCAGGATCTCGGCGTCCAGCCCGGGCCCCTCGCCGGACACGACCGTGGTGCCGGCCGGGGTCTGGGTCAGCGACGCCCGGCGGCGGGCGTAGGCCCGGTCGAGGTCGGCCATCGCGGCGGCGTGGTCGAGCTCGGCGAGCCGGGTGCGGCAGAGTCTGCCGAACGCGACCGCGTCCAGGCCGGGTGCGGCGGCCAGCAGCTCGGCCTGCAGGGCGCGGCGGGGCGCGCCGGTGAAGTGCGCCAGGGTCCGGTGGAGCTCGCGCACGTGCCGGTCGCCGATCTTGCCCTGCGCGTACAGGGCGGCGGCACCGGAAAGCTGCTTGAGGCGGCGGCCGGTGGCCAGCTCCCGCTTGGCCTCGCCCGGGGTGATGGTGAGGTCCTCGGCCAGCTGCCGCTGCGACTCGCGCCGCGCCCGCGATCCCGCCCGCCGGTCGTCGGGCCGCTCCGCCCGGGCTCGGGCGGCCTGCCGGTCCGCCACCTCGGTCGCCAGCCGGGTCCGCAGGGCCGCGAGCTGCCGCTGACTGTCGTGCACCGTCCCCAGCAGCCGGCGCAGCTGCGTCTCGTCCAGCGGCCCCGTATCCAGGCTGGCCGCAGCCGCGACACCGGCAGCGAGGGCAGCGAGCGCATCGTCGAGCTCGCCGGCCGCAGCGATGGTCATCTCGCGCACCTCCCTCCGGCTCCCCGTCAGCCAACCGAGTCAGCCAACCGATCGAACATGTGTTCGAGTCTACGGCGACCTGTGACACGCTGGTTCGCGGCAGCCCGCGAGGCGGTGGACAACCTCGCTGCGGACCGTCTCCAACCTGGCGAGGTCTGCCCGGTCGACTTCAGCCCGGGGTCGCAGTCAACCTCGTGACTAGGCACCAGGGACGACGGAATCTGGCTCCGCGTGGTACGGCGATGGGACGGCGGTGGTACGGCCGCTCCGTAGGGTCGGCCGACCGCCACGAGTGCTCGGGCGGTCCCGCATCAGGACTGGGGAGTGCCACCATGGGTTCGTTCATCGTGCGCGGCCACACGGGGCGCTGGAGCGCGATCGCTCTCGCCGCGCTGCTCGGCAACCTGCTGGTGGCCTGGCCGGCGTCGTCGGTCACCCCTCGCCGACGGCCTCCGTCGGGTGCCATCTGGGGCTTCGCGACCGACCTGGCCGCCCCGCCACGATGGCGAACCCGGCCCCTGACGGCTACGGCAACGGCAGGTGTGGAGCTACCTGCGGTCAGCCACGAGGACCCACGACGCCACCACCGACGAGCCGCATCCCGGACGCGAAGACCGCGGGCTGCGGCACCAGGGGTTCCGGATGTGGACTCGCGGCCGGGAGCGGGCCGGTGCTCGGCGTCAACACCACGGCGGGCACCCTGTGCGGGACGCCGTCGGGCCGTGGGTACGCGCACCCGGCCAGCGGCCGTCGGGCGGTCATCGCCTGGCGCAGTCCCTACACCGGCACGGTCCGGGTCGTGGGCGGGCTGAAGGATGCCAACGCCGGCGGTGGCGACGGGGTCGACTGGACCATCGAGAAGGGACGAGTCGACGCCAGCGGTGCCCGCCAGCCGCCACGGTGCTGGCCTCGGGCAGCTTCGCGAACGGCGGCGAGCAGGACTTCACGGCCGGCACCGGCTCGGACGCGCTGGATGCGGTCGCCGTCGTCCCGGGCGACGAGCTCTACCTCACGATCGGCCCGCGCGGCGGCTGGGGGTACGACGGGACGGTCGTCGACTTCGCCGTCATCGAGCCGTCCGCCGCCGACCTCGACGTGAACAGCACCGACGACCGGGTGGACGTGCGTCCCGGCGACTGGATCTGCTCCACCGGCGAGGTGGTCAGCGGCGCGGCGGGCGACGAGCCCGAGTGCACCTTGCGTGCCGCGATCAGGAGGCCAACGCCCGCGGCGGGGCCGACGAGATCACCGTCCCCGCGGGCACCTACACCCTGACGATCGCCGGTGCCGACGGCTGGAACGCCCCAACGCCGCACAGGGCGACCTCGACATCACCGACGACCTGACGATCCATGGTGCCGGCGCCGGCACCACCGCGGTCCAGGCGGGTACGGCCGCGTTCGAGCGGAATCGACCGCGTCTTCGAGAACTGGAACGACGGCACGCACCACCGTCATCGAGGACATCACCGTCGCGAATGGCGACCCGGGCAGCGGCGGCTACATCGACCTCGGCGGCGGCGTGCGCAACAACGGCCCTGCCGCCCTGGAGCTGCGGCGGGTCACGGTGACCGGCAACCAGGCGTAGTGCAACGGCGGCGGCGTGTTCAACTGGGGCAACGGCGGCAACAACTCGCTGGGCGGCACGCTGACCGTCGTCGACTCGACGATCACCGGAAACCGCGGCACGCCGCGTGCAGCTGCGGCAGCGGCGCAGGCGTCTCCTGCGACGCCGGCACCTGACGATCTCCGGCTCGACGATCACGGACAACACGGCCGGCAACTTCGGCGGCGGCGTCCGCAGCGACACGACCACGTGACCATCACCGACACGGTCATCACCGGCAACAGCGCGGCCAGGGTGGTGGCATGCGCAACGGGACCGGCACCCTGTCGTCACGGCGTCACCCTCGACGGCAACACCGCCACCACAGAGGGTGGTGGCCTCTACAACCAGAGCGGCACGGTCACGGTCGCCAACACCACGTTAACAGGAACACCGCCGTCGACGGCGGGGGCGCCTTGCGCAACGGGGGGAGCGTCACGCTCGACGACACACGGTCGACGGCAACACCGCCACGCTGCCACGGGGGCGGCATCAACACCACGCCGGCAGCCTCACCGCTCGACGGTCGACCGGGCGAACAACGTCACGGAGGGCGCGAACGCCCAGGGCGGCGTATTCCGCCAACGGAGGCCGGTGACCATCGCGACAGCACCGTCGACGGCAACACGGCCGAAGGCACGACCACCGGCCGCGGCGGCGGGGTGCGGTCACGGCCGGTGACCTCACCGTGACCGCGGCACGATCATCGCCAACAACACCGCGACGGCAACCGGAGCGCCGAGCGGTGGCGGGCTGTGGCTGGGCGCCGCCGCGAACCCCGCTGACCGTTCACGAACACGACGTTCTCCGGCAACGCCGCCGCGACCGGCGCGGCGATCCAGAGCGCGCACCGCGGTCGCCGCTTTCACAACGTGACGGTCACCGACAACACCGGTACGACGACCGGCGCGGGTGCCGGCCTCCACTCGCCAACGACAAGCGGCCGCTGTTCGCGGACTCGATCGGCCGACAACAGCGGCGCGGACTGCAACAAGGTCCCGCTGAGCCGCGGCCACCAGCCTCGACACCGACGGGACGTGCTTCCTGGCCGCCAGGGGCGTACCGTGGCCGGGCTGCTGCTCGGACCGCTCGCCGACAATGGCGGCGCCACCGCCACCCACCTGCCGCAGGCGAAAGTCCAGCGATCGACGCCGGCTCCAGCGACGCACCCGGGTATGTCGGTGCCTGCGCCCCCGCGGACCAGCGCGGGGCCGCGCGCCCCGTCGACGGCGACGGGGATGGCATCGCGACCTGCGACCTCGGGGCCGTGGAGGTCGCGGCCGCGACCCCTGGGGACGCCGACGGCGACAGGATGCCACGACGGCGCCGACAACTGCCCGCTGATCGCCAACCCCGACCAGGCCGACCGCAACAGCGACGGCCAGGGCGACACTGCGACGATGAGGACGGCGACGGGATCACCGACGCCGACGAGCTCGCCGCGGGCACGAACCCTGACGCCGCGGACACGGACGGCGACGGCGATCGCCGACGGCGATCTCGACCCGGACGGGACCGGATCGCTCGCGTGGCCGGGCCCGACAACTGCCCGCTGATCGCCAACCCCGGCCAGGCCGACTAGCGACGGTGACGGGCTCGGCGACGCCTGCGACACGCTGGGGGCGGACGACGTCCGATCTCGTTCGCCAGGACGCGACCGGTCCGTCCAGGATCTCGACGTGTGGATCGTCGACCCGGCGCCGGTGGGCGGCGGCACCGAGCTCACGTCGGGCCGGAGCGGGACCTGTCGCCGGCGCTGTCGCCCGACGGGCGGGCGGATCGCATTTGTCCGGGTACAGACCGCCGTGGGCGAGCGGCGAGCCTGACCTCTCGATGGTCGATACCGACGGCACGGGCTGGCCACCCCGTGGTCGCCACCGGCCGCTCCGCGCGCCGAGCTGGTCGCCCGACGGCACCCGGCTGGTCGTTCAGCCTCGCCGACGGCGTCGGGCGCGCACCTCGCCGTCGTGACGGTGGCCACCGGCACCGCGACCGCGGTGACGCCCGCCGACCGCGGGCCGCCAGGACACCGCCCGGCGTGGTCCCCGGTGGACGACCGGTCGCGTTCACCCGCGACCACGTCGGGCAGCGCGACCTGTACGCCGTCGACCTCGCCGCCCTGGACCCGGCACCCGACGGCGGCCTGACCCGGCTGACCGACCGGGCGGCGCTCGGACCGACACCCCCGCCTGGTCGCCCGACGGTTCGACGCTGGCCTTCGCCAGCCGCAGCGACACGGCCGCCGCTACGACTGCGACATCCACACCATCCGCGCGGACGGCACCGACGAGCAGACGTCGTCGTCGACGGCCGCCCGCGACTGGTTCCCGACCTACAGCCCGGACGGCACCGCATGGTGTTCGCTCGGACAGGGACGGACGAGAGCCTGTTCGCGTACTCGCGACCGGTGCGCGTCGTCGCCCTGACCACCGACACGTTCGGCGGTCGAGTCCATGCCGGACTGGGGTCTCGACGTGCCGGCGGCCCGCGCCGCCGACGGTGCCCGGCCGGCGTGGTCACCTGGGACGGCGGAGCCGGGACACGCCAGTGGCGTGACGCCGCGAACTGGAGCAACGACACGGTCCCGACCTCGACCACCGACGTATGCCTCGAAGGGGCCGATCACGGTCGAGGTCGCCAACGGCGCCAACGCCGTGGGCACGCTCACGATCGCCGGGGACGGCACCGGAACCGGCGTCGGCGCCGACCCTGTACGTCGCCGGCGAACTCCGGCTGGTACCTGACCGCCGCCGAGATCGTCAACGGCGGCACCATCGCTCTGGGAGGCAGCAACGGCTACGACTCCAGCCTGCGGGTGGGATCGAGCTTCATCAACCGGGGCGTCCTCGAAGCTCGCAACGAGACCTCTCCACCGAACGTCCGCAGCGACAGCGGCGGCGTCCTGCTCAACGAAGGCCTGATCCGTATCAGCAAGACGTTGCGGCTGTACGGCACCCTGCGCTTCGTGAACTCCGGCACGGTCGAGATCGCCGAGGGCGTCCTGATCGACGCCTACGACCCGGGAGTCACCGTCGTGCAGGCCGCCGGCTCCCTCGACCCGCGCGTGCGGGTCTACCGCGGCCGGTTCGTCCACGACGGCGGCACGATTACCGACGGTCGGATCCACATCGAGTCGGGGACGCTCGAGTTCGACGCGGGCTCCACCGTGTCGGCCGGCACCGTCGCCGGGTTCCGGACCAGCGGTTCGAGCGTGCTGATCGGCGATGTTCCCGCGCGTGCGGACGTCCACGTCGAGGGCAACTCCGGCTGGCGGCTGTACAGCGACACCGGGTTCACGAACCGCGGGGTGCTTTCCCTCGGCGGGACCACGGGGTACGCGACCGTGCTCAAGTCCGTCGGACCGGTCGTGAACTACGGCACCATCCGTTCGCTGACCGGGAGCGCTCCCCGCTACCTGGTGGGGCCCGCGTTCGAGAACCGCGGCGTGCTGCAGCTCGACCGTGACCTGGAGCTGAGCGGGACCGGCGCCAGGTTGGTCAACCACGGGACGGTGGTCGCCGCCGACGCCGTCCACAACGACGAGGGTGCGCTCGTGACCCCGGCCGCACACCTCATCGCCACGGGCACGCAGAGCGTGGAGCAGTTCGCCGGCGTCCTCGACCCCAAGGTGCGGGTCAGCAGCGGCCGGTTCCGCTACGCGGGCGGCACCATCGGCGAAAGCAGCCGGGTGGATCTGCGATCGGCGACGCTCGAGTTCGCTCCGGGCGCCAGCGTGCCGGCGGCGACGACCGTCGGGTTCCAGACCTCCGGCAGCGTCGTGCTCGAGGGCGAGATCCCGGCGGGGGCGGTCGTCAAGCAGCTCGGCGGGTCCGGCGAGAAGCTGCTTTGGACGACGGGTCTCGTCAACCGGGGGACGATCGAGCTCGGTGGCAGCAACGGCGGCTACCCGGCGACGCTGCAGTCGAACGGGACGGTCGTCAACCACGGCACGATCCATGCGCTGGCCGAGGCCTCGCCGATCAGCATGCAGGTCGCGCGTCTCGAGAACGAGGGCTCGGGGACGTTGCAGGCCGACAAGCGCATTTCCTTCGACCTGACCGACGCCGTACTCGTCAACCGTGGCGACATCGTCGTCACCGCGGACGTCCTGTACGCGAACGCGCCGGGGCAGACGTTCCGGCAGGAGTCGGGCAGCCTCGACCCCGGCGGTCGAACTGGCGCTCCGGCACGTTCGGGTACGTGGGCGGGACGATGACGGGAACGGTGCCGGTGAAGCTGTACAACACGGCGCTGGTGTTCGAGCCGGCAGCGGTGGTGCCGGAGGGGACCACGGCACGGTTCGAGACGTCCGGGAGCTCGACGCTGGCGGGTGACGTGCCGGCGGGTGCGGTGATCAAGCAGCTGGGCGGCTCGGGTGACGAGCTGTACGCCGCCGCGGACTTCGTCAACCGCGGCACGATCCAGCTCGGGGGGACCAGCGGCTTCAATGCGACGCTGCAGGTCGAGGGCACCCTGCTGAACCGGGGCCTCATCCACGGTCTTGCCGAGACCTCGCCGCTCTCGATGTACGTGCTGCGGCTCGAGAACGAGGGCACGTTGCAGGCCGACCGGCAGATGCGGTTCGACCGTTCCGGGGCGAGCCTGGTGAACCGGGGCACGATCACGACGACCGGCACGGCCGACCTGTACACCATGGTGTCGGGGCAGACGTTCCGGCAGGAGTCGGGCAGCCTGTCGCCGGCGGTGAACTGGCGCTCCGGCACGTTCGGGTACGTGGGCGGGACGATGACGGGAACGGCGCCGGTGCAGCTGTACCAGACGGCGCTGGTGTTCGAGCCGGAGTCGGTGGTGCCGGAGGGGACCACGGCACGGTTCGAGACGTCCGGGAGCTCGACGCTGGCGGGTGACGTGCCGGCGGGTGCGGTGATCAAGCAGCTGGGCGGCTCGGGTGACGAGCTGTACGCCGCCGCGGACTTCGTCAACCGCGGCACGATCCAGCTCGGGGGGACCAGCGGCTTCAATGCGACGCTGCAGGTCGAGGGCACCCTGCTGAACCGGGGCCTCATCCACGGTCTTGCCGAGACCTCGCCGGTCTCGATGTACGTGCTGCGGCTCGAGAACGAGGGCACGTTGCAGGCCGACCGGCAGATGCGGTTCGACCGTTCCGGGGCGAGCCTGGTGAACCGGGGCACGATCACGACGACCGGCACGGCCGACCTGTACACCATGGTGTCGGGGCAGACGTTCCGGCAGGAGTCGGGCAGCCTGTCGCCGGCGGTGAACTGGCGCTCCGGCACGTTCGGGTACGTGGGCGGGACGATGACGGGAACGGCGCCGGTGCAGCTGTACCAGACGGCGCTGGTGTTCGAGCCGGAGTCGGTGGTGCCGGAGGGGACCACGGCACGGTTCGAGACGTCCGGGAGCTCGACGCTGGCGGGTGACGTGCCGGCGGGTGCGGTGATCAAGCAGCTGGGCGGCTCGGGTGACGAGCTGTACGCCGCCGCGGACTTCGTCAACCGCGGCACGATCCAGCTCGGGGGGACCAGCGGCTTCGATGCGACGCTGCAGTCGGCCGGGACGGTCCTCAACAGGGGCGTGATCCAGGCGCTCGACGAGATCTCACCGACGCGGATCACGATCGCCGCTCTGGACAACCAGGGTCTGCTCGACCTGGACCAGGACACGGCCTTCTCGGGAAGCCTGACCGGCTCGACCGACGGCGTCCTGCGCGGCGGCACCTTCGACCTCGCCGGCGCGCTGTCCGGCGCCCCGCTCGGCATGTTCACCGGCAACGAGGCGACCCTGATCCTGCGCCCGGGCGGCACGCTGCGCAACGGCTCGTCCACCGATGCGCTGGCCAGCCTCGCCAGCAACGCCGGCACCCTCACGGTCACCGACGGCCGCACCTTCGCCGTCGGGTCCTTCACCAACACCGGCGCCGTCACGGTCGACCCGGGCAGCACCCTCGCGGCGTCCCAGGACTACGTCCAGGCCGAGGGCACCACGGTGCTGCCGGACCCGACCTCCACCCTGTCCGCCGCAGCCGCGTTCGGTGGGGTCAGGGTCCAGGGCGGCATGCTCACCGGCGTCGGCACCGCCTCCGGCGGGCTGACCGCCGAGGGCGGCAGCGTCGACCCGGGCGCCGAGGGCGTCCCCGGGGTGCTGCAGGTCACCGGCGACTACACCCAGACCCCGACCGGCCGCCTCGACGTGTACGTGGCGGGGCCGACGGCGGGCACCGGCCACGACGGGCTGACCGTCTCCGGCAACGCCACGGTCGACGGGACCATCGGCGTGCAGCCGGCCGACGGGTTCTCCCCGCCGGCGGGCGAGCAGTACGTCGTGGTCGACGCCACCGGCGTGACCGGCGGGTTCGCCCAGGCAGACCCCGACGACTTCAACGGGCTGCACTACGTCCCGGGGACCAACGCCACCCAGGCGTACCTCGAGGTCGTGCGCGGCCCCTACACCGTCGACGTCGTCAAGGCCGGCGACGGCTTCGGGGACGTGTACTCCGACGACGGCGGGATCGCCTGCAACGGCGACCCGGCACCCGACTGCTCCGAGGCGTACCCGGGCGGCACCGAGGTGACCCTGCGGGCGCAGTGGCGCACCTCCAGCAGCCAGTTCGACCGGTGGGAGGGCGCGCCCGAGTGCGGCGTGATCGGTATCTGCACGTTCACGGCGTCGGAGCACCGCACCGTCACCGCCGTGTTCTCGCTGCGTCCGTTCCCGCTGACGGTGGCCCCGCAGGGCACCGGCACCGGCAACGTCGTCAGCGACCCGGCCGGCATCGACTGCGGCGACGACTGCACGGAGGAGTACCTGTACGGCGCGACGGTGACGCTGACTGCGACCCCGTCGGCCGACTCGGACTTCGTCGGCTGGGACGTCACCGAGTGCCCGGGCACCGGCCCGTGCACGCTGACCGTCCAGGCCGCCCAGACGGTACGCCCGACCTTCGAGCTCAAGACCTACCCCGTGACCGTCACGCCGCAGGGCGACGGCGCCGGGACGGTCGCGAGCGACCTGCCCGGCATCGACTGCGGCGCCGACTGCAGCGAGACCTACACCCACGGCACGACCGTCACCCTGACGGCCACGCCGGCCCCCGGGTCGACGTTCACCGGCTGGGGCGTCCCAGCGTGCCCGGGCACCGGCCCGTGCACGCTGACGGTCACGGCGACGCAGGCCCTGACGCCGAGCTTCGTGCTGCAGACCTTCGCCCTGACGGTCGACCTCGCCGGCACCGGCGCCGGCACGGTGACCAGCGACCCGGCCGGGATCGACTGCGGCACCGACTGCGCCGAGACGCTGCCCTACGGGACGGTCGTCACGCTGACGGCCACCCCGGGCGCGAACAGCGTCTTCGACGGCTGGGCCGGCGCCTGCACGGGCACCGGCACCTGCACGGTGACGATCGACCAGGCACGCAGCGTCACCGCCACGTTCACCCTGCAGCTGCCGAACCTGCAGGTCACCGCCGCGTCGATGCCGCCGGCACGCGCGGCGGCCGGCGACACGTTCACCGTGGACGACACCACCCGCAACGTCGGGACCGGCGACGCCGCAGCGACGGTGACGCGCTTCCACCTGTCGACCGACGGCCTCCTCGACGCCGGCGACGTGCTGACCGGCGAGCGGTCGGTGCCGGCGCTCGCCGCAGGCGTCCTCTCGAGCGGCGCCACCACGGTGACGATCCCGCTCGACACGCCCGACGGCGTCTACCAGCTGCTGGTCTGCGCCGATGCGGCCGCGGCCGTCACCGAGGCCGACGAGGCGGACAACTGCCGGGTCGCCGGCACGGTCACCGTCGACGCGACCCAGCAGGTCGCGGTGGCGAGCGGGTTCGACACGGACGCGCAAGGCTGGACCGTGTCGGGTGACCCGGTGCTGCCGGCCCCGACGCACGAGCCGGCCGGCGGCAACCCGGGCGGGTACCTGAGCGTGACCGACGACGGCAGCGGCGCGACCCTGCGCTGGGTCGCCCCGGCTGCCTACCTGGGCGATCAGTCGGCCGCCTACGGCGGGTCGCTGACCTTCGACCTCGCGCAGTCGACGACCGACAACCAGGTCGCGGGCACCGACGACGTGCTGCTGTCCGGCGGCGGGCTGACCCTCGTGTTCGACACCGACCCGGTGCCCGGCACCGGCTGGACCCGCTACGAGGCGCCGCTGCTCGAAGGGGCCGGCTGGATCGTGCAGTCCACCGGGGGCGCGGCGACCGAGGCCGAGCTGCGTCAGGTGCTCGCGGACGTGACCGGCCTGTCGATCCGTGCCGAGTTCGACAGCACGGGCGGTGACGTGGACCGGCTCGACACGGTCGTGCTCTACGCGCCGGTACCGCCGCCGACCCCGGACCTGGTCGTCACGGACGTGCGCGCGGCGGCGCGGGAGGTGACCGCTGGCGACCGGTTCGACGTGGACACGCTGATCGCCAACGTCGGCACCGGCCTCGCCGGCCCGTCGCGGGTGACGTTCGCCCTGTCGACCGATGCGCTGGCCGACGCCGGCGACGTGCCCCTGATCGGCGACCAGCGGGTCGACGGGTTCGACGCCGACCTCAGCAGCCGGCCGCCGGTCACGTCCCTGCAGGTGCCGTCGAGCGTCACGCCCGGCAGCTACTGGCTGCTGGCGTGCGCCGACGCGGACGGCACGGTCGTCGAGTTCGACGAGACGAACAACTGCACGGCCTCGCCGCGGCAGCTGGTCGTGACCGCCCCGGTCGGCGACGTACAGGGGACCGGCGGTGGCACCGCCACGACCCGGCCGCCACGGAGCGGCCGCAACACCGGCGGCACCGCCACGACCACGGACACGACCGGTGATGACGGCGAGGCAACGACAACCACCATCACGACCCGCGCGACACGGACCTCCTGATCGGTGCCACGGCCGACACCACGTCGAAGGCCCTGCGCAGCGGCGGCGAGGGCGCGGGCCCGGCTCGGCACGCTTCAGGAGGAAGACTGGTCGCCCGTCGCGTCATCGAGGAGCGGGGCCATCGGTGCGGGCTGATCGGCCGGGGACGCACCCGTTCCCGGCATGGACGCCGGCTGATCATCGTCGTCGAGCGTGAGCACGGTCTCCGCTTCGCTGGCGGCGTCAGCGAGCAGGGACACCAGCGCCGTCGCAGCGGCACCATCCTCCTCGGGGGCGATGATCGTGTCGAGCACCGGACCGGTGTCGCGACGGCCCGAAGGCGTGTGTGCGAGCACGATCGTCAGGGCCCCCCGTCTCGCAGCAGCTGGACACGCTTGAGATGATCCAGGTCCCAGCCACGAACATGGCCGTCCGGATCCTCCACCTCGAGCGACTCATCGTCGACCCGCGCCGTGCTTCGGCCGAGTCGAAAGGCGTGGACGTCGGGCGCCGCCGTGGGCTCCAGAGCTTCGTGGACGAAGGGTCGTCGTTCCTCTGGCTCGACCTCTGTCCCGCAGTAACGACAGAGCGTGGCTTGACGGAGAATGAGCTCCGAGCAGACGGGGCAGCGCCACCGTAGCGCCGAGTCATCGGCAAGCACCGCATGGATCGTTGCGATGGGGAAGACGACGTAGCCGTACAGCCACCACAACGCAAACGACCGGCCTTTGTGTGAGGCCACCGTCGCCGGGATGAACGCCAAGATCAGTGGCAGCCCGAAAAGTCCGGCCAGGACCGCAAGCGAACCTCCAAACATCCCCATCTTCCCCCTCCTGACGATCACATCCGCTGCGCCTTCGTTGATACGGGCGGCGGAAACCCGCTCCATTAGCGAGACTCCAATCGACTCTATCGCTCGGTGCCTGAATGCTGAGTGGTACGGCGGTCGGGTTTCGGAAGCTCGATTGCACGAGCACGCGATTCGCGGCGAACGGCGGCTCGGGTGGATCGCACGGCGCTCTGCGCCGGCCAGGTGTGGCCCCGAGGAGAAGACGCTGAGGGCCAAAACGTACAACGTGCACTAGCTAGTCCCGGATAACTATCAGGATCTGAGCGTCTGAACCGGGGTAGTCGACCGGTTCTGAGCGGTAGAGTCGGGCTGTTTCGTGTGGGGCAGAGAACGGGGGAACTCATGGGGGTAACGGCCAAGTCACGTGCGAGTACGTCCCTGGACGGGGATACGGCACTCGAACCGAAGCAGGTCATCGACCTCATCCGGGAGGTCGCCGGTTCCGTGAAAGGAGGCGGCGCAAGCCTGCTCACCACGGGCTTCGCAAACGCTGGCGCACAGGTCAACGTCGTGCGCGCGAGCGGCACGTCGCTGAGGATGTCTTTGACGTCGGGGAAGCAGCTCGTCGAGCTCTGCACATTCTCGGCGACGGCGCGGGCCAATGGTGACGGACGTACCGTCCTTCGAGTCGGGGGCCTCGAGACCTACCGGACGCAGCAGGAGAAGCTGCTGTTCCTGGTCCCGGTCGGTCCGAAGCAGATCTACGGGATGGCGCCGTACAAGAAGTTTCTGGCAGCGATCCAGTCCGCGCTGCAGGCGAAGGATCCTTCGGCTTCCGTCGCCATCGCGCAGGCTGCCGCTTGAACCGCCCGCGTCAGGGGGCCTCACCCCCGGCTGACGCTACTCGACGCGGGGCGTCTGGCGCCTGCGTTCAAGCGACGACGAGGCGGCACCCCGTTTCACACCAGCCCAAGGAGCTAGCTATGCCGTTCGCCGTTCGCCGCGCCGCGGTTGGCGTCGCCATCATCACCCTCGTGGCCGCGCTCCTGCTGGCCCGCCCTGCGTCGGGTGCCCAGTTCTGGGATGTGCCGGACGGGTCGGTGTATGCGGGTGCGGTGTCGTGGCTGGTGGGTGAGGGGATCACGACGGGGGTGTCCTCGGGTGGGTTCGCGCCGCAGGCGCCGGTGACGCGGGGGCAGATGGCGCTGTTCCTGTGGCGGCAGGCCGGGCAGCCGGCCGCGGGGTCGGGTGCCCAGTTCTGGGATGTGCCGGACGGGTCGGTGTATGCGGGTGCGGTGTCGTGGCTGGTGGGTGAGGGGATCACGACGGGGGTGTCCTCGGGTGGGTTCGCGCCGCAGGCGCCGGTGACGCGGGGGCAGATGGCGCTGTTCCTGTGGCGGCAGGCCGGGCAGCCGGCCGCGGGGTCGGGTGCCCAGTTCTGGGATGTGCCGGACGGGTCGGTGTATGCGGGTGCGGTGTCGTGGCTGGTGGGTGAGGGGATCACGACGGGGGTGTCCTCGGGTGGGTTCGCGCCGCAGGCGCCGGTGACGCGGGGGCAGATGGCGCTGTTCCTGTGGCGGCAGGCCGGGCAGCCTTCGCCGGCCGCCCCACCGACCAGCGAACCGTCGCCGAGCCCATCGCCCAGTCCGTCGCTGGACCCCCCGCCGCCGCCTCCTCCCGCTCTCCATGACAAGCTGTACCCGGACACGGCGCTGGCTGCTGGCGAGGTCCTCAGCTCCGCCAACGGGGAACAGAACTTCGTGATGCAGGGGGACGGCAATCTGGTCCTCTACCGAGGCAGCACCGTGCTGTGGGCCTCCGGCACCGACGGACACCCGGGTGCGCGGGTGGTCATGCAGAGCGACGGGAACCTGGTCGTCTACAAGGACGGCCGGCCCCTGTGGGACTCGAACACGGACGGCAACCCGGTCGCGTTCCTGGCCGTCCAGGACGACGGCAACGTCGTCATCTACGCGCCGACCGGCCGCGCCGTGTGGAGCACCAACACGGTCGTCCAGCCGCCCTCCGGAGGTGGGACGACGGGCGGGGGCGATCTGGCGAGCCTCTGCGGCAGGACCTACGACTACTCGTGTCTGTCACGCTTCGGGTACGGCGCGGCGGACACGGGCACCTGGGCCGAGTGGTACTACCGGTACGCGTCGAGCAACTACCACAACTGCACCCGGTTCGTGGCCTACTACCTGGCCCACTTCCTCAACATGCAACCCCCGGGCGGGTCCTTCGGGGACGCCTGGAACTGGGGCAAGACTGATGGCGAGGGCGGTCAGACCAGCCGCACGTCGTTGAAGGAACGCGGCTACGCCGTCGACGGCACACCGAGGGTCGGCGACATCGCGTGGTACGACCGGGATGCGTACAGCTCCTTCGGCCACGTCGGTGTGGTGGTGGAGGTGGGGGCCGGATACGTGATCGTGGCCAGCGACTCCTACACCGAGCCGGTCGGCTACACGCAGGTCGTGCGTCAGACGCCGTCCGGGCGGTATCCGACAGGGTTCATCCACGTGGGCACGCCGAACTGGTGAGATCGTCCGCCAGCACGTAGGCCGTGTCCTCGCCGAGCGGCCGCGTGAGGCGAGGGGCGTGTCGGGCCACCGGCACGCCCCTCACGCTGCGCGCGGTGACGGCGACCGGGCAGCCCGGGGTCTTGTCGCACGACGAGCTACGGCCAACCGCCGGCTAGTCACAAGAGGCCTCCCAAAGATGGCCCGCGATGGGACGCCGATGGGACGGTCGTGGTACGGGCCGTTCGTACGGTGGCCGCGACCGACGCAGACGAGGAGCACGCAGATGGCCGACCGCCGGTTGGCGCGACGGGTCCGTGGCCACGGACTGGTCGCGGCTGCTCCGGCGGAGCCATCGGATATGGCTCTTTCTGATCAGGCGAAGATGACGCACGGAGCAGATGCGCGACCGCGGTCAGTGACCGTATGGTCACCCCCATTCGGGCGCTGTGGGCGGCGTCCCGAGGGGGACCCAGCACAGCCAGGGGATCGCAGGGGGCTGAGGGCCGCAGCATGCCGGCCCCTGCACGCTCGCGCCTTCCACACAGACTTCGGTGGCGACGCACGCCGCCGTTCGTAAGGGAGCAACACCGTGAAGAGTTGGGGACAGCGCGCGGCCGTCGCAACGGTCGCGATCGTCGCGATGCTTTCCAGCGCGACCACCGCCGCGATGGCCGCCTCGCCGGCCGAGCAGGCCGGCGGCGCCGCCCGTCCCGAGCGTGCCGCCACGGCGCGCGCGACCGGGAACGTGAAGAAGGCGTCGCAGCCGATCCCGGCCGACTGGGCCCGCCAGCACGCCGCCCAGGCCGCCGCGGGCACCCGGCCGACGAACCGGCCGCCGATCCCGGCCCCGGCCGCCAGCGGCGAGCGCACCCGCGGCCGCGCCACGAACCGTGGCGCCGGCGCCGCCTCGGCGGCGAAGGCGACGCAGGCCAAGCCCGACAAGTCGCAGCTGGTCATCGTGAGGTGGAAGACCGACGCGAACGACCAGGCGCGCGGCAGCGCCCGCAGCGCCAACGGCGTCGAGAAGGTCCGCACCTACGCGCGTGCCGGCCTCGAGGTCGCCCGCGTCGCGGCCGGCAAGGACGCCGCGCGCGTGGCGGTGCAGCTCTCCCGCGACCCGGCGGTCGCCTACGCCGAGCCGAACCACGTGTGGTTCGCCGAGTCGCTCCCCTCGGCGCCCACCGACACGCTCTACCCCGAGGAGTGGGGCCTGAACAACACCGGGCAGGCGCTGGACAACGGCTCCCCGGCCGGCACCCCCGACGTGGACGTCAACGCCCCGGAGGCCTGGGCCACCACGACCGGTGACCCGAACGTCGTCGTCGGCATCATCGACGAGGGCATCGACTTCGACCACCCCGACCTGTCCGGCAAGGCGTGGACGAACCCGGGTGAGATCGCCGGCAACGGCGTGGACGACGACGGCAACGGCTACGTCGACGACATCCACGGCTGGGACTTCTGGAACGGCGACGACACCGTCTTCGACGCGGTCGACGGTGACCAGCACGGCACCCACGTCGCCGGCGTCGTCGCGGCGAACACCGACGACGCGAGCGGCGTCGCCGGGACCGCCCCGAACGTGCAGGTCATGTCCCTGAAGTTCCTCGGCCCCCAGGGCGGCTACACCACCGACGCGATCGCCGCGATCGACTACGCCGCCGACAAGGGCGTGCGCATCCTCAACAACAGCTGGGGCGGTGACATCTTCGACCAGGCGCTGAAGGACGCGATCGCCGCGTCGGGCGCCACGTTCCTCGTCGCCGCCGGCAACGACGGCCTCGACACCGACGCCACGCCGGCCTACCCGGCCAGCTACGACCTGCCGAACCTGGTGTCGGTCGCGGCGGTGGACAACGCCGGCGCGCTCGCCGGGTTCTCGAACTACGGCGCCACCTCGGTCGACGTGGGCGCCCCTGGCGTCTCGGTGGTCAGCTCGCTGCCGAAGGCCTACTTCGCGCAGGCCCCCGCGGGCCTGTTCAACTCGACGAACAACACGATGTGGTGGGGCGTCGGCCTCGAGGACGTGGACGGCGCCGCGAACCGTGCGGACCTGATCGGTCGGTCGCTCGAGCAGATGGGCGCCACGGGCAGCTCCTCC
This sequence comes from uncultured Nitriliruptorales bacterium, assembly GCA_963783045.1. Taxonomy (GTDB): domain Bacteria; phylum Actinomycetota; class Nitriliruptoria; order Nitriliruptorales; family Nitriliruptoraceae; genus CAWAMD01. The sequence goes on from CAWAMD010000001.1 coordinate 445,377, forward strand.
TTCGTGGTCGTCGACGACGACGCCACGGACGCGTTGGGGACGGACTTCGCGCCGCTGTACTCGGCGGCGATCACCGACCACTTCGGGGCCGGCACGGACGTGACCACGATCTCCGTGCCCGCCGACACCAACGGCCCGGACCTGGCCGCGCTGTCCGGCAAGGTCGTCGTGTGGGAGACGGGTGACGACTTCGGCTGGTCTGACATCGGCTCCCTGCCGCTCATGCCGGCGGACCTCACGACGCTCGACTCGTTCGTGAGCGGCGGCGGCCAGCTGCTGCTCGCCGGCCCGGACGCGATCTTCGGCAACGAGGACACCTCGTTCGTCACCGACACCCTCGACGTGTACTGGCTCGGCGAGGAGGGCAACCGCACGTCCGTCGACGGGGCCGGTGCGCTGACCGGGACGAGCTGGGACGTCACGGGCGCGGACAGCGGCCGCGACTCCGGGGCGAGCGACTTCCACGACTTCGCGGAGCCGAATCTCGGCCACGCCCTGCCGGTCCTGCTGTGGCCCGAGTACGCGGCGCCTGACTACACGGACGCCTACGCCTACTGGGACGGCACGTCGATGGCGACGCCGTTCGTCACCGGCGCGGCGGCGCTCGTGCTCTCCAACCAGCCGACGCTGACGCCCGAGCAGGTCGCCACCGCGATCAAGACGAACGTCAAGCCGCTGGCGTCGCTGACCAGCACGACCGCGACCGGCGGCATCGTGGACGCGGCCGCGGCGCTGACCTGGCAGCCGGGCGACGACGACATCCCCGGACGCCTGTACCCGGCGGAGTCCGGCACGCCCGTCACCGACAGCGCCGACGAGTCGAGCGACCTCGACGACGTGTACGCGATCGACGTGGCGCCGGGCGACACGATCGACGCGACCCTGGCCGGGCCGGCCGGGTCGGACTTCGACCTGCTGCTGTACGGGCCGACCGCCACGACGGTGTTCTCGGCCGCCGGGATGGTCGCCTCCTCGGAGAGCACGACGCTCGGACGAGCACGTCACCTACACGGCGACCGAGCCGGGCACCTACTACGTGGACGTGTACGCGTACGCCGGCACCGGCGACTACACGCTGACCGTCAGCTGGGGTAACGGGCCGGGCGTCTACCAGGACACCTCGCCCGCGATCCGGTACGGGTCGTCGTTCACGAGCGTGCTGACCGACGCGTCCGACTGGGACGGGTCCGTGCAGGGCACCGTCGCGAAGCCGGCGCTCGAGACCGGCTGGGCGGAGCTGAGCTTCTCCGGCGCGGGCGTGCAGGTGTTCTCGTACAAGGCCCCGACGCAGGGCACGATGCGCGTCATGCTCGACGGCGTGGCGAGCAACGTGAACCTGTACAACTCGATCGCCGCGTTCCAGCAGCAGGTGTTCGAGGTGACCGGGCTGCCGTCCGGGCACCACACGATCCGCCTCGAGTGGACGGGCCGTGCCGACCGCAATGCGAAGCGCACCCAGAACCAGGTGAACGTGGACGCGATCCGCGTCCTCGCCCTGCCGCCGGCGGCGCCGACGAACCTGCAGGCGACCCTGACCGACGCGACCCAGGTCGACCTGAGCTGGGACGCCGTGACCGGCGCGGCCGGCTACAACGTCTACCGCTCCGAGTCGGCCGGTGGCCCGTACACGAAGGTGACCGACACCCCGGTGGCGGACACGACCTACGCCGACACGAGCACCGCTGAGGACACGACCTACTACTACGTGGTCAGGGCCGTGGACGACGCGGGCCAGGAGTCGGACAACTCGGCCGAGGCGACGATCAGCACGGTCTACCCGGCGCCGGCGGCTCCCGCGAACCTGCAGGGCACCGCGGCCAGCGACACGCAGGTCGACCTGAGCTGGGACGCCGTCCCTTCGACGCACGTGGTGGGCTACAACGTCTACCGCTCGGACTCCGAGACCGGCACGTACTCGAAGCTCAACGGGGCGAGCCCGGAGACCGGGACGACCTACTCCGACACGACCGCGGCCGCGAGCACGAGCTACTGGTACGTGGTGCGTGCGGTCGACGACCTCGGCCAGGAGTCGGCAGACTCGAACAAGGTGAACGTGACCACGCCGGCGGCGCCGTCGGCTGTGGGGCCGGGCATCTACGAGGAGAATGATCCGGCTGTGGCCTTGGTCGGAGGTTCGTGGCGGGTGCTGGCGGCGTCGACTGAGAGTGGGGGCTCTTGGGCCATCAATGCCACCGCAGGTGAGTATGCAGAATTGTCCTTCATTGGGCGTCGGATTGGGTGGCTGACTCGGGTTGCCCCCGGGTTGGGTATTGTGGATGTATACATCGATGACTCCCTTGAGGCTACGGTGGACCTCTACAGTGCATCGGTCCAGCATGAGAAGCTGGTCTTCGAGAAGGAGGGACTCAGCGAAGGGTCCCACACGATCAAGTTGGTGGCTACCGGGAACAAGAACCCGAACTCAGGAGGGCGATACGCCAGTTTAGACGCGTTCGTAGTGCAGTCCTTGTATCAGGAGAATGATCCGGCTGTGGCCTTGGTCGGAGGTTCGTGGCGGGTGCTGGCGGCGTCGACTGAGAGTGGGGGCTCTTGGGCCATCAATGCCACCGCAGGTGAGTATGCAGAATTGTCCTTCATTGGGCGTCGGATTGGGTGGCTGACTCGGGTTGCCCCCGGGTTGGGTATTGTGGATGTATACATCGATGACTCCCTTGAGGCTACGGTGGACCTCTACAGCGCATCGGTCCAGCATGAGAAGCTGGTCTTCGAGAAGGAGGGACTCAGCGAAGGGTCCCACACGATCAAGTTGGTGGCTACCGGGAACAAGAACCCGAACTCAGGAGGGCGATACGCCAGTTTGGACGCATTCCTGCTCTATTGATGCTCTCAATGGGGCTCAGACTTAGAGGTAGCGGGCTAAGCCGCTACGTTCGCGCGCTGCGAGGTTAGTCACTGCGATATGAGCCTCATTCACCTAAATGCGCGACAACACGCTACTCGGCGGGGAAGAGGTTGTTTGGCCCGCTGGCAGGGTTGCTGCTCCTCACGATCGGCCGGAGGGAGCGCCCGTTCCGCAACCGACCACGGTAACGGGCGCCATTGCAGGAAGAGGCGGTATGACACAATTGCAGTGCGTACAGTCCGGCCTCACGCTTGTTGCGGTTAGGGATGCTGATCAGCGAGGCTCGCCCTCATTTGAAAGGTGTTGTGCCCGAGACGGTCCCATACCCGGTCTGTCTGGTTAGTTAGTGGCGACGAGTGCGCCCAGTGGGAGCGGGCACGAGCGGGACCATCTGCCCATAGCGTGCCGGGGCACAGCCCAAGGTCGAGCGATATGCCGCCGACGGTCTGGACAACGTCGAGATCGCCCGACGGCTGCGCACCTCCCGCCGCGTGGTCTTGCACTGGCAAGAGCGGTCTGCTCTCCGAAGTGCGCAGGCTGGAAGGCTCCCCCACGCCGTCCGCCCTCGGTATTGCCCACGCGTGGCCGTGGCATCAAGGCGCTGGCGTGAAAGCCGCCCGGGGACACTGGCGCCGCGCGAGCCCGCCAGCACACCTCGGGCTGGCCCGCCAACTAGTCGCCGCAGTCACCGTCCCGCGACACGCGGGGTCGGTCGGACGACATCCAGCCAGCGGCTTGGCAGACGAGCCTTCCCGAGCGGCCCTCAGTTCGAGACGAAGCCCGGCTAGATCCGTTGCCTTCACGACTGTCGCTGGTGCAAGACAGCCGCTGCACTGCTACTTCGGGTAGTAAGGGGGATCGGCCGAGGTAACGACGTCCAGTCGGGGCGCGCCGTTAAGACGGGACTTCCAAGACGAGTGGGGTGCCCGCACGAATCAGTTGCTGACGCGGCCGCACCGGCGTATTCTGCCGTGCGCTGCGAATTGGGAGTGCGTCGGCGAGGTGGATGCGAGATCCGCGACGCCGAGAGCACATTCGCACAGACCGGATGTTCTCTGCATCGCATCCCCCGACTGTCCTGTAGCCCCGTCACCGCGCCGCTCGCCGACCAAAGACATCAGCATGCCCCGGAGCGGACGATCAGCCTCGCCTCCGGGGCACAATTCGTCGCCTCTGAAGCGGCGGGAGGCAACGGGGCATGAGTGAAGGCCAACGTCTCCTGGGTAGGCCCAGGTACGGAGGCGGTGCGAGCGCGACCTACTTGTTCGCGCGGTCCGACCGGCCGAATGGCACCCAAGGAAAGTATTCAGTTTGGGCGCTCTCGGTTTTCCTTGTGGGCGCTACCATTGCTGCGCTGATCGCATTTCTTCTACGTGGGAACGAGGAGTATCTCTGGATCGCAGTCGCTGCCGCGATCACGAGCCTCCCATTCTCCGCAGCCGCCGTACAACGTCCCCGAAGATTGTTGCATCCACTATCGCTCTACGGCACTACGATGCTGTTTGGAGTCTTCGGGCAGACGATATATCTTCAATTCGGAGACTCGAAGACCTCCACGGAACTACTGGTGGGCGAACCACACAGCATCATCCCCCGAGCCCTTCTCATCATCTGTGCAGGCACCATCGCCCTTCTCATCGGATTTCTTCTGCCTGACGGCCAGCCCAAAGGGAGGCTCGTAAGGCGGCTGGCGACGGGCTTATCCAGGCCATCATATGGGCGGGCTGTCGTGACGGTGGTGACACTCTGTGCAGTCTCAGTGCTGGCCTTCGCTATATATGCCCCTAGGGTGGGGGTCGTCGCGCTCCAAGACATACTGAATTCCCAGAAACAATTCGCAAGCGTCGGCGACGAGGCTGCCGCCCTTGGCTACTTGCGATGGGGCATGGGACTGGCCGGCTCCGCGGCAATCATTTCTGCCTATACCCTGGCAGTGATGCGACACACGTGGCGGTCTCTTCTAGGCCTCTTGGTAGCCCTCTCGATGGCCCTGACCGCCTACTTTGCGTTGGTTACATCGTCCCGGTCGGACCTATTGGTCACTGTTGCTGCGGCGTCACTTACCGTCGCCGCAGTACATCAACGGCAGCCGCGCTGGCGCAGCGTCGTTATCGTGCTCCTTCTGTCCCTAGTGACAATCGCATCGCTTGGAGCCCTTCGCAGTAGTAGCCAACGCGGCCGAGACTTCAACTTGCTTAACGGCGCCGTGTCAGGGCCCGTCGAACAGTTGGTCGCGGCCCGAGACTGGATGGATATCGGGCCACTCGCGGTGGTGTTCGACAAGGTCCCCGAAGAGATGGACTATCAGTATGGCGCCACGTTCCTGTCGTTGGCGACTGCTCCGGTTCCTCGGACCATCTGGCCTGACAAGCCGCCGGTCCGTATCGGGCCCATTGTCGGGCGAGAGCTGTTCGACTTTCCCGACTACCGTCGGACAGGAGACCCTCCAGGTATAATTGGTGAACTATGGATCAATGGAGGTTGGCCTGCAGTCCTAATCGGCATGGCTGCCCTGGGCCGACTCCTCCAATTGGTCGATCGACTCTACCATCAGTCAGCGAGTACGCAGGGTATCGCTGCTCTGCTGTACGGAGTGACGGCGGTTGCCGTCGCACTGCGACTTCCAGCGAACGACTTCAATGGGATTGCCATCGTGCTTATTCGGGAGTACATCGTTTTGTTCCTAGCGGTGCGATTTATTCAAGGCCGCCGCACCGAACAGCGGACAGCGCGCTCCCTTGGGTCGTGCCAACCTTCAGTAGGGGGGCTGGTTGATGGCCGATGGCAGTAAGGTGGCCGCCCGTGCGGCGCAGGTGGGGCCAGTTCCCACTTGGCTTGTCTCTGGACCTGGCGCGGAGGTGAACTCGTTGGATCGCGGGTTCAGGAGCCTAGGCTCCTGAGTTCCCGCCAAGCGTCGAGGCACTCCGGTGCTCACATTCCGTCTGGGGGGACCCGCGGTGAATGAAGTAGACACCGTTGTAATAGTTTCTGATTTCGGCCAAGTGGAGGGCGGGGCCTCAAGTGCCGCGCTGTCCACCGCGAATTTGCTGGCTGCGGCAGGAATAAATGTACGTTTGCTCGTGGGGAAGGGCTATCCAGAGTCCCTGAACGAGTCGATCGCTGTGACATCGCTCGAACAAGAAGACTTGATCAATCACCCACAGCAGGCCAAGGCCGCGGTAAGAGGCCTCTGGAATCCGGGCACGCGTAGGGCCCTGCAGGAAGCATTGGCGGACGTGGAACGCGATGGTGCTCTGGTGCATACGCACAGCTGGACCAAGATACTGTCTCCTAGCCTCTTTCAAGCGGTTGGGGACACAGGTCTTCCGCACCTTGTTACATTGCATGACTACTTCTCGATATGTCCGAACGGAAACTACTATCGGTTCGATGTCGAGACGATCTGCGACCGCGTCCCAATGAGTGGCAAGTGCGTGCTGACAAACTGTGATGCACGATCCTACTCCCACAAGCTTTGGCGAGTAGCCCGTCATTCATTTCAAACGGCGGCCGGTTTCCCGGTCGACCTTGCGGGTGTAATCGCTGTATCGGACTTCAGTCTCGAATTGATAGGCGGCTTCTTAGATGACCGAGTCCCCAGGTATGTGCTACCTAACCCGATCAGTGTAGGCGAGTCGGCTAGCTGCCTCCCCAGTTCGGGTGGCTACTTTCTCTATGCGGGACGGCTCTCGCGCGAGAAGGGTTGGCGAATTGCCGTGGAGGCCAGCCGGATGGCTGGCGCCGATCTGGTCATAGCTGGAGACGGTCCGCAGGCGTCGCAGGTTGCGGGGACGCCTGGGGTCCGTCATGTGGGGTGGTTAGACACGGACACCTTGCGGGAATACATGAGAGGCGCTCGTGCCCTCGTGGTTCCCTCACTGGTTCCAGAGACGCAGGGGTTGGCCGTCCTAGAAGCGGCGGAGAGGGGCTTACCCGCCATCGTGCCTTCCGGCACCGCAATGGCGGCTCAGATAGGAGAGGGAGGGGGCGGCGTGGTCTTTCGCAACGGTGACGCCCAGTCGCTAGCGGCTGCCATGAACCTATTACTCAGCAACGGCGGATTGTCTGACCAGCTAGGTCGCCAGGCACGAGAGCAAGTGTTATGCAACGCGCTGACGCCAAATCGCTACGTTGATAAATTGTTGGATATCTATAACCACGCGTTCAAAGCGAGCATTCGGCGATGAGGCTGCCATCTAACGCGCGCTCAGCGGCCGCGCAGTTGGCCTACATCCTCTTCGCGCGTCCATTGCCTCGGAAACTCGGCCTCTATGGTCACGACATCCCCCGAGGCACCTGGGCCCTTGTGCAGACACTTGTTTCCGAACTGCGGGATCGGGGCTACGAGTTCGTGACGGCCTCTGGCTTCGTATCGCGGTTCGGGTCAGACGATAAGCTCGTTTGGCTCTCCTTCGATGACTCATACAGCAGTTGGCGACTGTCACTGCCGCTACTGGAGTCGCTCGCCGTTCCCGTGACCTTTTTTGTCAATACACTCCCGGTCGCAGGAGCAACCGACTCACGTCTTCAGTACAGGAGGAACCTGGGCTACGACGGTCCAGACCGTCCGCTCCTCTCCCATGAACTACTGGCGCTCCGAGAGGCAGGGCACGAAGTTGGCGGTCACGGTCACCTCCATCTGGACCTCGGATCGATGGCTCGGAGCGAGGCGGAGGCAGACGTTGCCGTGAACAAGGAACTTCTCGAGGAAATTCTGGGGGAACAAGTGCGGCACTTCGCCTGGCCTTTCGGTCTCCGACGACATTTCTCCTCCGACATAGCCCGCTATTGCTTTCGTATTGGCTACGAGAGCATCTCGTCCGCGACCGCCGGGATGCAGTTCGCGTCTTCCCCGCCGATCCTCCACCGCTCTCCGCTGCTTCTCGAACGCCCCCCCAGTGTCGCGCTCCGCAATGCTTCAGTGGATGCACGCACGATCGTGCGGCTGACAGGACGAAGCCCAGGACTAGCCTGAAACGAAGGGCGGAATTGGCGTCAGCTGCAATCGCAAGGAGGTCCTAGTGAGCGCTGCAGTGCGTCCGTTGGACGTTATGATCGTCGGCGGCCAGAAATGTGGGAGTACTGCGCTTCAGCACTATCTCGGTCTTCACCCCCATATCCTTACGCATCAACAGCATGAGTTCACGTATTTCGTCGACCCTGGGATGTACCAAGATGGTTATGAGACGGTGTTCCGTCGGTACTTCCGTGCGCAGGATCTGCAGGAAGAGACCGTGCTGCTAGCCAAGAGTGCAACTTCGATGTACTCCCCGGCAGCGGTCGATCGAATGCGCGAGCACTCGTCCTCCCTCAAAGCCATTTGCATACTCCGTGATCCGACTAAGCGCGCATATTCTCTCTACTGGTACGCCCGTGCCAGAGGTATCGAGACTGCCCCCACCTTCGAACTGGCCCTGGAGCGAGATCGGGCGCAACGGCCAAAGAGCCGGTGGGTGATCTATTCATACCTGCGCGCGGGGCGATACATGGATCACCTTGAGCGCATGATCGATGCACTCGGTGCGGATAGAGTAGCTACGGTGGTGGCTTCCGACTTGCGATATGAGCGCAAGGCCACACTCAACGGTATCTTCAAGTGGATCGGCCTGTCCCGCCTATCCGAGATACCCGAGGTCTCCGCCAACGGTGCCCAAGAGGCTCGTTTCCGCACGATAGCCAAACTGATGACGGCCGATGGCGCAGCGCGGCGGATAGGGACAGCGCTCGTTCCGGCCCACTTGCGTGACCGTATCCGGGATGCTGTGGTTAAGCGAAACTTCCGACCATTTTCGCCTCCGCCGATGAGTCGAGACACGGAAGTCGCTCTTCGGCAGTACTTTACCCCGTCCATAGAGAAACTTGAAGCCTTCCTGGCCCGAGACCTGAGTGACTGGAAGACAAGAGACGAAGAGGTATAGGTAGAGTTGGGAACCTTGAGATCTGATTGGTCCCCTAGGCGCCTGAAGAAGTCTAAACTAGTCAGAGGCGGTGCCTGGGTCTTCAGCGGGCGCTTTGTCAATATCGCACTGGGTCTTCTCGTCGCTAGCGTTGCTGGTCGTGTGACCACCGTGCCAGCGTTTGCGTACTTCGTGGTTTCGTTGGCCGTTATTTCCACACTTTCGACCGCCATGCAACTGGGACTGAACCAGGTACTCGTTAGACAGCTTGCTTCCATTGACGATCAGTCCAAGCGAGCTACTTTGTACGTATCGTTAGGACTTTGGACGCTCGGATTGTCCGTCGCCGTTCTGGCGATGAGTGTGGCGGGATTGATCGTATCGTCAGGTCCGGCGTCCGTCGCGGTGGCCCCCTTTTCTGGAGGGGGCCTTGCGGCGGCGTCCGTGGCTTTGTTCGCTGGAGGCCGCGCCTTGGAATCCAACGCCGGGGATGCCCACAGGGGGAGAGAGGAATTCCGTGTAGGTGCCATTTTGAATGGCAATGTCGGGCTAGTCTTGCTAGTCGTCGGCCTAATACTTACTCATGTCCGCAGCAATAGCCTGTTGGCCATTGTCGACTTGACGGGCCCGTTCCTACTCGCAGCGGTCGGCTCTATGCTGGCTGGTTTGGTGGCAATGATCAGCCTGGCCGGCCGCTATGGATCGTCTCGCCATCCCTTCACACTTGCACGAGTCAGATTGGTTCTGGGGGAAACGACGCCGATCGCCGTGTCCGCGACGATCTCTTCCTTTTTAGCCAACGCGGACGTTTGGATCGTTGCGTGGGCGGTGAAGAGCGCCCAAGCCGTCGCCGCGTATGGGGCGTCGTCGCGACTAGTTCTACTCGTTGCTGCCCCGCTCGCGATGCTCAACATGGTTATTTCGCCACGGGTAGCCGCGTTATGGCACTCTGGACGCCACGAAGATCTTCGCAGGATCCTTCAGGGTAGTGCCCTGGTGGCGTTCCTGCCCACCGTGACCGTGTTGGCGGTACTTGCACTATGGCCAAACGCAATCGTTTCGGGCGTGTTCGGGAGGGCTATCCCCGGCGGTGCGACGGTGCTCTTGCTCATGCTTCCTGGGCGATTCGTTGCGGCACTGACTGGCTCATGCGGGGTCGCTCTCTTAATGGCCGGGGAACAAGTCCGCCATATGTATACCACCGTCGTCTCCGGCGTATTGCGTTTGCTGCTGGTGGCGGTCCTCGGTGCGGCATATGGTGTTGCCGGAGCAGCCGTGGGCGCTACCATCGGCCTTGCGCTCCAGAACGGCCTATATTGGTACCTCGTTAGGTCACGCTTGGGGGTCTGGTCGCATGCCTCTTTTTCGGGACTGAGGTACAGTTAGGGGATGGCTTGGGAGTACGTGCGAGGAGGTCTGTGCCAATGGATCCCGATTTTCTGGTAATCGGTGCCGCGAAGGCCGGTACCTCTTGGCTGTGGTGCTGTCTTCGGGAACATCCTGATCTCTTCCTGCCGGACGAGAAGGAGTTGCACTACTTCGATGCAGAACTCTATGACGGTAGCGGGAGAGTCAATCGGCGATCGGAATTGCCTTGGGCCTGGTACCAGTCCCAATTCAGCGATGCGAGCGCGGAACAGCTCTGTGGCGAAATCACGCCTTCCTACTTGGCAAGCAGAACTGCGCCTGGACGCATTGCAGCCCGCCTACCACGCGCCTCTTTGATCTGCATGCTTAGGGATCCCGTGGAACGAATCAGGAGCGACATCGCTTACAAAATCTCGAGGGGTGCCCTGCCGCCAAGAGTTGGTTTCGATGAGGCGCTCGGGATTGATCCTGACCTCTTGGAGCGCAGCAAGTACGGGACGCATGTTCAGCGATACCTACAGTTCTTCCCGGCGGACCAACTTCTGTTACTTGACTTCGCCTGGCTACGCTCCAAGCCTTCGAGCCTTCTTAGGAGAGTCGAGGCCTTCCTTGCGATACCGCCTTTTGGAGATGATGTTGCGCGCACTAGGTCGGTCAACGTCACCGGATTGCCAAAGCATCCGCTCTTAGTACGCGCCACTCGCCTAGCCTTGAATGCGGCGAAGGGGATCGGCCTGCAGCTCGGAGTGGAGAGAGCATTGAGGGCGCGTGGGATCTCAACGCTCGCCCAACGTATGGCATCAACCAGGCCGGTCGCCAGTTCCCTGGAATTGCCTCAGGTCTCGGTTCCTGAAAGAATCCGGCAGTTGCTCGATGCGGAACTCGACCTGCTCGAAGAGATGACCGGCTTCCGCTTGTCCGGGCCCTCGGCGGGGCGGAGTCGGTAAGTCCACATTCGCCGCGCCGTCTGCGGAGCTCTGCCCAGTGGTTGGGGCGTCGGCCCGTACATGCTGAGTAGTGTGATCCCGATCCCCTACGGCGAAGGGTGGTAGAGGTCGGTCCCAGAAGTCGCGTCCAACAAGGTGTTGTAATAGATGTTCCCAGACTTCGTTATGGCGGGTGCTCTGAAGTGCGGGACCTCCTCAGTCGTGGACCTCTTATCTCGTCATCCGGGCGTTGAATTTCCCTTTAAGAAGGACAGCGGTGGGTTTTTTCCACACGATATGCATTGGTCTGGTCCTGGCGATCCTCGCCCCTCGCGCCAGCGTGCGGCGCTCATGTCAAGGAATAGGCATGACCTAGGGTCGCTCCTAGTTTCGGGTGACGCTACGGCCTCGTACCTCTATTATCCGGAGGTGATTGACAAAATCCTCTCGGAGAACAACGATGTCCGGATTGTCCTTTGTCTCCGCAATCCCATCGATCGCGCTTGGTCGGCTTTCGGTCACCTCATCCGTGAACGTCGTGAGGAGCGGTCCTTCGAGAGTGGGTTGGCAGTCGAACAGCGGCGGATGAAGGATGGATGGGAGCCGCTTTGGTGGTATGTGGAGGCGGGACGGTACGCGAGATGGATGGATGACCTCATGGCCCGTGTTCGCGGAGCGTCCGTGCGCTGCGTTCTCTTTGAGGAATTCGTGGACAACCCTCCGCTCGCCGCGCTGCAGTTATTGGATTTCCTAGGCGTTTGGAACAAGGACTTCGAGTTCGGCAGTGCGGATCGAAGGAACCCATCAGGGGTCCCCAGGAACCACGTGTTGTACCGTTCTTTGGTTGCTGATGCGCCTTGGAAGGAGGCTGTCAAGAATTCATTGCCCGATGCGCTTGTCAGGTCGGTGATCTCGCTACGCGATATGACACTCAAACGACTGAGTCCGATGCCGGAATCCCTTCGGGCGAGGCTTCGCGAGGAGTTTGCGGTCGACGTAGTTCGGCTAGACTCCGAGTTCGTCAAGGTTCGGCATGTCTGGCCGGAGTTCTGGGGCGGATAGTCGGCAGGCGCTGAGCATATAGACGCCTGACCGGCGTCCTTGCGCGCCATTCTGCCGGCGTGTGCCGCGAGGGCGCAGCGGACCACTTTGATCCGACACTGCCATCCCCAGGGTTAGGGACTGATTGGGCACGGCACGTCATGTTCCTCGGGCCGTCGCCCCAGGGCCGCTTGTTGCGGGGCCGAGCTACTGTTTCGAAGAGGAGCCATGTCCGAACCAGCCGTTTGTCTCGCGTGCCACTTGACGAGGATGTTAACCTCCCCCTCGTTCGGCCAATGGTCGCTCTGGTTTGTCTGGTCGCTTGAGGCCGTTTAGGGGGTGGGAGTGAGGATCGCAGTGGTCGGCGTGGGGCACGTCGGGCTCGTGTCGGCGGCGTGCTTCGCCCGGTGGGGGCACGAGGTCGTCGGGATGGACGCAGATCGCGAGAAGCTGCAAACCCTCAACGACGGCGGGATGCCCTTCTTCGAGCCGGACCTGCCGGAGCTGGTCGCCGAGGGGCTCGAGGCCGGGCGGCTGCGGTTCACCCACGACATCGCCGACGCGCTGGCCGACGTGGCGGCGGTCTTCGTGTGCGTGGGAACCCCGCCCCTGCCGGGGGGCGGCCCGAACCTCTCCTACGTGGAGGCGGTGGGACGCAACGTCGCGATCCACGCCGAGCGTGACGTGGTGCTGATCGAGAAGTCGACGGTGCCGGCCAACACCGGCCAGCGCCTGTCGCAGGTGATCGACCGGGAGCGGGAGCGGCTGGGCCGCACCGCCCGGATCGACGTGGCGTCCAACCCGGAGTTCCTGCGCGAGGGAAACGCGGTCGTGGACACGCTGCACCCTGACCGGATCGTCTACGGGACCTCCTCGCAGCAGGCCCGCGACGTGCTGCGCGAGGTCTACGCCACGGTGGTGGCAGAAGACGGCTGCCCGGTGGTCGAGACCGACGTGCCGACGGCGGAGCTGATCAAGCACGCGTCGAACGCGTTCCTGGCCACCAAGATCTCGTTCATCAACGCGGTGTCGCAGATCTGCGAGCGGGTCGGCGCCAACGTCGAGCAGGTCGCCCGCGGGATGGGCTACGACACCCGGATCGGACCGGACTTCCTCAAGGCCGGGCTCGGCTACGGCGGGTCGTGCTTCCCGAAGGACGTGGACGCGTTCATCCACCTGGCCCCAGGTCGGCTACGAGTTCGACCTGCTCGAGAACGTGCGCCAGATCAACGTGGCGCAGCGCGCGACCGTGATCGACAAGCTCCGCAACGAGCTGTGGCACCTCGACCAGAAGGTCATCACGCTGCTCGGCGCGGCGTTCAAGCCCGGGACCGACGACCTGCGCGAGGCCCCGGCGATGCACCTCGCACGCACGCTGCTCGCCGAAGGGGCGACGGTGCGCATCTACGACCCGGTCGCGCTCGGGGCGGTCAAGGAGCAGCTCGGCGACGCCGTCGAGCTGTTCGACGACCCGCTGCAGGCCTGCGTCGACGCGCACGCCGCGGTGGTGACCACCGAGTGGCCGCAGGTCGCCGCGCTCGACGCCGAGGCCCTGCGTGACGCGCTCGCCTACCCGATCGTGGTCGACGGCCGCAACGCGCTCGACGGCGCCGCGATGGTCGCTGCCGGGCTGCACTACCACCCGGTCGGCAAGCCCGCCGGCCGGGCCTGATCTCCCATGGTCGTCTCTGACAGGCAACTCACCGGCCCAACTAGCGGACCCTGTGCGACCCGAGGGCCGGGGAGCGTGGGCGTTTGAGCGGGGGGGGGGTGGCCCTCCAACTTCTCTTGACACCAACTCGCGACAACAATAGAAAAGGGGCCCGTACCTAGACGAGCGACGTAAATCTTCGATCGCCGCACATACCGTTTTCAGAATAGACGGACAAGAAGCTACTAAACCCTTTGGGGGGCATGGTGGATCAGGCTACTCCCACTGCTGACAACCTACACCTATTGAGTCACCAGGCCAGATCTCTGGATGATGAAGTCATTCGTCTGATCACGCGCCGATCGGGAGGGCTGCAGAACGATCTCGTTCGCCATACGCTGAAGCGGATGCTTGACGTTTGCGTTTCTGCTGCCCTTATCGTCCTGCTGTCGCCAGTGCTCCTTATGGTTGCGACCCTCGTGGCTCTTACGTCCCGAGGTCCAGTGCTATTTGGAAGTCACCGTGTGGGCCAGGGCGGCCGACATTTCGAGGCTCTGAAGTTTCGGACCATGCGAATTGACGGGGCCGAACGCCTGGAGCTCTATTTTCACCATCATCCGGAGGCCCGGGCTGAATTCGCAACCGCCATAAAGCTCAAGCAGGATCCAAGGATTACACCGATCGGCAGGATCCTCCGGGCAACTTCCCTAGATGAGTTGCCGCAACTCTACAATGTGCTCGTGGGCCAGATGTCGCTTGTCGGCCCGCGCCCCATTCTCATTGGCGAGCGGGACCTATACGGCTCCATGCTTGATGGCTATTTGAGTGCAAGGCCGGGCATCACGGGGCCGTGGCAGGTGTCAGGTCGAAACGATCTACCGTATGACCAGCGCGTCTTGATTCAAGCAGCTTATGCGGAGTCGCTCAGTCTGCGAAACGACCTACTAATACTGGTGCGGACTCTGGTAGTCGTCTTCCGACGTTCCGGGGCCTATTGAAACTCTCGCCACCGCGGCAACGTGGCTTAACGCGCTAGCGGAAGCTTTCAAGGTCGCGCGTGATGGCTGTCAAGAGGGAGAAGAGCGCTGAACGCTGATATTTCGGTGGTGATCGTAACGCACAACAGTGCCTGCCATATCTTGGAATGTATACGCACTCTTGAGGTGGCCCTCCATACATTGCGCCACGAAATTGTAGTCGTGGATAACGCCTCTACCGACAACACCGTGGACCTGCTCCGCCAATCTGGCGTCAACGTGACTCTCATTGAGAATCCCGTGAACGCGGGATTCAGTGTCGCCTGCAATCAGGGTCAGAGGGCTGGTCGTGGCTCCGACTGGATCCTGTTCCTCAATCCAGATACCGCTTACCTATCAGGGGACCTAGTTGGCCTGATCTGCGAATACCGGGACAAGAGCAGTGTGGGGATCGTCGGCGTGAAGCTTGTCCAGGCCGATGGGCGATTGGATCATGCATGCAAGCGGAACTTGCCTACGCCGAGTTCCTCCTTTGCCTACTTCGCGAGCCCAAGGAAGCGTGCAAAGGCGATGGATAAGCTGTCCTACACGGCGCCTGACTTGCATGAAGACGAGGTGGGTGAGGTGGGGGCCGTCAATGGCGCCTTCATGCTTATTCCCTGCGACGTGCTGACTCAAGTGGGCGGGTGGGACGAGGAATACTGGATGTATATGGAGGACTTAGACCTATGCAAACGCGTTCACGGACTAGGTCTAAGCGTGATTTACGATCCCAGGGTTACCTTCTTCCACAAGAAGGGGGGGAGTAATCGAGCAACCAGGCGCAGTTGGCCGTTGAACAAAGCCTTTCATAAGTCAATGTGGCTGTATTACAGGAAGAACCTCGCCGGCGATTACTGGAAAGTCGCCGACTGGATCATCTATCTTGCGATCGCGGCGCGGATGGTCTTGGTTGGGTTACGGGACGCCATATTGGCATAGTCTCTGTACCTAGGGAGCCACAGGGCGAGTACTGATCCCCTGCCTTTTGAGCTCGCGGTCGACGCGGTGCCGAATGTTCCTGGGCCTTCCTAGTTGGAAGTGGTCGAAGCTCTTGAGCGTGTCCCAACCGGCACCGCTCGCCGCGCCGAGGCCGTCGACGAAGGCGTCCCCGCTGCGGGTCTACCGGCGCGACCGCGTACCATCCGCGGCCGTGGTGTCGCTGTGGGGAGTCTGCGTGTCCGTGATCAACGCCGTCCGGCGTCATCCGCTCGCTGTGGGCCGGCGGCGCGGTGCTCGCCATCCTGCTGGTGGCCGGCGCCTTGTTCGCGCGCGATGCGCTCGCGGCTCGCAGCGCCCTCAGCGATGCCCGCCGGCAGGTCGCCGCGGTCCGGACGAGCCTCGAGCACGGGCGACCTGCAGGCGGCAGCCCGACAGGTCGAGGCGGCGGGACAGGCGATCGCCCGGGCGCAGGCGGACACGCACGGGCCGCTCTGGACGGTCCTCGACCACCTGCCCATCGCCGGGCGCAGCAGCCGGACCCTGCAGGGCGTCGTCGCAGTGGCCGACGACGCCGTCGACGTGGCGGCGCATGCGCTTGATGTCGCCGGTGTGCTGACTGGGCCCGGACGGCAAGCCCGAGATCCGCGCAACCGGTGGCCAGATCGACCTCGACGCGCTGCAGCAGGCGGCCGCGGTGGCCGCAGGACTGGATCTCGGTCCGCTCAAGACCGCAGACCGACGGCGCTCGCGGCGCCAGCCGACGGGCGGCGTGCCAGGTGCGGTCGTCGGCGGCCGCGAGCAGGCCCTGGACCTGGCGCACGAGGCGATCCGCACGCTCGAGAACGCGCAGGCGGCGCTCGCCGTGCTGCCGAGCTTCCTCGGTGCCGACGGGCCGCGCCACTACTTCCTCGGCATGCAGAACCCGGCCGAGCTCCGGGGCACCGGAGGGCTCATCGGCTACTTCGCCGTGCTCACCGCCGACCACGGGAAGCTGACGATGTCGGACCCGGAGCGACTACGACGTCCTGGACCGGCCGGTCGACGAAGACCTCACGCCGGTCCCCACCTCCAAGGAGTTCGACGAACGATACGGCCACACGCCGCGGCCGGGTTCTTCGCCAACGTCAACGTCGATCCCGACCTGCCGACGACCGCGAAGGTCATCCTCGACCTCTACGAGGCACGAAAGGGACGCCGGCTCGACGGGGTGGTCATGGTCGACCCGGTCGGGCTGGGCATGATCCTGAAGGGCATCGGCCCGATGCGGCTGCCGCGCGGACGTCGCGGTCGAGGGGCTGCCCAACCCGGTGCCACCGGGCAAGGTCGCCGAGCTGACGATGATCGACGCCTACGACGTTCTGGGTGGGCGCTCGAAGGCGCGTAGGGAGTTCCTCGGCGACTTCGCCGCCGAGGCGTTCAACCAGATCTTCGCACCAGTCCTGGGACGCGGTGACCGTGTCGGCGCGAGGCAGCGCGCGCTGCCGAGCGACGGGACCTGCAGGTCTTCAGCGCCGGCCGGGCCGAGGAGAGGGCCTTCCAGCAGCTCGGCATCGGTGGCCACATGCGGCCGGCCGTGGACGGTGGAGACCTGCTCGCTGTCACCGGCATCAATGCGGCAGCGAACAAGATGGACGTCCACGTCGAGCACCAGATCCCGCGGACGGTCCAGCTGTCGGGGGTGGCGAACACGTCGGACCATGGCGGCGGGCGTGTCGGCGACCCGTCGAGAGTCGGTGCACGTCGCCGTGACGAACCCCCTCGGTCCGGACGGCAACCCATACGTCGGTTCATGGCCGTGCCCACGGATTCGCCGTCCCTTGTCGGTTCGGGTGCAGCACGCGATCATGGGGCTCAACCGGACCTGGTTCACGATGTGGACGCCGCTCGGCACCGATGCCCTGTCGACGACAGAAGACGGCCACGAGGTCGCCAGTTCGACGCATCGCCATCCATGGCCAGAACGGCCACGACTACTTCCTCGAGACGCCGTCGCAAGTCGACGGGCTCCTTCACCGATGGACCTGTCGGGGCCGGTCACGCTGCGACGTGACGGCGACGACCTCGTCTACAGCCTGACGCTGTGGCGGCAGGCCAAGGCCATCCCCGACCACTGGGACCTCACCGTCCAGCCGCCCGTCGGGTGGCAGGTTGACGAGGCCACCGTCACCGGCGGCGGGACACGGGAAGGGCATGGGCGTCGGCGGGGACGGGACGCCGCTGGCCGTGACGGTCCGCGACGGGGTGGCGCATCTGACCGGTGCGGCCACGCAGGACGCTGTGCTCGAGGTGCGGTTGTCGCCGCCGGCGCGGTCGCTGTGGAGCCGCGGTCACGAGCGTGGTTCACGACGCCGATCGGCTGAGCCGCGGCAGCGTGGGCAGCGATCCGGTCCCGGGGCTTGGCGGCGATGCCCGCACGCCACCAGCAGGACCGTCACGCTAACTCTGCGTCGAACTCGCACGACGCAGCGCTGCTTCCCGTGCCGGGCTGTTCGGATGGTCTTTGGTTGAACGCGCGCTGGATGATCCAGGCGTGCGGCGGCGGCCCGCCGCACCGGCTACGAGTAGGCGGGGACACGGCGATCCGCTTCGGCGGTCGTCGCAGGTCCGGGGCTGGGGCACGGGGCTGGGGCACGGGGGTTCGTGGGGTGCCGCCAGCGCCGTGCCAGAGACGCACGACCGACGAAAGTGGGACTCACATGCGAGCAAGGATCATCGGAACCCTGGGGCTGTCGGCGCTGCTGGTCGGCGCGCTCGCCCTGCCGGCGAGCGCCTATCACGAGGGCATCGTCACGCCCAGCGACAGCCGCTGGTACTTCAGCAGCGACCATGTCGCCGAGGACGGCACCGTCACGGCCACGACCGGTACCGGAGGGATCACCGCGGTGCCCGTACCCGGGGCCTGGGGCACCGACGGCTACGAGCTGACCATCCCGGCAGGCCAGAAGGCGCGGGCGATGACCGACCTCTACAACGGGCGCCCCCTCGAAGACCTCGAGAAGGTCGTCTACTCGACCTACGTCGACTCGGCCTCGCTGCCCGGCTACGGGCCGTCGATCAACGTCATGATCGACCCCGAGGGCCCCGACGACTTCGCGACCCTCGTGTGGGAGGCGAACAAGGCCGGCTTCACCATCGGTGTCGACACCTGGCAGGAGTGGGACACGACCAGCGGTACCGGCGGCTGGTGGTCGCCGAGCATCCAGCCGTTTACGTCGTCCACGCCGGGCTCGAACAGCCACCCGGGACAGCTCGCCGCGATGAGCGACTTCTTCGGAGCGGACTCGGTGATCCTCGGCGTCGCGGTCAACGTCGGACGGCACGGGGCCATGACCTCGTACATCGACGGGGTGCAGATCACCGCGAACGGTCAGACGGACACCTACGACTTCGAAACCACGGCCCCGACCAAGGACGACTGCAAGGCCGGCGGGTGGGAGCAGCTCGGGTTCCGCAACCAGGGCCAGTGCGTGAGCCACGTCGCGACCGGCAGCAAGCACTGACGGGCCGAGGCGGCTGAGCGCAGTCGCGGGAGACCAGGCCGTGCCCGGCCTGGTCTCCCAGCTGTCGTTGTGGCAGCGGCGCAGGGGCTCCCGTTGGGAAGATCCTGCCGGACCGGGGTCAGCTCAGCGGAGGGGACCGTCGGTGACGGAGCGGCGGTCGGTGCGCCACAGCCTGCGGAGCAGGGCACCGGCGGTGACGCCCACGAGGGCGCCCGTGCCGTTCATGACGACGTCGCCGACGCTGGCGGACCGCCAGGTCGCCAGCGTCCACTGCAGCACCTCGATGGCGGCCGACGTCGCGACCAGCACACCGAGGGTGCGGACGGCGGACCAGCGGGTGCGCAGCATCAGCAGCAGCCCGCCGGGCACGAACAGCAGCACGTTGGCTCCCCGCTCCGTGTCGGCGCTGCGCTCCGCGCGGGCGGCGGCCCGCTGCTGGGCGAGCCGGCGGCGCTCGGCCCGGGTCAGCGGGTGCTGGGGGCTGGGGCTCGCACCCGCCGTCGGGCTGGCCTGGCCGCCGGCCGTGATGGACCCCGGCGGCGGACCGATGTCGGGCAGCTTCGGGTGGGGACCGAAGGTCAGCCACACGAGCGCGACGAGGTAGAGGGCCAGCGCCACGTCGAGCGCCGCCCGCCAGCGTCGGTTGGTCACGGCCGAGGTCCCTGGAGCATCGGCGCACGATACCCGCGTCCGGGGCCGGGTCGGCCGCGCCCGAGGTCCGGATCGGCGATGACCTCGTGCCACCGGCTGACCTGAGACCGTCAGCGTGCTCTTCGAATCGGGCGGGGGCGGATCACCTGGTCGGGCTGATGGCGCCGATCGGGCCATGGTCGGGCCGAGGCCAGGCTCTTCGCGTGGTCGCGTCGATGAGGGTCACGGCTTCAACCATGCCTAGCCAGCTTTGGTGGTCTTCAACTTGGCTATGACCCACGGCCCCCAGATCGGGCCCAACGGGTAAAAGGTCTATGCGCCACATGGCGCTGCCGGGGGAGCGATGACCTGCAGCGAGAATGTCGTTGGTCGCTGTCGCTGCAGCGAGCTAATAGCGAAACCGACCGCCGGGTATGAACACGCTGCCCATCTCGATCAGGGGACAGATCTTGAAGAAGGTTCTCGCTATCTCGGCGCTCGCTGCCGCACTCGTTCTGAGTGTCATGAGCCCAGCCCTGGCCAAGCCTGCGTCGACCAACCAGGGGAACGGCAAGGCGTTCGTCACCGAGCCTGGTTTCGACCAATGGGGCTACAACTACCGGGCGCACATGTTCTCCGGTGACTACTGCGACGCCTACGAGGGCGCGTCGTGGTGCCAGCCCTATGTCGGCACCGACCTCATCATGAAGTGGAACGAGGCGTGGACGTCCAGCAGCGACCTCGACGGCGATGGGCAGCTGGACCGCCACTTCGGCTTCGACACGTACCGCGGATCCGGCGCCTGGATCACGAACCACATGTCCGGAAGCTACGAGCTGAACGGCGAGACGTGCCACTGGACCTACTTCACGAAGATCGTCGCTGTCCCCGTCGACGCGGTCGACTCGGACCCGAGCCACAACAACTCTGGAGTGTTCACCACCGCTGAGGGCGAAGAGATCGGCCCCGAGGTCTGGGGTGACTTCGCGACGGTGCAGGAGGTCATCAACGACCCGTGCGATGGCTACTCCGGCCTCAGCTACCTCTCGCCCCGTCATGCTGGGCTTGGCAACGCCTGACCCCCACTGGCGACGCGAGGGCCCTCCGAGTAGGAGGGCCCTCGCCCTGTTCCAAGGGCATCGGCGCTCCCTCGTCGGGCCGGTGTTGCGGCCGGCCCACCCGGCGTCCGCCAGGCACCGACGACGTTCGTTCGAGCATCGACGAGGTCGGGCCGTGCACGAGCGCGCCGACGACGGACCTGCCGGTCCTGCTGAGGAGCTTGCGCGCGACACGGGTGCCGCTTAACTGGAGCCTGCATCCCCATGGTCTGTGGGCGGAGCTGTATCGCAGCCAGGGGCTTCACGTTCATGCTGACGTGGTCGGTCAGGTAGCAGCGAGGCTGTGGGTGGGCCGTTTCACACACCTCGCACCCACCAGGATCGACGACGTGGCCGGCGAGTACGGGTTGACGCTGGCTGACCTGGTGGCTGATGACTGGACTGCCTGCCAGCAGGCGGGGGAACGACTTGTTGCGGACGGGCACCGAGCCGTGCTCGTGCCGTCGGCCGCGCTGCCGGACACTCAGAGTCTGGCGCTGTTGGGTCAGCGGCTCGCCGTGCCCTTCACCGAGGAGCCCACGGACCCGCTCGATCTGCCCTGCGCCGTCGCGGCCGACCTGTCCGCTGGTGTCCCGGCGGTGCTGCCCTTCGTTCGCTTCCCTGGCCAGGCTCCCGGCGCGCGTATGCCGAACCGTTGCCGACGCCGCTGCCCTGATGCGACGCGCCCTCCGGATGGTGAGCGGACTTCGCGGGGGATGACCCCACATAGCCAGTGCGAGGTTGCGCGGGGCGCCGCGGTGTCCACAGGCTGTTCGCGCAACTCCTCAGCCGCGGCGTGAGCGTCCGTACCGTGGCAGGGCCGTTGCCGAACGAACAACGAGACTGCATCATGGCCGTGGACGAGCGCGCTCGGCGGCATCTCTACGAGCGCCTGGACGACATCCTCGGTCACGAGGCGGCGGACACGCTGATGGAAGAGCTGACCTTCATCGGCCGCGAGCAGCTGGCCCGGCGACACGACATCGAGCTGCTGCGACGCGACATGGATGCCGGGTTCGCCCAGGTTCGCACCGAGCTGGAGGCGGTCCGGGCGGAGCTGCATGGCGGGCTCGATGCGGTCCGGTCGGAACTTCGTGGCGACTTCGAGGCGCTTCGTGGGGACTTCGAGGCGCTTCGTGGGGACTTCGAGGCGCTTCGTGGGGACTTCGAGGCACTTCGTGGTGAGACGACGACGGCCAGCGCGGAGCTGCGAGCGGATATGGCGACCCGCTTCGACCGGCAGACGCGCCAGATCGTGTTCGCGATGATCGGGGCGCTGTTCACGGTCGCCGCGTTGGCGCTGGGATCCGGGCTGCTGGGCTAGACGATCGACCCACTGGAAGGGCTGTGGCCCGCGCTGGGCTGTCTGTCGGCGTTGTCGGCGGCGCTGCGATCCGCGTCCTTGGTGAGCAGAGCTGGTCACATTTCGTAGCCGACAAAATGTGACGGGTGCTTCGACTGCTGCGATGCGCCCCAAGGGGCCGGGCTGGCCTACGAGCAGTTCGCCGCCGCGAACGCGCCTGCAACGATGTCGCGGCGCTGTACACGGTTCCGGCAGCGGCCGTTCCGCTCTCGGCACCGCACGCCGGAGCAGCCGGCATGTGCGGATACTTGCACATCGGCCGAATCCCTCTATGATGTGCGAAAACCCGCACATCAGTCGGCGCCCTTCGCGATGTGCGGACATCCGCACAGGTCGAGAGGGCCGGGACCGTGTCGCAGTTCGCGATCGTCATACGCCGCGCCGCCGATCTCGGTCGCGCACTGGCCGAGGTCCGCACCCGTCGGGGTCTGACGCAGCAGCAGGTGGCCGAGCTCGCCGGGATGGATCGCACGTACCTGTCCCGCCTGGAGAACGACTCGTCGAGCGTGCAGCTCGAGCGCGCGTTGCGGGCCCTGCGACGCATGGGCGCCAACGTCACAGTCACCGTCGAGACCGACGATGCCTGAGCCGCTCGAACGTCTGGTTCGACGACCGGCTCGTCGCGCAGCTGGTGGCGGGGCGCCAGCGGGGGCAGGTGATGTGCCAGTACACCACGGAGACCATCGACCGGATCCCGGGCGGGGTGCCGCTGCTGTCGTGCTCGCTGCCGGTGTCGGCACGCCGCCTCGACGCCTCCGCGTTCTGCCGAGGGCTGCTGCCCGAGGGGCGTCACCTCGACGCCATGGCGCGTGAGGCCGGCGTCCCCAGCAACGACACCTTCGGGCTACTCGCCCGCTTCGGGGCGACATCGCCGGCGCCCTGGTCATCGGCCGTGTCGGTCCCGACCGGCGGGACGCGACGTCGAGCCGTACTCGCCGGCGACGCTCGCGGACGAGGTGGCCGGGCTGGCCGAGCATCCGCTCGCCCTCCACGACGACAGCGAGCTGTCCATCGCCGGCCTGCAGGACAAGCTCCTGCTCGTCGCGCTGCCGGAGGGCGGCTGGGGACGTCCCCGTCACGGCTACCCCTCGACCCACATCCTCAAGACCGACGATCCGCGACGACCGGGGTTGATCGACGCCGAGGCGGCGTGCCTGCGTCTGGCCGTCCACGTCGGGCTCGGTGACCTGGTGCCGCAGCTGACCGAGGTGGCCGGCGTGTCCTGCCTCATCGTCGCACGCTTCGACCGGACGGTCGACGACGCCGGCGTGGTGCGTCGCCTGCATCAGGAGGATGCCTGCCAGGCACTGGGCGTGGACATCGATGCCCATCGTGGTCGCGGTAAGTACGAACGCCATGGTGGGCCGAGCTGGGTCGCGATCGCCGAGCTGCTCGATGCGTGGGCGGCCTCGCCTCTGGATGCCCTCGACGATCTCGTGCGGCTCGTCACCTTCACCGTGGTCACGGCCAACGCCGACGCGCACGGCAAGAACGTCGCACTGCTGCATCCCGAGCCCGGGGTCGTTGCCCTCGCGCCCGCCTACGACACCGTGCCCACCGCCCTGTGGCCGCGGCTGCGGACGACGGCGGCCATGCGCGTCGCCGGCATCGGGCCGATGGACGCCATCACCCTCGAGCACGTCGTCGCGGAGGCCGCCAGCTGGCCGCACGCGGCGACGCGCGTCCGCCGAATCGCCGCCGCGACGTGTGAGCAGCTGCGTGACGCGGCGCACGGCGGCGTCGCCGGGCATCAGCAGGTCACCGACCTGGTTTCCCGGCGTGCCACGGCCCTGCTCGACGGGCGTCCGGCGGGCGATCGCTGAGCTGACCGAGCCAGCTCAGGTGCGCGACACGGTCGTGATCCCGCCGCCTGGCCTGGGGAACCGTTTGCGGCCGGCGTGGTCGGCGACGATCACGAGGCGACCACCGAGCCACTGTGGCTGAGGTACCACAAGCTGACGGCTGGGTTCGCCGCGGTTTCGCAGCGCGCCACCGAAACCCAGGACGCTGGGACCGTGGAGCACTGGACCTGATCACCGGCTCGCCAGCTCGACGCTGCGGCTGAGCGAAGTCTCGCCCACACAGTCAGTGTGGTCGTCCGACCGCCGTGCCTGCCCGCCCCGGAGGGAACGAAGGTGGCTGCGCCCTCGTAACGAGAGGGTCCAGCCTTTGCCGGGGGCCCGTGGCGGCCTGGCTTGTCAGTCGCTCTTGAGGAGTCGTCCGAAGGCGTCGGCCAGACGCTGAGGAAGGACGTCGGCGCCCGCTGCTTGGGTTGCCAGCCGAAGCGCCCGCGTCCTGCGTTGCGGGTCAGCGAGGAAAGCACCGAGCTCGTGGGCCACCAGGGCGGCAAGTCCGTAGGGCGCCCTTTCGAGAGCTGTCGTTATCCGGCCGTGCCGGTCGAAGTGCTCGAACAGCAGGAGCAGATCCAGCAGGTCGCTGCCCACCTTGTTCTGGCGGTCGCCACGGCGCCCCACGAGCGCATGGGGCTTCGTCGCTACGAGCCCAGCCGGGCCTCGACCACGGTGTCCGCGTCGAGCGTGGATCGGTACGCGGTGGCGAGCCGGCAGATGACGGCCACGCCGCCGACCAACGCCGACGATGGCTCGGCCCGCTGCACCTTCATGGCGGCGTCGAGCAGCCTCCCGACGGCTCCACTCGGATCCGTGATCCGTATCAACCCTGCCATACCGCGGCGCTTCCGTCGGACGTTTCGGTCCAGGCGGCCAGGATCTCACGCCCCCGTGACAGGTCACGCGCCAGGTCCAGCGCCGACACCACCGGCGGTACCTGGCGGGTGGCAACCCTCCCGGTCGGGCCGGTCGCTCGGGTGTGCACGAGCCGGCTCGGCGCGACCGCCACACGACAGGCGCCCAGGCCGGCGGGTGCGTCTTCGAGCCGTTGCCGCGCGTGACGCAACGTTTCATCGCCGTCCACATACCACGACCCCGGTGCGGACGTCCGGGTGACCAAGGGCGCGCCTTGCTCGGCTGCGACGGAGTCGCCGGCACGCACCCAGGCCGATCCGGTCGCCTGGAGCATCTGCCGAGTCGGCTCGCGCGCCAGCGACAGCCAGCGCGGCCGCCACCGATCAGCCAGCGCCCAGAACAGCTCTGGCACCAGCGGTGGTCCTTCCGGGGTGATCAGCGACGCACCCGCCAGTCGTGTGTGCGCCTGGGACACGGTCGAGGGAGCCAGGTCCACCTCACGAGCGAGCGCTCGTATGCCCGGCGGGTCGTCCGGCGCGAGCAGCAGCGCCAAAGCGACCTCGATCGTTGCCCGACCCCGTCCGAAGGGGTCTGCCGCAACCGACTCCTCGAGCGGGCTGCGGGGTAGCGCGGTGACCGTCGTCTCGATGAACAGGTTGTCGGCCGTCAACCGAAGATGGCCGCGCCGATCGAGCCAACCCACGCCCTGGCGACGCAGCGAGTCTCGCGCGCTGCGAGTCACCACGTCAGCCACCACGACCAGAGGCAACGTGTCGGAAATCGCCACGTCCCCCGAGACCACCGACCTCCCGCGCACGCGCAGATCCACGGCAGCTTCCCCCGGCGGTTCGACGCGCACCGTGCGGGAGTCCGGGCAAGGCTTCGCGGGGATGCCGATCGCCCGGCAGACCTCGGCCAGCGCGTGTATCGCGCTCTCCTGCAGCTCTTTCGAAGAGGTTCGCATGTGTTCGATTATAAGCGAACAGAGTTCATTGCGAGGTCGGGCCAGACGTGCACAGCTGGATTGGTTGCCAGGTGGCCAACAGCATGGTCAGTGTGGCGGTCGCGAAGCTCACATCAGCACGATGTCGAGCTCGGCTGTGAGGTTGCTGACGTACTCGTAGCCTTTGCCGGCGGCCAGGGGCCCGAGCCCGCCTGCGCGATTGATGAGCACCGTGCCAGGGGCGGGTGGGGACCACAGCACCGCGACCTCTGCGGGGTGGAGGGCGACGAGATCCCGAAGGGCGGGGCGGGCGTCGAGTGCGCGGGCGTGCAGCTCGGTCTGGCGGGACTGCCACACCAGCCCGTGGGTCGGGTGTCCGCCCACCGCCCGGCCGTGCAGGCGACGGGCCCAAGCCCGGGTGCAGGGGTAGTGCACGGCGTCGGTGGCCACCAGTTCTCGTCGCTCGATGCCGAGCCGGTTCAGCTCGGGGTCGCGCAGATCGATCAGCCGGATGTCCGTGGCCAGCTCGACCTCGGACTCCACCCAGTGGCCGAGCGTTGCTGCCCGCACGCGTGGATCCGGTGGGGACGCGTCATGCAGCGCTGACTCCAGGAGGGCGGCGAAGGTCGTCTCCGCGACGTACACATGAGTGACCGGCCCGGTTGCGCCGGGCGGGATCAAAGGGGCGAACCTGGTGTCTCCGGCGCCAGGAACGAGCTCGGTCGCGTCCGGGTGCGTGCGTCGATGGCCGCGTCGCACGCGCCGGCCGGCGGGCCAGACGACGCTGCGCAGCGCGCGTGTCGGAGCTTCGCGTGGGACCGGGCAGTCGTGGCGCCCACAGGGCGGTGAAGCGGCGCTCACTCCTGCAGCAGGCCGGCCACGGCGCGCTCGACGGCGTCAACGTCGCCGGCGGCGAGCCGGTCTGCGGGTGCGTCCCCGCCTAGCCACGTGTTCGCGGTCTGGAACCAGTCCCACACGGCCCAGCCGTCCATGCCGTAGTCCACGAGCCGACGCACCGCCTCGGCGGCGTGTGGGTCAACGTCGTCGAACGCCTCGGTCAGCTGGAAGCTTGGCACGTACACCTGACCGTCATGGCTCACGGTGACCAGACGACGGTCCGCGCGCTGTCGTGCGATCCATCGGCGTACGGTCGCCGGTTGCTTGCCGACGGCGTCGGCGATCGCGTCGATGCTCACGGCCGTACCGGACTTCAGCAGTGCCGCCCGTGCCTGGTTGACCAGCCGTGCGTTCTCGAGCGCGGCCCAGTCCTGGACCGGTTCGACGACCCGCGTCTCGGGTAGTTGGACGGCTGACATCAGCCACTCCTGTCCATCATGTCTCGTGTGTATGGTAGCCGAAGATACCGGACATGGAAGACACTGTTGGGGGAAACGGCCCACTCGCGCGAAAGAGTCCGCGTCGGCCGCCGGCCATCTGATCGCTCAGGGCGTCTGCGCCGGGCCGACGCGAATTGCCGGCGGCCGCATGGTCAGTGCGCGGCATCGTTGGTGGACTGCGGACGGACTGGTCGATGCGTTCCCTCAGCAGGTCACGACCGCACCACGGTGATGTCGAGTCGTCGGCGATCACGTCGAGGCGCCCGAGTCCCGCGGCGGTCGCGACGGGCACGACGGACGTGAGTTGGCCGTGTGGAAGGTCGCCGGCTCGCTCGGGGTTGGGACGATGGGGGGCACGAAATCAGCGAGGCCGGCTGTGCCTCGCATCGACCGTGGCTTATGAGCGGGCTACAGGGCAGCCCTGGCCAGCTCGCGTTTGACGTCGGGCGTCGAAGCGGCCGGGCGTCGGCCAGCTGGCCGACGCGGATCCTCGGCGGACGTTTTGACCAGCCTGGCCTCTTCGAGCCGGCGCCAGGCCGCGCGGACCTGCGCGTCGTCGTACCGGGTCCGCTTGCGTTCCGACCAGTCGTGGATCAGCGCGAGGGCTTCGGAGGCGTTTCGAGCGGGAGGAGCCATTCGTGTGGCTACCCAGTGGACGCTGGCCAAGAGCTCCAGTCCGAAGGCGTCATCGAAACCGGCGATCAGGTTCGCGACCTCGTCGACTGCGTGACGGAACACCTTGTTCGCGTCGTCGGCCAGCATGGCCTGTGCCTGGGCGACCGCCTCGTCGAGTACCCGCATCGCGGACGGAGTGTCGGCGTCACCGAAGCCTTCGATGAAGTGGCCCTCAACCTGGTTGAGGACGTGGCGGATGCCGTCCGCATATGGGCCGTAGGGGCCCTGCTCGAACTTCAGTCGCGAGAAGGGGGCGCCGGCCACGTCCAGGAAATAGATGAGCTTCTGCGCCTCGAGGCGCCCGAGCGTGAACCCTGGTTCCAGGTAGCGAGCGAAGGCAACGAGCATTGCCGCCCGGTGAGGGGTCATCCGTGGCTTCTTCGGGTGTGCCGGCATGGTCGCTGGGGCGGGGGCGCCAGCGGGCTCGTAGACCGCGACACGCACGCCCTCGACGGCGCCCAGGTAGCGCTCGATGAGGGGTCGGACCACCGACCAGCTCAGGCCGCCGTTGCCACATCCCAACGGCGGCACGGCCAGGGACTGGATACCCAGATCCAGCACGACCCGCTGCAGGTCGCGAAGGCCCGCTTCGATGTCCTCAATCCGGGATTTGGCTTTCCAGTGGCGCTTGGTCGGGAAGTTGACGATCCAGTGCGGACGACCGAGCTGGTCCGTCCGCCACACGAACATCCTGCCCGGCGTGACCTCCCCGGCGTCACATGCCTGCCGATACGCCTGGTAGTTGCCCGGGAAGCGGCGCTTGAACTGTAGAGCGATCCCCTTGCCCATCACTCCCACGGTGTTCACCGTGTTGACGAGCGCCTCGGCGTCCTCCTCGAGGATGTCGCCGGTGACGTACTGCAGCATGGTCGGCATCCTCCTCGTCAGTAGTAGTAGCCGTGCGGGAACGGGGAACCGCGGTAGTGCCCGGGCGGCCGTACGTGCACCTCGGGAACGTGCGCCGAACGACTGCTGGCCAGTACGTCCTCGACCTCTTGAGCGATGGCGTCGCTCATCACCACGATGAACTCAACGTACAGCCAGGGTACGACACGATGGATCAGGAACTCCGCCTGCCGGGCTGCCGTGACCTCGTCGGGTGCGTTCCAGAACTGCGCTGCCATGACATCGAAATCGACCCGGTCATCTAGTTCGTCCAGAGTGTCACCGAACTCCGCCCAGGCACGCGTCAGGTGCGCGTCGATGAAGCACCACCGGCCAGGATGGTCGCGAACCAGACGCTCCAGGTGGCACACCAGGTGCAGCATGCCGGACTGAGCTCGCCCCGTACGGCCGTATTCGGTGTTCCCGCGGCTGATGGTGTAGAGCATGGGGGAGCGCGGTCCGAAGTAAAAGGGCACGTACTCGCTGAGAACGCCGCCCTGCGCCACCGGCCGACCCATCCGCCCGCGCGACCCTCTTCGAACGGCGGGCCATCTTCAACGTCGGATGCGCCGCATCGCTGGCCTGCTGCTCCCCGAACCGCGTCACTGCCTCGGCGTCGCAGTGCAAGCCGTGTCCGACGACCGATCGCAGCTTCTCGATCGGCAGGATGTGGAAGATCGGTGTGCGGCCAGGATCAGGACGAGGCACGGTTCAGCAGCCTTCCATGCCGCCGCGCGAACGAGGGCGCGCCCTGGGGCAGCGTCGCGATGTAACGTATGGGACTTTGCGTGCGCCTTCGGCCCGGGGACGGGCGCCGTACCGACGCAGGTTTCGCACTGCGCCGTCAACGTCGGACGGGTTGGGGGTCGCAGCGGGGTCGCCAGTCATCTTCGTTCTCCTCCATCCAGTTCAATAGCCCGCTACCCGTCGGCAGAATCGCGTCCTCCGCCGCCGAGCGGGTCCACGGCCCGCGGCGGGAGTTCCTGCACGCGGACCACGTCAGGGCGCCACCATCCACGCGCTCAAGTATCACTCGGGGGAGCGACACCTCAACGTCGGCGTGGCGAGGCCATCGCCGAGGTGAGCGAGGCGCGATCGCCAGCGCACGTCTGGCCGATCTGACGGATGCCCAGCGTGGCTGGGCGCAGGCGATGGCCGCGCTCCCGCGTGACCGTCGCACGCTGACGAACGTGTGCCGGGCCTACCGGCAGGACCCCGAGGCCACGGCGGCGCAGTGCAGCTCGATCGCCGAGGCCCTGCTGGACAAAGGGGTCATCAGACGCACCGAGCAGGGGGGTATCGCCTTCGCGTTGCGCTGGATGGACGAGCATCTCGCCCCAATCTGACGCGCGCCCCAAGGGGCCGGGCTGGCCTACGAGCAGTTCGCCGCCGCGAACGCGCCTGCAACGATGTCGCGGCGCTGTACACGGTTCCGGCAGCGGCCGTTCCGCTCTCGGCACCGCACGCCGGAGCAGCCGGCATGTGCGGATACTTGCACATCGGCCGAATCCCTCTATGATGTGCGATAACCCGCACATCGGTCGGCGCCCTTCTCGATGTGTGGACATCCGCACAGGTCGAGAGGGCCGGGACCGTGTCGCAGTTCGCGATCGTCATACGCCGCGCCGCCGATCTCGGTCGCGCACTGGCCGAGGTCCGCACCCGTCGGGGTCTGACGCAGCAGCAGGTGGCCGAGCTCGCCGGGATGGACCGCACGTACCTGTCCCGCTTGGAGAACGACTCGTCGAGCGTGCAGCTCGAGCGCGCGTTGCGGGCCCTGCGACGCATGGGCGCCGAACGTCACCGTCACCGTCGAGACCGACGATGCCTGAGCCGCTGAACGTCTGGTTCGACGACCGGCTCGTCGCGCAGCTGGTGGCGGGGCGCCAGCGGGGGCAGGTGATGTGCCAGTACGCCACGGAGACCATCGACCGGATCCCGGGCGGGGTGCCGCTGCTGTCGTGCTCGCTGCCGGTGTCGGCACGCCGCCTCGACGCCTCCGCGTTCTGCCGAGGGCTGCTGCCCGAGGGGCGCCACCTCGATGCCATGGCTCGTGAGGCCGGCGTCCCCAGCAACGACACCTTCGGACTGCTCGCCCGCTTCGGGGCGAACGTCGCCGGCGCCCTGGTGATCGGCCGTGTCGGTCCCGACCGGCGGGACGCGGACGTCGAGCCGTACTCGCCGGCGACGCTCGCGGACGAGGTGGCCGGGCTGGCCGAGCATCCGCTCGCCCTCCACGACGACAGCGAGCTGTCCATCGCCGGCCTGCAGGACAAGCTCCTGCTCGTCGCGCTGCCGGAGGGCGGCTGGGGACGTCCCCGTCACGGCTACCCCTCGACCCACATCCTGAAGACCGACGATCCGCGACGACCGGGGTTGATCGACGCCGAGGCGGCGTGCCTGCGTCTGGCCGTCCACGTCGGGCTCGGTGACCTGGTGCCGCAGCTGACCGAGGTGGCCGGCGTGTCCTGCCTCATCGTCGCACGCTTCGACCGGACGGTCGACGACGCCGGCGTGGTGCGTCGTCTGCATCAGGAGGATGCCTGCCAGGCACTGGGCGTGGACATCGATGCCCATCGTGGTCGCGGTAAGTACGAACGCCATGGTGGGCCGAGCTGGGTCGCGATCGCCGAGCTGCTCGATGCGTGGGCGGCCTCGCCCTGGATGCCCTCGACGATCTCGTGCGGCTCGTCACCTTCACCGTGGTCACCGCCAACGCCGACGCGCACGGCAAGAACGTCGCACTGCTGCATCCCGAGCCCGGGGTCGTTGCCCTCGCGCCCGCCTACGACACCGTGCCCACCGCCCTGTGGCCGCGGCTGCGGACGACGGCGGCCATGCGCGTCGGTGGCATCGGAGCCGATGGACGCCATCACCCTCGAGCACGTCGTCGCGGAGGCCGCCAGCTGGCCGCAGGCGGCGACGCGCGTCCGCCGGGTCGCCACCGCGACGTGTGAACAGCTGCGTGACGCGGCGCACGGCGGCGTCGCCGGGCATCAGCAGGTCACCGACCTGGTTTCCCGGCGTGCCACGGCCCTGCTCGACGGGCGTCCGGCGGGCGATCGCTGAGCTGACCGAGCCAGCTCAGGTGCGCGACACGGTCGTAATCCCCGCCGCCCGGCCTCGGGAACCGTTTGCGGCCGGCGTGGTCGGCGACGGTCAGGAGGCGACCACCGAGCCACTGTGGCTGAGGTACCACAAGCTGACGGCTGGGTTCGCCGCGGTTTCGCAGCGCGCCCCCGAAACCCAGGACGCTGGGACCGTGAAGCACTGGAGCTGATCACCGGCTCGCCAGCTCGACGCTGCGGCTGAGCGAAGTCTCGCCCACACAGTCAGTGTGGTCGTCCGACCGCCGTGCCTGCCCGCCCCGGAGGGAACGAAGGTGGCTGCGCCCTCGTAACGAGAGGGTCCAGCCTTTGCCGGGGGCCCGTGGCGGCCTGGCTTGTCAGTCGCTCTTGAGGAGTCGTCCGAAGGCGTCGGCCAGACGCTGAGGAAGGACGTCGGCGCCCGCTGCTTGGGTTGCCAGCCGAAGCGCCCGCGTCCTGCGTTGCGGGTCAGCGAGGAAAGCACCGAGCTCGTGGGCCACCAGGGCGGCAAGTCCGTAGGGCGCCCTTTCGAGAGCTGTCGTTATCCGGCCGTGCCGGTCGAAGTGCTCGAACAGCAGGAGCAGATCCAGCAGGTCGCTGCCCACCTTGTTCTGGCGGTCTCCACGGCGCCCCACGAGCGCATGGGTCTTCGTCGCTACGAGCCCAGCCGGGGTGGCGACCGAGGGGCCTCGACCACGGTGTCCGCGTCGAGCGTGGATCGGTACGCGGTGGCGAGCCGGCAGATGACGGCCACGCCGCCGACCAACGCCGACGATGGCTCGGCCCGCTGCACCTTCGTGGCGGCGTCGAGCAGCCTCCCGACGGCTCCACTCGGATCCGTGATCCGTATCAACCCTGCCATACCGCGGCGCTTCCGTCGGACGTTTCGGTCCAGGCGGCCAGGATCTCACGCCCCCGTGACAGGTCACGCGCCAGGTCCAGCGCCGACACCACCGGCGGTACCTGGCGGGTGGCAACCCTCCCGGTCGGGCCGGTCGCTCGGGTGTGCACGAGCCGGCTCGGCGCGACCGCCACACGACAGGCGCCCAGGCCGGCGGGTGCCTCTTCGAGCCGTTGCCGCGCGTGACGCAACGTTTCATCGCCGTCCACATACCACGACCCCGGTGCGGACGTCCGGGTGACCAAGGGCGCGCCTTGCTCGGCTGCGACGGAGTCGCCGGCACGCACCCAGGCCGATCCGGTCGCCTGGAGCATCTGCCGAGTCGGCTCGCGCGCCAGCGACAGCCAGCGCGGCCGCCATCGATCAGCCAGCGCCCAGAACAGCTCTGGCACCAGCGGTGGTCCTTCCGGGGTGATCAGCGACGCACCCGCCAGTCGTGTGTGCGCCTGGGACACGGTCGAGGGAGCCAGGTCCACCTCACGAGCGAGCGCTCGTATGCCCGGCGGGTCGTCCGGCGCGAGCAGCAGCGCCAAAGCGACCTCGATCGGTGCCCGACCCCGTCCGAAGGGGTCTGCCGCAACCGACTGCTCGAGCGGGCTGCGGGGTAGCGCGGTGACCGTCGTCTCGATGAACAGGTTGTCGGCCGTCAACCGAAGATGGCCGCGCCGATCGAGCCAACCCACGCCCTGGCGACGCAGCGAGTCTCGCGCGCTGCGAGTCACCACGTCAGCCACCACGACCAGAGGCAACGTGTCGGAAATCGCCACGTCCCCCGAGACGACCGACCTCCCGCGCACGCGCAGATCCACGGCAGCTTCCCCCGGCGGTTCGACGCGCACCGTGCGGGAGTCCGGGCAAGGCTTCGCGGGGATGCCGATCGCCCGGCAGACCTCGGCCAGCGCGTGTATCGCGCTCTCCTGCAGCTCTTTCGAAGAGGTTCGCATGTGTTCGATTATAAGCGAACAGAGTTCATTGCGAGGTCGGGCCAGACGTGCACAGCTGGATTGGTTGCCAGGTGGCCAACAGCATGGTCAGTGTGGCGGTCGCGAAGCTCACATCAGCACGATGTCGAGCTCGGCTGTGAGGTTGCTGACGTACTCGTAGCCTTTGCCGGCGGCCAGGGGCCCGAGCCCGCCTGCGCGATTGATGAGCACCGTGCCAGGGGCGGGTGGGGACCACAGCACCGCGACCTCTGCGGGGTGGAGGGCGACGAGATCCCGAAGGGCGGGGCGGGCGTCGAGTGCGCGGGCGTGCAGCTCGGTCTGGCGGGACTGCCACACCAGCCCGTGGGTCGGGTGTCCGCCCACCGCCCGGCCGTGCAGGCGACGGGCCCAAGCCCGGGTGCAGGGGTAGTGCACGGCGCCGGTGGCCACCAGTTCTCGTCGCTCGATGCCGAGCCGGTTCAGCTCGGGGTCGCGCAGATCGATCAGCCGGATGTCCGTGGCCAGCTCGACCTCGGACTCCACCCAGTGGCCGAGCGTTGCTGCCCGCACGCGTGGATCCGGTGGGGACGCGTCATGCAGCGCTGACTCCAGGAGGGCGGCGAAGGTCGTCTCCGCGACGTACACATGAGTGACCGGCCCGGTTGCGCCGGGCGGGATCAAAGGGGCGAACCTGGTGTCTCCGGCGCCAGGAACGAGCTCGGTCGCGTCCGGGTGCGTGCGTCGATGGCCGCGTCGCACGCGCCGGCCGGCGGGCCAGACGACGCTGCGCAGCGCGCGTGTCGGAGCTTCGCGTGGGACCGGGCAGTCGTGGCGCCCACAGGGCGGTGAAGCGGCGCTCACTCCTGCAGCAGGCCGGCCACGGCGCGCTCGACGGCGTCGACGTCGCCGGCGGCGAGCCGGTCTGCGGGTGCGTCCCCGCCTAGCCACGTGTTCGCGGTCTGGAACCAGTCCCACACGGCCCAGCCGTCCATGCCGTAGTCCACGAGCCGACGCACCGCCTCGGCGGCGTGTGGGTCAACGTCGTCGAACGCCTCGGTCAGCTGGAAGCTTGGCACGTACACCTGACCGTCATGGCTCACGGTGACCAGACGACGGTCCGAGCGCTGTCGTGCGATCCATCGGCGTACGGTCGCCGGTTGCTTGCCGACGGCGTCGGCGATCGCGTCGATGCTCACGGCCGTACCGGACTTCAGCAGTGCCGCCCGTGCCTGGTTGACCAGCCGTGCGTTCTCGAGCGCGGCCCAGTCCTGGACCGGTTCGACGACCCGCGTCTCGGGTAGTTGGACGGCTGACATCAGCCACTCCTGTCCATCATGTCTCGTGTGTATGGTAGCCGAAGATACCAGGACATGGAAGACACTGCCGGGCCGACCAGGGTCAGCAAGTCCGGAGGGCGCCCTTTCGAGAGCTGTCGTTCTCCGGCCGTGCCGGTCGAAGTGCTCGAACAGCAGGAGCAGATCCAGCAGGTCGCTGCCCACCTTGTTCTGGCGGTCGCCACGGCGTCCCAGGAGCGCATGGGTCTTCGTCGCTACGAGCCCAGCCGGGCCTCGACCACGGTATCCGCGTCGAGCGTGGATCGGTACGCGGTGGCGAGCCGGCAGATGACGGCCACGCCGCCGACCAACGCCGACGATGGCTCGGCCCGCTGCACCTTCGTGGCGGCGTCGAGCAGCCTCCCGACGGCTCCACTCGGATCCGTGATCCGTATCAACCCTGCCATACCGCGGCGCTTCCGTCGGACGTTTCGGTCCAGGCGGCCAGGATCTCACGCCCCCGTGACAGGCCACGCGCCAGGTCCAGCGCCGACACCGCCGGCGGTACCTGACGGGTGGCGACCCTCCCGGTCGGGCCGGTCGCTCGGGTGTGTACGAGCCGGCTCGGCGCGACCGCCACACGGCAGGCGCCCACGCCGGCGGGTGCCTCTTCGAGCCGTTGCCGCGCGTGACGCAACGTTTCATCGCCGTCCAGGTACCACGACCCCGGTGCGGACGTTCGGGTGACCAAGGGCGCGCCTTGCTCGGCTGCGACGGAGTCGCCGGCACGCACCCAGGCCGATCCGTTCGCCTGGAGCATCTCCCGAGTCGGATCGCGGGCCAGCGACAGCCAGCGCGGCCGCCACCGATCGGCCAGCGCCCAGAACAGCTCTGGCACCAGCGGTGGCCCTTCCGGGGTGATCAGCGACGCACGCGCCAGTCGTGTGTGCGCCTGGGACACGGTCGAGGGAGCCAGGTCCACCTCACGAGCGAGCGCTCGTATGCCCGGCGGGTCGTCCGGCGCGAGCAGCAGCGCCAAAGCGACCTCGATCGGTGCCCGACCCCGTCCGAAGGGGTCTGCCGCAACCGACTGCTCGAGCGGGCTGCGGGGTAGCGCGGTGACCGTCGTCTCGATGAACAGGTTGTCGGCCGTCAACCGAAGATGGCCGCGCCCACGCCAGACGTGACACGGCTGGATTGGTTGCCAGCCGGCCAACAACATGGTCAGTGCGGGCGTCGGGGACGCAGCGGCATCCACAGGCCGTTCGCGCGTGCTGCTCGGCTGCGGCGCGAGCGTCCGTACCGTGGCAGGGCCGTTGCCGAACGAACAACGAGACTGCATCATGGCCGTGGACGAGCGCGCTCGGCGTCATCTCTACGAGCGCCTGGACGACATCCTCGGTCACGAGGCGGCGGACACGCTGATGGAAGAGCTGACCTTCATCGGCCGCGAGCAGCTGGCCCGGCGACACGACATCGAGCTGCTGCGTCGCGACATGGATGCCGGGTTCGCCCAGGCTCGCACCGAGCTGGAGGCCGCCCGGGCGGAGCTGCATGGCGGGCTCGACGCGGTCCGGTCGGAACTTCGCGGCGACTTCGAGGCGCTTCGCGGCGACTTCGAGGCGCTTCGTGGTGAGACGACGACGGCCAGCGCGGAGCTGCGGGCGGATATGGCGACCCGCTTCGACCGGCAGACGCGCCAGATCGTGTTCGCGATGATCGGGGCGCTGTTCACGGTCGCCGCGTTGGCTGTCGGGTCGGGGCTCCTCGGCTGACGACGCCGATCGGGTGACGCCCGGCTCGCCGCAGTCTCCTGGAGCAGCCAGCCGGGCGACGGCGGAGTTAGCCCGGTGCACCCAACCGCTCCGTGCGCCGACCTCGGCACTGAGCGCGTTCGTCGCTCGCCACCGAGATTTCTGGCGTAACGGCCCTTGCCCCGGCGCGCGTGCTGCCAAGGTCTGGGCCCGGTGCTGCCGGAGGGGCGCACCGCGATGGGGCCATTGCGGGGTGTCGTCATGGGGAATCGTGTCTCGACGCGTGTCAGCGTCGTCGTCGTGCTGGTCGCGCTGCTCGGTGCGCTGCTGCCGGGCGTGGCCGGTGCCACACGAACGGGGCCACCGAACGACGGGTGGCGCGACCGGCTGGCCGCCACCTCGGTGGAGCCGGCGGGTGGAGTTGCTGTCCGAGGTCCGCGGTCACAGGCCCAATAGCGGGTCGGGCGTCCAGACCGGCCATCGCGGCGGGTAGTCCGCGACGGCGTAGCGGTACGAGGCGACCTCGAACGGGCCGTCGTCGGCGGCGTTGTCCCAGAAGATGGTCCGGTAGCAGTGGGGCGCGGCCGCGGCGATCAGCGGCCAGATCCGTTCGTAGCGGCTGGCGAGCTTGGCGGCGGGCACGTCGTGCCCGCCGGCGTCGACCCGCTTGGAGACACGCGGGCCCGACAGGCTCAGCGGGATCAGCACGACATGGAGCACCACGTCGTAGCCGGCCTCAGCGGCGGCGGCCACCAGGTCGACCTTGGACGCGTGCGAGAACACCGTCTCGGCGCAGAAGTCCAACCGGGCCTCGATCAGCGCCCGCCGGGCCTCGGCGGCGATCCGTGCCGCCTCGTGGGACCGTTCGAGCTCTTCGCCGGGGAACCGCTCGCGGGCGATCCGGTCGGCGTTGACGAAGGGCAGACCCGGCCGGGGCGGTCGAATGATCCGCTCGTACAGGGTGGATTTGCCGGCACCGTTGGGTCCGGCGATCACGTCGAGGCGGCTCACAGCGGCCGGCGGGTCCCGTCGGCGGCGATCTCGATGAGGTTGCCGTCCTCGTCCAGGGACACGGTGGCGTGTCCCTCGGCGCGGGCCTTGGCACCGAAGGACTGTGCGGCCGCGAGCTCGGAGATGCGGGCGTCGATCAGGCCGTGGGCGACGGTGCGTTCGTCGTGGTCGAGCGTGGAGAACTGCGCCTGCCCGGACGCCACGGCCATGATGCGGCGGGTGGCGACCGACCCGGCCCGTTCGACCTGCATCCCGATGCGGGCCCAGTGGGTGATCTGTTCGGCGACCGACCGGTTCTCCGTGGCAGCGACCGTGGTGGCGGTCGCCGCAACGTCGGCCGCGACGCGGGTGGGGGTGGACGGAGCCTTCGCCACGACGGTCTTTCCGTATCAGACTGCTACGAGCGTATCCGAACGATACGCGGTCGTCAGTTGCTGCCGCAACGTCCGCCAGTCACTCTCGATCGCGGTACGCGAGCCGCGCGACAGACGCGTCACCGTGGCTCACGTGCCGCCGCCTCGCGCAGCATCTGCTGCCCGTCCGGGTGGGCGACGGCGCCTGACCCGACGAGTCGGGCGACCGCCGACCTGACCTCGCGAGCTGGTGGGCTACTGAATCAGAGTCCTGGTCGGCGCATTGGAGTCGAAGTCGATCCTGCGGATCGCGGTGGGGCATCGCTTCAAACGGCTCGCGAGCTCGTGTCCGACGTGCGGCCAACGACAGGCCCCGGCCAACGGCAGGCCCCGGGCAACAGCCGGGGCCCGTCAGCCTGCACGGTTGCCCCTACTTGCCGGCGTTGTCGTTGGACTGAACCGCGGACACGCACTGGCCCTGGTTGCCGAAGCCGAAGTCCGCCCAGCCACCCTTCTTGCAGGCGGACTTGTCGGACGGTGTCGCCTCGAAGTCGTAGGTGGTCGTCGTCCCCGCGACCGAGACGCGAACGTTGTCGTAGTAGCCCGCGAGCCCCTCGTCGTGCGACGACGTGTCACCGACGTTCAGTGCGATCGCTGAGATCGTCGAGCCCTCCGGCATGCCTGAGAGCGTCTTCGGAGCGCTCGGGCACTGGGTGCCACCGGTTCCCGAGGCCACGGTGGTCGGCGTCACCGTGAAATCTGTGAAGGAGCCGGTCGAGCCTGACGACGGTGAGAAGTCGAAGCGGCAGTCGTAGTAGGACGATGAGCCCGCCACGTTCGTGTAGACGTTCAGGTAGAACTCGTTCGCGTCGGAGGCTGTGCCGGTGCCGGCGATGCGGAAGTCGTAGGCGATCGAGTCGAGGTCGGCGACCTCGACACCGAGGGGCAGCGCCCCGATGAACTTCTGTCGGCCGTCGGGATTGTTGGCGATCGGCTCGACGTAGAGGCTGCCTGTCCCGATGCTGTGCGCGTCACGGTTGAACTCGTACGGCGTCGCGTTGTCTGCGTCGGGGTTGAACTGCCAGCCGGCATCCCCGTTCTCGTCGACGCGGACGGGCCCATCGGATGCGGGACCCATCTCTGCCGACCGCAGACAACCGGTCGCAGCACGCCTCGGGCAATCGGATCTGGAGAAATGAGCCGGAGATCCCTACTTCTGACGTGCGATTCCATGACTGCGGCTGACTGGCCAGTCGATCGGCCGCGCTGCCCCGGGCGAAGCCGGCGTGCGCCGACCGACCGACCGAGTCGGTCGGGACCGGTCGGCGCAGTGCACACGGGACGGTCGGCCGCACGCCAGCCTGTGCCCGGAGCCATCCACCCAGCTCACCCAAGCGGGGGAGGCGTCGTGTTCCCGGTCGAGACCAGCGCTTCGGCCAGTCGCGTGAGGAAGGCCGCGACCTGCCCGCGTGTCACCGGCGCGTCCGGTGCGAAGATGCCGTTGCCGGTGCCGTCGGCCAGCCCCGCCGCCGCGGCCGCGTCGATGTCGGTCTCGTGGGCCGTGCCGTCGTCGTCGCCGAACGCGTCAGGGCCCTCGGGCAGCGGCGCACCGGCCAGCGTCTCCCACACGCGAGCGAGCAGGGTCGCGAGCTGCCCGCGCGAGACCGACGCCCCGGGCCGGTAGCTCCCGTCTGCATGGCCGGACACGATCCCCAGTCCGGTGAGCGCATCGATCGCGTAGGCGTGCACCGACGCGTCGTCGTCCTCGAAGGCGTTCACCGGCGCGTCGGGTAGCTCGACCCCGGCGGCGCGCAGGAGCCGCCCGAGCAGGCTGGCGACCTGCGCCCGGGTCACCGGCGCCCCGGGCCGGTAGGTGCCGTCCGCGTGGCCGTCGAGGAGCCCCCACCAGGCGCCGCAGGCCACCGCGTCGGCGTGGGTCGTCCCGTCCAGGTCGGTGAACCCGGGGTCGGGTGCGGCCTGCTCCGGGCACGCCGCGGCCGGTGTCGCGAGCGTCCAGGTGGAGGTGCGGGTCGTCAGGACGCGCAGCACGACCGTGCCGTCGGCGGCCGTCGCACGGTCCGTCACGCACGGGTCCGGGTCGGCGACGGTGCTCGCTCGGCACTCGCGCACGAGCTGGCCGTTGCGGAACACGCCGAGCGTGTCCTCCGTGGCGCCGTCGGGCACCGCGGCCTCGGAGAGCCGGAACGTCACGGTGGCCGGACGCGCCGGGTCGCCGGTGTCGGTCTCCTCGACGAGGACGGTCTGGTCGAGGAACGACCACCCGGCGAGGGCGGGAACGGCGGACGCGTCACGGCCGACCTCGGCGCCGATCGTCGCGCCGTCGGGGCCGGTCGCCTCCACCGCCAGACCTGGCGGCGGGGACGACGGCCCGCTGCCGCCGTCGGAGGGTGTCGTCGGGCTCGGTCCGGGCCCCGGCGGGGTCGTGTCGCCGGCATCCGGGTCGCAGGCGTCGCCGATCCCGTCGCCATCGGTGTCGGTCTGGGCGGCGTTCGCGTCGGTCGGGCAGTTGTCGTCAGCGTCGAGGACGCCGTCGCCGTCGGCGTCACCGCTGAGCGACTGCGCTTCGGTGTGGGTGATGTCGTCGGTGTGTCCGCCGAAGTCGTGGACACCGTCCGCGAAGCTGCGGGTGTCGGTGAACGAGTAGCGCAGGTTGTCCCAGTCGTCGTAGCCGCTGAGCACGCTGCCGGTCCCGGCACACGTCCCCGAGAGACGGTTGACCTGAGCCTCGACGGCGGTGTCGGCGGTGTCGCCGTCGCCATTCCAGTCGATCGGTCCGTCCGCCGCGGCGGTCTGCGACGCCCCCTCGACCCCCCAGGCGGTCTGCCATCCGGCGGGAGCGTCGGGACCGAGGCCGACGGACTCGTCGAGGTCGGTCAGGTCGAGATCGGAGAGTGCCACCCGGCTGTAGTCGAGACAACGTCCGAGGATCGGCGCCCCGTTGATCTGTCGCGAGTAGCTCATGACGCTGAGGTAGTTCGGCTTGCAGTTGTCGTTGTCACGGCCGCCGTGGAGGAGGTCGAGCGTGTGGCCGGTCTCGTGCATGAACGTCCCGGCCTGCTGGTCGCGGCTGCCCCGGCCGTGGCCGTCCACCCACGCCCATCCGCCGAGCGAGATCACCTCGTCGTTGCCGGGCCGTTCCGCGCAGCCGGAGGTGGTGCCCAGGCCGTACAGGCTGTGGAGCCACAGGCTGTAGCGGAACACGACCCGCTTGGCGTTGAGGACGGTGTCACCGGCCGCCCGTTCGGCGGCGGTCCCCCACATGGCGTCCTTGATCGTGTCGAAGTCGGGGACGCCGGGCGGCGCCGGGTCCGTGCACGGGGTGAACGCGGTGCCGGTGGCGTGGGGCAGCGCCTGCTCGTCGAGCAGGACGTGGAGTCGGACGCCGGTCGTGCCGTCGGGGTTGGTGGTCGGCGCGTCCGCGAACGCCTGCACCACGTCGTCGATGGCCTCGGGGATCGGCCGGTGCTTCTCCATCCAGTCGAGCTCGACGTAGACGTCCTTGTGCTGCGGGTCGGCGGCCTCGTCGGTGGCGACGGTGCCGTCGCCGTCGAGGTCGTAGAGGCGCAGGTCGACCGTGCCGTCGTGGTCGTAGTCGACCCCGTCGGTCTCCCAGCTGTCGCACAGGCCGTCGCCGTCGTCGTCGGTGTTGCCGTTGCCGTTCGTGTCCGTGCAGGCGGGGAGCTCGGCCGGGGCTTCGACCGCACCGACGTCGTCGGCCAGCCCGGTCGGACGGTGGGCGCCGCGCTGGTCGAAGCCCGCCGTGGTATCGCCCGCGTCGATCGCCGGGGAGGCGGCGGCGGGCATCATCGTCGGGCCGCGCCCGCCGTTCTGTGCGAGCCGGCCGAGCAGCGGATCGGCCGGGGCGAGGTCGGTCGCCGCCGTCAGTCCGCACGAGGTGGCGACGCCCGACGTGGCCGGCAGGTTGTGGCCGGCGCTCGTGATGGTGCTGTCGTCGTAGGTGTCGTCCTCGAAGCAGGACCCGCCCACGATCGTGTTGCGGAGCTCGATCGTGGCGCCGCCGACCGCGGCCAGCGCCGCGCCCGAGCCGTCGGTCGCGTTGTGGGCGAACGTGACGCTGTCGAGGGTCCCGGTCGCCACCGAGACCCACAGCGCGCCGCCGCCCTCGGTGATGCAGTAGTAGCGGGAGCAGTTGAGGTTGCGGGTCGCGTTGCCGGCGAACGTGCTGTTGGCGATCGTGAGCTCATCGATGTTGGTGATGTGGGCGCCGGCGCCCTCGACGGCGATGCCCTCGTTGCCCGAGATGGTGCTGCCGGTGATCGTCGCGCTCGTCCCGTCCACGCCGACCGTGTCGGACACGTACACCCCGTAGAAGTTGTCGTGGATGTACGAGTCGACGACCGCAGCGTCGGTGGCGGCCTTCAGGGCCGGGCCGTCGACATGCGCGATGGTGGAGTTGCGCAGGTGGATCCGCTCGGCGAGCAGGGCCGCGCCACCCTCGGCCGCCGGGTCCGTCGAGCCTGTGATGGTCGTGTCGGCGACGTTCAGCAGCGACCCGGTGACGATCCCGACCGGAGCGAGCATCACCGCCGAGCCGCCACGTGTCCCGCCGTACTCGAACCGGTTGTCCACGAACCTGGCGTGGTCGATGTCGACCGTGATCGGGTCGATGCTCGTCGGGGTCGCGTAGACGGCGGCGCCCCACTCCTGGTAGAAGCCGCCGATACTCGCGTCGACCACGTTGGACAGGAAGTCCGTGTGGGAGAGCGTCAGGGTCTGGGGGCTGTCGAGGCGGGCCCAGAGGGCGCCGCCGGACCCGGCCTTGTTGCCGGCGAACGTGACGTGGTCGGTCTGCAGCTCACCCCGGACGAACGCGGCGCCGCCCTTCGCCATGGAGTCGTACTCGTGCGGGGTGTTGCGGTCGCCGTCGCCGTCCGGCCCCTGGGTCGGGTGCCCGCCGGCCAGGCGCAGATCCTCGAGGAAGACGGTGCTGGCTGGCCGCACCGTCAGGATCCGGGCGTAGTCGGCACCGTTGCCGAGACCGCTCGCGTCGATGATCGTGTCGGCGGACGGATCCGTGCCGTCGCCGGCGCCCGTGATGGTCACGTTCGTCGCGGAGATGTCGAGGTCGCCGTCCGCAGCCGTGTCCGTGCCCGTGTCGTTCGCCCGGTTGGCGGCGTCGAACACCGTCAGCGCGTAGCGGCCCGCGGGAACCGTGATCGTGGCGTAGCCACCTCGCGCGTTTGCCTCCATGACGGCGGCCCGAAGCGTGCACTCGCCTCCCCCGTCGTCGCAGACCCCGTCGCTCGGGTCGGCATCCGGCGCGTCGTCCGTCGTGGTCACGTCGAGAGCCCCGACCGCCTGGGCGGGCGGGGCGCCGGCCACCGTCGCGGCCAGTGCGGCGAGCAGTGCCAGCACGGCGCCGGTGGCGGCGGCTCGAGCGGTGTGTGGGCGGGTGTGGTTGGCGCTGTTCACGGA
Organism: uncultured Nitriliruptorales bacterium; assembly: GCA_963783045.1. Lineage (GTDB taxonomy): Bacteria > Actinomycetota > Nitriliruptoria > Nitriliruptorales > Nitriliruptoraceae > CAWAMD01. The sequence goes on from CAWAMD010000001.1 coordinate 488,975, forward strand.
GGTGTCCCTGGCGGTCTTCGTGTGGCGACCCGACCACGCTAGGTGCACGGCGTGGGCGCCCCTCCGCGAGCCACTACTCAATCCCGCGGGTTTCCTACTCAGATCGTCGTGCGAGGGCGTCCTCGACCGCTGCCTCCGGCAGCTGGGAGGCCGCCATCCCCGGCTCCTGTCCGTCCTGTCCTGTCTCTACAGGTAGCCGAAGTCTCGGGACGTGGAAGACCTATCGCGGTGAAAGCGCGTCGCGCGCTTCGCCTGACCCGCGAGCAGCGGACTAGTCGGGCCGGTCCAGCCACCTCGTGCGCTCGGCCGAGCACGGGGCGCGAAGGTCGCCCGTCGTCGACCTTTTCCCGCCGAACCGCCCTCGCCACGCTGCGTGATCTGCCACGGTCGGGCGGCGTGCCGTCGGAGGGGCGGCACACGAGGGGACCGGGGTGCCGGGATGAGGGATCGTGTCTCGACGCGTGTCAGCGTCGTCGTCGTGCTGGTCGCGCTGCTCGGTGCGCTGCTGCCGGGCGTGGCCGGTGCCACACCAACGGGGCCACCGAACGACGGGTGGCGCGACGGGCTGGCCGCCGCCTCGGTGGATCCGGCGGGGGCCGCGCCGACCGACCTCAAGGCCCGGATCGCCGGCGACCTCGCACCGCTGGCCGACACCGCCGGGGCACTGACCACCGGCGACGTGCAGACGCTGGCCGACGACGCCGCCGGTGCCTACGCCGACGACGTGCGGCTGCTGCCCGAGACCATCCGCACCGTCCTCGGCGACGACCAGCGCGTGGCCGCCGGGCTCCAGGCGCGGCTGAACGACACCCCCGACGACCCCCTGCTGCTCGCTGCGGCGGCCGACCTGCTGGCCGCCGACCGGGCCAGCGCGACGGTGATGGTCGCCGACGCGACCCTGCTCGTGCGCAGCGGGCCTGGCGGCGACCACGCCGACGAGACCGCCCTGACCCAGGCGCAGCGTTTCCTCGACCAGGCCGCCGACGCCTGGTCCCGCGGCCAGCCCCTCGCGGTGATCGAGCCGCTCGAGCAGGCCATGCTGCGGGCCGCCGACGTGCTCGCCAACCACGGGATCAGCTACGCGCCGGGAGCCGACGCCGACGGGGACGGGCTCGCGGACCTGCTCGAGTTCCGCATCGGCAGCGACCCGCGGGTCGGAGACACGGACGGCGACGGTCTCGGCGACGCGTTCGAGGCCGGCAACATCCCCTACCACCTGCCCACGGTCTGCCGACACGACCGGCGACGGCACCCCCGACGCCGCCAGCGACGTCGACGGCGACGGCCTGACCGCCGCCCGCGAGCAGACACTCGGCACCGACCCGCTGACCCCGGACAGCGACGGCGACGGGCTGAGCGACGGCGCCGAGTTGCGCGCGGGCACCGACCCGCTGAACCCCGACTCCGACGGCGACGGCATCCTCGACGGCGCCGACGCAACACACCGCCACCGTCGACGGTCCCGGTGGCGTGGAGGTCGCCCTGACCGGCGTCGGGGACCTCGCCGGCGGCTTCCAGGCCACCTCCCTGGCCGGCGCGCCCCACCTCGGTGACGCCGGCCAGGTCGGCCACGCCTGGGACCTCCATCTCGACGACACGGTCGCCGGCGGGCTGACCGGCGCACAGGTCACCCTCCCGTTCGACCCCGCCGCGTTCACCGGCGACCCGGCCGACCTGCACCTGTTCACCTACGACGAGGAGATCGGCGCCTGGCTGCCGGTCTCCCGGCGACACCCACGTGACGTGGCCGCCGGCACATCACCGTCACCGGGCCGGTGCCGGCACTTCTCCATCTACGCGGTGTTCGACATCGCGAACTGGGGCCAGACCTGGACCGCGCTCGGCGGCACCTGCGCACCGCGGGGCGAGGGCAGCGGCAACGTGGCGCTGTTCCTCGACCTCGTGTTCACCCTCGACTCGTCCGGGTCGATGGCCTGGAACGACCCGGCCGGGCTGCGCCGGACCAGCCACGAGAAGAGCTTCGTCGACGCGCTCGTCGACGGCGACCGCGCCGCCGTGGTCGACTTCGACTCCTGGAGCCGGCTGCTGCAGGGCCTCGACGGAGAACCGCGACGCCGTCAAGGCCGCCATCGACCGGATCGACTCGTCGGGCGGGACGAACATCTACGCGGGGGTCGCTCACCGGGCCCTCGACGAGCTCGACCGGGCCAGCAGCCCCGAGCGCGGGAAGATCGTCATCCTGCTCACCGACGGGGAGGGCTACTACTCGTCGTCGCTGGCACAGCCGGGCCGCCGCGGCCGGCGTCACGATCTACACGGTCGGGCTCGGCGCCAGCGTCGACGCGGGCCTGCTGCGCTCATCGCCGAGGGCACCGGCGGCCAGTACTACCCGGTCGCGACCGCCGAGGACCTGCCCGAGGTGTTCCGCACCATCGCGAGGACACCGGTGACTCCGGCGCCGACACCGACGGCGACGGCCTGACCGACTGCGAGGAGGAGCAGGGCTACTACGACGGGGGCGGCGGCTGCTGACCTCCGACCCGCGGCTCGCCGACACCGACGGCGACCTCGTCGGCGACGGCGAGGAGGCCGGTGCCGGTCATCGTCCTCGGCGACGTGCCGATCATCGGCGGCTGGCTGACCGACCTCGGCGTCGGGGACGTCACCTCCGGGCGGCCCCCTCCGACCCGCGGCTCGTCGACACGGACGGCGACGGGGTGAGCGACCCCGAGGAGGCCGACCACAGCACCAACGCGTGGCTGGTCGACTCCGACAACGACGGGGTCGACGACGACACCGAGATCGACTTCGGCACCGACCCGGACAACGTCAACACCGACGGCGACAAGCGCAGCGACCTCGAGGAGTACCAGGGGCTCGCCGACGGGTTCGACCCGCGCTTCCCCGACACCGGACGAGCAAGTGGTCCTGGGCCCGCGACTACGCCATCGGGGTCGTGTTCGGGGACTTCTGGGAGCGCGACTCCATCGCCTGGCTGCTCGGCAACATCAGCGGCGGCGCGTCGTCCGCCATCCCGGTGATCGGGTGGGTCACCGGCACGGTCGCCGACATCCGCGACACCATCGCCAACCTCGTCCACGGCAACTGGGTCGGCGCCGGGTTCAGCGTCGCCGGGGTCGTGCCCTACGCCGGGGACGTCGGCGCCGCCGTGGCGACGTCGGCAAGTTCGTCGTGCGCAACGCCGACAAGGCCGACGAGGTCGCCGTCGCGGTCTCCAAGCTCGACAACGTCCCCGAGTTCGCGCGCGTGCGGCTGCTCAGGTCGGTCCTGTCGGACGCGGCCGAGCGGGCCGTGCGGGAGGCCGGCGTCGCCGACGAGGTGCTGCTGCGCCTGGCGAAGGGCCGCACGCCGATGAAGAGCCTCGCCGCCACGCTCGAGGGCGCGGCGGACGTGCGCACCGGCGACATCGGTGACTTCCTCCACGACTGGCGTGCGGCCGAGCAGCACCTGCGCGACGCCTACGCTGCCGAGGGGAAGTACTTCCCGACCGGGAGCGGTGGCCGGTTCGTCGACGCGTGTAGCGGCTGCGACGCGGTCGCCGGTGGCGTGGCCCGCGAGGCCAAGAGTGGGTACGTGAAGAACTCGGCGTTCGTGCGCCGCCAGATCGCGAAGGACCGGTGGTTGATGGACAACCGCGGCTCGAACGTCGAGTGGCACTTCTTCCCGAGCGCCCGCAGCCAGAGCGTCGGCGCGTCCGAGAGCGTGCTACAGCTGCTGCGGGACAACGACATCCCGTACGTCGTCCATCTGCCCTAGCCAGAGGAGCGTGCCCCACCATGCCGTTTCGGACGCTCGGTGAGGAGTCACGTCAGGCCGCCGAGGCCTACTACCGCGCCTGGCTCGACGAGATGGACGCGCGCCTGCGGGCCTTCGCTCGCGAGGTAGAGGAGACCGGTGGTCCGGTCGTCGACTACTCACCCGACAGCCTCGGCCCGCTCTGGGCGTGGCTGACCGAGCGAGCGGAGCTCGTGGATGGGCTACCAGCCGACGCGGACGTGCCGGGATGGCTGGTGCCCGACCCGGGGGAGCAGGCCGTGGATGTCGCCAGCGTCTGGCGGGTCGACGGGTACGCCCGCTACCTGGGCGAGGTCTGCCGGCGCCACCTCACCGGGGTCGACTGGACGCTCGAGGTCGACGCGCGGCGCGGGGCGGTCAACGTCGACCACCACTGGCCGGTCATCGACGGGCCGGGGGTGCGCCACAACCCGGTGGTGCTGCTGCGAATTCTCATGCGGGCGCTGACCCGGCCGGGGCGGCGGGTGGCCACCCCGGGGGAGCTCTACGCCCGGTGGGCGGCGGACAACATCGACGCGGCAGGTTGAGCGGGGCCGGCTGGGGCGTCAGACCGTACTCGCGATGGTCGGGGCGCCCTTTCACGGTCGCGGCGCTGGCGCCGGGGGAGTCGCGACCGGGACCGGCACGTCGGTCCGTGCCAGGCGGCGATCCGTGGTGACGAGCGTCGCATCCAGATCCTGGGCGAGAACCACGTACAGGGCGTCGAGAACACGCACGCGTTCCTGCATGTCCAGCGCCCGCACCAGCTGACCGCTGCTCGGGGGATGATCTCCCGCGAGAGCGCTGTCGCCTCGTGCTGCATCTGCCGCCCATCCGCCACGTCGACGGCGCCGGCTCGCACGAGTCGGGCGACGGCTGACGTGACCTCCGCGAGCTGATGGGCGGGTGCGGCGATGCGCTGGCCGCGGAGCTGATCGAGCACCCAGTCGCGTGAGGGTTGACCGAGGAGCACGTCCACCAGCGCCGAGGCGTCGAGGACGATCATGCGCCGAAGTCGTCGCGCACGGCGTCCGTGAGCTCCTCGGTTGCGACACGGGCCGTCAGCCGCGACGGACGGTCGGCGGCCGCGGCGATCCAGCCGTCGTTGTCCTGGGCGCTGAGGGCCTCCTCGACGGCCTCCTGCGCCAGCGCCGAGAGGGCGAGGCCGTGCTCGCGCGCTCGACGGTAGAGCTCGTCGGGGAGGTAGACGCTGACCTTCGGCACGGACCACCTCCGCCGTCGGGGTGTACCCCGAGGGTACTCCGAGACCCTGACCCGGTACCGCTCCTCGCGCTGCGGGCCCTCGGGCCGCTGCGCCGAGGCCCGGAGAACGACTCGTCGTCCGTGCAGCTCGAAGCGCGCCCCCAAGAGGCTGAGCCCCGGCCGACGGCCGGGGGCCAGGAAGGATCGGGGTCCCTACTTCCCGGCTTGGGCGTTCGCCTGCAGGTAGGCGATGCACCCTCCCTGATTAGCGAAGCCGAAGTCCGCGTACCCGCCCTTCCGGCAGTCGCTCTTCGAGATCGGCGGCACCTCGAAGTCGTAGACGGTGGTGTCACCGTCGAGCGTGACGACCACGTTGTCGACGTACCCGCTCGTGCCGGCATCACTGGCGTTGGATTGGCCGACGTTGATGGCGAAGGTCCGGACCGTGCTGCCCGCCGGCATGTCGGCCAGGGAGCTCGGACAGGTGGCGCCGCCCCGAGCGGTCACGCTCGGAGCCCCGACGGTCGTGCCGACCGTCCGCCAGCCGCCGCCGTCCGGCGCGCTCTTGGCCCCGTAGCTGAAGCGGCAGTCGTAGAAGTTGTCCACGGGCGTGCCGGGCAGGTTCGTGTAGACGTTGAGGTAGAAGTCGCTGTCCCGTCCGGTCGCCAGCTTGTAGTCGAACGTGAACGCGGTGTCCGAGGTGATCGGCGCGAACGAGAACAGCTCGCCGATGAACTTGTCCGGGCCGTTCGTCCCGATCGGCGGGACGAAGAGGCTGCCGTCCCCGATCTTGGCCTCGTCCGAGCTGAACGCGAACGGGGTCGTGTTCTCGGGATCCCGGTTGAACCACCAGCCGGCCGACCCGTTCTCGCCCTTCTTCACGTTCACGGTGTTGGTCACGACCGTCTCGGTCGTGGTGGCAGCGCTCGCCGCCCCCGCGGTGAGCGCCATCGCGGCGACGACCGCCAAGCCTGCAGTCAATGTGCGCATGCGTGTCTCCTGGCCGGATCTCTGCCCGAGGAGGGGGCGACGCTCGTCCCCTCCCTCATCCGGCGGGTGGGTTCGCCACTGGCTCCACGCGGCTCAGGCGACCAGATTCGATGCCGCGCTTCGTTGCCCCGCCTCCCCTGCACGGTGCCGGCACGACCACCGGCCGGTCAAGCGATTGCCGGCGCGTGCGCCAAATAGGGTGCCAGGGGGCTACCGGTCAACGACCTGGGGGCCCACGCCGTCTGGTGCCGTGACCATGACGCAACCTGGCCAGCTGGGTGCAGAACGGCTCGTGGAGGTCGGCCGGGCGGGGCAAGCTACAGCGGAGCGCGAGCCACCGCGTCCAGGTGGGCACTGCCCCCGCGTGGCGCAGGCGCTCTCGCGCCGGCCGGCGGTCCGCTTGGAGTGCTCGGGGCGAGGACTGGCGATGGGACGGCTTCCCCGTGCCACATCATCGCTTCGACCCGCCGTCCGGACGATTCCGGATCCGCTACGCGGCCAACGACCCGGGTTGCGGCAGCGCGCGAACGCTTCCCCGCACGGCGCATCACGGTCGCCGCGGCGTCGCTTCACCTCGTGGAGCTGCACGGTCCGCCGCCGGCACTGCATCTGACACATCAGGGGAACCTCGACGCCCTCGGCGTCGACGACCGCATCAACACGGGGCGGCTCGATCGCGAGCTGCCCGGCGGACGGGACCCGCTGCTGGACGTTTGCCGGCAGCTCTCGGACGCCGTGTATGACTGGTGGGAAGCAGCCCCGCCGCCGATCGTGTACCGCACGCGCCGCGTCCCGTCGGCGCGCAGCATGGCGTTCACCGGGGCGTGCTCGTGGCAGGCGGTGCGGTCGCGGCCTCTTCGCGACGCGACCGCGCTGCTCGTCGCCCTGGTGACCCGTTACGGCTTCGACGTGCCCGACGGCTGGCTGTGACGGGACGCGAAAACCCGAGAGCCCGGAACCTGCCAGGGCCGGGAGCAGCTTGCCCGTAGGCTTGCCGCCATCGGCGAGGCGGACCGAGAGGACGCGGTGACGAGGAAGCGGGCACTCATCACGGGCATCACCGGCCAGGACGGCTCGTATCTGGCCGAGCTGCTCCTCGAGAAGGACTACGAGGTGCACGGGATCATCCGGCGCTCCTCGTCGTTCAACACCGGCCGGATCGATCACATCTACCAGGACCCACACGAGCCCGACGTGAAGCTGCACCTGCACTACGGGGATCTGACGGACGGGTCGCAGGTGGCACGGCTGATCCGGATCGTGGAGCCGGACGAGATCTACAACCTCGGGGCGCAGTCGCACGTGGCGGTGTCGTTCCAGCAGCCCGAGTACACCGGGGACGTCGACGGGCTCGGCGTGCTCCGTCTGCTCGAACCCATCCGCAAGTCCGGTATCCCGACCCGGTACTACCAGGCGGGGACCTCGGAGATGTTCGGGGATGCGCCGCCGCCCCAGTCGCTGGGGTCGCGCTTTCGGCCGCGATCGCCGTATGCGGCCGCGAAGGCATATGCGTTCTGGATGACGGCCAACTACCGGGAGGCGTACGACCTGTTCGCGGTGAACGGGATCCTGTTCAACCACGAGTCGCCGCGGCGGGGCGAGACGTTCGTGACCCGCAAGATCACGCGTGCGGTGGCGCGGATCGTGGCGGGGCGCCAGGAGCATCTGTATCTCGGCAACCTGGACGCGAAGCGTGACTGGGGCCATGCCAAGGACTATGTCGAGGCGATGTGGCTGATGCTCCAGCAGGACGAGCCTGGCGACTATCTGGTCGGGACGGGCGAGACCCATTCGGTGCGGGAGTTCTGCGAGCGGGCGTTTTCGCTGGTGGGGTTGGACTGGGAGCCGTTCGTGAAGGTGGACCCGGCCTACTTCCGGCCGACCGAGGTCGAGCATCTGCATGCCGATCCGGCCGACACGTTCGAGCGGCTGGGGTGGCGGCCGTCCCACTCGTTCGACGAGCTGGTGGTCGACATGGTCGAGGCCGATCTCGCCGCCGCCGGGCTGGGCGACCTGGACGAGGCGCGGGCGGTGGTCGCCGAGCGGTTCGGCGCGGCGGTGCGTCGTGGCTGAGCCGATCTTCGACCTGGCCGGAAAGCGGGTATGGGTGGCCGGACATCGGGGGATGGTGGGTTCGGCGGTGGTCCGCCGCCTGGCGAACGAGCCGGTTGGCGAGCTGATCACGGCAACCTCGGCCGAGCTGGATCTGACCCGTCAGGAGCGGGTGGAGCGGTTCGTGGTCGATACCCGGCCGGACGTGCTGATCCTGGCGGCGGCGAAGGTCGGCGGGATCCATGCCAACCGGACCGCTCAGGGGGCGTTTCTCTACGACAACCTGATGATCGCCGCGAATGCCGTCGAGGCAGCGCGGCTGCACGGGGTCGCCAAGACCGTGATCCTCGGGTCGTCGTGCATCTATCCGCGTGATGCCGCCCAGCCGATGGCCGAGGAGGCGCTGCTGACCGGCCCGCTGGAGGAGACCAACGAGGGGTACGCGATCGCCAAGATCGCCGCGCTCGAGCTCGCCAAGATGTACCGGCGGCAGTATCAGATGGACTGCATCTCGCTGATGCCGACCAACCTGTACGGGCCGGGCGACAACTTCGACCTCGAAACCTCCCACGTGCTGCCGGCGCTGCTGCGCCAAGATCCACGACGCGAAGGTCACCGGCGCCGACACGGTCACGATCTGGGGGTCGGGGCGACCTCGGCGGGAGTTCCTGCATGCCGACGACGTGGCCGACGCGACCGTGTTCGCGCTGACCCACTACTCGGACGAACAGCATCTCAACGTCGGTGCCGGCGTCGACATCTCGATCCGTGAGCTCGCGGAGCTGATCGCCGAGGTGGTCGGCTGGCACGGCGAGTTCGTGCACGACACGAGCATGCCCGACGGCACGCCGCGCAAGCTGCTGGACGCCTCCAAGCTCGCCGAGCTTGGGCTGGACCGCACGGATCGGCCTGCGCGAAGGGATCGAAGACACCTACCGCTGGTTCCTCGAGCACGAGCCCCGAAACGCAAGACGTGGCACTGACCCGGCAGGCCAAGCCGGTAGCGTGCGCCCGTGATGGTCCCGTACGACGCTGAGTTCTACAGGTCGCAGCAGACGCGATCGCGTCAGGCTGCGGATGTGATCGTTCCGCAACTCGTGGCTGACCTGAAGCCCTCCAGCGTGCTCGACGTGGGCTGTGGTGTCGGGACGTGGCTTGCTGCCTTCGCTGACAACGGCGTGCAGGACCTCACGGGTGTCGACGGTGAGTACGTCTCTCGCGATGCTCTCCAGATCGCGGCTGACGCCTTCCGGCCCCATGACCTCGAGAAGCCGCTCGACCTCGGCCGACACTTCGACCTCGCTATTTGCCTGGAGGTCGCGGAGCATCTGTCGTCGGAGGCGGCGCCGACGCTCGTCGACTCTCTGGTGGGTGCGGCCGATGTCGTGTTGTTCAGCGCTGCCATTCCGCACCAGGGCGGCACCGATCACATCAACGAGCAGTGGCCCGAGTACTGGTACGAACTCTTCCACGTCCACGGCTTCCGCTGGCTGGACCCGTACCGTCTGCGCTACTGGAACGACGAGCGCGTCGTGTTCCACTACGCGCAGAACATGTTGATCTATGCGGCCCCGGACGCGTGCGATGCCTTCGCAACGCCTCTTCCCCCCATGCTCGTCGAGCCGCCGGACGGCGCGCCGCCCCGTGCGCTCGTTCATCGCGACGCCTACCTCAGTGCGCTGGTGAGCGCCGACGAAGTGCGCTCTTGCGACCTGGCGGCGACCTTGCCCCGCCCTTGGGCTCGGGTCCTCACCCGGCGCGCCGCCCGACGCGACCCATGAGATCCAGTGGGAGTGACCCAGGCCGGCCGCTGGGCCTCGTAGGGAACATGTCGGCGCGTGCCGCCGGGCTTGCCGCGCAGTTCGTGGCGGGGGTCATCGTCGCTCGAGCCCTCGGGGTGACGTCGTACGGCATCTACGCGACAGCGTTCGCTGTGACCGGACTCGCCTTGCTTCTCGTCGGTCTGCAGGTCGGCGCACAAGCCGCCCGTGCTGATGGGACGTTTCTGAGGGGCGCATGGCCGCGAGTGTGGATGCTCGGGGTCATTGGGGCCACCGTCACGTTCACTGTCGGGCTGCTCGTCGGCGGACGCTACATGGCGGTCTACGTGGTCCTGGGGCTGTGGGCACTCACGAACCCACCACTTGCCCTTCTCGCCGGCGGAGCGGCAGCCACTGGCGCCGGCCGCACCTCCCGATGGATGCTTAACGGCACGGGTCCCCTGAAACTCACCGCCATCGGCCTTTTCGTCCTCGTCGCCAGACCCGGTCCTGCGGCGATAGCGGCCATCGACGCGGCTGTGTCGGGCGTGTTGCTGGTCGCCGGGAGGCTCGCCCTCCGGCACGTGTTCGCGTCGCGCGCGGGACGCCCGCTTCCCTGGGCCACGATCCTCACAGCCGGCATCGGTTTGGTACCGGCCGCCTTGGGCGCTCTCGTCCTTGCGCGGGTGGACGTGGCGATGCTCGGATACCTCAAGGGCCCTGAGACAGTCGCCCGCTACCAGCTAGCCGTACGCGTCACTGATGTGCCGTACGAACTCTACGCCGGCGCCCTGGTGCTCTTCATCCCGGCGGTCCACGCCACCGCGGACGGTCCTGCGTTGGGTCGTCTGTTCGCGCGCGTCACGCGAGGCCTGGGCTGGACGTTGCTCCCCGCCGCGGCCGTCCTGGCCGTCTTCGGGGACGTGCTCGTCCGTGCGGTATATGGCGGTGACTTCGTTGCTTCCCCTACCGTCTATGCGGTGCTCGTGGCGGGGATCGTCGCTCAGGTGGTGACGGGACCGAACGGGGCAGTCCTCGTCGCACGCGCGCGCCACCGGGCTCTGACTTCCATCGCTCTCTCACTCGTGTCCTTCGACGTGCTCCTCAACCTGGTACTCATTCCTCATCTCGGTGAGTTGGGCGCCGCAATTTCCTCGTTGCTGAGCTATCTGGCCATCAACACCGCGGCCGCCCGGTCGGTGTTGCGCCACCTGGGGGGCGTCGGATACCAATGGCGTCACCTGGCTGCGCTCGTCGCTGGACCCGCGGCCGTTGGCCTGGGTCTGTGGGGTGGACGGACGCTGGCGGGCTTCGGGCTGCTAGCCGCCGTTCTGTCCGGTGCCGTCCTGCTCCTGCTTGGGTGGTTACGTGCGCGCCCGTTCCTGCAGGATGTCCCCACCCAGGCTCCCCGCCCATCGGAGGTCGAGACGTGCGCCGACCCATCGTGAGAGGCCGCAGGCCGGCTGAGGGTCGCTGGCCTCCGGGCCCGCGTGACACGCTGCTCGCGTCCTACCCGCGGTCCGGCAACACCTGGGTGCGTTTTCTGCTCGCCGGTGCGCTGCACCCCTCCATCTCGATCGACTTCAGGGCCATCGCCGACCTGATTCCGGACATCCACGAGAAGACACTGCGCGAACTGCGCCGCCGAAAGCCGCCGGTTGTCGCAAAGACGCACGAACCGCACCGGCCCGCCTACCGACGCGCCGTTTACCTAGTGCGAGACCCCCGCGACGTGGCTGTCTCCTACCGTCACTACCTCATCAAGACTCGAGGTCTGGATCTCGACGCGCCCCTTGACGGGTTCCTTGATCGGCTCTTGGCCGGCGAAGTCCAGTTTGGGCGGTGGGACAGCCACGCCACCGGCTGGATGAACGGATGTCGGGACGTGCTCCTGCTCCGCTATGAGGACGTGCGTGGCGACCCCCTCACCCATCTGCGTGAGGTGCTGAGGTTTCTCAACGTCGACCGCTCAGACGACGAGCTGGTTGCCGCGGTGCGGGGCGCCGATATCGAACGGATGCGCCACTTGGAGCGCACTAAACGCGACGACATTGAGCAGCTGCGGGGCACGCGCGACACCACCATGTTCGTGCGGCAGGGCCGCTCGGGCGGTTGGCGAGAGGAGTTGACGGCACCTCAGGCCGACAGGATCTGGGCAGCCGTGGGCGATGTCGCGGCAATGGTCGGCTACCGGCATTGACATTGGAGGCGCCAGTGGGACCTCGTTCGCAGTCCCTCGGTCGCGGCCTATCCGCACTCGGACGCCGTCTGAGGCGGTTTGATCTCTCCCCTTCACCGAGGCCGTCCCCCGACACGGCGCACATGCGTTCGCCGCGTGAGCACAGCGCAGCTCGTAGACGAACTGAGCGACGTTGCGACCAGCGCCCTGCAGGACATTCTCGCGCAAGCTCCGAGCGAGTATCGGCGTGGATCTCAGAGATACTCGCGAGCTATGGCGAGCGCCCCGTCTCCCGAGAACGAGGGTGGATCCGGGTTCCATAACCTCTTCTGGTTGCAGGTGGTCGCCAGGGCTCTCGCACCTGCCCTGGTTGTCGAGAGCGGCGTATGGAAGGGGCAGGGTACGTGGGCCCTGCGGCGGGCGGTACCAAGGGCCGAGTTGCACGCCTTCGACGTCGACCTGTCGCAACTCGTCTACCGGGACGCCAGTGTCGAATTTCACGAGCAGGACTGGTTAGACAGCGATGTGCAGGCACCCGAAAGTCGGGTCGGCCTTGGCGTTCTTTGACTGTCATGTGAACCAGGCCCGCCGGGTTCGGGAGGCCTACGAGCGCGGTTTTCGCTGGTTGATCTTCGATGACAACGCGCCGGCCGACCGGCTCTACGGCTACGGACTCCCCGGCCTGCCCACAATCGACATGGTCCTCGACACCACACTTATCGATGGCGATGTCCTCGGATGGACGTGGCGTCGGGCAGGAACGTGAGTACGTATTCCGGGAGGAGGACACGTATGGCGCGCGGGGCCTCATCGAGGGTGCGTGGGTGCTGCCTGACGTTGGCGGGCCGACGCTTTACGGCGGCTTCTCGTTCCTCACCTTCGTTCGTTTGCGCGACCACGAAGCCCGAGACGTGACCGCCTAGCGAAGCGGGGCCAGGTCGTGTCAGTGTCCATCTGGCAGCGGTTCCTGGCGGGGCGGCAGCGGTGGCGGCTCTCGACGCCTCGGTCCGGCAGGATCTGCAGCGACTCGCTGCTCGGGTGGTGCGTCGCCCACGGTAACTGTGGCTCCTACAGCAGGCTCTCGAAGAGATCGACGTAGGTCCTGGCCTGCTGCTCGCTCGAGTAGCGGTCAGCGGCATCACGTCGGCAGCTCTCGGCGAAGCGGATTCTCAGCTACTGCGGCGAGTGCTCGATCGATCGTCTGCCCAAAGGATTCCGGCGACTGCTCGTCGGCGAGCCACCCGGTGGCGCCATCTCGGACGAGGTCCGGGAGCCCGCCGACCGGGAAGGCCACGACGGGCGTACCGCAGGAGATGGCTTCCTGCACGACGAGGGGCAGGTTGTCCTGGCAAGCCGGATGAAGGAAGACATCTGCGGCCGAGTAGATGGCCGCCTTGATGCGGTCGGAGCTGACGGGGCCGAGTCCAACGACAGTCACATTCGGGGCGTCCATCTCGATGCGGCCGGAACCGAACAGAACCAGCGTCACCTGACGCGATCCGATGTGCGATAGCGCACCGTCGAGGAGGTTCATGCCCTTGCGTGGGTCGTCGAGTTCCTGCGCTGCGGCGACGAGAACGGGGCCGTTGTCGCTGTCGATGCCCAGCGCTTCCCGGGCGGCCCTTCGGTCGATGGGCCGAAATACCGACAAGTCGAGCCCGTTGGGGACGACCTCCACGCGATGGTCTCGCCACAGTCCGCTCGCAGCCTCGCTGGCCAGCCAGCGGGAGGGCGACACAGCGACGACATCGGCGTGGCCGGCGAGGATGGCTCGGCGTCTCACGAACGCGTGGGGGATGCGCCGTGGCGGCAGCGGAGGGTACTGGTGCGGGGTCGGGCACTGGGGCGTGCACAGGGACTCAAACCGGCGGCAGTCGCCGTTGTAGGCGCACCGGCCGGTGAAGCTCCACATGTCATGGAGCGTCCACACGACGGGAGCGTGTCGACGGGCGACTTCCAGAACGCGCGGTGACCACCCCATCGATGCCGCAGCGTGCAGGTTGTGCAGGTTCACCACGTCGGGACGGGTGCGCTGCAACGCCTGATCGAGCCGGCGCAGGGCGACGTGCGCGAGGGGCAGGTCCGTGTAACCGCCGGGGGTGAGCAGATCGACCGCGACGACCTGACGATGCCGGAAGCCGACGCCCACGGTCCTCCACGGATGCCGTTTCCCGTCGGGCAGCGCGACGATGCGGGTCACCTCGACGCCGGCGTCCAGCAGACCCTGCGCCAGGCGGCTGGCGGCAATGGCCGCGCCGCCTTCCGTCTCGAGGTCGGAGACGATGGCGACATGCATGAGGTGCTCCGCGAGTACCGGGTAATGCCGCAGCGGAGGGTACGTGGGGGCGCCGGCGGGATCGCGTATGTGGCGCCGGTCAACTCAGTTCGACGGCGATCGGGCCGGGACGACACCGAAGCGGAGCAGGTCAGCTGATGAGTCCCGTTGCCGCAGCCGGACATCCAGATTTCGCAGCAGTTCGTCGGGCAGCGGCTCGTCCGCATCGAGCGGGATGCCCCGGCCACGGCTACGTCGTTCGGCCGACCGTTGACGATTGCGTGCCGTGGCAGCGCGGCCGTAGCCGGGTTCGTCGCCCCAGATGCTGAGCCCCCCTCCTCTTCGACGAGTTGTGGCCGATACCAGATGTACGGGGCGTTCGAAAGGAACGCTCCCAGCATCGAGAAGCTCGAGACGGAGCAGACGAGCTGGTCCGCTTCGGCCAAGCTGAGCACGTCGGACAGCAGAGGCCTGGCCCGCGCCGGCAGGGCAGTGGCAGTGGAACCCACCTCGTCGGCTGATCCGGGGATCGTCGGACAGCACCAGCGTGGTGACCCGACCGGGGAAGGCGCCCTCGATCTGCTTCGCGATTCCTCGGTACCACGACATGGGCAGGGCGGCGTTGAACTGACCGGGTCGCGGAGGCGTGGCGCCGAAGTCGCCACGCCGGACGTGCATCGCGACGACGAGCCTGTCCCCGCGCAGGGCGCGACTGATCCGGTAGAGGTCCGCGGCCACGTGCGGCGGACGAAGCAGCTCCGCCCGCACGAATTCGCGGGCGGCCTCGATGCCGAGATAGCCGCCGCTCATCCCTTCATGCGTCACGAGGAGCGGCCCCGCCGGGAGATCGCCCAGATAGCTTCGGACGGCGTCTCCGTAGTGCGCCGTCCCCGCCTGCTCGTACACATCTGCGGGGAGACGTGCAGCCGCGGCATCGCGCGTGCCGCCAGGCGATGGACGATCCAGTTCACGCGGGTGGTCCCGAAGTCCCGCCAGTACTGCCGTGGGTTGCGTCCCCAGCCAGGATGAAGTGTTCGCAGGCCCAACTCCCGGGCAGCGATCCAGGACTTCGCCCCGGGGATGACCTCGTTGCCGAGCCCTTCCCCGGGGCCCGACATGAGCGAGAGCGACCACCGCAAGCCGACCCGTGCCTCCCATCGCGACAGACGTTAGTTAGTTGGCGCGGCTCTCAGCTCAGGCCAACGGATCGGGACCTCCCGCGGTGCCGGGAGGCGACGGTCGGCAGGGCGAACATGGGGCGCGGACCAGCCGCCGACTGCGTCACGTCGCAGCCCAGGCATCATCCCCGATCTACCCTCTCGGCATCTTCTCGCAGGACGCTGACGTGCTCACGATCTTTGCCGTGCCGAAGGCCTTCCAGGGCGACGACGGTCGTGTGCAACGAAACGCACTCCGGACCTGGAGCGAGGTCGCGGACGAGATCCTGCTGTTCGGGGACGACCCCGGGGTCGCAGAGGCGGCGCGAGACTTCGATGTGCGTCACCTGCCCGACGTGGCACGGAGCCCGTCAGGAAAGCCCCTGCTCGACGGGATCTTCGATCAGGCACAGCGGCACGCCAGCTCGGACCACCTGCTGTACGTGAACGCAGACATCATCGTTCTCCCCGACTTCGTCCATGCGGCCGCCGACGTCTGGAGACACCGTCCGCGAGGCCTCGTCGTCTCGCGGCGGCAGGAGATCGCGCTCGAGGTCGAGCTCGGCGCTGACGGAGCCGGCTGGCAGACCATCATTCGAAAGCGCGTGGCGGACGAGGGACGGTTGGCGAACGAGTTCGCCATCAACGTCTTCGCCTTCCCCCGAGGTGCCGTGACCGGCATGCCGCCGTTCGTCGTGGGACGCCCTGGCTGGGACAACTGGATGATCTACCACGCCCTGGAGCAGCGACGACCGGTCATCAACGTCACTCCCCTCTGCGGCGTCGTGCACCAGGACATCGAGCCCGGCTACGCGCGTGGCAAGGCCACCTCGTGGGACCATCCGGAAGCTCGGCACAACCGGTGGCACGCCGGGTGGGCGGTCTTCTTCAGCATCGCCGACTGCACGCACCGTTGGGACGGCGCGCGGTTGCGGCGCCTGACGGACCGGCCGCTACGTCGACTTGGTCACCTGGCAAAGGCGGATCCCACGCTTCGTGCCGTCGTGTCGCCCGCCCGTCGCCTCGTGAGAGGCCTCCGACGCACGGTTCAAGGGCCCGAGGAGGTGTCGTGGCTTACCCGTCCGGGGCCCCCCCCGCGATGAGCGTCCCCTCTGTCGCGACGGTCATCGCCACCCACGACCGTGCTGGCACGCTGGCGCGGGCTGTCGGCTCGGTGCTCGCCCAGACGCATGAGGTCGACGAGGTGATCGTGGTAGACGACGGGTCGACGGACACGACGCCACAGCTCCTTTCGGAGCTGGACGATGAGATCCTGGTCGTCCGCCTCGATGAGAACGTCGAGCGCGGCGCGGCGCGAAATCGCGGGGTGGAGAGCGCAGCCAGCGACGTCGTCGCCTTCCTGGACAGCGACGACGAGTGGGCGGCGCACCACGTCGCGGACCTGCTCGGCGCCTTCCGCGACCGCGACGTGGTGCTCGCCTACACGGACGCTGGATTCGTTGACGACCGCAGCGGCACCACGGTCTTCACGAGCCACCGGAGCGTGCCGAATCGCGACCCCCTCCGGACGCTCCTGCGTGAGAACCCTGTTCCGTTCTCGGCCAGTGCAGTACGTCGCGATGCGTTCCTGGCGGTGGGGGGCTTCGTCGAGGACCGGGCGCTCGCAGGCGGCGGTGAGGACTGGAACCTATGGGTACGGCTCGCCGCCCGGGGCAAGGTGCGACGGGTCGCCGGAGCATCGGCGACCATCCATCTCCACGAGGACAATACGGTCGGCGACGCCGAGCGACACGAAGCCGGGTTGCGTCGCTGGCGCGACGAGGCCCTGCGGCTACCCATTGTCGTGGAGCAGGGACTCGGCACGGACGTGGGCGAAGGGTTCGTCGTCCGGCTCGCGCGCGCCCACCGGGAGGCGGGTCAGCCCTCCACGGCAGCCCGCCGGATCCTCACCGAGATCAGGTTGTGCCCGGCCCTGCTCGCTCGTCCTCGGGTCACCCGAGCCCTGCTCGGGGCTGCCCGGGACATGCTGCGGGCAGCGACATGAGCGCCGGGTCGCCAACGCTCGATGTCGTGGTTCCGTCCGCGAACGATCCCACGGTCGTCGGGCGCTGCCTCCGTGCACTCAGCATTGCGGTGGATCTCGCTGCGGTCCCCCGGCCACGCGTGACCATCGTCGATGATCGTCCCGGGCGGGACGGGTTGGTGGAGCTCGCCGCGACGCTGGGCTTCTCGGTGGTCACCGGGGGAGGGCTCGGTGTGGCCGGGGCACGGAACCGTGGTGCGGCGCAGGGCAGCTCTGACTTCGTGGTCTTCGTCGACGACAACGTCGAGCTGGACCGAGACGCGCTGCTGGTGGCGAGGAAGACGTTCGAGGCCGGCGTGGACGTCGTCGTGGGCGGCCTGCGTCCGCCTGCAGGCTCCCCGCGTTGGCTGACGGCGGCCTACGCCGACGGATCCCTGACGGACGCCAGCGCGCTGCTGCCTGCCGGGGAGATCCCATCGACGGCGCTCGGGGGCGGTCTCGTCGCGATCCGGCGTGCTTCCTTCGAAGACGTGGGAGGGTTCCCAACCGGGGCGCTGTGGGGGTGGGAGGATGCCCTGCTGGGGCTCAGCCTCGACGGGCACCGGCCGGCGCGCCAGATGATTCGAGAGCCGCGCTTCGGTGGCATTCACCACTACGTCCCGACCTGGAGCGCATGGCTGGAGCGCCAGCGGCGCTCCGGATCACTGCTCCGCGAGGTCGAGCGCAGGTTGGGACCTGAGGACGCCGCACTGATCCTGTCGGCAGTCACGATGGACGGGTCCTGGAGAAGCGCCATCAAGCTCCTGCTCGGTCGGCTGCCCGACGGTGTGGCCGAACACCTGGCGATCGGGAAGCTGAGGAAGGTGGCGGCGGCAGCAGCGTTCGCTCACGGGTATCTGCATGGTTCGTGAGGTCACGTACACACCGCTGCCCGTGCACTCGGGCACCTGATGGCCGGGATCGTGATTGCTGTCGCCCACGAGTCGACTCACGTGTTGCCGAGGCTGCTCCAGAGCCTCCGCAAGTATGAACCGGACTGGCGCGTGCTCGTCGTCGACGACGCGAGTCCGTCCGGACCGCCCGGCGTCGACGAAACCACCGAACTCGTCGTGGCCGAGGGCAACGCGGGCTACGGATCGGCCGCGAACCTCGGCGTTGCGCACCTGACCGACGAATCGTGGAGCTACGTCGCAGTCGTCAATCCTGACGTGCGACTCCGGGACCGTTCCTTCTCGCAGCTCGCCTTGGTGATGCGCGAGCGCCCCGATGTGGGCATCGCCACGGGACCGGTGGTGGATAGTCAGGGTATGCGCGTTCCCTCCGCCTGGGGGCCCACCTCACCCGTCCGTGCGTTCTGGTTCGCCACCGGATGGCAGCTGCCGCGGCTGCGGCGCTGGGCCGGAGGTCTCCGTGGCCGCGGGGCGATGACCTCGGCGGCCACGCTGACGGCCGAGGACGTGCCGGTGGACGGGCACGTGCTGGGTGGCGCGATGGTCGTCCGCCGGGAGTGCTGGGAGCAGCTCGGCGGCTTCGACGAGGACTTCTTCCTGTACTGGGAGGACGCCGACCTCTGTCAGCGGGCACGTGAGGCCGGTTGGGAGGTCCGGGTGCTGCCCTGCACGCCGATGGTCCACGAGGCTGGCACCTCCAGCGAAGGCGTCGCCGATGAGCAGCGCTGGCAGTGGTACGTCGAGGGGGCCGACCGGTTCGCCCGCAAGCACCTCACGGACGGTCAGCGGCGGCGGTTGCTGGCCGCGCTGCGATGGGGCCGGCGGCTGCGGCGTCACCGCTAACCCCCGGCGCTGGACGGTGCGGAGACCGCACGCGCCCTGTTCGAGGCCTTTGCCGGAAAGGATGCTCCGCCGACGTAGGCGGTACGGGCCGCCAACGGGGGTGGCCGCGGAGGCCGGGGGGCATCGTGCGCCAGGTCGGGGTCCTCTTTCTGCTGCTGCCGGTCATCGCCTCGTTTGGCGTGCTTCGTCCCTGGCGGAATCGGTCGCGCTGGCGGCTCGTCCCGGTCACGGCACTGGCCGTGCCGGTGCTGTTCGCCGGGCACTCTCTCGTCGCCGCGTGGGATCAGACGCTTGCCCTCGACAGCTGGGATCAGCACGAGGCTTACCTTCAGCCGGTCAACGAGCAGGCTGTCCAGGCGGTGCGTGGGCTGGTCGCTGATGGCGGGACGTGGGCAGTGCGCTCCAGCCGCGAGTGTGGTGAGTCGAACTTCCGCTACTTCTGGCTGACCCTGCGTCTGCTGCCCGGGACGGTGGACTGTGCCGCTCCCGACGTGGAGCTGATGCTCGACGGGCTGCCGGCGCCCCACGCCGAGGTCGCCGGTGAGAGGTGGGCGGTGGTCCCCCGATGAGGCTGCTCGTCATCGCCGTCCTCGTCGCCGTCCTGCCCGTCGCGGCGGGGTGGCGCGCCACCCGTGGCTGGGTGCCCGGACGGCTGGTCCTCGGGGGCCTGGTCGGCGTCGTCGCCGGGATGCTGGGCGCCTACGCCGGCGCCTTCGTCCACCAGGCCGCGGTCGGCGCCGCCGGCGGACTCGTGCTGGTCGCGGTCGCGTCGCGACGGTGGCGGATCCCGGTCGCCGCGCCGGCAGGGCGGCTCGAGCTCGCGGCACTCGCCGCCGTGGCGGCCGTCAGTCTCGCGCTGGTGGCCATGGCGCCGCTGCGGCCGGTGCCGGGATGGGACGCGGTCGCGATCTGGTCGCTGAAGGCGAAGGCGGTCGCCGCCTTCGGCGGGTACGACAACCCGGTGTTCCTCTCCGCCTACTACGGGTTCAGCCACCAGGACTATCCACCCGTGCTCTCCGCGTGGCTGTCGCTCGGGCGGTCGCTCGGCGGCGACCTGACCGTCAGCTGGGTCGGCCAGTGGATGCTCGCGTGGCTCGGAGCATGGGTCACCACGGCCGCCGTTCTGCTGGCGGCACGGTGGCGGGCGGTCGCCGCCCTCGTGGTCCTGTCGTTCGTCCTGGCGCCGACCGTGGTGCGGCAGCTTCCGATGGGCTACGCCGACGCGCCGGCGGCACTGCTGCTGCTTGTCGGGGCGGTGCTGCTGCTCCAGGACGAGCGCCCGACCTGGGCTGCTGCGCTCCTGCTCGCCACGGCTGCCCTGGTCAAGAACGAGGCGACGGTATTCGCCGGGAGCCTGCTGGTCGGGTCGCTCGCGACCAGTGCGCTGCGGCGACGGGCGGCCACGTGCCTCGCCGCCGTCGTCGTGGCCGTCGCTCCGTGGCTCGTCTTCACTCGTCTGCACGGGATCGCAAACGACACCGTGACGCCAGCCACTCTGTCCCCGGGCCGGGCACTGCATCTCGCGGGCGCCCGGCTACCGACGATCCTCGCCAGCGTCGGCGGGGAGCTGCTGCCTGCCAGCGCCTGGGCGCTGACCGTCGTCGCCGTGGTGGTGCTCCTTGCCGTGTACCCGTGGCGCGGCGTCCCGGTCGCCGGGGCAGCGC
Organism: uncultured Nitriliruptorales bacterium; assembly: GCA_963783045.1. GTDB lineage: Bacteria > Actinomycetota > Nitriliruptoria > Nitriliruptorales > Nitriliruptoraceae > CAWAMD01. The sequence continues at coordinate 509,788 of CAWAMD010000001.1, forward strand.
TGGCATGGGTCGCCATGGTCGCGGTGTACGTCATCACGCCCATGGACCTGCACTGGCACCTGTCGTCGTCAGCCGACCGTGTTGTGCTCGGTCCCATGGCGTTGACGATCGCGATGGCCGCCGCCGCGGCGGCGGGGGAGCCGCGACAACGGGCGCGAGCACTGGCTGAGCAGGTGCGATGGCTGCGGCCGCTGCTGGTCCGGGCCGACGGCAGCTGAACCGTTCCGGCGCGGCTCCGCGTTAGCGTTGGCCCCATGCGGGTCACCCTCGGCGGCGCGGAGGTCGACCTCGTCCAGCGCGACGAGGTCCTCGACCGCCTGCTCGCACGCCTGCGCGCCGACGCCGGCGCGCCCCTGTTCGTCGCCTCCGCGAACCTCGACCACCTCTACCACTTCGGCATCGACTCCGGGCGCGAGGGCGCCTTCGACCCTGGCCGGGGCGGCGCCGACTGGCTCGTGCTCCTCGACGGGATGCCGCTGGTCTGGTCCGCGAAGCGGCTGACCGGCGTCCCCTGGGAGCAGCTCGCCGGCTCCGACCTGCTGCCGGACCTCCTGCGCACCGCCGCGCGTGCCCGGGCCCGCGTCGGGTTCCTCGGCGGATCGCCGCGACAGCACCAGCTCCTCGCCAACGCGCTCGCCGACCGGTTCCGGACCGTCGAGGTTGCCGGCTACTGGTCGCCGTCGCGCGAGGTCGATCGACGACCCGGTCGCGTCCGAGGCGCTCGCTGGCGAGATCCGCGCCGCCGAGGTCGACCTGCTCGTCGTCGGGCCTCGGCAAGCCCCGCCAGGAGGACTGGCTGCGGCTGCACGGGCTGGCGACCGGCGCGAAGGCCGCCGTCGCGTTCGGCGCGGCCGCCGACTTCCTCGCCGGCACGGCCGAGCGTGCCCCGGAGGCCTGGCGCCACCTCGGCCTCGAGTGGTTCTACCGGCTCGTGCGCGAGCCGAAGCGATTGGCGCGCCGCTACGTGGTGCAGGGGCCGTCGAGCATCGTCCGGCTGCTGACCCAGTCGCAGACCGAGGAGCTCGAGGCCGCCGGGACGCCGTGCTCGTCGGGCAGCGCCGGTCATGCCGACGCCCGCCGGGCTGGCGACGCCGGCTCGGCCGTCTGCTCGCCCTGCTCGAACGTCCTCGTGATCGCCGGGTCGTCGGCGGCTGCCTACGTCTTCCGGCAGGCGGTCGGCGAGCTCGGCGTGGTGGCGGGGTTCGCGAACGAGCTGCCGGTCGCGCTCGCGGTGCTGCCGCTGTGGCTGCTCATCTTCTACGGGTTCGGTGCCTACCGGCCGCAGTACCTGAACACGGGCGGGGACGCGTTCCGGCGGTTCGTCGCCGGCACGTTCGGCGGGGTGCTGGCGCTCGCGTTCGTGTCGTTCGTGTTCAACCTGGCGCTGGCGCGGCTGTACGTGCTGGTGCTGGCCGCGCTGGTGCTGGTGCTCGGCGGCATCGTGCGGATCGGCGTGCGCGGCTACCTGCGCAACCAGCGCGAGCACGGTCGGTTCCAGCAGAACGTGCTCATCGTCGGCGCCGACGAGGAGTCGGTCGAGGTGTCCCGGGCCTTCGCGGCCGACCCGTACGCCGGCTACCGGCCGGTCGGGTTCCTCTCCGACGACGCTCCCGGTCGGCACGGTCGTGCACGACGGGGTGGGTGTGCTCGGTGGGACCTCCGACGTGCTGGACGTCGCCTACGACACCCGCGCCGGCCTCGTGCTGATCTCGCCGACCGGGGTGGCGCCCGGCACGCTGCGGGACGTGACCGTGGCCCTCGAGGGAACGCCGGTCGACCTCGCGGTCGCCCCGTCGCTGTTCGAGGTGGTCTCGCGGCGGGTGACCGTCGAGTCGGTCGCGAACGTCCCGATCCTGCACGTCGACCAGATCCGGCTCGAGCGCGGCAAGGCGTTCCTCAAGCGGTCGCTGGACCTGCTCGTCGCCCTGGTCGTCGGCCTCGTCACGGTGCCGCTGTGGGTCGGCGCGGCGGTCGCGATCCGGCTCGACTCGGAGGGGCCGATCCTGTTCCGCCAGCGGCGCGCGGGGCGCGACGGCGGCGAGTTCACCATCTACAAGTTCCGCACGATGGTGAAGGACGCCGAGGCGCGGCTGCGCGAGGTCGAGCACCTCAACGAGGTCGGCCACGGCTTCTTCAAGATCCGCGACGACCCGCGCGTCACCCGCGTCGGGCGGTTCCTGCGCAAGTGGTCCATCGACGAGCTGCCGCAGCTGTGGAACGTGCTGCGCGGCGACATGTCGATGGTCGGCCCGCGGCCGCCGCTGCCCGACGAGGTCGCGAAGTACGAGCCGTGGCAGCTGCGCCGGCTGCGGATCCGGCCCGGCATCACCGGCGTGTGGCAGGTGTCGGGGCGCTCCGAGGTGCCGTTCGACGAGGCGATCCGGCTCGACCTCTTCTACATCGAGAACTGGTCGCTCGGCTACGACCTGTTCCTGCTCGGCAAGACCGTGCTGGCGGTGCTGGGGCGGTCCGGGGCGTACTAACTAACGGGCGTCGCAGTGCGGGCGTGGCGGCAGTTCACCCGGCCAACCAGCGGAAGAACATGCGGAGCCTCCCGAGCCCGGGAAGTCGCGCCACCACACGGCCGCGCACCCGAGAGGCGGCCGCGGGCTCGTCCGGCTGCGGGTTGTTGTCGCCACGGGTGGTGACCAGCGTTCCTGTCGCTGTGTCCTGAAGACGGACGATCCGGTGGACGAACAGCTGGTCGCCGTGCTGGACCTCGACGATCTGGCCAGGTGAGAGGTCGCCGACCGGCGCGTCCCGAACGACGAGGAGATCACCCTCGTGGAAGTGGGGTTCCATGCTGACCCCCGAGGTCACGGTCGCGTGGAAACCGAAGAGCCCATGGATCAGGAAGACCAGCAGCAGGACGGCAGTCGCAACGGCAAGCCCGTCGACAGCGAGTCGCCAACGCCTCGAGGGCGACCCCCCGTCGGCCACGGCGTCGGCCGCCCCCGTTTCCTGCTGCTCGTCCAAGTCGCCCTCGGCAGTGACTGCCAGGAGCGCGAGCACCGCTGCCGGAGCATACGTCCCGACGAGCATGATGACCGGCCAGGGCGCAGCCGCCGGCACAGCGACCAGCGCAGTGATCAGGACCAGCGACCCCCGGTAGGCCACAGCCGGAAGCAGGCCGCCCAGCTCGGCGAGCTGCGTCGCCACGGCGCTCACCGCCAGCGCCGGAAGGATCGTGGCTCCCACGGCGCGGAAGGCCTGGGCCGGGTCGCCGAGGACCGTGAAGGTCGCGATCGGGATGGCGAGCAGCCCGAAGGCCAGTGTGACGGCCGCGAAGGCGAGCCCGCCCCCGTCACGCGGAAGCCAGCGCCGCACGGCAAGAGTCCGGATCGTCTCGATCGCGGCCGCCGAGGCGCAAAGACTCAGGAGATGGAGTGGGTGGCTCGCGGCCGGGTTCGCCGCAGCCCCGAAGCGGTGTCCGAGGAGCCAGATGGCCACGCCGTACACCGCTGCGCCCGCCAACCCGAGCGTCGCGAGGAGCCCGACGCCGTCCGGCTCCTCCCGCACGACGCGGCGGTATGCCACCAGCGCCGCCGTTCCGACGGCAGCCCAAAGAGCCAGCCGTGCCGTACTTCCCGCGAGCCAGGCGGGCAGCATGATCAGCCGTCCGGCGAGCAGCTCGAACCAGAGCTTCCCCCCGACGGCGACGCCGATCAGCGTGACGACGCTGACGGCCGGCAGCGCGGCCAGCCGCTGGCGCCATGATTCGGGAAGGAGCCATCCGGTCAATGCCGGAGACCGAGCGTCGGTGTCGCGTGAGTCGGTCGTGCTTCTCATGCGGAGCCCCTGTGGTCACGACCGGCAGCGACGAGCAGCACGCCAGCTCCGCTGCTCAGACAGGACAGGAGCAGCAGGAGGTACAGCCGGCTGCCAGTTGCTGCAAGCGTTCCTGACCCTTCGACCGCCGGTTCCGGCGTGTCGACGGGACGGACGAGGATCTCGCCGAGGACAGCGGTGTCATCCTCAGCTGTCGTCCCGCTGGCGGGATCGTCTCTTCCGTGTAGAGCGAGTTGCAGGACGAAACGAAGGTTGGCGGCTTCGGGGGCCAGATCGTCCACCGAGACAGCGACGACGGCGGTCCGGCGCGCACCGCTGGACCCGATGGCCCGAACCGAGAACCCGGCCGACCGGGCCGCGTCGGGGACACGGATCCGCCAGGCCGCTGAGCGCGACGTGGTCAGCGAGAGTGTGCACACGTACCCGGGATAGGCATTGTGGATCGTCAGCGCGAAGTGATCGCCGCCCTGTCGGGCGGCGACGCACGACGCGAGATCCACGTCCCGACGGGTCGGCGTCATGCCGGGCGCAGCGGGGTCCGGGGAGCTCAGGCCGTCGGAGGTGCGTACGGCCGTCAGCCGAACCGCCTCCATGGCGGCGTGTGACGGCATCGGTGCAAGTAGGAGCCCACCGGCCGCCACCGTCAGACCGGCGGTGACGCGGCGCCAACGACATGTCGGGTGGGGCACAGCTCGGCTCCTGCAGGGCGCGTGGGGCGCCGACCCTCGACGGGCTGGCGCCCCACGCGAGCCGATCGGGTCGTCCGATCGAGAGGGGGTTGGTCGACGCCCGGGGTCAGCTACAGGGCCCGTCCGTCTTGATGTCGAACTGGGCGGCGGACTCCATCACGTAGGTCGCCCCCTGGTCGGCGCCGTCCTGTACCTGAACCCAGCCCTTCGCTTGCTTGGACTGGCCGGGGTTGAGGCAGTAGAAGCCCTGTGCCGCGGCGTCGTAGTTGAGGACGTGGGCGCCGTTGAGCTCGGCCGCCGGGACGGTGCTGGTGCCCGACCAGTCGTCGGTCGCCGTCGTCTGCGTCAGATCGACGCCGTCCTTCTTGATGACCAGCGTGCCGCTGGTGATCCCGACCGGAAGCGATCCGGTGTTCGTGAACGTGGTCGTGGTCGTGCACGTGTAGCCGGGGTACGCGTTGGTGATGGTTGTCCTGACCCCGTCTCCACCGTTCGTCGGCTGCGCCACGCAGTTCCCGATGTTCACGGCGAGGCGCTGCGGTTCGGTTCCGCCGTCGGACGGGTAGCCGTTGAGATTGGATGCGCTGTTGTGCCGCCACATCTCGATCGGGTCGTTGTGGGTGCCGTCGTCGTCCGTGCTGGCGGCGGTCACCTGCACGTTGACGGTCCCGGTGTTCGCGTTCGTCGTACCGGTGATCGTCTTCGACCACTGGGTGTAGCCGACCCCGACCGCCATCGTGCCCAGCGCGAGCGCGCCGAACATGAAGGAGACCGGGCGAAGGCGGGCGCTCGTGACGCGTGCCATGTTCGTTCCTCCTCGGGCAGGGGCATCCCCCGCCCTCGTTCCCCCACGAGGAAGCAGACCTCGATCGATTGGTCTGAAGCCCCCCGTGTGCCGGCATCTGCCGGACGGTGGGGACCTTAGGCCGCAGCCCACACTCCCGGCCGGCTGGATGACTACCCGCCGACCCCGAGGTCCCATCACGCTCTGCGTGTCGTCGGACGCAGTGCGTCGCGAACGGGCGGTCCCGAGGCCAACGGCCCGTCCGAATCGGGACCATCGACTCCCTCAGCAGACCATTGGACTGAAGGGACGAAATGCCCCGAAGGGATCAGCGCGCAGAGCGCATGTCCGTTCACGAATGGTGCTGACGTGTCGAGTGGTCGGACACGACGCTCCACGTCGGCGGACCGCGGTGTGCCACCTCTGGCGCGTCGGCGTCCCGGCACGCCACAACCCGGCTGACCCGACCGGCCACCCGCGGGTGGCCGCGCCGGTCTGCCATCGATGACAGGGTGTGCCGGTTCACGGCGAGGCGCCCAGGTTTCCATCGAGCGAGAGGCCGTTCCCGGCCGGGATGCCGGCCTCGGATGGTTGCCCCGGGTGGCTGGCACGGGTGCCTGGCCCGGGTGGCTGGCCCGGGCTGTCGCTCAGAACCTCGCGTCGGTCATCGAGGCCGCCCATGCGCGCGCCGCAGCGACCCCGATGACCGCGCCGGTCGTGTTCATGATCACGTCGCCGATGTCCGGCGTGCGCCAGGTGAGGAACGCCAGCTGCGTCAGCTCGATGCCCGCCGACCAGACGGCCAGCAGCACGACGATCGCGGTCGGCCGCCAGCGCACACGCAGCCGCAGCAGTACGCCACCCGGGACGAACATCGCGATGTTCGCCAGTCGCTCCAGGACCGTCGGGGGTCCCAGGTCCGGGAGCGGCGGAGGCGGACCGAAGGTCAGCCACGACACGACGCCGAGATAGACCACGAGCGCCACGTCGAGCGCCAGCCGCCAGCGCCGTGTCACGTCTTGTCCCCGTCCGCGTCGAGCCCGCGCGAACGGTATCGCGGCGAGCTAAAGGCCCGCCCGACACCACGCCCGGAAGGGATTCGCCGCCCCCACGTCGAACGCTGAGTCAGCGCACGCTCTCGGGGAGTAGGGGCGGCGCGTTCCCGTGTCGCCCGTGTTCGAGGGATCTCATGCGCCGTTCTCGGCTTCTCGCACTGCCCGTCGCGCTGCTCGCTGCGCTCGCCGTGACCGGTGCTCCGGCATCCGCCGATCTGGTGACTCCGGGTCGGGCGGCCCGCGCGGGACAGGCATCCGCCGTCGGCGCGGCGTCGGCCGCAGCCGGTTGTGGCCTGCCACGCGGCACCGGCCGATGACGGCTCGGTCCTCGAGGCACGCCGCGGGCACGCGTGCTGGCCGGCGCCGCGAAGCTCGACGCCACCTGGCACGTCGGCGCCGCCGCCGGCCAGTACGCCGGCAAGGCACCCGGGATGATCGACTACCACGACGACAACGGGATCGACCCGAACGCCCACTCCACCACCGCCGAGGCGTCCTACGGCATCCAGGGCCGCGAGTGGGCCCGCGCGCTCGTCGTCCAGGGCGCCAACGGCGAACGGTTCGCCGTCGTCGCCGACGACATGTACATCCCCCAGGACGTCCTCAACCGTCGGGTGGCGCAGCTGCTCGCCGACCACGACCGGCAGGTCGAGCTCGGCCTGGCCGACGGCCCGGCGACCGGGATCACACGCGACAACCTCGTCGTCTCCGTCTCCCACTCGCACTCCTCGCCCTACTACTCGTCGACCGCGTGGGGGCCGTGGGCGTTCGAGGACGTGTTCGACCTCCGGTTCTTCGACGCCCGCGCCCGCCGGCTCGCCGACGCGGTCATCGCCGCCGCCTCCGACCTGCGTCCCGTCCGGGTCGGCGCCGCGGCCTCGGACTTCACTCTCGTCAAGCGCCACTCCTACGGGCCGACCGTCGCCGACGACGGCACCCCCGCCGGCTACCCCGAGACCGACGTCGACCCGTCCCTGTCGGTCGTCGCGTTCGACGACATCTCCGACCCGTCGCACCCGATCGCCGCTGGCGACCTGGTTCGTGTGGGGCGAGCACCCCGAGATGCTCGACGGCAACGACCTCCTCGCCTCCGAGTGGGTCAACACCACCTACCGGATCGTCGACCGCGAGGTCGGCGGGGTGACCCTGCTGTCGCAACGCGACCTCGGCACGTCCGAGACCGGCAAGGACGCCGCCGCCCACGCCCCGCAGCTGCGCCAGGAGTTCGCCCACCGCGAGTACCGGCAGGTCGAGTACGCCGCCCGCCTGGTGTCCGACGCCATCGAGACGACCCGGGCCGCCATCACCGCCGGCATCGACGGCGTGGAGGTCCCCCGGACCCGCGCCGGCACGCCGGTCGCCACACCCACGACGGTGGTGCCCTGGCGCACCGACCTGCCCGTCGGCACGAGCAGCGTCGACGTGATGCCGCCCGGCGCCCGCCTGTCGCCCACGGTGTCGAACTGCCGCACCGAGAAGGCCTTCCGTGGCAACCCCGGCGTGCCCGTCGTCGGGCTGCCCGACTGCGAGTTCGCGTTCGGCTCGAACGGCGGCAACCCCGTCCTGTCACAGGCCGGCATCGACCCGCGCGTCACCTACGACACGCTGCGTGCCGCCGGCGTGCCGGTGCCCGACAACTACGGGTTCCCGTCCGCCGTCGCCCTCGAGGAGACCGTCGCCGTCCACCTGCAGGCCTTCCGGCTCGGTCAGATCGGCATCACGATCTGCCCGTGCGAGCAGTTCGCCGACCAGTCCCGCAACATCGAGACGCGCCTCAACACCACCCACGGCGACCTCTGGTACGGCTGGGACTGGACCGCGAACTACACCCAGCCGGACTGGCAGCCCGGCGTGATCTACGACGGTCAGGACAGCGACGGGGACGGCCGGATCGACGAGGGGCACGGCCCGGTCGTGCTCCCCGACGAGAACGGCGAGTTCTGGTGCGTGCCCCTCGACGCCGAGGGGAACGACCTGACGGTCGCCGACGCTGCCGACGCGGCCGACGCCGCCGACGCGGCCCAGTGGCGCTGCCGCAACCCGAACTGGAAGCCGTCGGCGTACCTGCCGCCCCGCGACGGGCAGCCCGAGTGGCTCGACCCCGTGCCCGACGCGGCCTTCCGGCGCATGAAGGCACAGATCTACAACGACGCGGCCGGCTGGGACGCGCCCGGCAACAGCCTCGCCGCCGAGTCCGAGCCCACCGACCCCGCGCAGGTGTGGGGCAACTTCACCCACGAGGAGCTCGACGGCGCGATGGACGGCGGCGGGTACGCGCTCGTGCTGCCGGTGGCGATGTCGAACGACTACTTCGGCTACATCCCGTCCTACCGCGAGTTCCAGTCCCACGACCACTACCGCAAGGCGCTGGAGGGGCTCGGGCCGCACTCGTCCGACTTCCTCGCCACCCGGCTGTCACGGCTCGCCGCGTCGCTGAAGGGCGCGCCGGCACTCGAGCTCAGCGCGAAGGACCAGGCCGCGGCCGCCGAGCAGGCGCGCATGGAGGCCTGGGTCCAGAGGTCGGCACCGTCGCCACCGCCGGCACCGCCGCCTACGAGGCCACGCTGCCCGCCGACGGCGGCAGCCCGGCGATCACGTCGCAGCCGGCCGACATCACCCGGTTCGCCACCGCGCAGGTGTCCTGGACCGGCGGCTCGACCTACACGGACACGCCGGACGTGTCGGTCGAGCGGTGCGTCGATCCGGCCGGCGGATGCGACGCCGACGACGCCGGCGCCTGGCAGCCGTACGCCACCGGGGAGGGTGAGGTCGAGGTCATGGTCGACTACCCGCAGGCCGAGCAGCTGCCCGCCTACCGGGCCGGGCAGTACGCGTGGCCGTGGACCGCGACGTTCGAAGCGTTCGACGGTCAGTTCCCACTGCCCGACGCCACGGGCACCCGCCGGATGCAGACCCCGGCGGGCACCTACCGCTTCGTGATCACCGGCTGCCACCGTGCGGCCGTCGGCGGCGCCACGGCCAACGACCCCTCGGCGGCGCCATGCCACGCGGCAGACCCGACGGGGCGCGTGACGCCGTACCAGCTCACCTCCGAGCCCTTCACCGTCTCGCCCTGGGGCGGGCTGACCGTCGACGACCTGCGCATCGACGGCCGCGACCAGGTGTCGTTCACGGTCGGGCCGGCGCCCGACTTCCCGGTCGCGACCTCGAACACCGAGACGCTGTTCGACACGAGCACCGCCCAGCCGATCGACTATCCGGACTCGTACGCGTCCCCGTTCGACTTCATCGAGGACACCCCCGAGGTCCGCGGCTACGACCCGGGCACGGCCGCCGACGACGAGCGGTTCTGCTTCGCCTGTACGTTCCGGCCGTGGGCGGACACGGGGGCCGCGCGAAAGGCGACGGTCGTGGTGACCCGCAACGGCAGCGGCCGGCAGGAGACGGTGACCGCCACCTACGACCCGCTGAGCGGACGCTTCGTCGCGGCCGTGCGGCTGCGACCCGGCGACCGCGTGCAGGTGCCCGCCGGCGCGGTGGTCGATGCGTTCGGTGAGGTGAACGGCACGGCCAGTGACGTCGTCGGCGCCGCGGTGGCGGGACCGACTGTCCGGCTGAGGTGGTGGGACGCCGGGATCGCGTGCTGGCAGCGGGCTGCGAACGTGCGCAGAACGCACGGAAGGCGACGAGCTGGGTCTCGTTCGGGGCAGACGCCTCTTGTGGCCTCTGACCCGGCCAGCACAGGCGACGTGGCACCCGCCCGCCGTCCGATCGTGGTGCGGGTAGCCAACTGTTGGCAGTGGTGCGGATGGGGCGCCCCCGGCCAGATCTGGCCGGAATCGGAGAAAGTTCTTGCGCCCGACCCCGCCTCCGTGTTTACAGTACGGACCGCCGTTCATCGACCGAACGGCCACATCGCTTCTTTGGGGGGAACTCCGCATGGCACAGGGGCATCTCGCACGCCGCCCGCTCGTCGCATTCACCGCCGCGACGCTCGCCGTAGGGCTGATGGCGGCGCCATCGGCGGCCTCGGCGTCGTCGTCGCAGAGCAACCTCCAGACCGCGCTGGCGGCGCGTGCCGCCGTCACGCAGCAGGGCAGCTCCCGCGCGCAGTCGACGCAGCCGCAGGCCACGGGGTCCGGCGATCAGTCCTGCTTCACGGACACGTCGGGCGACACCGTCAACAACGACACCGACGCGCCGACGACCGAGCCGCGCGCCGACATCCAGGAGTTCTGCGTCGGCTTCGGCCCCACGCTGACCCTGGCGGCCCGCGTCGCGCAGCCGACCGACGCCCGGACGGACCCGGCCTGGGACAACGGGACGTTCGTCGGCTGGTTCATCGACACGAACAACGACGGCCAGGGTGAGTTCTTCGCCGAGTTCAGCCGCGACGCCAACGGCGTCCTGCAGACGCGGGTGCTGGACATCCGCAGCGACCAGCAGACCGTCGCCTGCGAGGCGTCGGCGGCCTACACCGGCTGGTACGAGTCGTCGGGCATCGAGCCGTCCTGCATCGGTGGCAGCACCGACGTCGCCGTCGCGCCCGGCATGTTCTACGACGACGGCCAGGTCGTGCACCGCGACATCGCGCCGAACGACGGCAGCTTCGTGCGCGTCGTCCAGCAGACGACGACCCGGCGCGACACCCTTCGTCTCTTCGGCAAGAACCGCATCGAGACCTCGGTCTCGATCTCGCGCCAGGAGTTCCCGAACGGCCCGGTCGACAACGTCTACATCGCGCGGCAGGACGTGTTCGCCGACGCGGTCGCTGGCGGCGTGCTGACCGACGGTCCCATCCTGCTGGTCCCATCGGAGGGCACGCTGCCCGGCGTCGTGAAGACGGAGATCGACCGTCTCAACCCGACCCGTGTGGTTGCGCTCGGCGGACAGCAGGCCGTGTCGAGCAGCATCCTCGCACAGGCCGCGCAGGGTCGCCGCTCCGCCCGTCACTACGGGACGAGCCGTATCGAAACGGCGGTCAAGATCTCCCAGGCCGAGTTCCGCAACCCGGCCGATGCGACCGAGGTGTACCTGGCCCGCGCCGACGTGTTCGCCGACGCGGTCGCCGGTGGCGTCCTCATGAACGGTCCGGTCCTGCTCGTCCCCTCCTGCGGCACCCTGCCGACGGCGGTCAAGCAGGAGATCGACCGGCTGAACCCCGACACCGTCTACGCACTCGGCGGCACGTCCGCCGTCTGTGACAGCATGTTGAACCAGGCGGCCGGGAGCCGCCCGAGTGACCGCCTCGCCGGCCCGAGCCGCTTCGAGACGGCCATCGAGATCAGCAAGCACGCCTTCCCGGACGGCGCGACCGACGCGATCATCGCCCGGGCCGACGTGCTCGCGGACGCCGTCGCCGGTGGGGTCCTCACCAGCGGCCCGATCCTGCTGGTACCTTCCTGCGGTCCGCTTCCGGACTCGGTGGGCAACGAGATCAGTCGGGTCGCACCGGATCGCATCGTCACACTCGGTGGCGAGCAGGCAGTCTGTCAGGTCATGGTTGACCAGGCGGCCAAGGCATGAGGGGGAACCGGGGCATGACTCGCACTCCTCGAGGGGGAAACAACGTGAAGTTCCAGCGTCTCATCGTCATGATGCTCATGCTCGGCCTGGCCCTGGTGGCCACGCCGGCGTGGGCCCAGTACCCACCGCCACCTCCGTCCCCGTCACCGTCGCCGTCGCCGTCGCCCGGCGTGGACATCACGATCCAGAACAAGAACGTGACGATCCACATCGAGTGCCCTGCCGGCTCCAGGAGGTGGGAGAAGTGCACCGTCACGGTCACCCACAACCAGGGCTCGCAGAGCACGGCCCAGAGCAACGACTCGGCGCCGCAGGACACCAAGACGACGGCGGCGAAGCGGGGCTCGAACGACCGCGAGCTGGTCGCGCAGGTGGCGTCCGGTCCCGACGGGCCCGTGTCGCAGGACATCCAGCTGCCGCCAGACCTTGAGCCGGGCGACTACCAGCTCAAGGTCGAAGGCACGAACCAGGACGGTCAGGCCGAGTCGCGGGTCATGAACCTGCGGGTCGAGCAGGCCGCGGGGCCGCGGCCCGAGCAGGCCGGTGCCTCCAACGGCTTCGGGATCACCCCGCTGCACGTGCTGATCGCCATGCTGCTCGTCGTCGGTGCGGCGCTGCTCGCCTACCGTCGCCGTCAGCAAGGCTGATGATCTAGCCGACGCTTCAACGTCGACGCTCCCGGCACCGTGAGGTGACCGGGAGCGTCGCGTTGTGGCCGTCGGGTGATGTGGTGACGGTCGCCGCTCGCGAGGGTGGCGCGGCGGAGCGCCAGAGCCGGCGGGCTCAGCCGTACCGGCGCAGCTCCTCCTCGAACTCGACCACAGTCTGCTGTGCGCAGTCACGCTCCTCGGGTTCGCACCGGACGAACACCGCGCCGTTGCCCCGCGCCAGCAGGTCGCGGAAGTGCTCGCAACCGAGGCACCCCTGGGCGGCCACGTAGTCGCCCTGCGCGCAGCACCACACCTGTCCGTTGTCGACGGAGCGCACGGTCGTTCGTCGTCTGGCGGCCATCGTCATCCCTCTCGACCCCTGCGGCGCCACGAGGGTGACGACTACGACCGCGATGGGACAAGGGTCCTTCGGCCCTGTGTGACCCACGGTGGCGGTGCATCCGCCGGTGTGGTGGGCCGCTCGTCGTCAGCCGGCGCTGTCGTCGGCCGGCACCGGCGTCAGCCGGCGCTGTCGTCAGCCGGCGCTGTCGTCAGCCGGCACCGACCGCGATCGACACGGCGATGACCGTCACCGTCAGTGCCGCGAGGGCCGCGTAGCGCCAGTCACGCTCGAGCAGCCACAGCACGAGCAGGGCGACGAGCCGCGCCGCCGGCGTGAACCCGAGCACCACCACACCCGCCATGAGGATCCCGTGCCCGGCGTCGCCGCCACCGCCGGCCTCGCGGACGACCAGGCCGACGACCATGAGGATCGACGCGACCGCCAGCCCGGTGCGGAGCAGCAGCGGGATGACCGTCTCGCCGATCTGCTTCTCGCGCGCGGCGAGCCGCTCCGCCCGGGGGTGCGCCTTCCGTTCAGCCGGCAAGGCGGTGCCCCATCGCGAAGAACAGCATCTGGATGGCCACGCCGACGAGCACGACCGCCAGCACCGCCTTGACCCTCCGGGAGGCCGTCACCGCCGACAGCCGGGTTCCGGCCACGGCCCCGAGCGTTATCCCGAGCGCCACCGGCGCCGCCACCGCCGGGTCGACGTGGCCGCGCGCGAGGTAGGCGGTGAGGCTGGCGAGCGCGGTCACCCCGATCATGAAGTTGGACGTCGCCGCCGCTGCCTTGATGGGCACCCCCATCACGAGGTTCATCGCCGGGACCTTCACGAACCCGCCACCGACGCCGAGCAGTCCGGACAGCACCCCGGCGATCGATGACACACCCATCCCGGCCGCGAGCCGGTGCGGCTGGTAGGAGACCGTCTCACCCTGGTCGTCGAACGAGGTCGCCATCGCCCGGACGGTCGGGCCGGCAGCCGTCGCCGCCGCGGTCGACGGGTGCACCGACGGCTGCACGTCGCGGACCAGCAGCACGGCCGTGACGAACATGACGATGCTGAACGTCCCGGCGATGACCTCGCCGGACAGCAGCGTCGCGATCAGCCCGCCCGACAGCCCGCCGAGCGCCGTCGCGATCTCGAGCACGATCCCGAGCCGCATGTTCGCGACGCCCTCCTTGACATAGGCGGAGCCTGCGGCGGTCGAGGTCGCGATCACCGACACGAGCGACGTCGCCACGGCCACCTTGATGTTCAGCCCGAACCCGAGCAGCAGCGCCGGCACCAGCACCACGCCGCCGCCGATTCCGACCAGGGCACCGAGGATCCCGGTGCCGATGCCGGTGATGAAGAGGAGGAGCGAGGTCATGGCGCGCCACCATACTCGCGCGTACCGGCCGGGGTATCTCCCGCGGTGCCGGTCGACCGGACGGTCGACCTGCGGCCGTGCCGGCCCTGGTGTCCGGGTGGCCACGTGCATAGCCTCACGGGACACCGGCGGAGGGAGCAGCGGATCATGGCCGACGCGATGGGGACGAACCACGCCCTCGAGCAGGCGCTCGAGCGACTCGAGTCCGCCGAAGCGCTCGACCCTGTCGCGGAGCGGGTCGCCAGCGCGGTCCGCGGCGTGCTCGGTGACCCCACGGTGCGCTCGGTGCTGAGCGGCACCCCGATCTCCCACCCGCTCCACCCCGCCCTCACGGACGTGCCGAACGGCATGTTCACGGCGGCCGCGGTCCTCGACGCGCTCCCGGGCCGCTGGGCCTCCCGGGCCTCGGCGACGCTCATCATGGTCGGTCTGCTGGCGGCGATCCCGACGGCCGCCACCGGGCTGAACGACTGGAGCGACACGCACGGCGAGACCCAGCGCGTCGGGCTCGTGCACGCCGGCGCGAACGGTGCCGCGCTGCTCGTCTACGCCTGGTCGCTGCTCGACCGCGCGCGCGGCCACGGGATCCGTGCCCGGCTGCTCGGATGGCTCGGGCTCGGGCTCATCAGCGTGAGCGGCTACCTCGGAGGCCACCTCACCTACCGGCGCGGCATCGGCGTCGACGAGAACGTCTTCGCCGAGCTGCCGGACGGCTGGCAGCCGACCCTGCCCCTCGACGACGTGCCCGAGGGCACCCTCACCCACGCCACCGTCGGCGAGGTCGGGGTCGCGATCTTCCGCGGCAACGGCGCCATCCATGCCGTCGCCGACCGCTGCAGCCACCTCGGCGGCCCCCTGCACCAGGGCCACGTCCACACCGACGGCGTCCCCGAGGTGTCGTGCCCGTGGCACCACTCCACCTTCCGGATGGACGACGGCACGGTCGTGCGTGGACCGGCCACCGCACCGCAACCCTCCTTCGACGCGCGGGTGAACAACGGTGTCGTCGAGGTCCGGGTGCGGCGATGACCGACCTCATCCAGCGCTGGCTGCGCAACCTCGCCACGGTCAGCCCGTTCCTGCGGCGATGGATCCTTCGGCTCGGGCTGCCGGTCGCGCGGAGGTGGTGGGCCCTCACCGCGCCGCTGACCGTCGGGGCGCGGGCGATCGTCACCGACGGAGACGGGAGGGTCTGCCTCGTCCGGCACACCTACGGCGAGCGCCACTGGTACCTGCCGGGCGGGATGGTCCATCGTCGTGAGCAGATCTTCGACGCCATGTGCCGCGAGATCCGCGAGGAGACCGGCATCGAGGTGACCGCCGAGCCCAGCAAGGTCCCGCTCCTCGGCGTGTACACGAACTTCTTCGAGGGCAAGTCCGACCACGTCGCCGTGTTCGTCTTCGGACCCGGCGACTGGACCGGCAAGATCCGGGCCCGCGGTGGAGAGATCGACCGCGTCGACTTCTTCTCGCCCGACGACCTTCCCGAGGGATCGGCGCCGTCCACCGTCAAGCGGCTCGCGGAGCACGCCGGTCGCCGCCCCATCGACTTCCGCTGGTAGCGGACCGGAAGGGGTAAGGTCGATGTCGGAGCTGTGCGCCGTCGTGCTCGCCGCCGGCGCCGGCACCCGGCTGCGGCCGCTGACCGAGCTGCGGCCGAAGGCGCTGTGCCCGGTCGGGAACGTGGCGCTGCTGGACCTGGCGCTCGATCGGGTGGGGGCGGTGCTCGGCGACGCCGACGGCGAGCGGGTCGCCGTGAACGCCCACCACCACGCCGACCAGCTGCGCACCCACCTGGCCGGGGACGGCGCGCCCGGGGGGGCACGCCGGGCCCGAGCGGCGCAGCTGTCCGTCGAGGAGCCCGAGGCGCTCGGCACCGCCGGCGCGATCGGCCAGCTGCGGGGCTGGGTCGACGGCCGCGCCGTGCTGGTCCACAACGTCGACGCGTGGCTGCCCGCCGGTGACGGCGACCTCGCCCGGCTCGTCGAGGGCTGGTCGGGCGAGACGGCACGGCTGCTGGTCGCGTTCGACCCGGCGCGGGCGGACTTCCACGGGCTGTGGCGGTTCGCCGGCGCGTCGCTGCTCCCGGCGGCCGAGGCGGCGGCGCTCGAGGCCCGCCCCACGGGGCTGTACGAGGTGGTGTGGCGCCGGCTCGCGGGGGCGGGTCGGCTCGAGCTCGTGCCCGTCACCGGGGCGTACATCGACTGCGGCACGCCCGTGGACTATCTCGGCGCGAACCTCGCGGCGGCCGGTGGGGCTGTGGTGGCCGGCGAGGGGGCGACGATCACCGGCGAGGCGAGCTGGTCGGTCATCGGTGCCGGCGCGTCGGTGGCCGGCCGCGTCGAGCGGTGCGTCGTCTGGCCCGACGCGGCGGTCGCCGCCGACGAGGATCTCGCCGACGCGATCCGCCTCCCCGACGGCCGGACCATCCACCCGCTCACGGATGTGTGAGGCGTTATCCCGCTGACGTCGGTACAACCCCGCACGTATTCCGGAGAGGGAGGGCAGGGGTCGGCAGGACGACGCGTCTCGGCCGGGTCAGGTGAGGGCGACCCCGACCGGCGCGCCGGCGGTCGGCTGCTCGGCCCGGCACCAGACGTAGGCGTCGTCGCGGTGCCCGTGCACCTCGACCATCCGCGCGCAGGACAGGCAGCGACGCGGATCGGCGCTGTCGCCGAGGGCCGGGCACAGATGCGTGCTCCCGTTGACGATGACCTTCCCGTTCATGGTGGCACTCCTCTCGGTGTCGGCGCCGCGCTCCCCGGGTGGCTGAGGCGGCCGCCGGACGCTGCCTGACAGGATCGTGAGCCACCGAGCCTCGCACGAGGTCCAACCGGCCCGGCCTGGCCACGACGACCGTCCCGATCCGCTCGGCGGCCGTCCCGATCCGACCGTCGCGACCGACGGCCGTCCCGACCGCGACGACCGTCCCGACCGCGGTGACCCTCCCGACCGGGCGCAGGGGACGACGCCGGGCACGTCGAAGTGCGATGACGAGCTCGAGCACCCAGCCCCGGAGTCCCGCCGTGCGCCACCCCCGTCGACGTGCCGCGACCTTCGCGGCCATCGCCCTCGGATCGCTCGCCCTCAGCGTCGTCGCCGCCCGCCCCGCGCCCGCCGTGCCCGCCGGGACTACGACGCCGGCCGCGAGCCGCGACCGCCGCGACCGCCGTACCCGCCAGCCCGACCACCACGGATGCCTCGCCGGATGCCCGTGCCCCGGCGCCGCGCCTGCACCGTGAGGGTCGCTGGATGGTCGACGACGCCGGCCGGGTGGTGCTCCTGCACGGTGTGAACGCCGTCTGGAAGACCCCGCCCTACGCCCCGCCCGCCACGCCCGCCGGGTTCACCGACGCCGACGCCGCCTGGCTCGCCGAGCACGGGTTCAACACCGTCCGGCTCGGCACGCTGTTCGCCGGGGTGATGCCGCAGCCCGACGCAGGTCGACCCGGGCTACCTCGACGCGGTCGACCGGGTGGCGGACCTGCTCGCCGCCCACCACATCTGGACGCTCTTCGACTTCCACCAGGACATGTACAACGAGCGCTTCCAGGGCGAGGGCTTCCCCGACTGGTCCGTGGACCAGCCCGCCACCGGCGCGCTGCCGCCGCCGACCTTCGGCTTCCCCGGCAACTACCTCACGCCCCAGGTCAGCGAGGCCTTCGACTCGTTCTGGCTCGACCGCGACGGGCTCGTCGGCCGCTACGCCGCGGCCTGGCAGGCCGTCGCCGCGCGGTTCGCCGACCAGCCCTACTCGATGGGCTACGACCTCATGAACGAGCCCTGGCCCGGCTCCCAGTACCCGACGTGCGCGAACCCGCAGGGCTGCCCGGTGTTCGACACGCAGGTGCTGCAGCCGACCTGGCGCCGGCTGCTCACCGCGATCCGTGCGGCCGACCCCGCCAACCTCGTCTGGTACGAGCCGCAGGTGCTGTTCAACTTCGGGGCGCGCTCGAACATGGGGCCGGTCGCCGACGACAACGTCGGCTTCTCGTGGCACGACTACTGCCTGCCCGCCGCCGCGCTGCACGCCCAGGGCTTCACGGACCTGCCCGGCTGCGCGCAGCTCCACGGCCTCGTGTGGGACAACCAGGACGACGCCCGCGACCAGATGCAGGCCACCTCGCTCGTCACCGAGTTCGGCGCGTCCGACGACCTCGCCGACCTCCGGCAGATCACCGCCGAGGCCGACGCGCACCTCACCGGCTGGCAGTACTGGCAGTACAAGGAGTGGCACGACCCGACGACCGAGAGCCAGGACTCCGGCGGACAGGGCCTGTTCCGCGACGACGCCGACCTGTCCACGCTGAAGACGGACAAGGCACGGATCCTCGTGCGGACCTACCCGCAGGCGACCGCCGGCGTGCCGACCGCCCTGTCCTTCGATCCGGACACCGGCGCGTTCTCCTACACCTACCGGCCGCGACCGGCCGCCGGCCCCACCGAGATCTTCGTCTCGCCGCTGCACTACCCCGACGGGTACGACCTCGCGGTCACCGGCGCGCGCGTCACCTCTGCACCCGGCGCGCGGGTCGTGGTGCTGCGCAACCGACCCGGCGCCGACGAGGTGACGGTCCGGCTCACCCGCGCCGGGTCCTGAGCCGCGCGACGTGCCGCACCGACGCGCGCGGGCGGCCGCACCGACGCCACGCGTGCGGCCGCACCGAACGCCCCGCGGGCGGCCGCACCGACGCCCTGCCCCCATCCCGCATGACCCACGCTGCCCTACCACCGTTCGTCCAGTGGCCAGCGCCCGGAATGCCGAACTCGGGCCCGCCGACGCGCGACGAGGCCGTCACGGAGCGCGGTCGCGCTCGTTGGCGAGGGTGAGGTCGGCCGGCTGCAGGCCGTGCCGACCGGCAACCCATCCGACGATTGCCACCACCGACAAGGAACCCCGCCCATGTTCGCACCGACACGCCGCCGCGCTGCGCGGTGGGTCGGCGCCGGCGCCGCCGCGCTCCTCGCGGTCGCCGTCGCTGCCCCGGCAGCCAGCGCCCAGACGCCCTTCGACCAGGCCACCTTCGACGCGTACGCGACCGGCACCGCGGTCCACGTCAGCGGGCTGACCCAGGGCAGCGTCGCCGACGGCGGAACCCGGGTCCTCAACGCCGACGTGGCGTTCTCCGGTGCGACCACGGACACCGGCGGCCTCGCCGATGCGCAGTCGAACGAGATGGGCGTGCAGGTCCAGCCGGCCGAGCAGGGCAAGAACGCCTACGGCCGCGGCTCGGGCCTCGAGCTCGGCGGCGGCGTCGACGTGCCCGGCGCCGTGAACCAGGCGATCCTCGCCTCCAAGGCCGAGGCGGCCGCTCCGCCCTCGACCGACCTCGTCACCGAGGAGGCCGGCCCCGTCCCGGGCGCGCCGCTCGCCTACGCGTCGCTGCTGCGCGGGCAGGCACAGGCCACCTACGACCCGGGCAGCTGCCCGCTGTCGGGCGACCTCTCCTACGGCCTCGGCTACGCGGCCAACGCGCAGCTGCTGAGCCAGAACCAGCAGGCCAACGACGACGACTCGCTCCAGCAGCCGGTCGTCGCCGCCGACGCACCGAACCCCGACCGTGCGGTCTCCCAGACGCTGTCGCGGAACTACCTCGCGCCGCAGGTCGACAAGGACGGCAACACGGTCGGCAACGCGAACGGACTGACCTCCGAGGTCCGCGAGACGATCGCCCCCGTCACCTTCTTCAAGGGCACCGCGAACGAGTTCACCGTCGAGGTCCTCGGCGAGTGGGTCCTGCAGGCCCACGCCACCGGCGTGCCCGGCACCGGGTTCGTCCACTACGGCCCGGCCGACACCTCGCCGTCCACCCCGGTCGTCCGCGTCATCCAGAACGGCCAGGTCGCCGGCCAGCTCACCACCCAGGACATCGCCGGCGGCGAGGGGCAGGTCATCGACCTCGGTGACGGCAACGGCACGTCGCTCGCGAAGATCAAGATCGGCGAGGACCCGCGTGCCATCGGCGGCAACGCCGACACCTCGCCGGCCATCACCGCGGACGGCACCTCGGTCGCCGCAGCGGTCGACGTGGTCGACGTGGAGCTGCTGACCGTCGCCGGCGTCGGCCAGGGCGCCAACGTCCGCATCGGCCACATGGAGACCTCCGCCACCGTCCCCGCCGGCGGAATCGAGTGCGAGCAGGTCGGCATCCCCGTCTCGAAGACGGCCAGCGCCGACACCGTGCAGCCCGGCGACCCCGTCACCTACACGATCACGGTCGACAACCCCTTCGACTGCCGGCTCACCGGCGTGAAGGTCGTCGACACGCTCTCCGGCGACGAGGGCGTGACGTGGAGCGTCACCTCCAGTGACCCGAAGGCCGACGACAGCTCGGACACGAAGGTCACCTGGAACGACATCGGCCCGATCGAGAAGGGCGGCTCGAAGAGCGTGGACCTGACCGTCACGGTCGGCGACGACTCCGCAGCCGGACTGCTCCACGACACCGCGACCGTGACCGCGTCCTGCGACACCCGTCCGCTCACCGGGCAGACCACGGTCAACGTGCCGAAGGTCGTCACCCAGGAGACCGCCCCGGCCGAGGCCAACCGGGCCCCGTCCGCGCCGGCGCTGCCGCGCACCGGTGGCGGCCTGGCCGCCCTCGGTCTGAGCGTCATGGGCGCCGCCGGCACGCTGTGGAAGCGCCGCCGCTGACCGACCGCCACCGACCCACCGTCCGCTGCCGGTGATACGTGCGGGGCTATCCCGCTCTCGTCGGGACGACCCCGCACGTATCCCGGTAGCCGATCCCCTGACCTGATCGCCGGCGGCGCGCGCCGCACCCTGCGCGCCGCCGGCGATCGGTGTCTCACTCCGGTCAGTCCGGCTCGCGCCCCAGCACCGCCGCGAGCTCGTCGCGCCCCGAGATCCCCAGCTTCCGGTACGCGGACGACAGATGGTTGTCCACGGTCCGGTGCGAGATGACGAGCGACTCGGCGATCTCCGCGCTCGTGCGGCCGCCGGCGGCGAGCAGCGCGATCTGGCGCTCCCGCCGGGTCAGCGGGTCGGGCGCGTCGGCGGCGGCCAGCGCGGGGCTGACCACCCCCGGGCAGCCGGACGCGAGGACGGCCGCGCGGCGCGTCGACCGCAGGGCACGGCGCCGGGAGCCGTCGGCGGACAGCAGGTGCGCCGCCTGGGCGGCCGCCTCGGCCGCGAGCAGGTCCGCGCCGAGCAGCTCGAGGTCCTCCGAGCTGGCCAGCAGGCCCTCGGCGTCGCGGTCCGCCAGCGCCCGCGCGTGACCTGCCAGCGCCGGCAGCAGCCGACCCTCCGCCGCCTGCGCGAGCTCGGCGAGCAGGTCGGCGACCCGTGCGGCCTCGCCGAGCCGGACCGCGTCGTGCAGCCGGCTCGCGCCCCACACCACCAGCGACCCCGTCAGCGCCCGGCGACCTCCCTCCTCCGCGATCGCGGCCCCCTTTGCGAGGTCACCCTCGGCGGCGTGGATCCAGGTGCGGGCCCCGGCGCGCGGGTACTCGGCCCGGCTGTCGTGCCGGGCGCTGCGGTCGAGCTCGGCCAACAGCCGCCGCGCCGGCTGTGTCCGACCGAGCTGGGCGAGGGTCCGCGCGTGGCCGGCCAGCAGGATCGGCAGCAGCCCGAACGGGTCGCGCCGGCGCAGCAGCGCCACGGCGTCGCCGGCCACCCGCTCGGCCTCCTGCACCCGACCGCGCAGCGACAGCGCCTCGATGAAGGTGGAGGCCCAGATGCTGGCGCGGTCGTCGTCGCCGGCGCGCAGCGCCTGCCGGTAGCCGCGGCGGGCGGCCTCCTCGCCGTCGCGCAGGTCGCCGGCAGCGAGGTCGACGAGGACGCGGTTCACCCCGAGCACACCGGGTGTCGTGGCGGTCAGCGACGGGGTGGCCGCGATCACCCGCTCGGCGTCGTCGAGGTCCCGGCGGGCCGCGGCGAGCTCCGCCCGCATGGTCCGGGCCACGCTGCTGAAGGTCAGCGCGGTCACCAGCGCCTGCGGGGACGCGTCGGCGCGCGTGCGCACGCGATCGGCGACCGCGATCGTCGTGGACAGGTCGCCGAGCACGTCGGCCACGTGGGCCCGCAGGACGTCGATCTGGTCGCGCAGGTCCGCGCCGACGGGCAGGTCGGCGGCCTCGTCGAGCACGCGCGTCGCCGCCGGGGCGTCTTCCAGTCGGAAGGCCAGGTTCGGCGCCCGAGCGAGCGCGATCCGGGCACGCAGCGTCGGGGCGGTCGCCGACTCCCAGGCGGCGGCGAGCACCTCCTCGGCATCGGCGGCACGCTCGCTGCTGCTGAGCGCCTGTCCGAGGAGCAGCCGCGACTCCGGGTCCTCGCCCCGCGCCACGGCCGCTGCGGCCAGCGTCTCGGCGAGATCGTGGTCGTCGGCGCGCAGGGCCTCACGGCCGGCGGCGAGCAGCTCGTCGGCCGCGACGCCCTCACCCAGCTCCAGACGCCAGGCGGCGAGCCGCACCCGGTCGGCGCCGTCCGGATCGCCCGTGGCGGTGACGGCGGTGACCAGCTCGGCGAGGAGCTCGTGCCGACGCAGGAGCCCGAGCTCGGCTGCGGCCACCTCCGCGTCGACCGGATGCGCCGGGACGACCCGGCAGGCCGCGCCCTCGCCCTCGGCCTTCAGCCAGCCCGCGTCCTCGAGCCGCCGCAGCACGCCGGTGTCGACCATGGTGCCCAGCGTCGCCAGCGTGAGCGGCGCGCCGAGAGCCACCAGCGCCAGCGCACGCCGCGCTTCACCGTCGAGGCGGCGGATACGGCTGGCGACGAGGTCGACGAGGCGGGCCGGGACCTGCAGTGGCCCGTCGAGGGTCCAGCGGCCGTCTCGCTCGGCGAGGGTCCCGTGGTCGCGCGCCGCCAGGACGAGCTCACGCAGGTAGCGGGCGTTGCCGCATGCCAGCTGCTGCAGGTCCCGAACGGCCGCGTCGGTGACCGGGCCGTCGAGGAGCCCGCCGACGAGCTCGGCCGCCTCCGTGTCGTCGAGCGGCGTCAGCTCCACGCTCTCGCGCGGCTCGTCCCGCCACAGCCGGACGATCGCCTCGGGGGCGTCGGCGGTCGTCCGCACGGCCGCCAGCACGGCCACCCGGTCGTCCCCGGTGGCGACCTGGTGGACCAGCGCGGCCGACGCCTCGTCGAGGTCGTGGGCGTCGTCGACGACGAGCAGCAGCCCGTCCCGCCCCGCGCGGGCCCGCAGCTCGGCGCGCAGGCCGTGCAGCAACGTGGTCGCGTCCCCGCTGCCGACCTCGTCGGGAAGGAGGCCGGCGAAGGAGCCGAAGGGGATGCCGGCGGCGTCCGCGGTGGCCGTGACCCGGACGACCCGGGCGCCCTGCTCGGCACAGCGGGCGGCCACGGCGGCCAGCAGTGTGGTCTTGCCCACACCCGACGGCCCCCGCACCACGACGGGGCGGCCGTGCGTCAGCGCCGCGAGGATCCGGCGCTGATCACGGTGGCGGCTGCGGAGGTCCGAACGCATCGAGACCGATCGTACTCCGACGCGCGTGGGAGCAACGTCACTCTGGGTAGCGAAATCGCTGGCGGCGCTGCGCAGCGCCGCGCCGCCCGGGTCAGCGCCCGACCGGTCCGCGCCGGCCGGGTCAGGGCTCGACGAGGTCGCGCTCCGCCACCGTCCGCAGCACCCGTGGCGTGCCCGTGAGCGCCTCGATGCGCGCCGTCGCCTGCTCGGGGTCCACGTCGAGGGTCGCGATGTGGTGCGCGAAGACGGGGCCCTCGACGACGTCCCACGTCACGCGGGGCTCGTCCGCCCGGGCCAGCCGCGCCAGCTGCCGCGCGACCCACCGCGCCGGCCGCGAGTCACCCATGGCGTACGCCTTCTCGACCGCCGGCTCGACCTCCTGGCGCAGCGGTGACGACACCACCTGCCACAGCGGCAGGCGGGCCCGCGCGTCGGCGAACCGTCCTCGCGTGATCGTCGCGTTGTGCACGTCGCCGGCGAGCAGCACCACCGAGCGGGGCGGCTCCGCGCGCCCGGCGGTCCCGGCGAGCAGGTCCACGAGCCGGTGGAACGAGTCGCCGAACGCCGCCCAGTGCTCGAGGTCGATGGCGCGCCGCAGCCGCTCGCTCACCCAGCCGACCGGCCGCCCCCACGCGCCGGCGCACAGCTTCTCGTTCCACGCCTCCACGTCGTGCATGGTGTGGGGCAGCAGCACCGGCACCGTCGAGGCGACCACGAGGTGGCGGGTCGGCTCGCCCATCCGGTCGGCCAGCCAGTCCCACTCGTCGGGATCCAGCATGTCCCGCCGGTCGCCCGAGAAGGTGCGCGCCGCCCGGGCGTCGGTCACGATCAGGTGCATCGGGCCGAGGTGCCGGTCGTAGGCCCAGCGGGCGGCCCCGGGGTCGCGGTCGGCATCGAACGCGAACCGGCGCAGCGTGGGGCCGGCGTCCTCGGCCTCGTGGACCTCGGTCCAGAGCGGGTCGTCGGACAGCTCGTCGGGGGAGAGGTTGCCGAGCTGCTGGTAGATCCAGTACGCCATGAGCCCGCCGACGATCCGCCGGTCCCACCAGCCCTTCCGGCGCATCTCGGCGATCCACGACCCGGAGATGTTCCAGTCGTCGGTGATGTCGTGGTCGTCGAACATCATCGCGGTCGGCAGCGTCGACAGCAGCCAGCGCACGTCCGGCTGCCGCCATGACTCCTGGTAGAGGTGCGTGTACTCCTCGAACCCGGCGACCTCCTCGCCCGGCGGCCGGTCCGTGTCGCGCCGGCGGCGGATGAAGCGACGCGTCTGCGGCGAGGCGTCGTCGGCGTAGACCTGGTCGCCGAGCAGCAGCAGCAGGTCCGGCCACTCCTGCAGCGGCGTCTCGCGCAGTCGTGCCGCGTAGGCCACGAGCGCGTCGGCCCCGAGGCCGTGCGGATCCTCGGCGTAGGGAAGGTTCCACGGCGGCCGCACCGGCGCTGCCGCCCGGCAGGATCCGAACACGAGCCGCACCGTCTCGCCCGCCGGGGTCCGGATCACAGGGTCGGGCAGGTCGTCGTGCGGGCGCGGCCAGGCCGGCTCGTCGTCGACCGCCACGGCGTACGGCGTGACCGTCCCGGGTTCGAGGCCGTCGACGACCACCAGCGCGTAGTGATGCCCCTCGACGTGGAACGTGTGCGCCCGGTGGACCGCGCCGCCCGCGCCGCCCGCGCCGCCCGCGCCGCCCGCGTGCGCGTCCTCGCCGTCCTCGCCGCCCGCGCCGTCGCCGCCCGCGCCGTCGCCGCCCGTGAGGCGCACGCTCACCTCGCAGGGGCCGTCCGTCTCCACCCAGACGGTCGCCCGCCGGCCGTCGACGAACCGCAGCATCGGCCCCAGCAGGACATCTGTCACGCGTCACCTCTCGTGGTCGCCCACATCCTGACGGTAGGCCGCGTTTCCCCCGGTGCCGTGCCGCGCACCGGACCGCTGGCCGTAGACTCCGCCTCGATCAGCAGGAGGGGACACGCCCGCATGAGCGTCGACGCGTGGATCACGCTCGCCGTGCTCGTGGCGCTGTTCGGCGCGCTCACTCGGGAGTCCGCACCGCCCGCTGCCGCCATGGTCGGGGCGGTCGTCGTCCTGGTGCTCGCCCGGGCCGTCCCCGTCGGCACGGCGTTCGCGGGCCTCTCGAACCCGGCGACGATCACGATCGCCGGCCTGTTCGTCGTGGCGCGGGCGATCGGCGACCATGCGGGCCTCGAGGGGCTGCTGTCCCGCTCGCTGTCCGGCGAGCAGACCCAGACCGCCGCGCTGCTGCGCCTGCTGGGGCCCGTCGCCGCCTCCTCGTCCGTGATCGCGAACACCCCGCTCGTCGCGACCCTCGCCCCGATGGTGCGCAGCTGGGCCGAGCGGCAGGGCAGGGCGGTCTCGCACTTCCTCATGCCGCTGTCGTTCGCGACGATCCTCGGTGGACTGATCACGGTCATCGGGACCTCGACGACCCTGGTCGTCTCCGGGCTGGTCGCCCAGGCCGGGGCGAAGCCCTTCGGCTTCCTCGAGATCACCCCCGTCGGCCTGCCCATCGCGGTCGTCGGGTTCGGCCTGCTCGTCCTCATCGCCCCGCGGGTCCTACCCGACCGCCGCACGATGGCACAGCAGGTCCTGAGCAACGAGCGGGCCTACACCGTGCGGCTCTCCGTGGTCCCCGACGGGCCCCTGGCGGGAAAGACCGTCGCGGATGCGGGCCTGAGAAACCTCGACAACGTCTTCCTCGTGCGCATCGACCGACCCGGCGACGAGGTCGTGCCCGTGCCACCCGACGAGACCATCACCCCCGACGACGAGCTCACCTTCGTCGGCGGTGTCGACCAGGTCCGCGACCTGCGGACCCGCGAGGGGCTCGCGCTGGCCGAGGGCACCCAGGTCGACCTCCTCGAGGGCGACGGGCACCGGATGTACGAGTGCGTCGTCGGCTCCTCCTCGGCGCTGGCGGGCCGCACGCTGAAGGAGGTCAGCTTCCGCGGCCGCTACGGCGGCGCGGTCGTCGCCATCCACCGCGCCGGCGAGCGGGTCGAGGGCAAGCTCGGGGGCATCCGGCTGCACACCGGTGACGTGCTGCTCGTCGTCGCCGACCCGGACTTCGCGGCCCGATGGCGGGAACGCTACGACTTCGCGGTGGTGGTGGGCCTCGACGACCACCTCGCGGTCGCCAGCCCGCGGCGGGGGCTCGTCATGGCCACGGTCCTCGCGATGGTGATCGTGGCGGCGGTCGGCTGGCTGTCGCTCGTCGAGGCGGTGCTCGGCGCGTGCGCCGTGCTCGTCGGCACGCGGACCGTACGCTTCCGGCAGGCCCGGGAGGCCCTCGACCTCGACGTGCTCCTCATCGTGGCGGCCGCGATCGGCCTCGGTGGCGCCGTGCAGTCATCCGGGTTGGCCACCGTGCTCGCCCACGGGATCGAGGCCATCGCGACGCGCACCGGCTCGGTCGGTGGGCTCGCGGCGATCATGATCGGGACGCTGATCCTGACCGAGCTCGTCACGAACGTCGCCGCGGCCGCGCTGATGGTGCCGATCGCGCTGAGCGCCGCTGCCGGCGTCGGCGTCGACCCACACGGGTACGCCATCGCCGTGGCGGTCGCCGCCTCGGCGTCGTTCCTGACCCCGATCGGCTACCAGACGAACACGATCGTCTACGGCCTCGGTGGCTACCGCTTCGGGGACTACTGGCGGCTCGGCGCGCCGCTGACCGCGACGGTGGTGGCGGTCAGCCTGCTCGTCATCCCGGCCGTCTGGAGCTGACGGCTGGCCTCGGTCGCAACGGCCGTGGCCCCGTCGTGACAGGCCGCGACAGGGCCTGACCGCGGTCCCGCCCAACCGGGCGAAGGACCCGAAACGTTCCTGGGCCTTCGGCCAGCCTCCGGCGCTGGAGGAAGGTTGGTCGTGCACTGTACGTTATGTGGAGTAACGGTCGGCGTTACTCCCGGCGCCGGCCATCGGAGGACGGTTTCGATGGACACCCTGGATCCCCTTGCGCACGGTGGCGGCCCCGGCGGCTACCGCACCGCGCAGTCGGCGGTGGCGGACACCCTCCGCTACGAGCTCGTGACCGGCCAGCTCACGCCGGGCACCCACCTGCGTCAGAGCAACATCGCGACGCGCATGCAGACCTCGACGACGCCGGTGCGCGAGGCCCTGCGCGGCCTCGTCGCCGAGGGGCTGCTGACCGGGGACGCCCACCGCGGGGTCGTGGTCGCCTCCCCGTCGGTCGAGCAGATCGAGGAGCTCTACGAGATCCGCACGAACCTCGAGCAGCTCGCGATCGCCAAGGCCGTCGGCACGCTCGACGACGCAGCCGACGAGCACCTCGACGCCCTGATCGGCCTGCTGCGCGACCCGGAGGACCGGGCCCAGTGGCTGCTCACCGACCGGGCGGTCCACGCCACGCTGCTCGAGCAGGCCGGAAACGACGAGCTGATCACCATGGTGAACGGCCTCCGCGACCGGACGCAGGTGCTCCTCGCCGAGAGCCTGGAGCACGACGACACCTGGATGGAGCGCGCCACCGCGCTGCGCGCCGAGCTCGTCGCCGCCTGCCGCGACGGCGACGCCGAGCGTGCGGTCGCGCTCGTCGCGCGCTTCCTCGAGCAGGAGGCCACGGTCGTCCTCGCCCCGGCGGTGGCCGACGAGACCGCCATGCGCCCCGTCGCCTGACGCGACGCGCACACCGGCCCGCGTTCACTCCGTCGCCCGACGCGATCCGCACACCGAACGCCCACACCGCGGCGTCCGCCCCGCGCCGCCGCGCGGGCGCTCAGCCGATGAGCTGCTCGTAGGCGTCGGCGAGCTGGTCGGCCGACCAGGACGCCGCGAGTCCGAGGGCCAGCAGGATCCGTGCCTTCGGGCCGTCCAGCGCGCCGGCGGTGACCACCCCGCGGTCGACGAGGTCGCGCTCCGAGCCCGGGAACCCGTAGGTGGCGCGGTAGATCTCGCCGGCGCCGGTCCGCGAGGTCAGCACCACCGGCACCCGCCCCGCCACACGCCCGATCACGTCGACCGCGTCGGCGTCGAGATGGCCGGCACCGAACGCGGCGACGACCACGCCGGCCGCCCCGTCGTCGAGCGCGGCGTCGACCGCCCAGGCCAGCGGGTCGCCGAGCGCCGCGGTGACGAGCGCGACCCGCGGCGGTGAGGCGTCCGCCGGCACGGGGACGTGCACGCGCCGGCGCGGGTGCAGCGGTACGCGAACCCGTTCCTCGCTCACCCAGCCGATCGGGCCGGCCCCCGCGGACACGAACGCCGACGGTCGCGAGGTGTGGCCCTTGCGCAGGAACCGGGCGGCATGGATCGTGTCGTCCATCGCGACGACCGTGCCGGCGCCCCGGGCCACGGTCGAGCCGGCGATCCGCACGGCGTTCAGCAGGTTCGCCGGCCCGTCGGCGCCGGGCTGGGCCGGGTTGCGCATGGCGCCGGTGACGACCACCGGCGTGTCCCCGTCGACGAGCAGGTCGAGGGCGAACGCGGTCTCCTCGATCGTGTCGGTGCCCTGGGTCACGACCACTCCGTCGGCGCCGTCCGCGACGCGCCGGGCGATCTCCGCTCCGAGCGCGACGAGGTCGTCCAGGGACAGGTGCGCGCCCGGCACCTGCCGGAAGCTGGCGGCGGTGACCGACGCGACCTCCTCGAGCGCCGGCACCGCGGCCAGCAGCGCGTCGGCGTCGAGGGTCGGGGTGACCCCGCCACCGCCGTCGTCGGTCATCGCGATCGTGCCGCCGAGCGCCAGCACGTGCACCTGCGGGCGTGCCATCAGCCGTCCGCCCGCGGCGGCCGGTCGCCGGCGATCCCGGCGGCTGCCAGCGCGGCCCGGATGCACTCCTCGTCCTTGTCGGAGGTATCGCCCGACACGCCGACCGCGCCGATGACCGTGCCGTCGTCGTCGCGGATCAGCACCCCGCCGGGCACGGGGATGAGCGCCACGCCCTCCAGCGCCCCGACGGCGGCGACGAAGTGGGGGATCTGCTCGGCGATCCCGGCGATGTCGCGGGTGTCGAGCCCCATCCCGAGCGCCGAGGTCGCCTTCCCCGTCGCGATCTGCGGGCGGATGATGCCCGAGCCGTCCTCGCGCTCGAGGACGACGAGGTGCCCGCCGGCGTCGCACACGGCGACGGTCAGCGGCTTGTAGCCGCGCTCCCGGCCGGCCGCGAGCGTCGCGTCCGCGATCGTGCGCGCGGTCGCCAGGGTGAGGGTCATGGGGATGCCTCCTGTGTCGTGCCGGTGCCCGCGTCGGGAGCCGTGCCGGTGCCCGCGCCGGTCGTGCCGCGAACGACGCCGGTCGTGCCGGGGCCCGCACCGCCGTCGACCATCGACTGCAGCACGGTCAGCAGCGATGCCACGTCCTGGTCGGCGAGCCCCCGCGCCATCCCGGCCGTGTAGAACGGCAGCGTCGCCGAGAACACCGGCACCGGTGCGCCGACCTGCGCCGCGAAGTCCCCGATGATGTGCGTGTCCTTCGCGAACGTCGCCATCGACGCGGTCGGTGGCGAGAAGCGGCCCTCGGCCATCAGCGGCCCGCGCAGCTCGAAGATCCGCGAGGTGCCGGCGCCCTCCGCGATGACCTCAACGACGGCGTGCGGGTCGAGGCCGGCGCGGATGCCGAGCAGGATCGCCTCGGCGGTGGCGAGGTTGTGGATCGCGACCAGATGGTTCGCGACGAACTTCATCCGCGAGCCGTTGCCGAACGCGCCGAGGTAGCGGACCGCCCGGGCGAAGCCGGCGAACGCGTCGCGGACCCGCTCGAAGGCCTCCTCGTCGCCGCTGCCGTAGACGGCCACGTCCCGGCGCTGCGCCTGCGCGCCGGTGCCGCTGATCGTGCAGTCGAGCATCGGGACGCCCGCCGCCGCCAGCCGGTCGCGGGCGTCCTCCTTCACGTCGAGCGGGAAGGTGGACGTGTCCGCGACGACGAGTCCTCGCCGGGCGTTCGCGGCGATGCCCTCGTCGCCGTCGATGACCGCCGCCAGGGCCTCGGGCTTGTTCAGCGAGGTGATCAGCAGCTCGCTGACGGCCGCGACCTCACCCGGCGAGCCGGCGCTGCGCCCGCCGAGCTCCTCGAGGGCGGCGACCCGCGCGTCGACGAGGTCGTAGCCGACGACCGCGAACCCCGCGTCGTGGAGGTGCTGCGCGAAGGCCGACCCCATGATGCCGAGCCCGACGATCCCCACGGTCGCGGTCATGCGCGCTCCTCGCTGTCGTTCGTCCCGTCGCTAGCCGTCTCCCGGCACGCTCGGGGTCCCTGCCAGATCGCAGAAGGCCACGTGGCCGGCGTCCCCGTCGATGGCCACGACGACATCCTGCCGGTCCGGGCGGGCCGGTTCGGCTGACGGGTCGATCGGTGTGCCCTCGAGGTCGCAGCCGACGACGACCGGCACCCCGAGCGAGTGGGCCACCTCCATGAGGTGGGCGCCGGCCGAGCCGCCCGTCGTGACCAGGCCGGCCGCGCTCCAGAGCAGCGGTGCGAGGCCAGCGAACGGCAGCGGCGCGACGATGACCGCACGTACCGCCGGTGTCGCGACGCCGGGGCTCGTGATCACCCGGGCGGGGCCGGCGCCGACGCCCGGCCCGGCGGGCGTGCCGGTGCGCACGTCGCCGTTCGACCAGGCGACGCCGAAGAGGAAGGGCTCCCAGGGGCCGGCCCCGTCGCGGACCCGCGGCGCCGGGCCGCCGACGTCGGCGGCGAGCCGCTGCTCGAGCTCGTCGGGGCGTAGCCGCAGCACCTGCGCGAGCGTCGCGATCGCGCCGCGGGCGAGCAGCTGCTCGCCGAGGCCGAGCAGGCCGGCGACGACCTCGCGGGCCGCCCGCGGGTCCGGGCGCCGCAGCGTCTGCAGCCGGTCGAGCGCCGGTCCGGGGGCGGGGGAGCGGAGCTCACGCAGGAACGCGCGGGCCTCGTCGAGCGCGGTGGTCGGCGAGGTGGCGAACACCTGGGCGGCCAGCTCGGCGGCCCGCGTCCGCACCGTGGCGAGGTCGGCGTCCGGCATCGGCGACGTCTCGCGCAGCTCCTCGGGGTCGAGATGCTGCGCGCCGAGGGCCCAGGCGTGCACGAGGTCGTCGCAGACCTGACCGGGGAAGCGGGCGGCCCAGGTGGCGAGCCGACGGGCCGCGTCGCGCTCGTAGTCCGAGCCCTCGCGACGGGTCGTGGCGGCCGGTGCGTCCGGGGTGGCGACGGTGGTGGCCTGCAGCAGCGTCACGGCGTGGCCGTCCCAGGCCCACTCGATGACGTTGCAGCCGAGCTCGTGCTCGGCGGCGCGCACCAGGACGGTGACGGCGCCGAGCATGTCGTCGCCGGCGAGGGGCTCGTCGACCCAGTGCGCCGCCCCCTGGGCGCCGGCGGTCGCGCGGCTGCCGCGGGCCCAGCCGCCGACGAGCGCGGCCGGCGGGCCGTCGGTCGCGACGATCTCGACGCTGCCGTCGGCGCGCGACCGGCCGATCCCCGCGACGGTCGGGTGGAGCTGGGGCTGGATCAGGACGCCGACCGCCACGTCGGTCGGGTCGATGCCCTCGGCCTCGAACCGCTCGATCGCGTCGACCCCGAACAGCGACGCCCAGCAGCCACGCACGGCTGTCGGGACGGTGTCACGATCGATGTCGGCGAAGGAGCTGAACGCACCGGACCAGGCGCCGCCTGCCTCGAGGTCGGTGGACGAGCGCACGATGGCCTCGCCGCCGAGTGTGGTGACGGCCTCGGCGAGCGCCGCCACGAGGTCGTCGTCGAGTGCCTGGCCCATGGTGGCGAGTCGGGCCCCGCCGCTCCCGCGGGTGGCCAGGGCCTCGGCGCCGCGCGCCACCGATGCACGCGCGGCCGGCGCAGGGACGACATAGCCGTCGAGGACGGGCAGTCCGCGCCGCCTCGCACGCGCCAGCGTCGCGGCCTTCCCGCCGGCCACCGCGGCGTCCTCGGCGGCCGGGTCGTCCAGGGTCAGGAGCACGGCTTCCCCTCGGTCAGCGGTGGTGCCCGCTGCGCCGCCCGCGGGGGGTCGGGCGGCACAGCGGACTCGAAGCGTGCGAGCACGCACGACGCGCCTTCTGTCGTCGGTGGCGCGGAGCGAAGCGAGCACGCACGACGCGGCCAGATCAGTCGACGACGATGATCTCGTCGTTCTTGTAGTTGGTCACGACGTCGTGGCCGTCCTCGGTGACGATGAGCATCTCCTCGAGGCGGACGCCGAAGTCGTGCATCTTGCCGTGCTGGGTCTCGAGGGCGAAGACCATGCCCTCCTGGATCTCCTGCGGGTGGTCGAGGGACCAGATGCGGGAGATGACGGGCTGGTCGTACTGCGCGAGCCCGAGGCCGTGGCCCCACAGGTTCGCGGCCGCCTGGTCCTCCTCCTCGTAGCCCCAGATCTCCTTGGCGGAGGGCCACTTCGAGGCGATGTCGGCCGTCGTGACGCCCGGCTTCACCACGTCGATCGCGTCCCACAGCCACTTGTGGGCGAGGTCGTAGTACTGCTTGTGCTCGTCGGTGGGCTGGCCGCCGACGCAGTACGTGCGGTAGATGCAGGACTTGAACCCGTTCCAGGTCAGCGCCGCGAGGTCGATGATGACGAGCTCGCCCGGCCGGATGATCCGGTCGGAGAAGTTGCGCCAGTTCGGCCAGGCGTTCGGACCGGAGGACACGATGACGTCCTCGACGTCCTCCATGCCGGGGATCGAGTACAGGTACTCGAAGCCGAAGGCGGCGACCTCGTTCTCGGTCAGGCCGGGCTTGAGGAAGTGCGCGAACTCCCAGTGCAGCGAGTCGCCGATCGCGCCGACGATCCGCACGGCCTTCTGCTCGTCGGGGCTCTTGACGGCGCGGGCCTCCATCATGGGGCTCATGCCGTCGGTCCACTGCAGGTTCGCCCGCTCGAAGGCGCGGATCATGTTGATGTCGATGAAGTCGACACCGAGCGGCTGGTCGCGCACGCCGGCGTCCTCGAGGTCGTTGAGCAGCGCGTTCGTGAACTTCTCGACCTGCTGCTCGGAGGCGGGGCCGGCCGCACCCTTGATCCAGGCGTACGAGTGGCGGACGTTCTCCTTGGGGATCCAGGGGTTGTTCAGCTCGAGGTGGTAGCCGATGTCGCCCTGCTCGTAGACGATGGGCTTCTTGCCCTCGCAGAGCACGACGTAGCGCAGGCCCGGCTTCAGCCGGTTCCAGCCGGGGGTGAACGTCGAGGACACGTAGCGCATGTTCTCGTCGTACATGAGCAGCAGCGCGCCGAGCCCGTGGCGGTGCATCGCGTCGTACGCGCGCTGCAGGCGCCACTCCCGCACGTTCTGCCAGTTGATGCCTTCCTTCCAGTCGGTGGACAGGACGCCGAAGGTCTCCTTCATATCCCTGATCCCCATTTCGTAGACGGGAGCCGCGGCGCATCCAGGCGCCGCGGGGACACATTAGGTGCATCCTATAGCATGCACAAGGCATTTGCGCCTGGGGCGTGTCGGACGCGCCAACGTGCGCCCGCCGCCCCGACTCGTCGACTCCCCGGCCGCGCCGGCCTCCGCCCGTGAAGGTCGGGCGAAACGTCCAGCATGTTGGACAAAGCGCCCGAGTTTGCCGCGCGGGTCGCGTGAAGGTCGGGCGAAACGTCCAGCATGTTGGACAAAGCGCCCGAGTTTGCCGCGCGGGTCGCGTGAAGGTCGGGCGAAACGTCCAGCATGTTGGACAAAGCGCCCGAGTTGCGGCGCGGGTCGCGCGAAGGTCGGACGCGCCAACGTGCGGCCCGCCGCGCCAGCCACAACACCGACGTGGTCAGGTGAGCAGGCGCACCGGGTTCTGGATGTGGTTCAGCGCGATGCGGATCGCTTCCTCGGCGTCGTGGCGCTGGAACGCCTCGAAGAAGCGGCGGTGCTCCTCGCTCGCGTTCTCGATGACGCCGCGCTGGTTGCGCGCCGCCTGGCCGACGTACATCGCGGTCCCGTTCTGCAGCTGCTCGAGGAAGGTGAGCAGCCGCGGCGAGTGCGCGGCGCGGTAGAAGATGAAGTGGAACTGCCGGTTGAGGTCGAGCCAGGTCCCGAGGTCGTCCTCGATCTCGTCGAGCTGCTTCATCATGCGCTCGGCCCGGGCGAGCTCGTCGTCGGTGATCCGCTCGATGGCCAGCTCGATCGCGAGGGGCTCGAGCCGCTCGCGGATGGCGTGGATCTCGCGCAGCTCGTCGATCTCGAGCTCGTGCACGACGCCGCCCCGGTGGGCGTCGAGGTCGATGAGCCCCTCGGCGGCGAGGTCACGCAGGGCCTCGCGCACCGGGGTGGTGCTCACACCGAGCTGAGCCGCCAGGTCGGACTGCACGAGCCGGGTGCCGGCGTGCATCTCGCCGCCCAGGATCGCGCGGCGCAGGGTCGCCCGGGCGAACTCGTGGGCGGTCTGGTGGCTGCGCCCGCGGCCGGCCGGCAGCAGATCCTCGGACACAGCGGCGCCTTCCGGTGGCTCGGTGCAACGGCCCCATGCTACTGCCCGCCGGCGACGGGTCGAGCGTTGCGTCGCTTCCACCTCTGCGGCGGCCCGACGGCGGGCGCTCCCCGCTGCCGCAGCGAGCAGAACCGTGGCAACGGTTGACCGATCCCCTGCGAGGCATATATCCTACATCCTGCAATCTCTGGACGGCACCGGGAAGACGCCGACCAGAGCGGGCGGCCGAGCGGCTCGAGGGTACGCCGGTCCGGGGCCACAGAACGGCGCACGTCCACCGGCGTGCGCGCCACGATGCGCATGCGCCGATGGGCATGCCGAACGACGGAAGGAACTCGTGTGGGACTCGTGAAGTTCGACGCCGACGCCGACAACCTCGTCTCGGGGACGTACTCGAAGGGCCGCGGGCCGGTCCTGCGCAGCGATCACCTCGAGGTGACCAAGATCGCCTTCAAGCAGGGCGAGGGAGCCAACGTCCACCAGCACGACGAAGAGCAGGTCATGTACGTGCTGAGCGGCAAGCTGCGCGTGACCCTCAACGACGACGAGTACGAGGTCGGTGAGGGCGAGGCCACCTACAACCCCGCCGGCGCACCGCACTCGGTCCACGCGCTCGAGGACTCCGTCTGCCTGAGCCTCAAGAACCAGGTCGCTCCGATCTACGAGGCGACCGGCTCGCTGCAGTAGCGAACAGGCCGACCCGGGGCCGGTCGCCCGTACCGATCGGCCCCGGGCCTCCAACCCGCAGGTCCCGGCGGCACGCGGGCCCACCACCCGCCGAGCACAACGAAACGGAGCACCAGGATGCCGATCATCAACTTCGACGAGCTCGAGAAGGAGTCCGTCACCCCGAAGTACTCGACGGCCTTCGGTGAGGTCGCGACCGGTGAGCAGATCGAGCTCGGCCGACTGCGCTACAAGGCCGGCGAGGGCGCGGTCGAGCACCAGCACCCGCAGGAGCAGATGATGTACGTCGTCAGCGGGAAGCTGAAGGTCGAGATCGAGGGCGACACCCAGGACATCGGGCCGGGCTGGGCCTTCTACGCGAAGGCGAACGTCCCGCACCGCGTCACCGCCGTCGAGGACACCGAGGTCCTGAGCTGCAAGTCGGTGATCGACGGCGTCGGGCACAAGATCTGACCGCGCCTCGACGCGAAGGAGGCCGAGCATGGGACTCGTGCGGTTCGACAGCGACGGGGACAACCTCGTCTCGGGCACCTACTCGATGGGGCGCGGGCCGGTCCTGCGCAGCGAGCACCTCGAGGTGACGAAGATCGCCTTCAAGCAGGGCGAGGGGGCGCAGCGCCACCAGCACGAGGAGGAGCAGCTCGTCTACGTGCTCAGCGGCCGGATGCGGGTGACCTGCGGCGACGAGGAGTACGAGATCGCCGCCGGCGAGGCCACCTTCAACCCGTCGAACGCGCCGCACTCCACGGTGGCGCTCGAGGACTCCGTCTGCCTGAGCCTCAAGAACCAGGTCGCTCCGATCTATGAGGCGACCGGTTCCCTCGCCTGATCCGGCGGCGCGGCGCCGGCCGCCCGTAGCCGGCGACCACCCCTCCCCGCGACGCCACGATCGGCAGCGCCGGCCACCCGGCGCTGCCGATCACCCTTTCCGGCGGGCTCAGCCCGCGCTGCCGATCGAGATCCCGGCGGCCTGCAGCAGCAGCTTCGTCCCCATCAGGGCGATCAGGGCGAGCAGGATCCGGCCGAACACGGCCGCGTCGAGCTTGCGGGCCATGCGCATCGCGAGCGGCATGACGGTCGCCATGGGGATCAGGGCAACGAGCGTCTCGACGACGCGGGTCGAGTCGAACAGCCCGACCCAGGCGAACGTCGAGAGCTGCATGATCGCGAACACCTCGAAGAGGGCCGCGACGGAGAACACGAACGCCTGGCGGGGGAGCCCGAAGCTGTGCACGTAGGTGATGAGCACGGGCCCGGACACCCCGGTCGTGCCGTGCAGCAGCCCGGCGACCAGCCCGACGGCGGGTGCCATGCGGCGGGTCGTCGGCTCGGAGAGGTGGGCATCGGGCTGCCACAGGCGCACAGCCAGGTAGAACATGAGCAGGCCGCCGAGCGCCAGGGCGAGCCAGCGACCGCCGGCCGCGTCCACGGCCAGCGCCCCGAGCACGGCGGTGATCGCGCCGAGGCCGCCGACGGTCCACAGGTGCCGGGTCTGGTCGGCGAACGCCCGGTGCTCCCACAGCAGCAGGATGTTGGAGACGATCGTCGGCAGCGCCATCACGACCACGGCGTGCTGGACGCCGAGGAACATGGACATCAGCGGGATGGCGAGCAGCGGCAGTCCGATGCCCGTCACGCCTTTCGCCGTCGCGCCGACGCTGACGGCGGCCAGGATGACGACGATCGTGCCGAGGGTGAGCGGATCGTCGATGGGTCGGCCTTTCACGGGAGCCACGGACGGGCGTGGCGGACTTGAAACGCGCGGTTCGGCAACGTCTGACAGAATGCACAGTGTAGTATCCCTGGCACCCACGTGACCACATCGCGGGCCCGGATGTGCCGGGGTCCGCCCACGAGCGAGGAGCCCCCATGGCCGAGGCGACGACCAACGACCCGACGCCGTCCGACACCGTGGCGTCCGACGCCGTCTCGCTCGGGTTCATCGGGCTGGGACGCTGGGGGCACATGCTCGCCGAGGCAGCCCAGCGCAGCGGCCGCGCCCGAGTGGCCGCCGGCTTCACGCGGACCCCCGAGACCCGGGCCGCCTTCGCCGAGGCCTTCGACTGCGCCGACGCCGTGTCGGTCGAAGACATCCTCGCCTCCAACGTCGACGGCGTCGTGATCGCGACCCCGCACTCCACCCATCGCGCCTACATCGAGGCGGCGGCTGCCGCCGGCAAGCACGTGCTCGTCGAGAAGCCGCTCACGCTGACCGTCGCCGACGGCCGTGCCGCCATCGCTGCGGCCGCGGACGCCGGCGTGGTCCTGCAGGTCGGCCACCAGCGCCGCAAGCTCGCCGCCGTCCGCGCGCTGAAGGGCCTCGTCGACGACGGCGTGCTCGGCCCGATCCAGCTCCTCGAGGCGAACCTGTCGGTGCCCGCCGGCCTCGACCCCTCCACGGACTGGCGCACCGACCCCGGCGAGCGGCCGCTCGGTGGCATGACCGGGCTCGGCGTGCACATGGTCGACACGCTCGCCCACCTCGCCGGCCCGGCGCGGCGGGTGACGGCGATGACGGCGCAGACCCTGGGACGCAGCCGCATCGACGACGTGACGACCCTGCTCATCGAGTACGAGACGGGACCGCTCGGCTACGTCGGCACCGCCCTGGTGACCCCGAAGATCGCGACCGTGGCCGTCTACGGCACCGACGCCGCCGCCTGGAGCGAGGAGGACGGCCTGCGCCTCTTCCGGCAGTCCACCGGCGAGACCTCCCGCACGGAGCTCTCACTCGAGCCGGCCGACGCCCTCGCCGACCAGCTGACCGAGTTCGCACGCGCGATTCGAGGCGAGACCACCCCGCAGGTCACCGGGGAGGAGGCGCTCGAGACCGTTGCCGTCCTCGAGGCGGCCGTCCTCAGCGCCGAGCGGGGTGCCGCCGTCAACGTCGACGAGGTCCGCGGCTGAGGGCCGGCGCACCCGCCCGGTGTTCGGCATGAGGGACGCGTCCTGCCACCGACGGCCGTCACTCCTCCTCGTCCTCGCCGCTGCCCTGCGGCAGCTTGACGCCGAGGACGGGGCAGTCCGCCTGCAGCAGGATGTCCTGGGCCACGCTGCCGAGGATGGCCTTGCCCACGGGGGAGCGTCGTCGGATCCCCACGACGACGAGGTCAGCGTCGTGCGCCGTCGCCGCATCGACGACCGCCTGTGCGGCGCCGGTCGGCGCGCGCGGCACGGAGGTCTCGACGGTCAGCCCGTCGGCGCGCAGGCGCTCGGCCTCCGCCTCCACGGCGGCCTGGGCCTCCTCGAGCCGGCCGTGGTAGGCGTCGGCGGCCTCGTTGTTCCGGGGCATCGACACCTGCGCCACGAGGACGAGGGGCAGGTCTCGCCGGCGCGACTCCTCGACGGCGTGGTCGAGGGCGGTGCGTCCGAGGGCGCTGTCGGAGAGCGCCACGACGATGGGCATGATGGTCCTCCCGGGGGTGGCCGGACGGGTCGGGTGGGCCGCGAGCGACCGGCTGCGGCCAGGCCGCAGCGTAGGACGCGACGGTCCGGCGTCCCCGCGCCCGGGAAACGGGTGGCATACATGATATATCGTGCAGTATCCTGCGCCGAGCAGGTCAGCCACGGCCAGGAAGAGGCGCACCATGGGTCAGGACAGCGAGGTCCGCGACGGCATGCGGATCGACTGGGACGTACCGATCACCGTCGACGACGGGCTCACGCTGCGGGCGGACGTGTTCCGTCCCGACGACGGCGGGCGCTACCCGGTGCTGCTCAGCTACGGGCCCTACGGCAAGGGACTGCCGTTCCAGGAGGGCTACGGCTCGGCCTGGGACGTGATGGTGGAGCGCTACCCGGATGTGGCCGCCGGCTCGACGAACCAGTACCAGAACTGGGAGGTGGCGGATCCGGAGAAATGGGTTCCGGCCGGCTACGTCTGCGTGCGGGTGGACTCGCGGGGCACCGGCCGCTCGCCGGGGGTGATCGACCACTTCTCCGCCCGCGAGACCCGTGATCTGTACGAGTGCATCGAGTGGGCCGGCACCCAGCCGTGGAGCACCGGCAAGGTGGGGCTGTCGGGCATCTCCTACTACGCCATCAACCAGTGGGACGTCGCGGCGCTGCAGCCGCCGCATCTGGTCGCGATGGCGCCGTGGGAGGGCGCGGCCGACTTCTACCGGGACATGAGCTACCACGGCGGGATCTACTGCAACTTCTTCGCGAACTGGTACGACATCCAGGTCAAGTCCGTCCAGCACGGGCTCGGCAAGCGCGGTCCCGTGAACCCGGTGACCGGGCAGCTCGTGTGCGGCGACGAGACGCTGGATGACGAGGAGCTCGCCGCCAACCGCACCGACTTCGAGCAGGCGATCCTCGACCACCCGCTCGACGACGGCTGGCACGCCGAGCGGTCGGTGGACTGGTCGAAGATCACCGTGCCGTTCCTGTCCGCCGGCAACTGGGGCGGGCAGGGTCTGCATCTGCGCGGCAACGTCGACGGGTTCGTGCACGCGGCCGCGGCCGACAAGTGGCTCGAGATCCACGGCGGCGAGCACTGGACCTCCTACTACACCGATTACGGCGTCGGGCTCCAGCGACAGTTCTTCGACCACTTCCTCAAGGGCGAGGACAACGGCTGGGACACCCGGCCGCCCGTGCTGCTCCAGGTCCGCACCGTCGACGGGTTCGTCGAGCGCGCCGAGCACGAGTGGCCGCTGGCGCGCACCCGCTGGCGCACGGTCCAC
The DNA here is from genome assembly GCA_963783045.1 of uncultured Nitriliruptorales bacterium. GTDB lineage: Bacteria > Actinomycetota > Nitriliruptoria > Nitriliruptorales > Nitriliruptoraceae > CAWAMD01. The sequence continues at coordinate 550,148 of CAWAMD010000001.1, forward strand.
CTCGACGCCGACGACCTGAGCCTGCGCGACGAGGCACCGTCGGCGGCGGCCGCGCGGTCCTACCCGGCGCTCGGCGACCCGCTCACCTTCGAGCTGCCGCCGACGGACGCCGAGACCGAGCTCACCGGCCCGATGGCCGCCCGCCTGTTCGTGTCGTCGGACACGAGCGACGCCGACCTGTTCCTCACCGTCCGGGTGTTCTCGCCCGACGACGAGGAGGTGCTCTACCAGGGGGCCATCGACCCCAAGACCCCGATCGCGCAGGGATGGCTGCGGGCCTCGCACCGCCGCCTCGACCCGCAGCGCAGCACCCCGTACCAGCCCTACCACCCCCACAACGTCGAGGAGCCGCTGACCCCCGGCGAGGTCGTCGCGCTCGACATCGAGATCTGGCCCACCTCGATCGTGATCCCGGCCGGCTACCGGCTCGCGCTCACGGTCTCGGGCCGCGACTTCGACCACGGCCTCGCCGGCGACCGGCTCGACCACTTCGCCAACGAGCTGCGCGGCTGCGGCCCCTTCATCCACGTCGACTCGCGCGACCGTCCCCCCGAGATCTACGGCGGCGAGGTCACCCTCCACACCGGCGGAGACCACGACTCCTTCCTGCTGCTGCCCGTCATCGACAACACCGGAGCCTGAAATGACCGTCAACCTGGGACTGGACGACGTGCGTCCAGCGGTGATGACCATCGACCTGCACCGCGGCCACCTCGACCCGGAGGTGGCGACGATGCCGCTGCCGGACGACATCTCTGCGGCCGTGCTCGGGGCGAACCTCGCGCTGCTCGGCCGGGCTCGCGAGGCCGGGATCCCGGCGGTGCACCTCGTGACGAGCTACCGCGACGAGTCGGAGATCGTGTCCAACCCGTTCTGGCGCTCGATCGCCGACACGTCCGCGACCCGGGCGAACAACCGGCGGCACAACCTCGAGGGTGGTCCCGGCGTCGCGCTCATGCCCGGCGTCTACCAGGACGGCGACGCGGTCCTGACCACGAAGAAGCGCTACGACTGCTTCCTCGCGACCGACCTCGAGTTCGTGCTGCGCCGCAGCCTCGACGTGAACACGCTGCTGATCGGGGGCGTGAACACGAACAGCTGCGTGCTGACGACGACCACGGCCGCGTCCGTGCGCGACTTCGCGTGCATCGTGGTGGAGGAGTGCGTCGACACGATGGACGGTCCGGACTTCCACGAGGCCGCCCTCAAGCTCATCGACCGCGCCTTCGGCTGGGTCATGACCATCGACGAGGCGCTCGCCGCCGTCGCCCCGCGCACCGCGCGTGCCGGCGCCGCCCCGGCCGCCGCCGGCTGAGGTCGCCGGTGGCGCGGAGCGAAGCGAGCACGCACGGCGCAGCCTTGTTGCCGGTGGCGCGGAGCGAAGCGAGCACGCACGGCGCAGCCTTGTCGCCGGTGGCGCGGAGCGAAGCGAGCACGCACGGCGCAGCCTTGATCAGGAGAGTCATCGATGCCGTTCATCCGCTATGACGAGATCGAGTCCGAGTTCGTGACCCCGAAGCACTCCCGCGCCTACGGGGAGCTCGCCACCGGCGAGTCGATCGAGGTGGGACGCCTGCGGTTCCACGCGGGGGAGGGTGCCGAGGAGCACCACCATCCCCATGAGCAGATCGTGGTCATCCTCGAGGGGCGGCTGCGCGCCCACCTCGGCGGCGAGGTGGCCGAGCTCGGTCCGGGCGAAGGCTTCCATGCCCCACCGGACGTCCCCCACCACGTCGAGGCGCTCGAGGACACCGTGGTGCTGAGCTGCAAGAGTGTCATCGGCGGCATCGGTCACAAGATCTGATGCGGGGTGGCGCAGGATCTGGCTCAGGCTGGGAGTGAGGGGCGGGGGCTGTGGTGCGTCGCGGGGTCCGGCGGGTGTGCGCCCGCACACGCCGACGGGCCGAATGCGGGCGTCGCGGGTCTCCGACTGCGATCGTAGGTCGATCCCGGAAAGCCCTTGACGGACATCGTGCATCTTATATGCTGCAATCTGTCGGGAGGGCGGGAGCCTCGGAAGTGGAGCGACCGTCGACCGGCGTGTGCGGGGGGAACGAAGGGATGTCGACCGTTCAGGGCGGTCGGGACAACCAACAGGGAGAGGTAGGGCGGATGAGACGAAGCCTTCTGACCGTGCTGGGAGCTGTGATCCCGCTCGCGCTGGCGAGCTGCGGTGGCGGTTCCTCCAACAGCAACGAGCCGGCGAGCGCCGAGACCCAGTCCGAGCAGCAGTCGTCGGCGCCAGCGGACAGTGGATCGGAGCAGGCGGCTGGCACGCTGGACTGCCACTCGATCGAGTTCATCGTCCCCTACTCGCCGGGCGGCGGGTCGGACCGCCAGGTCCGGCGGCTGCAGCCCGGGATCGAGAAGGAGCTCGGGGTCTCGATCAACCCCGTCTACCAGACGGGGGGTGACGGTGCCGTCGGCTGGCAGGCGCTGAGCACCGCGGACCCGGACGGCTGCACGGTCGGCAACGTCGTGTCGCCGAACATCGTCCTGCTCTCGCTCAAGGGCGAGGACGTGGGCTTCAAGGCCGACGACTTCAGCTACATCGCCTGGACCGAGAACGTCCCGAACGCCCTGGCCGTGGCCAAGGACAGCAAGTACCAGACGATCGACGACTTCATCCAGGCCGCCAAGGACAACCCCGGCAAGCTCACGATCGGCGGCGTCGGTGACGTGGGCGAGCTGCTCACGAAGCAGGTCACCGAGGCCACGGGCATCGACATCACCTACGTGCCGGTCACCGGCGGCGTCGGTGACATCGTCCCGCAGCTGATGGGCGGGCATGTGGACGCCGGCATCTTCGGGGCGTCGCACATCACCGAGAACTCCGACTCGATCCGCGCGCTCGCCATCTCCGGCGACTCCGAGTCCGATGCCCTTCCCGGCATCCCGACCTTCACGTCGAAGGGCTACGAGGGCGTCACCCTGACGACCTCCTGGGGCGTGTCCGCGCCTCCGGGCACACCCGACGACATCCTCAAGATCTGGAACGACGCGATCGAGAAGACGGTCCAGTCCGAGGACGTCCAGGGCAAGCTGAAGGAGGCGGGACTGACGCCCCTGTCGCAGACACCGGCCGAGGCGATGCAGTACCTGCAGGACCAGGAAGCCGGCCTCAAGAAGGCGATGGGCAAGTCCTGATCCGGACTCGGGGGCGCGGCGATGCCGCGCCCCCGTTCGTTCCTCCCACGCCTCGGCCTGCGGTGTGCATGATCGGCAGGTCGAGGAACCACCACCTCGGGCGCGGGTGACGGCCCGTTCCACACCGGCTTCCGGCCTTCGACGGACAACGAGGCGGACATGATCCACGGTCTGGTCACCATGCTGGGGCCAGAGGCACTGCTCTACATCACGATCGGCGTGCTGGCGGGCATCGTGGTCGGTGCCCTGCCGGGGTTCACCGCGACGATGGGCACGGCCCTGCTGCTTCCCTTCACCTTCAACCTGCCGGCAGGTGAGGGGCTCGCCATGCTGGGGGCGCTCTACGTGTCGGCGATGTTCTCGGACGCCGTCCCGGCCTGTCTGGTGAACACCCCGGGCACACCCTCCGCGATGGCCACGGCGCTGGACGGCTTCCCGCTGACGAAGCAGGGCCGCGGGCAGGCCGCGATCGTCGCGTCGTGCTTCGCCTCGATGATCGGCACCTTCGTCGGCGGCCTGACCTTCCTCTTCCTGGCGGCGCCGCTGGCACACGTGGCGCTGCGGTTCGGGCCGCCCGAGTTCTTCTGGGTCGGCGTCTTCGCCATCACGATCATCGGCAGCATCGCCGGTGACTCGCTGCTGAAGGGTCTGGCCGGTGGGGCGCTCGGCATGCTCATCGGCACGATCGGGATCAGCGCCACCGGCGCCGTGGCCCGCTACACCTTCGGCTTCCCCGAGCTGCGCGGCGGCGTCTCGATCGTCGCCGCCCTGATCGGCGTCTTCGCGATGCCGCAGATCCTCGACATGGTCCGTAAGCGCAACGAGGAGGAGCTCGTCGCCGAGTACCGGCGCCAGCCCGGTGTCGCCCTCGAGACGGTCAAGGAGATCCTGAGCAAGCCGGTGAACCTGATCCGGTCGTCGATCATCGGAACCGTCGTCGGGATCCTGCCCGGTGCCGGTGGCCCGGTCGCGGCGCTCGTCTCCTACCAGGAGGCGAAACGGTGGAGCAAGAACCGCAGCATGTTCGGCAAGGGCGCCCTCGAAGGCGTCGTCGCCTCCGAGGCCGCGAACAACGGCGCCGCCGGCGGGTCGATCATCCCGACCCTGGTGCTCGGCGTCCCCGGATCCGCGCCCGCGGCGGTCATCCTCGGCGCACTGCTGCTGCACGGCCTGCGGCCGGGACCGAACCTCTTCTCGACCCAGCCGACCCTGGTCTACGGCTTCGCGTGGGCGATCATCATCGCGGGGATCGTCACCTACATCGCCGGGAGCCTGCTCGCCGGTGGGCTGGCCCGCATGGTGTCCATCCCGGTGCGGCTGCTCGCGCCCATCGTGCTGTTCCTCTCGGTCGTCGGCGCCTTCGCGATCCGCGCAAACCTGACCGACGTGTACCTGATGCTCGGGCTCGGGATCGGCGTGTACTTCCTGTCGAAGCTCGGGTTCCACCCGGGGCCGATCGGGCTCGGGATCATCCTCGGTCCGATCGTCGAGCCGGCGCTCGTGCAGTCCATGGCCCTGTCGAAGGCGACCTCCACCTGGCACGTCTTCTTCGGACGCCCCGTCAGTCTCATCCTCATCGGCCTCACGATCCTGTCGGCCGGCTGGTCGGCATGGTCCAACGTCCGGGAGCGGCGCCATGCCAAGGCAGCCTGACAGCAAGAGCGCGCCGGCACAGATGCGCCAGGACGCCCTCGGTGGCGTCGCGCTCATCGGCATCGCCCTCGTGTTCATCCTGAACGCGGGGGCGGGCAGCATGGACTGGCTGTTCCCCGAGGTGCTCGCCTACAGCCTCGTCGCCATCGGCGTCGTGCTCATCGGCCGGGCCGTGCTCGGCTACGGCGAGCGCGTCAACGTCATCCCGTCGGTGCTGCGCGGCAAGGGCACCGACGTGGCCGTGTTCGTCGTCCTGTCGGTCGTCTACGTCGCGCTCGCGAAGCCGGTGGGGTTCTGGGTGATGTCCCCGATCGTGCTGTTCGTCGCCGCCGTCTACCTCGCGAACACCCGGGACCGCCGGGCGCTGACCCAGGCGGCGGTCGTCGCGGTCGTGGTGTCGGTCGTGGCCTACCTGCTGCTCCTGCAGGTCTTCTTCGTCCCGCTGCCGAAGGCGAAGTGGTGGCCCTTCTGACGGCAGCCGGGCGTGGTCTCGCCGCCGCGCGGGCGCCGTGACTGAGTCGAGGGCCCGGGCGGGGGCGTCGTCATGACCGGCATCCGGGGGCGGCTCGAGGCACGGCCGGTCGTGACCGCGGTCGTCTACACCGTCGGCGGTGTGCTGCCGCTCTATCTCACCTCGGCGCAGGCGGTGCGGCTGCAGCAGGCGCTGGCGTTCGACAAGACGCACTTCGGGATCGTCGTGTCGAGCTTCTTCCTCGTCTCCGCGATCGCCGCCCGTCTGCTCGGGCCGGTCATCGACCGCAACGGCCCGTCGGCGGCGTTCCGTGGGGCGGCGCTCATCACGCTGACGGCAACGCTGTTCATCGCGGTGGTGGCCCGCACCTGGTGGATGCTGGCCATCGGGCTGGGCATCGCCGGGCTGGCCAACTCCTTCGGTCAGGTCGCCGCCAACCTCGCGATCGCCACGGTCGTCCGCGGTGGGCGGCAGGGGCTCGCCTTCGCCGCGAAGCAGTCGGCCGTCCCGACCGGCGCCATGCTCGCCGGGTTGGCGCTGCCGTGGCTCGGTGCCGGCGCGAGCTGGCGCTGGCCCTACCTCGCCGGCGCCGTCGTGGCGGCCTGCCTCGCGGCGGTCAGTCCCCGGTTCGAGGTCACGCCGGCACACGCCGCCGCCACGTCGACGCTGACCGGCCCGCTCCTCGGGCTGATGGCGGTCGCCGCCGTGGCCGGCGGGATCGGCAACACGATGTCGGCCTTCGTCTCCGATGCCGCCGTCACCCTCGGATTCAGCGAGCCGATCGCGGCGCGCCTGCTCACCGTGGGCGCGATCGCCGCGATCGCGGCGCGCCTGACCGCCGGGCTGAGCGCCGACCGCCGGCAGCGCACCGGCCTGCTCGAGATCACCGTGCTCATGTCGCTGGCGTGCGTCGGCCTCGCCGTGCTGGCGTCGACCGGCGGCTCGAAGCCCGCGTTCGTCGTCGGGATGGTGCTGACCTTCGCCGGCGCATGGGGCTGGCAGGGCGTCATGTACTTCCTCGTCATCCGCACGATCGACCTGCCCGCCGCCACGGCGACCGGGGCGGTCGCGTCGGGCGCCTTCCTCGGGACGGTGGTCGTGCCGCCGCTGGTCGGCGCGGTCGCGCAGGGCAGCTCGTACGCGACGGTCTTCCTCGGTGAGGCGGGGTTCCTGGCCTGCTCGATCGTCGCGGTGCAGCTCGCCCGCCGCGCGGCGGTCCGTGCCACCGCCCCTGACCGCGCCCGTCCGGTCCGACGCCCGTCCCGCCCGTTCCCCACGCCCACCCCCGAGCAACGCCGCCTGGCCGGATCGACGCCGCGTTTCGCTCCCATGTCGTGAAAACATGGGGTGTCGTCTGGTCGCGAGCGGAGCGTCGCATGGTCGCGGGCGCAGGGGCGCCGGCAATCCACAGGCCGAGCCGGACCGTGGCCCCGGGGAGGGGGAACTCGGGAGGCCCGCCACGCATGCGTCCAGCTCCGTGCCATGACCACGGACGACGAGGAGCCCGCCGCCGGCGCACCAGCGAGCACGCCGGGCCCGGATCCGACGGGCGGCTGCCGACCAGCGGCGCCAGCAGGCGCTCGACGACCCGCGACGCAGCTGCTCGACGCCGGGCTGGTCGGCCGGCGCCATCTCCCATGCGCTGGCCGACGGCACGTTCGAGCGCTGGCAGCTGGGTGTCTACGCCCCGGCGGGGCTGCCGCGGACCTTCGAGACGCGGCTGACGGCGGCCGAGCTGCGGCTGCCTGACGCCGTGGTCATCGGCCGGACCGCCGCACGGCTGTGGCTGCTGCCCGACTGCGACCGTGTCGACGAGATCGAGCTGGCCGTCCCGCGGCGGCACGTGCCCGCGCTCGAGGACGACGTGCAGGTGCGCTCGTACCGTTGGCTGGCCGACGACCACGTCGTGCAGGTCGGGCGCCACCGGGTGCTGACGCCGGCGCACACGCTCGGGGACCTCGAGCCGGCACTGGTCCGCCGACCGGCTGCTGGACGCCGCCGCGGACCTGTGGCGTCGGCGTCAGGGCGACCTGCCCGAGGAGCTTGCCCGGGTCGCGGCCATCCGGGGCTCGTTCCGCGGGGCCGGCACGCTGCGGGAGGTCCAGTCTCGTCTCGACCCCGGGTTCGGCCGGACCCGCTCCATCGCCGAGGTCCGGGCCTACCGCTACTGCAGGGAGTCGCCCCTGCCGACGCCCGCGGTCAACGTCCGCCGGCGGTTCCGTTCGGGCCGGCGCTGGGAGCTCGATCTCTACTGGGACACGCTTCGCGCCATCCTCGAGATCGACGGGAGCCACCACGACCGGCCGTCCCAGGCGGAGCGCGACGCGCTCAAGGACGCGGACGCCGCCGCGGATGGCTACCTGCTGCGGCGCGTGCCGGCCGCCCTGACCGAGGACCGTGACGCCTTCCTCGCGGTCGTCGAGCGACTCCTCCATGACGCGGAACGCCGGTAGCACGACCCACGACCGGATCGACACCCCACGTTTTCACGACATGGGACCGAAACCGGGGGTGTCGATCCGGCCGGGCGGCGTTGCGCGGGGTGGGGCGGGGCACGGGCGGGACGGGGGGTAGGGGCGGGTGTCGATCTGGCCGACCGCCTGTCCCCGGCACGCGCGCCTCGACAGCACGAGGCGCCCCGTGCGGACGGGGCGCCTCGTGTGCTCCCCAGGGCGCCGCTGGGGGAAGCGGCGGACAGCGCGGAAGGGGCGGGGAGCGCAGTGGCTGGGGCCGGGGCCCTGCCTCGGAAGGCAGGGCCCCGGGGAGGGGTCGTCAGCCGAGGACCTGCTTCGCGATCGTGTGGAACTCGTCCTCGGTGAGCAGCTTCTTGTCCTTCAGCGACTTGCCCTTGACCTCGGCGAGGATCTCGCGGATCTGGTCGGTGTCCGCGGACATGCCGAGCCGGTCGAGCCACACGGCCACCGAGTCGGGGCCGGAGCCCTTGCCCATGACGATTCGCGGGCCGGTCTGGCCGACGAGCTCGGGCCGGTAGGGGAACGCCTCGGTGAGCTTCTCGTCACCGACGTTCTTGACCCAGTTGGCGATGATCCCGGACTCCACGTCGTACAGGCGCGTGCCGATGACCGGGCGGTTCGAGGGCTGCTGCACGCCGGCGAGGTCGAGGGTCATGTGCGCGAGCTCGTAGAACCGCTCGGTGTTGATGCCGGTGTCGACGCCGTACATGGTCAGCAGCGCCATGAGCGTCTCCTCCATCGGCGTGTTGCCGGCACGCTCACCGAGCCCCGCGATGGTCGTCTGGATCACCGACACGCCGGAGGTGACCGCGAGGATCGTGTTCGCGACGCCGAGCCCGAAGTCCATGTGGAAGTGGGTCTCGAGCGGGACCTCGAGGCGCTCGCGGGTGCGGCGCACGAACAGCTCGACCGCGTGGGGCGAGAGCACCCCGAACGTGTCGACGAGGCCGACCGCGTCGACGTGCCCCTCGGTCGCGACCTTCTCCAGCAGGTCGAGGTACTGCACGAGGCCGGCGCGGGTCGCGTCGATCGGGAAGAACGACACCTTCACGCCGTGCTCGTGCGCGTAGCTCGTGGCCTCGATCGAGAGGTCGATCGCCTTCTCGACCGGCCACTGGTAGGCCTCCTCGATGAGGTGGTGGCTCGAGGGGATCTCCATGACGATCCCCTTCACGCCACAGTCGATCGCGAGCTTCACGTCGTCGACCATGCAGCGCGAGAAGGCGTAGATCTCGGAGGGCAGGTCCATCTTGACGAGCTCGCGGATCGCGCGCTCGTCGTCGGGCGACACGGCCGGCAGCCCGGCCTCGATGCGGTGCACGCCGGCCTCGGCGAGCCCCTGCGCGATGCGGATCTTGTCGTCGGCGGTGAAGGCCACGCCGGCCTGCTGCTCGCCGTCGCGCAGGGTCACGTCATGGACCTGCACGTGCTCGGGCAGCTCGAGTCCCTCGGTCGCCTCGTCGAGGTAGTTCCAGGGACTCGAGAACCAGCGGTCGGTCTTCCAGGGGTGGTCGGAGGTCACGGGTGCATCCTTTCCTGCAGTCACAGACGCCTGGTCACGGGTCCATGGATCGATTGGTGGTTCACATGCCGCCGGCCGGGGAGCCCTCGTAGCGGTGCTGCGAGGACGGCCCGCGGAAGCTGGCGAAGACGACGCACCCCTCCGGGTACTCGAAGGGCCCGTGGGGCTCGGGGCCCGAGGCCCAGACGTAGTCGCCCGGGCGCATGGGCTCGCCGCGCACGACCTGCTCGCCCTCGAGCACGATGACCGAGTGGCTCGAGTCGTGGACGTGCTCGGGCTCGACGTAGCCGGGCGGGAACTTGATGAGCATGTCGGTGTGCTCGGTGTCCTCGTCGCGGTAGAGGATCTTCACCTGGACGCCGTTGCGCAGGGTGAGGACGTCCACGTCGTCCTCCCACTCGAGCTCCCAGCGGTGTGCGGTGTGGAAGTCCTTGCTCACGCGTTGCTCCTTGGCGTCGGTGGCGGATGAGACAGGCGACGGGGTCTCTCCCGGGCGGACCCGGGGCTGGCGCCGTCCGGGTCGGACGGCGTCGTCAGGGCCGGATGGCGTAGTCGGGCTCGGCGCCGGTCAGGACCTTGATGATCTGGGTCGCGGCCTTGCGCTGCGACTCCTGCAGGCTCTGCTCGGAGTAGAAGGCGGTGTGCGGGCTCGTGAGCAGATGCGGCACGCCCTCGAGACGGCTCGGGTCGGGAGGCTCGACCTCGAACACGTCGAGCCCGGCGGCCCCGAGCCGTCCTTCCCGCAGCGCGTCGAGCAGGTCGTCGAGGACGACGAGCGGCCCACGCGAGGTGTTGACGAGGATCCCGTCGGCGCCGAGCAGGTCGAGCTGCTTGCGGCCGATCAGGCCCCGCGTCTCCGGGGTCAGCGGCGCGTGCAGCGACACCGCGTCGGCGCGGCGCAGCAGCGCTTCGAGCTCGACCATCTCGGTGCCGTCGCCGGGGTCGGTGACGTAGGGGTCCTGGGCCAGGACGGCGCAGCCGAGCTGATGCAGCGAGGCGGCCAGCGTGCGGGCGATCTTCCCGTAGCCGACGAGGCCGACGGTCATGTCGCTGAACCGTCGCAGCGGCCGCACGTCACCGACGCCCCAGCCGCCGCCCCGCAGCGACACGTCGGACTCGGGGAGCTTGCGGACCAGCGCCAGCAGCAGCGACAGCGCGTGCAGCGCGACCTCCTCCACGCAGTAGTCGGGGACGTTGGTGATCGTCACCCCCCGTTGCGCCGCGGCGGCCACGTCGACGTTGTCGACGCCGATCCCGTAGCGGGCGACGACCTTGCAGCGCTCGAGCTGTCCGAGGAAGTCCGCGTCGATCGGCAGGTAGGTGTTGAGCAGCGCGTCGGCGTCACGCGCCAGCGCGAGCGCCCCCTCCCGCGTCCCGTCCGCCACCTCGAGCGAGGCGTCGATCTCCCGCTTCAGCAGCTCGCGTTCGAGCGCGACGTCCGGGAAGACCTGGTCGGTGACGACCACCTTGTACGAAGCCACGGTCAACCAACCTCCAGCGTGATCTTGAGGGCATCGGAGCGGCGCACCTCGGTGAAGGCGCGCTCGGCCTGGTCGAGGGGGAAGCTCGCCGTCCACAGCGGGGCGAGGTCGAGGCGTCCCGATGCGGCGAGGTCGACCGACCGGGCGTAGTCGCGGGATCGCGCGGCCCGGGCGTTGATGACGGCGAGCTCCTTGAAGTAGAGCTGGTAGAGGGGCAGGTCGTCGGCGGCACTGTTGATGCCGAACAGCAGCAGCGTCGAGCGCAGGCCGGCGAGCTCGATGGCCTGCTTCAGTGCCGCCGGGGCGCCGGCCGACTCGATGATCAGCGACGGTCCGGCCCCGCCGGTGCGCTCGGCGACCAGCGCCGGCGCGTCGTCGGGATGTGCGGTCGCCCAGGCGCCGAAGTCCTCCGCGAGCTTGCGCTTGTCCGGCGAGCGGGTGATCCCGATGACCCGCTCGATCCCGCGGGCGCGCAGCAGCTGGAGCTGGAGCAGCCCCGCCACACCGAGGCCGATCACGACCGCGACCTGCCCGGGGAACACCTCGACGAGCGTCTGGGCGTGCAGGACCGTGCCGAGCACCTGCAGCAGGCTCGCGGAGCGGTCGTCGATCGCGTCGGGCAGGGGATGCAGCTGCAGCTCGTCGACGGCGATGAGCTCGGCGAGCCCGCCATCGACGTCACGGCCCATCAGCGCCCCGTTGACGCACAGATGCGTGTCGTCGTTCAGACACAGCCGGCAGGCGCCGCACCAGCTGTTCGGGTTCACGAGCACCCGGGTGCCGACGGGCACGGTCGCGCGCGCCCCGGCCTCCACGACCCGGCCGATCACCTCGTGGCCGAGGACGCGGGGGTGGTCGACGGGGATCTGCCCGTCCAGGATCTTCAGGTCCGTGCCGCACAGCCCGGTCTGCTCGACGGCGACCAGTGCCCGGCCGTCGCCGCCGCCGGGACGGTCAACGTCGATCACGCGGAGCTCGCCGACCGCCGGCGTCGCGACGGCACGCATCATGACGGTCCCGTCTGGTCGGGGTTCGTCGTCTGCGTTCCCCGTTGCGCTGCGAGAGAACGCAGCGCAGCCGTGCCGTCCATTCGTGCCTCCGTTTTGCCCCGAGAACGCAATGGGGTGCATCATATACCATGCACAAAGACCTGGCCATGCCCAATGGTCGGCAGAGAGGAACCCCCATGGGAGACGTGCAGCCGACCGTTCGCGCGGCGGTCGTGCAGGCGGCCCCCGTCTTCCTCGATCGTGAGGCGACGGTGGCCAAGGCCTGCGAGCTCATCGAGCAGGCAGGCGCCCGGGGCGCCGAGGTCGTCGTGTTCCCCGAGGGCTTCGTGCCGACCCATCCGCTGTGGTTCCACTTCCACGCCGCGACCTCCCGGGAGTCGCTCGACATGTCCGCCGAGCTGTTCCGCAACGCGGTGACCGTCGACGGTCCGGCCGCCCGGGCCATCGGCGATGCGGCCCGTCGCAGCGGCTGCCATGTCGTCATGGGCGTGTGCGAGAAACGGGAGGGCACGACGGGGACGATGTGGAACACGATCCTCACGTTCGCCGACCACGGGGCGCTCGTCGGCGTCCACCGCAAGCTCACCCCCACCGTGGGGGAGCGTCTCGTCCACACCGGGGGCTCGGGCGACGGCCTGCGCGCCGTCAGCACGCCCTTCGGACCGATGACCGGTCTGCTGTGCGCGGAGAACTCGAACCCGCTGCTGGTCTTCACGGTGGCGGCCCAGTACGCGGTGGTCCACGCCGCGCTGTGGCCGAGCCACTTCTCGCCGACCCAGCCGCGCATGCGCGACGTCATCCTGACCTCGGGGCGGGCGACGGCGTACCGGTCCGGCTCCTACGTGCTCAACGCCGCGGGAACGCTCGACGACGATGCGCGCCGCCGTGTCGGTCGGACCGACGAGGACCTCGCCTGGCTGAAGGATCCGCAGAACCTCGGAGGGAGCTGCATCGTCTCCCCCGATGGGACGGTGCTCGCGGCTGCGGAGGACGATGAGGAGGCGGTCCTGGTGGCCGACCTCGACCTCGACGCCCTCGTCGCGTCCCGGGTGATCCACGACTATGCCGGGCACTACAACCGCCCCGACGTGCTCCGTCTGACGGTCAGCCCGGCCGCCGGGCCGATCTTCTCCGCGCCGTGGCTGGACGAGGCCCCGACCATGCTCGATGTCGCCGGACCGCCGGAGCCGGCCGGGGACGCGCCCGTCGCGCCCGTCGCGCCCGACGTGCCCGTCGCGCCCGTCGCGCAGGACGCCGTGCCCAAGACATCCCCTCGCGCCGACGGCCGCTGACCACACGGGTCAGCCCTCGAGCTCGTCGAGGACCTGCCGGGCATCGCGCCGCTCCCACCACACGTCCCAGCCGAGGTCGTCCGCGATCGCCCCGGCGGCGTTGAACCCCGGGGTCCCCGTGAAGCTGCCGCCCGGGTGGCTCGACGAGCCGCACAGGTAGAGGCCGTCGATGGGGGTCCGGTAGCCGGACAGCGAGACGTGGGGGCGTGCCGTCTCCCAGTTGTCCGGGTGGAAGCTGCCGTGGTGACGATCGCCCCGCGGCATCGACGGCACGGTCATCGCCGTATCGGCGGGTGAGTGCGGCGCCATCGCCAGCACCTGCTCGGCCAGGCCCGGCGCGTAGGTGGCGTACCCCGCGAGCATGGCCTCGGCCTGTGCCTGCCGGTCGCCCGCGCGCCACGCTTCACGGCCGTCGGGGAAGGTGGCGGCGACGAACTGCCAGCCGAACGTGGTGTGCATCCCGGCCGGCGCCTGGGTCGGATCGTTCACCGTCGGGATGCTCGCGTGCAGCGCCGAGATGTCGGGCAGCCGCCGCTCACGGACGGCGCGCATGTCCCGCTCGAGGTCCTGGCTCGACTCGTACCCGAGGGCGAGGTTCAGGGCCCGCGGCACGTCCGGCTCCGCGTCCTCCGCGGCGAACCGCGGCCGGTCCGCCAGCGCCAGGTGGATGCCGAACAGGGCCTCCTCGAGCCACTCGTACCCTTCCATCGCCGCGACGAGGCTCGCGTCGAGGTGCTCGCGGCCGACGAGGTCGAGCAGCGTCATCGGGGCCGGGATGCCGCTCGACACGAAGTGGCGTGCCTTCACGTGGCGGCCGTCGTCGGTGGTGACGCCGACGGCCCGGCCGGACGAGATGTCGATGCTGGCGACGCGGGCGCGCGTGGCGAGCAGGCCACCCGCCGCGTAGACGGCCGCGCCGAGGGCCCGGGCCATCTCCCCGCTCCCGCCGGCGATCATGCGCCCCTCGTGCGAGTTGGGCAGGGCGAGCACGGCGCAGTAGCCGGTCCCGGGCACATCGAGCACGGGCAGGTAGCCGCGGACCGACACGTTGAAGCCGAGGAGCGCCCGCAGGGGCTCGCTGCGGAAGCGGTCGCGGATCACGTCGAGCGCCGGCTGGTCGGCGAGCGCGAGGAACCGGCGGCCGGTCGCGCTGCGCTCGAGCCGTTCGCGCTGCTCGTCGGGCGGCAGGGGAGCAGCGAACCGCAGGGGTGCGATGATGCGCTCGGTCAGCGCGCTGAACTCGCGGTGTGTCTCGGCGTACGCCCGGGCGTCCTCGGCGTCGACCGCCTCGATCTTCTCGAGGCTCCGGGCGAGATCCCGGTAGGTCACGAGCGCTCGGGCGCCGCCGTCGAAGGGCACCGCGTTCTGCACCTCGGGGTAGATCGCCGCAACCCCGAAGCGGTCGAGGTCGAGGTCGTGCCAGACGCGGTAGTCCGGTGTCCAGCGCACGAAGAAGGCGTGGAGGTTGTGGCGGAACAACGGCAGCGTGACCTCCTCGGTGCGCACGCCGCCGCCGATGACGTCCTCCGATTCGAGGACCAGCACGGAGTGGCCGGTCCGTCCGAGGTAGGCGGCGGCGACGAGGGCGTTGTGGCCGCCGCCGACGAAGATCCCGTCGACCTCGTCGGGCAGGGCCTGGGGGGTGGGGGTGGACGTAGCCTCGGAGGCGGTGGGGGTCATGGCAGGCTCCGGTTGCAGGCGGTCACCACACGATCACGCCCCGGCCGAGGAGCGTCCCGGCACGGAGCTGGTCGTGGAGGTCGAGGACGTCGCGCGGCGACGCCTCGCCCCCGATGACGGGGCGGACGCGGCCGGTGGCGACGAGGCGTGCGGCCGTGACGAGCTCTGCACGGCTCGCGTAGCGCGAGCCGACGACGGTGACCTCACGGAAGACGAGGTCGCGCGGGTCGAGGGTGAGCTCGCGGTCGCGGAAGGTCGTCAGGAGGACGAGCCGGCCGCCGGCGCCGAGCGCGTCGGCCGACCAGCGCAGCGTGTCGACGGAGCCGACGAGGTCGATCACCACGTCGGGGGGGCCGGTCGTGCTCCACAGGGACGTGGGGTCGACGCTGCCGAGGTCGCCGGCGTCGACGGGGTGTGCGCCGAGCTCCTCGAGCAGGGCGAGCTTGCGATCGGTCACCTCGAGCCCGGCGACCTCGCCCCCGTAGAGACGAGCGACCTGGACCATGTGCGCACCGACGCCGCCGCCGGCGCCGATCACGACGACCCGGTCGCCGGGGCGCACGCGCGCCCGGTCGCGGCAGACGTGCACCGGGGTCGCGACGGCGTCCGGCGCCACCGTGGCGGCGACCGGGTCGACCTCGCCGATGGCCACGGCGTTGTAGGCGGGGAGCACCGCCACGGGGGCGTAGCCCCCGTCGGTGTGGACGCCGACCCAGCCGGCGAGGTGATCGCAGCGTGACTGGCGTCCGGCCGAGCATGCCGGGCAGCGACCGCACGACAGGTAGAAGTAGGCGGTGACGCGCTGGCCGCGCAGCCCCGGAGCGACACCCGGGCCGATGGCCGTCACCCGACCGACGAGCTCGTGGCCCGGGACGCGAGGCAGGAGGCGGTCGTCGTCGGACAGGTCGCCGTTGATGGAGTTGAGGACGGTGAGGCCCACCCCACACGCTTCGACGTCCACCGCGACCTCGCCCGGGCCGGGGGTCGGGGCAGCGAACTCCTCCCAGACGGGCGGCTCACCCCAGCGGTGGACCCGCCAGCCCGCGTGTGGCATTCCGTCGGTCCTTTCGGCGGCAGAGGCGGGGCGGCGGGCGGGTGGGTGGTCGCGAGCGCACGCGGCCCACCGTCTCGACGCCACAGGGATCGACTATACATAGTGTACTATCGACACGACAAGATGACTTGACGTCGCGGGCTGCTGCTGTGCAGGATCCCGTGTGTACCATGCACAATCCATTCCGCCCCGGTGCGCGATGGACGCAGGGAGCTGCCGGTCGGGAGCCGGCAGCTTTGGGAGAGGAACGGAGACCGCCCGTGGTCGACCGCTGTCAGCGCCCCCCGACAGGCAGCTCGTCGTGAGCTTCGACATCTTCCTGTTCCAGCTGCTGAACGGCCTGAGCTTCGCGGGCCTGCTCTTCCTCGTGGCCAGCGGCTTCACGCTCACGTTCGGGCTGATGAACATCATCAACCTGGCGCACGGCGGCTTCTACCTCTTCGGTGCCTACGTCGGTCTCACCGTCACGCTGACCACCGGGAACTTCTGGCTCGGGGCGCTCGGCGGCGCGGCCGCCATCGGCGTCCTGGGGGCGGTGGTGGAGCGGGGACTGCTGCGTCGCGTGCGCGGCCAGTCCGACGCCGAGGTCCTGCTGACCGTCGGGGTCATCCTCGTCCTCGGCGACCTCTCGCTCGCGATCTGGGGCGGTGACCCCCGCACGATCCCCCTCCCGAGCTACCTGTCGGGCTCCTTCGACCTCGGGTTCACGATCTACCCGCGGTTCCGGCTCTTCGTCGCCCTCCTCGGGGTCATCATCGGCATCGCGCTGTGGCTCATCGAGACGCGGACCCGCGCGGGCGCGATCGTGCGCGCCGGTGTGGACAACCGGGAGATGATCGCCGCGCTCGGGATCAACATCAACCGCGTCTTCACCGGCATGTTCGTCTTCGGATCGCTCCTCGCCGGCTTCAGCGGCGTGATCGGCGGGGCCTTCCTCGGCATCACCCAGGGCGCCGACATCGAGATCCTGCTGTTCGCGCTCGTCGTCGTGATCCTCGGCGGCCTCGGCAGCCTCGGCGGCGCTGCGATCGGTGCGGTGTTGGTGGGGTTGATCGACAGCTTCGGCAAGGCGCTCGTCCCCGAGCTGTCGTTCTTCACCCTGTTCGCGCCGATGGCGATCGTGCTCGTGCTGCGACCGCAGGGCCTGCTCGGGCGGAGGGCGTGATGCTGCTCAAGCGGCTCGACCTGACCGCGCGGGTGAAGCTCGGCCTGCTCGTGGTGGCCCTCGTCGTCGGGGTCGCCGTGCCCTACGTGCTCAGCCCCTTCACGGTGTCGATCCTGACCCTGGCGCTGATCATGGGGCTGTTCGCCATGAGCATCGACCTCCTCGCCGGCTTCGGGGGGCTCGTCACCCTGGGGCAGGCGGGGATCCTCTCCGTCGCGGCGTACGGGGTCGGCTACATCTCGGTGCGCACCGGTGGCGGCTTCACCCAGCAGATCCTCGTGGGGCTGGCAGCCGGCCTCGTGGTCTCCGCGGTCTTCGGCGCCATGGCCATGCGCACCAGCGGCATCTACTTCATCATGGTCACGACGGCCCAGGGCATGATCGTGTGGGGGCTCGCCCTGCGTCTGTCGACCATCACGGGCGCCGAGAACGGCCTGCGCGGGATCACGCGACCGCCCGTCGTGCAGGCGTACTGGAAGTACTACTACCTGTGCCTGCTCGTCGTCGCGGTGTGCAGCCTGCTGCTCTGGATCGTCGTCCGGTCACCGTTCGGCCTGTCACTGCGCGGCCTGAAGGACAGCGACGAGCGCCTGCGGATGGTCGGGTTCAACACCGTCCTGGTGAAGTTCTACGCCTTCATGCTCTCCGGCCTCTTCGCCACGATCGCCGGCATCCTCTTCGTCTACCGCGACCGGTTCATCAGCCCCACCGCCTCGGAGTTCCTCGCCTCCGGCAACGGGGTGCTCATGGCCATCCTCGGTGGCCTCGGGACACTCGTCGGTCCGCTGATCGGCGCCGGGATCATCGTGTTCACCGAGAACGTCCTGTCGAGCTACATCCCCCGCTGGCCGACCCTCCTCGGGCTCGTGTTCATCATCACCATCCTGTTCGCGCGACAGGGGCTGGTGGGCGGGCTGTCACGGGTGTGGCGTGGGCAGCTGCAGCGACGGGCACGGAACGCGGATCGTCACGACGCGTCCGACGCGTCCGCCCCGTCCGCCGCGTCCGCGGCGTCCGGCACGGGGGACACGGCATCCAGCACGCAATCACCGCAACCGCCGGGGGCCGCTCGGTCACCCGACGCACCATCTCCTGGGAGAGAGGGATGAACATGTCCGACCACAGACGACACCGGTACGCGACCTGGGTCGCGGGGTTCCTCGCGTCCGCCCTGGCACTGGCCGCGTGCGGCTCGCCCGGCGGAAACGAGGCCGAGCCCACGGACCAGGGCAGCTCGACGGCGGCCAGCGAGACGGGCTCCGCGACCGAGACGGGCTCGGCGAGTGAGGCCACCTCCGGCGGGGGAGGCGAGGCCGCCTCGGGCGACACCATCAAGATCGGCGTGCTGGCTCCCACGACCGGCAACGTGGCCGCGAGCGGCCAGGACATGCTGGACGGCTGGAACCTCTACTGGAAGCTCAACGGCAACACCGTCGCCGGCCACACCATCGAGACCTTCCACGAGGACAGCGCCGGCGACCCGTCGACCGGTCTGAACAAGGCCGAGAAGCTCGTCGGCAAC
Organism: uncultured Nitriliruptorales bacterium; assembly: GCA_963783045.1. Classification (GTDB taxonomy): domain Bacteria; phylum Actinomycetota; class Nitriliruptoria; order Nitriliruptorales; family Nitriliruptoraceae; genus CAWAMD01. Next base: position 568,620 of record CAWAMD010000001.1, read on the forward strand.
GTCGGCGTCGACATGATCGTCGGCCCGCTGCTCGCGAACGTCGGTCTGGCGGTCGCCGACGCGATGAGCCGGGAGGGCGTGCCGACCTTCTTCCCGATCGTGTCGGCCGACGACCTCACGCAGCGGCAACGGCTCGACAACGTCGTGCGCGTCGCGGGCTGGACCAGCAGCCAGACGACCCATCCACTCGGTCAGTACGCGATCGACCAGGGCTACAAGACGGCCGTGACGCTGTGCAGTGACTACGCCTTCGGGCACGAGACCTGCGGTGGGTTCGTGAACACCTTCACGGACGGCGGCGGCAAGATCCTGAACGAGCTGTGGAACCCGCTCGGCACGCAGGACTTCAGCACCTACGTCGCCCAGATCAAGAGCGCGAACCCCGACGTGGTGTTCGTCGAGCAGGTCGGCGGGGACTCGGTGCGCTTCGTCAAGGCCTACAGCGACTTCGGCCTGAAGGACAGCATCCCGCTGTTCGGCGGTGAGACGCTGCTCGACCAGTCGCTGCTGCGCAACATGGGTGACGAGGCGCTCGATCTCGTGTCGACCGGCCACTACGCCGGCGGTCGCGAGTCGCAGGACACGCAGGACTTCGTCAAGGAGTACGACAAGGCCTACGGGAAGCTGCCGTCCTACTACTCCGTCGCGATGTACACCGCGGCCCGCTGGATCGCGAAGGCGATCGAGGACGCCGGCGGCGATGTCAGCAACAAGGACGCGCTGCTGAAGGCCGTTCGCGCGGTCGAGTTCCAGGACACCCCGATGGGCGCCCTGAAGCTCGACGAGTACGACAACCCGATCGAGAACGTCTACATCCGCAAGGTCGCCAAGCGCGACGACGGACGGATGTGGAACGTCGTCACGAAGACCTACGACAACGTGAGCCAGTTCTGGAACTACGACCCCAAGGAGTTCCTGGCTCACCCCGTCTACAGCCGCGACTACCAGGGCAACGGTGTCTGGCCCGAGCCCCAGCAGTGACAGGGGAGTGACGATGGCGAACGGCGACATGGCACTGGTGCTGGACGAGGTAACCGTCCAGTTCGGTGGCGTGCGTGCCGTCGACCGGGTGTCGATGGCGGTCCACCGCGGCGAGCGGTGGGCCGTCATCGGCCCCAACGGTGCCGGCAAGACGACCCTGTTCCGGACCATTGCCGGCGAGGTGCGTCCCACGGCCGGCCGCGTCGAGATGCTCGGCAGGGACGTGACGCACCGCCCCTCGTACCGCCGGGCCCACCTGGGACTCGGCCGCACCTACCAGGTGACGAACCTCTTCCCGTCGCTGACCGTGGAGGAGAACGTCGCCATCGCCGCGCTCGGCACCACCCGCCGGCGCTTCCGTTCCTGGTGGCCGTTGCGCACCGCCGCCGACGTGGGTGACCGCGTCGAGGCCGCCCTCGTCCAGGTCGAGCTCGCCGATCGGCGACAGCGCGTGGTGAGCGAGCTGTCCCACGGCGAGCAGCGCCAGCTCGAGCTCGCCGTCGGGCTCGCCGGCCAGCCGAAGATCCTGCTCCTCGACGAACCGGCTGCCGGCCTCTCCGCGTCGGAGCGGGTGCTCATGCGGTCCCTGATCGAGGGGCTCCCGGACAATCTCACCCTCGTCCTCATCGAGCACGACATGGGCCTCGCGCTCGAGCTCGTCCAGCAGGTGATGTGTCTCGACAACGGCGGCGTGATCGCCGCCGGGACACCCGAGGAGATCCGGGGCAACGAGAACGTCCAGGCCGTCTACCTGCGAGCGGACTGACCATGCTGCGGATCGAAGGCGTCCACACGTTCTACGGCTATGCAGAGGTGCTCCGCGGGGTCGACCTCGAGATCCCCGACGGCGAGTGCGTCGTCATGCTCGGCCGCAACGGCATGGGCAAGACGAGCCTGGTGCGCTCGATCGCCGGGACCCGGCCACCGGAGGTCCGCGCCGGGCGGATCACGTGGACCGGCGCCGACATCACCGGCATGCAGAGCTACGAGGTCGCCCAGCAGGGGATCGGCCTCGTGCCGCAGGGACGGCTCGATCTTCGGCAGCCTCACCGTCGAGGAGAACCTGACCGTGGCCGCCCGTGGCGCCAGCCGCAACGGCAAGGGCAACGGCGACGACGCCGACGGCTGGGACCTGTCCCGGGTGTACGCCCTGTTCCCGCGGCTCGAGGAGCGCCGCACCCAGCGGGGCGGCAACCTGTCCGGCGGCGAGCAGCAGATGCTGGCCATCGGCCGGGCGCTCATGACCAACCCGTCGCTGCTGCTCATGGACGAGCCGTCCGAGGGGCTCGCGCCCCAGATCGTCTCGCACGTGCGGGAGATCGTCGAGACGCTCAAGCAGCACAACCTGTCGATCTTCCTCGTCGAGCAGAACCTCGGCTTCGCCCTGAAGACCGCCGACCGGATCTACGTCCTCGGAGAGGGCGGCGTCATCGCCTGGGAGGGAACCCCCGCGGCCCTCGACCGCGACGACGAGACGAAGCGGACGCACCTCGGTGTCTGACGCGACGACGACGGAGGCCTCCTCCGCACCCTGGTATCTCCGGCTCGGCGCGTGGGTCGGGATCGGGACCGGCCCCGGAGCGCTCATGAGCGGGGGTGGTGCCGCCCAGGTCGTCGCGCAGGGATGGCTGTGGGTGGCACTGGCCGTCGGCGGGATCACCCTGACCGGGCTGGCGGTCGCCCATGCCTGGGTCGGGCAGCGTCGTGGTGTGGCCACGGTCGGCCTGGCCCGGCAGGCGCTCGGTGGGCGCGCCGGTGCCGGGGCGATCGGCGTGATGATCGCGGTGGGGACGACGCTGTGGACCGGGTTCTACGTCGGGGTGGCCAGCGGCGCCATGGGCTACCTGCTCGACGTGCCCGCCTGGGCGACGGCGATCCCGATCGCCGGGGTGCTGTGGGCCATCCACCGCGGTGGGTTCGAGCGCTGGAACGCCGTCGTGGTCCTGACCGGTCTCGCCTCGCTGGCCGTGGGCGTCCTCGTCTTCCTCGGGGTGCCCGACCGTGGCGCCCCGGCGGCCCCGGCCGGCGGCGCGGTCACGATCCTCGCGGGCGCCGGGGCGATCGTGGCCTACGCGGCCGTCTTCTGCGTGCGGGTGCCCGACTTCACCTACGACGCGCGCCGGGGCCGCGACGCGCTGCTCGGCGGTGGCGCGCTGCTGGTGACGCTGCTGATCTTCCTCGCCCTCGGTGCCGGCATCTTCCTGCGTGCCGGATCGTGGGAGCTCGCCGACCTCGTCAACCGGACCCGCGTCCCCGCCGGGGGCGCCCTGCTGCTCGTGCTGTCGATCGTGGCCCCGTCGGTCTCCGGCATCCACTCCGCCGCGCTGGCGCTCGACCACCTCGTCGGCTGGACCGAGCAGCGCTCGTCGCTCGTCGTGGCCGCGGTCGCCGCCCTGCTCGGCGCGACGCGGTTCGACCTCCGCCTCCTCGGCTTCCTGAGCGTGCTGGGCGCCGTCGTGCCGCCCGTGCTCCCGGTCCTGCTGCTCCGATCGGATCGCCATCACGACGTTGACGCCTGGGTCGCCTGGGCCCTGGGCGCCGCGGCGTCGGTGGCGCTGCTCGTCACCGACTCGCCCGGGCACATCCTCGTGGCAATCGTCGTCCCGGCCCTGTGGCTGGGCGCGGCGACCCTCCTCCGCCGCGGACCCAGTCCGCAGACCGCAAAGGCAGGCTATGAGCAGACATCTCGTTGACCTCAGCGTCCCGGTCGGTGCCGAGACCCGCAGCCCTCCCTCGACCGACCAGCGCATGCAGCTCGAGCGTCACTACCGCGGGCCCGGGCACTGGCAGGTCACCTCGGCGAACTTCGGGCTGCACACCGGCAGCCACGTCGACACGCCCCTCCACGTCTTCGAGGACGGTGCGACGACCAGCGACATCCCGCTCGAGTCCTTCTGCGGCGACGCGGTGGTCCTCGACTGCACCCGGGTCGGCCCGGAGCAGCCGGTGGACGTGGCCGCCCTCGAGGCCGGTCTCGCGGCCGCGGGCGGCGACCTGCGCGAGGGCGACATCGTGCTGCTGCGCACCGACTGGACCGACCAGCGGTGGGGCACCTTCCCCGACTACTACGTGCAGTCGCCGTACCTCACGCCCGAGGCCGCCGAGTGGCTGCGGGCACGCAAGCCGCGGGCGATCGGGTTCGACTTCTTCGAGGAGTACTGCGCGCGTCTGCCCGACTTCGACTCCGAGGACTTCGTCTGCCACCGGATCCTGCTCGGCGACGGGATCCTGTTGATGGAGCAGATGACCAACCTCGGTGCCCTCGACACGCCCCGGGTCGAATTCTACGCCCCGTTCTACAAGGTGGGCGACTGCGACGGGGCGCCGGCCCGGTTCTTCGTGGTGGGCCGGTAGGCCCGCACAGAACGACCTCGACAGGACATCGCAAAGGAGCAGCGGATGCGGGCACTGAGGATCGTCCACGACGACGAGGTCCTCGCGGCGGTCGAGGACGCCGACGGGCTGCGGGCCGTCCCGACCGCCGGCCTCGAGCCGATCGAGGTCATCGCCGCGGACGGCTGGTCGGCGCTCGACCGGGCGGCCACCCGCGCGGTCACGCGCGACGCCTGCCGGATCCTGGCGCCAACCTCCCGCCCCGGCAAGATCCTCGGCATCGGCCTCAACTACTCCGACCATGCCGAGGAGCAGGGGCTGACCCCGCCCACGACCCCGGTGGTGTTCGCGAAGTTCGCCACGTCGGTCGTCGGTCCCGACGACGTGATCCCGCTGTACCCCGCGACCGAGCAGACCGACTACGAGGGCGAGCTGGCCGTCGTCATCGGTCGCCGCGCGTCACGCGTGGCGGCCGAGGACTGGCGCGACCACGTCGCCGGCTACACGATCTGCAACGACGTCACGGCGCGGGACCTGCAGCGCTCGGACGTGCAGTGGACCCGCGCGAAGGGAGCGGACGGCTACGCGCCGCTCGGTCCGGTCCTCGTCTCGCCCGACGAGTTCGGTGACCCGCCGGGGCATCGGATCCGGACGTTCGTCAACGGTCAGGTCCGTCAGGACTCCGACTGCGGCCGCCTCGTCTTCGACGTGCCGGCGCTCATCGCGCACATCACGGCGTCGGTCACGCTGGAGCCGGGCGACATCATCGCGACCGGGACGCCCAGCGGTGTGGGCCACTACATGCGGCCGCCCCGCTACCTGCAGGACGGCGACGAGGTGGTCGTCGAGATCGAGGGGATCGGGCGCCTGCGCAACGTCGTGGCCCGGGCGGGGTAGGGCGGGGGTGCGCCGGTCGCGGCCGGGTCAGCTCCGCGCGCCGTCCGACTCCTCGTGTTTCAGCTGGCGGTGGCCGATCTCGACGGTGGAGGCGAGGTGCTCGCCCACGATGGCCACCGCGCGTTCGGCGTCGCGGGCCCGGCAGGCGGCCACCAGGTCGCGGTGCTGTGCGTTGCTCGCGGTGATGTGGCCCGGTGAGCCGCGCAGGGTCAGGGCGACGTAGAGGGTCGAGCGGTTGCGGAGGTTGCGCAGGATCGCGGAGAGCTCCGGGCTCTCCGACGCCTCGGCCAGCACGGCGTGGAAGTCGCGGTTGTACTGCACCCACTCGCCGGGGTCCGTGACCTCCTCGGCCGCGTCGCAGACGGTCTCGGCGCGGTCGAGCTGCCCGTCGGTGATGTGCTGCACGGTCTTGCGGATCGAGAGCACCTCGAGGACGCGGCGGATCTCGTAGACCTCGGCCAGCTCCTCGTCGAGGGGGTGGTGGACGATGACGCCGCGGTGGGGGTCGAGGTCGACGAGCCCCTCGGCCGCGAGCTCCCGCATGGCCTCGCGGACCGGGGTCGTCGAGGTCTGCATGCGGCTGGCGACGGCGGCCTGCAGCAGTCGGGTGCCAGGGGGGAGGGCCCCCGACAGGATCTCGGTCCGCAGCTGATGGGCGACGGCCGCCTGGGCCGTTCGGTGCTGCATCAGCGAGGGCGCCGGTGAGGCCGCTTCCATTCCTGCTCCCCGTCGACGGCTCGGTGGAGGGTGCATCGTATACCATGCATAGCGCTCGGCGGGCGCAGTTGAGCGGGGAGTCCTGACCCGCCCGCACGGCCGGGAGTGCATCGTGTATTATCCATGAGATACGGTCGGACGACGGGGACCCAGCCGGTGGCAGGAGGCTGCAGTGGGCGATGCGTCGCAGACGGTCCGCGTGGCGGTGGTCCAGGCCGCGCCGGTCTTCCTCGACCGTGACGGATCGACGCAGCGGGCCATCGCCTCCATCCACGAGGCGGGGCGTCGCGGTGTCGAGCTCGTCGTCTTCCCCGAGGGGTTCATCGCGGCGCATCCGGTCTGGTACCACTTCATGCCGGCGACGGGTGCGGCCAGCCTCGAGATGGCTGCCGAGCTGTTCGAGCACGCCGTGGAGGTGCCGGGGCCGGTCACGCAGGAGCTTGGGGCCGCCGCGCGCGATGCCGGGGTCGCCGTCGTGATCGGCGTGTGCGAGCGCCGGCCCGACACGACCGGGACGCTGTTCAACACGCAGCTGTTCTTCGAGCGTGACGGGCGCCTGGTCGGCAAGCATCAGAAGCTCACTCCGACCGTGGGCGAGCGGCTCGTCCACACCGGCGGCTTCGGCGACACGCTCCGCGTGCACCCGATGTCGGTCGGGCGGGTCAGCGGCCTGATCTGCGGGGAGAACTCGAACCCGCTCGCCATCGCGGCCATCGCTGCGGACGCGGGTGGCGCCCAGATCCACGCCGCGAGCTGGCCGAACCACTTCTCGCGCAACGAGCACCGCATGAGCGACCTCGTCGAGCTCGCCTCCCGGTCGCTCGCGTACAAGGCGAGCTGCTTCGTGCTCAGCGCCTGCGCCACCATCACGGACGAGATCGCCGACCGGATCGCCTACACCGACGAGGACCGGTCCTTCCTCGCCGACCGGCGCAACGGCGGCGGGTCGATGATCGTCGGCGCGGACACCTTCCTCGTGGCCGGCCCGATGTCCGGCGACGAGGAGGGGCTGCTCGTCGCCGACATCGACCTGCGCGACTGCGTGAAGGCCAAGCACGTCCACGACTACGCGGGCCACTACAACCGCGCCGACGTGTTCACCCTCCACGTCGACCGCCGTGTCCCCGCGCTCGTCGTCGTGGACGAGGACCGGTCGGCGTCGGCCGCCGCGCCCCTGTCGGTCGCCACCCCGCCTCCGTCGGCCGCCACGGCCCCGCCAGAGCGGGCAGCCCCGGCCCCTTCGGGGGAGGCGGTCGGGGCACCGCCCCGCGAGGGGCCGCCCGTCACGCCGGCGCGCGGTGCGGTGGCGCTTGACGCCGACTGATGTGCTATGCATGATGCATTATCCATGACTCGAGCCGCCCGCGGTGGCGAGACAGGAGCCCGACGTGGCCGACCGATACCGACTGTTCGTCGACGGCGAGGACCGTGAGGCGCGGTCACAGGAGACCTTCGACGTCGAGAACCCGGCCACCTCGAAGCCCACCTTCGAGGTAGCCAGCGGCGGACCGGAGGACATCGACGACGCCGTCGCCGCGGGCCGACGTGCCTTCGACGACCGGCGGTGGGCCGGCCTGCGCGGCCGGGACCGGGCACGCATCCTCAACCGGGCCGCGCGGCTGCTCGAGGAGCGGCTCGACGAGCTCGCACGCCTCGAGACGGTCCAGATCGGGCGTCCCCTGCGGGAGATGCGCGCCCAGCTGTCGCGACTGCCGGAATGGCTCGAGTTCTTCGGGGCCGTCGCGCAGACCCACGAGGGAGGCGTGCCCGACTTCGGCGGGAAGTACGTCAACTACGTCCAGCGGGTGCCGCTCGGCGTGGTCGGGCTGCTCACGCCATGGAACCACCCGCTGCTGATCCTCATGAAGAAGCTGTCGGCGGCCCTGGCGGCCGGCAACTCGGTGGTGATCAAGCCCTCCGAGCTCGCGCCGGTCACGCCCCTGCTGCTCGCGCACATCCTGACCGAGGCCGGCGTGCCCGAGGGCGTCATCAACGTCGTGCCGGGCCTCGGGCCGAGCGCGGGCAAGGCGCTGGCCGGGCACCCCGGCCTCGGCAAGGTCGACCTGACGGGCGGCACCCCGACGGGTCGTGCCGTCGCCGCCGCCGCGGGGCACAACCTCGTCCCGGTCGCCGCCGAGCTCGGGGGGAAGGCGCCGGTCATCATCTTCGACGACATCGCGGTCGACCGTGCCGTGGCTGGCGCGCTGTTCGCCGGCTTCGTCGCGTCGGGGCAGACCTGCATCCAGGGCGCCCGGGTCCTCGTCCAGCGGTCGATCTTCGACGACTTCCGCGAGCGCTTCGTCGCGCGGGCCGCGTCCCTGCGGGTCGGCGACCCCCTCGACCAGGAGACACAGGTCGGGCCGATGGTGTCGGCGGCCCAGCGCCAGCGCGTCATCGACGCGGTCGACCGTGCCCGCGACGACGGGGCGACGGTCCTGTGCGGCGGTGGGGCGCCGTCCGATTCGTCGCTGGCCGACGGCTACTACTTCATGCCCACCGTCGTCGGCAACGTCACGACCGACATGTCGGTGTGGCGCGACGAGATCTTCGGACCGGTCTCGGTGCTCGTCCCGTTCGACGACGAGGCGGACGCGGTCCGGCTGGCGAACGACTCGCCCTTCGGGCTGGCGGCCTCGGTCTGGAGCCTCGACGGCGCCCGCGGCCACCGGGTCGCCGACCAGCTCGAACGTCGGCGTCATCTGGCTCAACGACCATCATCGGATCGATCCGGCGTCGGTGTGGGGCGGCACGAAGGACAGCGGCATCGGCCGCGAGAACGGGATCGAGGGCTACCTGTCCTACACCCAGACCAAGAGCATCATCGTCGGGTTCAGTGGCGAGCCGTTCGACTGGTTCGGCACCTCCGAGAACCTGCGCTACTCATGAGCACGCAGTTCATCGTCATCCAGATCCTGAACGGGGTGAGCCTGGCGGGCCTGCTCTTCTTCCTGGCGAGCGGGCTGACCCTCATCTTCGGACTGATGCGGATCCTGAACCTGGCCCACGGCGGCTTCTACCTCGTCGGCGGCTACGTCGGGATGACCACCACGCTGGCCACCGGCAGCTACTGGCTGGGGATGCTCGCCGCTGCCGCATCCATCGCGGTCCTCGGCGTGGGTACCGAGCGGTTGCTGCTCCGCCGCATCCGCGGCAAAGGGACCTCCGAGGTGCTGCTCACCATCGGGCTCGCCACCGTGCTCGGGGACCTGTCGCTCGGTGTCTGGGGCGGCGTCCCGCGCACCATCGAGGCGCCGAGCTTCCTGACCGGCGCGATGTCGCTCGGCATCGTCACCTACCCCGTGTTCCGCGTGTTCGTCACGGTCCTGGCGATCGTCGCCGGCTTCGGCCTGTACTACCTGCAGCAGCGCACCCGCATCGGGGCGATCATCCGCGCCGGCGTCGACGACCGCGAGATGGTGGCCGCGCTGGGCATCAACATCCAGCGCGTGTTCACCGGCATCTTCATCTTCGGAGCCATGCTGGCCGGGATCGCCGGCGTGATCGGCGCGACCTTCCTCGGCCTGCTCCCGGGCGCGGACACCGACATCCTCCTGCTGAGCCTCGTGGTCGTCATCATCGGCGGGCTCGGCAGCCTCCCCGGCGCCGCCGTCGGCAGCCTCATCGTCGGCCTCGCGACGGTCTTCGGCACCTCGGAGCTCCCGCAGCTCGCCTCCTTCATCGTGTTCACGCCGATGGCCCTCGTCCTCATCTTCCGCCCCACGGGGCTCTTCGGGAGGGCCTGATGGCTGCCTCCTCCACCGGCGTCGGCGCGTTCCTCGAGAGGCGGGCCAAGCTGATCGTGCTCGGCGTCGCGCTCGCGGTCGGGATCCTGCTGCCCTACGTCGTCAACAGCTTCATCCTGCGGACGATGACGCTGGCCCTGATCTACGGCCTGTTCGCGATGAGCATCAACATGCTCGCCCGCGGCGGGCTGATCACCCTCGGCCACGCCGCCATGTTCGGCACGGCGGCCTACGGGGTCGGCTACACGGCGACGCACCTCAACGGCGGCCACGTCATGCAGGTGCTCGTCGGGATCCTCGTGGCCATGGTCGTCGCCTCGGTCTACGCGCTGATGTCGATGCGCACGACGGCGAGCTACTTCATCATGGTGACGCTGGCCCAGGGCATGATCGTCTACGGGCTCGCGTACAGCCTCCAGCCGATCACCGGCGGCGAGAACGGCATCCCGGGGATCTTCCGCCCGCCGCTGGCGCGGCTCGACTGGCAGTACTACTACCTCTGCCTGCTCGTGCTGCTGGGCTGCGCCGCGCTGATCCGGATCATCCGGATGTCTCCCTTCGGCCTGGCCCTGCGCGGGCTCGAGGCGAGCGAGACGCGGCTGCGGATGCTCGGGTACAACCCGACCTTCCACAAGTTCTACGGCTTCCTGCTGGCGAGCTTCTTCGGCGCCGTGGCCGGCATCCTCTACGTCTACTACAACGGCTTCGTCAGCCCGGCCGAGACGGCGTTCCTCACGTCGGCCACGGGCGTCCTGATGATCATCCTCGGGGGCCTCGGCACGATGTCGGGCCCGCTCATCGGGGCCACGATCATCGTGTTCATCCAGAACTGGCTCAGCGTCTACGTCGACCGCTGGCCGACGGTGCTCGGCCTGATCTTCATCGGGATGATCCTGTTCGCGCCCGACGGCTTCGTCGGGGGCGTGACGCGGTTGTGGCACAAGTGGGTGGTCGGGCCGACGAAGCCGTCGGTGGCCACCAGCGGCCTGCACTCGGCGCAGGTCGCCTCAGCGACGCCCGGACATCCGCCGGGCGCTTCGGGTGATGGTGATGGAGGACCGACGGACGACTCGTCCGGGGTCTACACCAGCTAACAAGGGAGCACGGCAGATGAGACTCATGCATCGGCGCAATGCGCTGGTGACTCGGACGCTCCAGGGCCTTGCGGTGGCGTTACTCGTCGCCTCCTGTGCGCCGGCCAACGAGTCTGCCAGCGGAGGCGGCACCGACACGGCCAGCCCCACGAGCACCGCGACCAGCGAATCCAGCCCGTCGGGTTCCGAGTCCAGCGGTGGCGGCGGGGGTGGCGGTGGAACGGTCACCATCGGCGTGATCCGTCCCTCCACGGGTCCCCTGGCCGCCAACGGCAAGGACATGGAGGACGGCTGGAACCTGTACTGGGACCAGAACGGCACGGACGTCGACGGGACCCAGGTCAAGAGCGTCTTCCAGGACACGGCCGGCAAGCCGGACATCGCCGTCAACAAGGCGAACCAGCTCGTCACGAACGACAAGGTCGACATGGTGGTCGGACCGCTGTCCGCGGCCGCCGGCCTCGCGGTCGCTGACGCGCTGAACAAGCAGAAGGTCGTCACGATCATGCCGATCGTGTCCGCCGACAACCTGACCCAGCGCCTCGACTACCCGTACTTCGTGCGGCTCGCCGGCTGGACCTCGTCCCAGACGACCCACCCCTTCGGTGAGTGGGCCTACGAGCAGGGCTACAAGAAGGTCCTGACGATCGGCTACGACTTCGCGTTCGGCTACGAGGGTGTCGCCGGCTTCGTGAACACCTTCACCGACAAGGGCGGCACCATCTCCAAGCAGCTCTGGCCGCCGCTCGGCACCCAGGACTACAGCACCTACGTCGCCTCCATCCAGGAGGACAACCCGGACGCGGTGATGGTGTTCCTGTCCGGCGCCGACCAGCTCCGCTTCTTCAAGGCCTACAAGGACTTCGGCCTGCTCGGCAAGATCCCGCTGCTCGGTGGCGAGACGACGACCGACCAGTCCGTGCTCCAGTCGATGGGCGAGGACGCCGTCGGCCTGATCACCTCCGGCCACTTCGCCGAGGGGCGTGACGACCCGGCGACCAAGGACTTCGTCGACGCCTACTTCGCGAAGTTCAACAAGTACCCGTCCTACTACTCGGCCAACATGTACACGGCCGCCCGCGGTGTCGCCGAGGCCATCAAGGCGCTCAAGGGCGACATGTCCGACAAGGAAGCGGTCGTCAAGGCGCTGCGATCGGTCGACCTCGCCACGACCCCGATGGGGCCGGAGAAGGTCGACGACCACGGCAACCCGATCTTCAACGTCTACATCCGTGAGGTGAAGGACGGCCCGCACGGTGTCTGGAACGTCCCGACCGGCAAGACGTACGAGAACGTCAGCCAGTTCTGGACCTACGACCCGACGGAGTTCCTCGCACACCCCGCGTACAGCAAGACCTACCAGGGCAACGGCGTCTGGCCGGACCCGCAGTCCTAGTGGTCGACGGCGTGGGGATCCGATGCGGGTCCCCACGCCCCGCCGGCGGCCCGTCCGCCGGGCTGTGCGGCACGCCGTGGAGACCCACGACGTGGCGCAGAGCCGAGGGAGACATCCAGCAGAGACGTCCAGCAGAGAGGCGACATGGCGGTGGCCCAGACATCGCAGCATGACGAGACGCTGCGCGTCGACGGCGTCAGCGTGCAGTTCGGAGGCATCGTCGCCGTCGACGAGGTGAACCTGAACGTGCACCGCGGGCAGCGCTGGGCGGTCATCGGGCCCAACGGCGCCGGGAAGACGACCCTGTTCCGCGTCATCTCCGGCGAGACCCCGCCCACCTCCGGCCGCGTGCACATGTTCTCGAAGGACGTGACCCGACTCCCGCCGAACCGACGAACGCGGCTGGGCATGGGACGGACGTATCAGGTGACGAACGTGTTCCTGCCGCTCACCGTCCGCGAGAACGTGGCGATCGCCGCGCAGGCGGTGCGGCGCCGGCGGCTGAGCGCCTGGCGTCCCATCCAGCTCGAGGGGGCCCTCGGGGAAGACGTCGAGAAGACCCTCGCGCAGGTCGACCTCTCCGCGCAGGCGGACAGCCTCGCCGGTGAGCTCTCCCACGGCGAGCAGCGGCAGCTCGAGCTGGCCATGGCCCTGGCCAGCTCCCCGAAGCTGCTGCTGCTCGACGAGCCGGCCGCCGGCCTCTCGAGCGCGGAGCGGGTGCTCATGCGCCGGCTGATCACCAGCCTCCCCGCCGAGCTGTCCCTCGTGCTCATCGAGCACGACATGGGACTGGCGCTCGACCTCGTCGACCGGGTCCTCTGCCTCGACAACGGGCGCATGATCGCCGCGGGCACACCCGAGGAGATCCGCGCGAACGAGCAGGTCCAAGCCGTCTACCTGAAGAGCGACTGATGCTCAGCATCGACAACGTCCACAGCCGCTACGGCGCCGCCCAGATCCTCGGGGGCGTCGACCTCGAGGTCCACGACGGCGAGGTCGTCGCCCTGCTCGGCCGCAACGGCATGGGCAAGACCAGCCTCGTGCGCACCATCGCCGGCATGCGACCGCCCGACCTGCGCGGTGGCCGGGTCGTGTGGAACGACGAGGACATCTCCGACCTGCCGAGCTACGAGATCGCCCGCCGCGGTATCGGCCTGGTGCCCCAGGGGCGGCGCATCTTCGGCAGCCTCACCGTCCGCGAGAACCTGACGATGACGGCCCGCGGCGCGAACGGCAGCGGGTGGGACACCAGCAAGGTCTACGAGTTCTTCCCGCGACTCGAGGAGCGGGCGACGAGCTACGGCAAGAACCTCTCCGGCGGAGAGCAGCAGATGCTGGCCATCGGGCGCGCGCTGATGACGAACCCCCGTCTCGTGCTGATGGACGAGCCGTCCGAGGGGCTCGCCCCGATCGTCGTCGCCCACATCCGCGATCGGATCCTCGAGCTCAAGGGCGCGGACCTGTCGATCCTGCTCGTGGAGCAGAACCTCGGGCTCGCCATGAAGGCCGCCGACCGCATCTACCTGCTCGGCGACGGCGGCACGATCGCGTGGCAGGGCACACCGGACGAGCTCGACGCCGACCCGGACGCCCTGCACGCCCATCTCGGCGTGTGACCGCCGGGCTCGGGCCCCTCTGCCGACCACGTCAGGACCACGCATGACCATCAACCTCACCCGCCGGGGACCGCGCCGCTGGCGTGACCAGCGCTGGCTGATCAACGTCGCGATCCGCACGGACGGGCTCGAGTGGGACCAGCCACGCATCGGCTACACGCTCAAGCCGATCGGCGTCGATGCGACCTTCGACTTCCGCTGGGTCGACGGGCAGGTGCGCAAGTTCGCCGACATCACCCCCGCGTTCAGTGCCGCCGCCGAGCGCCGCGAGCAGCGCGCACGTGACGCCGAGGCAGCCTCCAGGACGGTCGCCGCCCGGGAGCACTACTTCATCGCGGCGCTGCTGTGGGCGAGCGCCGAATGGCCGATCTGGGAGACCACGCAGGAGCTGATCGATCTCGACGACCGCAAGAACGACTGCTACGCGGGCTATGCCCGCACCGCCGACCACCACGTCGAGCGCGTCGATCTGCCCTTCGAGGACGGGACCCTGCCCGGCTGGTTCCACCTGCCGCCGGGCTGGGACGGCGAGCCGGTGCCGACCGTGCTGGCCTGCGGCGGGATGGACGCCCCGAAGGAGCTGAACGTGTCCATGTACGGCGACAAGCTCCTGCAGCGGGGCTTCGCCGTCCTCTCGGTCGACGGGCCCGGGCAGGGCGAGGCGCCGATCCGCGGCGTGCACATGAAGAGCCGCAACTGGGTCGATGCCGGCGACGTGTGGATGGACTTCCTGCGCGGGCGCGACGAGGTCGACGTCGACCGCATCGGGGCGTTCGGGCTGTCCTTCGGCTCCTTCTGGATGACCCAGGTGGCCGCGACCCAGCCGGACCTGAAGGGCTGCGCCGTCGGGCTCGTCTGCCACGAGCCCGGGCAGCACACGCTCTTCGAGACCTCGAGTCCCACCTTCAAGGCCCGCTACATGTGGATGGCCGACATCGACGACGAGGACGCGTTCGACGAGTTCGCGCAGACCCTCGACCTGCGCGACCTCGTCGCGGACATGTCGGTGCCGTGGCTGGTGCTGGCCGGCGAGGAGGACGAGCTGTCCCCGATCGAGTTCACCTACGACCTCGTGGCCCGGGCCGGCGGACCGTCGTCCCTGCTCGTCTACGAGGGGGAGCGGCACGCCTTCTCCGGCGCCCCGTCGACCGTGCACGGGCCCAACTGGAACACGTACGCCTACGACTGGCTGCTGGACCGCGTCGAGGGCACGCCGGTCGAGGAGACCTTCGAGTGGGTGGCGGCCGACGGCTCGGTGACCCGGCGACCACACCCCAGGACGTGGGGAGACGACGGCCCCTGGCCGCCACGGCGGCCCGCCGACCGCTGACGACGAGAGGCGACGACCATGGACGAGTTCGACCTCGCCTTCGAGGGGGGGACGCTCGTGCGCCCCGAGGGGCGCGCCCGGCTGAACGTGTACGTCCGTGACGGTCGGGTCGCCGCGGTCACGCCGGAGGTGCTCGACGCCGACCGGCGGGTCGACGCGACGGGCCTGCTCGTGCTGCCCGGCATGGTCGACACCCACGTGCACCTGATGGACCCGGGCGATCCGAGCCGCGAGGACTTCCCGACCGGCACCGCGGCCGCGGCCGCGCGCGGCGTGACGACGATCGTCGAGCACACCCACGGGCACCCGATCCGCACCGTGGCCGAGCTCCGCGACAAGCAGTCCCACCTCGACGGGCGCGCGAACGTGGACTACGGGCTGGCTGCCCACACCTGGCCCGACCACCTCGACGACCTCGCCGACCTGTGGGCGGCCGGCGTCACGTTCTTCAAGATCTTCACCTGCACCACCCACGGGGTCCCCGGCCTCGACGCCGCCGACCTGCAGCGCGCCTTCGCGGCGATCGCCGCGTTCGACGGCACGGCCCTCGTCCACGCGGAGGACGAGTCGCTGACCGAGGAGGCCGAGCGGCTCCTGAAGGCGACGGGCCGCGATGACCCGGCGATCGTCTACGAGTGGCGGTCCCGGGAGGCGGAGCTCGTCGCCGTGGCGGTCACCTGCCTGCTCGTCGAGCACACCGGCGTCCATGCCTCGATCGCCCACGTGTCGAACCCGCAGGTCGCCGAGGTCATCGCCGACACGCGCCGCCGTGGGATCCCCATCGGGGCGGAGGCCTGCCCCCAGTACTTCCTGCTGCGCGAGCACGAGGTCCTCGAGCACGGCGCGTTCCGGAAGTTCACCCCGCCGGCGCGGGCCCGCACCGACGCGGACGAGGAGGCGATGTGGCGGCTGCTGCGCGCCGGGCTGCTGACGCACGTGTCGACCGATCACGCGCCGGCGACCCGCGAGCAGAAGACCGACGGCAGCATCTGGGACGTGCACTTCGGGCTGCCGGGGCTGGACACGACGCTGCCGCTGATGATCGACGCGGCGCTGCGCGGGCGGCTCTCCCTCGAGGATCTCGTCCGGCGCTACGCAGCCCAGCCCGCCCGGTGGTACGGGCTGCACCCGCGCAAGGGACATCTCGGGGTCGGCGCCGACGCCGACGTGGTGCTCGTCGACCCGGCGCCGGTCGGCGTCGTCTCGGACGAGGACGTCATCTCGAAGGCCGGCTGGACGCCGTACGCGGGGCGCGAGGCGCGGGGCCGGATCGTCGCCACCTACCTGCGTGGGCAGGTGATCGCCGCGGACGGTGTCCCGGCGCGCGAGGCGACCGGCACCTTCCTCGCCGGTCCCGGGAGCACGCAGGATGGCTGAGCCGACGACCGCAGCTCAGGTCGCGGCTGCGGCGCAGGGTCGCCTTGCCGGCCGGCGCGCGGTGGTGACCGGCGCGGCGCGCGGGATCGGCCGGGCCATCGCGATCGGTGTCGCGGCGGCCGGCGCGGACGTGGCCTGTCTCGATGTCGATGTGGAGGGGGCGGCGGAAACGGCGGGAACGATCCGCCAGGGCGGTCGCCGCTCCCTCCACATCGCCTGCGACGTGACCTCGTTCGCCGCGGTCGCGGACAGCCTCGAGCGGGTCGTCGACGCGCTCGGCGGGGTCGACCTCGTCGTCGCCAACGCGGGCGGGTCGCAGGGGCAGAGCCGGCCCTTCCTCGAGCTCGATCCGGCGACGTGGCAGACGATGGTGGACCGCAACCTCACCGGCGTGTTCCACACCGGGCTGGTCTACGCCCGGCACATGGCCGAGCACGACGGCGGCGCCATCGTCGTCGTCTCCTCCCAGCTGTCCGAGGTCGTGCGTCCGGGTCTGGCCCACTACGCGTCGGCGAAGGGCGCCGTCCGCCAGCTCGTCAAGGCGATGGCGGTCGACCTGGCGCCCTTCCGGATCCGGGTGAACGCGATGGCGCCCGGCCCGACCTGGACACCCGGCAACGCCGAGCTGTTCTCGCGCCCCGAGGTCCGCGAGGCCAACGAGCGCACGATCCCGCTGGGGCGCCTCGGCCAGCCCGAGGAGATGGTCGGCGCGGTCGTGTTCCTCGCCAGCGACGCCGAGGCGTCCTTCGTGACCGGCACCACCGTGTTCGTGGACGGCGGGTACACGATCATCTGATGGGAGCCACGACGGACGGCGAGGAGGTGGGGGACCCCGCCGCCGACCGGTCCACGGCGTGGCTCGTGCGGCTCACGGCGGTCCTCAGCCTCGGCATGGCCGTCGGCACGCTGAGCCAGTTCGCCTTCGGGGCGCTCGCGCCGCTGCTGCGGACCGAGCTCGATCTGTCCCGCACGCAGCTCGGGGCCATCACGACCGCGTTCTTCGTGGCCGGGACGCTCGTCTCGCCCTTCGCGGGGACCTGGACGGACCGCGTCGGGGGTCGGCGGGCGCTGGCGGCGCTGTTCGCCGTGGACACGGTCGCCTTCGTGGGCATGGCGCTGGCGCCCGGCTACTGGTGGCTGCTCGCGGCCGTGGTCGTCTCCGGGCTCGCCATCGCCGTCAGCAACCCGGCGACGAACCTCCTCGTCGCCGAGCACGTCTCGTCGAGCGCGCGAGGCGGGGTCGTCGGTGTCAAGCAGTCGGGTGTGCAGGTGGGCTCGTTCCTCTGCGGCATCGCGCTGGCGCCGCTGGGTGCCGCCATCGGCTGGCGCTGGTCGCTGGTGGTGCTGGCAGGGATCGCGGCGCTGGGGCTGCTGTCGTGCATGGGGCTGCCGCACGGCGACCCGACGGCCCGTCGCGCGGCACCCTCGGGGCGCAGCAGCCGGGAGGTCCTGCGGTGGCTGGCCCCCTACGCGTTCTTCATGGGGGCGGGTATCGCGTCGGTGACCGCCTACGTGGTCCTCTACGCCCATGAGGCGATGGGCTACACGGAGGCGGCCGCCGGGGCGCTGCTGGCCGTGGTCGGTGCCGTGGGGTTCGTCGCCCGCATCGTCTGGAGCCACTACGCCGAGCGCCACGGGGCGACCGCGTGGCCGCTGATCGTGATGGCCGGCGGAGCGGTGGTGTCGACCCTCGCGATCCTGGCGGCGCCCCGGCTCGGGGGGGCGCTGCTGTGGCTGGGGGCGGCGGGCATCGGCCTGACGGCGGCCGCCTGGAACGGCGTCGGGATGCTCGCCGTCATCCGGCAGGTCGGCACCGCCTCGTCCGGACGGACCTCCGGGTTCGTCATGACCTCGTTCTACGCCGGCCTGCTGACGATGCCCGTGGTCTTCGGCGTGCTGGTGGACCGCAGCGGCAGCTACCGCAGCGCCTGGATCCTCACCGTCGCCGTCTTCGCCGCGGCCCTGCTGCTCATCCTCTGGCGGCGCGCCGCCGCCGACGAGCACGTCGCCCACACCACCACGCCACCGACCACAGGAGCCTGACATGTCCGACCAGCCCCGCGTGCCGCTGGTGCCCCGAACGGTGATCGACGACCCCGACCTCGAGGCGGCGATGGCGCACACCGACCGGGTGGGCACGCCACCCACCGCCAAGCTGCAGGCGATGGCCCACGCTCCCGCCATCGCCGCCGCGTTCGCCACCTACTGGCGGCAGGTCGCCGAGGGAGGCCGGGTCGAGCGGTCCATCAAGGAGCTCGGCCGGCTCACGATCGCGCAGCTGCTCGGGTGCGACGTGTGCTCGGGGGCCCGAGCGGCTGACGTGGACGACCTCGACGACGAGATGGTGGCGGCCTGCGCACTCCCTGACTTCGACCACCCGGACCCGCGGACGCGGGCGGCCCTGCGCTTCGCCCGCACCCTCGTCCTCGACGACGGCGACGACGAGGCCCGGTACGCCGAGCTCCGTGACCACTACGA
Organism: uncultured Nitriliruptorales bacterium; assembly: GCA_963783045.1. Lineage (GTDB taxonomy): Bacteria > Actinomycetota > Nitriliruptoria > Nitriliruptorales > Nitriliruptoraceae > CAWAMD01. Next base: position 587,582 of record CAWAMD010000001.1, read on the forward strand.
CTGGGGTGAGATCGTCGAGCTCGCGAGCTTCTTCTGCCTCGTCGTCGGCGACGTGCGGATGGTCAAGAGCTTCGGGCTCGAGTCCGTCGTGGGTGCTTGAGGAGCGGTCAGCGCAGGTGCAGCAGCGTCGCGGCGGTCCCGCCGGTGATGAGCTTCGCCTCGTCGTCGCCGATGTTGGCCGTCGCGGCGATCAGCCCGAGCGGGTCGTCCACTCCCATGTCGTAGGGGTAGTCGGTGCCGAGCACGATCTGCTCGTGCCCGACCCGCTCGACGAGGTGGCGCAGGCTGTCACCGAACACGACCGTGTCGAAGTAGAGGTCGCGCAGGTAGCTGCTCGGCGGTCGGGTGATGTGCTCGCGGCAGTCTGCCCGGGCCTCGTAGGCGTGGTCCATCCGGTCGAGGTAGAAGGGCAGGTACCCGCCGCCGTGTACGACGCACACGTGCGCGTCGGGGTGGCGCTCGAACACGCCGCCGAAGATCATGCGCGAGACCGCGACGGTCGACTCCATCGGGTTGCCGACGACGTTGATGAGGTAGTAGTCGTCGAGCCGCTGCCCGTCGCTGAAGCCGTTCGGGTGCAGGACGACGACGGCGTCGTGCTCCACCACCTTCTGCCAGAACGGCTCGTAGCGGGCGTCGTCGTAGTCGATCCCCTCGGCGCTCGGGTTGATCGATACGCCACGGAAGTCGAGGTCGGTCATGATGCGGTCGAGCTCGGCGACGGCGGCCTGCGGGTTCTGCATCGGCAGCGTGCCGAGGCCGACGAAGCGGTCGGGTGCGGCGGCGACGACCTCGGCGATGTGGTCGTTCTGCATCCGCGCCACCTCGGCGCCGAGGTCGGGGCTCGTGAAGTAGTAGTACTGGCCCGGGGCCAGCGAGACGGCCTGCAGGTCGATCCCCATCCGGTCCATGTCCTTCAGGCGGATCGAGACATCGGTCATCTGGGGCACGATGTCCGAGTAGTGCTCGCGGTTGTAGGCTCGGCTCGACGGGCCGAGATAGTGGATGAAGGGGTCCTTCGCCGGGTCGAACTCGTCGGCGACCAGCTGCTCGCTCTCGGGTACCAGCACGTGGCAGTGGATGTCGATGGTCGGCTCGTCGGAGCCGTTGCGGGCGCGCGTCGTGCCGGCGGAGCCGGTCTGCGGGCGCGACTCGCCGGAGCCACAGTCAGCGAACATGGTCACTCCAGAGATCAAGAGCCGGTCAGATATCGTGCATAATACATACTAACGTGGCATGGGGCGGTGCTCGCCGCACGGAACCGGCGGCCGTCCGCCACGACGAGGAGTCCCCGCACCGTGACCCAGCAACGCCAGCCCGAGCGCGCCCCCGTCCTGTCCTTCGACGCCGTGGAGTACCGGCGGGCCGGCCGCAAGATCCTGTCGGACATCACCTGGGAGGTCCGGGAGGGCGAGCGGTGGGTCGTGCTCGGCCCCAACGGCGCCGGGAAGACGACCCTGCTGCGGATCGCCAGCACCTACGAGGTGCCGTCGCGCGGCAGGGTCAGCGTCCTCGGCGAATCCTTCGGGCACACCATGATCCGCGACCTGCGCGCCCACATCGGCTACGTCAGCCAGGCGCTCGCCCGCGCGGTCCCGCGACGCACCCGCGCCCGCGATCTCGTGCTGATGGGGCGCGACGCGAAGCTGCGCCGGTTCCAGGACGAGTTCAGCGACGCCGAGCTCGCCCACGCCGACGACCTGCTCGCGCAAGTCGGCTGTACCGAGCGGGCCGACGATCCCTTCGAGCACCTCTCCGCCGGCGAGCAGCAGCGCATCCAGATCGCCCGTGCGCTCATGGCCGACCCGCAGCTCCTGCTGCTCGACGAGCCCTCCGCCGGCCTCGACGTCGTCGGCCGCGAGTTCCTCGTGAGCGTGCTCGCCCGGGTGGCCGCCACCGACCTGCCCGGCGTGGTGTTCGTCACCCACCACGTCGAGGAGATCCCCGCCGGCTTCACCCACGGCCTGCTGCTGCGCGGCGGGTCGGTCGTCGCGGCCGGACCGCTCGACGCGGTGCTCGCCGACGAGCCGCTCTCCGACTGCTTCGACTTCCCCCTCACGGTCCAGCGCCTCGGCAACCGGTACGTCGCGATGGCGGACGGCGACCGCTGAGGTCCGTCCCGCGCCGGCGTCGGGGCGCCGCCTAGCTAGCCTGTCTGCTGCCGCAGCGACACCGACGGCAAGGGAGCGCCACCATGAGCGTCGCCGCCGACCATCCCGACGACGAGGTCCTGCCGCCGACGGTGCAGGAGGTCGCCGAGGGCATCTTCGCCTACCTGCAGCTGCACGGGCAGTGGGGGCTGAACAACGCGGGGTTCCTGGTGGGCCGTGACGCCGTCACCCTCGTCGACACGTGCTTCACCGAACAGCGTGCCCGGCGCTTCCTCGACACGGTCCGCAGGGTCGCGCCCGACAAGGCGCCGCGGACGCTGCTGAACACCCACCACCACGGCGACCACACCTACGGCAACTACCTCGTCGAGGGCGCGACGATCATCGGGCACCGGTTCGCCCGCGAGGAGATGATCGCCACCGGCCTGACGACCCAGCAGCTGTTCGGCGGCGACACCGACTGGGGGCACATCGAGATCGCCCCGCCCTTCGTGACCTTCGACGACACGATCAGCGTCTTCGTCGACGACCTCGAGGTCCAGGCGCACTTCATGGGGCCGGCGCACACGACGAACGACGTCGTCTACGTCGTGCCCGAGCGCCGGCTGATGTTCGCGGGCGACCTGGCGTTCAACGGCGGGATGCCCTTCGTCCTCATGGGCTCCGTCGAGGGGTCGCTCCGCGCGTACGAGCGGCTGCGGACCTTCGAGGTCGACACGGTCGTGCCCGGCCACGGCCCCGTGTGCGGGCCCGAGATCTTCGACGACATGGCCGGTCACCTGCGCTGGCTGCAGCAGCTCGCCCGCGACGCCTTCGCTGCCGGCGTCCCGCCGCTGACCGCCGCCCGGGACGCCGACCTCGGGTCCTACGGCGCCTGGCACGACACCGAGCGGATCGCTGGCAACCTCCACCGCGCCTACGCCGAGCTCCGTGGCGAGCGCTTCGGTGCCCCGCTCGACCTCGCCCCGGCCATGGCCGACATGATCACCTACAACGGTGGTGAACGGCCCCGCTGCCTCGCGTGACCGGGGCGGTCAGCTGCCCGTCGCCGGGTGGGCCGCCATCGTCGCGAGGATGCGCTCACCCGCGATCGCGATCCCGTCCGTCGCCGCCTCGAGCAGGTCCTGTGCCGCGAGCAGCACCGTCCGCTGCAGCACGTCGGGGTCCACGTCGCCGCTCGGGCGACCGTGGCGTGCGGTGAACACGAGCAGCATCGTGCCGTCCTCGCGCTCGCGGAGCGTGAGGTGGCCGCGCAGCATCACGTGTGCGCGGTCGCCGACGGGAACCCGCCACACGAGGTGACGGCGGTAGCCCACCTCCCCGTCCTCGGGCTTCGTGACGGTGCAGCCGCCGTCCGACAGCGGGGTCGGACGCGCCGCCCACGGTGAGCCGACCTCCTCGAGGTGCGCGCAGGGCAGCCAGCGGTCCGCGTCGCCGTAGTAGGCGATGACCGCGAGGCTCGGGTCGGAGGTGACCGGCCGGATGGCGGCGACACGGCCGCCCGGCATCGGATGGAAGGAGCGGGTGGCCTCCGCACTCATGTGGCGTCCTTTGCGGCGATGCGCCACGGACGCTATGGACCCCGTCGACCACCGGACAGGGCCACCCGGCGCGGTGTCGCCGGAGAAGGTCCCGACGAACGCGGGGCGCCGTCGCGCGACCGCGACGGCGCCCCTGCCCGTGCCTTCAGTGCTTGCCGTTGTAGTAGCCCTCGGCCTCGAGGTGCAGCAGCACCTGGTTCGCGGCCTCCTCCGGGGTGATGTCGGTGGTGTCGATGCGCAGATCGGCGTCGTCCGGCACCTCGTAGGGGTCGTCGATCCCGGTGAACTGCTTGATGATCCCGGCGCGGGCCTTGGCGTACAGCCCCTTGCGGTCGCGCTCCTCGCACACCTCGAGGGGTGTCGCGATGTGGACCAGGACGTAGCCGCCGCCGGCCTCCTCGATCTGGCGCCGGTTCTCCTGGCGGACGGCGTCGTAGGGAGCGATCGGGGCGCAGATCGCGATGCCGCCGTGCTTCGTGATCTCGGAGGCGACGTACCCGATCCGCAGGATGTTGAGGTCCCGGTGCTCCTTCGAGAACCCGAGCTCCGACGAGAGGTTCTTGCGGACCAGATCCCCGTCGAGCAGCGTGACGGTCCGTCCGCCGGCCTCGAGCAGCTTCGTGCGCAGCACGTTCGCGACCGTCGACTTGCCCGAGCCGGACAGCCCGGTGAAGAACACCGTGAAGCCCTGTCGGTGGCGCGGCGGGTGGGTGCGGCGCAGCTCCTCGACGACCTCGGGGTAGGAGAACCACGAGGGGATCTCGCGACCGTCGGCGAGGCGGGCGCGCAGCTCGGTCCCCGAGATCGAGGCGGTCTCGGTGCCCTCGGCGATCTCGTCGACCGGCTGGTAGTTGTCCTGGTCGGGGACGTAGACCATCATCTTGAAGGGCACCATCGTCACGCCGATCTCGTCGGCGTGCTTGGCGAGCAGCTCCTGGGCGTCGTAGGGGCCGTAGAACGGCTCGCCCGACGAGTCGGAGCCCGGACCGGCGTGGTCACGACCGACGATGAAGTGCGACACGCCGTGGTTCTTGCGGATGATCGCGTGCCAGACGGCCTCGCGCGGACCGCCCATGCGCATCGCGAGGTTCAGCAGCGACAGGTCGGCGGTGCCGGTCGGGTAGTGCGCGATGATGTGCTCGTAGACGCGCACCCGCGTGAAGTGGTCGACGTCTCCCGGCTTCGTCATGCCGACCACCGGGTGGATGAGCAGGTTCGCCTCGTGCTCCTTCGCGGCGCGCATCGTGATCTCGACGTGCGCCCGGTGCATCGGGTTGCGGGTCTGGAAGGCGACGATCTTCGTCCAGCCGCGGTCGGTGAACCGCTGACGCAGCTCGCGCGGGGTGCGGCGCACCTCCCTGAAGTCGTACTGGGTCGGCAGCTCGACCGCCTCGATGGTGCCGCCGAGGTACACCGGGCCGGCGATGTTGAAGAGGTAGTCGACCGCCGGGTGCTCGGGGTTCGTCGTCCCGAACACGGCTTGGGCCTCCGCCTCCTTGTCGGGGGTGTACACGTCGCCGACGGTCAGCACGCCGAGCATCGTGCCCTCGGGGTCGCGCAGCGCCACCTTGTCGCCGGGCGACACCTCGTCCGCGAAGGCCTCGGACACGTCGAGCGTGATCGGCATCGGCCACAGCGTGCCGTCCGACAGGCGCATGTCATCGCGCACCGAGGTGTAGTCGTCCTGACCGAGGAAGCCGGTCAGCGGCGAGAAGCCGCCGTTGGCGAGCAGCTCGAAGTCGCAGAGCTGGCGGTCGGTGAGGTCCCACGACTTCCAGTCGCGGGAGTGGCTCTTGAGCTCGGCCGCGCGGTCCTCGTCGACGAGCAGGTCGACGAGGTGGCCGCCGTGCGGCGCCACGAGATGGGATTCGGTCATGCGGGATGCCTCGCGTCGGTGCGAATGGAAACGAGATGGGTGCGGGGGGCGACGGCCGCCCCGACCGTACCGTCGAACGGACACCTTCTCCGCGTCGAGGGCGGTGGGCGACCGTGCGTCGCCTTCTTGCTGGCGAGCCTAGACCGCCACGGAGGGCGGTCGAGGTGACCATCGTCCCGGATCGGTCGCTCGGGCGCACGTCCCGGGTCGGTCGCTCAGGCGCACGTCCCGGGCCGGTCGCTCAGGCGCTCTCGACGTAGACCGAGAGGCGGTCGTTCACGAACCGGTGTCCGAGCCGGTCGATGAGCGCGGCGCGGGCCACGGCCGCCCCGTCCGGGCTCGCCACCACCTCGACGCTGACGACCTCGCCACGCAGACCACGCACGAACCGGCACGAGGACACGCCGGCGAGGTCGGCGATCTCCTGCTCGTCGCGCAGGGGAGCCACCGGCAGCGGCGGGGCGACGACCTCCACGGCCAGGGGGGTCTCCACGTAGCGGGCCGACAGGTCGCGGGCCCGCTCCCCGATCTCGTCCCGCAGCGCCGGGTCCGCGATCAGGACCTGCAGGCGCGGCAGGGCGCCGTCCGGGGCGAGCGTGACCCCGAGCACGCTGGGGAGCTGCCGGAGCTCGAGCTCGAGCCGGTCGAGCACCCGGTCGTCGGGCACGGCCATCAGGCGGGCTCCGTACGCTGCCGCTTGTCGCTGTAGAGACGGGTGTCCGCCGCCGCGTACAGCTCGACCGCATACTCGCCGTCCGTCGGGTACGTCGCGAAGCCGACGGAGAAGGACACCTGGGCCGTCGCGGCATGGGTCGCGAGGGCCTCCCGCAGCCGCATGATGAGGATCTGTGCCCCCTCGACGTCGGTGTCCGGCAGCACGAGCGCGAACTCGTCGCCGCCGAGCCGGCCGGCGATGTCCGCGCCGCGGATGATCCGCTGGATCTCGACACCGAACACCCGCAGGACGGCGTCGCCGGCGACGTGCCCGAGGCGGTCGTTGATCTCCTTGAAGCGGTCGACGTCGAGGAGCGCGAGGGTGCACTCGTGGCTGTAGCGGCGGGCGTGCTCGACGGCGCGGCGGAGGAACTCGTCGAAGCCCCACCGGTTGTACATGCGGGTCAGCGGGTCGGTCAGCGATCGGTGTCGGAGCACGTCGAGCTGGAGCGCCACCGCACAGAGGCTGACGACCTCGGCGGCCTCCGCTCCGTCCAGAGGACGGGAGGAGTGCAGGCCCTGGGGCCCGAACATGGCCATGTGAAGCATGTCCGATCCCTCGAGCGGGCGCCTGCCCGGTCGGAACACCTGCCGACCGACGGCCGGATCGTCGAGGACGAGCAGGAGGTCGTCCGTCCCGGCGCGTGACGCCACGCTCTCGAGGCAGCGGTAGATGAACCGCACCCCCGAGGACGCCGATAGCAGCTGCTGGCCGGTCGACGGGTAGCTCACCACATCGGCGGACACGGACGGACACCTCCGGGTCGGATCGACGTCACGGTTGCCCCACGGACGTTTGCAACAGCGTGCCGGATGGCCGGTTGCCATGAGGAAGAACCACGGAAGATGGCCCGAACACTACTCAGAGTGACCATAGTGGTGGCTCTGCGTGAACGATAGCGTGGAATCGAGGAGTGGCCATGACTGCGACCCTGGACGATCTCGAGCGAACCGCGCGCGCCGTGCGCGGTGTGCTCGGTGCGGTCGCCGTGGCGGACGACGAAGGCGTCGCCGCCGAGCTGCAGGTGTTCACGGCCGCCGGCACGGACATCGAGCGGCTGCGCGATCGCGTCGCCGACGCGATCGCGACGCTCGCCGGCGAGGTGCCGGTGTACGTCTTCGAGCTCGCCGTCGAGTCGCAGCCGCAGGTCGGCGCGGAGCACCGGGGCGCCTTCCCTGGCCCCGGACACGACGAGCCGGGCGCCCCGTCGGATGTCGTCGCGTCGGATGTCGTCTCGCCGGACGTCGCCGCGTCGGACGTTGCACGCGTCGGACGAGCCGTCCGTGGCGCCGGCGGCCAACGGCCGCGACGGCGGGGCCGGCGAGGAACCGGCCGAACCGCCGGCGTCGGCCCCCCGGGATCGTGCTGAGGGTGGCGACGCCGACCTCGCCGACCTCGCCGACCTCGCCGAGCCCGACGACCCGACGGACGCGTCGTGTCGCCGCATCACCATCGACGGCATCGCGCTCGACCGACGGCAGGACGACGCGGCTGTCTCGGTGGAGGTCCGGCTGCACCACACCGCGGCGGCCGGACGAGCCGCCGGGTCGATCGTGCTGCCCGACACGCTGCGGCTGGTCGCGTCGGCCACGACGGACGCGGTCGGAACGCTCATCGGTGACCAGCGACGCTTCGTGGTCGAGCGCGTCGAGGAGGTCCCGATCGGCGGACAGTCGGCCGTGCTCGTGCTCGTCCATCGACGCGACGAGTCACGCACCCTGCTCGGTGCATGTCTGCTGAGGAACCTCTGGATCCACGAGGCGGTGGTGCGCGCCACGCTCGACGCGCTCAACCGCCAGCTGACCGCCGTGTGAGTGCAGCGACCGCCGACCCCGCCGGTGGGCCGTCGCGTGCCGCGGGAGCCACGGGCGCTGCGGCAGGCACGGGCGCTGCGGCAGGCGCGGGCGCTGCGGCAGGCGCGGGCGCTGCGGCAGGCACGGACGCCATCGAGCTTCGCGCGGTCGCCCGCGACTTCCCGGACGTGCGCGCGCTCGACGGGGTCTCGCTGACCGTGGCGCCCGGCGAGGTGCTCGGCCTGCTCGGACACAACGGTGCCGGCAAGACGACGACGATCCGGCTGCTGACGGGGCTCCTGCCCCCGAGCGCCGGGCAGGTCCGGGTCTTCGGCCACGACCCCGTGGCGGACGGTGTGGCCGTGCGCCGCCGGACCGGCGTGCTCACCGCCTCGCCGACGGTGGACGGGCGGCTGACGGGACGCGCGAACCTGCGCTTCGCGGCAGAGCTCTTCGACGTGCCCCGCGGCGAGGTGGCGAGCCGCGTCAGCGCGCTGCTCGACGCCTTCGGGCTCGCCGACCGCGCGGATCAGCGGGTCGACACCTACAGCACCGGGTTGCGTCAGCGACTCGCCCTGGCCCGCGTGCTGCTGCACGCGCCCGACCTGCTGCTGCTCGACGAGCCGACCGCGGCGCTCGACCCGATCGCCGCCCGGCAGGTCCGCCGACTCATCGCGGAGCTCAGCGGGCACGAGGGCCGGACGGTCGTGCTGGCCACGCACAACCTCGCCGAGGCGCAGGAGCTGTGCGACCGTGTCGCCGTGCTCGAGCACGGACGGCTCATTGCGCTCGGCACCACCGAGGAGCTGGCACGGCGAACGGTGGCCTCCGGGCTGACGGTCGAGACCCATGCCGACGACGTTGCAGACGTGGCCGGTGTGCTGGGCCACTGGGGGACGGTGAGCGTGCGCGACGGCGCCACGGTCGAGGTGACCGGCGTGGTGCGCCACGACGTGCCGGCGCTGGTCGCCTCGCTGGTCGGCGCCGGACACCGGGTGTACGCGGTGCACCCGGTCGAGCCGACCCTCGAGGACGTTTACTTCGCGCTGCACGAGGACCCGGGGGGACGGGCATGAGCGCTGGGCGTGTGAACTGGCGGGCGGTCCGCGCGATCGTGCGTCGGGACCTCACGGTCGTGCGGGGCAGCAAGGCGGTCGTGCTGCCCATCGTCATCGTGCCGCTGCTGATGCTCGTCGTGCTGCCCGTGGTGGGCGGGATCCTGCCGCGCTCGGCCGGGCCGAACGACCTCGCGGAGCTCCGTCCGCTCCTCGATGCGCTGCCGGCGGGGATCGCCGCCGGGCTGCCCGCCCCGATGGCCGGCAAGGTCGCGGCGCTGGTGCTCGTCTACCTGCTCGCGCCGATGTACCTGATCGTGCCGTTGATGGTGGCGAGCGTGCTCGCCGCCGACAGCTTCGCCGGCGAGAAGGAGCGCCGCACCCTCGAGGGGCTCCTGAACGCGCCGGTGACCGACCGGGACCTGTTGCTCGCCAAGGTGCTGGTGGCCTGGCTCCCGGCCGTGGTCGTCGGGCTGATCGGAGCGGTGCTGTACGGCAGCGTCGCCGAGATCGCGATCCGGGGGGTCGTCGACGGGCACCTGTTCCCAAACCTCGTGTGGGTGTTGCTCGCCGTGTGGGTCGGGCCGGCGGTCGCCGGGCTCGGGCTTTCGGCGATGGTGCTCGTGTCCGCGCGGGTGCAGTCCTTCCAGGCCGCATACCAGATCGGCGGCGTGGTGGTGCTGCCGGTCGTGCTGCTCGTCGTGGGCCAGGGGGCCGGCGTCGTGGCGTTCGACGCGCGGCTGGTGGCCGCGCTCGGGGCCGTGATCTGGCTGATCGACGGGGCGCTGCTGTGGTACGGGGCGCGGCACTTCCGACGCGAGGAGCTGGCGCTGCGGCTGTAGCGCGGTTTGCGCCCCGATCGGCGTTCGACCGTTCCCCCGCGCCGGCCCCCGTCCCGAAACCGCGAGATGTCACGGGTCTCGGCTGGCTCGTGTCGGCGTTCCGGTCCGACCGTCCCGGAAACCGCCTGATGCGCCGGTTCCTGTCTGGAGCCCGCCGGCGTTCCGGTCCGGCCATCCCGCAAACCGCCAAATGCGCCGGTTCCTGTCTGGAGCCCGCCGGCGTTCCGGTCCGGCCGTCCCGCAAACCGCCAAATGCGCCGGTTCCTGTCTGGTCTGGAGCCCGCCGGCGCCCGGCCCGGCTCTCCCGCAAACCGCCAAATGCGCCGGTTCCTGTCTGGTCTGGAGCCCGCCGGCGCTCCGGTCCGGCCATCCCGCAAACCGCCTGATGCGCCGGTTCCTGTCTGGAGCCCGCCGGCGCTCCGGTCCGGCCGTCCCGCAAACCGCCAAATGCGCCGGTTCCTGTCTGGAGCCCGCCGTCGGCCCGGGCCGGCCCTGGCGGGAACCGTCGGGTCGTCTCCCGGTCACGAGCCGGCTGATAGGCAGGTCCCGCGACTCGCGCGTCCGCGCCAGCTTGGCGATCGCGCTTCGGGGAGGATTCCCCCCGTCGGGCGTCGAACCCGGCCGTGCGTGTCCCCAGATGCGTGGCTGGCGGATGAAGAAGTGCTGGCGGAGGTTCGTAGGATCGTGGTGCCGAGGCGGGAGGAGGGCCGATGACCTCGCGGGTTCGGGTCGCGATCGCGGTGGGTGTGGCCGTGGTGCTTGGAGCGGTGGCGGTGGTCGCGTTCGCGTCGGGGCGTGGCCAGCGGCCGGTGCCGATGGCGGCGCCGAGTCCGTCGCCGTCGGGCGAGGCGTCCCCGACGGTGGTCGTGACGCCGCGCCCGGCGCCGAGCCCGACGGTGGCGATCCGGTTGCCGGACAACAAGGGCGACGACCCGGTGGCGGCGATGAAGGAGATCGTCCGCTTCCGCGACGAGATATTCCACGCTCCCGACCCGGATCTCGTTCGCTACATCTACGCGCCGGAGTGCGACTGCTACGACAGCCTCCGCCAAACACTCGATGGGATGGCCAGCAACGGTTGGCGCACATTGGGAAGCCCTGCGCACGTGAGGGAAGCGAGCTTGCAGAAGCGTGAGCATGAGCTCGCCTGGGTTCGCTATCACGTTGTAGCGTCGCCCCTGACGCTCGAAGATGCGGACGGAAAGACTCTCAAGCAAGACCCGGGAGGCGATGAGCAGGTCCTCGAGGCTGTTCTGCTGAAGGACTCGACGGGCCGCTGGCGTGTCCAAGACATACGCGACGTTTCGCGGGCGGAATCATGAGGGGCACCGCGGTCGTCGGGTTCCTTGTCGTCCTCGTGATGTCCGGATCGGCGGTGGCGAAAGCACAGGCCGGCCCCCCGCCCGGCGACGCGGGGCTCACCGTCGACGAAGTCTTCGCCCAGGCTCGCGACCGCGCAGAGCCGCCCTCGGATGCAACGGCTGCGCTTCGATCAGTGGAGCACGGTCACTTCCCGCTCTACACGGCGGAGGTAGTCGACTACTACCTAAATCTGACCTGCGGGCCGGATCAGGTTGTCGGGCTCGTGGTGACGTATCGGATCGACTCTCCCGGAAACCGGTCCGTGCTGATGCGACACCAGGAGTGCGTTCCGCTGCCGGATCTGGCGGGTGTGGTCGGTGCTGGTGGTGTGGTGGATGGGGTGCTGGCGTCGCAGATCGTGCGGGAGGCGCTGCCCACCCCGAGCGTGGATGTCAGTCCTCACCATGACGGGCTGACCGGCCTCGAGACCTATCTCTGGTATGCCGACGATGGCGCGTCGGCGCTCGAGCCTGTGGACCATGACGGGGATCCGTCGACGCCGCCGCGGTGGGGGCTGCGGGTGACGGCGAGCCAGGGGCCGGTCACGGTGACCGCGACCGCCTATATCGCCGAGTACCGCTGGACGATCGAGGGTCCGGAGTCGCGGGTGCTGGTCGCGTCGGTGCCGGGCTCGGAGTCGGATCCGGCTGCCCGGTACACGTTTAGGCATCGGGGCGACTACACGCTGGTGTCGTCGGTGACCTGGGCGGGTGTCTACCGGTGGTCGTCGGCGGCCGGGGCCGGCGGGTCGGGGCAGCTGGCGCCGGTGGCCAAGGACTCGGCCGCGCGTCCGTATCACGTGCGTGAGGCGCGGGCGGTGCCGGTCGACCGCTGAGCGGGCCCGCCCGTAACTCGGGCGGTTCGTCCAGCATGCTGGAGGTTTCGCCCGAGTTGCACCGGGGCGGCGCGCTAGCTCGGGCAGTTCGTCCAGGATCCTGGATGGTTCGCCCGAGTTGCCGCCGACAGAGCGGCGGGCGCGGCAAGGGCAGGGCAGGGGTAGGGCCGGGGTGGGGCCGGGCAGGGCAGGGGCAGGGCCGGGGTAGGGCCGGGGTAGGGCAGGGGCACGGGGCAAGCTCCAAGGCCCCACGACCCAAACGCGTGACGTCACCCGCCGTGACTTCCGCCGGCCACGCTCGTTGGTACTCACGAACGGCGACTCCGCCCTCCACCGGGAGCCAACACCGTGACACCACCGCGCCCGCGTCCTCGCTCGCGCACCGCACTCCGGACCGCTACCGGGGTGCTCGCCGCTCTCACGGTCGCGGCCGTCGGGGGCCTCCCGTCACCCAGCGCCGCACACGCCGCCGGCGCCGACGGCACGTCCGTCGCCGCCCGTGCCGCCGAACCGGTCGTGCTGACCGGCCAAGACCTGCCCGGCTGGTCCGCGGCTGCCGCCACGGGCCAGCCGGCGCCCTACCCCTCGGGTGCCAGCGACTCGAATCCCATCGGCGACCAGGTTCGCTCCGCCCACAACGGCACCATCGTCGCCCCCGACGGCCAGCCCTCCGGCGTCCCGGTCGACGAGATCGTCGCCTACCGCTACGACGCCGCACGCCAGCAACGGCGCCGGCGCCTGGACCGAGGTCCCCGTCCAGGTCGACGAGCGCTACCCCTACTTCCTCGCGAACGGTCGCTCCGACTTCGGTGTCTACTCCGGCACCGACACCGAGCTCACCTACGCCTGGAACCCGACCGCCACGACCACCGGCGAGGAAGCCTGGAAGAAGGTTGCGGGCACCTGCACTGCTCGCTATCCGCAGTCCGTCGACGAGGTGAACCAGCTCATCGCGGACGGCGTCATCACCCTCGGGGCCGGAGAGTCGGCCGAGGACTATCTCGCCCCGATGCCCGACCCGGTCCCCGGGCTCGACAACGACGACGAGGTCGCATTCATGGCCTCCGACGCCGGCGAGCTCGCCCCGCCCACCGCGCCGGCACCACCGAACACCACGGGCGCCACCCGCCAGCAGGTCACCGTCACCGACCCCGCCGATCCGGCGAACACCCGCGCCGTCTACCTCTTCCTCAGCCCGGACGGTCCCTCGTTCGACGCCTCCGACGGCTACGTGGACTTCACCCGCACGCACACCGCCGACTGGTGGCGCGACCGCGACAGCTGGGCGCCCGACGACCCCGAGAAGCTCGGCACCTCCAACACCGGGTACGGCCCGAACCTCCCCGGCACCGTCTGCGACGGCACGAAGGAGGTCACCGAGCGGTCCCGGCAGCTCCGGCGACAACACGAGCACGACCGGCAGCGACAACGGCCAGCCGTTCGCCACCACGACCGTGCCCGACCCGGCCACCGCCCGCGCCTCCACGGACCGCTTCCCGCTCGACGGCACCGTCGTGCGCACCGACGCCTACACCTGGACCGCGTCGGGTCGCTGGATGGTCCGCGGCATGCAGGTCGCGACGCCGGGTCAGGACGCCAAGCCCGCCGGCGTCCCCAACGACCAGCGTGACACCGCCTACGGCCCCGACCTCGTCGACCGCTGGAAGGGCCGCGCATTCCAGCAGAGCCCCGACTCCTCCGTCTCGCTCGTCGGCTTCGAGGACGAGCAGGTCAACTGGGAGGCGAACTCGGCCCTGCTCGGCTGGAAGGCCGGCCCGGTCCGCGCCATCCGCGAGACCTGGGGCGCCGACTCCGGCACGAACGTCACGAAGACCGAGACCTTCTACCGCGACGTGGCCCAGTACCGCTACCACGTCCGGGTCCACCCGATCCCGCCGGACGGCCTGTACACCTCGTGGGACTACAACCGCGGCGTTGCCGCCCGCTACTACAACGCCCTGCGCCCCGACGGGGTCGCGATCGACGGGAAGAACGACGACGTGGGTCAGGTGTCGGAGGTCGCCGGCCAGCCGATGTACTTCGACGTTCCCGACCCGACCTTCGACCTGCCCACCGCGTTCGAGCGCTGGGAGGAGGTCGCCGGCGCCGGCGATGCCGGCAGCCTCGTCTACACCTTCGAGAACATGAGCCCGACCACGTTCACGAACCCGGTCGTCGTCCCCTACTACCGCGACGACGCCTGCCTCGACGACGGCACCGGCGACGACCCGGTGGCCCGCCCCTGGCCCGGCGAACCGTCCACCGACCAGCGCGTGAAGGACGGCTACGTCGCCGCCGCCCGCGAGCGCACCGGTGACGACTCGATCACCTACGACGACCTGACCTGCGCCGACAAGCAGGGCGCCTACGGGGCGCACGGGCTGCACTTCCTCGTCACCCACGACTCCGACAACGGGTTCGTCGGAACGCCCACCCCCGTCGACGAGATCGACGGGCGCCAGTGGCAGTTCGCCGTTCCCACCAGTCAACCGACCAACGTCGGCGCCGCCTACGGCAACATCGTCCGCGTGCCTCTGCAGACGGCGGTCACGCCGCTGCCACGCTGAGACGCCCTCCTCTCCTCTGACCTGGTTCCGTCGCCCCACCGGCGACGACGGTTCCCGCGGACCCGGCCCTGACCGCGCTCGACGCGGCGGGGACCGGGTCCGCGCTCGTGCGACGGGGTACCGCCCGGCAACGCGCCGACCGACGTACCGCCGGCGTACCGAGGAACGCGCCGACCGACGTACCGCCCGGCAACGCGCCGACCGACGTACCGCCGACAACGCCGACCAGCATCGCGCCCCACCCTGGCCATATCGTGGGACCAGCGCCGCGGCCTCATGCCGCCTCACGAGGGAGCAGCCATGGACATCACCGACCTGACCGCGCTCGCGGGCCAGCTCACCGCCAAGGCGGCGCAGGCCGACAGCGGACGAGCCACCGAGACCCTGCCGGCGGCGGGCACGGGGGCGTTCACGCAGCGGCTCGTCGCCCTGCAGGCCGACCACAGCCTGAGTGACCACCAGGCCCCCGACGCGGCCGTCCTCCAGGTCATCAGCGGACGGGTCCGGTTCCGCACGGAGGACGACAGCGCCGAGCTCATCGCCGGCCAGCACCTGGCCATCCCGGCCGGCATGCACGGTGTCGACGCGATCGACGACGCGGTGTTCCTGCTCACCATCGCTGCCTGAGGGCTGCCGACGCCGGATATCCTGCGCCCGGCCTGGCGACCGCGCCGCCTGTGACCGCGCGGCCCGGTGACGATGGAGGGGCAGCCAGCATGGACGTCGACACGGAACTGCAGGGCAAGCGTGCGGTCGTCACGGGCGGCGCGGGCTTCCTCGGCTCGCACCTGTGCGCGGCGCTCATGGACGCCGGCGCCGAGGTCGTGGCGATCGACAACCTGGTCACCGGGGACCTGCGCAACCTCGACACGCTCATGGGCCGCGACGGGTTCCGGTTCGTGAAGTACGACGTGACCGACTACCTGCACGTGCCCGGGCCCGTCGACTACGTCCTGCACTTCGCCTCGCCCGCGTCACCGATCGACTACCTGAAGCTGCCGATCCAGACCCTGAAGGTCGGCGCGCTCGGCACCCACAAGGCCCTCGGGATGGCGCGGGCGAAGGGCGCCACGTTCATGCTCGCCTCCACCTCGGAGGTCTACGGCGACCCACAGGTCCACCCGCAGCCCGAGACCTACTGGGGCCACGTGAACCCGATCGGCCCCCGCGGCGTCTACGACGAGGCGAAGCGCTTCGCCGAGGCCATGACCTACGCCTACCACCGCTACCACGGCGTCGACGTGCGGGTCCCGCGCATCTTCAACTGCTTCGGCGAGCACATGCGCGCCCACGACGGCCGCGCGGTGCCGACCTTCATCGGGCAGGCGTTCGACAACGAGCCGCTCACGGTCCACGGCGACGGCACGCAGACCCGCTCGCTGCAGTACGTCGACGACCTGATCGACGGGTTCCTGCGGCTGCTCGTCTCCGGCTACACGCAGCCGGTCAACCTCGGCAACCCGCACGAGGTCACCATGAACGAGCTCGCCGAGGCCATCCAGGACGCCGTCGGCAACCACCCGGGCATCCAGCACATCGAGCGGCCCCAGGACGACCCGGAGGTCCGCAAGCCGGACACGACCGTCGCGGAGCGCGAGCTCGGCTGGAAGGCGCAGGTGTCCCTGCAGGAGGGCCTGCAGCGCACGGTGGACTGGTTCCGCAGCCAGCGCTGACGCGGCCGGCGGGACCGCGCCCCGTCCGACCTACTCGCCGGACGCGCGCTCGATCTCACGCCACCATCCGGCCAGGTCCGCGTAGAACCCGTCCGCCCGGTCTGCGGGCAGCGTGAACTTCGCGTCGACGTGCGCCGGCTCGGACGCGGCGCCAGGCGGCAGGAGGTGCCGGACGTTGCCGGACTGGACGTTCCGACTGGTCCATCCACTCACCGACCCATGCGTACAGCGACGGAAGATGCGTGGCCGGCACCGTCGCGACGACCGTGACCCACTCCCAGGGGCTGATCGCCCATGACTCCCCCTCTGACGACGACGCGGTAACGCTAGCGCCCCGCGTCGCCGGTCGAGGGCCGGACGCCAGAGATCGACTGGATCTCCGGGCCACGTGAACCCGGGCTCGCCACTACCATCGCGCGGATACGGGAGCATGGGGTTCGTGGCCGTCGAGCTCGTCTGTGAGGACTGCGGGGAGCGCAACCCCCCGCGGGCCAGGTTCTGCCTCGGCTGCGGGACGCCCTTCCGGACCACGGGGACGGCAGCCCGCAAGCTCGTGACGGTGCTCTTCGCCGACGTGGTCGGGTCGACGGAGCTCGGCGAGCACCTCGACCCCGAGCCGCTGCGCGAGCTGATGCTCACGGCCTTCCGGCGGGCCGAGCGGGTGATCACCTTCCACGGGGGCACCGTCGAGAAGTTCATCGGGGATGCGGTGATGGCGGTCTTCGGGATCCCCAGCGCCCACGAGGACGACGCGCTGCGTGCGGTGCGCGCCGCCGTCGAGATGCGAGACGAGGTCGGAGCTCTCGACCGCGAGCTCGTGGCCCGCCGGGGCCTGTCCCTGAAGCTGCGGATCGGCATCAACACCGGTGAGGTCATGACCGGGGGAGGACGGCAGACGCTCGTCACCGGGGACCCGGTCAACCTGGCGGCGCGTCTCGAGCAGCGTGCTTCCCCCGGCGAGATCCTGCTGGGACCGACCACCGCGGCGCTCGTGGGCGATGCCGTCACCGGGGAGCAGCTCGCCCCGGTGATGGTGAAGGGCAAGCGTGCGCCGGTCGTCCCGACGCGCCTCGTCGCGGTGCGGGCGGCCACGGGACTCCCCGCACGCCGACATGTCTCGCCCCTGGTGGGTCGCGCCGACGGAGCTCGACCGGCTCGACGCGGCACTCGAGGAGACGGTGACGAGCGGGCACGCTCGCCTGCTGACCGTGCTGGGCGCCCCCGGCGTCGGCAAGACCCGGCTCGTCGAGGAGGCCCTCGGGCGGTGGAGCACCCGGGCGACGATCGCCGTCGGCAGCTGCCCGCCCTACGGCCGCGGCGTCACCTACTGGCCGCTGCGCGAGGCCATCCTGGCCGTCACCCGAGACGCCACCGAACGCGACGACGGTGACGCCGCCGCGATCCTGCGTCGGGCAGCCGGCGACGACGAGACCGTCGCGGCCATCGTGGACGACGTCCTCGGGCTCGTGGGGCTGCGACCCGGCGCTCCCGTCAGCGACGGCACCTCCGCGGTCCGCGCGCTGCTCGAACGTCTCGCCCGTCGCCGGCCGGTGGTGGTCGTGCTCGACGACATGCAGTGGGCCGAGCCGGGCCTGTTCGACCTCGTCGAGCACGTCCTGCGCTGGTGGTCGGAGGGTCCGCTGCTGCTCGTGGCCGTGGCGCGCCCCGAGCTGCTCGAGCGCCGCCCGGACTGGCCGGGTCTGCCGACGGGCGTGGCGACGCTCGGTCTCGAGCCGCTCGACGCGGACGCCTCGGCGGCCCTCGCGCAGTCGGCCCTCGCGCAGTCGGCCCTCGCGCAGTCGGCCCTCGCGCAGTCGGCCCTCGCAACGTCTGCGGTGGCCGGGCCTCCCGCGCCGGCGACGCTGTCCGACCGGATCGCCCGGACGGCGGGTGGCAATCCGCTGTTCATCGAGGAGCTCGCGGCGCAGGCGGTCGCCGACTCCCGCGCCGGCCTGGAGGGCAGCGACCTCGAGGGCGCGGTCACCGTCGGCGCCGGCACCGATGCCGACGCGCGCTCGCTGCCTGCCACCATCCGTGCTCTGCTCGCCTCCCGACTCGACCGTCTTCCGGTGGAGCATCGCATCGTCCTCCAGCGCGGTTCGGTCGTCGGCGAGTCGTTCGAGCGGGGGTCGATCGTGGCGCTCACCCCGGCGGACGAGCGTGCGGACCTCCCGGCGCACCTGCTGGCCCTGCTCCGGGAGGACCTGCTCCACGCCCAGCGCGACGCCGCTACGGAGACCTACGCCTTCCGCCACCTGCTGCTCCGGGACGCGGCCTACGAGTCCCTGCCGAAGCGAGACCGTGCCGAGCTCCACGAGATCCTCGCCGCCTACCTCGAGGAGCAGGCGACCGCCCGGGGCGTCGAGCTCGCGGAGTTCACCGGCTACCACCTCGAGCGGGCCGCCGACCTCCGCGCCGACGTGGGCGCCGACGCTGCCACGGTCGCAGGGCTGGCGCGACGGGCGGCCACGGCTCTGCACGAGGCCGGGCTGCGTGCCCAGGCGCGGGGCGACGTGCCCGGCGCGGTCAACCTGCTGACCCGCGCCGCCGGACGGCTCGACGGCGACGCGCGCCAGCCGCTGGTGCTCGGCACGCTCGGAGCCGCCCTGACCGAGTCGGGAGACCTGGCCGGCGCACGCGAGGTGCTCGACCGGGCGGTCGCCATCGCCACCGAGCGGGACGACGGGCGCGCACGGACCCACGCCGTGCTGTTCCGCCTCTGGCTCGATTCGGCGGTCGATCCGGCGGGCTGGACGACCACGGCCCGTGCGGAGGCGGAGCACGCCATCGCGGTGTTCACGCGGCTCGGCGACGACCTCGGCCTGGCGCGCGCCTGGGTCGTCCTCGCAGAGGTGCGCTGGTCCGCGTGCCGGTTCGCCGGCGTCGAGGAGGCGCTGCGGCGGGCCACCGTCCACGCACGTGCGGCCGGCGACCTGCGCGAGGAGGCCGAGAACGTCGCGGCCCTCACGTTCACGGCCGTGGAGGGGCCGCTGCCCGTGCCCGAGGGCATCGCACGGTGTCACGACATCCTCGCCGGCCACGCCGGCAACCGGTCGGTGCACGCACGGGCGCTGCGCTCCCTCGCGCTGCTCCAGGGGCTCGCGGGTGACGCCGACGCCCTGGCCACCATGGACGCGAGCCTCGACGCGTTCCGCGACCTGGGACAGACCTACTGGCTCGCGGTCACCACGGGCGCACGGGGTCGGCTGCGATGGTGGCTCGGTGACGCGAGTGGGGCCGAGGCGGACCTGCGGGACGCGCTCGCGCGGCTCGGTGAGCTGGGGGAGCGCTCCCAGCGGGCCCGGGTCGCCATACGGCTCGCCGAGGTGCTGGCCGCCGACGGCCGCGCGGACGAGGCCCTGCGCCTTGCGGGACTCGGCCGCGAGTCCGCCGACGTCGAGGATCTCGAGCCGCAGATCGGCTGGCGGGTAGCCGCCGCCCTGGCCCACGTCGGGCGGGACGCCGCCGGTGAGGCGCGCACCCTCGCCGACGAGGCGGTCGCACTCGCGGAGCCCACCGACGCGCTGCTCGCGCGCGCGGCAGCTGCTGACGCGTTGGCCGTCGCCGCGGCGGCCGCCGGGGACCCTGACGCGGCGGCCGCCGCGCGAGCGGACGCGGCCGGCTGCCGAGCGGCGAAGCAGGTGGCCGACACCGTGCGCGACGGGCTCTGACGCCGCCGAGCGTCGGCGGCGGCGCTCACACGGCGCAGGCCCGCGCGACCGCGTCGTCCAGTGCCTGCTGCGCGTCGGAGTAGGCCTTCGCGGCGGGGTCGGCGGCCGCGCCGTCGGCTACCTCCTGAGCGGCCTCGCATCCTCGCCAGAGGCCGGCCAGCCGGATCTTGGCCATGTACGCGTCCATGACGTTGCGGTCGACGCCCCAGGCCCGGTACCGGTCGAGCTGCGCCAGCACGTCGTCGAGCACGTGCTCGGCCGGGACGTAGTCGCCCCCGCTGATGAGGCGGCTCGCGACGGCGATGTACTCGTCGAAGCGGTTGTGGCCCGGCTGGAGCGAGGCGGCGAGCGCCGCGCCGTCGAGCTCGCCGCGGGAGTAGCGGATGGCGGCCCGCAGGGTCCGTGCCCGGCTCGAGCCGGGGTTCCAGGCAAGCGTCCGGTCGAGGACCGCGACGGCCAGCTCGGACTCGCCCCGGCCGTCGAGGGTCTCCGCCCGGCCGATCGACGCGTCGAGGTCCCAGGGCACGCCGGCCGTCGCGTACTGGGCGGCCGACAGCCCGGTCTGCTCGTGGTTCGCGTGCATCTCCGCCCACGCGCCGGCGGCCCCGGCCGCCAGCACCAGCACCACCGGGACGGCGACGAGACCGGCGAGGCGACCGCCACGCTCGACCCCGGCCCCGGTGGCGTCCGCATCCGTGTCGGTGCTCACGCCGGCCCTCCGCCGCTCCCCGTACAGGCCGGCGCCGGCCACCGCCGCGAGCAGCGGGATGACGGGGTAGCCGAAGTCGAAGTCCATCCCGACGTGGGCACCGACCGCCAGGACGACGCCGACCGCGCCGACGGTGAACGCGCCCCGCAGCTCGGTCCCCGGCTCGCGCCGGTCGACGGGGGTCGCCGTGACGAGGCGCCGCAGCGCCAGCAGGCCGAGCAGCGCCGCCGCCCCGGCGAACCCGAGCGCCAGCAGGATCCCACCCTCGCCGAGCGCCTCCAGGTACTCGTCGTGCGCGGAGGACGTCAGGTTCGCGTTCGGCGGCGTGTGGTCGAGCGCGAGCGTCCGGTACGACCCGATGCCGCCGCCCGTGAGCGGATCGGCCACGAACATGCCGAGCGCCGCCTCCATGTGGTGGAGGCGGGCGAGCCCGTTGCCGACGGCGGACTCGTCGCGGTTGGCGATGGGCTGGCCCCCCTTGCCGGCCGGCTCGAGCGCGGTCAGCGCGGCGACGGCCGCGACGGCGACGACCAGCGTCATGAGCCCTGCCGTCGCGACGTGCACGATCCCGCGCTCGCCGCGCTGCACGCGCCACGCGGCGACGGCGACGACCACCAGTGCGACGGCCGTGAACAGCGCAGCCCCGCGGGAGCCGGACAGCCAGGCGCCGGCCAGCGCTCCGCCGGCGAGCAGCGAGAACGCGACGGCGAGCACACGCCGGGTCGAGAACGCCATCCCCGCGAAGAGGAGACCGAACGCGCCCATCAGCATGCCGGACTGGTTGTGCCAGCTCAGCGCCATCCACTGCGGACCGACGCCCTCCATGGTGTGGCCCCACCACTGCAGGAACGACCGGTACCAGTAGCGGCCGAGCGTGGCGGCGAGCAGCGCGATGAGCACGGGCGGGCCCCACCGGCGCCGCCACAGCCGCAGCGCGGCGAGGAACCCGAGCGGCACGAGACCGAGCACCATCGCCGGCATGGACGCATCCGCGCGGATCTGGGCGAAGGCCAGCCCCACGACCGCACCGACGCCCCACAGTCCGAGCACCACGCGGCCGCTGCGGGGAAGCCGCGCCGCCTCGACGACCGCAATCGGCGCGGCGAGCAGCGCGAACAGCGACACCCGGGTCAGGGCGAACTTCTCGAACCCGCCGTCGTGGTTCTCGAGGTACCAGAAGGCCGCGACGAGAAGCGCGACGGCGATGGCGTCCCCGGCCCAGCGGAGCACGGTGCTCACCTCGGCGCGGCGACCTCGGTCGGGGGGTGAGACAGCCGTCGGCGTGCCACCGGACGGGGTGTCACCGGACGGGGTGCCACCGGACGGCGCGGCGTCCGTGGGAGCGCCCCCGGTGGAGACGGGTGTCTCCACGGCGTCGTCGCCGGACGGCACCGCGGTGTCGGCTCGGTGCACGTCGTCCTCGATCCTCGGAGCTCGCTGGTGGCATCGGTCGGACGATCGCCATGGCCCGACCATCCTCCTCATCGGCACCGCAGCGCCCCACTTGAAGCCCTCACGGGGTGATTCCGGGCCTTGTCGCCGGCTCGTGCCTGCGCCGCTACGCACCGTCGTCGAACGCCGGCCACCTCGTCACGCAGCGTGTTTACCAACTGGCGGACGGTGTCCGCGGCGGCCGCTCGCGTCGGCGCTGACCCTTCGGGCGGGGACCCCAGGCCGTCGCCCGACCGACCGGCGTACCGTCGGGTGCACGGGGAGATCGCCGGCCGACCGGGTCGCTGCGGCGGCCCGCATCGCCACCTCCCAGCCACCCAGGCACGCCAAGGGGTTCGGATGTCCGACACCGGCACGATCGAGCTTTCGCGGGTACGCGACGCCGCGTCCGCTGCGACGCGGGACTCCGCGTCACAGGACAAAGGGTCACAGGACACGGGCCGGGACCCCGCGGAACGCGCCCACAGAATCGTCGAGGAGGTCCTGGCCGCCCACGCCGAGGAGCTCGCGGAACAAGCGCAGCAGGCGGATGCGACCGCCGGTGCGGCCGACCGCGAGGACCGCGTGATCGACGTGACCGACGCCGCGGCACTCGATGCCGGTGCCGGCCCCGCCCGTCGGGCCCGCCCCGACGACGCCCCCGGCTACGACCGCGACGCCGCCGCGATCGTGATGCTGGCCGGCGAGGAGCCGCTGGTGCTGCTCCCGGGCGCGACGTTCGACCCCACGCGTGAGGTCTGGACCCCGCCGCAGGGCGAGAGCCGGGACGACGAGCGTGCGAGCCGGAAGCGCCGCCGACGCACGGCCGACCGTGACGGGGGGCGCGCGGACGCCCGTGACGACGACACGCTGACGCTGCTCGTCGGCCGCGCACTCGGTGAGGACGAGGCGCCGGCCGACCGCCCCGTCCCGGCGGACGCAGCCCGGGACGCGGCCGCGGACGGCGACGTCGACGAGCTCGACGAGGTCGACGGCCAGCCCGACAGCATCCGCGCCACGCTCACCTCCGCCGCGCACTCGCCCCACGCCGGCATGCCGCGGTGGGTGCTCGCCGGTCTCGTCTGGATCGTCGCCGCGGCGCTGCTCGTGCCGCTGGCCGTGAAGGCGCTCGGCACCTCCATCCACCTCGAGCTCGACCTCTGGGGCGACAACGCCACCGCGCAGCAGCCCACCAGCCAGCCCGTGGACCAGCCCGCCAGCCAGAACGCCGATCAGCCGGCCGTCCCGGCCCCCTAGCCGCGGCCACGGCCGTGCGCCCCGCCCCGTCGCGCGCCCGCATCACGCCAGGCCCCCTGGCCGCGGCCTCGGCCGTGCGCCCGAGTCACGCCCGCGTCACGCCCGGGTGGTGAGCCCGAGCCGGTCGTAGATCTCGCGCGTCGCGGTCGAGCGGTTGAGCGTGTAGAAGTGCAGGCCCGGCGCGCCGGCCTCCAGCAGCTCGTTCGCCAGCGCGGTGGCGAGGTCGACGCCCATCCGGCGCACCATCTCCGGCTGGTGCTCGACCGACAGCAGCCGCTGGGCGATGTCGGTGGGGACCGCCGCGCCCGACAGCTCGGCCATCCGCTGGATCTGTCGGACGTTCGTGACCGGCATGATCCCGGGGATCACCGGCGTGTCGCAGCCGAGCTGCTCGAGCTCGTCGAGCATCCGCAGGTAGTCCTCGGTGCGGAAGAAGAACTGGGTGATCCCGAAGTCGGCGGCACGCAGCTTCGCGGCGAGATGGCGGCGATCCTCCGTGAACGACACCGACAGCGGGTGGCCCTCGGGATGCGCGGCGACACCGATGGAGAACTGGCCGCCGCCGACCTCACGAGCCAGCTCCACGAGCTGCATGGCATGCCCGAGCTCGCCGGACCAGGGCTGTCCCGGCGGCGCGTCGCCCCGGAGCGTCAGGATGTTCTCGACCCCGGCGTCGCGGTAGCGCACGAGGATGTCCTGCAGCTCGTCGCGCGTGTGGCTCACCGACGTGAGGTGGGCCATGGGCGTCATGGAGGAGCCGGTGAGGATGTCGACGACGAGGCGGTGCGTGCGCTCGCGGGTGGAGCCGCCCGCCCCGTAGGTCACCGACACGAACGACGGGTGCAGGGGCTCGAGGTGACGCAGCGTCTCGCGGAGCATGGCGTCGCCGCGGTCGGTCTTCGGCGGGAAGAACTCGAACGAGAACGTCCGTCCCTGCGCCAGCAGGTCGGTGATCCTGGTCACGGCGCCCCTCCGCTCGACACGGCACCGACGGTGTCCCGGTGCCGGCCGAGAGTACGACTCGGCCACCGGGGCCGCACACTGACAGACGTCCCGGCGGACGCGCCCGGCGGGACGGCGCTACGCCTCGGTGACCTTCAGCCGCACGTCGACCGCGACGACACCGTGCTCGCGGACGAAGACGGGGTTGAGGTCGAGCTCCGACACCTCGGGCAGGTCCTCGACCATCGCGTTGATCCGGTGGAGCAGGTCCTTCAGCGCCGCCACGTCCGTCGGCGGGCCGCCCCGGTAGCCGGTCAGCAACGGCTTCATCCGCAGCCCGTCGAGCATGTCGTCCACGTCCACGTCGGTCAGCGGTGTGATGCGGATGCTCACGTCCTTGATGAGCTCGACGAGCGTCCCACCCATCCCGGTCATGACGATCGGGCCGAACGAGGGGTCGTGGGTGACCCCGACCGCCATCTCGACGCCGTCGTCGATCATCTCCTGGACGAGGTAGGAGCCGGCGTACTCCTCCATCCCGGCCTCCCGAAGGCTGGCTTCGAGCTCCGTGACGGCGGCACGCACGGCGTCGGGGGAGTCGAGCCCCAGCCGGATGCCGCCCACGTCCGTCTTGTGGATCGGGGCGGCGACCTTCACGGCGACGCGTGCGTCGAGCTCGGCCTGTACGTCAGCGGCCTGATCGGCGGTCGACACGACCCGGGAGCGGGCGAGCGGCACCCCGTAGGCGGACAGGACCGCCTCCGCCTCCGCCGAGCTCAGCCAGGTGGTCGCCGGCGAGCCGTGGTCGTCGTGCGTGTCGTCGCTGCCCGCGGCGGCCGCGCTGTGGGTCTGGCCGACGAGGCGCTTGCCGTCACCGTTGCCGGCGTTGGCCAGGGCCGACTCGACGACGGCGCGTGCGCGCTCGCGGTCGAGGCCGTCCGGCTCGACCACGGTGCCCATCGACCGGGCCCGCCAGCTGCCGTACTGAGCGACCCGACCGAGCGCCCGCGCGGCGTCCTCGGGGAACGCGAACGACGGGATGCGGGCCTCGGCGAGCTCCGGGGGGACACCGCGGGCGGACATGAACACCGAGACGACCGGCACGTCGTCGGGCAGGTCCTCGCGGGCGTCGACGAGCGCGCGTGCGACCTCCTCCGACTCGGTCGTCCCGGCGGGGATGAAGATCACGAACAGGGCGTCGACCTCCTCGGCGTTCCCGAGCACCCGCATGGCCCGTCCGTAGCCGTCGCCGGTGGCGCTCGCGATCATGTCGACGGGGTTGCGGATCCCGGCCTCGGCAGGGAGGAACTCGCGCAGCTGAGTCTGCGTGTCCTCGGACAGGGCGGGCACCTGCAGGCCGTTCGACTCACAGGCGTCGGCCGCGAGGATGCCCGGACCGCCGGCGTTCGTGATGATCCCGATCCTGCGGCCGGCCGGCAGCGGCTGGCTGGACAGCAGCGAGGCGACGTCGAAGAGCTCCTCGAGCGTCTCCGTCCGGATCACGCCCGCCTGTCGGAACAGCGCGTCGACGGCAACGTCCCCGGACGAGATCGCGGCCGTGTGCGACGACGCCGCCCGCACACCCGCCTTGGTCCGCCCCGACTTCACCGCGACGATCGGCTTCTTCCGCGAGATCCGGCGGGCGATGCGGGAGAACTTGCGCGGGTTCCCGAACGACTCGAGGTAGAGCAGGATCACGTCCGTATCGGCGTCGTTCTCCCAGTACAGCAGCAGGTCGTTACCGGAGATGTCGGCCTTGTTGCCGACCGAGATGAACGTGGAGATCCCGAGCCCGAGGCTGTGCACGTGGTCGAGCACCGCGAGACCGAGCGCGCCCGACTGGGACGAGAAAGACACCCGTCCGGCGTTCGGGAACAGCCGCGAGAACGTGCCGTTCATCCGCACGTCGTCGTTCGCGTTCATGACGCCCATGCAGTTCGGTCCGACCAGCCGCATCCCGTAGCTGCGTGCCCGCTCGCTCAGCTCGCGCTGCAGCGCCCGGCCCTCGCTGCCCGCCTCGCTGAACCCTGCCGAGATGACGGTCACGGCCCGAACCCCGAGCTTGCCCGCCTCCTCGACCACCTCGTTCACGAAGGGAGCCGGCACGCAGACGAGCACCATGTCGGGGACCGACGGGCAGTCCGACAGCGAGGGGTACGCGGCGACGCCCTGCACGTACGGGGCGGAGTTGTTGATCGGGTAGACGACGCCGGTGAAGTCGCCCTTGATGAGGTTGTGGAAGACGAGCCCGCCGATCGAGCGCGGATCCCGGCTCGCCCCGACGACCGCGATCTTCTCGGGCCGGAAGAAGCGTTCGAGGGCCGCACGGGCCGCCTGGCGCTCCTCGTCGGCGACGACCCGGAGGAACTCCTCGGTCATCTCCAGCCCGAAGTCGGTGCGCACCACGCTGCCGCCGCCGATGTCGTCGCGACGGGACTCGTAGGCGAGCCCGAGGTCACGGACCAGGTTCAGCATCCGGGTGTTGTCGGCGAGGATGTCGCCGGACAGGATCTCGACACCGACGTTCGAGCGCGGCCGTGGCGACGTGGCGCACCAGCGCGGTGCCGACGCCGCGGCCCTGGTGGGCGTCCTCGACGAGCGCCGCGAACTCGGCGCGTTCCGGGGCGTCGGGATCCCGCTCGTAGCGGGCGACGCCGACGATGCGCTCGTTCTCGCCGCGGCCCAGCGTCGCGACCAGCGCGAACTGCAGGGACGGGTTGAGGTCGGTGAACCGTCCCACGTTGTCCATGGTGAGCTTGAAGGGCCCCATGAAGCGGCGCCGGCGCGACTCCTCGGACGTGCGCTCCCACATGTCGAGCATGAGCTGGCGGTCGTCGGGACGGATCTCTCGCAGATGAACCGTGGTGCCGTCCGGCAGGACGTGGTCGTGCTCGTACTCGTGGGTGACCATGAGGCCTCCTCACCGGTCGGCGGTCGCGGGAGCGTGTCGCAGGGCCGGTTCTCCACCTGGGCCGGCGGCGTCCGGTGGCAGACGCTCACCGTCACCCTAACCCGGCCCGCAGGCCCGTGCGCGGCCATCTGCGCTGGTGCCCGATGGCCGTTCGTCCCTACGGAATCGGGCCGACAACAGGTCCTGTTGTCTGCGATCATGGCCGTACGTTGCAGGCGTGAAGCCGAGCAGACTGGAGGACGCCGATGGACGCGACCGTGGACCGCGCGATGGCCGCCGCCGAGTCGCGCCTCGACCGCATCGACGACGCGCCCGACGAGCCCGAGACCCAGTACAGCGGTGACGTGAGCCCCGACGAGGACGGCATGCACGTCGAGGGCAGCGACGCTTCGGTCGACGAGCGTGAGGAGGAGGACGCCCCCAGCGGCCCCGACGCCGAGGTGGTCGACGTCATCAACGCCTTCGCCGACGCCTTCAACGCCCGGGACATGGACGGCGTCCTCGACCTGCTGACGGCGGATGCGGAGACACCCGGTCTCGGTGGCGATCGCGACAACGCGCCGGCCGCGCTCCACGACCTCTGGGACCAGCGCCCGACCTCCGTGGTCACGCGCGGCGAGCACGAGGACGGCTGCGTCGCGGTGCTGTGGGACCTCGGCGGCGAGGGCTGGTG
Source organism: uncultured Nitriliruptorales bacterium (assembly GCA_963783045.1). Taxonomy (GTDB): domain Bacteria; phylum Actinomycetota; class Nitriliruptoria; order Nitriliruptorales; family Nitriliruptoraceae; genus CAWAMD01. The sequence goes on from CAWAMD010000001.1 coordinate 615,546, forward strand.
GCGCGTCGGCATGATCTGGTTCGACGACGTGTCGGACGGGCAGGCCGGCGTGGTCGAGTTCGTCGACGATCCGACCGTCCTCGAGGCGGTCATCGCCGACGAGCCCGATGGTGACGTGGAAGAGGGCATGAGCTGGCACGAGTGGGACGAGGGCGTCGACGGCGACTAGCTCCTAACAGACCGCTAGCCGTCGAGCCGAGGCATCACCTCGTCACGGTCGTGTCCGGCCACGTCGTCCCAGCGTGGGCGGACGAGCTTGAAGAGCTCGCCGAGCTGGGCGTAGCCGCTGCCGGCGAGCCGCGCGACCGGGTCGAGCTTCGCCGGGTCGATCCGCCCCGCCGCCCAGACCGACGGGTCCACGTGCACGTGGACGACCTCGCCGAGGACGAGCCGCCCGTTGCCGACCTCGACCTCGCGGGTCATCCGGCACTCGAGGTGGGCCTTCGCCTCCGCGACCCGCGGCGCGGCGACCCTCGCGGCCGGTGCCGGGGTCAGTCCCGCCCACGCGAACTCGTCCTCGTCGGGGGGGAAGTTCGTCGAGGTGAAGTTCATCTGCTCGACCACGTCCATCGTCACGATGTTGCAGACGAACTCGCCGGTGGCGCGCACGTTGCGGACGGTGTCCTTCTCGCCGATCGAACTGAACATCACGTGCGGTGGGGTGTGCGCCACCATGTTGAAGAAGGAGTGGGGCGCGACGTTCCTCCGGCCGTCGGCGTCCTGGCTGGACACCCAGGCGATCGGGCGGGGGATGATCAGCCCGGTCAGCAGGAAGTACACCTGGACGGGGTCCCAGTCGTCCGGATCGAGCTCGAGGGGCTCGTCCAGGTCGTCGGGCGGCGTCGCGTGCGAGCTCGCCATCGGGCCTCCGGGTCGATGCGGCACGCGGCGAGCGTAGTGGTGCCCGAACGGGCGGGCGTGGTGGCCTCGTGGTGTCGGCCCGTGGCACATCCTCGTGGTGCCGGCGCACGGAAGCCCGGTGCCGGGCCGCATCCGGTCGCTCACGCTCCCAGCGTCGCGACGCTGCGGCTGCCCACAACAGGAGGGAACCCGCCATGAGCGAAGACGAGAACCTGGTCGAGAAGGTCAAGGGCACGGCGAAGGAGGTGGCCGGCGAGGTCACCGGCTCCGAGGAGCTCGCCGACGAGGGACGCCAGCAGCAGAAGAAGGCCGAGAAGGAGCAGGAGGCGGAGAAGCTGAAGCGCGAGGCCACGCAGGCCAAGCGCGAGGCCGCCGGTCACGAGGCCGCCGAGAAGCGTCACCAGTAGCCGGGTGTGCGTCCGGGTGGCGCGGTCGGCTGCCGACCGTGCCGCCCGATCAGGCAGCGGCCGTGTCCGCCGCCGGTTCCTCTCCGCGGCTGCGGACCCAGCGGACCAGAACCACGACGGCACCGATGACGAGCAGCGGCGTCTTCAGCGGTCCCGGGACGATCTTCCAACCCTTCTTGATCCACGGCGCGGCGGCGATCAGGGAACCGAGCTCCACGGGGTGCCTTTCCGGTGTCGGTGACGCCCGGCGACGGGGCCGGGCATCCAGCAGTCTGGGGTCCGGCGGGTCGGCTCGCCGGTTCCCGTCACGGCTCTCCGTCCAGTGCGAGCCCCGCATCGCCGGGGAGCGCGACCGTGAACCTGGCCCCACGACCGTGTCCGCACCCGGGCGTGCTCGCCCGGCGACCGGTCGTGCACGCGCCTCAGCGCACGACGAGGGTGCCGCGCATCCCCGCCTGCTGATGCCCCGGGATGCTGCAGAAGAACGCGTACGTGCCCGGGTCGTCGAGGCGCAGCCCGGCGGTCGCGTCCCCTCGCGGGTCCGCGACGACCCGCACGCCGAGCGCCGGGATGGTCAGGTCGTGGACGATCTCGTCGTCGTTGCGCAGCGTCAGGTTGAGTGCCTCGCCGGCGTCCACGGTGATCGTCGACGGTTCGAAGCGCATGTCGGCCGCCACGACCTCGACCGCGCGCGCTCCGTCGATGGGGGCGTGCCCTGCGGTCGCATCCGACTCGTCCGAGGTCGCGAACCCCATGTGGGTGGACATCATCCGCTGATGGGCGCTCCAGCTCCCGCCCGCCCCGTCCCAGGCCGACGCCATCGCCGCCTGGTGGGTCGTCCACCGCGCCGGCCAGTCGCTCCACGGCGTCGTGAACACCGCGACGAGGAGCACGACGAGGCCGCCGGCCGCCACCACCCACGGCCAGCGGACGGGCCGCCGACCGCCCGTGCCGAGGACGGCGGCCCGCTCGGCATGCTCCTCGACCGTGATGTGGCCGGCCGCGAGCCGCTCGTCCAGCAGCGCCCGCGCGGCGGCGTTCGGTCGGTCGACGCGCCGGTCCACGATCAGGGCGACCACCGCGACCGCGAGGGCGGCGATCGCCACCCCGCCAAGACCCAGGAACATCGCGCACCTGTCTCGTGATTCGGTTCGCACGCAAGAACGGGTTGTTCTCAACGCTGCAACCATGCCGTGTCGAGGTCAAGTCCGCGACACGCGACCGTCACGATCCCGTCAAGAAACGGCGTTCTTTGCGTGGCCGCGTTCTTTGCGTGGCCGCGTTCTTTGCGTGGCCGCGTTCTTTGCGTGGCCGCGTTCTTTGCGTGGCCGCGTTCTTTGCGCCGCGACGCCGCGACGCACGCGGTGGGACGCTCGGCCGCGACACTGGCGGTCCAATGGCCCGCTTCGTCGACCTTCCATCGCAGTAGCGTCAGGACATGCGCGCGGTGCGGAAGCTCAGGCAGGGGCCGGGCCTCGAGATGGTGGAGGTCCCGGTGCCTGCGCCGGGGACCGACGAGGTCCTGGTCGAGGTGAAGGCGACCTCGATCTGCGGCACCGACCTGCACATCCGCAGCTGGGACCCGTGGGCGGCCTCCCATGTCCTCGTCCCGGTCACCGTCGGCCACGAGCTGTGCGGCATCGTCGTGGAGCAGGGACCGGGCGTCACCGACCCGCCGATCGGTGCGCTCGTCTCCGTCGAGTCCCACGTCGTCTGTGGCCGCTGCCGGTTCTGCCGCACCGGCAAGGGCCACCTGTGTCCGAACACGCGGATCCTCGGCGTCCACCGCGACGGTGCCTACGCCGAGTTCGTCGTGGTCCCCGCCGGCAACGCCTGGCCGGACCCGCCCGACATGCCGTACTCGATCGCGTCGCTGCAGGAGAACTTCGGCAACGCCGTCCACACCGCCTCCGTGCCGCGCCTGTCGGGGCGCAAGGTGCTCGTCACCGGGATGGGGCCGGTCGGGATCATGGCCCTGGCCACGGCTCGGGCGCTCGGAGCCCGTGCCGTCTACGCGAGCGACGTGAGCGACTACCGCCTCGAGCTGGCGGAGGTGATGGGCGCCGACCTGCTGCTCAACCCGACGCGCGACGACCTCGAGGAGCGGATCCTCGCCGAGACCGACGGCGAGGGCGTCGACGTCATCCTCGAGATGTCCGGCTCGCCGGCCGCCGTGAACGCCGCCTTCCGGGTGCTGCGGCCGGGCGGCGAGGCGGCGCTGCTCGGGCTGACCTCCCGGGCGATCGAGTTCGACCTCGACGACCACGTCATCTTCAAGGGCGCGTCGGTGCACGGCGTCGTCGGCCGCAAGCTGTGGGACACCTGGTACGAGATGCGCGGGCTGCTGCGCTCCGGGGCGGTCGACCTGGCGCCGCTCGTGACGCACCGGTTCGCGCTTGACGACTACGAGAAGGCCTTCGACCTGATGGCGTCCGGACAGTGCGGCAAGGTCGTCATGTTCCCCGACCCCGCCGACGCCGACGGGCCGCTGATGTAGAAGCGCCGCGGGGGGGCGGGGCGCCGCCGTCGCGGACGGACGCAAGGACGGGATCGCGGGAGGACGGGACGACGGGAGGACGGGAGGACGAACCATGGACCGGCTGCAGTTCCTCGCCGATGAGCTCGCCGACCTGCGGGCGCAGGGGCTCGCGACGACGATCCGGCACCTCGACTCGCCGCAGGGCGCCTGGATCAGTGTCGACGGCACGAAGGTCCTGAACTTCTGCTCGAACAACTATCTCGGGCTGGCCAACGACCCGCGGCTGGTGGCGGCCGCACGGGCCGCGCTCGACCGCTACGGCGTCGGCCCCGGCGCGGTGCGGACCATCGCCGGGACGATGACGGTCCACGACGAGCTCGAGGCCGCGCTGGCGCGGTTCAAGGGTGTCGAGGCGGTCATCTCGCTGCAGTCCGGCTTCACGGCGAACCTCGGGGTGATCCCGGCGCTCGTCGGCGAGGGCGACGTGATCATCTCGGATGCTCTGAACCACGCGTCGATCGTCGACGGGGTCCGGCTCGCGAAGGCCGACCGGCGGGTCTACGCCCACCGCGACACGGACGATCTGCGGGTCCAGCTCGAGACCGCGCGCGCCGGCGGGGCACGGCGGATCCTGGTCGTGACCGACGGGGTGTTCTCGATGGACGGGGACGTCGCGCCGCTGGGTGCGATCTGCGACCTCGCCGACGAGTTCGGGGCGCTCGTGATGGTCGACGACGCCCACGGCGAGGGGGTGCTCGGACACGGCGGCCGCGGGATCGTCGACCACCTCGGGGTGGCCGGCCGGGTGCACGTCGAGGTCGGCACGATGTCGAAGGCCTTCGGCGTGATGGGCGGGTACGTCGCCGGCCCGGCCGTGCTCGTCGACTGGCTGCGGCAGCGCGCGCGGCCGTTCCTGTTCTCGTCGGCGGTCACGCCTGCCGACGCGGCCGCCTGCCTCGCGGCCGTGCAGGTGCTGGACGCGTCGACCGAGCTCGTCGACCGGCTGTGGGCGAACGCCCGGCGGTTCAAGGCGGCGATGGCGGACCTCGGGTTCGACCTCGGCCACTCCGAGACGCCGATCACCCCGGTGATGTGCGGCGAGTCGTCGGTCGCCCAGGCGCTCTCCCGCCGGCTGTTCGCCGACCACCAGGTCTTCGCGCAGGCGATCACCTACCCGACCGTGCCGATGGGGGCCGCACGCATCCGGGTCATGATCTCGGCCGCCCACAGCGACGCGGACCTCGACCGCGGCGCCGATGCCTTCGCGACGGCCGCCACCGACCTCCTCTGAGATTTGTGAACGATTCACCCTCGAAAACCCGGGTGAATTGTTCACGTTTCGTGGCGAGTGCCAGGCCAGGCCAGGCCAGGCCAGGCCAGGTCGCCCGCCCTTGTCCACAGGAGACGGCGGTGCCACGCCGGTGTTATCCGGGTGCGATGCGAGGCTCGCCGCATGGACGACGCCACCCCTGAGCGACGCCTCGCCCCCATCGCGATACGGCGGGGTGGCGTGTTCACGCACGCCGAGGCCCGCTCCTGCGGGTTCTCCGACGCGATGATCCATCGGCGTGTCGCCAGTGGCCAGTGGCAGCGGCTGGCGCCTGGGGTCCTCTGCGTCGGAGGAATCGAGCCTGGGCCTCAGCAGCTGGCGTACGTGGGGCTCCTGGCGTCCGGCGACCGGGGCGTCCTTTCCCACGGGACTGCTGCCGCCGTGCACGGCCTGGCTCGCGCACCGTGGCGCCTCCCCGTCCGGATCGAGGTGCCCTACGACCTCTCCCCTGACTGCCGGCACCCCGACATCAGCATCCACCGCAGCCGGAGTCTCGGTCCGCAGCACGTCGTTCGCGTCGACGGGTTCCAGGTGGCAGACCTCGTTCGCACGGTCGTGCAGTGCGCCCGTTTCCGTCGCGAGTCGTGGCTGCGTGCTCTCGTGATCGATGCGCTTCGCCGTGGTGTGACCCACGACGAGCTACTGGCGGCACTGAAGGATGCTGGCAAGGTGACGGGCGCCGTGATGCTGCGGCAGGTGATCGAGTCCACCGACCCGTCCGTCTCGCGGACCGACTCCGGCAACGAGGTGGACCTGCTCGAGCTCGTTCTCGACTCGGACCTACCGCGGCCGGTTCCCAACTTCGAGATCGTCGATGCGATGGGACGGGTCCGGGCACGCCCCGATCTCGCCTGGCCCGAGCTGCTCGCCGCCGCCGAGATGGACACCATCGCCTACCACGGCACGCAGGACGCGCAGACCTACGACCTGAACCGGCAGGCCATGCTCGAAGACACCTACTGGCGGTTCCGACGCTTCACACCCGACCACGTCAGACGCACCCCGAAGCTCGTGATCAAGCGGATCGCCACCATGCTCGATCAGCAGCGGCACTACCTCGGCGCGCTCGGGATGCTCCCTCAGGAAGCGTGAACGATCTACCCCTGAATCCCGGGGTAGATCGTTCACAAATCCTGGTGGGGGGCGAGCGCCGGCGGGGGGTGCCTCAGCGGGCGTTGAAGTACTTCGCCTCGGGGTGGTGGACGACGATCGCGGACGTGGACTGCTCGGGGTCGAGCATGAACTCGTCCGACAGCTCGACGCCGATCGCGCCGAGGTCGATCAGCTGCGCGAGCTTGGCCTGGTCCTCGAGGTCGGGGCACGCCGCGTACCCGAACGAGTAGCGCGAGCCGCGGTAGCCCTGCCGGAACCAGTCCTCCTTCGTGGCCTCGTCCTCGTCGGCGATGCCGAGCTCCTCCCGGACCCGGCGGTGCCAGAACTCCGCGAGCGCCTCGGCCATCTCGACCCCGAACCCGTGCGCGTACAGGTAGTCCTGATAGCGGTCGTCGGCGAACAGCTCGTGGGCGACCTCCGAGATCCGACGGCCCATCGTCACGCACTGCACGGCGAGCACGTCCGTCTCGCCCGAGTCGATGTCCCGGAAGAAGTCCGCGATGTTGAGGAACCGGCCGCGCGTCTGGCGCGGGAAGCTGAAGCGCACGAGCTCCTTGCGCCCCGGGGCGTCGGGGTCCCACACCACGAGGTCGTCGCCGTCGCCGTTCGCCGGGTAGTAGCCGTAGACGACCTCGGGGACGACGAGCCGCTCGGCCTTCGCGCGGGCGACCCACTCGCGCAGCGCCGGCCGGGCGTGGTCGTCGAGGAACGCCCGGTACTCGTCGGGCTTGCGGTCACCGGGGGTGAAGCCCCACTGGTTGCGGAACAGCCCGGTCTCGTTGAGCAGCGGCCACACGTCGTCGATCGTGATCCCGCGCACCACCCGCTGCCCGAAGAACGGCGGCTCGGGGATGTCCACGTCGGTCGCGACCTCGGAGTGCGGACGGCCCTTCGCGTCGACGACCGGCGGCTCGTCGGCGGAGGGGCGCTTCGTCGGACGCCGGCGCTCCTTGACGCCGGCGAGCTCCTCGGGGAGCTCCTCGCCGGCCTTGCGTGCCGCCATGACCGTGTCGAGCACCTTCAGGCCCTCGAACGCATCCTTGCAGTAGAAGACGTTGCCGGTGTAGAGCTTGCGCAGGTCCTCCTCGACGTACCCGCGGGTCAGCGCCGCCCCGCCGAGCAGCACCGGGTAGTGCGCGAGCCCGCGCTTGTTCAGCTCGTCGAGGTTGTCGCGCATCACGACGGTCGACTTCACGAGCAGACCGGACAGGCCGAGCGCGTCGGCGTGCTCGGCCTCGGCGGCCGCGAGGATCGCGTCGATCGGCTGCTTGATGCCGAGGTTGAACGTCTCGTAGCCGTTGTTGCGCAGGATGATGTCGACGAGGTTCTTGCCGATGTCGTGCACGTCCCCCTTCACGGTCGCGAGCACGATCCGGCCCTTGCCGGAGGTGTCCTCGGCGTCCATGTGCGGTTCGAGGTAGGCCACGGCGGTCTTCATCGCCTCGGCGGACTGGAGCACGAAGGGCAGCTGCATCTTGCCGGCGCCGAACAGCTCGCCGACGACCTTCATCCCGGCGAGCAGGTACGTGTTGATGATGTCGAGCGGCGGGTAGCTCTCCATCGCCTCGGCGAGGTCGTCCTCGATCCCGTCGCGGTCGCCGTCGATGATCCGGCGGCTCAGCCGCTCCTCGATCGGCAGGGCCGAGAGCTCCTCGCGGGTCGCCTTCGTCTCGGTCGCGCCCTCGAACAGCTCCATGAGCCGGTGCAGCGGGTCGTAGTCCTTCCCGGCGGTCCCGTTCATCCCGGCGGTGCCGCGGTTGTCGAGGATCAGGTCGGTCGCGACCGTGACCTCGTCCTCGTCGAGCCGGTGCAGCGGCAGGATCTTGCCGGGGTGCACGATCGCGGAGTCGAGCCCCCGGTCGATCGCCATCTGCAGGAACACGGAGTTCAGGACCTGCCGAGCGGCCGGCGACAGCCCGAACGAGACGTTGGAGACGCCGAGCGTCGTGTAGCAGCCGGGGACCTCGGTCTTGATCCGCTCGATCGCGTCGAGCGTGGCCATCCCGTCCTTGCGCAGGTCCTCCTGGCCGGAACCCGAGGGGGAACGTCAGCATGTCGAAGATCAGGTCGCCGGCCTGCATGCCGTACTCGTTGATCGCGATGTCCGCGATCCGCTTGCACACGTCGACCTTCCAGTCGGTCGTGCGGGCCTGGCCCTCCTCGTCGATCGCGAGCACGACGACCGCGGACCCGTAGCGCTTCGCGAGCGGCAGGAGCCGGTCCACCTTGTTGCGGCCGTCCTCGAGGTTCACCGAGTTGATGACGCCCCGGCCACCGAGCCGGACCAGCGCCGTCTCGACGACCTCGGCCTCGGTCGAGTCGATGACGAGCGGCAGCGTCGACTGGGTCGCGAACCGGTCGACCACCTCGATCATGTCACCCACCCCGTCGCGTCCGACGTAGTCGACGCAGACGTCGAGGACGTGGGCGCCCTCGCGGGTCTGGGACTTCGCGAGCGCCACCATGGACTCCCAGTCCTCGTTCAGCAGCAGCTCGCGGAACGCCTTCGACCCGTTCGCGTTCGCCCGCTCGCCGACGACGAGGAAGGAGGTGTCCTGCTCGAGCGGGACGGCCGCGTACAGCGACGCGAGCGACGGCCGGTACTCGACCGTGATCGGACCCCCGCCACCCGACGTGCCACCGTCCGCATGCGCCACCTCGTCGGTGCGGGCGGGGTCGGTCAGCGCCCCGGCGGCGCCTGCACGGGCCAGACCGGCCCGGTCGAGCACGCGCCGGCGCGGCGGCAGGTCGGTCACGGCCTCGACGAGCTGGCGCAGGTGCTCGGGGGTCGTCCCGCAGCAGCCGCCGACGAGGTTCACGCCGAACTCCGAGACGAACTCGCGGTGCGCCGCCGCCAGTCCCTCGGGGGACAGCGGGTAGCAGGTCGCGCCGTCCTCCATGTAGGGGATGCCGGCGTTCGGGATGACCGAGATCGGCAGCCGCGAGGAGCGCGACAGGGTGCGCACGTGCTCGCGCATGTCGTCGGGGCCGGTGGCGCAGTTCATGCCGAGCACGTCGATGGACAGCGGGTCGAGCGCGGCGATCGCCGCCAGCGGCTCGGTGCCGAGCAGCATCGTGTTGATGTCCTTCTCGACCGTGAAGGACACGATGATCGGCACCCGCGCCCCGCGCTCGACGAACACGTCGTTGCATGCGGCGACGGCGGCCTTGATCTGCAGCAGGTCGAAGGCGGTCTCGACGATCAGCGCGTCGCAGCCGCCGTCGAGGAGCCCGCGGACCTGGCGGCGGTAGCCGTCCTCCATGGTCGGGACGTCGATGAAGTCCTTGGCGGTCGCCGGGTCCTTGCCGAGCGACAGGGTCGGCGACTTCGTCCCCGGGCCGATCGACCCGATCACCCAGCGCGGCTTGTCGGGCGTGGAGAACCGGTCGGCGGCACGGCGCGCGATCGCCGCGGCGGCGGCGTTGAGCGACTCGGTCTCGTCGGCGAGCCCGTACTCGGCGAGCACCCACGGCGCCCCGCCGAACGTGTCGGTCTCGATCGCGTCGACGCCGACCTCGAGGAACTCGGCGTGCAGCTCCTCGAGCAGGTCACCGCGCGTGCGGGCGAGCACCTCGTTGCAGCCCTCGAGCTCGGGGCCGCCGAAGTCATCGGCGGTCAGGTCGCGGGCCTGGATCGAGGTGCCCATGGCGCCGTCGAACACGACGACGCGCTCACGGAGCGCGTCGAGCAACGGATGGGCGTCGAGCGGCGGCAGGGTCTGTGCGCCGTGCGTACTCGCTTCGCTGCGCGACGCCGGCGACGGTGTGGGGGTATCCATGGGTCGGCAGGGTACGGCCCTCCGGGCATCGCGGACACACCGAACCGCGACAGCGTGCGGTCGCCGGTGACGGAGGGGGACCGGAGCACGCTCGGCGCACCCCTGGCCTCACCGTCCGCCGCACGCCGTTCTGGGTAGAAATCGTCCGAGACGCTCAGAGGAAATCGACCCAGGACGTCCCGCGCGGGGTCCGGGACGACGTCCTGGGTATGAATCCTCCGAGACGCTCAGAGGAAATCGACCCAGGACGTCCGTGGGAGTGGGAGTGGGGTGCGGTGCGGTGCGGTGCGGTCGGCTTGGCTGGCACGGCGCGGGGTGCCCGGGACCGCGCCGGGCGGCCCGCCCCGCACCAAGCGCCGGATGGCCCGGTCGGGCTACTGCGCGCGCTCCCGCACGACCGCCGCGATGTCGAGGCGCTTGACCGCACGCAGGCCCGGCCACTGCGAGATCACGGCCACGGCCAGGATCGCCACCGACGCGGCCACCAGCGTCCACGGGTTCACGACCATGTCGAGCCGGAACTGGTCGTTCGTGTACGTCTGCAGGAACGCGCGACCGCCGAGCACCCCGACGACGAGCCCGGGCACGATCCCGAGCAGCGTCATGATGAGGTTCTCCGACGAGATGAGCCGCGAGATCGTCGACGTGCGCACCCCGGCGGCACGCAGGGTCGCGACCTCCCGCGACCGCTCCACGATGTTGACCGACATCGTGGTGAAGATCATCGCGAAGGCCATGAGTCCGCCGAGAACCAGCATCCCGCCGATGAACCCGTAGAACAGCCCGGTGAACTGGTCGTAGAGCTGCTTGAGCGCCTGGGCGTCCTCGTAGGCCGCCACCTGGGGCAGGTCCGTGATGGTCCGGCGGATCGCGTCACGGTCCACGCCGGGAGCGAACCTCAGCAGCGCGCTCGTGACCGGCACCTGCCCGCCCGTCACCGCCGCGACCTGGTCGAGGGAGGTGTAGGCAAAGGTTCCGAGCGGCTCGTCGAGGAACCCGCGCACCGTCAGCGGCACCCGCAGGTCGCTGCCCTGCACCGCGACGGTGACGGTGTCGCCGACCTGGATGCCGAGGAGGTCCTTCGCCGCACGGCCGAGCAGCATCCCGTCGGCCGGCAGGGAGGTGGTCCCGCCCCCGACGGCCCGGAAGCCGTGCAGGTCGGTGTCTCGCGGCAGCGCCATGAGCACGGTGCCGTACGTCTTCTCGTTCGCGAGCAGCCCGACGGGCGCGGTGAGGGTCGGCTCGACCTCGGTGACGCCGGCGACCTCGCCCAGCCGGCCGAGCTCGGCGTCACCGACCGGGCCCGTGAAGTCCACCCGGGCGTCCTGGCGCTGGACCACGTCGAACTGCACCCCGAGCAGGCTGTTCATCGTGTCGATCATCGTCCACGCCACGAGGATGAGCAGCAGCGACAGCGTGACGCCCAGGATCGTGTAGGTGGTGCGCCGCCGGTTGCGGCCGATCGAGCGCAGCACCATCCGCCAGCGGGCCGGCAGACGCTTCAACGGCGGGACGAGCCGCTCGGCCAGCGAGTACCGGCCCCCGGTCGCCGGCATGACCCCCCGCATCGCCTCGGCCGGCGGGATCCGCGACGCGAGCAGCGCCGGCGCGAGTGCCGCCACCACCCCGGTGACCAGCCCGAAGGCCAGGCCGATCACGACCGTCTCCCACCGGAACACGATCACGGCCCGGGGCAGGTCGATGAACCCGACGTAGAACTCGCTCATCCAGCGGGCGGCGGCCTCGCCGACGCCGACGCCGAGGACCGCGCCGACCGTGCCCGCCGCCACCCCGTAGCCGAGGTAGTGGCGCAGCACCTGCCGCCGCGACAGGCCGCTGGCCAGCAGCATGCCGATGATCTCGCGCTCGGCCGTCACGCGGCGGGTCAGCAGCACGTAGGTGGCCATCGCGGCCGCCCCGAGGAAGAGCAGCGGGAACGCCACCGACATCTCCGCGAACCCGTCGAGGTCGAGCTTCAGCGTCGCGTTCGACGGCTGCTCCTCACGGGTCAGCACCTCGCTGGCCCCCTGATCGCGGGCCATCGCCGACAGGGACGCCAGCAGCGGCGCCCGGTCCACCCCGTCGGCGAGCCGGATCATCACCTGGTTCGGGCCGTGACCCGCCAGCGCCTCCGCGGTCGCCGACGGCACGAACAGCACGCCGAAGTCGTCGGGGAGCGTGAGCACCTCGGAGCGGCTGCGCGCCGGCCACAGGTACTCGACCGACAGCCCGGCGCCGGCCACCGTCAGCGGCCGCCACGAGCCGTCCGCGCCGAGCACCGACACCGCATCGCCGGCGCCGAGATGGAAGTGGTCGGCCATGTGCTGCTCGACGAGCGCCTGGTCGGCGGCCTCGAGCCCGTGACCCCGCAGGACGTCGACCTGGTTGACCGCCGGCTGCTCACCGGCCCCGGCGGGCATGCCGATGACCCGGCCCCGCAGCTTGTCCGCCCCGACCCGCACCGGCAGGTCGGCCTGGACCCGCACGTCGACGGCGGCCACCCCGTCCGTGGACCGCGCCGCCCCGGCGATCGCGGACACGTCCCCGCCGGTGACGAACAGGTCGGCGAAGCGCTGGGCGTCGAAGCGGGCGCCGTAGGACGCCTCGAGGTTGCGGTAGGCGTCGTAGGACGCCCCGAACAGTGCGACCCCGAGGAGGATCGTGACCGTGACGGCGACGAACTGCGGCCACTGGCGGGCGATGTCGCGCCGGAGCTTGGTGCGCAGGACGGCCATGGCTCGCCCCCTCACCAGGCCACGTCGGCGGCGTCCGCCGGGGCGTCGTTGGCCACGTCCTCGACGATGGCGCCCGACCGCAGCCGCAGGACCCGGTCGGCGAGCGCCGCGATCGCCGCATTGTGGGTCACGATCACGACCGTCTCCCCGCGATCACGGACCAGCTGCTGGAGGATCCCGAGGATGGCACGACCCGTCTCCACGTCCAGCGCGCCGGTCGGCTCGTCGCACAGCAGCAGCGGCGGCTGCTTCGCGAGCGCCCGGGCGATCGCCACCCGCTGCTGCTCGCCACCGGAGAGCTGGCCAGGGAAGTGGTCGCCGCGGTCGGCCAGCCCGACGGCCGCAAGGACGTCGTCCACCCGGTCGCCGATCGGGGCGCCGGTCAGCTCGGCGATGAGCGCGACGTTCTCGCGGGCCGTCAGCGTCGGGATGAGGTTGAAGAACTGGAACACGAACCCGACGGTGTCGCGGCGCACGTCGGTGAGGGCGTCGACGCCGAGGTTCGTGATGTCGCGCCCACCGACCGCGATCCGCCCGGTCGTCGGCCGCTCGATGCCGCCGACCAGGTTCAGCAGGGTCGTCTTGCCGGACCCCGACGGACCGAGCACCACCACGAGCTCGCCGGCGCGGATGGTCAGGTCCACGTTCTCGAGTGCGCGGACGGCGGTCGGGCCCTCGCCGTAGGTCCTGCTCACGCCCTCGAGGACGGCGACGTCGGCGCGGGTCGCGGTGGTGGTCACGAGCGTCCTCCCTCGGGGAGCAGCCGCACGAGCGGCTCGGTGATCTCGCCGGGGCGGATGTCCGGCGCGACGAGGTGGTGCAGGAAGATGCCGTCGAGGGCCGCGGCGACGAGGGCCGCGGTGCCGGCGGGGTCGGCGACGCCGGCGCGGTCGAGCCACGCCGTCATCTCGCTGCGCAGCCCCCGCAGCAGATCGGCGAAGAAGCGTCGCAGCTCCTCGTCGCGGGTGGCCGCGAGGAAGGACTCGTAGAGGAGCAGCGAGTCGTGGCCCTCGTCGCCCAACGCATCGAGCGATGCCATGGCGGTCCGCACCCCCTCGACGGGGTCCTGTGCGCCCAGCAGCTGCGCCATCGGTGAGGCGAGCATCCGCTGCGTCGCGTGGATCGCGGCCTCGCGCAGCAGGGTGGGGACCGACCCGAAGTGGTAGTGCACGAGCCCCGGGTTCAGGCCGGCGCGCTCGGCGACCGCCCGGGTCGTCACGTCGCCCCAGCCGACCTCGACGATCAGTGCGCCGGCCGCCTCGAGGAGTCGGGTCCGGGTCTCGTCGCCCCGGCTGGCGCTCGGTGTCATCCGTCCGCCCCGCATCCGTCGGTCCCGGTCGCCGGCGTCTCGCCGCGCCCCGGTCTTGGTCGTTCGACCTGGACAGGTGTATTGGTCGAACGACCAAGACCCTACGCCGGCCATGCCGTCCCGTCAACCCCCCGCCTGCGATACGTGAACGATCTCCCCGGGAATCTCCAGGCGAAACGTTCACGTATCCCGGAGGGGGTGGGAGCCGGGGCTACCCTGCAGCGCGTGAGCCCGCTCATCGCCCGCCGCCCGCCCCTGCCCGACGACCTCCACGACGCGTGGTGGACGTTCGTCGACTGCGCCGAGGTCATCGAAGGTGGCCGCCGCATGCTGCTCGGCACCCTGCCGACCGGCCGGGTCGAGCCCGCGCCGGTCGGGGTGGGGCTCGACGCGCTCGCCGCGGCGCTCGACGATGCACGCGGCTGGATGGACGGGTGGCGGCTGGCGGTGCTCGAGGACGACTGGCGCGACTGCCAGGCCGCCCTCGACGAGTCGGGCGCCAACCTCGACGCCGCCCGCGAGGTGGCCGCGACGACGGCCGAGCTCGAGGAGCTCCTCGGCGCCGTCGAGGAGGTCGTGGCGCCGCTCGACGCCTTCGCCGACGCGGAGCGCGCCTGGCGCCGACGCTGGAGGCTCCCGCGCGAGCGGGACCGGTGATGCCCGAGGGCGAGCGCACCGAGGCCCGCGTCCTCGCCGAGCTCGCGGACGTCGAGTCCTACCTGCGGCAGGCGCCGCCCCACGCCGGTCACGGCGTGCGCGAGTCGCTCGAGGCGCGCCGGGACCGGCTCCGTCGCGAGCTCGCCACCCTCCGTCGCCGTCGTCGGTGAACCGGATCGCCTGATGCCGCGTATTCCCTGACACGAGGCGACACACTGGCGCCGGGAGGGAGGACCGCATGAGCGAGGACCAGGGGTTGCCCGCTGGCCTCGCCGACGACATCCGCACCCTGTACGCCGCGCACGCCGGCCCGCTCTTCGCCTTCGCGCTCCACGCCACGGGCGATCGTCAGGCCGCCGAGGAGATCGTGCAGGACACCTTCGTGCGGGCGTGGCGGGCCGCCGACCGGTTCGACCCGGGCCGGGGCGAGGCGCGGACCTGGCTGTTCGCGATCGCCCGCAACCTCGTCACCGACCATCATCGCCGCCGGGCCGTACGTCCCGTGTCGCCGGTCAGCGACGACCGGCTCGACCAGCCGACGGGTGCGTTCGACCTCGATCGGGCCTTCGAGACCTGGCAGGTCGCACAGGCACTCGAGGGCCTCTCCGAGGAGCACCGCCAGGCCATCCTCGCCATCCACCTCCGCGGCGCGAGCGTGGCCGAGACCGCCGAACGGCTCGGAATCCCTCAGGGCACGGTGAAGAGCCGCGTCTACTACGGCCTGCGCGCGCTGCGACTCGTGCTCGAGGAGATGGGAGTGGTCTCGTGAGCAGCCACGACGAGCTTCGCCAAGACCTCGGGGTCTACGTGCTCGGGGCGCTCGACCGTGAGACGCGCGACCGGCTCGACCGCCATCTCGCGCGGTGCCAGGACTGCCGGGAGGAGCTCGCCCGGCTCGCGGTCCTGCCCGGCCTCCTCCAGCACATCCGCGACGCCGGTGTCGGCGCACCGTCCGCCGCGGGTCTCGACGACGCGGGTGCTGACGGGTCGGTGCCCCCCGTGGAGCCGGTCCTCGCCCGCATCGCCGCACAGCGACGCCGCAGCCGGCGCCGGTGGGTCGCCTCGCTCGGCGGAGTGGCCGCCGCCGCGCTGGTCGCGATCGCGCTCGTCCTGAGTCCCTGGCAGCGCGCCCCCGCCTCGGTGGCCTTCGCCGCGTCCGGCGGGACCGCCGCCGCCACGGTCAGCGCCCGGCCGTGGGGCATGGCCGTGGAGCTGCACGCGGACGTGCTCCCTCCCGCCGACGGCTACCAGCTCGTCGCCGTCGCCGCCGACGGACACACGACCGCGGTCGCGTCCTGGCAGCGCGTCGACCACCCGATGCATCTCGAGGGCGCCTGCTACCTGCGCCCCGAGCAGGTCCGCCGGCTCGAGATCCGGCCCGAGTCGGGCGGTCCGCTCGTCGCCGTCCTCGAGCCGCAGGCCTGATCTCGCCGGGGTTGTCGCGGTCCGGGCTGCCTGCGTAGCGTCCGGTCGATGCCACCCGCTCGACGTCCCGGCGCCACCGGCGCCCATGCCGTCAGGATCCGTCACCGTCGGATCCTCGCGCTCGCGATCCCGGCCATCGGCACGCTGGTGGCGGACCCGCTGCTCGGCTTCGTCGACACGGCGGTGGCCGGCCGCATCGGCACCCAGCAGCTCGGCGCGCTCGGACTGGCCGTCGCGGTGCTCGCCACCGTGTCCTGGGTCTTCAACTTCCTCGTCTACGGCACCACGGCGACGGTCGCCCGGGCGATGGGCGCCGGCGACCGCCACGCCGCCGGCGAGCGGGTGGCCCACGCCGGGGTGGTCGCCCTCGTGCTCGGAGGTGTGATCGGTGGCGTCATCGCGCTGGTCGCGCCGTGGCTGCTGCGCGGCGTCGGGGCCGTGCCCGGGCTGGTGGCCCCGGCGGCCACCTACCTGCGGGTCCGCGCCGTGGGCGTGCCGTTCGCGCTGCTCGGCATGGTCGGGCACGGCGCCTTCCGCGGGGTCTCGGACACGAGGACCCCGCTCGTCGTGACCGTGGTCGCCAACGTGATCAACGGCGCGCTGGACGTCGGACTCGTGTTCGGGCTCCACCTGGGGCTGTCGGGCATCGCGTGGGCGACCGTGGCCGCCGAGGTCACGACCGTGCTCCTCTTCGCGGTCGTCCTGCGGCGCATGCAGCTGCCGCTGGCGGGACACCGGCTGCCTTCCCGTCGGCAGCTCGCCGCGCTCGTGACCGTCAGCCGCGACCTGTTCCTGCGCACCGGGGGGCTGCTCGCCGGGCTGCTCGCCGTCACCACGGCCGCCGCCCGCACGAGCGCGGTGACGGCCGCCGCCCACCAGGTGCTGTGGCAGGTGTGGATCATCGTGTCGTTCTTCATGGACGGCTTCGCCATCGCCGCGCAGGCCCTCGTGGGCACCGCCCTCGGCGCGTCCGACGACGAGGAGGCCCGCGCCGTCGCCCGCGCGCTCATCGGCTGGGGCGTGGGCGGCGGGGCCGCCGCGGCCGTGGTCCTGCTCGCCGGCGCCGGCGTCGTGCCGCGGCTGCTGACCGACGAGGCGGCCGTGCTCGCAGCCGTCGCCACCGCCTGGTGGCTGGCAGCCGGCGGGCACGTCGTCAACGGGCTCGTGTTCGTCCTCGACGGCGTCTTCATGGGGGCCGGCGACTTCGGCTACCTGCGCACCTGGTCGATCGCTGCCGCCGTGGTCGCGGCCGCCCTCGCGCAGGTGGCGGTCAGCGCCGGCTGGGGGCTGGTCGGCCTGTGGGCCGCGATCGAGGCCATGATGGTGGTCCGGCTCGTGTCGCTGCTGGTTCGACTGGCCGGGAGTCGCTGGACGCGGACGGGCCGGGCGCTGCCCGCCGAGGAGCCGGCCCGCTGAGCACGGCCCGCTGAGCCGGCTTCTGACGGCGCGGCCGGCCGGTACGGCGAGGGCAGCCCTCGCTCAGACGTTGCGGCCGGCGTCGAGGCGGCGACGAGCTGCTCGATGCGGAGGGCCACCTCCCGGATGAAGCGGTGGATCGTCAGCTCCGCGATGCGGTGTCCCAGCATCGCGTCACCGGCGGCCCCGAGCGGCCCCATCGGCGGCCGGTACGTCCCGACGAAGGAGAGCTGTGTCAGCGGCGGGTGGTGCGAGAGGGCGCTCACCTCGAGCTGTCCCTCCATCTCGGGGTAGAGGGCCGGCTCCGCCGTCGACTGCCACGCGAGCGGCAGCTTGTGCCGGTGGCGCTCGACCGGGTCGAAGGCCCCGATCGCGACCGTGATCTCCCGCGTGATCGCGACGTGGCCGAGGTCGAGGGCGAGATCCGTGTGGACCTCGCGCGCCCGGTGTGCCGCGGCGTCCGTCGCGGCCTGCAGGACGTGCTCGGGCTGCTCGCGGAGCACGCGTGACACGTCCTCGAACGACGCCTCCACGTACTCGTAGGTGTACAGGTGCCGCTTCACGGTCATCCTCCTCCGCTCGTCCGCGGGCCCGATGGACGGCAGGCAGCGACCCACCCTGACGCTAGGCACCGGTCGCGCACCTGTCTGCAGGCGCCCGTCACGATCCCGCGGCCGGTCGGCCCAGGACGGGGGAGCCGACCGGCCCACGCCCGTCGCGATCGTGGCGACCGTCGCGGTGGTCAGGGGGTGAAGGTCGCGACCACCTCGACGTGGTGGGTCATCGGGAACAGGTCGAGCGGGACCGCACGCCGCAGGCGGTAGCCGTGCTCGGCGAGCACCTTCGCGTCCCGGGACAGTGCCGCCGGGTCGCAGGCGACGTAGACGATGGTGGCCGGCGCCAGCGCGGCCAGCTGCCGACACACGTCGATGCCGGCGCCGGTCCGCGGCGGGTCGAGGACGACAACGTCGGGTGCGTCGAGGACGACGACGTCGGGTGCGTCGCCGCCGCTGCCCGGTCCTGCCATGGCCGCCACGAAGTCGCCCACCGGCTGCGCCGCGACGGTCACGTCGCACCCGGCGGCGTCGGCGTTCTCCTGTGCCCAGCCGGCGGCGTCGGCGTACCCCTCCACCGCGACGACCTCGGCGCCGGCGCGGGCCAGCGGCAGGCTCAGGAGCCCGACCCCGGCGTAGAGGTCCCAGACGAGCGCCCCCGCCAGGTCGCCGGCAGCGGCCAGCACCTCGTCGACGATGGCCTCGGCCCCGGCACGGTTGACCTGGAAGAAGCAACCGGCGTCGAACCGGTAGGTGAACCCGGCGACGGTCTCGGCGAGGACGCCATCGCCACGCAGGGGAAGGGTCGCCCCGTCCGGCTGCTCGAGGAGAAGGTCGAAGTCGCCCTCGGGCGTCGTGAGTCCGCCCTCGCCGGGCCGGATGACCACGGCGCGGCTGCCGGTGCGTACGTCACGAGCGTCCGGCGCCCCACCGTCGACCGCATCGGGGTCGCCGCCGTGGGCGCGCACCACGACGT
This sequence comes from uncultured Nitriliruptorales bacterium, assembly GCA_963783045.1. Lineage (GTDB taxonomy): Bacteria > Actinomycetota > Nitriliruptoria > Nitriliruptorales > Nitriliruptoraceae > CAWAMD01. Next base: position 634,587 of record CAWAMD010000001.1, read on the forward strand.
CGGCGGCCCCGGTGTCGTCGCCGACGGCGTCACGCAGCGCCTGCGCCTCCTCGCCGAGGATGTAGCAGGGACCGACAGCCACAACGTCGTGGGTGCCGGCGCGGTGGAAGCCGAGCCGCCCGTCGGGGCCGGCGTGGAACCGGGCGTTGTTGCGGTAGGCCGCGTCGGGGCCGACGGCTCGGGTGGGCGCCACCGGCGGGTCGCTGAGCCCGCCGAGCCGCTCGAGCTGCTCGGTGACGACCCGCGTCTTCAGGCGGCGCTGGGCCTCCGGCGCGACGTGCTGGAGGTCGCAGCCACCGCACTCGGGCACGTAGGGGCAGGGCGGGACGACCCGATCGGGGGAGGCGTCGAGCACCTCGAGGAGGTCCGCGCGGGCCCAGCTCTTGTGATCCTCGACGACACGGAGTCGGATTCGCTCGCCCGGGATCGTGCCCGCGACGAACACCGCCTTGCCTTCGACGCGGGCGACGCCGTCGCCGCCGTGGGTGAACCCGTCGACGGTGGCCTCGGTCGGGGCGCGGGAGAGCGGGGGGCGGCGGGGACTCATCGGGCCTCGGTGAGGTCGTTGGTGGCGTCGAGGATGACCTGCAGGTGGGCGATGCCGTGGGCGGCCGCGTCGCGGACGGTGGTGATGCTCCCGGCGCGGGCGGCGAGCAGGGTCCAGGCGAGCGCGCGGGTGCCCTCGCCGGGGAGGTCGAGGATGGCCGTGGCGGGGTCGGACGCCCGCGATGCCCGGTCGATCGCGTCGAGCATCTCGCCCGGGCTGCGCTGCCAGGTGCCGAGGTCGCCGGCCACCGACTCGCGGAGCATGGCCACGACCGTGTCGCCCCCGGTGGAGGTCGACCGGGCCGCCGTGAGCAGCGTGGTGAACACGTCCCCGTAGTCGATCGTCTTCTCGCGCGAGGACTCACGTCCGGGGAAGAGCGGGGCCACGGCGGAGCCGGGGCCGGCCCCGGGCGTCGACCCGGCGGCGGGGGAGGAGGGGCCCGCCGACGCAGGCGACGCAGCGGCGTCGGCCGGCGACGCCGGAGCGGGCGACGGGGAGGCGGACGCGCCGACGCCCCGGCCGGCGAGGAGGTCGGGGGCGGCCGTCAGCAGGCCGACCGCGGCGGTCGCCGCCGCGTGGGCGGCCGCGGTGTCCGGCGCGTCGCGGGCCGCCTGCAGCCGCTCGTCCGCAGCGGTCACGGTCGTCCGCAGAGCCGCCAGCTGCCGGTCGACCTCCCGCCCGCGTGGGTCCGCGGTCGACAGCGCCGCGGCGGTGCTCGTCGGTGAGGTGGTCGCCGTCGGCTCGGGAATCGCCTCGGTGCAGCCGGTCAGCGCCATGCCGACGGCGAGCGCCGTGCAGGCAAGGGTGGTGGCGGAGGGACGCAGCGGGATCATCGCCTCATCCTCGCCCACCGTGCGGGTCGGGCGCCAGCCCGGCGCGATCGTCGCCGTCCGCGGCGCGGTCTGTCGGCGGGTCCGTGCGGCGGCCGACCAGTACCGCCCAGCCGTCGCGGAGGTGGACCTCGGGAGCCCTCAGCCCGGCGGCCTCCAGCGCGTCCGCCACCCGCGTGGCGCGCTCGGCGGCGATGCCGCTGGCGATGAGCGTGCCGCCGGGACGCACCCGCGCCACGAGCGGGGCCGCGAGCTCGAGCACCGTGTGCGTGAGGAGGTTGGCGACCACCACGTCGAAGCGCACGTCCGCGTCCAGCGCGTCGAGGCTGCCCGCCCGGAGGTCAACGTCCACGCGGTTGTCCCGGGCGTTCGCCACGGCCACGGCCACGGCGTCCGGATCGAACGTCCACGCCGCAGACGGCACCGGCGCCGAGCAGGGCCGCCGCGATGGCGAGCACCCCGGTGCCGGTTCCCACGTCGAGGACCGCCGCGCCGCCCGTGACGGCGTCCTGGAGCATCTGCAGGCACAGGGTCGTCGTCGCATGATGGCCGCTGCCGAACGCCCCGCCGGGGTCGAGCACGATCCGGATCTCGTCCGGTTGCGGGACGTGTCCGGCGAGGTCGCCGGCGACGTAGTCGTCGACGAGCCAGGACGGAACCACGACGGTGCGCCCGGCGTGCACCGGGGCGATCCCGGCCTTCCACTCCGACTGCCAGTCGCGGGCGGGCTCGTCCTCCCAGCGGCCCCCGGGCGGCACGTCGGCCTGCCGGTCCTCGAACCACGCGACGACCGCGTCGACCTGCTCCCAGACGCCGATGGCACCGGCCGCCCACAGCCGGGCGGTCAGCCGCTCTCTCGGGGCGCCGACCTCCACCGGCAGCGTGTAGCGCGCGGTGTCCGTCATCGCGGTCCTCACGTTCGGATCCGTCCGCCGGGCAGCGCCGGTCGTCGCCGGACCGACGCGACCGCGCCCCTGCGGTCGCTACCGTTCCCCACGGCCCCGGGACGAAAGACGGCCCCGTGCGACGGGGGGACACACGGGGCCGTCGGCAACCCCGAAAGGTTACCGAGACGCATGATAGCGGCGCCGTAGCGTGTGGTCACCACACCGGGCCGTCGTCGGCGCGATAGACGCACACCGCTCCCGCGGGAAGGGCGAGAAGCGACATGGCGGACACACCCGTGGCGATCTTCGAGGTCAATTCGGCGCTGCTCGAAGCACTCGAGGCCGCCTTCGGGCCACCTCTGGACTCCTACCTCATGGGGTGGCAGGTCTGGCTCGTCGAGGTGGAGGCGCCCGACGCGCCCCCGGACTGCGAGCTCGAGTATCGCCTGCACCCACCCGGTGACTTCACGCAGCCTGCCGGGCTCAGCCACCACGACCTGTGGGACGAGGTCATGGTCCAGGTCGCGGACGGCATCCACCCCGTTCGTTGCGGCGAGGAGACCCGGAGCGTCGCGTCGCTGTGGACGCTGCTGGAGGTCTTCCCCGCCTTCGGCGAGGACGTGACCGCCGAGCAGGTCCGCCGGTGGTCGCAGGACGCGCTCGGTCGGGCCGCGCTGGCGGCCGGCGACGTGGACCACGAGCGGATCGGTGGTCGCTACACGCGGGGCAGGGTCCGGGACCTGCCGCAGGCGCTGCGTGCGGCGCTCGGGGTGGGCTGACCCACCGGTCGCGGTCGGCTACTGCGGCCGTCGGGCGACGAGCCCGTGCTCGACCACCTCGTGGCGCTGCCCGACGGCCGAGATCAGCGCGGCGACGATCGCGGTCGCGGGAAGCGCGAGGAGCGCCCCCGCCGGACCGAGCAGTGCTCCGCCGATCAGCACCGACATGAACGCGACCGCCGGGTGCAGCGACATCGTCGCCGCCGTGATCCGGGGCGCGATGAGGTAGTTCTCGATCTGCTGGTAGACGATCACCGCGAGCATCACCCAGACCGCGTCGACGGGATGGTTCGCGAGGGCGATGAGCAGCGGCAGCGCCCCGGCGAGATAGGTCCCGATCACCGGGATGAGCGACGACACGATGCCGACCCACACGCCGAGCGCCATGGGGTAGGGGATCCCGATGAGCGTGAACGCCAGCATGTGGAACAGCGACGACGCCACCGCCGTGAGCAGCCGGCTGTAGACGTAGCCGCCGGTCTTGCTGATGGCCAGCTCCCACACCGCGAGGAACTCCGACTGGCGTGACGGCTCCATCCGGCTGACGAGCACACGTCGCAGCCGGGGCGCGTCGGCCACGAGGTAGAACGTCACGAGCAGGGTCGTCAGGCCCTGCAGCAGCCCGCCGAGCACCGTCGTGCCGACGCCGAGCGCCTCGCGGCCGAGGACACCCGCGATGCTCGGGAGCCGGTCCGGCAGGTTCGCCTGCTGCTCCACGAGCCAGCGCGACAGGTTGGTGCCGAACTCACCGGGGAGGCTGCGTGCCTGCCGGGCGAGGCTCGTGAGCATCGTCGGCCCCGACTCGACGAGGTTCGTCACCTGGTCGACGATCAGCTGTGCCATGGCGGCGACGAACGCGGCGAGCAGCAGCCCGGCGGCGAGGAACACCAGGAACGTCCCGAAGCCACGCCGCATCCCGCGATGTTCGAGCCACTGGACGGCCGGCTCCATCGCGAAGCTCAGGAAGAGGCTCACCATGAGCACGAGGAGCAGGCTCTGCAGGCGGACGATGATGCCGCCCACGGCTGCCGAGAGGAGCAGGCCGCCGGCCACGCCGACCGCGAGCGTCCACGCGAACCGCCACGACACCCGCCCCTCGCCCGCCGGCGCAGGCGTGGCCTCGCTCGTCGGCTCCTGCGTGTCCGCGTCCATGGCCGCAATGTAGACCCCTGCGGCGCCGGTCTTGTGCGTACCGCCTCCGTCCCGTGGCGCGCCAGCGCACGCGCGGGCAGGAATCGGTGGGTGGGGCGTGGAACCGGACCGGACACGGGGGCGCCGACCGTCGCCCGTGCCCGCCACCACGCAGGAGGCCTGCGATGTCCTCGCCGACCCCCCGGATCCGCGCGCTGCTCGCGAGCATCGCCGTCGCCACCCTGACCGCCGTGCTGCTGCCGGCCGTCCCCGCGGCGGCGTTCCCGGTCGCCTCCGACCTGGCGACCTACGACCAGTGCGGGCGGGTCTTCCCCGACCCGATGGCCTACTGGCCCTCGCCCCAGCCGGCGCCGGGCCAGTCGCCGTGGGCGAAGGGAAACGCCGTCTGCCGCGCCACCGACTTCCTCGGCTGGCAGGAGACGATCGACGGGCTGCACTTCCTCGCCGACGACCTGTTCCCGGACTTCGTCGAGGTGTACGACCTCTCGAAGACGGACGGGCGGTTCGCCGACATCCTCGACCAGGCGTCGGGCGAGGGGATGTCCGCCGGGCTGCCGACGGAGGACCTCGGCCGTGAACCGGTGCCCATGTACCTCGTCCGGGTCACCGACGAGCAGGACACGTCCGTCCCGATCGACGAGCGCGAGCGCTTCGCCTACACGCTCTCGATCCACGGCATCGAGCGCGCCGGCGTCGAGGGCGGCATCCGGGCCATCGAGGACCTCGCCACCTGGGCCTCCTGCGAGAAGGACGGCAGCGAGTCCAAGGCCCACTGCGACCTCGAAGGCGCGATGCCCCACCCGATCCTCGAGACGATGCCCGACGAGTCGGTCACCGCGGGGCAGGCCCTGAAGGAGTCGTCGGTCTGGTTCGTGCTGTCGAACCCCGACGGCTGGCGCCGCGGCGACAAGCAGGATGGGGGGTTCTTCTACCAGCGCTACAACGGCAACGGCGTCGACATGAACCGGGACTGGCCGACGCAGGGCTTCACGTTCCGGCCCTACACGCCGTGGTCGGAGCCCGAGAACCGGGCCGTCGGCAAGACCCTGAAGGGCATCGCCGACACCTGGTCGGGCGGGATCGACCTGCACGGGCAGCTGATCGACCGGGCGTTCTCCTTCACGCTGCTCGGCGGGAACCAGCGCGCCTTCGACAAGAACCAGCGGGTCCTGCAGTTCGTGAAGGGCGCCTGGGCCGACGCGGAGCAGCGCCTGGCCTGGTCGAGCCTCATCAAGCCGAACGACGAGCCGCCCTCCTGCGCCTTCGTCGCCGACCCGACGAGCCAGGAGTGCGACCCCACCAACCGCATCTACGGGGTGCAGTGGGGCACCGTCTGGGACACGATCGCCTACACCGTCACCGGGGCGCTCGGTGACTGGATGGACTCGCAGATCGGCCTGGACGCCGACGGCATCGACAACGAGATGTCCCTCTCGCACCTGTCCAACTGCGGCGTCGGCACCTGCTACCTCCCCGACGCCGAGCAGCTGCACGTCGACGGCAACAAGTCGCTCGTCTACGCGATGATCCACTACACCCTGACCCCCGAGGACACGACCTTCGACTACGCCGGGCGCGCCGCGTACCTGTTCAACCCCGACCGCATCCGGGACGCGGGCGGCACGGACCGCGCCCCGACCACCACCGAGCAGCTGCCGCCGCAGGACGGGTTCGACACCACCATCGACCACACCGGCGACACCACGACCTACGAGTTCGAGGTCAAGGGCCCCGACCAGGGCGTCCACAACGCCGGGATCCGCGCGCAGATCACGTGGAACAACCTGCGGGGCGTGTCCGCCGGCTCCCTGAACGAGATCGCGATCGACCGCTACCGCGGCGGCGAGACCGACCCGTCACGGGGTGGTCAGCCCGCCGACGACTGGGTCACGGTCAACTCCTACTACAACCAGGCGCCGACCTACCTGCAGTCGGGTGCGCAGCTCGACGTGAACGAGCCAACGCCCGGCCGCTACCGGATCCGCATCAGCGGCGTCGCCCCGTCGCAGTTCCACGCCAGCGTCGACTTCCTGTCGCGCCAGGCCTGGCCCGACCCCGGCCAGGTGCCCTACGACGTGTCGAACATGGACTTCTTCGACGACCTCGCGCCGTTCGTGGCCTCGCCCGACAAGCTCACGAAGGTCCCGGTCGACGCGGTCCTGAACGGGCAGGTCGACCTGTCGCGCTTCGACACCGTCGTCGCCGTCGACGGTGCGCTGCTGCCCGGCTACGTCGAGCCGCAGCCGGCGCCCGACCACCCGCAGGACCCGGTCGAGGGGCAGGTGACCGCCGGCGTGGCCGGCGCCGGCGTGCGCAACGACGCGACCTCCGCCTACCTCGAGTTCGACGTGGAGCCCGGCCAGGCCAGCCTCGACGCCGTCGCCGAGGCCACCACGGTCGTCGACCCCGACCTCTACCTCCAGCGCCAGCAGGACGACGGCACCTGGAGCGGCAACGTCGCCTCCGGCGAGTCCGGGCAGACCCAGCGCGAGACGCTGACCTACGCGAACCCGCAGCCGGGCCACTACCGCCTCGAGGTCCACGACTACGCGGGCGCCCCGGGACCGGTCGACGTGACCATCACGTTCGCGCCGAACGAGCCGGTCGAGAACACCTCCGGCTACACGGCTGCCGACCGCGACCGGGTGGCCGCGACGCTCACGGACTTCGCGGCGCAGGGCGGCAACGTGGTCCTGACCGACGACGCGCTGCGCGGGCTCGCCTGGATGGGGATCGTCCCCGACGACGCCGTCACCGAGCAGGCCGTCTACGCCGGCAACGTCCAGTTCACCGACGACGGTGGCGACACGGCCACCTACGACGACCCGCTGGCCGCCGACGTGGACCAGCCCGGCGCCGCCGAGGGACCGGGCCACCGCCACCAGGTCGCCGAGCCCGTCCCGACGGGGTACGCGATCATGAACGCGCAAGGGGGCGACTTCAACTCGCATCCGGAGTGGAGCGTCGACCGGACGGCGTTCGAGGACGCCGGTGGCCGCGTCGTCGGCCAGCTCGGCCAGGACGTGTCCCTCGGCGAGGTCCCGGTCGGCGACGGCGTCGTGCGGGTGCTCGGATCGCTGCTGCCCACCCCGACCGAGGCGTTCGACCACCCCTACGGGCTCGCGAGCTACGGCGTGACCTACACGGGGTATGCCGTGCTGCGCAACCTCATGGACTGGACGAACCCGAACGGCGCGGCCGCCGGCGCCCCGACCGGCGGCGAGGAGGCGCCGGCGCCGGCGCCGGCGGGCGAGGCTGCCGCCGCCCCGCTGCCCACGACCGGCGGCGGTGGAGACCTCGTGCCGCTCGCCATGCTCGCGCTGCTCGGGGCGCTCGCCCTGGCTCACCGCCGCCGGCGGATCGCGTGACCACCGTCGCCGCCGCCCGGAACCCGTGACATCTCGCGGTTTGCGGGATCCCCGCCGGCGCCCGCCGCCCGCGAACCGGCGATGACCGGCGACCTCCGACCGGTCGGTACCCTGCGGTCGGTCGGACGGGCCGCTGCACATCGTCGGCATGTCCGACATCCGCGCCGCCCCCGCCCGCAGGAGCACGCTGCCGTGCCCGTCAGCGACACCACGTCCCCCGCCATCGAGATCCGTGGTCTCGTCAAGCGCTACGGCGACCTCGTGGCCGTCGACGGCCTCGACCTCTCGGTCGCCCGCGGGGAGATGCTCGCGCTGCTCGGACCCAACGGCGCCGGCAAGACCTCCACCGTCGAGATCTGCGAGGGCTACCGGCGCCCCGACGCCGGCACGGTGCGGGTCCTCGGGCTCGACCCCCGTGCCGACAGCGAGCAGCTGCGCCCCCGGGTGGGGCTCATGCTCCAGGAGGGCGGGGTCTACCCGATGGCGTACCCCGGCGAGGTCGTCCGGCTGTTCTCCCGCTTCTACGCCGAGCCGCTCGACCCGGACGCACTGCTCGCCCAGGTCGGTCTCGCCGACACCGGGCGGACGAAGTTCCGTGACCTGTCCGGCGGCCAGAAGCAGCGGCTCTCGCTGGCGCTGGCGCTCGTGGGCCGCCCCGAGGTCGTCTTCCTCGACGAGCCGACGGCCGGCCTCGACCCGGCGGCCCGCCGGATGACCTGGGAGCACATCCGCGAGCTCAAGGCCCGCGGCGTCACCGTCGTGCTGACCACCCACCTGCTCGACGAGGCGGAGGAGCTCGCCGACCGCGTCGCGATCGTCGACCACGGTCGGCTCGTCGCGCTCGGCAGCCCCGACGAGCTCACCCACGGGCTCGGGGACGAGCTGCGCTTCACGGCCCGACCCGGGCTCGACACAGGAGCGCTGACCGCCGCGCTCGGGGCCGACGTGCGCGAGGAGCGCCCCGGCCGCTACCTCGTGTCCGCCGAGAACAGTCCGGCCATCGTCGCCCGGCTCGCCGGCTGGATGGACGAGCAGGACGTGGAGCTCGGTGAGCTGCAGGCCGGCAAGCGCAGCCTCGAGGACGTGTTCCTCCGGCTCACCGCTGACCCGCAACCGGGGGCGGGGCAGGCGCAGACGCTGAGGAGCGCCCGATGAGCGCAGCCACCGACCACACTGCCGTCGCGAACAGCCAGCCCCGCCGCGCCCCGCTGTGGCGCCCCATCCTCGCCCAGGCGCTGATGGAGGTCCGCCTGCTCGTGCGCTCGAGCGAGAGCCTGGTGGTGACGCTCGGCATCCCGCTCGGGATCCTCGTCTTCTTCTCGAGCGTGCAGGGCATCCTGCCGACGGGGCACCGCGACCCGGTGGACTTCCTCGTGCCGGGGGTGCTCGCGATCTCCGTCATGTCGACCGCCTTCGTGAACCTGTCGATCCAGACCGCCTTCGAGCGCAAGTACGGCGTGCTCAAGCGGCTCGGTGGCACGCCGCTGCCACGCTCGGCGTTCCTGGCCGCGAAGGCCCTGTCGGTCGGCATCGTGCTCCTCATACAGACCGCGCTCGTCTTCCTCATCGCCGTGTTCGGGCTCGGCTGGCACGCCGGCGGCTCGTCCGGGCTGGCGGTGGTCGGGATGCTGCTCGGCACCTTCACGTTCAGCGCGCTCGGACTGCTCATGGCCGGTGCCCTGCGCGCCGAGGGCACGCTGGCCCTGTCGAACGCGGTCTACCTCGTCCTGCTCGTGGTCAGCGGCCTGATGTTCTCGGCCGACGCGTTGCCCGGGCCGATGGAGGAGGTGGGGCGCGCCCTTCCCTCCGGCGCGCTCGGCGTCGTGCTGCGCGACGCGTTCGGGCAGAGCACCGGCAACCTCGGCCTCGCCCTGCTCGTGCTGAGCGCCTGGGGGCTGGTGGCGGCGGCGCTGACGGCACGGACGTTCCGCTGGGAGCCGTAGCCCGCCCCCGCAGGTCCGACCGGCCCGATCGGGCGGCCCCGCCGGCCCGATCCGGCGCCCCGCCGGCCGGACCGGATTGCCGGCAACGCCGGTGTTCTCGTGCGGGTGTGGCGTAGAAACGCTCTTCGGCGTTCATCAATTCCCGCGAAGGTCCCGAGACCGGTAGTCTCCTGACCCGCTGGGTGCAGGACAACCCGGTCACTCGCTCGCCTGCAGCGTCACCCCGCCCTCTATACCCTCGGGGGTATTGATCGCAGGCGTGGCCGTGTGTGTGCCGGTGCGCCGCTCGGGACTTGCCGAGCACGTGCCGGGTCGACGCCGAGGCAGGCAGACACAAGGAGACGCGACGTTGCGCGACGGACGGACGCGGCGACGGTTCAGGCTCACGCCCACGCTCGTGCTGCTGGGCCTGGCACTCGTGCTCACGGCCTGCGGTGCGCCGCAGAGCGCCCTCGAGCCCCACGGACCCTTCGCGAAGGTGCCCGACGACCTCTTCCGGCTGGTGTTCTGGATCGCGGTCGTCGTCTTCATCCTGGTCCAGACACTGATCGTCGTCGCCATCGTCCGGTCGCACCGTGCCGCGAAGGACCCGAGCCTGCCCGTCCAGGTGCACGGCAACACGCGGCTCGAGATCTTCTGGACCGTCATCCCGGCGCTCATCCTCGCCGGCATCGCGGTCCCGACCGTGCGCTCCGTCTTCCAGCTGGACAAGAAGCCCGACAACGCCATCACGATCGACGTCGTCGGACACCGCTGGTGGTGGGAGATCTCCTACCCCGAGAACGGCGGGTTCAAGACCGCGAACGAGTTCGCGATCCCGACCAACCGGCCCGTGCGGCTGCGCATGACCTCGGAGGAGGCGGGCGGCCCCGCGAACGCCGTCATCCACAGCTTCTGGGTGCCGAAGCTCGCCGGGAAGCAGGACGTCGTCCCCGGCCGCATCACCACACTGAACATCCAGGCGGACGATCCGGGCCGCTACCTCGGTCAGTGCGCCGAGTACTGCGGGCTCAGCCACGCGAACATGCGCGTCCGCGTGGACGCGATGCCCCCCGACCAGTTCGATCAGTGGGTCGCGAACATGCAGCAGGGCGCCGCCAAGCCCGAGCCGGGCTCGAAGGCCGCCGAAGGCGAGAAGCTGGTCGTCGGCGGGACCTGCGCCGCCTGCCACACCGTTCGCGGCGCCGAGGTCGCCGTGGCCGACGGCAGCACCGCGAAGGCGCTCGGCAACGTCGGTCCCGACCTCACGCACCTGATGACCCGCAGGGAGTTCGCCGGCGCCACCTTCGACCTCTACCGACAGGGGCCCGACGGCACGTTCACCGACGAGCCCGACGTTGAGAACCTCAAGAAGTGGCTCCGCGACCCGGTCGCCATGAAGCCCATGCGCCCCGCCTACGGGGTCGGGATGCCGAACCTGGGCCTGTCCGAGGACGAGATCGACAAGATCGTCGCCTACCTGATCACGTTGAAGTAGCGCGCAGCAGCAGTGTCGACCGTGACCCCACAGGGGTCCGCGGCTTGAAGGAGTCACCATGGCAAGCGCGGCAAGCGTGGACACCGGCGCGGGCATCTTCCGCCGCCCGACGGCCGAGACCGGCTGGACCAGCTGGCTGACGACCGTCGATCACAAGAAGATCGGGAAGATGTACGGCGCGGTCGTCATCCTGTTCTTCCTGATCGGCGGGTCCGAGGCGCTCCTCATCCGCCTCCAGCTGGCGCAGGCGGAGCAGCACCTGCTCACCGCCGAGGTCTACAACCAGCTGTTCACGATGCACGGCCTGACCATGGTGTTCCTCGTGGTCATGCCGACGGCATCGGCGTTCTTCAACTACATGATCCCGCTCCAGATCGGTGCACGCGACGTCGCGTTCCCGCGGCTGAACGCATTCAGCTTCTGGATGTTCACGATGGGCGGGATCTTCCTGTACTCGAGCTTCCTCGTGGGCCAGGCACCCAACGGCGGCTGGTTCGGGTACGCGCCGCTGTCCACCTCGATCCCGGGCCTGAACATGGCCTTCTACTCGATCGGGCTGCAGCTGCTCGGTGTGGCGTCCATCGCGTCGTCGGTCAACTTCATCACCACCATCCTGAACATGCGCGCCCCCGGCATGACGTTCATGCGCATGCCGGTGTTCATCTGGATGTCGCTCGTCACGAACTTCCTGCTGCTGTTCGCGATGCCGATCATCGCTGTCGCGCTGTTCCAGCTGACCTTCGACGGGCTGTTCCAGACGAACTTCTTCCAGGCCGCCACCGGCGGTGACCCGATCCTGTGGCAGCACCTGTTCTGGCTCTTCGGGCACCCCGAGGTCTACATCATGATCCTGCCGGCCTTCGGGATCGTCTCCGAGGTCCTGCCGACGTTCTCCCGCAAGCCGCTGTTCGGGTACGCCGCCGTGGTGTTCGCCGGCGCCGCCATCGGGTTCATCGGGTTCGGCGTGTGGGCCCACCACATGTTCACGGCGGGCCTCGGACCGGTCGCGAACTCGGCCTTCGGCCTCGCGACGATGTTCATCGCCGTCCCGACCGGCATCAAGATCTTCAACTGGGTCTTCACGATGTGGGGCGGGAAGATCAAATGGACGACCGCGATGTACTTCGCGGTCGCCTTCATCGTCATGTTCACGATCGGTGGGCTCTCGGGCGTCTCGCACGCCGTCGTGCCGGCCGACACCCAGCAGACCGACACCTACTACATCGTCGCCCACTTCCACTACGTGCTCTTCGGCGGCGCGCTGTTCGGCTTCGTCGCCGGCATCTACTACTGGTGGCCGATGATGTTCGGCAAGCAGCTCGACGAGCGGCTCGGCAAGGTCCACTTCTGGCTGTGGTTCGTCGGCTTCAACCTGACGTTCTTCCCCATGCACCTCTCGGGCTACCTCGGCCAGCCGCGCCGCACCTACGTGCTCCCGAGCGAGCTCGGTCAGGCGGTGGAGAACTACAACCTCGCCTCCACGATCGGCGCGTTCATCATCGCGCTGTCGGTCGCGGTCTGGCTGGTCAACGTCTACAAGACGCACCGGTCGACCGAGCTGGCCGTCGCCGACCCGTGGGACGCCCGCACCCTCGAGTGGATGACCCCGAGTCCCGTGCCGCACTACAACTGGCCCGAGATCCCGACGGTCACCCACCGCGACGAGTTCTGGCACCGCAAGTACGCCGAGAACGAGCAGGGCGTCCCGGTGGCGATCCCGGCCGGCGCCTCGACCGACCACGTCGAGACCCACTACGACGAGCACCACACCCCCGAGCACATCCACATGCCCGACCCGTCGTACTGGCCGCTGGTCATGGCCCTCGGTGCCCTCCCGCTGGCCTACGGGACGCTCTACAAGATCTGGCCGATCATGCTGCTCGGCGGCCTGTGGATGCTCATCGGTGTCAACGGCTGGATCATCGAGCCGGTGGCCGAGGGCGACGACGACTGACGGCGTGCACGCCGAAACGGTGACGGCCGGCCGCGCGAACCCAGCGCCGACGGCCGGACGAGAAAGGCAACCAGGTGTCTGCAGCGGTTGAGGAGACCTCCCTCGGTCTCGACCATCGCAAGCTCGCGATGTGGATCTTCCTCGCCTCCGAGTTCATGTTCTTCGGGGCGTTCATCGCGACCTACCTGCTGTACTTCCAGCGGACGAACGGCGGGCCGGGCGTCGAGCTCTTCGACATCCCCTACACGTCGGTCAGCTCCTTCGTCCTGCTCATGAGCTCGCTGACGATGGTGCTCGCCCACAACGCACACGTGCGGGGCGACATGCGCCGCATGCGGCTGTGGATCCTGGCGACCGCGCTGCAGGGCATGGTGTTCATCGGCGGGCAGGTCTTCGAGTTCACGACCTTCGTGAAGGAGGGGATGGGCTTCACGACCAGCCCGATGTCGTCGTCGTTCTTCGTGCTGACGGGGCTGCACGGGACCCACGTCACCATCGGCATCCTGATGCTGCTGTCGCTGTACTCCTACACGCTGTCCGGCAAGGTCAAGCCCGACCAGCACCTGAAGACCGAGATGATCGGCCTGTACTGGCACTTCGTGGACATCATCTGGGTCATCATCTTCACCGTCGTCTACCTCATCCCCTGGGACATCGTCGCCTCGAAGTAGGCGAGCCCACCACCGGCCGTCACCCGACCACGACCACCCACCACGACGAGGGGCAGGCATATGAGCGCCAACCCGCCCAAGCACGCCGAGGCGGGCATGCACACCGATGCCGCACACGCGGACGTGCACCCCACCGACGAGTTCCACCCGACCCCGAAGCAGTACGTGCAGATCGCGATCGCCCTGTCCGTGCTGACGGCGATGGAGGTCTCGGCCTCCTACATCGAGCTGGGTGGCTTCTTCATCCCGCTGCTCATCATCCTGATGTCCATCAAGTTCGTGCTGGTCGCGGGCTGGTTCATGCACCTGAAGTACGACACCCGGCTGTACTCGCGGCTGCTCGGCGCCGGTCTCGCCGTTGCCATCACGGTCTACCTCGCGACCCTGCTGACCTTCCGACACTTCATCCCCGTTCACTGACCCGAGACGCCGGCCTCGTCGCGGGCGCCCCCACCTGCAGGACCCAGACGGAGCGAGATCCGCACCATGAGACGAGACTTCCGCAACCGGGCGTTCCTTCCCGTGTTCATCCCCGTGGTCGTGCTGCTCGCGATCGGCCTTCTCGTCGGTCTGTTCGCGGCGATCCTGCTCTGGAACACACGGGTGACGGCCATCACGCTCGCCGTCGTCACGGCGGGCGGCATCCTCTTCGCGATCGCGCTGGCGAACACCCGTGACGAGCTCGGACGCGCCCGACGGGTCGTCGTCATCCTCGCCGGGTTCGTGCCGGTGGCCGTCGGGGGTGCGTTCGCGCTCGGCGCCGTGCAGATCCCGCAGAACGAGCTCAACATCAACCGGGAGCCCGAGATCCGCGTTCCCGAGGACGCCCCGGTGATGGCCGCGGAGAGCGCGCAGTCCTTCTGCCTCCCGCAGCCCGACGGCAGCTGCAAGCCGACCCACGAGTGGGACGTCACCCCGTCGGAGGCCTCCGAGCAGTTCGCCTACTTCTTCGACAACCGCGACAGCGCCACCGGGCCGCACAACCTCGCCATCTTCACGCTGCAGGGTTCGAAGGACGACCCGAACCCGGGCGACACGATCATCAAGCCCGATCCCTTCGACGGCCCGGAGAAGCGCGGTTACCTCGTCCAGGACGCCACCGTCCCGCAGACGTTCTTCTTCCAGTGCACCGTCCACCCCTCGACGATGTGGGGCATCGGCACCATCGAGCCGGCCGGCGGCGGCAGCGGCAGCGGTGGCGGCGGCCAGTGAGCGATCACGACCGATCCGACCAGGACCGGGCGGTCGATCGGCTCGCCGACGACCAGCGCGACGTTGACGAGGTGCGCCGCCGGTGGGACGAGCGCTACGAATTGGCGCGGGGCGAGCTGTGGGGCCGGCCACCGAACGCGTTCGTCGCGGCGCAGACGGGGGACCTGCCACCCGGGGACGTGCTCGATCTCGGCGCCGGTGACGGCCGCAACGCCGTCTGGCTGGCGGCGCAGGGCCACCGGGTGCTCGCCGTCGACATCTCCCCGGTCGCGCTCGAGCAGACCCGGGAGCGGGCGGGCGAGCAGCACGTCAGCGTCGACACCCGTGAGGCCGACCTGCATGCGTGGGCGCCCGAGCCGGACTCGTTCGACCTCGTGCTGCTGAGCTACGTGCACCTCCCGCAGCCGGCCCGCGGCCGGATGCACCGGGCCGCAGCCCGGGCCGTGCGCCCCGGCGGCCGGCTCGTGTTCGTCGGGCACGACCGGTCGAACATCGAGCACGGCGTCGGCGGGCCGCCGGATCCGGCCGTCCTGCCGACCGACGAGGAGCTGCGCGAGGAGCTCGGCGGGACGCTCGCGATCGACCGCTGCGAGCTCTATCGGCGCGAGGTCGAGGGTGCCGACCGGCCGGCGCTCGACCTCGTCTGCGTGGCCCACCGCCCCGCCTGACCCCCGCCCCCCGAGTTTGTGAAGGGTTATGCCGCTCCTGTGGGTACAACCCTTCACGTATCCGGAGGGGGTCAGTCCACGGGGGCGGTGTCGTCGCCGACCGGGGCGCCGCAGCGGGGGCAGCGCCCCGCCTCCTCGTCGGCCGGCTCGAGGAAGCGGCCACACGCGGGGCAGGTGGAGGACAGCCAGCACACCGGGTCACCCATGCGGCCCTCCTGCCTCACATCAGGGCGTCGACCGCCGCCGCGATGAAGACCAGCGCCAGGTAGCTGGTCGAGTAGTGGAACAGCCGCATCGCGTCCTTCAGGCTGCGCGAGCGACGGAGCCGGTGCGCCAGCCAGAGCCAGACGGCCGTCAGGGCCAGCGACACGGACGAGAAGACCCAGCCTGCCTGCGCCCCCGCGATCGTCAGCAGGATGACGCTGAGCAGCAGGTAGGAGTACAGCAGGATGTGGCGGGTCGCCTCGTCGTTGCCGTAGGTCACGGGCAGCATGGGCAGGCTCGCCCGCGCGTAGTCCTTGCGGTACTTCATCGCCAGCGCCCAGAAGTGTGGTGGCGTCCACCAGAAGATGATGGCGAACAGCAGCCACGGGCGCGGGTCGGCCAGCGACGCGCCGGGAACGGCCGCCCAGCCCGTCAGCACGGGGACGCAGCCGGCCGCACCGCCGATCACCACGGCCTGGTTCGTCCGCCGCTTCATCCCGAGCGTGTAGACGAAGACGTACCAGACGATCGCGGAGGTGGCGAGCAGCGCCGCGGAGAGGTTCACGAACCCCCAGAGCCACACGAACCCGGCGACGCCGAGCACGATCCCGAACACGAGCGCCCCGATCGGCGACACGTCGTCACGGGCGGTGGGTCGACGCCAGGTGCGGTGCATCACCCGGTCGATGTCACGGTCGACGAAGTTGTTGACCGCGTTCGCGCTGCCCGCCGACAGGCTGCCGCCGATCAGCGTGGCGAGCACCAGCCAGGTGCCCGGCCAGCCACCGGCGGCCATGACCATGGCCGGGACCGTGGTGACGAGCAGCAGCTCGATGATGCGGGGCTTGGTCACGAGGAAGTACCGGCGGGCCACGTCGAGCGGGCTGCCGGTACGGGCGAGCCGGGGTGGCTGCTTCTCGCCGGTCGAACCGACCGTCTCGGAGGCGCTCATCTCCTGCGCGCTCACGGCTGCGGCCGCCCCGCACGCCGCGACTCGCGCCACATCCGCCACCCGATCCCGGCCACGACGAGGGCGAGCAGGAACGACACGCTGTAGAGCACAAGGTGGACGGCGACGAACCCGGCCGTGCGCGGCTCGGCGTCGTGCAGCATGATCCAGACGCGCGTCGCCCACAGCCAGACGTTCCAGGCTGCGATCGCCACGAGGAGCAGGCCACGGCGGGCGTGGCGCCGGGTGTCGGTCGAAAGCGGCCTGCCCGTCGCGGACACGGTGGCAGCGTTGCGGAGATCCGCGGACACGTGGGGGCTCCTTGCCGAGGCCCCGGGCCCGCGCGAGGACCACGGGGGCGGGGGCGGCTCGACGACCGGTGACGACATCGTGCCCAAGGGTAGGCCGGACGCCGCCGCCGGGCGACTCCGCAGCCGTCGCCGCGCGCCCACCTCCCGGACCCGTGGGTACCCTTGCCCGCCATGACCGATCGGGACTCCTCCACGGCGCCGCCACGCCTCGACACGGCCCGCCGCCTCGCGGTCGTGGCGATCGCCGCGAACGTCGGCATCGTCGTCAGCGGCGGCGCCGTCCGGCTGACCGGCTCGGGGCTCGGCTGTCCCGACTGGCCGACCTGCGACGGCACCCGGATCCTCCCGGGTGGCGCCGACCTCGCCAGCAGCGGGGTGCACCAGGCCATCGAGTTCGGCAACCGGCTGATGACCTTCGTCGTCCTGGCCGCCGTGGTCGCCGTGTTCGTCGCCGTCTGGCGTGCCCGTCGCGACGGTCAGGTCGATCGGGCCACGTCACGGCTCGCGGCGGCGCTGCCGCTCGGAGTGCTCGGGCAGGCGGTGATCGGCGGGGTCGCGGTGCTGACCGGGCTGCACTGGAGCTGGGTGGCAGCGCACTTCCTGCTCTCGGCCGTCCTCATCGCGGTCGCCGTGCTGCTGCACGACCGGCTGGCCCGCCCCCGCACCCGAACCCGATCGGTCGACGCCGCCGGCGGCGCCACGCCGTCGGTCCGGCTGCTCGCGGTGGGGATCGTCGTCCTCGCCGTTGTCGTGCTCGCGCTCGGCACGCTCGTGACCGCCGCGGGTCCGCATGCCGGCGACCCGGGCACACCCCGGCTCGCCATCGACATCCGGGACATCGCGAAGACCCATGCCGGTGCGGTGTGGCTCACGGTGCTGTCGAGCCTCGCCATCTGGTGGCTCGCACGGCGTGGGCAGGCCAGCCCGGCGGTGCGGCGTGCCGCCGTCGCACTCCTCGCCGTGGAGGTCGTCCAGGGTGGCATCGGCTACCTGCAGTACGCCCTCGGGATCCCGGCGTGGCTGGTCGCGCTCCACGTCCTCGCCGCGTGCCTCTTCTGGATCGCCGCCCTCCGGGTGCTGCTCGCCACGCGCCCCGTCGCGTCCCCCGCCGCCGCACCCAGCGACCGCCGTGCCGCCGCCACCGTCGGCTGACGTCGGCCCCCTCTCCCTCGTGGTGCTCGGCGACAGCACCTCCTTCACCGACCACCGGGGTCCGCAGCTCCCGGACGACCCCGGGCTCTACCCGCAGGTGCTGGCCCGCCGCCTCGAGTCGGCGCTGGACCGCCCCGTCGCGGTCACCACGGTGGCCCGCGCCGGCATGACCGTCCGCGAGGCCTGGAAGACGGTCGCCAAGGACCGGCACGTCCAGTTCGACGTGCTCGCTCGCGCCCACGCGGTCGTGGTCGGGATCGGCGGCTTCGACCACGCCCCCGCCGGTGTCCCGCCGTCGGTCGAGGCGGTCGTCCCCTACCTGCGGCCGACCCGCCTGCGCCGGCGCGTGCGACGCACCCTCGGGACCGTCTACCCCTGGGCGGTGCGGATGCACGGCGGCCACCGCATGCGCACGCCCGCGGGGGAGTTCACCCGGCTCTTCGACGCCACGCTGCTCCAGGTCCGCGGGCTCGTGCAGGGAGGGGCCGGCGCGGTGCTGGGGCCGACGAGCCACCGCTCGCCGTACTACGCGTACCGGGACCCGGCGCACGGCGGCGGCCAGGACCGACAGCTCGCCATCGCCCGCCGCCACGGCTTCGCGACCGTGCCCGCCTGGCCGCTCGTCGTGCCGTCGCTCGCGGCGCTGAACCCCGACGGGATCCACTGGCCGACCGAGGTCCACGAGCGCGTCGGCGACGCGCTGGCTGCCGCCCTGCTGCCCCAGCTGCGCGGCGAGCGTCCCGGGCTGCCCATCCCCGGCCAGGAGCCCTGAGCCGAGCCCGCCTGCGGGCGTGCTTACGTCGGGGTGGGGACCTGCCGACACTAGGGTCAGACGACGGTCCGGGATCCTGGGGGATACGTGTGAGGACCCGCGAAACCTGGCGGGCGGACGGCGGCTTCGCGTTGACGGAGCTCGCCGTCGTCGTGCTGATCCTGTCGATCCTGGCCACCATCGCCATCACGACCTTCTTCGCCCAGCGCCACAAGGCCGACAACGTCTCGGCGATCTCGACCCTGAAGAACCTCCGCACGGCCGCGGAGTCGATCCGGGCCGACAGCGCGTCGTCCGCCTACACGGGGGTCGCGCAGACCTACGAGGCGGAGCAGCGCTCCTACGAGTACTTCGGGGGAGATCTCCCGTCGGCGAACCCGCACCAGGTCTCCGTGGACGCGGCCGACGACGGCGGCTGGGTCTCCTTCGCCGTCTCCAGCGGCGAGCGCTGCTACTACATGCGTCTCGAGAGGGCCGCCGACGAGGTGTTCAAGGACACCCGTACGGTCGACGACTCGGCCGTGCAGTGTCGCGCGAGGGAGTTCACCTCCGGCTCGGGTGCCGGCTGGGACTGACCGCGGTCGCGTCCCGGTACCGGTGCCGACGGCGGCGCGGTCCGTGCGGTCCGGCGGCCCGCCCGGGGCCGGCATGGGACATGTGACCGATGTGCGTCGTGTGTCAGGGCGCCGCTACCGTGTCGACGGAACCGCTCGTGGGCGAGAGGTGCGGGCGGCAGGCCACCGGGAGGGTGATCGATGGGTCGTCGGGTGTTCGTCGTCGGCGTCGGCATGACGAAGTTCGAGAAGCCGGGTGCGCGGGAGTGGGACTACCCCGACATGGCGCTCGAGTCGGGCAAGAAGGCCCTCGACGACGCCGGTGTGCCCTACGACACGATCGAGCAGGCCTGTGTCGGCTACGTCTACGGCGAGTCGACCTCGGGGCAGCGCGCCGTCTACCAGCTCGGGCTGACCGGCGTTCCCGTCTACAACGTGAACAACAACTGCTCGACCGGCTCGACGGCGCTGATGATGGCCCGCCAGTTCGTCGAGGGCGGCATCGCCGACTGCGTGCTCGCCCTCGGGTTCGAGAAGATGCAGAAGGGCTCGCTCAAGGGCGCCGGGTTCGACGACCGCGCCATGCCGCTCGACAAGCACTACACGAAGATGATCGAGCTGCGCGGCTGGGAGGAGTCCCCGCCGGCACCCCAGATCTTCGGCAACGCCGGCCGTGAGCACATGGAGCGCTACGGCACGACGCCCGAGCAGTTCGCCAGGATCGCCGAGAAGAACCACCGCCACTCGGCGAACAACCCGTACGCCCAGTTCCAGGACGTCTACAGCCTCGACGACATCCTGGACGCACGGATGATCCACGACCCGCTGACGAAGCTGCAGTGCTCGCCGACCTCGGACGGCTCGGCCGCCGCGGTGCTGGTCTCCGAGGAGTTCGTCCGCGAGCACGGCCTCGAGGACCAGGCGATCGAGATCGTCGCCCAGACGATGGTCACCGACACCGAGGACACCTTCGCCAAGGACTCGGTCATCAGCCTCGTCGGCGCGGACATGACCGCGACGGCCGCCCGTCAGGTCTTCGACGCCTCCGGGTTGACGATCGACGACGTGGACGTGATCGAGCTGCACGACTGCTTCTCGACGAACGAGCTCATCACCTACGAGGCGCTCGGCATGGCCGAGGAGGGCAAGGGCGGGGCCATCGTCGACGCCGACGACAACACCTACGGCGGCCGCTGGGTCGTCAACCCGTCGGGCGGTCTCGAGTCGAAGGGCCACCCGCTCGGTGCCACCGGCCTCGCCCAGTGCAGCGAGCTGACCTGGCAGCTGCGCGGGCAGGCCGAGGCCCGGCAGGTCGACGGCGCGACCGTCGGCCTCCAGCACAACATCGGGCTCGGCGGCGCTGCCGTCGTGACCCTCTACCGGCGCCCCGACTGGTGAGCCGCCCCTGAGTCTCAGAAGCTCGCGACGGCGCCTCGGTCGACCCCCCTCCCGGCCGCGGGCGCCGTCACCTCTCGGCGCCGCCGGTCAGCCCATGGGCCGGCGGCGCTGCCGTGCGTGCTCGGCCCGGCTGATGTCGGACCGTGTCGTCGGGTGCCACAGCAACGCGAACACGGTGAGGTTGGCGAGGCCGGTGAGCACACCCCAGATCGCACCGGAGGCGGCGTCGTTGGCGAGCAGACCCGCCGTCCCGATTGCGAGCGAGATCAGTGCCAGGGCGCCGGCCATGAACAGCGCGCCCTCGCGGGCGGCCTGGCGGCGCCGGAGCACGCCGATCGCGAGATAGAGCTCCAGCAGGCAGGTCACGACCACGATGGCGCCGGCCGTGACGAAGAGTGTCCTCTCGGCCTCCGGGGCGATCGCCATCTGGATCGCGACGGCGTTCGGACCCCGGTGCGTGACGGTGCTGAGGACCCCGATGGTCGCCGTGGTCCCGAAGACGGCGGTCAGCACGAGCATGAGTATGCCGGCCGCGGTCGTGGTGGGAGCGCGGCGTGGGCGATCGTCGTCACGTACGACGGTCACCGAGGGAGACGTGGTGACAGGCACAGCGAACCTCCGGGCGGGCGGGGCAGCGTCCCGGGCGTCACCCCGGGCAGGTGGCGCAACCCCGTGCGCGTCGCTGCTTCCAGTATGGCGCTTCCGTCCGGTCCGCGTGGTGGTGGGGCGCCGAAGGATGCGACCCGCGCTCGCGACAGTGGTGACACGCCGGGCAGACCGGGACCATCATCCGGCGGGGGAGGGCGCGTCACCCGATGCGGCGTCCCAGCCCTCCGTCAGCACCACGTCGCCGCCCTGCAGCCGGTAGTAGACCTGCCAGGTCCAGTAGCCGAGGTACGCGCGGGCGTCGGCCTGCATCACCTGGGCGTAGTCGTCGACGGCAGTGACGTAGTGGTCGGCGTGGTTGTACGCGTAGAGAGCGGCCTGCATGTCCCCCGGGGCGCCGTGAGCGACGAGGTAGCGCGCGGCGGTGCGGATCGCGTCGTGCGGGTCGTCGATGTCGCCTTCCCCGTAGGCGTCCCAGGTGCTCGGCAGGAACTGCATGGGCCCCTTCGCGCCGGCGTCGGAGTCGCCCCGGATCCGTCCCATGCGCGTCTCGACGAGGTGGATCGCCGCGAGGTACGTCCAGTCGATCCCGAGCTCGTCGCCGGCGGCGCGGTAGGCGGCGAGCAGGGTTGGGGCGGGCGGTGGCGCGACGATGCGCCAGTCGGGGAGGTGGTCCCGGGGCGCCGTGAGGGCCCGCAGCTCCTCGGCCGCCTCGAGGTTCCGGTCGAAGACATCATGCAGGTCGGCGGGCATCGCGGCGCGCGCCGTGTCCTGCCACGCCGGCGTGGCCGCGAGCTGCCGGTAGGCGGCCTGCTGCGTCCACCCCCACGGGCGGAGCGCATCAGCGCTGGTGCCGGGCTCGCGGATGGCGTGCTCGGCGGCGGTCAGCAGGTGCGCGAGCTCGGCCGGGTCCCGGAAGGCGGTCGTGGCGGCCGGCGGCCGGGGCGTCGGGGCGGGGGGCGCCGGACTCGGCGGCGAGGCAGAGGCAGCGGGCGGCGCCGCCGACCGGGGGTCGCCGGTGCGCTGGCCGGTGCGCTCGCGGGCGTGTCGGGGGCGGCCGTGCTGCCGGGCCCGCCGGCGGCCGTGCAGCCAGCTACCGCAGCGGCGGCGACGAGAGCAGCGAGCTGCGTGACGCGTGAGCGTGGGCGTGGGCGGATGCGCATGACCGCGAGCGTAGGCAGCGGTCCGCGGACCGTCGGCGGGGCTCAGCGACTGCCGGCCGGGTCGAGGTCGGGCGACCGCGACGCGCGGGACCGCGCGGCGACGAGGTCCACGACGGCAGTGCCGAGCAGCGCCGCGAGCGCCGGCAGCAGGGCGACGACCGCGCCGGCTCCGGCCCAGGCGAGCCCGCCGGCCAGCGCCCCGACGAGCAGGCGTCGAGCGCTGACCACCCGGGTCGCCATCAGCGGCTCGCCCGTCAGGTCCCCGGTGGCGCGCACGCCGGACAGGCCCATCCGGAAGACCGCGGCGACCGCGGCCACGATCAGCACGGCCTCGACGGGACCGGGCCCCTGCCAGCCGTCGAGGAGGCCGCCACCGAGGATCGTGACGACGATCGCCGCCACGGTGGTCGCCACCGCGGCGACCTCGCTGCGGGCGTCGGCCGGGCCGGGTAGCCGCGTGTCGAGATGGAGCGCGGCCGCGGCCGCGAGCGCCATCGCGAACCCGGGGCCGCTCGTCGCGGCGTAGGCCCCGATCGCCGTGAGCGCGACGAGGTCGGGCGTGGTCGGCGGGCGTCCGGTGGTGCGGGCCACGATTCGGACGGCCAGCAGCAGCACGAGCACCGCGGCCACCTGCGGCGTGCCGAGCCAGGCGAGGCCCGCGAAGAGGGCGCCCGCCACCCGTGCGCTGTTGGGACGGTCCGGGTCGAGTTCGCGCCCGATCGCCCACGCGAGGAACGCGCCGACGCCGAGGCTCACGGCGCGTCCCAGGCCGGCGAGCACGCCGCTGTCGGCGACGAACACGAGCAGCGGCCAGGCGACGGCGACGGTCGCGATGGAGACCGCGACCGCGAACCGGTTCGACGCATGCGACACGTCGAGGGGTCGGACGACGGCCGTCAGGGCGGTCAGGCGGCGCAGCGGTGGCATGGGCCCAGCCTAGTGGTCCGTTTCGGAAGTTCCTTCTGCATTCGATCGTCCCTGCATCCCGGATGGCGGCGTTGCTCGTCGTCGACGTAGAACCCCGCTACGACGACGACTCGCGCCTTGCCCTCCGGGCGCAGGAACGCTCTCGATGCGACAAAGGACCTCCGAAACAGACCACTAGTGGTCCGGCTGAGCGGCACGGCGGCGCTGGGACCTTCAGGACTCGCGCCCGCCGCCGCTGGGCGGCATGGTGCCAGCATCCCTCGCACGGAGTCTCCCGCGTGTTCGTGTCGGCTCCGGTGGCACCCCAACGTCAGTCACGTCTGCGGCCGCTGCACGTCCTGGCCGTGGTGGTCGTGCTGGTGGCGCTCGGCCTCACAGGCACCGGCGTCGCCCACGCCGACACGGTCGTCGGCGGGCGCCCGGCCGCGGCCGACCCGGTGGAGCTGGTCCTGTTCTGGGTCGACGGCTGCCCGCACTGTGCCGCCGAGAAGGTCTTCCTCGCCGATCTCGAGCAGCGCGAGCCGGCGCTCGTCATCCGTGCCTACGAGATCTCGGGCAGTCCCGAGAACCGGGCCCGGTTCGCCGCGGCCGGCGAGGCGCTCGGCTTCGTTCCGAACGCCGTCCCCACCACGATCATCGGGGACCGCCACTGGATCGGGTTCGACGACGCCGTCGGCGAGGAGATCGCGGCGGCGGTGGCCGCGGCCGCGCCCGCCGACGACGAGACCGCCGGCGGTTCCGAGCCGGACGGTGGCACCGTCATGGGGCCCGCACCCGTCGACGACGGCACGGCGCCGGCCGCGTCCGGACGGACCGTCGAGGTGCCGCTCGTCGGGACGGTCGACCTCGAGTCCCAGTCGCTCGTCGTCGGGACGGCGCTGATCGGGTTCCTCGACGGGTTCAACCCGTGCTCGCTGTGGGTGCTGAGCCTGCTGCTGGCCCTCGTCCTCCACACGGGGTCGCGCCGGCGGGTGCTGGCCGTCGGGGCGACGTTCCTCGTCGTGACGACGGCCCTGTACGGCGTCTACATCGGTGGGCTGTACAGCGTGCTCACCACGATCGCCTACAGCACGTGGATCCGTGCCGGTGTCGCCGCCGTCGCGGGCGTGTTCGGGCTGATCAACGTCAAGGACTACTTCGCCTTCCAGCGGGGGCCGTCGCTGACGATCAACCCGAAGCACAAGCCCGGGATCGTGCGCCGGATGCGTGCCGTGGCGCGCCCGGACCGGCCACTGCTACCGGTCCTCGGGGCCACCGCGGTGCTGGCGGTGGGCGTGTCGCTCGTGGAGACACCGTGCAGCGCCGGGTTCCCCGTGATCTGGACGAACATGCTCACGGCACGCGACGTGGGCCTCGGCGCCGCGGTCGCGCTCTTCGCCCTCTACATGATGGTCTTCCTGGCGGACGAGCTGGCCGTCTTCGGCGCGGCCGTCGTCACCATGCGTGCCGCGAAGCTCCAGGAGCATCACGGCCGACTGCTGAAGCTCGTCGGTGGTGTCGTGATGCTCACGCTGGCAGCGACGATGCTGCTCGCCCCGGACCTGCTCGACAGCGTCACGGGGACGGCGGCCATCTTCGGCGGGGCGGGCCTCGTCACGCTGCTGGTCGTCGGGCTGCACCACCTCGCCGTACCGGTGGCCGAGCCCCCTGTCAGGCGAGCAGGCCGGCGCGGCGCCACAGGTAGCGGGCCGGCGGGGACATCAGCCGCACGTCCTCGAAGAACGAGGTGAGCTTCTCGGCCGCCCACCGCATCGAGGCCCGGCGGTGCGGGTTCTCGGCCGCCATCCTGCGGGCCGTGCGTGCGTCGAGCCCGACGGCGGCGTAGACCCGCGGGTTGATCAGGTTCGTGCCGATCACCTGGCCGGCGCGCGCGACGACCATCCGGGTCATGGCGAGCTGGATGGTGTTGAGCTCGAGGACCTGGCGCACGACCTCCTCGCGGGCGTAGCGGACGTGGCGGGCCTCCTCGATGACGTGGATACGGCTTACGTCACGGACGAGTGGCTGTACGTCCGGGTCCTTCATGGCCTCGCGCTGGAAGCGGTCGAGGATCTCCTCGGCGATGAGCGCGGCCGCGAAGGTCTCGGCACCGAAGGAGATCGTCTTCAGGACCCGGGCGAGCTCGTGGGGGAGGCGGCCCGGGCCGTAGGCGGGGCAGCCGAGCTTGTCGATCATCCGGCCGAACATGATGGAGTGACGGCACTCGTCGCCGATCTCGGTGAGCGCGTACTGGACGTGCTGGCTCGTCAGCGACCGGTCGTAGGCGTGCCGGATCAGCATCTGCATGAGGATGAGCTCGAACCAGATGCCGACGCTGGCCATGCTCGCGACCTCGTGGCGGGACAGGTCGATCTGCTGCTGCCGGGACATGCGCTCCCACAGCGGCGTCCCGTACAGCGACACGCGGTGCGGCGGCAGGAAGAAGGTGTCCTCACGCAGCGGTGCGTCCCAGTCGATCTCGGTCATCGGGTCGAAGGAGTGCTCGGCCGATGCCTCGATCAGGCGGTGAGCGGTCTGCTCGCGGTCGGCGACCTCCAGCGTGGCGTAGCCCATGGTCCGGTCTCCCGTGGTGGCGGTCGGTGCGGCGGTGGTGGTGGGATGGCTGGCCCTCGGCTGTCGCCCGGACCTGTTACCGCCGGTAACACCCGCAGATGGTAACCCCACGACCGCCCGTCACGTCAAGGGCCCGTCGGCCACCGTCCGTGGCGGCGCCCGGATCCCCAGGCTCAGAGCCAGGCGACGATGAGCTGGGCGAGGACGATCTTGGCCACGGTCGCCACCGGGAAGACGGAGGCGTAGCCGACGTTCGGCAGCTCGTTGTCGGTCTGCTCGGTGGCGAAGGCGAGCACGGCCGGCTGCGTGTGGGTCGCGGCCACCATCCCGATGAGCAGGCTCATCGGGATGCGCAGGACCTTGTGCCCGACGACGAGGACGAGCACGGCGGTCGTGCAGGTCACGACCGCGCCGACCAGGAGCAGGGGCAGCCCGCCGGCCGCGACCGTGCTCGCGAAGGCGTGTCCGGATCGGGTGCCGACACCGGCCAGGAAGAGGATGACGCCGAACTGCCGCAGCGTCAGGTTGGCGTTGTACGGCAGCTGCCAGACGATCGGGCCGCTTCGTCCGAGTGCCCCGAGGACGAGCCCGACGACCAGTGGGCCGCCGGCGAGTCCGAGCTCGAGCGAGCCGCCGCCCGGCAGCGGGATGGGGACGAGTCCGACGAGGATGCCGAGCGCGATCCCGAGTCCGAAGACGCCGACGTCGATCTCGGAGAGCAGCCGGAAGGAGTCACCGAAGAACCGGGTGACCTCGTCCATGCGCTCGACCGGAGCGAGGACGCGGACCCGGTCGCCGGGGAGCAGGCGCAGGTCGGGCTCGGCGAGCACGTCCACGTCCCCGCGGCGGACCCGCGTGGCGAGCGCCCCGAAGCGGCCGCGCAGGTTGAGCTGACCGATGGTTCGTCCCACCGTGTCGGCGCTCGACGCGAAGATCCGGCGGATGTCGAGATCGCTGCGGTCCTCGACGAGCCGCCGCTGAGCGGGCTCACCGAGCAGCGCGACGGCCGCCGCGACCCGGTCGGACGTCCCCACCACGGTGACCAGGTCGCCCGGCACCAGCACCACCTCGGGGGTGAGCACCTCCTGGTCGCCGCCGCGTTCGAGACGTCCGAACAGCACGTGCGGGAGCTCGGCGCGGCTCAGCGTGCGGATGCTGCGGCCGCCGAGGTCGCGGGTCACCCGCACGGTCACGTTCTCGATGTCCTCGCCGACCGTCAGCTCGTCACGCAGGTCGTGGGCCTCGGCCGCGTAGTCCGTGCGCCACCACCGTTGCAGGAGCGCGATGGCGAGGATGACCCCGAGAACCCCGACCGGGTAGGTGACGGAGTAGGCGACGACCGGGTCGGTGAGCACCGTGTCCAGACGTGAGCCGGAGACCGTGTTCGACAGGAACTCGAGGATGGCCGCGAGGGCCGGCGTGTTGGTGAGGCTGCCGGCGAACAGGCCGCCGGCATGGGGCGCGTCGAGCCCCACGATCCGTGCCGCGGCGACGACGAGGGCGGCGGCCACGACCAGCACGGCGACGACGAGCAGGTTGTCGCGCAGCCCCTTCCGTTTCAGGGCCGCGAAGAACCCGGGACCGCTCGCGAGGCCGACCGTGTAGACGAACACGATCAGCCCGAGCAGGTAGACGACGTCGGGCAGCCGCACCTCCTCGCCGAGCGCCCCGACGGCGAGCCCGACGAAGAGCACGGCCGCGACCCCGAGCCGGAACCCGAGGATCGGCAGGCGCCCGAGCAGGTAGCCGACCCCGGCGACGACGAAGAGCAGGAGGAACAGGTTCTCGCTGAACAGGCGGGCCAGTGCGCTCACGCGTCGACGCTCGTGGCCGTACCGGTCGGCGGACCCCCGACGACGTGGGCGTGGATCTGCTCGGTCAGGCGCTCGACCTGCTCGGTCAGCCGTGTGTTCGCTTCCAGCAGCTCTTCGAGACGTGCGGCATGCCGGGCGGCGATCTCCTGGCGCTGCACGCCGGCCTCGGCGAGTGCCTCGCGGTGCTCGGCGTCGGCCATGGACATCGCCTTGTCCCGGTCGGCCTGCCGGGTCTGCGCGAGCAGGATGAGTGGCGCCGCGTAGGCGGCCTGCAGCGAGAAGGCGAGGTTCAGCAGGATGAACGGGTAGGGGTCCCATCGCAGGGACACGGCGACGACGTTGAGCACGATCCACGCGCCCACCAGCACGGTCTGTCCGATGAGGAACCGTGGCGTCCCGAAGAAGCGCGCGAAGGCCTCGGCGCGGCGTCCGAACGTGTCCGTGCCGAAGGGGGAGTGCAGCGGGTGGATGCCGCGGTGGAGATGGTCACGGTCCGTGCGGTGACGCTCCCGCTCCGGGCGGCCCGGCTCCGATGCGTTCGCGTGGGAAGCGACGTCCTGGTCCTGGACGGTCACGGGTTGCTCCTTCACGGACGGGGCAGGCGTGTGCGCGGGTCAGGGCCGTGGCTCGATGACCCGGATGGGGGCGCCCGCCAGGTACGCCTCGATGGCCTGCACCGTCTGACGGTAGAAGACCTCGTAGGTCTCGCGCGTCACGTAGCCGATGTGTGGCGTGGCGAGGAGCCGCGGTGCGGACCGCAGCGGGCTGCCGGCCGGCAGCGGCTCGGTGTCGAAGACGTCGACGGCGGCGCCGGCGAGGCGACCCGCCCGCAGCGCGGCCACGAGGGCGTCGGTGTCGACGACCGGGCCCCGCGAGGTGTTCACGAGGAACGCGTCGGGCTTCATCCGTGCGAGCTCCCCGGCACCGAGCAGGCCAGTGGTCCGGTCGCTCAGGCGGACGTGGACGGTGACGACATCGGCGGCGGCCAGCAGCTCGTCGCGGGAGACGCGACGCACGCCGACCTCGGCGGCCCGGGCATCGGTGAGATTCTGGCTCCACGCGACGACCTCCATGCCGAAGGCCTGGCCCATCGCGGCGACCCGGGCCCCGAGCCGCCCGAGACCGACCACACCCAGGGTGGCGCCGGCCAGGTCCCGGCCGACGCCGACCTGCCACCCGCCGGCGCGCACGCTCGCGACCTCCTCGTGGAGCCCGCGGGCGAGACCGAGGATGAGCGCGAACGTCAGCTCGGCGGTCGCGTGGCCCGGCGACTGAGTGCCGCAGACCGTGATGCCGTGACGGGCGGCGGCCTCCACGTCGATCGCCGCGTTCCGACGCCCGGTCGTCACGAGGCACGCCAGGTCGGGCAGGCGGGCGAGCAGCGCCGCGTCGAAGGGTGTCCGCTCGCGCATCGCGGCGACGATCGTGAAGGGTCGCAGCCGACGGACGAGCGCGTCGCGGTCGGTGACGTGGTCGTGGAAGAACGTCACCTCGCCGGGCAGAGCGTCCCAGTCGGCGTGGTCGGCCGCGACCCGCTGGTAGTCGTCGAGCACGGCGATGCGGATCTCGTCGGTCGCGGGCATCGGTGCAGCCTCCGGTCGGTGCGGTGCCACCCAGGAGTCTGCCCGCTCGCGGTGCCCGCGGGTGGAACCCGGCGGCGGCGCGGCGCCCGGTGCGGGGCTGCGCGCCGAGTAGCATCCCCGACCATGACCACGATCCCCGACGGCCTGAGCCGCACGAGCGGCAAGACGAAGCGTGCGCCCGTGATCCTCGACCTGCTCGCCGAGGAGCTGCCCGACGCGACGATCGCCCTCGACTTCTCCAACCGGTGGGAGCTGCTGGTCGCGACCATCCTCTCGGCCCAGGCCACCGACGTGAAGGTGAACGAGGTCACGCCCGGCCTGTTCGCCGCGCTGCCGACGCCGAAGGACGCGGCCGAGGCCGACCTGTCACGCATCGAGGAGCTGATCGGCTCCCTCGGGCTGTTCCGCCAGAAGGCGAAGAGCGTCCAGGGCTGCGCGCGGCTGATCCTCGAGCGCCACGGGGGCGAGGTGCCCGGCACCATGGAGGAGCTCACCGCCCTCCCGGGCGTGGCCCGCAAGACCGCGAACGTCGTCCTCTCCAACGGCTTCGACCACAACGCGGGCGTCGTCGTCGACACCCACGTCAAGCGCCTGTCGCGGCGGCTGCGGTTCACCCGCGAGGAGGACGTGAAGAAGATCGAGCGCGACCTGATGCGCCTCTTCCCGCAGGAGCGCTGGCTCGAGGTGGCGGACCTCCTCATCCACCACGGCCGGCGCACGTGCCAGGCACGGAAGCCGGCCTGCGAGGACTGCGTCGTCGAGCCGCTGTGCCCCTCCAGCCAGGAGGCCGGGCTCACCGACAAGCGCTGACCGCCGCCCCGAGACCCGGCGACCGCGACGACGGTTTCAGGGCGCCGGTCGAGGAACCGGCGCCGCCCCGCATCCCCGGAAACCGCCGGATGCGCCGGTTCCTGACGGCGGTGTGGCGTGGCGGCGGCCCGGGTATCCCCGAAACCGGCGGATGCGCCGGTTCCTGTGGGTCCGGCCCCGGCCCTGCTCCGGCGTCCGGCCGCCGGCCTCGGCGTCCGGCGCCGGCCCCCGGCGTCAGCGCTGCTGGATGTAGCGGCGCTGTGCGTAGGCGGCCCCGATGGCGATCAGGCCGAGGAGGCTGGCGACGACGGCCTGGTAGCCGTGCAACGGGTGGGAGACCGGCTGCGCGGGGACGAGGATCTCCAGCGTGTTCGCGCGCAGCGTCAGCCCGCCGCCGTCGGCGGGGTCCGTGCGTCGCACGATGCCCCGGATCGCGACGATGTCGCCGCGCTCGCGGGGGCCGCCGGCCGTCAGGCCCGGCAGGACGTCGTTCGGCACCCACACGGCGAGTCCCGTGTTCGCGCCGCGCATGTCGGTGTGGCTCGGCAGGGGGCCGACCTCGAGGGCGTAGGCGTCGTCGTTCACCTGCAGCCACGCGCCCCCGGACCGCTCGAGCACGTCGCCGACGACCTCGCCGGCGTAGAAGACCGGCACACCGTCGAAGAGGTCGGGGCACTCCACGACCGCGGCCGAGGTGATCCGACCGACCGGCCGGACCGCCTCGAGCTCGCTCTTGACCGAGTCCTCCGGGATCGTCCGCTCGCAGGTCAGCACGTCGTTCGACGGATCGCGCGGGTCCGAGGATGCCGGCAGCACGAAGTCCAGCGGCCGGTGTGGCGCGGACCGTCGCAGCGACACGAGCAGCACCGCGGCGGCCGCGGTCGTCACGAGCAGCATGAGGACCGCCGGCACGGTGACGACGGGGCGGCGTCGGCGGCTCATGTGCGTCCCCTCGCCAGCGCGATCACGTACCCGAAGAGTGCGAACCCGGCCATGAACTCGAGCCGGCCGATCCACATCTGCAGGATGTAGGTGATCTCGAGCCCGACCGGCATGGTCGGCGACGTGATCCCGGAGGTGAGGCCGACGTTGGCGGTGGCCGAGACCGACTCGAACAGCGTCTCGGTGATGTCCCACTTCCCGTAGGCGAGCCCGATGAGCGCCCCGGCGAGGTAGGTGATGAGGTAGAGCAGCAGCACCGTCGTCGCGGACCGGACGAGGTCGTCGCGCAGGATCCGCCGGCGCTGGGCGTGGTAGGTCTCGACCACGAGCGCGGACTCGGGCAGCAGCACGCGACGGATGTCGCCGATCAGCCCCTTCGTGGTGATGCCGATCCGGATGGCCTTGATGCCACCGGCCGTCGACGACGCCATCCCGCCGAGCGCCATCGCGACGACGATCGCTGCCGGCGCCAGCGCGCCCCAGTCCGTGACGTAGAGCCGCGGCCCGTTCACGGCGAACCCGGTGCCGGTGTGGGCCGACACCATCGTGAAGAAGCCCTTGCGGAAGAGCGCGACGGGAGACAGGTAGGCCCCCGACCGGGCGAGTCCGAGGTACACGAGCACGGTGATGAGGAACATCGAGATCGCGAG
The DNA here is from genome assembly GCA_963783045.1 of uncultured Nitriliruptorales bacterium. Lineage (GTDB taxonomy): Bacteria > Actinomycetota > Nitriliruptoria > Nitriliruptorales > Nitriliruptoraceae > CAWAMD01. Next base: position 666,463 of record CAWAMD010000001.1, read on the forward strand.
CGTCCGGGTCTCGATGTGTCGCAGCAGCTCCTTGCGGTCCCCCTGCCACAGCTGGAAGTGCAGCCCGAAGGACAGGGCCCCGGCGACCATGATGACCAGCAGCACGGCCTCCACGAAGAAGGAGTGGTAGTAGGCGACGCTCGTCGACATGGGCGAGAATCCACCGGTGTCGAAGGCGGCCATGAACAGGTTCACGGCGTGCCACAGCGACCGCAGCGGCGGGATCCCGGCAGCCCACACGGCCACCGTCAGCGCGAGCGTCCCGATGACGAGGTACACGCCGGCGATGAGGTAGATGAACCGCGCCGTGCGGATCACGTTCGGCATGATCCGCTCTTCGCGTGCCTCGCTGACGTACAGCGTGCCCGCACGGCCGCCACCGGCACCGAACAGCGACAGGACGACGACGACGATGCCCTGACCGCCCGCGAAGTGGGTCAGGTGGCGGTAGAAGTTCATCGACCGCGACAGGTGGTCGAGATCGTTGATGACGGTCAGCCCCGAGGTGGTCAGCCCCGACATCGCGTCGAAGACGGCGTCGATGAAGTCCGTGAAGTGCCCGGACAGGTAGAACGGCACCGCCAGGAACACGGCGCCGAGCAGCCAGGCCAGCGCCACCGTCACCATCGCGTGCGACCAGTCGAGCTGATCCCGGGTGAACAGCCGCACCTCGGTGACGCTGCCGAAGATGATCGCCAGCGCCGCCCCGATCAGCAGGGCGGTGAGCGTGTTCCACTCGCCGAGCGCGGCGGCCAGCAGCGCCGGCACGAGCGTCATGAGGCCGAGCCCCAGGATGACCTTCCCGAGGTAGTAGCCGATCAGCCGGACGTCGGCGGCGCCGGGGCGGATGATCATCGGTGCACCTGGTTCACAGCGCCCAGGCCACGACGAGCGCGGCGAGATAGCACAGGCCGGAGAACAGCAGCACGATGACGGTCACGACCGCGACGCCCCGCAGTCCCTGCAGCAGGTAGCCGGTCGCGGTGTCGGTGCCGCGGGCACGGGTCGGCATCAGTCGTTCCTCACCAGGACCTGCCGGAGCCGCTCCTCGAGCTCGGGCGTGGTCAGCGCCAGCACCTCGTCGCCCGGCAGGATCTCGGTCGTGCCCCGGGGGATGATCGTCTGCTCGTTGCGGAACAGCGCGACGAGGACGGCCTCGAAGGGCAGGCCGAGGTCGCTCACGTAGCGGGGCGGCGGTGCGTCGGGCTCGTCCGCGCCGGGGATCCGCAGCTCCACGAGGCTGACCTTGCCGCCCTTGAGGCTGTACAGGTGGATGAGCTCGCCGACCGAGAACTCGTTCTCGAGCAGCTCGGAGATGAGCTGCGTCGAGGACACGGGCTCGATGCCGAGGGTCTCGAAGATCTCGACGTTCTTCGGGCTGTTCACGCGGCTGATGGCGCGCCGGACCCCGAACTCGATCTTCGCGAGCTGGCAGGCGACGAGGTTGTCGTCGTCCTCGTGGGTGGTGGCCACGAACGCGTCGGCACGCTCGACGTGGGCCTGCTCGAGGTAGCGCACGTCGCAGGCGTCGCCCTGGATCACGAGCACGTTCGTCTCGGCGACGAGCTGCTCGCAGCGTCCCGGCTTGCGCTCGACGACGGTGACCTCGTGGTGCTTGCCGACGAGGTCCTGCGCGATGTAGCGGCCGATCTTGCCGCCACCGGCGATCACGACGTACATGCGACGCTTCTCTCCATCAGGTCCGGCCCACCGGCGCGTGGCGGCTGCGGTCGTCGATCGGCTGCAGCAGCGACGCGAGCTTGCGGCGCACGCCCCGCTTCGCGGCCGCCGAGCAGATGTCGCCGCGCTCGAGACGGTCGTCGGGGCGGGGGATGAACACCCGGGCACCCCGCTGGATCGCGGCGATCCGAAGCCGCCCCTCGACCTCGAAGTCCTCGACGGCCATGCCGTGGCCGCCGGCACCGATCTCGAGGTCGATGACCTCCACCTCGCCGTGCGCGAAGTGCACGTGGTGGGGGAAGGTGCCCTGCCGGAACTCGTTGAGGAACAGCTTCGCGAGGACGCCGGTGCCGGACACGTAGCGCACGCCGAGCTTCCGGTAGACGGGCTCGCGCTCGGGGTTGAACAGGCGCGCGACCGAGCGGGTGATGCCGAACAGCTCGGTGGCGATCTCGACCGCCATGAGGTTCGCGTTGTCGAAGCGCGTGACGGCGACGAGCCCGTCGGCGCGGACGGCGCCGGCCCGCTCGAGCACGTCGCGATCGGTGACGTCACCGACGACGGTCTCGCCGTTGAAGGCGGACCCGAGCCGGTCGAAGGCGAGCTCGTCCACGTCGATCACGACAACGTCGTTCTCGCGCTCGTCCGACAGCCGGTCCGCGATCTCGGCGCCGAGCCGGCCGCAGCCGCCGACGATGATGTGCACGAGCGATCCTTTACGGAGCATCGATGCGGGGAGCGGGGGCCGCGCACGGCTCGTTGGCGGCTGGCCCCGGATGCGCCGCGGGCCAGTATGCCGCACCCGCGCCGGGATGTGCGTCCCGGGGCCGCGATGTGCGACCCCGGGGCGCCGATACGCTGCCCCCATGTCGTTTCCACACACCCTGCTCATGGCGGCGCCGCGCGGCTTCTGTGCCGGCGTCGACCGCGCCGTGCTGATCGTCGAGCGTTCGATCGAGGCCTACGGGCCGCCGGTCTACGTCCGTCACGAGATCGTGCACAACCGTCACGTCGTCCAGGCGCTGCGCGACAAGGGTGCGATCTTCGTCGAGGACGAGACGGAGGTGCCCGAGGGCGCCGTCGTCGTCTACAGCGCGCACGGGTCGCCGCCGGACGCCTACGCGAACTCGGAGCGGCTCGGCCACACCCTCATCGACGCGACGTGCCCGCTCGTCACGAAGGTCCACAACGAGGCGCGCCGGTACGCCACCGCTGGCCTGGACATCGTCCTGATCGGCCACGAGGGACACCAGGAGGTCATCGGCACCATGGGGCAGGCGCCGAGCTCGATCTCGCTCGTCGAGACCCCGGACGACGTCGACGCGCTCCCGCTGGCCCGGGATGCCGACGTCGCCTACATCACGCAGACGACGCTGTCGATGGACGAGACCGAGGACGTCGTCGCCCGGCTGCGCGAACGGTTCCCGAACCTGCACCGGCCGAAGAAGGACGACATCTGCTACGCGACGCAGAACCGGCAGGACGCCGTGAAGACGCTCGCGGGGCGCTGTGACGCGATCCTCGTCGTCGGGTCGCAGAACTCGTCGAACTCACGCCGGCTCGTCGAGGTCGCCAAGGACCGGGGCGTCCCCGCCTACCTCATCGACGACGCCAGCGAGATCGACGAGGCCTGGTTCGGCGGGATCGGCACGGTCGGGCTCACCTCCGGCGCCAGCGCCCCGGAGGTGCTCGTCGGCCAGGTCATCGACTGGTTCCGCGACCGCGGCACGGGGACCGTCGACACGGTCACGGTCGTGGCCGAGGACGTCGAGTTCGCCCTCCCGGCGAGCCTCACCCGCCGGCTCGCCGCCCAGCAGTAGCCGGGCACGGGACGACGCCCCGCGGGCCAACCGGCCGGCGGCGTGTCCTCACCCGTCCTCGTCGACCCTCGCCCGCGCGCGCTCGTAGGCCTCCCACAGCGGCTGCGCGAGCAGCGCCGTCTGCCACGGTCGCAGCCCCGCCTCCGCGCACAGGGCCTGAGGCGAGGCGGGGTCGGCCAGCACCGCGCCCATGAGCGGCCGTCCGGGGCACAGGACCCCCGCCTCGATGCCGAGGTCCTTGGCGAGGAGCGCGCGGGTCCGGCGCAGCGCGTCGTAGGCGGCACGGTCCCGCTGGGTGACGCGGCGACCGTTGCGCTCCACGGGTTCGGCGGGCGCGTTCATGCCCCGCTCCATCGCGGCGAACAGCGGTCCCGCGTGCTCCACGAGCGGGCCCCGGCGCCGCTTGTTGCGGCGCACGAGCTCCTGCGGCGAGCTGGCCGGCTTCTCGGCGAGCTCGAGCATCGTCGCGTCGCGCAGCAGCCGGTTCGGGGCGATGTCGTGCTCCCGGGCGATCGCCTCGCGCTCCTCCCACAGGGCCCGGAGCACGGCCCGTGCCGCCGGCGACAGGCGGCCGGCGCCCTTGGTGCGGGTCCAGTCGCGGCGGTCCTCGGCGACGCGGTCGAGGGTCGTGGCCAGCTCCTGCTCGTACCAGGCGAGCCGGTCGGCCGCGTCCAGGCGCGACGCGAGCTCGTCCCACAGGGCCGGCAGGTGGAACACGTCTCCGGCCGCGTAGGCCGCCATGTCGTCCGGCAGCGGGCGCTTCTCCCAGTCGGCGCGCTGGTAGGCGTCCTTGTCCTCGGTCAGCTGGACGCCGAGCAGCTGCTCGAGCAGCGGCCCGAGACCGGTCGGCAGACCGAGCATGGCGGCGGCGACGCTCGTGTCCGCGACCCGGTCGGGGCGGACCCCGGCCGACGCGAGGGGGTCCACGTCGTTCTCGATCGCGTGGAGGACCGCCAGACGCCCGTCGAGGAACGCGTCGAGCGCCGCGAGGTCGTCGAGCGCGACGCTGTCCACGAGCACGCAGCGGTCCGCCACACCGACCTGGATCAGCGCCGCCGACCGGAAGTAGCGGTGCGAGTCGGCCCGCTCCACGTCGACACCGACCACGTCGCCCTCGAGCTGCGCCAGCGCGGACGGCAGCTTCCCCGCGTCGTCGATGAAGTCGATGGTGCGGTCGTCGGGATGGGCAGCTGCGGGCATTGGTGCGATGGCTCCTGTGTTCGGGTGCAGGCTACCCGCTCGCGTCGACGGCGATCGGTCAGGCACCATGCCGCACGACCTCACCGAGGAGACCGTCGTGGCCGAGCCGGCCCTGCTGTGCGTGCACCCCCATCCCGATGACGAGTCCATCGCCTGCGGTGGCGTCCTCGCCCGCTATGCCGCCGAGGGCATGCAGGTGGCCGTCGTGACCTGCACCCGCGGTGAGGAGGGGGACAACCTCGCCGGGATCGATCTCGGCGACGAGGAGCTGCTGGCCCACCGCGACCGCGAGCTCGCCGACGCGCTCGCCGCGCTCGGTGTGGTCGACCACACCCACCTCGGTTACCGCGACAGCGGCATGGCGGGCACGCCCGCCAACGACCATCCCGACGCGTTCGCGGGCGCCGACCTGTACGAGGCTGCGGCCCGGCTCGCGCGCGTGATCCGCCGGCTCCGCCCCGGCGTGGTCGTCAGCGACGACGAGCACGGCACCTACGGCCACCCCGACCACGTGATGGCGCACCGCGTCACCGAGCGGGCGGTCACGCTCGCCGCCGATCCGTGGTGGGTCACCCCCGACGCCGGGGCGCCGTGGCAGGTGGCCAAGCGCTACGTCCACACGCTCTCGAAGGGGCGGATGCTGCGTGCCCACCGGCGGCTGACGGAGGCCGGTCTGCCCTCGCCCTTCGGCGAGGAAGGCGTCGTCGAGCAGGCCGACCTGCCCTTCGGCACGGACGACGAGGCGGTCACGACCCGCGTCGACGTGCGGCCGTGGCTCGAGCGCAAGCGGGCCGCGCTGACGGCCCACCGCTCGCAGATCGGGACGGACTCGTTCTTCCTGAACACCCCGGAGCCGCTCGCCGGCGAGGTCTTCGGCGTCGAGGAGTTCGTGCTGACCGGGGGCGTGCTCGACGGGGCGGCCACACCGCCGCAGGCCGGCGCCGGCGCGGACGGGGCCGTGGAGGACGACCTGTTCGCCGGCCTCCGCACCTGACCGCCCGCCCGGCGACGGGACCCTCGGGGGGTACCGTGCCCCTGTCCATGACCAGAAGGAGGAGCGGCGTGTCCGAACCCACGCCCGAGTCGTTCCGGTCGGTCATGTCGCGCTTCGCGACCGGCGTCTCCGTCATGACGACCGTTGCCGACGGCGTCCCGCACGGCATGACCGCGAACGCGGTCAGCTCGGTGTCGCTGGACCCGCTGCTGGTCCTCGTCTGTGTCGAGAAGGACACCGTCATGGCCGACATGGTGGCCCGCAGCGAGGTGTTCGGCCTCTCGTTCCTCCGTGACGGACAGACCGAGACCTCCTCCTTCTTCGCCAGCCCGGAACGCCCGCTCGGCAACGACCAGTGGGCCGACGTGGACTGCCACACGGCGAAGACCGGCGTTCCGCTCCTCGACGACTGCCTGGCGTGGCTCGACTGCGAGGTGTGGGCCCGCTACGACGGCGGCGACCACGACATCGTCGTCGGACGGGTCGTCGACCTCCACAGCGGCGACGGCGGCCCGGCTCTCGTCTACTTCCGTCACGGCTACGTGAGCACGGCGGAGCGGGCGCCGGGCGATGCCGACGGCACCACCAGCCCCACCAGCACCACCGGCGCGGCCGAGGAGGGCGACCGTGGAGACCGCTGAGTTCCGGCTCGAGACCACCGGCCGGCGTGTCTGGGACATCACCGACCGGGTGCGCGACGTGGCGGCCCGGGTCGGCGGGGACGGGCTGCTGCACGTCTTCCTGCCCCATGCGACGGCCGGGCTGGCACTCGTCGAGACCGGCGCCGGTTCCGAGGGCGACCTCGAGGACGCCGTCGACCGGCTGCTCCCGCGCGAGGACCGCTACGGTCACCGCCACGGCTCCACCGGCCACGGCGCCGACCATGTGCTGCCCGCCTTCGTGTCGCCGTCGCTGACCGTCCCGGTCGACGCGGGGCGGCTCTTCCTCGGCACCTGGCAGTCGATCGTGGTCTACGACCCCAACCGCGACAACGACGTGCGCCGCGTGCGGTGCTCGTTCCTGGCGGGCTGACCCGGGGCGCCCCCACACCCGTCGGGGGGCTACGGGGCGGGCTGCTCCGTCGTCCCGAACAGCCGGTCGCCGAAGTCGCCGAGTCCGGGGACGATGAACCCGTTCTCGTCGAGCTCGGGATCGACCGCGCCGACGACGAACCGCACGCCCGGGTTGTCGTCGGCGATCCGATCGATGCCCTGCTGGGTCGCGACCACCGACAGCACGGTCACGCCGACCGCGCCGTCGGCACCGAGCGCGCGAACCGCGGCGCTCGCCGACCCGCCCGTGGCCAGCATCGGCTCGAGCACCATGACCCAGCTGCCCTCCAGCGGCGGGGTCTTGCGGTAGTACTGGCTCGGTCGCAGCGACGTCTCGTCCCGCTCGAGGCCGACCATGCCGACCTTCGCGTCGGGGATGACCTCCTGGAGCCCGTCGAGCAGACCGAGCCCCGCCCGCAGCACGGGCACGGCGACGATGGGCACCGCGTGCCGCCGGGCCGGTGCGGCGCCGAGCGGTGTGGTGACGGTGAACTCCTCGGACGGCAGCTCACGCATCGCCTCCATGGCGAGCATGAGCCCGAGCCGGCGCGCCGCGCGGCGGAACTGGTCCTGCGGGGTCCCGGCATCGCGGAGCTGGGCCAGCTGCGTGGCCGACGCCGCGTCCGAGAGGACGTGCACGATGGCCACCGGGGTGCTCCTCGTCGCGACGGGTGTGACCGGCCCGATGGCTAGCCTAGTGACCGGTGGCCCGGGCCTCGACGTACCGGCGCGGGGCGGACGAAGGAGACCGTGGGTGGTGGCACGCTGGCGAGCTGTCGTCGCCCTCCTCCTCGTCGCCCTGGTGCTGACGGCGTGCGAGGGGGGCCAGCCGCGGCCGGCGCCGTCGCCGACGCCCACCCCGCTGCTCGAGGCGAGCCCGACCCCGGTGACGGGCCTGTCCGTGGCCGTGGTGCTGCCACCGCCGGACGTTGCGACCGAGGCCGAGCGAGCGTCGCTGAAGGCGGCGATCAACGACCTCGGACGCGCGCACCGCGAAGGCATCGGCCAGCTGCGCGTCGTGGACCCCGACGGTCTGTCGTTCGTCGGGGACACGGCGGCGCTGCTGGCTCGCGAGGGCGTGGATCTCGTCTGCGCACTCGGTACCGGCGCCATCGACCAGATCGTGCAGATCGCCTCCGACTACCCGTCCACCCGGTTCTGTGTCGCGCCGGCAACCCCCCGACGCACCCCGGGCAACGTGCTCCCCATCAACGTCCGGGTCGAGGAGATGGGCTACCTCGCCGGGGTCGCGGCAGGCATGGCCGGCGACGGCCACCTCCCGGGGTTCATCGGCGGCGACCGGCAGCATGGCCTCGACCGCCAGCGGCGCGGGTACGAGCAGGGGCTCGCCGCCAGCCGCGCCGGCACGCCGCAGCCGCTCGTGTCGTTCGCCGCCGTCAACGTCGAGCGCGCGCACTCCCTCGCGCTCGCCCAGTACGAGGCGGGCGTGTCGGTCGTCTACACGGTCGCCGGCGAGGCCGACGCCGGGGTCCTCGAGGCCGCGCAGGAGACCGCCGCGGCCCGTGCCGAGCGGGCCAGCGAGTCCGCGCCGGCGGCGGGTCCGTCGCCGGCGCCGTCCGCGACCGCGCCCGGGCCGCCCGCCCCGGCGCTCGTGATCGGACGCCACGCCACGCTCGTGCCGCCCGCGGGGACCGAAGACGACAGCACCAACAGCGACAGCGGCAGCGACGCCGGCGAGACGAGCAGTCCGGACGGAGGGTCCTCGGACCACGTGCTGCTCAGCTTCCACGAGCGCCTGGACGTCGCCCTCGACGTGGCGATCTCACGCGCCCTGGAGAAGTGGTCGGCCGATCCGGCCACCGTCGGGCTGGCCGAAGGGGCCTTCGAGGTCGAGCCGGGCAGCGCGCGGGAGGCGGCGGCGATCGGCCCGCGCATCGAGCAGGTGATCCGCGCCATCCGCGAGCAGCAGGTGCAGGTGTTGCCCCCGTCGTGAGCCGGTCGTCGGCGCCGACGGGTCGTGCCCGTCGCCCTACGATGGCGCGACCGCGAGTTGAGGAGCAGCGTGCGCCGGGCCAAGATCGTCGCCACCCTCGGGCCGGCCCTCGACGATCCCGCGAAGCTCAAGGCCGCCGTCGCCGCCGGGATCGACGTCGTGCGGCTCAACTTCTCGCACGGCACCCACGACGAGCACCGCGACCGGCTGAAGAAGGTGCGCGAGGTCGCCCGTGAGCTCGGTCGCAACGTCGGTGCGCTCGGCGACCTGCAGGGTCCGAAGATCCGGCTCGGGATGCTGCCGGGGCCAGGCGTCGAGCTGGCCGATGGCGGCGAGGTGGTGCTGGTCAGCGGCCGCGTTGATCTCGACGCCTACGCCGACGACCGTGGTCGGCCGGTGCTGCCGGTCACCTACGGCCAGCTCGCCGAGGACGTCGAGCCGGGGGCGCTCGTGCTCGTCGACGACGGGCTGCTCCGGCTCGTCGTGTCGGCCGTCGACGGCGACGCGGTCACCGCACGCGTGGTGGTCGGCGGGCTCGCCCGGTCCCGCAAGGGCGTGAACCTGCCCGGCGTGGACGTCTCCGCCTCGAGCATGACCGACAAGGACCGCGAGGACATCGCCGTCATGGCCGACATGGGCTGCGACTGGGTGGCGCTGTCCTTCGTCCGCCGGCCCCGCGACGTCGCGGAGGCGCGCGAGCTGCTGCGCGCCCACGGTGGCGAGGCGCCGCTGATCGCGAAGCTCGAGCGCCCCGAGGCCATGGACAACCTCGAGCCCATCATCGAGGAGGCCGACGCCGTGATGGTCGCCCGCGGTGACCTCGGCGTGGAGATCGGACCCGAGCGGGTCCCCGCTCTCCAGAAGCACATCATCAATCTCGCGAACCGGGACGGGAAGCCGGTCATCACCGCGACCGAGATGCTCGAGTCGATGGTGCGCAACCCCCGCCCCACCCGCGCCGAGGCCTCCGACGTGGCCAACGCCGTGTTCGACGGCACGGACGCGGTGATGCTGTCGGCCGAGACCGCGACCGGCCGCTTCCCGGTGGAGACGGTTCGCACGATGGCACGCATCATCGAGGTCGCGGAGAGCTCCGGCGAGCTCGTCCACCCGCCGGCGCCACCCACCCGTGAGCTCGCGCTCTCCCGTGTCGTCGCGAAGGCCGCCGTGCAGGCCGCTGCCGACGTGCACGCGAAGGCGCTCGTCGTGTTCAGCTACTCCGGCGCCTCGGTCCAGCTGGTCTCGAAGTTCCGACCGCGTGTCCCGATCGTCGGGATCACGTCGCGGGACACGTCGCTGCGCCGCTTCGCGCTCATGTGGGGCACCGACGGCGTCATGGTCGAGGAGAAGGACCACACACGTGACCTCGTCCTCGCGGCCGATGAGGTGTGCCTGCGCGGCGGGTACGGTCAGCGCGACGACCCCGTCGTCATCGTGTCCGGGTTGCCGGGTGGCCGAGGCGGCACGAACCGCCTGCTGCTGCACCGGCTCGGAGAGTCTCCTGAGTGACGGACGTGCCCCGTGTCCCTTGCCACCACGACGAGATCCGAGCCACCGCCCGCACCGCCGGCCAAGCGGCGGCGTGAGTGGCGTGTGACGCTCCTCGCCGCTGCCGCCTATGCGCTGATGGCCGTGGTCGCCGTCGTCGCCTGGATCGTGGCCGGCGACGCCGGCTGGGTCCAGCCGCTCAACCTGACGACGTTCTGGTGGTCGCTGCCGGCGCTCGTGCTCGCCCCGACCGCGGCCCTGCTCGGCCAACGTCGCGCGGCGGTGCTGCTGGCCATCCCGGCGGGCCTGTGGCTGTGGACCTACGGGACGGCCTTCCTGCCACGGTCGACGCCGCCGCCCCGCGACCTCCGCGTCGCCGCCTTCAACACCTACGTCAGGGCGCCCGGGGTCCAGCACGTGCTCGACCTCGTCGACGGCCAGCATCCCGACGTGCTCATGCTCGAGGAGGTCTTCCCGGAGCGCTGGGACACCCTGCACACGCAGCTGGCGCCCACCTACCCGCACGCCAAGATCGTCTTCTCGCGGGGGGTCGGCGGCGTCGCCGTGTTCAGCCGGTTCCCGATCGTCGCCGTGCACCCGGTCGGGGACGCGACCGCCAAGAGCCGCAACACCGCCGTGTTCGTCATCAACGTCGACGGGCGACGGGTGCAGGTCGTCCCGGTCCATCTCATCTCGCCGTGCCCGTCCTGTGGCGCCTCGGTGCTCGAGCGGCTCGACTTCGAGGGGGAGGTCCGCGGCGCCGAGATGGGCAACGTCCTCGACGCGCTCGACCCGCAGCTACCCGCCGTGATCGGGGGCGACTTCAACTCGAACGAGCGCTCCGTCGCCTACCGTCGCCTCGTGGATGCAGGATTCCTCGACGCGCAGCGGGAGGCAGGCAGCGGGATGGGGTTCACGTGGCCGAACGATCGCGGGCCCGGACCGGTGCTGCGCATCGACTGGCTCCTCGCCCGGGGACTGACCCCCGTGGGCGCGCTGGTCGGTGACGGTGGCGCGTCCGACCACCGCCCCGTCGTCGCCGACCTCGCCTTCCCGCAGGAGGATCAGGCGCGCTGATGGACCTCCCGGAGGAGCTGCGGACCGAGCGCTACTGCTACGTGTCCACCCAGGGGCGCGTCACCGCCCGACGCCACACCGCCGAGCTGTGGTTCGTCCCGGAGGAGGGCGGGGTCTACCTCATGAGCGGCTCCGGCGGGCTCACCCAGTGGTGCCTCAACCTGCAGGCCGAGGGTCAGGGCGTCGTTCGCATCGGTTCGAACGTCGTGGCTGGCACGGCCTGCCTTCCTCGGCCGCGACGACGCCGACCGTGAGCATGCGCTGGAGGCCTTCCACACGAAGTACGACCCGGAGGGCAAGGACCGGTTCGAGCCCTGGCTGCGCTCGGCGACGGTCGTCCACATGGTGTTCGTCCGCCGCCTCGACTGATCGTCTGTGCTGGAAGCGGCGGCCGGTCGGTGACGGCTCAGGCGTCGGCACGGTCGACGAGCTGCACGTCGACGCCGTAGGTGCGCTCGAACAGCGCCGTCTTGCGGGCCACCTCCGTCGCGGCGAGGTGGAGCCCGGTCCCGTGCAGGGCGAGCCGCAGCGTCCCGCCACGCTGGCGCGCGGTCACGTCGCGAACCGTCTGGTCGCGGGTCCGGTCCAGCCCGTCGGCGAGCTGCAGCAGCGGCAGCAGCCGTGTGACGGCCTCCTGCCGGTCCGGCCCGAGCGCGGCGAACGGCGCGAACGAACGATCGATGCCGCGTGACTTGTGGAACCGCACCAGCGTCGTCAGGACGGCGACCTCGGCCGGGGAGAAGCCGCGCAGCTCGGCGTTCTCGACGAGGTAGGCGCCGTGCTTGTGATGCCGGCGCATCGCCAGCGCCTCGCCAACGTCGTGCAGCAGCGCCGCCGCCTCGAGCAGCTCGCGGTCGGCGGGGTCGCACCCGTGCAGCGCGCCGGTCGCGTCGAACAGGCGGGTGGCCAGATGGGCGACGTGGGGCAGGTGCGCGTCGTCGGGGACGAAGGCGCGCCGCATCCGGTCGACCGCGCCCCGCCGCAGCGTCGGCGCGTCGACGAGCGTGTCCACGCCGTGGTCGTCGAGCAGCACGCCCTCCCGCAGTCCCCAGTCGCTGACCGTGACAGCGGGGACGCCGATCTCGGTCAGCGCCTCGACGAGGATCACGGCCGCGACGTGGAGGTGGTCGGCCCGCTTCTCCTTCATGCCCGGCACCTGGCGGCGGTCGTCGGTCGACAGGGTCGTGAGCTCGTCCCGGACGCGGGCCAGCACGTCGGTCGGCACCGTCAGCTGGTTCACGGAGGCGGGGAGCCAGGTGCCGTCCTCGGCAGCCACGACGCGTCCGAGTGCCCGCACCGTCCCGCCGATGGCCACGGCCACGCCGGGGTCGTGGGCACCCAGCTCGTCCCGGTAGGACGCCAGCGTCTCGGCGACCCGCCGCCGCAGCGCGGCGACCTCGTCGACGCTCGGCGGGTCGTGGCGGACGAGCTCGGCCATGCAGCGCATGACGCCGAGCGGCGTCGAGGCGGCCCACGAGACCGTCGACCCCGTGCCCACGGCCAGCTCCAGGCTGCCGCCGCCGAGGTCGAGCACGAGCGCCGGCTCCGAGCGCAGCGCGACGCTCGCGCGCACCCCGAGGTAGCCGAGCCGGGCCTCGTCCTCGCCGTCGAGGACCTGCACCGGCCGCCCGACGGCCGCGCCGAGCCGGTCGAGCACGGCCGGCCCGTTCGTCGCGTCGCGCAGGGCGCTGGTCGCGACCGCGATCGGCTCGTCGGCGCCGGCGCGTCGTGCCAGCTCGACGAGGTGCGCGGTCACGTCCACGGCCTCGTCGGCCGCTCCGGGCAGGATGTCGCCGTGCTCGGCGACGACGGCGCCGAGGTGCAGCATCTCGCGTTCGCGCAGGACCGGTGTCAGCGCCCCGTCGTCGTCCACGTCCGCGACGAGGACGTGGAAGGAGTTGCTGCCGAGGTCGAGGACCGCCCGCCGGACCGTGGTGGCCGCCTGCGGTGCGCTCCCGCTCACGACGGTGCCGGGAGGTAGTCGGCGGCCACCACCGCCGACCCGTCGGTGTGCAGCACCCAGGTCGACCCCTTCCGCCACCGTGGCGAGTCGGGAAGCGCCACGCCGAGGACGCGCAGCTCGCCGATGAGCCCGCCGATGACGTCGCCGTGGCTGCACAGCACCGTGTCCGTGCCGGCGAGGTCGCCGACCAGCCCGCGGACGACCTCGCGCGGGGTCGCCTCGGCGAGCTCGTCGACCTCCTCCACCTTGAGGCCGCGGGCCGCCGCCAGCGGCTCGACGCTCTGGACACAGCGCAGGTAGGGGGAGCTCACGATCCGGTCCACCGGGTAGCCGGCGAGCACGTCGACGAGTGCGCGCGCCTGCCGACGTCCCCGTGCCGAGACCGGCCGCAGCCGGTCGTCGCCGTGCCACTCGCGGCGGTCACCGGCGTGGGTGTGGCGCACGACGAGCAGCATCAGCGTCCGCCCTGCAACGCCTCGGCCAGCAGCTCCCGGTCGTGGTCGTAGGTGAGCAGGTCGCGGGCGACCTCGACGGCGACCCAGCGCACGTCGTCGATCTCGTCGTCGGGCGGTCGGTGCATCGGGTCGCCGTCACGGGGACGCATGTGCCAGTAGCGGACGAGCTTCGCCCGGCCCTTCCGGTCCTCGTAGGTGACCGGTGACAGCTCACGGCCGAGCTCGACCGTGACGCCGGTCTCCTCCTCGACCTCCCGGTGGGCCGCGTCCTCGAAGGACTCCCCGGGGTCGAGCTTGCCCTTCGGCAGCGACCAGTCGAGGTACTTCGGTCGGTGCACGATGAGCACCTCGGCCCCGTCGCCGTCGGGTGCGTCCCGGAGGACGACGCCACCCGCCGCGGTCACCTCGGCCGTCGACGCATCCATGTCCATCGTCGCTCGTCGCTCGGTTGTCCGGTTGGGGGCCTGGTCCGTGCGGGGGGCGGCCCGCTGGCGGGCGCGGTCCTGCAGCACGACCTGGGCGTCGTGGCCGTCCGCAGCCGGTCGGCGCTCCCACCGGCCGTCGGGGCACAGATGCCAGGCCTGGACCTCGGGGTCGAGCAGCACGCCCAGGATCTCGTCCAGCCGGTCCTGCAGCGCCGGGCTGTCGACGGGTGCGACGGCCTCGACCCGACGGTCGAGGTTACGGGGCATCAGGTCGGCCGATCCGATGAGGTACTCGTACCCCCGTTCATCGCTGCCGTATTTGAAGATCCGCGAGTGCTCGAGGTAGCGGCCCACGACCGAGCGCACCCGGATGTTCTCGGACAGCCCGGCGACGCCGGGCCGCAGGCAGCAGATCCCGCGCACGATCAGCTCGACCCGGGTTCCCGCCTGCGACGCGGCGTACAGCAGGTCGATCATGGCCGGGTCGACGAGCGCGTTGAGCTTCATCACGATGTGCCCGTCGGACGCCGCGATCTCGCGCTCGATCAGCTCGGTGATCCGCCGTCGCAGCGTCGTCGGGGCGACGAGCAGCTTCCGGTAGGTGCCGTGGCGGCTGTAGCCGGTGAGCTCGTTGAACAGGTCCGACAGGTCCGCGCCGAGCGCCGGGTCGGCGGTCAGCAGGCCCAGGTCCTCGTACAGCCGCGCGGTCCTGTCGTTGTAGTTGCCGGTGCCGATGTGGGCGTAGCGGCGGACGGTGCCGCCCTCGTCGCGGACGACGAGCGAGGTCTTCGTGTGGGTCTTCAGGCCGACCACCCCGTAGACGACGTGGACGCCCGCCTCCTCCAGGGTGCGGGCCCACTCGATGTTGGCCTCCTCGTCGAAGCGCGCCTTGAGCTCGACGAGGGCCACCACCTGCTTGCCCTCCTCGGCGGCCCGCACCAGGGCACGAACGACGGGGCTGCCCGGCCCCGACGTGCGGTAGAGGGTCTGCTTGATCGCCAGCACCTGCGGATCGTCGGCGGCCGCCTCGATGAACGCCTGCACGGTGGTCGCGAAGGCCTCGTAGGGATGCTGGACGAGCACGTCGCCCTGCCGGATCGCCGCGAACGGGTCGATCCCCTCGCCGACGGTCGCGAGGAGCCGCGGCGGGGTCGTCGGGCTGAACGACGGGAAGAGCAGCTCCGGACGGTCGAGGGAGGTGAGGGCGAACAGACCGGCCAGGTCCAGCGGCCCCCGCACCTCGTGGACGTTGGCCTCGCCGATCCTGAGCTCGCGGGCGAGCAGGTCGCGCACCTCGGGATCCATCCCCGGCTCGACCTCGAGCCGGACGACCCGCCCGAAGCGGCGACGGGTCAGCTCGGACTCGATCGCCTGGAGCAGGTCGTCGGCCTCCTCCTCCTCGACGACGAGGTCCGCGTTGCGGGTGACGCGGAACGTGTAGTGGGCCACGACCTCCATCCCGGCGAAGAGACGGTCGAGGTGCGCGGCGATGACCTGCTCGAGCGGCACGAAGCGCTCGCCGTCGGGCATGACGACGAACCGGGGGAGGATCGGCGGGACCTTCACCCGGGCGAAGCGGGTCTGCCCGCCGTCCGGGTCGCGGACGACGACCGCGAGGTTCAGCGACAGGTTCGAGATGTAGGGGAAGGGATGGGCCGGGTCGACCGCCAGCGGCGTGAGCACCGGGTAGACGCGCTGGTCGAACTCCTCCACGAGCCACGCCCGGTCGTCCTCGTCGAGCGATGCCCAGTCGGAGAAGCGGACCCCGACGGCCTCGAGCGACGGAGCGATGTCCTCGTGGAAGAGCCGGGTCCGGTCGGCGTCGAGTGCCTGCACGTACTCGCGGATGGCGACGAGCTGCTCGTTCGGCGTCAGCCCGTCGGCCGACGGGCGGCTCACGCCGGCCGCCACCTGCTCCTGCAGGCCGGCGACGCGGATCTGGAAGAACTCGTCGAGGTTGGCGCTGAAGATGGCGAGGAACCGCACGCGCTCGAGCAGCGGGATGTCCCGGTCCTCGGCCATCGCGAGGACACGCTCGTTGAAGGCGAGCCAGGACAGCTCGCGGTTGACGAGCCTCGCCTCGCCGTCCTCGCCGTCGGGAAACTGCCCGGCCGAGGCGGGCAGGTCGCCGACGAGCCGGCCGGGACCTTCCCGGGTGGCCGTGACGACGGGTTGCTGGCGAGACGTCATGGGGCGAGCCTAGTGTCGGGTGGTGGGTCGTCCGGCGGCCGGCCGGGTGCATGTCCCGGGGGCGAACTCCGTTCGGCCACGATGAGCGGGCCGGACGGCCCCCGCGCGGCGTGACCCTCGGCCTCGGGGTCGCGGCTGATCGCGCCCTACGCTGCCCGCTTCGAGGGACGGTGTACCGTTCGCCCCAATGGTCGGCACCGTTTAGTTTGTGCGCCAACAGCTTCGTAGGAGGTCGCTGGAATATGACGTACACGATCGCCGAGCCGTGCATCGACGTGAAGGACAAGGCCTGCGTCGAGGAGTGCCCGGTCGACTGCATCTACGAGGGTCCCCGGATGCTCTACATCCACCCCGAGGAGTGCATCGACTGCGGTGCGTGCGAGCCTGTCTGCCCCGTGGAGGCGATCTTCTACGAGGACGACGTGCCCGAGGAGTGGCAGCTGTTCACGCCGGTCAACGCCGAGTGGTTCGAGGACGAGGTCACGGGTCTCGGCTCGCCCGGCGGTGCTGCGGCCGTGGGTGCCCTGGACGTCGACCATCCCACGGTCGCGGACTGGGAGGTCTGAGCCTCCCGGCCGCCGCAGCCTCACCGGCCACGGGCACCTGCCGCTGCAGGTGCCCGTCGCGTGTCGCATCCGTTCGGGATCAGGTGCCCCGCCACGCGGTCGTCGAGATCACGTCTCGTCGGCGTGGGCCGGCGCCTCGCTGCGCACGCCCGGCGGCAGCTCACCGCTGACGCGCTCCCACAGGCCGGCGGCGCTCCGGCGGGCGACGAGCCGTGCGACACCCACCAGCGCGCCGGTGACCAGCGTCCACAGCAGCGCCGTCGTCCACGACGTCTCCGGGTGCCGCCGGGTTCGTGGGCGGATCGCCGCCGGTGGCCCGCCGCCATCCCGCCGAGGCGGCGTTGCGTGCCGCCATGGCCGCGGCGACGCTCGCCAGGGTCGCGACGACCTTCCACCTGGTGTCCTCGTCCACACCGCGTCCTTCGTCTCGGCGTCGGGTGTGCCGGCACGATACGGCCCGCAGCTCGGTGCGGCGGGCGAGCGCCCCGGCCGGTCGCCAGCGGGTCAGGCGGGGACGGTGGGGAGCAGGGCCGGGGCGCGCTGTGGCTCGGGGAGCAGGTCGGCGGGCCAGCGCTTGCGCGACTTGGCCGAGAGCTTGTCGAGCAGCGTCATGGCGACGGGGTCGTCCTGGCCGGGCTTGGCCTCGACGAGGCCGGCGTCGATGACGGCCTTCATCCACTCCTCGCCCCGTTCGGTGCGCACGATGGTCAGGGTCCAGTTGTCGTCGGATCCGATCCCGCCGGTGGCGATGTCGGCGTGCTCGGCCGCGAAGTCGGGGCACAGCTTGCAGCCGGGCCGGGTGTGGGGGTGGAACTCCTTGAGCGGCAGCTCGGTATAGGTCCCGTCGCGAAGCCACACCATGTAGCGGCCCTTGATGTTGACCTTGACCACGTCGGCGATGTCGATGCCGTGCTCGGCCAGCACCTGGGCCTGGCCGTCGTAGGTGAACGTCTTCGAGCACAGCAGCCCGATGGTCAGCGCGATCTTGCGCTTGTACTTGTTCACCCCGCGGGCGGCGACCGAGCCGTTGATCGACGCCTGGCAGGACATGCCGACCAGCGCGAGGTTCTTGAGCTTGCGCTCCTCCGCCTCGGCCATCGCGAGCGGGTTGGCCGAGTAGGTGTAGCGGGACCCGGCGGTGGCCAGCACGTCCTCGCGGGTGGTCGCCAGGAACGGCTCGGAGTCGAACGGGCCGCGCTTGTCGACGATCTCGGAGGTGAGGGCCCCGTCGATCCAGCCCTGCTCGAGGCCGAAGATCAGCAGCGTCGACACGAGCCCGCCGTCCTGGCCGGCCTCGTGGACGCCGGCGTCGGTGGCGCGGGTGAGCAGGATCGAGCGGGCGACCCCGGCCACCTCGTCGGGGGCACGCACGCGACCGAACAGCGTCTCGTCGAGCTCGGTCTCCCAGGCACGAAAGCGCGGGCAGGCGCGCGTGCAGATGTCGCAGCCACGGTCCCCGATCACGCACTGGTCGTGGCCCATGCCCTCGCCGACCTGGACCGGGACGTAGTCGTCGGTGTAGCCCAGCACGTCACGCGGGCAGGCCATCACACACGCCGCACACCCGGTGCACAGCCCCGTGTCCACGACCTCGTGGTACAGCTCGCGCCAGTGGACATCACCCATCGCTCGCTCCTTCGGGCTCGGGCTGCGAAGCGTAGTGGCGCCGGACGTTCGGCCGGGCCGGCGGCGTCCGGATCCGTCGGACGGCCTCCCGACAGCGGGGCCGTCGGCCCCCGGGCGGTCGCGTCGTGACCACTACGCTCGGTGCTGAACGGCACGTCAGGCGTCCTCGTCCCGCTCCGAGCAGGAACCCCCGATGAGATCCGTCCCCTCCGGCCCGACCGAGCCCGACGCGGTCCTCGAGGCCATCCGTCCCGGCGACGACCTGATCGTGCCGATCGCGAACGGTGAGCCGGTCACGCTGATCGACGCACTCGAGCGCAACGCCCACCGGCTCCACGACGTCCGTGTCCACCAGATGCACGCGCTGTACGACCGCGAGTACCTGAAGGGTGCCTGCGGGGAGCACCTGCGCCACGTCTCGTACTTCCTGTCGCCGGTGACGCGTCCGTGGTTCCACGAGGGCGGCCTGGACCTCGTCCCGGCGCACTTCAGCGAGGTGCCCGAGCTGCTGCGTCGCGCCGCCAAGCCGGCGCTGGTGCTCGCGGCCGCGTCGCCCATGGACGAGCACGGCTACTTCTCGCTGGGGGTGAGTGCCGACTACACGGCCCCGTTCATCGGTCACCTGCCGTTCTTCCTCGAGGTGAACCCGAACATGCCGCGCACCTTCGGCCGCAACCAGGTGCACGTCAGCCAGGTCCGGGGCTGGGTCGAGGCCGACTACCCGCTCGTCGAGGTGCCCCCCAAGGCGCCCGCGGACGTCGACACGCGCATCGCCGGCTACGTCGCCGACCGGATCAACGACGGGGACACGATCCAGGCCGGCATCGGGGCGATCCCGAACGCCATCGTGTCGATGCTGACCGACCACAAGCACCTCGGCCTGCACACCGAGCTGATCTCCGACGGGTTCCTCGATCTCGTCGACGCCGGGGTGCTGACCGGCGCCCGCAAGACGCTCAATCCGAACAAGATGGTGGCGACGTTCGCGCTCGGGACGCGCCGGCTCTACGACTTCCTCGACGACAACGCGGCCGTCGAGCTCTGGCCGGTCGACTACGTGAACGACTCACGCGTGATCGGGCGCGAGGAGAACTTCGTCTCGATCAACGCCACGACCGAGGTCGACTTCTTCGGCCAGTGCGCGTCCGAGACCATCGAGGGCCGCTACTACTCCGGCTCCGGTGGGCAGTCCGACTTCGCCCGGGGCGCCATGTACTCGCCGAACGGGCGCGGCTTCATCGTGCTCCGCTCGACGACCTCCGACGGCGAGACCTCGCGGATCGTCCCGACGCTGTGCTGCGGCTCGGTCGTGACCACGCTGAAGAACACGGTGGACCACGTCGTGACCGAGTTCGGTGTCGCCGAGCTGCGGGGGAGGTCGATCCGGGACCGCACCCGGGCGCTCATCCGCGTCGCCCACCCGAAGTTCCGGGACTGGCTGACGGCGGAGGCCGAGAAGCTCGGCTACCTCTGACGACGAGATACGTGCGGGGTCCTACCCACGTGAGCGCGATAACCCCGCACGTATTCTGGGAGCGGCGAGATACGTGCGGGGTCCTACCCACGTGAGCGCGATAACCCCGCACGTATCCTGAGGTCAGCTGACGGGCACGTCGGCGAGGAGCGCCGCGACGTCGTCGTCGAGGCCGTTGAGCGTCGCGTCGGCGGACATCCCCCGCAGCCGCCGCTTCGTGCCGGCGTAGGCGGCCGGCGGGAGGGACGCGAGCTCGGCGGCCTTCGCCTGCGCCCGGGCGAGCACGTCGCCGGCCGCGGCGAGCTCGTCCGCGTACCCGGCGTCGACCGCCGTGGCCGCGTCGATCCGGGCGCCGGGCAGCAGCAGGTCCTCGAGGAGGTCGTTGCGGAGGTTGTGGCGGGCCAGGGCGATCGCGAACTGGGGCAGCTGGAAGTTGATCTGGGTCTCGGTCAGCCCCCACCAGTAGTCGCCCTCGGCGGCGACGGCGTGGTCGCATGCCATGGCCAGCATCGTCCCGGCGGCGATCGCGTGTCCCGTCGCCGCGCAGACGGTCGGCTTCGGGTCGAGCCACACCCGCATCATCGTCCGGCCGAAGGCGGTCAGCAGCCGGTGCATGCCGCTGCGATCCGTGTTCGCCATGAACTTCACGTCGAGTCCGGCGCTGAAGATGCCCTCCCGGCCCGCGACGACGATCGCCTTCGCGTCGTCGTTCTCGTCGAAGGCGGCGGTGATGGCCTCGAAGGCCTCGATGCCGAGGACGTTCTTCTTCCCGTCGTCCAGGGTCAACGTGACGACCCCGGTTGCGTCGTCGACGGTGCGGCGGATCTCCATGGCACGGGCCTCCTGTTCACGGGTGGCGGCGGCCGGCGGGCCGGGGGCGCAGCCTAACGGCTGCCCGTCGGGCCCCGGCGCGTGCGTGCAGATGGGCGGTGCGGGCCCCCTCCCGCACCGCCCACCCCCCGTGCAGCCGCAGGGTCGCGGCGACGCCGCGAGCGGCTCAGCGGTGGATGGAGGCCACCCGCACCTGGGCGCCCGGCCCCTTGAAGCCGAGCTCCTTGCGCGACAGCTGGTCGCCGGTCACGTCGCTGAGCGAGCCGATGATGTCGGTGAGCGACCGGCCGTCGAGCAGCTCACGACCGTCGTCGCTGAGGTAGCCGCGCAGGTACTCGTCGGGGCCGAGGGTGTCGCGCCGCTCGAGGGCGTGGTCGACGACCGCCACGACGGTGACCGGCTCGAGGCTCAGGGCGCCCTCGTCGAGCTCCGGGCGGCGGAGCAGCATGAGCAGCCGGCGGTTGCTGGCGTCGTGGTCCAGCGCCACGACGACCGGGGCGTTGTTCAGGTCCGTCCGCGGACGCGTGACCGTGGCGGTGTCGGTCGGCCCGTCGGGGTCGGGCTGCGTGCCGGCGCGCGCGAGCAGCGGGGCGGACAGCTCCAGGAGCTCGGCGGCGCGGGTGGCCGGAAGCGGAACGAGCGTGCCCGAGGCGACGACCACCTGGCCGGGATCGAGGTCGGCCCGGGGGTCGGCGTCGAGGTCGACGAGTGCCCCACGCTCCTCGAGGTTGGCCAGCGCGCCGGTGAGATCCGCGCCGTGCCCGTTCGACTCGGCATCGGTCCCGAGCAGGTGCAGGTCGTCGAGCACCGTCCGGTCGCGGTAGAGGGCGTCCCCGATCCGCTGGGCCCGTGACGGGACGTGGGCGGCCCGCCGGCGGCGGACCACGGCGACGATCAGCCACGTCAGCAGCGCCACGACGACCACGGCGCCGACGACGCCGATCAGCACGGCGGGATACTGCTGCCAGACCGTGACGGCTGCGTCACGGATGACCTGCCAGGCAACGCGCAGGGTGTCCATGGTGGTGCCCTCCTCGCTCGTCGGGGCGTGGCGACCATACGGGGACAGCGTGTGTCGTCCCAGGGTCATCCGGGGCGCCGGGGGTGGCCATCGACGATCGAACGCCCCGAACGGCAGGGGCTGCACCGGCGCACGGCCGGTGGCTGATGGGGCCGGCTACGCTGGCTGCCCGCCGCCCGGGGGATCGTCGTGCCCGACCCGAACCTGTCGCGGTCCTCCAATTCGGCCGGCGTGACGCCCTACCGCCGCCAGCCGCTGACCGTCCGGGAGCGGTGGCTGGTCGCCCTCGCGGCCGTCGTCCCCGTCCCGCTCGCCGCGCTCGTGCTGCTGCCGTTCGCGCTGCTCGGACCCGCCGACGCCGCTGACGTGGTGGCCGCCGCGCTGGTGTACGGCGGCCTGCTGGGCCTCGCCGGCGCGGTCGTCACCGTGGACCGGGCGCATGCCTGGCGCTGCCCCCGGTGCGGCCGACGTGGCGAGCGCGGGACGAGCGTCTGCGCGGTCTGCGGGTACGACCTCGTGGAGCGCCCCCGCTACGCCTGCGACGAGCGGCACGAGCTCTCGCTCGCGCCGGGGCAGTGCCCGTGCGGGCGGCGGCTGCAGCGGCTGCCCGCGGCCCGTGGCGTCGGCCGCGAGATCCTCCTGATGGTGGCGATCGGCGCCGGGCTGCTCGCCTTCCTGGTCGCCGTCGCGCTGGTGCTGCGCCTCGTCGGTTGAGCTCAGCCGACCTGCTCGGGGTCGAGGTCGAGGACGGGCAGTCCCTCGAGGCCGTCGAGGAGCCGTACGCGCACACCGCAGCCGCGCAGGAAGTCGCGGATCCGGTCCCAGCCCTCGTAGCGGCCCCCGGAGGCGACGACCTCCTTGATCCCGCTGTTGGCGAGCAGCTTCGCGCAGCCGAAGCAGGGGGCGCCGGTGCAGTACAGGGTGGCGCCGTCGCGCTCCTCGGGGCTCGAGAACAGCAGCGCGTTCGCTTCCGCGTGGATGGCGATGCAGGACTCGTAGTCGTGCCCCTGGGGCGCGTCGGTCGACGCTCGGGGGCAGTAGCCCTCGTCACAGTGCGGGTAGCCGGAGGGCGCGCCGTTGTAGCCCGTCGACACGATCCGCTTGTCCTTCACGATGACCGCGCCGTGCTTGCGGCGCGAGCACGTGGCACGGGTCGAGGCGGCCGAGGCCAGCCCGAGGAAGTAGTCGTCCCACGACTGCCGCTGCGGGTGGCTGAGCGCGTTCGGGTCCCACCTGGTCACGGTCGTCCCTTCCGGTCGGTCGCTGGCATGCGCAGGTGCGCTTCCGTGGGGAGCCGCAGACGACGACGGTCGGTCCGGGGAAGGCGGCGAGGGCCGCGGAAGACGATGCCGCAGGCTACCGCCGTCCAGGCCGACATGTGGTCGGTCGCGCGCCCCGCTCGGCGTGGCGCGCCCGGGTCAGTCGACCAGGCCGGCCCGCGCGAGGGCCTGCGCCCCGGCAGCGCGTCCCATGGCCACCTGGCGGGCGGCGACACCGGGCTCGAAGTCGAGGAGGGATCCGATGCCCGATCCGGTCTCGTCGGGGACGATCGGGACGAGCTGCACCGGGGTGTGCGCGGTCGCCTCGGGGGCCGCGCGCACCAGCTCGTTGAGGGTTCCGGCGTGGTCGAGGTCGGCGACCATCGCGAACCGCATCACGTGGTCGACCATGACCGCGATCGTGCCGCCGAGGCTCGTGGGCCGGGTCACCTGGCGATCGACCGCGCCCGTGGCCACGACGAACAGCACGTCGGGGTGGTAGGCCATCGCGGTCCGCAGCGGCGTGTTCGCGACGAGCCCGCCGTCCCAGTACGCGTGCCCGTCGATGTCGACCGGCCGGAAGATGCCCGGGATCGCTGCGCTCGCCAGCACGTGGTCGAGGGTCCCAGGCCGACCAGCTTCCGCGGATGGCCGAGCAGGTGCCAGGGCCGCACGAGCCGGTGCAGGTCCGTGCGGACCCGGTAGACGTGGCGGGACTGCAGCGACCGCCAGACGGCGACGAGCTCCTCGGCCTCGAGCCCGGCGGCGATGGCAGCCGCGTTCAGCGCCCCGGCCGAGGTGCCGCTGAGCACCCGGGGCCGGATGCCGACGTCGGCGATCGCGGCGAGCACGCCGGCCTCGAAGGCACCCCGCGCGCCACCGCGCGACAGTGCGACCGCAACGTCCACCGCGTCGTCAGAGGTTGCCGCGGCGGGCCTGGGCACGCTCGATCGACTCGAACAGGGCCTTGAAGTTGCCCAGCCCGAAGCCGGTGGCCCCGTGACGCTGGATGATCTCGTAGAAGACGGTGGGGCGGTCCTGCACCGGCTCGCTGAAGATCTGGAGCAGGTAGCCCTCGTCGTCACGGTCGACGAGGATGCCCTCGGCCTGCAGGTCGGCCCAGGCCTCGTCCACGTCGCCGACGCGTGCCTTCGCATCCTCGTAGTACTCGGGCGGCACGGTGAGGAAGTCGACGCCCCGGGCCTTCAGCTGGCGTACCGTCGCGATGATGTCGCCGGTCGAGATCGCGAGATGCTGGACGCCCGGGCCGTGGTAGGCCTCGAGGTACTCGTCGATCTGCGACTTCTTCTTGCCCGGCGCCGGCTCGTTGATCGGCAGCTTGATCCGTCCGACGCCGTCCCACAGCACCTTCGACATGAGTGCCGTGTACTCGGTCGAGATCTCCTCGTCGGTGAAGTGGCGGAACTCCGAGAACCCCAGGATGTCGCCGTAGAACCGGGCCCAGTCGTCCATGTGTCCGAGCTCGACGTTGCAGACGACGTGGTCGATGCCGGACAGGCCGACGGGGGAGGACAGCGGGTCGTGGTCGACCGCGTCGTAGCCGGGCAGGTAGACGCCGGCGTAGTCGGAGCGCTGCACGAACGAGTGGATCGTCTCGCCGTAGGCCCGGATCGACGCGACGACGACCTTGCCGTGCTCGTCGGTGAGGACCTGCGGCTCGCGGTGTGGCGTGGCGCCCGATTCGACCGCGCTGTGGAACGCCGCCTCGGCGTCGGGCACGGTGAAGGCCACGTCGCGGACCCCGTCGCCGTGGACGGACTGGTGCCGGTTGATCTCGTGGTCCCCGACGAGCGCGCTCGTCAGCACGAACCGGATGGCGCGCTGCTTGAGGACATAGGAGGCGCGGTCACGCACGCCGGTCTCCGGACCGGCGTAGCCCACCAGCTCGAACCCGAACGCGGTGCGGTAGTAGTGGGCGGCCTGCTTGGCGTTGCCCACCCAGAACTCGATCGCGTCGTATCCCTGGACCGGGAAGGTGTCCTCACGCCCGTTCGCACTCACACGACACTCCTGCCTCGACGACGGCTCCCGATCCAGTATGGCGAGGCGGTCCGGTGCCCGCGCGCTACGAACGTCGGCATGTGCGATGACCGGACAGGGCGGGCGGTGCGGCGGCCGCGGGTGACGGCCGATGGACGGGCCTCACCTCGTCCGCGGGTCGACGCCCGACCTACCGTGGCCGCTGCGCCCCGACGGCGCCGTGACCCGTGGCGCACGGCGCTCAGCGAGCCGAGGAGTCCGCCGTGCAGGACCGCCAGGAAGAGCAGATCGTCCGCATCCTGTCCTACGCGCGCCGGATCGCGGTCGTCGGCCTGTCCGACTCGGCACGTCGGACGAGCAACCAGGTGTCGGCCATGCTGCAGCTGCAGGGCTACGACATCGTCCCGGTCAACCCGACCATCGAGTCCGCGCTCGGGGTGCGTGCCTACCCGAGCCTCGACCGGGTGCCGGGCGACATCGACCTCGTCAACGTCTACCGGCGCCCCGAGCACCTCGAGGAGATCGCCCACGAGGCGGTCAAGGCCGGCGCCCGCGGCCTCTGGAACCAGCTGGGCCTGCGCTCGGACGGCGCCCGGCAGATCGCCGAGGAGGCGGGGCTCGACTACGTGGAGGACCGCTGCCTCAAGGTGGAGGTGGGCCGCCACCGCGGACAGCTCACCCTGCCGCCACGGGCGCGCTGAGGCACCCCCCCGGTCACTCGAGACCGCGGACGGCGATCGCCGGCGGCCGCCAGCCGAGCAGCGCCTCGGTCATCCGCATCGCCTGCACGGTGCGCGCCACCTCGTGGACACGCACGATGTTGGCACCGCGGAGCACGCTGAAGACCGCCGCGGCGATGCTGCCGTCGACACGCTGGTCGAGCGGGGCGGCCAGCGTCTCCCCGATGAAGTCCTTGTTCGACAGCGCGACGAGGACCGGGAACCCGAGGGCGGCGAGCTCGGGCAGCCGTCGGGACACCTCCAGCGAGTGGTAGGTCGTCTTCTGGAAGTCGTGGCCCGGGTCGACGACGAGCCGGTCGGGGGCGATGCCGGCGTCGACGGCCCGCCGGGTCAGGTCGCGGCAATGGGCGACGACCGCCGCGGTGACGCTCGGCCGGTAGCCGCGCCGGAACGGGCGGGTCCGCGGCTGGCCGCCGTGATGCATCGCGACGTAGCCGGCGTCGTGCGCGGCCACGACCGCGAGCAGCTCGTCGTCGTGCCCGCCCGTCACGTCGTTGACGATGTCGGCGCCGGCCTCGAGCGCCGCACGCGCCACGGAGGCGCGGTAGGTGTCGATCGACAGCAGGACCGTGTCGTCGGCGTCGCGCAGCGCGGTCACCAGTGGCACGATCCGGCGGATCTCCTCCTCGACGCTCACCATCGGGCCGGGCCCGCCCTTGACCCCGCCGAGGTCGATGATGTCCGCACCCTCGTCGACGAGCGCGCGGGCGCGGTCGGCGGCACGGCCGAGCGCGAAGGTCTCGCCGGCGTCGTAGAACGAGTCGGGCGTGCGGTTGACGATCCCCATGATCGCGACGCGGTGGTGGAGCGGCAGCGCGCGGCGGGGCAGGTTCAGGGCCCGTGGCGCGGCGGTGGCCGCACGGGTCGGGATCTCCCCCGCCGCGAGCAGGGGGACCTCGAGCTCGGCGGTCGGTTCCTCAGGCTGCTGCGGCACGATGTGGGGCCCTCCGTCGGCATCAGCGTAACGGGGCACTACGCTCGGCGGCCGAGGTGGCCGCCAGCGAGCGAGGACGGTCGATGGGCTACTGGGTGATCGCCACGGTGATGGCCGTCATCGCCTGCGAGGTGGTGCTCGCTGCGCTCTGGTGCGGCGAGCGGCCGGCATCGCAGGTCGCGGACGAGCCAGGGCTCGTCGAGCCCCGCACGCTCGGCGACGGTTCGTTCGCGACCGTGTGTCGCGGCTACGACCGCGCGGAGGTGGACCGGACCTACCGGCGGCTCGCCGACGCCTACGAGGCCCTGTACGAGTCGGCGGACGCCACCACCCGCGACCGTGCACGGCATCGGCTGAGCGGCGACGCGCCCGTCTGAGGCCCCGCGCCGTCGGGCGCCCGTCCGACGGCCCGCGTGCCCCGGGGGTGGCGCGCCCCGCGGGGGCTCAGGTCAGGAACTCGAGGATGGTGGCGGCGACGGCGCCCGGGTCCTCGACCGGCGCCCAGTGGCCGACGTGCGGCAGGACCCGGACGTGGCTCACCGGGATGGCGCGCTTGAGCTCCTCGGCCATCGCCAGGGGAGTGGAGCGGTCGTGGGCGCCCGTGACCATGAGCGTGGGCTGTCCGATGTCGTCCCGGCGGATGCGCGGCGCCTTCGCGAGCGCCCGGCACGACTTCGCGTACATGGCGGGGTCGTTGCGCAGGAACATCTCGCGCAGCAGCCCGGCCGTGCCCGGCATCGTGGCGTGGGTCTGCGGGGAGACGGCGCCGGCCAGCCAGTCGTCGACGATCGGGTCCATGCCCTCGGACTCGACGAGATCGGCGCGCTCCCGGTAGGCGTCGGCCGTCGGCGGCTGGAAGTAGCTGATCCCGCCGACGAGCACGAGCTGGTCGCACACGTCCGGGTTCGTCTGCGCCAGGTGCTGCACGACCAGGGTGCCGAGCGAGTGCCCCACGAGGGTCACGGCCGGAAGCTCGAGGTGGCGGATGAGCCGCTGCACGTCACGGGCCCAGCCCTCGATCGAGAACTTGCCCTTGCCCGCCGAGCGCCCGTGCCCCCGGAGGTCGAGTGCGACGACGTGGTGGTGCTGCTGCATGGCCTGCATGACGCCATGCCAGACGTGGTTCGTTCCGCCGAGCCCGTGAACGAGGACGACCGGAGGGCCCTCCCCGTAGCTCGTGTAGTGGATCGTGTTCCCGTCGATCTCGGCGAACATGATCGCCCTTCCTTCGCGTGGTGACCGGCCGTGCGCGCGCACCGGGCCTGGACGCCGGCGGCGCTGGGACGGATGCTTGTTTGCCGGCCCGGACGCGCGCAGCCTAGTGCAGGACCGCCCGGTCCTGACCACCGCGGGCCCGTCGGGCGACGCCACCGTCCCACCATGCGCGTGGGCCCCGGGGGACGGCGGGGACCGCCATCCGGCTCGTCCCCCGGTGCCGAAGTCTGCACAGTGGCGGGCACGGGCCCGCAGCCGGGAGGAGCGGAACGTGCGTATCGAGGTGACCACGACGATCGATGCACCGGTGGCAACCGTCTGGTCCGTGCTGACCGACTGGGAGCGGCAGCCGACGTGGATGGTCGACGCGCGCGCCGTCGAGGTCCTGACTCCGTTCCGGGACGGCCTCGGGGTGACGCTGCGCTGCCCCACGAACGTGCTGGGGGTGACCGTCGAGGACGTGATGCGGGTCACCGCGTGGGAGCCGCCGACGCGCCTCGAGGTGGTCCATCTCGGTCGGGTGATCCAGGGCGGCGGTGCCTTCGAGCTGTCGGCGCACGGCCCCCAGACGATGCTGACCTGGTGGGAGGAGGTGGATCCGCCGCTGGGCCGGCTCGGGGCGGTCGGCGCCGACCTGGTCGTGCGCCCGTTCGTGACGCGGCTCTTCCGCCGCAGCCTGGCGAACCTGGCACGCCTCGCCGAGCAGGAGGCGGCCGGCGATCCTGGCGATCGGGCCGCCTCCCGGAACCCGTGACATCTCGCGGGTTCGGTCATGGGGGAGCGTCTGACGCCGGCGCGGACCATCCGCCGCCGCCGGCTCAGCCCAGGGCGATCAGCGTGACGCCGGCGACCGCCAGCCCCAGCCCGACGAGCTGGTGACGGGTCGTGCGCTCGCGCAGCACGCCCCAGGCCAGCAGCACGGTGCCGACCGGGTAGAGCGAGCCGACCACGGCCACGATGGCGAGCAGGCCGGCGTGCGTGGCGAGCAGGTAGGTGACGGTCGCGACCACGTCCAGGGCGCCGATCGCCAGCAGCAGCCGCCCCGTGCCCGCGGCGCGGACCACGAGCGGCCGTCGGGTGGCCAGCGCGAAGAGCGCGAGGACCACGGACGTGGCGATGCGCATGGTCGCCAGGGGCCACAGCCCGCTGTCCGCGCTGGTGTGGTCGAGGAGGATGAACACGGAGGCGAAGCCGGCGCCGGCCAGCGCACCCTCCACGAGGCCGACCGGCATCCGTTCGGCCGGTACCGGCGGGGCGCTGGCGTGGTCGTCGCCGGCGCGGTCGCGGTCGGTGCGCTCCGGTGCCGGCGTCTCGGGCTCCCGCGAGACGAGCACGATCGCGACCAGCGTCGCGATCACGCCGGCCCACGCGAGCGCGGTGGGCGCGCCGCCCGTGGCCGCCCCGACGACGACCGGCACGGCGGCCCCGACCGCGCCGGCGGTGGGCGCGACGACCGCCATGCGCCCGATCGCGAGCCCGCGGTACAGCGCGCTGATGCCGACCGCGCTGCCGACCCCGGCGAGCACGCCGTACACGAGGTCGGCCGTGGACGCCGGTGTCCGGCCCAGAGCCGCGATCACGACGGCGAGCCCGACGAGGCCGATGACCTGCGACAGGAAGCTGATGGCCACCGTGGCCTCGCCGGCCGCCCGGCGGCCGGCGAGTCCACCGAGGAAGTCGGAGGCGCCCCAGGCCGCCGCGGCGGCCAGGGCGAGGACCACTGCCATCGGTCGTCTCCCGGGGGTCGAGGGGATGCGCGGTGCCGGGCCCCTGCGGTGCCGGGCCCCCGCGGTGCCAGGCCCCCGCGGTGCCGGGCCGTTGCGGGGGCCGAGTCTGTCACCGGTGACACGGCGTGCCCACATCGACCGGTCGCCGCGCTCACGTCGCCGCCCCGGCCGCCCCGGTTAGGATCGAACCGCAACGCCCTCGACGAGGCCGGCAGACCATGACGCTCCCACGCGAGAAGGCACGGCGGTTCCGCGAGTTCTGGGCCGACGAGCTCGACGCCGCCGAGCTCTACCGCGCGCTCGCGGAGCTGTCCGACGACGCCGGCCGCCGCGAGGTCTTCCACGAGCTCGCCGCCACCGAGGAGCGCCACGCCGCGCACTGGGAACGGCTGCTGCAGGAGGCCGGGGAGGCGCCCCCACGCCGCGGTGGTGCGTCGCTGCGGACGCGGGCACTTCGGCTCCTCGCCCGCGTCCGGGGCGTCGACGCGGTCCTGCCCATCGTGCTGCGTCAGGAGGCAGGCGACGCCGGCAAGTACCGCTCGGTCAGCGAGGCCCCGAACGTCCATGGCTGCGCAGGAGCGAGCCCACGGCCAGGCGCTCGCGGACCTCACCGGGGAAGGCAGCGCCGGCAGCCGGATCGCCATGACCGAGGGCCGCCACCGGGTGGGCGCCGGCGGGGCGCTGCGCCCGGCGGTGTTCGGGATCAACGACGGGCTCGTGTCCAACTTCGCGCTCGTCATGGGCGTCGCCGGCGGGACGCCGGACCCGACGCTGATCCTGCTCGCCGGTATCGCGGGGCTCGTGGCCGGTGCCTTCTCCATGGCGGCGGGGGAGTGGGTGTCCGTCCGCTCGCAGCGGGAGCTGTACGAGCGCGAGATCGCGATGGAGGCCGAGGAGCTCGAGCAGTTCCCCGAGGAGGAGCGTCGCGAGCTCGAGCTGATCTACCGCGCGAAGGGCATCCCCGACGACGAGGCCGCCGCGCTCGTGGACCGCATCATGGCCGACGAGAACACGGCGCTCGACGCGCTCGTGCGCGAGGAGCTCGGGCTCGATCCCGGCGAGCTCGGCTCCGCGTGGGTGGCCGCCGGGTCGTCGTTCGTCGCCTTCGCCCTCGGCGCGGTCGTGCCCGTCATCCCCTACCTGATCGGCACGGGATCGGCGGCGTTCGTCGCAGCCGCAGCGGCCTCCGCCAGCACGCTCTTCGCCGTCGGCGCCGTGCTGTCGATGTTCACGGGGAAGTCGGCCGCCCGGTCCGGGCTGCGGATGGTCCTGGTCGGCGCCCTGGCGGCGGCGATCACCTACGGCATCGGCACCCTCGTCGGCGTGAGCGTCGGCTGAGCGGTCAGCCTCCGGCGAGCGCGACGAACCGAGAACCCGACGACACGACACCGCTGGACACCCGCCCTCGAGCCGTCACACTGGGGACGTCGACGAAGGAGGCCCCGTGGCCGGTTTCATCGTGATCGTCGTGTTCGGCGTGGCGATGGGCGTCCTTCACCGGATCCTCGTCCGCAAGGAGTCCGAGGGCGACTTCGACCCGCAGTCGCCGAGCAGCGCGGCACGGCCGGGGCTGCGCTGGTTCTTCGATTACTCGGAGGACGGCTTCGGGCACGACGGGAGCCGCCAGCGCCCACCCCGGCGGTAGCGGCGCCCGGCGCGGCGCGCTCTTGACGACCGGCCGGCGTCGGCGGACCGTGGTGACGTCGTCGTCAGCCTCCAGGCGCGACAGGGAGGGTCTCATGGCAGCTGGGCCGTCGTCGCCGGTACGCGTCGGCCGAGGCGGGGCCCGCGCCCGGGCCGTGCTCGCCTGGGCGTTCGCCGCGGTCGTGATCGCCAGCGGGGCGCGTGACGTGTCCCGTGTGGTGCGGAGCGACGGGACCTGGGCGTCCCTCGTCGGCGGGGGCGTCTGGTTGCTGGTGCCCGTGGCCTTCGTCGTCCTCGGCGCCTTCGTGGTCACGCGCCGGCCCGACAACCTCATCGGCTGGCTGCTGCTCGTGCCCGGCCTCGCCGCGGCGAACGCGTCCGAGGGGCTCGTCACCGCGCCCGTCGGCCACCCCGGCTGGACGACGATCCTCGCCGTGTACTACGACGAGCTGTCCTGGATCTTCCTGATCCTGCCCATCTTCCTGGTCGTTGCGCTGTTCCCGACGGGGCGGCCGGTCTCGCCGCGCTGGCGGTGGCACACGGGCCTGGTCCTCCTGCTCGCCGGGGTCATGGTCGTCCTCGCCGTGTTCACCGCGGAGATCAGCCCACTGGACGGCGCCTGGACGGTCCACAACCCCATCGGGTTCCTGCCCGTCGTCGCCGCGGTGCCCTGGTTCTTCCCCCTCTGGGACGCGCTGCTCATCGTCGCCGTGGTCGGCGCGGGTGCGGCGATGACGACACGCTTCCGCCGGGCCGAGTGGTTCGAGCGGCAGCAGATCAAGACCGTCCTGTACGCGGTCGGCGTGTTCGTCGTCATCTACGCCGTCAGCGCCGCGAACGAGGGGTGGGGCGACAACGGTCTCGTCGCGGGACTGCTTGGGGTCGGGCTGCTGCTGGTGCCGTCGGCCATCGCGCTGGCGATCCTGCGCCACCGTGTGTTCGACATCGACCTGGTGATCCGCCGCACGGTCGTGTACGCGATCGTGACCGGGCTGCTCGCCGGCGTGTTCGTCGGTTCGGTCGTCCTCTTCCAGGCCGCCGCACAGCGGATCTCCGGGCTCGACTCGTCCGTCGGCGTGGCCGCCTCGACGCTGCTGATCGCGGGACTGTTCAACCCCTTGCGCTCCCGGACGCAGGACGTGCTCGACCGCCGGTTCTTCCGGAGCCGCTACGACGCTGTGCGCACGCTGGACGGCTTCGCGGGGCGCGTGCGCAGCCAGGTCGACGTGGACCGGCTGTCCGAGGAGCTGGTCGGGGCGGTCACCACTGCGCTGCGCCCCGGAACGGCGACGGTGTGGCTGCGTCGCTGAGTCCCAGTCGCCGGCGCACGGCCGGTCATGAGCGGAACGCCTCGAACGGCTGCTGACACGACCGGCAGAAGCGGATGTCCCGGCACGGGGTGGGACCGAACGCCGACTCGCGGTCGGTGGCCTGCGAGCCGCAGTACGGGCAGGGGCGTGCGGCCGCCGGCGGCTCGACCAGCAGCGGCAGCGTCGGCCGCCCATCGGGGGCGACGGACGCGGCGGTGGGGACGGGCGGAGCGATGCCGAATGCAGCCAGGGCGGCACGCCCGTCCGCGTCGATCCGATCGGGGGTCCACGGCGGGTCGTACCGGAACCGCACCGTGACCCCGGCGACGCCCGGGACCACGTGCACCGCGTCCTCCACGTCGGCCCGGATCAGGTCGGTGGCGGGACAGCCGGCGTAGGTCGGCAGCAGCTCGACCGTGACCGCGCCGGACGCCTCGACGCGCACGTCGTGCACCATGCCGAGCATCCCGATCGTCACCGGCGGCAGCTCGGGGTCGGGGACCGTCCGCACGGCCGCGGTCACGACCGCGAGGTCGACGGGGTCGGCCGAGTCGGCGCTCACCAGCGCGCCCCCGGGTGGGCGCGGTACAGCGCGGTCATCTCCGGCCGAAACGTCCTCGGTGAAGTCCGCACTGTGCCGGCCGTGGCGTCCACCCGGGGTCGCGAACCGGTCCGGCGCCACCGTGCACGCCACCGGGTCCACGTCCTCCGGGAGCACGTCGGTGAGGTCGGCCTCCCGCAGCCAGGCGATCACCACCTCGAGCCAGCGACCCAGCAGGTCGCGCGTCCCGACCTCCAGGATCCCCGACGCGACGAGTGCCGCCTCGTCGGGCAGCGGCTCGAACAGCCACAGCGCCTCGGGCAGCACCCGCTCGAGCGCGGCGGCGAGACGCCCCCGCGGGTCGTCGCCCGCCCGCACCAGCCGCCGGAACCAGTGGTCCGCGTGCTCGACGTGGTAGCGCTCCTCGTGCAGCAGCTTGCGGGCCACCGCGGCGATCGCCGCGTCGCTCGACCCCGCCAGCGCCCCGAGCCGCACCTGATCGGCGTGGTCGTAGCACCACTGCCGTGCGAGGGTGAACGCGAAGTCGCCGGGCGGGCGCTCGCACAGGACCGCGTGCCGGTACGCGTCGGGTTCGCGGCCGAGCCCGAGCGCGTCCACCGCCTCACGCTCGGTCGCCGGGTCCGCGTCCGCCCCGGACTGCGCGAGCAGCTGGTACCAGAACGTCGGCGTGGTTGATCTCGTCCTGGGCGATCGTCGAGAACGCCAGGTCCTCCTCGAGGCTCGGTGCCACGCCGGTCCAGTGCGAGTGCCGGTGGCCGGTCACGAGCTCGTCGTCGGCCAGGGCCAGCAGCAGGATCGTGCGTGCGTCCGCGTCGGGGCTCATGCGCCGCCCCGTCCGCTCGTGCCGCCGGTGCGCCCCGGGGCGGCCCGCTCCTGCAGCGCCCCGCGCCCGCGGTCACGCGCGACCTCACGGGCCTGCTGGCGCTTCTCCCGGAATCCCGAGTAGCCGGCCTGGTGCCGGTAGGTCATGTCGATCGTGTGCTCGAGCAGCGACGGGTCCGCCATGCGGTGCAGGTGCTCGCTGCGGACGACGGCGTACTCGACACCCTCGCCGTGGCGGAAGTGGGTCTCGCGGGCGAGCAGGAGCGCCGTCTCGTGGTCGGGCGCGTGGATGGTGCCGACGTGCTCGAGCCCGTCCTCCCACCGGCGCCGTCCGAAGACCTCGTAGGTCGCCATCAGGCCGTCACCTGCAGCGTGGCCGGGTCGCGCGGCGGTGCGTCGCCGGTGATGGCCTGACGGACCCAGTCGTGGTGGCGGCGCATGAGCCGGCGCCACCACAGCCGGGTGGCCGTCGCCGGTGTGGGTTCGCCCTTCACGATCGCCATCAGCCGGTCCCAGTCCGGCTCGGTGTAGTGCCACACCTTCGCCTGCCCGTCGTAGCGCAGCGCCGGGTCGGGCACCTCGATCCCCATGTCCCACAGCTTCGGGACGTACTGGGACAGGAACTCCTGCCGGGACTCCTCGTTCGTGCGGGTCTTCACCCCCCAGTGGATCATCGGGTCCTTGTCGGCCGGCACGTCCGTGCCGAAGAAGTGCATGACCGGCTCCCACCAGCGGGCCACCGCCTCCTGGAGCATGGCGAACTGCTCGTCGGTGCCCGACGCCAGCGCGAGCGTGATGTCCTCCCCGTGGCGCTGGTGCAGCGACTCCTCGGCCACGACCCGTCGCATGACCCGCACGTAGGGGGCGTAGGAGGTGTCGAGCAGCGCCCGCTGGGTGACGATCGCGGCGCCGTCGACGAGGAAGCCGATCACGGCCACGTCGCCCCACGTGAAGGTGGGGTAGTGGAAGACGTTGTGGAACGAGGTCCGGCCGGCGATGAGGTCCTCGAACATCTGCTCGCGCGGCTTGCCGAGCGTCTCGGCCACCCGGTAGATGAGATGGGCGTGACCGACCTCGTCCTGCACCTTCGCGGCCAGCGACCGCTTGCGTCGCAGCGTCGGGGCGCGGGCGATCCACTCCCGCTCCGGCAGCGCGCCCATGATCTCCGAGTTGGCGTGCATCTCGATGAACTTCAGGTTCGCCTGCCGGTAGGCGTCCGGCATCCAGTCGGTCGCCTCGACCCGCGCGCCGGCGTGGACGCGCTCCAGGAACTCCTCGGTCCGGCGCTGGGCCTCCTGCTCCCGGGACGGGCCGGGCCCCTCGTGGCGCCGTGACGGCGCGGCCGGTTCGAGGTTCGTACGCCGGTGCGCAGGGACGGTCCCGTCCGGGTCGGCGTCGGCGGCGATGCGCTCCCAGGCCTGCCAGCCCGCCGGCTCGTACCCGCGGTAGAGGGCGAGGAACACCGCGCCGGCCTCGTCGCCGAGCCAGTCATCGGGTAGCAGTGCCGGGGGCAGCCCCGGGTCGAGGAAGAGGAACTTGCGCCACGCGTGGACCAGCAGGAGCCGCCGGCGCAGCGCCTCCCGGTCGTCGATGTCCGCGCCGCCGTCCTGCAGCGCTGCGAGCTCGGGACCGAACCGGTCGAGGAAGGCGCGGTGCCCGGCGCGGAGCTCGCTCAGGTCGTAGGCCCGCGCCGCGAGCGCCCGGTCGTCGCCGTCGAGCTCGGACGTGAAGGTCTCGACCGCGCCGACCACCCCGTGCTTGGCGAGCACCGCATCGAGGGCCGTGCCGAGGTCCCACGGGCAGATCCACATGCCCGTCCCGAGCGCCCCGTAGCCGAGCCACTCGACCTCGCGCCGCAGGGCGTCACGGGCCGCGCGGTGCTCCTCGGCGAACGAGTAGGTCAGGATGCGCCACCGACCGTCCCAGGCGAGGCTGCGACGGAGGTAGATGCGCTCCGCCGCCTCCTCGAGCCGGCGCCGGCCCGGCCCGGTGAGCGCGTACGACGCGCGGCGGCCGTGGCGCTCGGGGGTGACGAGGTTCTGGGAGGCGAGGCGGCGCAGCGCCTGCCGGGTCGCGTCCGGCGAGACCTCGAGCAGCCCCATCGCGTCGGTCAGCGCCCCGAGCCACGCCCGACCGCCCGACGGCAGGACCACGTCGCCGAGCAGCGTGAGCAGCAGGGGTCGCACCCCGTGACCCGCCGCGAGGGGCACGTCGCTGGATGGCACCATGGCCGACTCCCTCCCGCCGCCCGTCTGGACCCGCCACGACCTCCCGAGGACGTGTGACGTTTCCTGGACGACCGTCGACAAAGTAACGGGCGCCGCCGATCCCGCCCAGGGCCGGTGCGGCCCGCGCTCGCGGCTGCCTGCAGGCGCCACGTGGCTACCCTGCCGCCCGCCGACGAGGATGGTGCGATGCGCTGGCGACGGGTCGTGGCGACGGCTGCCCTCGTGGTGGCGGCCGTCGGCTGTACCGACGCGGGCGTCGTCCAGCGGCAGGCCGTCAGTGCGGACGACGGCATCCAGGCGACCGGTCGGCTCGAGGGGCGCCGGGTCGCCATCTCGGCCGGTGAGCCGGAGGTGCTCCACGGCGACTGCGACCCCGGCCAGGGACCGGACACCGACCTGTGCATCGTGACCCGGACCATCGCCGGCACCCAGATCGTCATCGTCGTCGAGAACCCGGCCGTCCTGCAGGCCGGCAGCAGGACGCCCGTCGTCGGTGGCTGCGCCGACGGCTGCGACGACCGGACCGACGGCGCGCACGTCGTCGTCCGCGTCGACGGGCGGAGCGCGGTCGCGGTCGACGGATCGTTGGCGGTGCACCGGTCCGACGACCGGTACGCGGCCGACTTCCGGCTGCGCCTGGCCGACGGCGGCGACCTGTCGGGCAGCTTCGACGTGCGGGTGCGGCCGGCCCCGGCCAGTCCATGAGTCCCGCGAGTCCTGGCCGCGCGTTGATGCGGCCGGCCTGCCACGTCAGGTTCTCGCGACGGCAAGTCCCAGCTCCGTGGCCGCGTCGAGGAGCGGACCATCGCCTGCAACGAGAACGAGCTCGCGATCACGCAGCCGTTCGGCGCCTGCGAGATGGACAGCGTCGTATCCGCGGAGCCCGACCTGCTGGGCCAGCTCGCCCGCGCGTCGGACGAGGATCTCGTCGACGTCCAGGTGGTCGAGCTGTGCGTAGAGGGAGTCCACGTCCGCGACGAGCCTCGGGAGCTGTCGCCGGGTGACCCGACCCGTCCGCTCCGCCTGCGCGACGGCAGCGCGGGCCTCGACGTAGAGGAGCCGCACGGTCACGAGGTGGTCGGCGTCGTCCCAGAGCCGTCCTGCGGCTTCGGAACCAGGTTCCTCGACGATCAGCGGGATGAACGCCGAGGTGTCGAAGTATGCGATCAACGACGCTGGTCCGCGACGAGACCACTCACGGAGCCCTCCGCCTCGACCCGCGTCTTCGGGCGCGTCCGCGTCTCGGCCTTCGATGGGTCGATGAGGCCATCGTCGACGAG
Source organism: uncultured Nitriliruptorales bacterium (assembly GCA_963783045.1). Lineage (GTDB taxonomy): Bacteria > Actinomycetota > Nitriliruptoria > Nitriliruptorales > Nitriliruptoraceae > CAWAMD01. The sequence continues at coordinate 704,001 of CAWAMD010000001.1, forward strand.
GCGGTCGTAGGGCCGCGGACGGTCGATCGGGACGACCCTCGCCACGGCCTTGCCGCGGTCGGTGACGACGACCTCCTCACCGTCACGGACCCGGTCCAGGTAGCTGCTGAGGTGGTCGCGGAGCTCCCGGATGCCTACCTCAGCCATGATGGGTGTCCTCGTCGCCACTTTGGCATCATAATTGTAGCCACATCGCTGTTCCCACGGGGTGGTTCTCTCGTGTGGTGAGCCGAGCGCATGACGGGTGGAGGACGGACGTGCCTGGGCTGGCGCCCGCCTGACCTGACGACGGTCGACCAGATCGTGGGTCGTCAGGATCGAACCTGGAACCAACGGATTATGAGTCCGTCGAATCCGGTCACTCCGCGCCGCTAGCCGGGCAGCGCGGTGCGCGAGGCGACCCGCTGCGCGAACGCCTCCGCATCGACGATGCGCTGCTCGAACGACCCGCGCGCCACGAGCGCCGAGCCGTGCCGGACCAGCACCTCGCAGACGAGCTGCCGCGAGGACACCCGCGCCACGGTCGCGGTCAGGACGATGCGTGCCCCCACCGGCACGGGCTCACGGTGCGTGACGTCGATGGCGTAGCCGACGCCCTCCTCGCCCGGCTCGAGATGGCCGACGAGCAGGCGGCGGCAGACCTCCTCCATGTGACCCACCAGCGCCGCCGTGCCATACACGGCATGGATGCGCTCGCCACCGACGGTGGCGGCCATGGTGTCGGTCACCGTCACCTCGAGCTCGGCGACGGCGCCACGGGGAGGGCCGGGTCTCATCACGGAGAGTAAAGCACTCCGTGGCCGACCTGTCGCCCTCAGCGTCGGGGGCGGCGCAGGCCGTCGAGCATCCGCGCGACCGCGCCCCGGCGGGCGCGGGGGTCCTCGCGGATGGCTGCGCCGTCGTCACTGACCGGGTCGTCCTCGCCGGCATCGGGAGCGGTGGGCGGCGACGACGACGCCACGACCACGAGCGGATCGGGAGCCCGGTTGTCGATGCCGTGCACGACCCCGGCGGGGACGAGGAGCGCCCCCATGGGGTCCAGGCCGATCTCGCCCTCCTCGGTCACGAACCAGGATTTGCCGCCGAGCACCGTGTAGGTGATGTCCGCACGCTCGTCGTGGATCACCGGCGTGGACTGCTGCGGTTCGAGGCACCACAGATCCACCGCGAGTCCCGGCGTGGCGAAGACCCGCACCCGCTGCGCGGCGTCCGGGTGGAACGCGACGTAATCGCGCAGATCGACGGGGCGGACGGCAGGGTGGGAGGGTTCAGTCATCAGGCGGCATGGTAGGGCCGTACCCGGACCCCATCGCACCCGGCGCCGCCGTGAGCGCGGCGAGGCCTCCCCACTACGCTGCCGCTTCGAGCCCGATCCGAAGGAACCGCCCGTGCCCACGTTCGAGGTTGCCCGCGACGCCCTGGCTGCCGCGTCGGCCGACGTGATCGCCATCCCGGCGACCGCCGTCGCCGGGGACGACGCCGACCATCCCCGTCCCGCACTCGGCCCCGAGGCCGACGCGCTCGCGACCGCCCTGGAGATCGACCTCGTCGAGGAGCTCGCCGGGCTCGACTTCGACGGCAGCGTCGGCTCCGTGGCGCGGATCCCGACACGGGGCCGCCTCGACGCCCGCACGCTCCTCGTCGTGGGGCTCGGCGACGAGGCGGACGTCGACGCGGAGCGCCTCCGCCGCGCCGGCGCGGCGATCGCCGACGCAACGTCGCGGGTGGCGCGCCTCGCGACCACGCTGCCGTCGGCCGCGCCCGGGGTCGAGCCGGCGACCGCCGCCCAGGCGGTCGTCGAGGGCATCCTGCTCGGCGCCTACCGGTTCTCGACCTACAAGAGCGACCGGGACGACCACGCGCTCGAGGTCGTGGCGCTCCACGCGGCCCGAGATGTCGACCCCGACGGGTGGCAGGCCGGCATCGAGGTCGGCCGGATCACCGCGGCCGCCGCGCTGCTGGCACGTGACCTCGTCAACCTGCCGTCCGGGGACAAGCGACCGCCGGCGATCGCCGATCGGGTCGCGACCGAGCTGTCCGGCACCGGCGTCACGGTCCGCGTCCTGGACGAGGAGGCGCTCGAGGAGGGTGGCTACGGCGGCCTGCTCGGTGTCGGCGCCGGCAGCACGGCCCCGCCGCGGCTCGTCGAGCTCACCTACGCCCCGGACGGCGCCAGCGGGCACGTCGCGCTCGTCGGCAAGGGCATCACCTTCGACTCGGGTGGCCTGTCGCTCAAGCCGAGCGCGAGCATGGAGACCATGAAGATGGACATGGGCGGAGCGGCCGCCGTGTTCGCCACCGTCAAGGCGGCGGCAGAGCTGGGGCTGCCCGTCCGGATCACCGGCCTGCTCGCGTTCGCCGAGAACATGCCCTCCGGCAGCGCCATCCGCCCGGGCGACGTGCTCCACATCCACGGCGGGAAGACGGTCGAGGTGCTGAACACCGACGCCGAGGGACGGCTGGTCCTCGCCGACGCGCTCGTGCACGCCTCGGAGCTGTCGCCGGACCTCATCGTCGACATGGCCACGCTCACGGGGGCCGCCACCGTGGCGCTCGGACCGAAGATCGGCGCGCTGATGGCGACCGACGACGGGCTGGCCGACGCGCTGCTCGCCGCCGGACAGCGCGCCGGCGAGCCCTTCTGGCGGCTCCCCGTCGCCTCCGAGCAGTACGGCGAGGACCTCAAGGGCGATGTCGGGGACGTCAAGAACTCCGGCTGGAAGGGCGCCGGAACGATCCGTGCGGGGCTGTTCCTGCACGAGTTCGTCGGTGCCGACATCCCGTGGGCCCACCTCGACATCGCCGGTGTCGCCTGGTCGGACGAGCGCAGCGGCTACCTCGCCAAGGGGGCGACCGGCGCGCCGGTGCGCACCCTCGTCGAGTGGCTGCGCAGCCGCTGACGCGCACGGCCCGGGCGGGCGGTTCGCCGTCGGTCGGCGCTGAGTAGCATCGGCGTACCTCTCCTGCGGGTGTGCCGTGCTGCTGCCCACCATCCTGCTGCTGCTCGTGACCGGCCTGGCCCTGGCCGCGCTCGTCCTGTGGCGTCGGCGTGCGCGCCGCCAGCGTCAGGACTCCCTCGTCCGATTCGTCACGAGCGTGCAGGGGCCCGGGGTGTCGCGGGTCGCCCGCGCCGCCCCGCCGCGCCCTTCGCTGACACCAGCACCCGGTCGGGCACCCGTGGAGCTCGAGGCGGCCGACACGCTGCCCACCTTCGCGGACGTCGGCGGCATGGCGCACGTCGTCCGCGGACTGGCGGCGACGGTCGGGCCCCGCCTGCGTCGTCCGTCGCCCGGCGGCACCGACCGGCCGCGCGTCAACGGCGTCCTGCTGCACGGACCGTCGGGAGCGGGCAAGACGCACATCGCACGCTGCCTGGCGGGCGAGTACGGCTGCGCCCTGCTGCACCTGTCCACCGGCGACCTCGTGGGCGGTGGGGATCCGGCCGCCACCGTCCGCCGCGCCTTCGAGCTCGTCGTCGACCACCGTCCCGCCGTGCTCCTCTTCGACGAGTTCGACGCGGTTGCGCACCACCGGCCGGGTCACCCCGGTGAGGAGCGGCTCGTCGCCGAGCTGCTGCGGGCGCTCGAGGAGTCGCAGGAGATCGACGGCGTCCTGGTGGTCGCGGCCTCGAGCGACCGCGACGCCCTCGACCCGGCCGTCGTGCGTCAGGGGTGCTTCGACCATCACGTCCGCGTCGACCTTCCCGACGCCGACGCGCGCCGGGCGGTTCTCGAGGCCGAGCTCGGCCGGCGCCCCGCCACCGTGACGATCCCGCCCGACGAGATCGTCGAGGCGACCGCCGGGCAATCCGCCGCGGCCCTGGTGGCACTCGTCGAGCGTGCGGCCCTGGCGGCCTTCCGCGACGCCGCCGGCAGCGGCGAGCCCGTCGCCATCTCGGCGGCGCATCTCGCCGCGGCGCTCGCCGGGCCCCACGACCCTGACCGGTCCACCGTCGGGGTCTGGACCTGGGAGCGGCTCGTCCTGCCGGAGGCCGTCACGCACGAGCTGCGCCAGGCCGAGGCCATGCTCGCCGAGCCCGCACTGGCCCGGTCCCTCGGCGTGGAGCCCCCCCGCGGGATCCTGCTCGTCGGCCCGACCGGGAGCGGCAAGACGAGCGTCGCCCGCGTCCTCGCCGCCGGGGACCGCTGCGCCGTCCACCCCGTCTCGGCCACCGTGGTGTCGCGCACCTGGGCCGGCGAGCCGGAGCAGGCCGTCCAGCGGCTCTTCGCCCGCGCCCGCGCGAACCGCCCGGCGATCGTGTTCATCGACGACGTGGACGCGCTCGGCGCCGGCCCTGACGGGTCCGGGGATGCCGTCGGCGATCGGCAGCGCGCGCAGCTGCTCGTCGAGATGGACGGCCTCGCGCCGGCGGCCGGGGTGCTCGTCATCGGGACCGCCAGCCGGCTCGAGGCGGTCGATCCCGACCTGCGCGGCGGCGACCGGTTGAGCCGTGTCCTCGAGCTCCCCCTGCCGGACCAGGCCGCCCGGTGGCGGATCCTCGAGCAGTGCACGCGTCGCATGCCGACCGCGGGTGTCGACCTCTCGGCGGTGGCCGCCGCGACCGGCGGCCGGTCCGGCGCGGACCTCGTCGCCCTCTGCCACCAGGCGCGGCAGGAGGCGCACGCCCGCGCACGTCAGGAGGGCGATGCGACGGCGCACGTCGTGACCGCCGCCGACTTCGCCCGTGCGGTCGCGACCCGGCATCCCGTGCGCTGATCGCCCACTAGGGTGCCGGTACCAGGACAGGAGGCAGTCAGTGGGCGAGTACCTCCACGGCGGGCAGCTGATCGCGAAGCAGCTGAGGCGCGAGGGCATCGACGCCCTCTTCACGCTGACGGGCGGGCACATCTCGGGGATCTACGAGGGCTGCGTCGCCGAGGACATCCGGGTGATCGACGTTCGCCACGAGCAGGCGGCCGCCCACGCTGCCGACGCGTACGCGCGGCTGACGTTCCGTCCGGGCGCGGCTGCCGTCACCGCCGGACCCGGCGTCACCGACGCGGTCACGGGGGTGGTGAACGCCTACTACGCGAACTCGCCGATGCTGCTGCTCGGTGGCCGCAACCCGCTCGGGCTCGAAGCCATGGGCGCCTTGCAGGACGCCCCGCAGGTCGAGCTGCTGCGCCCCGTCACCAAGCGCTCGGAGCTCGCGCTCGAGACGCGCCGGCTGCCCGAGTTCATGGGCTACGGACTGCGGGCGGCGCTGAGCCCGAGGATGGGCCCCTCCTACCTCAACGTCCCCATGGACGTGCTCATGACCCCGGTCGACGAGGACGAGGTCGTCTGGCCGGCGCGGCAGCGGTTCACGAGCGCGCCCGGGCCCGATCCCGACGCGGTCTCACAGGTGGCCGACCTGATCGCCGGCGCCGAGCACCCGGTGATCCTGTCGGGCTCCGGGACCTACTGGGCGCAGGGGTGGGACGAGCTCGGGCGGCTCGCGGAGCTCGCGCAGCTGCCCGTGTACGTCAACGGCATGTCACGGGGGATCCTGCCCTCGGGCCACGAGCACCTGCTCGCGCTCACCCGCCGGCACGCACTGCGGCACGCCAACGTCATCGTCGCGCTCGGCATCGACTTCGACTTCCGGCTCGGGTACGGGCGCGGCGAGGGCTACCTCGACGACGTGACCGTCGTGCACGTCGACCCGCAGGCCGACCGGGTCGGACACAACCGCCCCGTCGACGTGGGCGTGGTCGCCGACGTGCGTCTGTTCCTGCAGGCGCTGCTCGAGCACGAGGGCAAGCTCGGCCGCCGGGAGCCGACGCCCTGGCTCACCGACCTGCGCGAGCAGGAGGCGACCCGCCGCGCCAGCCGGCTCGAGGCCGCCACGTCCGACGCCAGCCCGGTGCACCCCCTGCGCTTCGCCGCGGAGGTGGCACGGTGGGTCGATCCCGACGCGATCGTCATCGGCGACGGCGGCGACATCGTCGCGCACACCGCCGGCTACGTGCAGGTCGACAAGCCCGGCCACTGGATGGACCCCGGGCCGTTCGGCTGCCTCGGCGTGGGCGCCCCGTTCGCGCTCGCCGCCCGGCACGTCCATCCCGACGCGCCCATCCTCGTCGTGTACGGCGACGGCTCCTTCGGGTTCAACGCCTTCGAGTACGAGTCCGCCGCCCGGCAGGGGCTGCCCTTCGTGGGCGTGATCGGCAACGACGGCGCCTGGGGCGAGATGAAGGCGTTCCACGAGAACGTCTACGGCGACGCGAACCTCGTGGCACAGGACCTCTCGCAGCAGGTCGCCTACGAGACGGTCGTCGAGGGACTCGGCGGGTACGGCGAGCGTGTCGAGCGCCCCGAGGACATCCGCCCGGCGCTCGACCGCGCGCAGGAGTCCGGTGTGCCGGCGGTCGTGAACGTGCTGCTCGACCGGACCTACCGGCGCCAGTCGACGGCCGCCTACGGGTAGGCAGCGCCTCGGGGACGTTCCGCTCAGGTGGTGGCGCTGCCGTTCGCGCCGGCGACCCGCTCGAGGAAGCGCTCGCGGTCCACGAGGACCCGGCGGTGCCGGATCTTCGCGACGATGGTCTCGTTCTCGCGGACGATGACGTTGAACTCCAACCGGCGTCCGTGGTGTCCGACGAGCGTCGCCTCGGCGCAGACGGCGTGGCCGACCGGGGTCGCCTGGTCGTGCTCGATCTCGGCCCAGGCCCCCACCGAGGTCATCCCCGACTCCATGTCCTCCGAGATGGCCGCGACGCAGGCCTCCTCGGCGAGCGCCAGCAGCGCCGGGGTGCCGAGCACCGGCACGTCCCCGGAGCCGAGCGCCGTCGCCGTGTGCGCGTCGGTCACCACCAGCTCACGGGTCTTCTTCAGGCCGGGATCGCAGCTCGTCATCGTCGTCCTCGACGTTCTGGCCGCGACGGGCGGTGTCCCCGTCTCGGCTCGGATCTACCCGTCGACGTGTGCCGCCGCGCTACGCGGGGCTGGAGGAAGTCGACGCCAGATCAGCGTACCCCCCGGCGGACGAACGGCCCCCGGCCTGGTGCCCAGGGCGCGCACCCGCGATCGGGCAGGCACGCCGCGCGGGGGTGTCCGCCCGCCGCCACTCACGCATGGTTCGCGTGCCCGCACCGTGCGTAGTGTCGGTGCACGTCGTCGCAGCTGCCACGGCTGCACCACCGACGACGCTCAAGGAGGACGACCATGGCACAGGAGCGACATCCCCGAGAGGCGCCCCGCGCCGAGCCCCGCGAGCGGGAGCGCGAGGTCATCGTCACGGACCGCGGCGGGCCGGGCGCCGGCACCGTGATCGCGGCGATCGTCGGCATCCTCGTCGTCGTGCTCGCCGTCTGGCTGCTGTTCTTCAACGGCGCCGGCAACGGCGGCGGCAACGGTGGCCCCTCCGTCCCCGACAACGTGAACGTCGACATCAACCCCGGCGGGGGCGGTGGCAACGGGGGCAGCGGCGGCTGATCCGACCGCGACTCCAGCGACGCCAGCGGGCGGCCCGACAAGCGTCGGGCCGCCCGCTGGTTCGCGACGGACGGTCCCGCGGTGGCACCCTGCTGCGGCCGGGGGCTCGCCCCGGCGGCCGATCCCTGCGGAGGAACCGTGAACGCGCCTGCCGCCGTGCTCGCTGTGGTGCTCGCCGAGACTGCGGTCGGCGGGCTCGTGCTCCTCTGGTTCGCGCCGACCTGGGGCCACGTGCGGCACGGCTACGAGATCCTGCTCGGCAGCAGCCTCGGGCTCATGGCCTGGGGGGCCTGGGCGTCGATGCAGGCACCCCTGTCGGCGGTCGCGGCCGGCGACGGTGGTGCCGTCGGAGCGGCCGCGTGGGTCTCGCGGGGGCTCGCCGCCACGGCGATCCTGGTGGCGCTCTCGGTGATCGCACTGGCCGTTCGCGCTCCGGCGGTGGGACGCATCCTGGGCGTCGTCGCCACGGTCGTCGGCATCGGTGCGCTGGTGGCCGTCGCCGATCTGCGCAGCGCGCTCGGCGGGGGTGGTGGGCTGACGCGGGGGATCATCGAGATCCTCGCCGGCGGCCTCTTCCTCGGGGGGATCTGGGACGGGCTCGTGCTCGGGCACTGGTACCTCGTCGAGCGCCGCCTCTCGAACCGCTACATGGTGTGGATGGCCTGGGCGAACGTCGCGGCCGTGGCCGCCGGCGGGGTCGCGGTCGCGCTCTCCGCGATGGAGCCCGCCCCCTGCGTCGGGCTCACCGGCCAGGAGGCCGAGGTCTGCTCGATGAGCTTCTCGCCGCTGCTGAGCGTCGGCAGCATGACGATCATGATCGGCGGCGGGGTCCTCGCGCTCGTGGCGATCATCGCCGCATTCAACGTGAAGCTCGCCAAGGAGGGCGGCAAGTCGATCCAGGCGTCGACGGGCATGTTCTACCTCGCGGTCATCCTGGCGCCTGCCGCCGAGTTCGCCGCGAAGATCCGCTTCTTCTGACCGCCGCCCCGCGCTGGGGCGGGCGGGGCTCGGCCGCAGCCGGAACGGAAACCGCCGAATGCGGCGGCTTCCGGCGTTGGGGGCGTGCGGCTCGGCCGCAGCCGGAACGGAAACCGCCGAATGCGGCGGGTTTCGTCGCGTCCACCCGAGAACCCACCCGCACCCAGCGCGCCCCGGCCACACCGCCTCGCGCCCCTGTCCGAACGCTCAGTGCACGCCTGCGGCCCCCGCCGGGAACCGCGGTGGGCCGGACGCCGTTGCACGAGCAGTTCCCGCCGCCCGGGGCCGTCCTGACGGTCACCCCCCGTATTTGCCTGTGCACGGTCGGCGGTGCTCCGGATGGGAGGCAGGACGCATGTCCGCCGTTACGCTGTTGACGAACGGGCGCCACGTGGCGCCCTGGTTTCTTGCCGTCCACCCCGAGGAGAGCGTCCTCGTGACAGCGCCACCAGGCGACGGGCCGTCGCGCTCGGCCGCCGGGAACGTCTCTGCCGACGCGGGCTCGCGCGATGATCAGCTGCCGGCGTTCGAGGCCGATCCGGTCCCTACCTGGGACGAGATCGCGACCCGCTACGGGCGCAAGGTCTACACGATGGCCTACCGCCTGACGGGCGACCCGGAGGAGGCCAAGGACCTCTCGCAGGACGTCTTCGTGCGGGTCTACCGCAACCTCGACAAGTACGAGCCGGGCACCTTCGAGGGCTGGCTCTACCGGATCACGAAGAACCTCTTCCTCGACCGCGTGCGCCGGCGCAAGCGGGTCCTGATGGAGCCGCTCCCCGACGAGGAGTGGCGACAGCCCGAGGAGGAAGGCCCCGGACCGGCCGAGCACCTCGAGCGCGGCGTGCTGCGCGGCGACATCGAGCAGGCCATCACCGAGCTACCGCCGGCCTTCCGCACCGCGGTCGTGATGTGCGACGTGCAGGGCCTGTCCTACGAGGAGATCGCACGGGCCACCGGCTGGCCACTCGGGACGGTCCGTTCCCGAATCCACCGTGGACGGCGCATGGTCCGCCAGGCGCTCGGGAACACGCCGCGGGAGGCCCCCGATGCGTGAGCGCCACGAGGGTGACCTCCTCTCCGCCTTCCTCGACGACGAGCTGGCGGAGGACGACGCGCTGCGGGTCACCCGGCACCTCGCCCGGTGCGACGCGTGCCTCGCCGAGCTCGAGGAGATCCGTGACGCACGCAGCGCCCTGCGCGGTCTGCCCAACCTGGACCCGCCCGAAGCCCTGTTCAGCGACGCGCTCGCCGAGGCCCGCGAGGCGCGGCTTCGGCGTCAGCACCGCCTCAGGATTGCCTCCGCAGCCGTCGGCGTGAGCATCGTCGTCGGCGCCGCCATCTTCCTGGCCGGCGGTGACGGGAACGGGACGGTGGTCCCACCCGTCGACATGTACGTCGTCGACCACGTGGCCCGCGTCGGGGGCGGACCCGTGCTCACGCCGGTGGACCTCGGTACCCCGGCGCGGTGAGGTCGTGACCACGTCCGTGCTGGCGGCGGGGCTCGCCGCCCTGCTGCTGCTGATGCCGGCCGCCGGTGCCCGCAGCCCCGCCACGGCGGCGACGGCTGGCGAGCCTGCCGCGACCTCGGGTGGTGCGGTCCTGACCTCCGAGGGCACGCCGACGGCGACGAGCGCCACCCTGACGGACGACACGCAGCCGCCGTGGCGTGCCGTCCTCGACCGCGCGGTCGAGGCGAGCCGGTCGAGTGCCTACGAGGGACGCCTGGCGATCGTCAGCTTCGGCAGCGCCGGACCGAACGTGGCGGAGGTCGAGGTGGCCCAGGGCACCGGTGGCGGGCTACGGGTGGGACGGGCCGAGGCGTGGCTGGTCGGGCGTGACGCGGACGACGGGACGTTCTGGCAGCCCCAGGCGGGGACGCTGCTCCGCCTCGGCAACGTCGAGCGAACGGACTTCTCGGTCGGCGAGTTGCTGCGCAAGTACACGGTCACGGAGCAGGACGTCGTCGAGTTACGCACCGGGCCGGCCATCGCCCTGGCGATCCGGGCGCGCGACTCGGACCACGACTGCGAGCGCCTCTACGTGGACCGGCGCACCGGACTGGTCGTGCGCCGCGAGACCTTCGAGGCCGACGGATCGGTGGTGCGGCTGGTCGCCTTCACGGACCTCAACGTCAGCCAGCTGTCGGTCACGGCCCCGACCGGGGCGGACGAGCAGAGCACCGGCGCCGTCGAGGAGCTCACGCTGCCCGGTCTGCGCGCACTCGACGACATCGGCTGGGCCGTACCCTCGTCACTTGCCGGCGGCTATACCCTTCGTGCCGGGTACGCGATGCCGGAGGCGAACGGCACCTCGCTGCACCTCGTGTACAGCGACGGGCTGTACACCCTCTCGGTCTACGAGCAGGTGGGCAAGGTGGACCGCACAGCGCTCCGTGGCGCGACCGCCGTGTCGGCGGGCGGCGTCTACGCCTACCGGTGGCCGGGCAGCGAGCCGGAGCGGCTGGTGTGGACGGGGCAGGACCGCACCTTCACGGCGATCAGCGACGCCCCCTACGGGCAGGTGCTGACGGCCATGGGGGGTCTGCCGAGCGACCCGCCACCGTCGCTGGTCGGACGGCTGTGGCGTGGGACGACACGGGTGGCCGACTGGCTGTGGCCCTTCGAGGGGTCGGCGGCCGGCGAGGGACGTGAGCGCAATGGCACGTGACCAGGAGGAGTGGCGTCGCCCGTGGGGGCGCGAGTCGGACAGCCCGTGGGGGCGCGAGTCGGACAGCCCCTGGGGGCGCGAGTCGGACAGCCCGTGGGGGCGCGAGCCGGACAGCCCGTGGGCGCCCGACGCGCCGGGCGCGGCCACCTCGTCGACCGGCCGGTCCGCGGTGGGGTCGGCGGCCACCGACGCGTCCGACGGGCGCGTCTGGACGGCCACCCGTCCCATGCAGCGGGGTGTCCGCTGGCCACAGGCCGCCGGGTCGCCCTTCGCGAACGCGGCCGACGACGACGCGCCGACCGTGCCGCAGACATCGGCAGCCGACGACACGAGCGGCACACACCGGGACACCCTGGCGCTCGACCCCTTGCCGCAGCCGCCGCCCCCGGAGTGGGGCGCGGACAACGAGGGCCCGGGCTCACCGGTCGGCTCGATCCGGCCTCCGGACACGACCGGCACGGTCGACGCGCCGCCGCGTCCACCGCGCCGGCCGCGGAACCCGGCGGTGACCGGTCTCGTCGGGGCGCTCGTGGGTGCGGTCATCGGGACGGCCGGGACGCTCGCCGTCCTGCGTGCCACGCCGGCGTTCGACGGCGCCGGCACGCTGCGTGCCCCCGTCGTGCAGGTCGCCGGCGAGCAGGAGCGCGGGTCGGTCGTCAGCGCCGTCGCCCGGGCCGTGACGCCGAGCGTGGTGCGGATCGACATCATCACCCAGGGTGGCGGCGGCGTGGGGATCGGCACCCTCGAGCAGGAGGCCGGGCTCGGCTCCGGGGTGATCTACCGCTCCGACGGCTACATCCTCACGAACAACCATGTCGTCGAGGAGGCGGACGTGCTCCGCGTCCGCCTGTCCGACGGCGAGACCCATGACGCCGAGGTCGTCGGCACGGACCCGCTGAACGACCTCGCCGTGCTGCGCATCGACCGTGATGGTCTGCCGGCCGTCAACATCCGCGAGAAGCCGCCGCTGGTCGTCGGCGAGACGGCCATCGCGATCGGGAGCCCCTTCGGCCTCGACGCGAGCGTCACCGCGGGGGTGGTCAGCGCGGTGAACCGTGAGATCCAGGTGCCCGGCCAGAACGGCGCGCTGGTCATCCCGGCGGTCGTCCAGACCGACGCGGCGATCAACCCGGGTAACTCGGGCGGTGCGCTCGTCGACGCCGAGGGGCGTCTGATCGGGATCAACACCGCCATCCTGTCGGGGTCGGGCGGCAGCCAGGGCGTCGGGTTCGCGATCCCCGTCGACCAGGCGGTCGCCTCCGCCGAGGAGCTCGTCGAGAAGGGCTACGTCGAGCACCCGCTGCTCGGGATCACGGGGACCGACGTGCCGCGGGAGATGGCCCAGCGGCTCGGCCTCGGCCAGCAGGAGGGTGCGCTCGTCGACAGCGTGCAGGAGGGGACCGGGGCGGCGGCGGGCGGTGTGCAGCCCGACGACGTGATCCTGTCGCTGAACGGCACGCCGATCGAGAGCATGAGCGATCTGGTCCTGCGCATCCGCCGCCTGTCGCCGGGCGACACGGTCGAGCTCGAGGTGCTGCGCGACGGCAACCGTCAGACCCTGTCCGTCACGCTCGGGGAGCGACCGCGGTAGGGCGCCCGGCCGGCGCTACGCTGTGAGCAGCGTCCCCCCGTCAACGAGGTCCGTGCACCATGGGCAACTTCGGTGTGTCGGAGATGCTCGTGATCGCCGTCGTCGCGCTGCTCGTGTTCGGGCCGGAGCGACTGCCCGAGCTCGCGCGTCAGGCCGGCAAGGCCATCGCACGCTTCCGCAGCGAGACGTCGCGGAGCATCGAGGAGCTCAAGCGCGCCGCCGACCTGGACGACCTCGACCGCGAGCTGCGGAGCATGAGCAAGGATCTGCGGGACGTGCGGTCCTCGATGGGGCGGGCGCTGCTGGAGCCCTCGTCGCGTCCGCGGGACGAGCAGCGACCCCCACCGATGGATCCGGAGGCCACCTAGTGCAGCGCCCGACCACATGTCGTCGACCGGGACCCGCGTCGCGTGGGTGAGCGCACCACTCTCACCCTGGCCGCTGCTGCGCTCGGGGCGTCGCTGGCCGCCGTCCGGTCCCGCACGCTGCTGCGGTGGGACCGCCGCGCCGGCACCGCCCTGTCCCGGCCCCTCGGTCCGGTCGGTGACCGGATCATCGGTGCGGGGACCGACCTCGGGTCCGTCTACGCGGTCGCCGGGTCCTCGGCGGCCCTGCTGGCGGCCCGCCGCCCGCACGTGGCCGCGGACGTGGCGGGCGCCGGCGCGGTGGCCTGGATCGCGGCACAGGGCCTGAAGCCGTTCGTCGACCGACCGCGCCCGTACGAGGCCCACGGGGCCTTCCGGCTGGTCGCCAAGCCGTCGGGCTCCTCGTGGCCGAGCGGGCACGTCGCCGTCGCGGCGGCCGTGGCCGGAGCGATCTCGCCCTCGCTGCCGCCCGGGGGTCGGCGGGTGGCGACGGCTGCCGCCGGGTTCGTGGGGGTGTCGCGCATCTACGTGGGGGTGCACTACCTCACCGACGTGGTGGCGGGGGTCGGCCTGGGGGTGCTGAGCGCGAAGGTGTGGCGGGGCGTGCGGGGGCGGCTGCGTCCCTGAGGCGGGAGGTGCACCGGTGGAGCTCCGCGAGACCGTGGCCCGGCGGCGGATGGTGCGCCGCTACCGCGACACGCCGGTTCCCCGCGCCACGGTTCGCCGCATCCTCGACACGGCCAGACGCGCCCCGAGCGCCGGGTTCAGCCAGGGGCAGCGGTTCCTGGTGATCACCGACGGCGGCCGCCGGGCCGAGGTCGCCGCGCTCGCCGGCGAGGACGCGTACGTCGACGCCGGATTCCACCCGTGGCTGTCGGCCGCGCCCGTGCACGTCGTGCCCTGCGTCGACGAGCAGGCCTACCGGGACCGCTACGCCGAGTCGGACAAGCTCGGACCCGACGCGGAGCCGGACTGGCCCGTTCCCTACTGGTGGCTGGACGCAGGTGCCTCGTTCATGCTGCTCCTGCTCGCCGCCGTCGACGAGGGTCTGGCCGCCGGCTTCCTCGGGGTCCACCGGCTGCCCGGGCTGGCCGACCTGCTCGGCATCCCGGCCCGCATCCACCCGATCGGCGTCGTCACGATCGGCCACCCGCTGAGGGATCGGCGGTCGGGCTCCCTCGACCGCGGCTGGCACGACCTCGACGAGGTCGTGCACCACGAGACGTGGGGCGCCGGCGGCTGAGCGCCGGTCCGGACACCCGGAGCGTCCGTCAGGGCGCCGGAGCGCCGGTCAGGAGACGGCGAGCGGCAGCGAGCGACCGACGAGCGACTTCGCGTTGGCGGCCAGCTGCTTGGCGACCGACGTGATGGCCTGGCTGGCCGGCACGTCCGGGTCCGAGACGACGAGCGGCACGCCCGCGTCGCTGCCCTCGCGCAGCCGCACGTCGATCGGGATGCGACCGAGCAGCGTCGTGCCGAGCGCGTCGGCGAGCTCCTGACCACCGCCGTGGCCGAACACGTCGTGCGTCGAACCGCAGTCGGGGCAGGTGAAGGCCGCCATGTTCTCGATGACGCCCGACACCTTCATGCCGGTCTGCTCGGTGGCCTTCCCGGCCCGCAGGGCCACCTTCTGCGCCGCCTGCTGCGGGGTCGTGACGACCACCATGTCGGCGTTCGGCAGCATCTGTGCCAGCGAGATGGCGATGTCGCCGGTGCCCGGGGGCAGGTCGCAGAGCAGGAAGTCGAGGTCGCCCCAGTACACGTCGGAGAGGAACTGCTGCAGCGCCCGGTGCAGCATGGGGCCGCGCCAGATCACCGACCGGTCCGGGTCGGTGAAGAACCCGATCGAGATCACCTTCGTGCCGTGTGCCTGCAGCGGCATGACCATGCCCTCGAACGCGACCGGCTTTCCGTGCACGCCGAGCATGCGCGGGAATCGAGTAGCCCCAGATGTCCGCGTCCAGCACGCCGACCTTGTGCCCCTGCTGCGCGAGCGCCACGGCGAGGTTGACGGTCACCGAGGACTTGCCGACGCCACCCTTGCCGGACGCGATCGCGATGACCTTCGTCGGCGAGTTGGGGTTCGCGAACGTGATCTCGGGCTGCGCGGTCTGGCCGTTGCCGGTGCGCAGGTCGGCGGACAGCTGCGCGCGCTCCTGCTCGTTCATCGAGCCGAAGGCGATCTGGACGTTGCTGACGCCGTCCAGACGCTTCACGGCGGCGGTCACGTCGTTGTTGATCTTGTCCTTCAGCGGGCAGCCGGGGACGGTGAGCTTGATCTTGACGCCGACCGTCGAGCCCTCGATGACGATGTCCTCGACCATGCCGAGCTCGGTGATGGGCTTGTTGATCTCGGGGTCGTTGACGGTGGCGAGGACCTCGAGCACGTCTTCCTTCGTGGCCACGAGAGCAACCTTCCGGTCTTCAAGGCGAGGCAATGGTGAGGCGGTGGCGAGGAGGGGCCGCGCCGCCGTGGTCGTGCCACCACGGACGAACCGCTCGCAGAGTCCGTCCGATGGTACCGAGCGTGACGAGGCCCGAGCGAACGCCGAAGAGACGCGTCAGCCCCGAGCTGGGTCGTGCGTGCGCGCGTCGCTCCGCGCCGCCGCGGTGGGACTCAGCGGGTCTGCTGGCGGCGGGCAGCGGCGGCGATCCGGGCCTGGAGGACGTCGCCGTCGAACGGCTTCGTGACGTAGTCGTCGATGCCGGCGACGAGCCCCTCCACCTCGACCGCCGCGTCGGGGTGACCGGTGATCATGACGATCGGCAGGTCGTTCGTCCGCGCGTCGGCGCGCAGCAGCCGCGTCACCTCGACGCCGTCGGTGTCCGGGAGGCGGAAGTCGAGCACGATGACGTCCGGACGGTGCTGGCGGGCGAGCTCGATGGCGGCCTCGCCCGTGGCGGCCTCGAAGACGGTGAAGTCGTCCATGAGCATCGTCCCGAGCAGCTGCCGCACCGAGGGGTCGTCGTCGACGACGAGGACCGAGCGCTCGCCCGCGTCGCCGTCGTTGCTGCTGCGCGGCAGTGCCGTGTCCTCGTCGTGGCTCTTGCCGCTGTACGGCTGGATGCCTTCCGCGAGCGAGGTGTCGATCGCCACGGTCTCCTCCCCGAGCGCCTCGTCGGGGGTCGTGCGCAGCACCTCCTCGAGGGTGGTGATACCGGCGAAGGCCTTCAGCAGCCCGTCCTCGCGCAGCGAACGCATCCCCTGCTTGCGCGCGAGGCGTGCGATCTCGGTCTCGGACGCGCCGTCGGTGATGAGCTCGCGCATCTGCGGGGTGACCCGCAGCATCGACATGAGCCCGATCCGGCCGAAGTAGCCGTTGCGCTCGCAGAACTGGCAGCCCGCGCCCTTGACGAGCTCGACGCCGGCCAGGTCCTCGCGCGTGAGGTTGAGATGCTTGAGGGTGCGCTCGTCGGGCTCGGTGGGTTCCTTGCAGTGGGGACACACGACGCGCGCGAGCCGCTGGGCCACGACGAGCAGCAGTGACGACGCGATGAGGAAGCGCTCGACGCCGAGGTCGACCATCCGCACGATCGTCGACGGCGCGTCGTTCGTGTGCAGGGTCGAGAGCACGAGGTGGCCCGTGAAGGAGGCCTCCATGGCGAGCTCGGCGGTCTCGCGGTCGCGGATCTCACCGACCATCACCACGTCCGGGTCCTGACGGAGCACGGTGCGCAGCCCCCGGGCGAAGGTCAGGTCGACCTTCGGGTTGATCTGGGTCTGGTTCACGCCGGCCAGCTGGTACTCGACCGGGTCCTCGAGCGTGATGATGTTGCGGACCGGGTCGGCGAGGGTCGCGAGTCCGGCGTACAGGCTCGTCGTCTTCCCGGAGCCGGTCGGACCGGTCATGACGATGAGGCCCTGCGGCCGGCTCAGCGCGGTCTCGAAGGTCTCGCGCAGGTCGGGGGCGAGCCCGAGGTCGTCGATCTTCAGCCGCTCCGTGCCCTTGCGCAGGAGCCGCAGCACCATCACCTCGCCGTACATCGTCGGCATGGTGGAGACGCGGAGGTCGACCTCCTGCCCCTCGACGCGGATCATCGCGCGGCCGTCCTGGGGTCGGCGCCGCTCGGCGATGTCGAGGTTCGACATGATCTTCAGGCGGGAGGTCAGTGCCGGACCGATGTGGCGGGGGACCCGCATGGCCTCGCGCAGCATGCCGTCGATGCGGTAGCGGACCCGGACGCGGTCGCGTTCCGGCTCGACGTGCACGTCGCTGGCGCGCCCCCGTACGGCGTCGGACAGGATCGCGTTCGCGAGCCGGATGATCGGCTGGTCGTCGCTGGCGTCCGCCGCCGCGTTGAGGTCCTCGTCCTCGTCGATGGTCTGGACGTCGTTCTCGAGGCCCTCGACGACGTCGAGGGCCTCCTGGTCGGCGCCGTACAGCCGGCGCAGGGCTGCGTCGATGGACGACTGGGTCGTCACGACCGCGCGCGTGCCCCGCAGTCCCGACGTCAGCTTGATGTCGTCGAGCGCGACGACGTTGGTGGGGTCGGCCATCGCGACGACGAGGATGTCGTTCTCGTCGATGGCGAGGGGGAGGATGTGGTGGCGCTCCGCGAGCTTGCGGGGCACCCGCGACAGCGCCGCCGACTCCGCGCCGACCTTCGCCAGGTCGACGGTCCCGAGCCCGAGCTGGCTCGCCAGCGCGTGGGCGATGTCGGCTTCCTCGGCCATGCCGAGCCGGATGATCGTGGCGCCGAGCCGTTCCCGGCGGCCACCGGTGGACTGCTCGGCGAGCGCATCCTCGAGCTCGCCGTCGGTGATGACACCTTGTGCGAGGAGGATCTCCCCGAGTCGCCTCTTCCCGTGGCGCTCCCGCATGTGGTGGTCCTGCTCCCTCGCGCGAGCGATCGTGTGCGGTTTGCAGCACGCGACGTCGTGCGTCGCGTTGCCCGGCCGGAACGCGGCCTTACGATAATCTCGACACCTCCTGCTCCCGGCTTGAGCCGTCCGCTCGCCGGGGGTGCATTCGGTGACGGTGTCCCTCCCGGAGGTCGCGTGCCCACACGTCACGACGCCGCGCCGTCGGCGACGGGCCGGGCTCGCCGGCGGCGCGCGGTCCACCTCCTCGGACTGCTTCTGGTGGCGCTGCTCGCGTCGGCATGTCAGCTTCGTCTCGCGACCGACGTGGACGTGCACCGCGACGGCTCCGGGCATCTCGAGCTTCGCGTCGCCGTGGACCAGGAGCTTCGCGCCCAGCTGACCGACGCCGGGTTCGATCCCACCCTCGGGCTCGACGACGCCGCCGCGGCCGCGCCCGACTGGACCGTCGAGACCACCGAGGAGGACGGCGGTCTGACCGTCTCCTTCGGCGCCGACTTCGCGACGCCGGACGATCTGTCGCGCCTCGTCGCCGACCTGCAGTCGTCGCTCGGCGACGAGGACGCGGCGCTCCTGCGGGACGTGTCCCTGCAGGTCGACGACGACGGCTCCGCCCGGTTCCGGGCACGCGCCGGGCTGCTGCTGCCCACCTCGCCGGGTGTTCAGGGCGACGGCATCACCTTCGACGGCGAGGACCTGCGCGCGCTGCTGGCCACAGACGGACAGCGGCTCGTCCGCGACGACCTCCGCCTCACGCTGCCCGGCGACGCCTCGTCCGCGACCGCCGACGAGACCCGTGGACGCACGCTCGTCTGGCACCTGCCGATCGGCGAGCAGGCCTCCATCAGCGCCACGGGTGCCCCGCCGTCCGCGTGGCCGTGGCTCCCGGCCGCTGCCACCTTCGCCGGGGCGCTGCTTCTCGGCGTGCTCGTCGTGTGGCTGCTGCGCCGCCGGCGGGCGCGCCGGCGCTTCCGCGTCGTGTCGTCATCGGCGGCGTGGCGCAACCGATGACACGGCCTGCCTAGACCTGCAGGGCCAGCTCGGCCATCACACAGCTGGCGCGCCACCGCTCCAGCGCCCCGTCGCCGTCGGGCAGGTTGAGCCGGGTGCCCATCCCGAGCGTGGCGATGCGGTCGAACTCGTCGCTGGTGTTGTCCACGACCCGCACGGCGGCCTTGACGACCCCGATCTCGGCCTTGATCTCCTTGGACTTCACCGTGACCTGGACCTCGCTGACATGCGCGAGGTTCGGCAGCTCCTGCTCGCCGGGGCCGGTCAGCACGTAGATGCTGCGGTCCTGCTGCACGTACCAGGCCGGGCGGGTCACGAGGGTGCCGTCGACCTGCGGGACGCCCACCCAGACGATGGAGCCCTTCTTCAACGCGGTCTCGAGCGCGTCACCGAGCACGCCGGCCGAACGTGCCGACTGCGGGGCGGCGACGGTCACGTCGATGCGGCCGGCCTCCTCCTGGCCGACGACGAACACGAGACGGTGGGCCGCGGTGTTCGCGAGCTGGATCTGGGGATCGAGCGTGCTGCTGAAGACGGCCTGCGTGGTCTCACCGTGGAGACGGATCCCGTGGTAGGGCTGCTGCCAGAGCACGACGTCGTCGGGATCGAGGAGCAGGATCGACTCCTCGTACTGGCCCGGCGGGCCCTGGTAGACGCGCTCGACCGTGAAGGGCTGCAGCGTCGCGGGCAGCTCGCCGAGCACCCGCAGCGCCCCGGCCGTTGCCGACCCGCTCACCGGCGCTCCGCCCGTCGCCGGTCGGTCGCCGGCGCCGGTGCCGCTGTGGCGTGCCGTCGCCGACACGAGCCTGACGCGGGACATGGCACCGCCTCCACCGCTGTGTGCACCCGTCTGCGTTTCGGCTCGGAGCATAGCCAGCGGACCGTGACGGCTTCGGGCCGTTGGACCCGGTGGAGATGCCCGACCTGCCCGTGGCGGACACCGGCCCCGGCTGTGCCGTCGGTCCGGCGACGGTCAGCCCGGCTCAGGGGGCCAGCTCGACCCCGTGCCCGTCGAGGAAGTCGAGGAGGCCCTCGGTGATCGGCAGCGCCTCGAGCTGCGAGCGGGTCAGCCAGCGCGCGTCCGTCACGTCGTCGCCCGGGCGGGGCGTGTAGGAGCGGTCGCGCAGATGCGCGCGGAAATCGTCGCGCAGGTGCGCGCGGAAGTCGTCGCGCCGGTGCGCGCGGAAGTCGTCGCGCAGGTGCGCGCGGAAATCCAGGATCACGTAGTGGTGGTCCTCGTCGAGGAACTCGAGGTGCCCGACGAGCCCGTCCACCTCGACGTGGAGTCCGGTCTCCTCGACGACCTCGCGGGCGACCGCGTCGGCGAGCCGCTCACCCGACTCGACCTTGCCGCCGGGCAGGCTCCAGCGACCGACGGCGGGCGGCCGTCCGCGCTTCACGGCGAGCAGACGCCCGGCGTCGTCGGTGATGACGGCGCCGACGGCGACGGTCGGGGTCGGCGGGGGGCTCGTGGTCGCTCCGATGGTCGCCGGCAACGGTAGTGGCCGGGCTCGGTGCGACCCGGCACCACTAGGGTGTGCCAGCAGACCCGTCCACTGCTGCCGCGCACGACCAGGGGGCCGACCGATGTCCGAGGAGCTCGACCAGCTGCGTCGCACGGCGCGCGACTTCTGCGACCGCGAGGTGCGTCCCGGCGCCCGCGACCGGGACCGGGAGGAGTCCTTCCCGGCCGACATGGTCCGCAAGCTCGCCGACGTGGGGTTCCTCGGGGCCGCCATCCCCGAGTCCTACGGCGGCATGGGCCTCGACGCAGCCGGCTACGCGGCCGTCATCGAGGAGCTCGGCGCGGCCGACTCCTCTATCCGGTCGCTCGTCAGCGTCAACGTGGGGCTCGTCGGGCTCAGCGTCGTGCGCTGGGGCACCGACGCGCAGCGCGAACGCTGGCTGCCGCGGCTGGCCGGCGGGGAGCTCGGCGCCTTCGGGCTGACCGAGCCGGGCGCCGGGTCGAACCCGTCGCAGCTGTCGACCCGGGCGGTCCGCGACGGTGACGGCTGGGTGCTCAACGGGTCGAAGATGTTCATCTCGAACGGGTCCGAGGGCATCGTGACCATGGTGTTCGCCCGGGCGATCGTCGACGGTGAGGACCAGGGCGTCACCTGCTTCCTCGTCCCGCAGGACGCCCAGGGCTACACGGGCACGAAGATCCACGGCAAGCTCGGCCTGCGCTCCGGCGACACCGCCGAGATCGCCCTGCAGGACGTGCACGTGGACGCCGACGCGGTGCTCGGCAACGTCGGTGGCGGGATGAAGGTCGCGCTGTCGGCGCTCGACAACGGCCGCTTCTCGCTGGCGGCCGGCGCGATCGGGCTCGCCCGTGAGGCGCTCGAGGTCAGCCTGCGCTACGTCAAGGAGCGCGAGCAGTTCGGCCGACCCATCGGCTCCTTCCAGCTCGTCCAGGAGCTGCTCGCCGCCATGCACGTCGACGTGCAGGCCGCCCGCGGACTCGTCGCCACGGTGGCGACGAAGAAGGACGCCGGGGAGCGCTTCACCCTCGAGGCGTCCACGGCCAAGCTGTTCGCCACGGAGGCGTCGGTGCGCTGCGCCGACCGGGCCGTGCAGATCCACGGCGGCTACGGCTACATCGACGAGTACCCGGTGCAGCGACTCCTGCGCGACGCGCGGGTGACGACCCTCTACGAGGGCACGAGCCAGATCCAGCACCTGATCATCGGCCGCCACCTCACGGGCCTCAACGCCTTCGCCTGACGACGTCCTGGGTCTGAATCGTCCGAGCCCCTCGGAGGAAATCGGACCCAGAACGCATCGGGCAGCCTCAGCTGGCGCGCACTGCCGTGCTGATCAGATCTCGCGGAGCCCGGTACGACGCACGGCGAGCGCGAACAGCGCCACGATCGACACGGCCGCGACGAGCGCCGACTGCCAGTAGTCACCCACGCTGGCGCCACGGACGAGCGCGTCGATGGCGCCGAGCAGCTGGCTCGGCAGCCACGGTCGCACCACGCCGATGATCCCGACCACGGGGAAGGCGATCAGCGTCATCACCGACCAGAGCACGGTGGTCAGCACGCTGCCGGACACGCTCGCCATCGCGGCCGTCACGGCGACGGCGAACAGCAGGTAGAGCGCCCCGAGCAGCGTGCCGACGATCACCCCGGTGCTGTCGGGGTTCCCGATGAGCGCGGCGGTCAGGCCCCAGGCCAGGCCGGTCCCGACCACGAGCGCCACGATCGCGGCGACCGCGCTCACGACGTAGCGGGGCAGCAGCAGCTGAGCGGTGCTCCGCACCCGCGTGCGCAGGAAGGCCGCGATCTCCGGGTGCGCGTCGACCGCCAGCGCGCCGGCCGCCACGATGACGACCGCGAGCAGGCCGAGCTGGCCGGCGTTCGACGTGAACTGGGTGATGCCGTCGGGCGGGGTGGGGGTGGGCATCTCGATGTTCATGCCCTGCCCGAACCGCTGGATGATCTCGCGGATGTAGCGGGCCGTGAGCGGCCCGGTCACACCGAAGAAGCCGTACACCGCCAGCAGGATGAGCAGCCGCTTCGTGCGCAGCAGCCGCAGGATCTCGAGTCGCCAGAGGGTCATGACGTGAGCTCCAGGAAGGCCGTCTCGAGGTCGGTCGCGGGGTTGAAGGTGACGAGCGGCACGCCCACCCGGACGACCGCCGCCGGGATCTCGCGCTCGGCCGCGTCCGCGTCGGTGACCCGGACGAGGAACCGGCCGGGGCCGCGGTCCTCGACGGCCGTGACGGCGTCGAGCGCGGACAGGGCCGCGGCGAGCTCGTCGGCCGGCGGGCGCACCTGCAGCAGGTAGGTCGCCGAGGTCCGGGTGAGCAGGTCGCGCATCGACCCCTGGAATGCGAGCTTCCCGTGGTTGAGCACGCCCACCGTGTCGCACACCTGCTGCACGTCGGCGAGGATGTGGGTCGAGAGCAGCACGGTCTTCGTGTGGCCGAGCCGCCCGATCAGGTCGAGGATCTCGCGCCGCCCCACCGGGTCGAGCGCCGAGGACGGCTCGTCCATGATGAGCAGCTCCGGGTCGTTCACGAGGCAGCTCGCCAGCCCGAGTCGCTGGAGCATCCCGCGCGAGAAGCCGCCGTTGCGCCGGTCCGCGGCGTCGAGGATGCCTGCCTGCGCGAGGGCGGCCTCGACGGTGTCCACGGGCAGGTCGGGCCGAACCAGCGTGCGGGACAGATCGACGACCTCGCGTGCGGTGAGCCACGGCTCGAAGTGCGGCGTGTCCGGGAGCACGGCCACGGCTCGGCGTTCGACCTCGAGGTCGACCGTGCCGTCGGTCGGGTGGCGCAGGCCGGCGAGGATCGACAGCAGGGTGGTCTTGCCCGCGCCGTTCGGGCCGATGAGCCCGTAGGTGGCACCCCGCGGGACGTTGAGGTCGACGTCGTCGACCGCGGCGAGGTCGCCGTAGACCTTGCGCAGCCCTCGGGTCGCCAGGATCGTCGGCGCGCCGGAGGCCACGGCCGTCATGGTGGCCGCACCGCGTGCGGTGGCACCTGCACGGGGTCCGCCGGCGGTGTCCGGTCCCGCGAGGCCGCCGATGGCCGAGGCGAGCGTCCGGCCCGAGGCCCCGTCCGTGTCGCGCGGCGGCCCGCTGGGCGGCGGCGCGGCGGGCGGTGGCGATTCGCCGGGCGTCGGGGACATCGGGCGGGGCGGTGGCACGGGGCCCTCGTCCTTGCCGACCCGTCCCACCGCGAGGTAGAGGATCAGCCCGATCGGGAAGCTCACGACGACGATGATGAGCGCCCAGGCCCACTTCGGCAGCTGCTTCACGTCGTGACGGGAGAGGTCCCACAGGGCGACGAGATCGATCGCGACCAGCACGCCGAGTATGGGGAGCACCACCGCCCAGGGGATGCTGGCGGCGTTGTTCATCGCAGAAGCCTCCGGTCGACTGGCCACTGTACTGACGCGCTCTGTGGCCTCGACAGGGCCGAGCGCGTGCTGCGCGCACGGCCGAGTGTCCGTGCTGTGAGGACCGGACGGCCCTCCCGATATCGTGCGCCGGACGGTGGCATTCGCCGACTCGACTACTCACCGGGGGCGCCGTGACCGGCTACGACCTGCACACGCACACCGATTGCAGCGACGGGACGACCACGCCGGAGGACAACGTCCGGGTGGCGGTCGCGCTGGGACTCGAGGGCATCGGCGTGACCGACCACGACACGACCGCCCCGCTGGAGCGCGCCGACGCCGCCGCGGCGGGGACGGGGCTCGAGATCGTGCCGGGCACGGAGTTCTCGGCCGAGCTCGACGGCTCGAGCGTGCACGTCCTCGGCTACTGGATCGACCCTGCCGACGCCCCGCTGCAGGCGGAGATGGACCGGCTGCGGAACGAGCGGGAGCGACGCGCCGAGCAGATCGTCGAGCGCTTCCACGAGCTCGGCGTTCCCGTCGACATCGCGCGGGTCCGCGAGCTCGCGGGCGCCGCGCCCATCGGCCGGCCGCACATCGCCCGGGCGGTCGTCGAGACCGGCGCAGCGAGCGACCTGCAGGAGGTCTTCGACGAGTGGCTCGCCGACGGCAAGCCGGCGAACGTGCCGAAGTACGCCGTCGATCCCGTCGCGGCGGTCGAGCTGATCCGTGGCGCGGGCGGCGTGGCCGTGCTCGCCCATCCGGGCCTGTACGGCCGCGACGGTGCCGGCATCGCCGCCGCCACGATCGAGGCCATGGTCGCCGTCGGGCTCGCTGGCATCGAGGCGGACCACCCCGACCACACGCCGGAGCAGCGCGCCCACTACGGCGACCTGGCGCGGGCGCTCGGCCTGCTGATGACGGCCGGCTCCGACTTCCACGGGGAGCGCAAGCAGCATCAGCTCGGGGATGCCACCACGTCCCGAGCGACGGTGGAGGCCCTGCGGGCGCGTCGCCGCGGGTAGCCGCAGGGGCGGCAGGCCGTCAGGCCGCTCCTCTTCCCAGCGGCCCTTTCCTGTGCCACCCTGT
This sequence comes from uncultured Nitriliruptorales bacterium, assembly GCA_963783045.1. Taxonomy (GTDB): domain Bacteria; phylum Actinomycetota; class Nitriliruptoria; order Nitriliruptorales; family Nitriliruptoraceae; genus CAWAMD01. Next base: position 728,796 of record CAWAMD010000001.1, read on the forward strand.
CCAGAAGTGCGTGTCTGTACGGCCGGGGGAGGGGGCCGGTGGTGCACCCTCCTTCCGGGTGGTTCGTGCGCGACACTGCGGGAACGCACCGACCGAGCGATCGCCCCCCGCACGCCGATGAGGAGGTCCACGTTGGCAGAGCAGCAGGTCCAGAAGGCACAGAAGATCGTGCCCGTCCCGACCCTCCACTTCGGTGAGGGGGCACTGGCCGGACGCGTCGTCCGGCTGGACCGGGACGAAGCGACGCTCGGCCGGCGCGAGGACAACGCCTACGTGATCCCCGACCCGCGGGTCTCCCGGGTCCACGCGGAGATCCGCAAGGAGGCCGGGGCGGTCATCATCACCGACCTGGGCTCGAGCGGCGGCACGAAGGTCAACGGCAACGACATCACCGGCCCGACCGTGATCAACCACGGCGACAAGGTGAGCTTCGGGCCCGTCACGGCGACCTTCGAGGACCCGGCACAGGCGGCGACCGGCGAGGAAGCCACGATGGTCTTCGAGGTGCCGAAGGTCGAGACCGGCCCCCACCTCTCGCCCCGTCAGCAGCAGGTGCTCGAGCTGATGGCCGACGGGATGACCAACTCGGAGATCGGCGAGCAGCTCGGCGTCACCGAGCGCACCGTCAAGGCCTACGCGCAGGAACTCTACGACAAGCTCGGCGTCCGCAACCGTGCGGGTGCGGTCGCCGAGGCCGCGAAGCTCGGTCTGCTGTGAGCTGACCGCCGAGCCGAGCACGCCCAGCCGATCGACGGGCCGCCCACGCCGGGCGGCCCGTTCGCCGTCCGGCTCGAGGCTGGTCGTCGTCGCGTGCAGGTTCCGGGCCGCGCCGGCGCTACCCTTCGCGCCGGTGGACGACGCCAGGGGGAGAGGGGGCGGAACCACATGACGGAGCAGCCAGGCGACACAGCCCTCGATGCCGTTCTCCGCGACGGCTACGGGTTCCCCGACGACGCGCTGATCCTCGGCCGGCCGTTGGCGCCCGACCTGTCCGGCACGCTCAACGACCACTACGTCCAGGTGCCCCTGGCGTCCCTGAACAAGCACGGCCTCATCGCCGGGGCGACCGGCACCGGCAAGACGAAGACGCTCCAGGTGATGGCCGAGCAGCTGTCACGCGCCGGGGTCCCCGTGTTCCTCGCCGACCTGAAGGGCGACCTGACCGGGCTCGCCGAGCCGTCCGCCGGGCACCCCAAGATCGACGAGCGCATGTCCTCGATGGCCCTGCCCTGGACGGCCGATTCCTTCCCCGTCGAGCTGCTGTCGATGACGGGCGCCGTCGGGACGCCGCTGCGCGCCCCCGTGTCCTCCTTCGGCCCGCTGCTGCTCGCGAAGGTCATGGACTGCTCCCCGACCCAGGAGTCCGTGCTTCAGGTCGTCTTCCGCTACGCCGACGAGGCCGGGCTCGCGCTGCTCGACCTCGAGGACCTCACCGCGATGCTGCGCTTCCTCGCCTCCGACGAGGGCCGCGAGGTCCAGGACACCTACGGTGGCATGTCGACCCAGACGCTGAACGTGCTGCTGCGCAAGACCATGGAGCTCGACACGCAGGGCGGCGAGGTGTTCCTCGGCGAGCCCGAGTTCGACGTGACCGACCTCGTGCGTCTGCGCGACGGCAGGGGCGTCGTGTCGATCATGAACCTCACCGACATGCAGACCCGCCCGAAGGTCTTCTCCACCTTCATGATGTGGCTGCTCGCGGAGCTGTTCGAGACCTCCCCGGAGGTCGGCGACGTCGAGCGCCCCGTCCTCGTCTTCTTCTTCGACGAGGCCCACCTGCTGTTCGACGGGGCGAGCAAGCCGCTGCTCGACGCCATCGAGACCACGGTGCGGATGATCCGCTCCAAGGGCGTCGGCGTGTTCTTCGTCACGCAGCAGCCGCGGGACGTGCCCGACGACGTGCTCGCGCAGCTCGGCAACCGGGTGCAGCACGCGCTGCGGGCGTTCACCCCGCAGGACCAGAAGGCGCTCGAGGCCACGGCCGACACCTTCCCGACGAGCGAGCACTACGACATCCGCTCCCTGCTCACCGGGCTCGGCACCGGGGAGGCGCTCGTGACGGTCCTCGGCCCGACGGGTGCGCCCACGCCGACGGTGCCGACGCGGCTCGTCGCCCCGGTGTCGCGGATGGACACGGTCGGTGACGAGACGGTGCAGGCCGTCGTCGCCCGCTCCGAGCTCCACGACAAGTACGTGCAGGAGCTCGACCGCGACTCCGCGTACGAGATCCTGGAGCAGCGCGCCGCCGAGCGCGCCAAGGCTGCCGCCGAGGCCGAGGCCGCCGAGGCCGATGCACGGCAGGCCGCCGACGAGCGCACGGCGGCCACCCCGGCGCGACGGTCGAAGGGCCGCAGCCGGACCCGAGAAACCCCGACCGAGCGGGCGCTCAAGTCCGCCGCGAGCGCCGTCGGCCGCGAGGTCGGCCGTTCGCTCATCCGCGGACTGCTCGGCAACCTGCGTCGATGAAGGCCGATCACCCACGACTGCTGAGGATTCCATGACCGCGACCGTCTTCGCGTTCGCCAACCAGAAGGGGGGCGTCGGCAAGACCACGACGGCCCTGTCCGTCGCTGCGGCCATGGCCGAGCTCGGCAAGGCCGTGCTGGTCGTCGACCTCGACCCGCAGGCCTGCCTCACCTTCTCGCTCGGCTACGACCCCGACCAGCTCGAGCCGTCGCTGCACGACATGATCGTCGGGCGGACCGCGCTGGCGGACACCATCCTCCAGCACGAGGAGGTCGACGTCGTCCCGGCGAACATCGACCTCGCCGGAGCCGAGGTCACTCTGCTCTCGCGCACGGGCCGGGAGTACCTGCTGCGTGGCGAGCTCGCGGACCTGGTCGACAGCTACGACGCGATCCTCATCGACTGCGCGCCGTCGCTCGGCGTGCTCACCATCAACGGGCTGACCGCCGCCGACGAGGTCGTCATCCCCGTGCAGTGCGAGACGCTGTCGCACCGCGGCGTCGCCCAGCTGCTCGAGACCATCCAGATGCAGCGTCTGCGCAAAAGGTCTTACTAGTGTTAAAATCGCAGTCGCTGCCGGACGATCTGTTAATTTGGATCAAACACTTCAATTAATTTTGAAATAAAACAGTTAGTACTATTAACTCAGAGCATGGTGCTATATTGTTAATTTCAGAAAGTCAAGAAATTTTAAATACCATAATTAAACAGGACAATAAAAGCAGGATAAAATCCAGCTATCATATTGGGGGGCATATTACAGGCTGGGTTTTACTAAACAAAAAATCTTTGATAATTAAAGATTTAAAAGAAGTAGAGATTTAAAACAACAGATGAAGAAAGAGAAAATATTAAAAGTTTAATTTGTTCACCGATTTGGTTTGAAGGTAAAATTATTGGTGTTCTTCAAATGATAAACAAAAAATCTTCTAAATCTTCTTTAGATTCCTTTACCGATAATGATTTAACTCTTCTTTCTATTATTTCTGTTCAAGCGGGAAATTAATAAAAAATTCTGAGCTGCAGCAATTGACTTACGAGAAGCAGAAAGAGTCAGAAAAGTTACAAGAGCTTGATAGAATAAAAACAAACTTTTTTAATAATTACTCTCACAAATTCAGAACACCGCTAAGTAATACTCGGGCCGTTAGAAAAAATATGGAACATAAAAATTATAGCGAAGATCAACTAAAATTAATTTATAAAAATGCTAATAAATTATTAAAATTAATTAACCAGCTACTAGACTTGTCTTCAATTGATGCACATGGAACGAAACTCAATCTTGAAGCAACAGATTATATTACATTCATTAAAGGGATTACAGCTTCATTTCAACCTTTAGCAGAAATAAAAAATATTACAATGGTTTTTGACTCACAGCTTGAAACGCTTGATACAATATTCGATAAAGACAAGATGGAAAAAATAATAAGCAATCTTCTTATAAACGCTATCAAATTTACGGCAATTCAGACGAACCATCCAATGATTCTAAAATTAAACTTTCGGTAGAAAACCAAGTAAATGAAATAAAAAATTATAAGAGTTTTCAAATTACAATTGAAGATAGCGGGAGTGGAATTTCAGCGGATAAAATTAAAAATATTTTCGATCGGTTTTTTACGGAAGGCAAAAATTTTGTTAATGAAGTTTCTACAGGTACCGGTATCGGGCTTTCATTAGTAAAAGAGTTGGTTGAACTTCATCGAGGTTCCATTTCAGTTGAAAGCATTCCGAAGGTAGGAACAAAATTTAAAATAGAATTTCCAAGCGAAGAAATATTTTATAGAAATTTAGGATTAGAAATTGATTCAAATAAAAATTCTAATGTAGAGAGCGTAATAAAAAAAATAAACAAGATGAAAGAGAAAGTAAATCTTTTGTAAATGAAGAAAATCCATTGATTCTAATAGTTGAAGACAACGAGGACATTCGAAAATTCATTAAAGAAAATATTGGCAGCAGTTCGCGGATTTTAGAATCAAGCAATGGCAAAGATGCTTTTGAATTAGCTGTCAAAAACATTCCCGATCTTGTGCTCAGTGATGTTTTAATGGCTGAAATGAGTGGTACGGAATTATGTGAAAAGCTAAAAACCGATGAAAGAACCAGCCACATTCCTGTGGTTCTTTTAACTTCACAAGCGGCGACCGAATTTAAAATAAAAGGAATTGAAACCGGCGCGGATAATTATATCACTAAACCTTTCAGGGTGGCGGAATTGACAGCCCGGGTTAACAACTTAATTTCGCAAAGAAAAAAATTAAGAGAAAAATATAAAAGAGAAATTATTTTTGATAGTACTGACATTGCAGTTAATTCATTTGATGAAAAATTCTTAAATAAAGCTTTCCAAATTATTGATGCACATATCTCAGACATGATTTCAGCGTTGAAAAACTTGTGAAGAAATTGGATTAAGCAGAATGCAGCTACACCGAAAATTACATGCTCTTACAGATCAATCTGCAAACGAGGTAATCCGGACATACAGACTAAAGAGAGCTTCAAGATTACTCATAAAAAAAGCCGGAAATATTTCTGAAGTTGGGTATGAAGTTGGTTTTAACAATCCTTCATATTTTGCTTCTTCATTTAAAAGTATTTTGGCTGCACGCCTTCGGAGTATCTGCAAAATTTAGATTCGATTCAGGAACTGTAATAAATAATTATCGATACTTTAACATCATTTCACTTAACTGGTTCAAATCCAAATGACTTGAACTTAAACTTGCCCTTGAACTTATCTTAATGTTACGCTCCTGATAGGAAATGTTACAAATCTGGTAGTAATCCATTCACTTAAATCGATTTTTGCATTGTAGAAAAGTCGTCTTAAAACATAATTATTAATCTTACTATTAGAAAATTAAAGCCAGTGACCTTAATGAGAAAGGAAAATAATACGACTAAGATAAAGTTAGTTAAAATGTAAATCTCCACTTAAAATCTTGCATTTACTCGATTAAATCAATTTTATTAAAGCAATAAATCATAGAAGGAGCTGACATGAAATTATTAATACTATCATCTTTGCTGCTGATTTTATCTTCAAGTTTAATTTCGCAGACAATTGAAAAATCAAAAATCAAACCGCAGTCGTATTATCATAATAAGTATGATTTCAAAGAGCATGATCAAATTTTTAATTTCAGAAGTCATGAAAGAATGGGGAATAAAAATTTTACAAATCACTCAATAAACAAACTTAATAATAAGCTCATTTCATCATACTTAGAAGAACCCGTTCAATTTCCTTTTAAAACGGCTTACGAACTTGTTCCTTTAGTTCTTTCTGATTCGGTATTAGCTTTTTTTTGGTGTAGTCAAGATTCACTTTTATTTTCAACTAGTTTAGATACCGGCAAAACGTGGCAAACCCAACAACAA
>CAWAMD010000002.1:0-733406 GCA_963783045.1 uncultured Nitriliruptorales bacterium
GCCTTGTAAGCGGCCGGTCAGGGGTTCGAATCCCCTCCTCGGCTCTCGACGTTTCCGCAGGTGAGAGCGGGTTTTTCGTCGTCACTCCGGCACGCCCGCGGGCTAAGGCAGCGACGCGGCACCGCCAGGTCAGCCCCGGACCGCTGCCAGGATCACCAGCACGACCACCGCTGCCGTGATGCCGATGAGTGCACCCGGGAGGATGACCTGGCGAACGATGCGACTTGCGCCCTGGCCGCCCGCCCGACCGGCCTGACGGGCAGCGGCCAGACGGTCGCTCATGGTCGGCTTTCGACGCTCCTCATTCTGCTCAGAAGAGGCCACCGAAGAGATCCTCTCCCTATCCCACAGGTCAACGACGATGACACGACCGGTGCAACGACGTTACCGAAACGACGTTATCGATAGGGGTCGCCAACGGATGAGGGCGCACCGGGCACGGTGAGCAGCACGAGGTCGTCCCCCGTGCCGCCCCGCCATCGTGCTCCGGCTACTGCGACGCCGGCACGCCGTCGTAGGCACGCCGCAGCGCCGCCACGTCGAACTTCTTCATCCCGAGGAACGCCTGGGTGACCCGCGCCCGCTGCTCCTCGCTGCCGGAGCCCAGCATCTCCCCCATCTCGGCCGGCACGATCTGCCAGGAGACGCCGAACCGGTCCGCGAGCCAGCCGCACTGCTCGGCCTCGGGCACGGCGGACAGCGCCTCCCAGTAGCGGTCGATCTCCGCCTGGTCGTCGCAGGTCACCATGAACGAGATCGCCTCGTTGAACGCGAACCGGTGGTCGTGCGCGCTGTCCATCGCCGCGAACCGGCGGCCGCCGAGGCGGAAGCCGGCGTGCTTGACCGTGCCCGCCACGTCGGGCGCCTCGTCGGGGCCGTACCGCAGGACGTCCTCGATCCCCGCGTCCGGGAACAGCGACGTGTAGAGGCCGATCGCCTCCTCGGCCTTGCCGCACACGTCACCGACGAACATCAGCGTCGGAGTGATGCGCTGCTCGCCGACGTCATCGGTGCGCATGACCTGCCACGACAGCCCGTAGCGGTCGGTGGTCCAGCCGTAGTGGTCGCTGAACGGGTAGGAACCCAGCGGCATGAGCGGCTCCCCGCCCTCGCCGAGCCGCTGCCACAGCGCATCGACCTCGTCCGCCGTCTCGCACGCGACGAGGAAGGACACCGACGGGTTGAACCGGAACATCGGCCCGGCGCTGATGGCCGCGAAGGGCTGGCCGGCCAGCTCGAACGACACCATCGCCGTGTCCCCGGACGGGGTGTCGCGGATGACGTTCACATCGACGATCCGTGAGTCCGGGAAGGTGTCGGTGTAGAGCTCGGCAGCCTCGACGGCCTCCCGGTCGAACCACAGGTGTGGGGTGATCCCCTGCATGCAACCGTCCTCTCTGTCCTGGCGGCGGTGTCTCCCCCGTCTCGTCCGGCAGACGGTGCCGGCGCCGGCAACTCATCGGTTGGACCAGCCGCCGCGCGCCTGGCGCCGGCGGCCGACCGGTCGTGCTGCGGGACGGCTCAGGCGTCGAGGTGCGACGGCAGCCCGAACATCGGGAACCACCGGTCGGTGTCGAGGAAGGCGTTGAGGCCGACGATCGTCCCCTCCGAGATCTCGAGGACCTGCAGCGCCCAGGGGTGGTAGCCGCCGTCCGGGTCGGGGCGGTACTGGCCGAAGGCGGGCGAGCCGTTCGCGACCGTGGGCACCAGCCGCGAGCCCCGGCAGCCGATCCCGGTGCCGAGGTACCAGCCGCGGATGTCGGCGGGGCCGCGCAGCCACAGCTCGAACGGCGGCATGGACTGGACCACGTCCTCGTGCAGCAGCGCGGTCAGGTCGTCGAGGTCGTAGCGCTCGAACGCGTCGACGTAGCGGGCCAGCAGGGCCTGCTGCGCCGCGTCGAGCGGATCGAAGGTGTCGGTGTCACGGACCCCACGTTGGGCGAGCGTCGCGCGGGCGCGCTGCAGCGCGCTGTTGACGGAGGCCACGGAGGTCTCGAGCAGCGTCGCCGCCTCGGATGCCTGCCACCGGAGCACCTCACAGAGGATGAGCACGGCCCGCTGCCGCGCCGGCAGGTGCTGCAGCGCCGCGACGAAGGCGAGACGGAGGGTGTCGCGCATCGCCGCGATCTCGGCCGGGTCGTCGGGCGCTTCGACGCGTGCGTCGGCGATGGGCTCGAGCCACTCGGCATCCGGCCGGGCCGCGGGCAGCGCCGCCGTGTGCGGCGACGCGGGGCCGAGGTCCATCGGCCGGACCCGCGCCCGCGGGCTGCGGTGCACGTCGATGCAGACGTTGTTCGCGATCCGGTACAGCCAGGTGCGCAGCGACGACCGACCTTCGAAGGACGGGTACGCACGCCATGCGCGGACCAGCGTGTCCTGCGCGGCGTCCTCCGCCTCGCTCGACGACCCGAGCATCCGGTAGCAGAAACCGATCAGCTCGGGGCGGTAGGCCTCGAGCTCGGGGGCGATGCCCCGCGTTCCGGTCAGCGTCTGTGGCTCAGTCACCCGACCACCTCTCCCTCTCCCGCGCCGAGCCTAGGTTGGATCGACGCCGTCCGTCCGATGATCTCTGCGTGGCAGAGATCGGCAGCGCTTCGGCCGAAGCACCTGCCACAGCCGAGCGAACGCTTCGGCCGAAGCACCTGCCACAGCCGATCGAACGCTTCGGCCGAAGCGCCCGGCGCCCCGACCGGCCGCTGGATGCCGGCCGGTCACCCCTCCGCCGGGGGCGGACGCCGGCTGCGCCAGCGCACCACGCCCCCGCCCACACCGATCACCAGGGCCATCGCACCGGGAACCACCCCGGACAGGTGCAGCCCGAGGACCGCGTCGAGGGACAGGCCGCCCGGCCCCGTGGTCGCCAGCGCCCACGCGACGACGACGAGGTAGCCGTTGAGCTCCCAGCCCTTGCGGACCGACCAGAACCCGCCCGACGCGTTGTTCACGAACGCGGCCGTGGTCATCGTCCCGATCATCGCCGCCGCGGCCACCGGCGTCAGCAGCCCCAGCGCGAGCCCGAGCCCGCCCGACACCTCGCTCCCGCCGGCCATGACGGCCGCGACACGACCGTCCCCGAACCCGAGACTCCGGAACCAGCCGGCGGTGCCCGTCAGCCCACCGCCCCCGAACCAGCCGAAGAGCTTCTGGAAGCCGTGCAGCGAGAACGTGATGCCCACGAGCACCCGCAGCAGCAACAGGCCGGCGTCGACGGCGAACGGCAGGTCGGTCGCGGCGATGGTCATCTCCGTCCTTCTCGGTGAGGCTGCTCGGTGAGGCTGCTCGGTGAGGCTGCTCGGTGTGGCTGCTCGGCGGGTGTGCGCCGTCGGCCCCCGCGCATCGGCGCTGCAAAGGCCACCACAACGCTCGGGCCGGTGCCATACTGCCGGCGGGAGCGGGACGATGGACGACCATTCCGAACGGTTGCGGCGGGCGCGGGCCGCGCGAGGTCGGCGCGACTGGCCGGCGGTGTACCAGGAGCTCGCCCCCGCAGGCGATGCGGGGATGCTCGGCGCCGACGACCTCGCGGCGCTGAGCGACGCCTGCTGGTGGCTCGGGCGCATCGACGAGTGCCTGACCGCCGGCCAGGCCGCCGTCGCCGCCTACCTCGACGACGAGCGGCCGACCGACGCCGCCATGGCCGCGCTCTCGGTGGCGATCTCCCTCGCGCTGCGCGGAGAGGCGTCGGCCGCCTCGGGCTGGATCGCTCGGTGCCGACGGGTCCTCGACGGCCTGCCGGCCGGGCCGGCGCACGGCTACCTGCGCTACGTGGTGGAGGTCGAGGGCGGCCTCGACGGGACGGACCCGGACGCCGTCGCCGAGGCGGCCCGGTGGGTCGCGGCCCTCGGACGCGACCACGGCGAGCCCAACCTGGTGGCGCTCGGCGTGCTCGGGGAGGGCCGCGCGCTGCTGCGTTCCGGTGCGGTCGACCGGGGCACCGCCCTGCTCGACGAGGCGATGCTGGCCGTTCGCGCCGGGGACCTCGATCCGGAGTGGGCCGGCAACATCTACTGCCACCTGATGGCCGCCTGCCACGAGGTGGCCGACATCGCCCGGGCCCGCGAGTGGACCGAGGCGACGGCCGACTGGCTCGCGGCGCTGCCGGCCGCAGTGATGTTCACCGGCATCTGCCGGGTCCACCGCTCGCAGGTCCTGCAGGTCACCGGCGCCTGGGACCGCGCCGAGCAGGAGGCGGCCCGGGTCGTCGACGACCTGGCCGGCATCCACGTGGCGACCGTCGCGGAGGCGCACTACCAGGTCGGCGAGCTGCGCCGGCTCCGCGGCGACGAGGCCGGCGCGGAGGCGGCCTACGCCCGGGCCCGGGCGCACGGCCGCGACCCGCAGCCCGGTCTGGCCCTGCTGCGGCTCGTGCAGGGACACGTGCATGCGGCCGTGGCCGGTATCGGCGCAGCCGTGCGTGCAGCGAGCGCCGACGAGACGGCGCGGGCACGGCTCGCCGCCGCGCAGGCGGAGATCGCGCTCGGCGCCGGGGACCTGGCGGCGGCCGACGCTGCGTGCGCGGCCCTCGAGGACGCGGCGGCCCGGTACGGGACCTCGGGCCTGGAGGCGGCGGCTCTGCAGTGGCGCGGCGCGGTGGCGCTCGCGCGGGGCCGGCCGGCCGAGGCGCTCGCGGCGCTGCGGGCCGCATGCCGGCGCTGGCACGAGGTCCACGCGGCCTACGACGCGGCCCGCACCTGCGTGCTGCTCGGCCGGGCCTACCGGGCGCTCGGTGACGAGGGCACCGCCCAGGACGAGTGGTCGACGGCACGCGCCGCCTTCGCCGAGCTCGGCGCCACCGTCGCCCGCGACCGGGTCGCGACACTGCAGGACGGACGGTCACGGCCGGGCGGGCTGACCGACCGCGAGGCCGAGGTGCTCGCCCTCGTGGCGACCGGCCGCACGAACCGCGAGGTCGCCGACGTGCTCGTCCTGAGCGAGAAGACGGTCGCGCGGCACCTGTCCAACATCTTCACGAAGCTCGACGTGTCGACCCGCACGGAGGCCGCCGCCTTCGCCTACACCCACGGCATCGCATCCACCCCGGACGGGTGACCGAAGCCACCGGGTGTGGGTAGATCGACCCATCCGCCGTGAGCGGGTTTGCGCATCCTGCCCGATGATCCCGTGCCGGGGCGCTCGTAGCGTCGGTCGTACCACCGACGCCGACGACGAGGAGCCACCATGTCGAGCACCGTCGCTACCGACCCGCGCACCACCACCGCCACGAACGGCCGGCCCACGACCGGACCGGACACGCCCGACCCCGCCCGGGTGGAAGCGTTCTCGCAGCAGCTGTTCGGCTGCTACACGGGCGGCATGCTGACCTACCTGGTCGACATCGGCCACCGCACCGGCCTCTTCGCCGCCGCGGCCGACGGGCCCGGCACGAGCCGCCAGCTCGCCGACCGTGCCGGCCTGCACGAGCGCTACGTGCGAGAGTGGCTCGGGGCCATGGTCACCGGCGGGATCGTGGAGTACGACGCGGACTCCGACACCTACGCGCTGCCCACCGAGCACGCCCTGTGCCTGACGGGGGACGGCGCGACGAACCTGGCGCCCTTCGCCCTGCTCAACACCCACCTCGCCAAGCACGTCGGCGAGGTCACCGAGGCCTTCCAGGAGGGCGGTGGCGTGCCCTACGACCGCTTCCGCCCCGAGTTCACCGACGTCATGGACGGCCTCGGTCGTGGCGGGCTCGACGAGGCCCTGCTGACCGACTGGCTCGCGCTCGTGCCGGACGTGCGCGACCGGCTCGCGTCGGGCGCCCGGGTGGTCGACATCGGCTGCGGGACCGGGCACGCGGTCGTCCTCATGGCCACCGCCTTCCCGGACTCGACGTTCGTCGGCTACGACATCGCCGAGGACGCGATCTCGTGCGCCCGTGCCGAGGCCGCCGAGGCCGGGGCAGACAACGCCCGCTTCGAGGTCCGCGACGCGGCCACGCTCGACGAGCAGGACTCCTTCGACGTGGCGTTCGTCTTCGACGCCATCCACGACCAGGCGGCGCCCGGCAGGGTGCTTGCGAACATCCGGCGGTCGCTCGTCGGGGACGGGGCCTTCCTGATGTTCGAGCCGGCCGTCTCCTCGCGTCTCGAGGACAACCTCGCGCACCCGCTGGCACCGTTCCTCTACGCCATCAGCACGCTGCACTGCCTGACGATCTCGCTCGCGGAGGACGGCGCCGGCCTCGGCACCGCCTGGGGCCGCGAGGTCGCCTGCCGCATGCTCGACGAGGCCGGCTTCGGCACCGTCGCGGTGCGCGACCTGCCGAACGAGCCGATCAACGCCCTGTTCGTCGCCCGACCCTGACCGGGCCGTCGGGAGCCAGACGGGTCCGGGCCGGGGCGTCCGGTCCGGACCCGCGTCCGGTCCGCCCCGCGTCAGGCGGCGCGAACGAGATCGCCGTGGACCTGCGGCACGCTGGCCGGGCGGTCATGAGGAGGCATCTCGCTGCCGTGCCCGACGAGGATGCCGTGCAGCACGATGTGCGCGACGACGGGCGTCAGCCAGCTACCGGTCAGCAGGAACCCGGCCGAGAGCACGGTCAGGGCCACGGCGACGGGCATGAGCTTGCGGACGCTGCGGTAGCTCCAGTAGCCGAGGTGATGGATCACGATGACCGCGACGGACGCGACGAGGGGGATGCCCCACAGCGCGACCGTGCCGGCCGTCCCGCTCCAGCCGAGCGAGTGGATCGCCTGCCACGCCATGAAGGGCGGGAGGCCCGACAGCAGCAGACCCTCCGCGGTGCCGTAGACGACGCCTTCCCATCCCAGGGCGGCCCAGCGTGCCGTCCCGTGGACGGGCCGGTCGACCGGCTGCTGGAGCGCCGGGACGGCAAGGACGGCGCCGATGACGAGGCCGGCCACCACCCCCGAGACCCAGCGGGCGGTGAGCACCTCACGGACGCCCACCCCCAGCCAGAGGACGTAGCCCGCGGCGAGGCCGGCCGTGGCCAGCAGCAGGAGCGGGATGTACGGACCCTTACGGATGTGCAGGCGGGTCCCCGACAGCCAGGCCACCTCGAACGCGACGACGGTCAGTCCGAGGAGCCAGAGCAGCGACCCCCACCAGGAGGCGGTTTCGGTTGGGACAGGCATGGTTCGACTCCCTCCGGGCAGCTCCCGGGCAGCCCGCTGTCCCCTTCCCCACGGTGCGCCGACGGGCGGGATCGCAGCAGGGCCGCAGGTCACGGTGTCCCAGGGCCCTGTGTCGGTCAAACGATCACCGTGACGCCCGGGCGGCCTCCCGCAGCGCGGTGACCAGCCCCGGCCAGACCTCACGCATGCTGGCGGCCCGGGGTGCCCATGTCGTGGCGTCGCGCAGGCGCCGGTTCGCGATGCGCAGCGAGCGGCCCTGCACCTTCACCCGCGGCAGCGACCCGACGACCTGCGGTGGGAGGTGGATGCTCCGGCCCAGCACGTCGGCGAGGACGGCCGCGTGCTCCGCACGGGTCATCGGGTCGTCCTCCGCGACGTTGTAGCGGCCGGCCGGCGCATCGAGCGCTGCGACGACCGCGGCCGCTGCGTCGTCGGCGTGCACGTAGCTGACGTACCCGTCGTGGTCGCCCACGAGCGGCAGCACCCCCCGCTCGAGCATCGGCAGCATCGTCTGCAGGTGGTCGCTGTCCGCCGACACGAACTGACCGAACCGCAGGACGACGCCGGTTCCGCCACCCGCCGTGAACCGGGCGGCCTGCTCCTCGGCCACGAGCGCGCTCTCGAGGAACGTCGAGGGCTCGATCGGGGCGTCCTCGTCGACCCACGCGTCGCCGGCGTCGGCGTAGAGCAGGGCGATCGACTCCTGGACGTACCGCGACGCCCCGGCGGCCAGGGCCGCGTCCACGAGGTTCCGGGACGCCTCGGCGCGCAGCCGGTCGTTGGTCGCCCACGCCCGCGCGAAGGCCATCTTCGCGGTTGGTGGGATGTGGGTGGCGAGGTTGCACACGGCGTCGTGGCCCTCGACCGCCGCCCGCACCGCGTGGGCGTCGAACAGGTCGACGCGGACCGGCGTGGCGCCGGCCGCGCGCAGCTGGTCCGCCTTGGCGTCGGTGCGGGCGACGCCCGTCACCTCGTGGCCGGCGCCGTCCTGATCAGGACCGCGCCGGCGGCGGCGAGGGCCGGTGGTCGCTCGCGTCGTGGCTCGGCGGGGGTGCGAGCGGCTCCGCGTGCCGCGCAGCGAGGTCGATCTCCCACTGCAGCGGCCACGGGTTGGCCAGGCAGTCGCCGAGCTCGGTCGACTGCTGCGCCATCACCGGCTCCGGGTACCCGGCGCCGGGGCACTGCGGGTCCGGGTGGTGCATGTGGAGCAGGTGGCCGACCTCGTGGTTGACGAGCATCGCCCGGTAGCCCTCGAGCGAGCCGGTCCACTGCGGCGTCGCGGTGCGCCACCGGTCGGCGTTGAGCGCCACGACCGGTCCGTTCTGGCACGAGTACCTCCCGTAGGTGTCCATCGGCAGGCACAGCCGGTCGACCTCGTCCCCCTCGGCGAGCACGAGCCGGTAGGGCGCGCCGGGGTCGTCGAACACGAACCGGAACCCCGCACGCTGCCAGCCACGAGGATCCGTCAGGATCTCGGCGGCGCGCGAGCGGAACGCGTCCGTCGGCACGTCCGCGACGTGCGACTCGATCCGCAGGGCGACGATCACGACGGCGGCCGATGTGGGAGCGGCGGGTTCGGGCGTCGGCGCCGCGACGCGTGCGGGCGTCGGCTGCGAGGCCGCCGTCGTCGGCGAATTCGGGGATCCGGCCGGTGACGCCGCCGAGGCTGATGGCGAGGATGACGGCGAGGCTCCCCTGGCGCGCCGGCATCGCCGCGCACGAGGCCGTCGCGAGGACCACGATCGCCATGAGGACGGGCCGAGCGCGTCCGACGACACGCCCGGACCCAGATCGCCGGGAGGCGGCAGGAGGAGTGAGCACGGCGGAACGGTATCCCGCGGCACCTGGGTGAAGCGCGGTCACCGAATTCATCGCCAACCCAGATTGATCGCCAACCCATTGACAGCCATCAATGTTTTAGGCACACTCGATCCATCGACAGCAATCGATGTACAACGAGGGCACGATGGACATCTACAGCGAGTACTACGGCGCCGGACGTTCTGCGCGAGCTGCGCGCCGAGGCCGACCGGGCGCGCCTCGCCCGCTCGGTGGCCGCGGGGAGGACGACCTCCCTGTGGAGCCGTCTCACCACCCGCTTCAGCCGCTCCCGGCCGGCGGCACCGCGCACCGCCACGCCCGTCGTCTGCTGCGCCTGACCTCCAGGAGGAACGCATGAGCACCACCCGCGACACCGTCCGCGAGCACTACGCAGCCGCCGCCCGGCAGGCGACGGCCGGCGGGGGCTGCTGCGGCGACAGCACGCCGGTCGACGTGCGCTTCGGCCAGTCGCTCTATCCCGACGCCGAGGGCGCGCCCGCAACCGCGCTCGAGGCGAGCCTTGCCTGCGGCAACCCGACGGCCGTCGCAGACCTCTCCCCCGGCGAGGCCGTCCTCGACCTCGGTTCGGGTGGCGGCCTCGACGTGCTCCTCGCCGCCCGGCAGGTCGGTCCGACGGGCCACGTCTACGGCCTGGACATGACCGAGGAGATGCTCGAGCTCGCCCGACGGAACGCGGCGGAGGCCGGCGTCGACAACGTCACCTTCCTCGCCGGGCTCATCGAGGAGATCCCGCTCCCCGACGAGAGCATCAACGTCGTCCTGTCCAACTGCGTCGTGAACCTGTCGGACGACAAGCCGGCGGTGTTCGCCGACCTGGCGCGCGTCGTGCGGCCCGGCGGCCGTCTCGCGATCAGCGACATCGTGGCCGAGGACACGCTGGCCCCTGCCCAGCGCGCCGAGCGCGGCTCCCACGTCGGCTGCATCGCCGGGGCGCTCAGCGAGCGCGAGTACCGCGAGGCCCTGGCCGGCGCCGGCTTCACCAACGTCGTGCTCACCCGCACCCACGAGGTGGCCGACCGCATGCACGCCGCGATCGTGCAGGCCGTCCGCGCCGCCTGACCTTCTGATCCTCACGCCACCGGGTGTGCGTACGTGGTCGGAGGGGCGGCCGGGTGGCCGCCCCTCCGGGAGGGGTGTGCGGGTGTGGGTCAGGCGGTGACGGTCTGCTTGGCGGCGCGGGCCTTGGTGTCCACGGTGGCCTCGTCGCGGTTGGACAGGGCGATCCCGGAGGCGACACCGCCGCCCAGCCCCAGGGCGAGGAACAGCGCACCGAGGCCGGTGACCAGGTCGGCGAGCTTGAAGGCCATGTAGGCGGACATCAGCGAGGTACGCAGGGTGACCGAGCTCAGGTAGGTCGCGCGGGCGGGGTCCTCACGGTCCATCTCGGCGTAGGTCTTGCCGTTGGACGAGGCGAGCGCGTGGTGGTGGATGATGTCGGCCTGGGCCTTGGCGGTGGCGGCCGAGTCGACCGGGACGTTGGGGATCGCGGAGTCCTCGGTGGTGGTGATGTGCTCGGCGGCGAGCTCGTCGGTGACCTGGGCCTTGGCGGACAGGCCCTGGGTGACCAGCACGATGCCGGTGACCACCATCGCGACCGAGAGCAGCAGGGCGATGATCTTGGGAAGCTGGGTCTTCATCGTTCTCTCCTGAAACCTGTTCGCCGGACTCTCTGGTGGCCTGTGGTGGCCGTGCCGGCGCTGAGCGCACTGTGCCGGCCAGCCCGGCGTGTGGCCCGAGCCACAAGCCCGGACTTGGCAGGGCCGGCTGCCCATGACCGGGCGGGGCCGCCCGGCCCGGGCGGGACGGCCCCCCACGGCCCCGAACGTCCCCACACGGGCGAAGAACCCTGCACAACGTGCTCAGGGACCCCGAAACGGGGTCCCTGAGACACAGGCCGTACGGCCCCGGCTCAACGCCGCCGCGGGTGGACGACCGTCACCGGTACCCGGGCGTGGGCGACGCACGCCTGGCTCACCGAGCCGAGGAGCCGGCCGGTGAGCTCGCCACGGCCGCGCGACCCGACGACGAGCAGGTCAACGTCGACGTCCGCGTTGACGAGCTCCACCAGCCGGCGCGCCGGGCGACGGTCGAACAGCACGGTCTGCTCGAGCTCCACCTCGCCGACGTCCGCGCTCTCGATGATCCGCGTGAGCAGCTGCTCCCCGTGCCGCCGGGCGCGGTCCTCGAGCTGCTCGAGGTCCTCACGTTCCCGGGTGACCGCCATCTCGTAGGCCTCGGCGGACGCGAACTCACCGAGGACGCTGTGCGTCAGGTTGCCGCGTGGGATCGCCAGCACGTCCTGGACGTGGACGACCTCGAGCGCGGCCCCGCGCATGCGTGCCTCGTCGAGCGCGAACGCGAACGCTTCGCGCGCGACCTCCGAGCCGTCGACTCCGACGACCACCCGTCCCATCCTGGCCTCCTCGCCTCGCCGAGCTGTCCGTGCGTCGTGCCCCATCCTGCCGTCTGCCGCCATGGAATGCGGCCTTTCACGAATCTGGCCGCGATCGGCTGCGTCGGCCAGGGCCGAAGGTCGCAGCGCGCGGCCGCGGGGGGCCGTGCTCCGCGGGACGACCCGTGCGCCGTCCTGCGCCCTTCCGCACCGTCCTCCGCCGCCCGGGACAGACTGCGGGTTACCCTCCGTCGGGACAGGGGCGCGGCGTTTCGAAGGGGTCGTTGATCGTGGCTGTGATCCTGATCGTCCTGGTCGTCGCCCTGGCCATCGGGGCGTACGCATGGTGGCGCTACAAGAAGACGCAGGAGTCGTTCCAGACGTTCGTGGTCCGCGAGCGCCTGCTCCCGACGACGACGCCGTGCGGCCTCGGCGAGGGGCGGCTGCGGCTGCTGCGTGCGTGCCCGCAGGGTGACCGCCGCTACGGGGTCTCCTACGGAGCGGCGGGCCCGACGCGCGTCACGGTCGCCGGCGAGGAGACCGAGGCGGAGTGCGCCGCGTTCGTCTGGTGGTGGGAGGAGCGCCACACCTCGACGGACTCGAAGGGACACACGACGACGAGCTACTCGAAGAAGGACCGTGTCGTCGGCGCGATCCGCCTCCCGCAGCGGATGCCGAGCGTGTCCATCGAACCCGAGGGCGTCTTCACGCGCTGGGGCATCGGCGGCCGCGGGGACATGCAGCTCGAGTCGGACGAGTTCAACCGGCGCTTCGACGTGCGCTCCCGCGACGAGGACAAGGCGCTCACGATCCGCCTGTTCTCCCCGCAGTTCCAGCGGTTCCTCCTCGAGATGTTCTCCGACCGTCATATCGAGCTGTACGACGACGTGCTGCTCGTCGCCGGCGACCCGCCGGGGCGGGACACGAGCCTGTTCGGCGACATCGGCGAGCTGCCGGGAGCCCGACGCGACGCCGCGCTGCTCGCCAGCCGGATCCCCGAGTCCTTCTGGCGCGGCATCGCGTCGCCGGACCACGGGAGCATCCGGTGACGGGGGCGCTCATCGCCGTGGGGGTCGTCGTGCTGGTCGCCGGCGCGTTCGCCCTGTCGTACAACCGGTTCGTCGCCCAGCGCAACGCCATCGACGCGTCGTGGGGCACCATCGACGTGGAGCTCCAGCGCCGGCATGACCTCATCCCGAACCTCGTCGAGACCGTCCGCGGCTACGCCCGGCACGAGGAGGCGGTGTTCCGGCAGGTCGCCGAGGCCCGCTCCCGCGCCGTCGCGAGCGACCGCGACCCGACGGCCGGACCGGCGCAGCAGGCCCGCGACGAGAACGCGCTGACCTCGGCGATCCGCTCCCTGTTCGCCGTGGCCGAGGGCTACCCGGACCTGAAGGCGGCAGCGAACTTCCTGGCGCTGCAGCGCCAGCTCGTCGAGACCGAGGACCGCATCGCCGCAG
The DNA here is from genome assembly GCA_963783045.1 of uncultured Nitriliruptorales bacterium. GTDB lineage: Bacteria > Actinomycetota > Nitriliruptoria > Nitriliruptorales > Nitriliruptoraceae > CAWAMD01. The sequence continues at coordinate 12,792 of CAWAMD010000002.1, forward strand.
CACGCCGGCTCTACAACATCAACGTCATGCAGTACAACCGCCGCACCGAGGCCGTGCCCTCGAACGTCGTGGCGAGCATGTTCGGGTTCACCCGACGGGACCTCTTCGAGCTCGAGGACCGCGCCGTCGCCGCTCCGCCGACCGCCTCGTTCTGACCCTGGGCAGATCCTCGGCACCCGGCACCACCCGTCACACGTCTGGAACCTGGCTGTAACACACGCTCCCTACGGTCCTGGATGGCTCGGATCCCGGGGGTGTCGTGCACCTGCTCGTGCTCAGCGATCGCGGCGGCAGCATGCTGCTCCCGGCCCTCGAGTACCTCGATCACGAGGTCACCTGGCGGCCGCTGGACCCGGTGGCGCTCGTCGCCGCGTCCGAGCGCGATCTCCTGGTCGTCGACGCGACGACGCAGCTGCGTGAGGCGACGACCGTCTGTCGCCAGGCGGCGCTGACCGATCCCGACCGGCCGCTGCTCGTCGTGGTGACCGAGGCACAGCTCGCCGCGCTCAAGGCGTCCTGGGGCTTCGACGACTGGGTGCTCTCGTCCGCGTCGCCCGCGGAGGTCGAGACGCGGCTGCGGGTCGCGGCCGACGCGGCCCGCAGGGGCCGTGGGCGCCAGATCAACAGCGTCGGCGAGCTCGTGATCGACGAGGAGAGCTACCAGGTCCACGTCGGCGGGCGTCGCCTCGACCTCACGTTCAAGGAGTTCGAGCTCCTCAAGGCGCTGGCGGAGTCGCCGAACCGGGTGTTCACCCGGGACGTGCTCCTCTCGGAGGTGTGGGGCTACGACTACTACGGGGGGTCGAGGACCATCGACGTGCACGTCCGTCGTCTGCGCGCGAAGCTCGGCGCCGAGCACGACTCGATGATCCAGACGGTGCGTGGCGTCGGGTACAAGCTCGTGCCGTCGGGCCGGCGGGAGAAGCCCGACGACTGAGCGGTCGTGGCCGGCCCGTCAGCTGATGCGCTCGAAGACGGCCGCGATCCCCTGTCCCCCACCGATGCACATCGTCTCGAGCCCGTAGCGGGCCTCGCGCCGCCGCATCTCGTGCAGCATCGTCGCGAGGATCCGTGCGCCCGTGGCGCCGATCGGGTGGCCGAGCGAGATCCCCGAGCCGTTCGGGTTGAGCCGTTCGTCCTCCGCGTCGATCCTCCACTCGGCGAGGACGGCGAGGACCTGGGCGGCGAAGGCCTCGTTGAGCTCGATCACGTCCATGTCGTCGAGGCTCAGACCGGCGCGGCCGAGCGCGACAGCCGAGGCCGGGACCGGGCCGATCCCCATCCGGTGCGGCTCGACGCCGGCGACGCCCCAGGACACGAGGCGGGCCATCGGCGTGAGGCCGTGCCGCTCGGCTGCGTCCGGTGTCGTCACGATGCACACGGCGGCGCCGTCGTTCTGCCCGGAGGCGTTGCCCGCCGTGACCGTCGCCTCCTCGTCGACCCGCGCTCGCACGGCGCGGAGCGACGCGAGCGTGTCGAGGGTCGTCTCGGGGCGCGGATGTTCGTCGGTGTCGACGATCGTGACCGCGCCCTTGCGGCCCGCGACCTCGACCGGGACGATCTCGTCCGCGAACCGGCCGGCCTGCTGGGCGGCGACGGCCCTGGTGTGCGAGGCGAGCGCGAACCGGTCCTGGGCGTCCCGCGGGACGGCGTACTCGCGGCGCAGGTTCTCGGCCGTCTCGATCATCCCGCCCGGCACGGGATGGTGCTTCCCGCCGGCGGTGACCCGGCCCCGCCCGAGACGGTCGCGCAGCTCCGCGTCGCCGCGCGCGCCCCATCGCAGCCCGGGGACGTAGTGCTCGGCCTGGCTCATCGACTCGGCACCACCGGCGATCACCAGGTCGGCGACGCCGGTCTGCACCCGCATGGCGGCGTCCATGATGGCCTGGAGGCCGGAGCCGCACCGCCGGTCGAGCTGCATGCCGGGCACGGTGACCGGCAGTCCCGCGTCGAGCGCGGCGACCCGTCCGATGGCCGGCGCCTCCCCGTTCGGGTAGCCCTGGCCGAGGATGACGTCGTCGACCGCGTCCGGGTCGAGTCCGGTGCGGTCGAGCAGCGCCCGGATGACGGTGGTCGCCAGCGGGGCGGCCTCGAGGTCGCGGAAGATCCCGCCGAAGCGTCCGACGGGGGTCCGCAGGGGTTCGCAGATGACGGCGTCGAGCATGGGGTCCTCCCGGCACGCCGCCCCCGGCTCAGGTTCCGGTCGTCGACCAGTGCCAGGACTCGCTGCTGAGCCCGTACAGGCCGTACCTGCCGGCGTTGGCCCGCAGCCAGTCGAAGGCCGCGTTGCCGTGGCAGCGACCGGGCGGGAGCGGGTAGCAGATGGTACGGCCCCGCCAGGTGAAGTCGATCGCCAGCCCGCGCTCGTGCATCGAGGACCCCGGTCGCGCCGTCGGAACCCGGCAGGTCCACGACGGGCTGCTGTAGACGTCCGGGCACCCGTTGATGATCCGCAGTCGCTTCGTGACGTTGACCGACCGGTAGCCCGACCCACCGAGCACGATCCCGTCGGCCCGGGCCGCCTTGAGCAGCGCCTCGAGGTTCGGGGCGAGGGCAGCCGCGACGGTGATCCCGCCGACCGTCACGAGGCCGCCACCGGCCGGCACCGCCTCGATCCGGCCGGAGCGGGCGGCGGCACGGGCCGCCGCGGCGCGGGCGGCCGCGGCGCGGGCGGCTGCCGCGGCACGCTCGGCGGCACGCTTCTGCTCCTCGAGCGTGGCGACGTGGTCCTTGGCCTGGCTCAGCGCGGACGAGGTCTCCTCGACGACCTGCCGCTGGTGCTCGAGCGCCTGCTCGGCCTCGTCCATGAGCGCGAGCACCTGCGCGTGCAGCGCGGCCGCGTCGTCGCGGGCGGCGATCGAGGCGGCGAGCTGGACCTCGGCGTTGTGCCGGGCGTCGGAGGCCTCCTTGGCGAGCCGGGCGGTCTGCTCGACCAGCCGGTGCGCTTCGTCGACGAGCGTGGTCTTGTCGCCCAGCGCGATCTCGAGCACGTGCAGGGTGTCGGCCACGCCGGTCGGCCCGTCGACGTTGCTGAGGTTCTCGATCATCGCCACGGCGGGCGTCGAGATCCCCGGCCCGTACTTGTAGGAGTCGCGCGCGAAGGCGAACAGCTGCTCCCGGTTGTCCGCCAGGGCGGCCTCGGACGCCGACAGTCGCTCGTTCGCTGCCTTCGCGTCCGCCCGGGCCGCCGCGGCCGCCTTGTCGGCCTCCTCCGCGTGCGCCTCGGACTTCTCCAGGGCGGCCGATGCCTCGGCGAGGCGCTGCTCCACCGCGGCGACCTGCTGCTCGGCCTCCTTGGCCTGGGCACGGGCGTCGCCGAGCTGCGAGTCCAGCTGGCCGACCCGCTGCTTGGCTTCGTCGATGCTCTGCTGGCTCGGCCCGGAGGGAAGCGCGTTTGCCTGAGTGGCGACGAGCACCAGCGCGAGCACAGCGAGCAGCAACGGCACGGTGCGACGTCGACGTTGCATGGGCAGACTCGCCTCCGGTCGGCGCGGTCGCAGCAGCAGCGAGGGGGTCTGTGCCACAGCGCGTTCTGTTCGGCGTTGCTGGACCGTAGTCGCTCGGCCGGTCAGATCCTCGCAGGTGCCGCGAAGCGGATACCCCTGAGGACGGCCTCCCGGTGCTCGTGCTTGATGTGCGTCCTGCGCACCGAGCGCCGAGCGCACGCCGGCGCCCACCCCGGCGGGATCCCGCCTCGGCCGCTGCGCCCCGTCCACGACGGGCTCACTCCAGCTCGATGACGTGTGACGGGTCGGGCTGCTCGTCGGGCGGGGCCTGGCTGTAGTCGCCGAAGGGAGCGTCACGGTCGGCGACGGCCGCACCGACCCCCTGCTGCTCGGCCGTGGCGATGAAGCGGTGCGCGTCCGGCGTGTTCCGCATCAGCCCGTCCAGGATCGGGCCGAGGGTCTGCGTCGCCGAGAGCCCCATCTGCTCGTAGGCCTGGTTCACGACGAGCTTCATGGCGGCCAGCTGGGACGCCGGGATCGACGCGAGCTGCTCGGCGCGCTCGCGCACCGTGTCCTCGAGCCGCTCGAAGGGCACGGCCTCGTTGATCAGGCCGACGTCGGCGGCCTCGCGCCCCGACAGCGGCTTCCCGGTCAGCGCGTACTCCTTCGCGCGGGTGAGGCCGAGGCGGTAGATCCACATGCCCGACAGGTACGCGCCCCACATCCGCGAGTACGGGGTGCCGATCCGCGCGTCCTCCGAGGCGATGACGAGATCGCCGCACAGCGCGGTGTCGCTGCCGCCACCGACGCACCAGCCGTGCACCTGCACGATGGTGGGCTTCGGGGTACGCCACAGGCTCATGAACTTCTGCGTCGGCGCGAGCTGCGGGGCGGTGGCGAAGACGAAGTCCTTGCCGGCATCCCAGCGGCCGTCGGTGGTGATGGCGTCGTCCCAGTGCTCGAAGCCGCCACCGAAGTCGTAGCCGGCGCAGAACGACCGTCCGGCACCACGCACGACGACGACCTTCACCCCGTCGTCGCGGGTGGCCTCGTGCACGGCGGCCTCGAACTCGTCGGGCATCGGCGGGACGATCGTGTTCAGCCGCTCCGGCCGGTTCAGGGTGATCGTCGCGATCGGCCCGTCGGTGTCGTAGCGCAGCGTCGTCGGATCCACGGCTGCCTCCCGTGCTCGTCGGTCGCGCGGACCCTAATCCCCGCGCGCCCACCAGGGACGTCACGCGCGTCGAGCCGCGACCGCGCCCCACGACGGCTGCGTCTGCGTCGAGCTCACCGGCCACGGCTCTGCACAATCCAGCCCGGGCGCGGCGAACGTCGCGACGGCCCCGGTGCTGTTCGGCCAGCCGGCCCCCATCCCGCTTCGGCGCCTGCCCGCGGGCGCCCGACGAGGGCGACGCCCACGAGAGCTTCGCCTTCGGCGAGCCCGCGAACGCGGACGACGCCGACCGGACCGTGGAGGTCAGCACGCTCGACAGCCTCGACTACGACCCCGGCAGCCTGACGGCGAAGAAGGGTGAGATCATCCACTTCGTGATCACGAACCCCGGCAAGATCGCGCACGAGTTCACCCTCGGCGACGAGGCGAGCCAGGACGACCACGAGGAGGAGATGACCCAGATGCGGGCCAAGGGCGAGATGATGATGGGCGACGAGCCCAACGCCGTCGCGCTCGAGCCGGGCGAGACCAAGGAGCTGACCTGGCACTTCACGGAGGCGGGCACCGTCTACTACGCCTGCCACGAAGCCGGGCACTACCCCGGCGGGATGAAGGCCGCCATCACCGTCAGCTGATCACCGCACCGCGCGGATGACGAGCCGGGACGTGGGGGTGACCGGACCCGAGCGGTCCAGGTCACCCCACGTCTCGATGATCGTGAAGCCGACGCGGCGCAGCTCGCGCACCAGCTCGGTCGCCGTGTACAGCCGCAGCCGCAGCACCTTCTCGACCGCCCCGATCGTGAGCGTCGCCGTCCGGATGCCGGTCGCCCAGTCGGTCTCCCCCGTCTCCCGGATCGGGCCCTCGTCCGGAACCTCCTCGCCGTACCGGTGCGCGAGGAAGTCGCGGTGCAGCAGCTCCATGACGAGCTGGCCGCCGTCCCGCAGCGCCCCGTACCAGGCGGCCAGCGCGGCGAGATCGTCGTCGCGGTGGGCGAGGTACCCGAACGACGAGTACAGGTTCACGACCGCGTCGAAGGGACCGGGCGGCACCTCGCGCATGTCGCCGACGAGGTAGCGCGGACCGGGGTTGCGGACCTCCGCCAGCTCGATCTGACGCGGCGAGGCGTCGATGCCCACCACGTCGTGGCCGCGATCCTGCAGTCGTCCGGCGATCCGGCCGAACCCGCACGGCACGTCGAGGATCGCCGCGCCGGCGGGCAGGTCGAGGAGCGCGACGAGCGCGTCGGTCTGCTCGTCGGAGCGGTCGAAGCGGCCCGCCTCGGTCCACGCCGCGACGTAGTCGTCGTCGAAGAAGTCCTCCCACCATTCCATGTGCTGACGGTAGCCGGCGAGGCCGAAGCCGGTGCCCGCCGCCCACTAGCCTGGGACCGGCCACCGGCAGCGACCGACGGGGAGAGGACCGTGGAGCAGACGGAGACGATCTTCACGTGGGGCGCCCCGCCCATCAAGTTCGGCGCCGGCGCGATCGACGAGCTCTGGTTCGACCTGCAGCGCTTCGGTGACGTGCGGACGGTGATGATCGTGACCGACCCCGGCGTGGCGGCGACCGGCGTGCCCGATCGCATCCGGACACAGCTCGCCGCCCACGGGATCGATGCGACGGTGTACGACGGCGTCCACGTCGAGCCGACCGACGAGAGCATGCAGGCGGCGATCGACGCGGCGTCGGGGACCGACTGGGACGCGTTCGTCGCGGTCGGCGGCGGATCCTCCATGGACACGGCGAAGGCGATGAACCTCATCAGCTCCCACCCCGGCGACCTGATGGACTACGTGAACGCCCCGGTGGGCGGCGGGAAGACGCCGCCCGGTCCCCTCGCGCCGATGATCGCGGTCCCGACCACGGCCGGCACCGGGTCGGAGGCCACGTCGGTGTGCGTCCTCGACATCCTGAGCATGAAGGTCAAGACCGGCATCAGCCACTGGCGGCTGCAGCCCTCCCTCGCCGTCATCGACCCGCTCACGACCCTGTCCCTGCCCCCGATGGTGACGGCCGCCTCGGGCATGGACGTCGTCTGCCACGCCCTCGAGTCGTACACGGCGCGCCCGTTCCACGCCTCCCCGCGCAAGGAACCGGAGCAGCGGGTGACCTACTGCGGGTCGAACCCGGTCGCCGACGTGTGGTGTCAGCGGGCCCTCGAGCTCGCCGGGTCGTCACTGCGCCGCGCCGTGCTCAACGGCGACCACCTCGGGGCGCGCACGGACATGATGCAGGCCGCCACCTTCGCGGGGCTCGGGTTCGGGAACGCCGGCGTCCACCTGCCCCACGCCTGCGCCTACCCGATCGCTGGCCGGGTCCGTGACTACTCGCCGCCCGGCTACCCCGACGAGCCGCTGGTTCCCCATGGGATGGCCGTGTGCCTCACCGCGCCGGCGGCCTTCCGGTTCACGTTCCCGACCGATCCGGCGCGGCACCTCGAGGCGGCGCGGCTGCTCGCGCCGGCGGGCGCCCGCGAGCCCACCGCGGGGCCCGCCGTCGGGCCCGCCGTGGGCCACGTCCCCCGGGCAGGTGCTGCCCACGGCCCTCGCCGAGCTCATGCGCGACATCGGCATGCCGAACGGGCTCGCCGCCGTCGGCTACGACGAGGACGACATCGACGCGCTCGTCGAGGGCACGATGAAGCAGGAGCGGCTCCTCGTCATCGCGCCGCGCGACATCGCTGCCGACGACGTGGCCGCGATCTTCCGCGACTCGCTGCGGAACTGGTGAGTCCCGTGACCGACGACACCCTGCCGCGCCGGCGAGACTTCCCCCTCCTGCGGGAGCAGCCGACCCGCTGGAACGACAACGACCACTACGGCCACGTCAACAACGTCGTCTACTACGCCTGGTTCGACACGACCGTGAACGGCTACCTCATCGAGGCGACCGGCAGCGACATCCGCGAGCTCGACGCGATCGGTCTGGTGGTGGAGACGAGCTGCCGCTACCTCGCCCCGGTGAGCTTCCCGGACACGCTGTCGGTGGGGCTCGCCGTCGCACGTCTCGGCCGGTCGAGCATCGTGTACCGCCTCGGCGTCTTCCGGGAGGGCGACGACGACCCGGTCGCGCTCGGCCGATTCGTGCACGTCTACGTGGACCGGGCCACCCGGCAGACGAGCGCCGTGCCCGCGGCCATCCGGGACGCGGTCGCGCCACTGCAGGTCGACTGGGCCGCGACGGGCGGCTGACCACGTCCGGCAGGTCCGTTCGTGCGGGCCGGCCGGGGGCCTCGGATGCCCTACGGTTCGCGTCGGTCCTGCCCCCTCATCGTTCCTCCCCACAAGGCCCCCCACATGGCGAACTCGGAGCAGCGGGCGTCCGGGCACGGCTCCAGGACGCCACTGGCGACCCTGACGCTGGGCGCGCTCGGTGTCGTCTACGGCGACATCGGCACGAGCCCGCTCTATGCGCTGCGCGAGTCGTTCGAGGGTGCCGGCCACCGGCTCGAGGTGACGCCGGACAACGTGCTCGGGATCCTCTCGCTCATCTTCTGGTCCCTCGTCCTCGTCATCTCGATCAAGTACCTGATCTTCGTCATGCGCGCCGACAACGACGGGGAGGGCGGCATCCTCGCCCTGACCTCGCTGGTCCCCCGGCGGGCAGGCGCGACCGGCAACGGTCGCGTGAAGACGGTCCTCATCCTGCTCGGCCTGTTCGGCACGGCCCTGCTGTACGGCGACGGGATGATCACCCCGGCCATCTCCGTGCTCTCGGCCGTGGAGGGCACCGAGGTGGCCACCCCGGGCATGTCCGAGTACGTCATACCGATCGCGATCGTGATCCTCGTGCTGCTCTTCGCCGTGCAGCATCGCGGCACGGGCGGGGTCGGCCGCGTGTTCGGCCCCGTCATGGTCATCTGGTTCACCGTCCTCGGCGCGCTCGGGCTCATCGAGATCATCCGACACCCCGGCGTGCTCGTCGCGCTGAGCCCCCACCACGCCGTCACGTTCTTCTTCGAGAACTCACTCACGGGCTTCCTCGCACTCGGCTCGGTGTTCCTCGTCGTCACGGGCGGCGAGGCGCTCTACGCCGACATGGGCCACTTCGGGCAACGACCCATCGAGCTCGGCTGGTTCGCCATCGTGCTCCCGGGACTGCTGCTCAACTACTTCGGACAGGGGGCGATGCTGATCAACCGCCCCGGGGCGATCGACAACCCCTTCTACCGGCTCGCACCGGACTGGGCGCTCTACCCGATGGTGATCCTGGCGACGGTCGCGACCGTGATCGCCTCCCAGGCCCTCATCTCCGGCGCCTTCTCGCTCACGATGCAGGCGTCCCAGCTCGGCTACGCCCCCCGGATGAAGATCGTGCACACCTCCGCCGAGGAGCGGGGACAGATCTACGTGCCGGCCGTGAACTGGATCCTCATGGTCTCGTGCGTCGGCCTCGTGATCGGCTTCGAGACCTCCACGAACCTGGCAGCGGCGTACGGCGTCGCCGTGACCTCGACCATGGTGATCACGACGCTGCTCTTCTACGTGGTGGCACGCGAGGTCTTCCACTGGTCCAGGCTGGCGGCAGGGTCGCTGTGCGGCGGGTTCCTGGTCATCGACGTGGCCTACTTCGGCGCGAACCTGCTCAAGATCCCGCATGGCGGGTGGTTCCCGATCGTGGTCGGGCTGCTCGTCTTCACCCTGCTGACCACCTGGTACACGGGCCGGCGGATCGTCAGCGACCGCATCCGTCGCGGCCGGACCCCGCTCGACGTGTTCGTCGAGAGCGTCATGGAGGACCCGCCGACCCGGGTTCCCGGCACCGCCGTCTACCTGTTCGGCATGTCCGGGATGACCCCGCCGGCGCTGCTGACGAACCTGCGGTCGAACAAGTCCCTGCACGAGGACGTGATCTGCGTCGCCATCATCACCGACGACGTGCCGCACGTGCATCCCGTGCGGCGCGTCGAGGAGAGCGATCTCGGGTACGGGGTACGGCAGATCAACCTCCACTACGGCTTCATGGAGGAGCCGGCCGTGCACCGTGACCTCGTGGATCTGGCCGAGCTCCCGGAGCCCGAGGTGACGTACGTGCTCGGCAAGGAGACGCTGCTCGTCACCGAGCGTCCGGGCATGGCGATGTGGCGAGAGCACCTCTTCGCCGTGATGAGCCGCAACGCGACGAGCGCTGCGAGCTACTTCGGGCTGCCCTCCGGTCGGGTGTTCGAGATCGGCACCCAGGTCGAGCTCTGATCGGCGCCCCGTCGGTTGTTCGTGTGCCAGCGCAGCGTCACGACCGCGGGCACGAGGGTCAGCCCGACACCGATGAGGCACATGATCCGGAAGCCGACCGTGCCGGCGAGCACGCCGGCGCTGAGCGCCGCGACCGCGGAGGACGCCCACACCAGCGACTCGACGCGTCCCTGCAGCCGGGCGCGGCGCTCCTCCGCGACACCGCGGGTCAGCAGGGAGCTGCCGGCGACGAAGCCACCGCTCCAGCCGAGGCCGAGCATGCCGAGCGCGATGCCCATGGCGATACCGCCGGCCGGGGCGCTGGCCGCCAGCAGCCCCGCGCCGGCGAGCAGCCCGATGCCGGCCGCGATGACCGGGACCGGCCCGTAGCGGTCGTCGGCCCAGCCGAAGACCGGCGCGAACAGGTACATGCCGACGAGGTGGGCGGACAGGATGAGCCCGACCGTGGTGAGGCTCCCGCCCGCGTTGCGGATGAACACCGGGGTCATGGTCATGAGCAGGACCATGACCACCTGCCCGGCCATGAGCACGGTCACGGCGGTGCGGACCTGCCGTCGGGCGACCGTCTGACGATCGGCGTCGCGCGCCTCGCTCGCCCCGGGGACGTCGCTGGCCAGCGGGGCGGGCGTGACGGGCTCGGTCGCCCCGTCCGGTGGCGTGCCCGGGTCGCGATGCGCGATCGTGCCGGGGTCCGGCCGGAGCAGCAGCGCCTCGGCGGCGAGGACGCCCACGAACGCGACCAGCGCCACGACGTAGGGGCCGGCGAGCTCCGCGAGGCCGGTGGCCGTGGCGAACCGCCCGCCGGGTGACAGCAGGCTCGGGCCGACCACCCCTCCGACGGTGCCGGCCCACACCAGCCACCCGAGCGCACGGCCCCGCCGTTCGGGCGGCTGCAGCTCGGCCGCGACGTAGCGGGAGAGCTGGTTCGCGCCCTGCGCCACGCCGACGAGCAGGCTCGCCACCAGCAGCAGGAGGAAGATGCCGGCGCCGACGGCGGCCGCGGCCAGCGCCGCGCCGAACGCGCCGACGAGGTAGCCGGTGAGCAGCCCGTCGCGCCGACCGCGGCGCTCCATGACGGCGGTGATCAGTGCCGCACCGGCGGCCGTGCCGATCGTGCCGGCAGCCCCCGGGAGCCCGCTCCAGGTCGCGACGCCGGTGATCTCCTCGGCGGCGAGCGGCCCGACGGCCAGCGCCACGAAGAACCCGGTGGTGCCGAGCGACACGCCACCGAAGAGGCGTCTGGTCGTGCGACGGCGCAGCGCCGCCAGTGCCTGGGGGTCCCCGGCGGAGGGTCCGGCCACTTTGGAGGGAGCGGTGGCGTGCATGGACGGGCCTCGAACGACGAAGGCCGATGGTACTCGGGTCAGGTCACCACTAGCCGCGATCGTCGAGACGGCCGCGCGCGGCCTCGGCGAGCCGGGCGACGGCCAGCACGTTGGCGGCCCGGCGCAGCGGGAGCGAGCGCTCCTCGGCGGTGGCCCACAGCTCGTCGAAGGCGTTCTGCATGAACCCGTCGAGCCGGTCGGCGACCTGCTCGGCGGACCACCGCTGACCGGCACGGTTCTGCTCCCACTCGAAGAAGGAGACCGTGACCCCGCCGGCGTTCGCGAGGACGTCGGGGACCACGACCCGGTCGCTGTCGGCCAGGACCGAGTCCGCGGCCGGGGTCAGGGGCCCGTTCGCCGCCTCGACGATCATCGTCGCGCGTACCTCACGGGCCACCTGCTCGTCCACGGCGCCTTCGAGAGCCGCCGGGACGAGCACGTCCACGTCCAGGCGCAGCAGGTCGGCCTGGGGGATGGTGTGGGCGTCGGCGTCGGTGACGCTCCCGTGCCGGCGCTTCGCGTCGGCCACGGCGACCAGGTCGAGCCCGTCCGGGTCGTGGATGGCACCGCCCGAGTCGGACACCGCCACCACGGTCAGGCCGTCATCGGCCAGCATGCGGGCGAGATGGGCCCCGGCGTTGCCGAATCCCTGGACGGCGACCGAGGCGTCGGCGGGCAGCCCGACCTTCGACGCGGCTCGGTGCAGCACCGCCCGGCACCCGGCGGCGGTCGCCGTGTCGCGACCCACGGAGCCGCCCGCACCGACGGACTTGCCGGTCACGACCGAGGGCCGGTCGTCGCCGGTCGCCCTGGCGTACTCGTCCGCGAACCAGTCCATCTCGTCCTGCCCCGTGTTCACGTCGGGCGCCGGGACGTCGAGGTCGGGACCGATCGCCGTGGCGATCGCCCGGGCGTAGCTGCGGGTCACCGACTCGACCTCGCGATCACTCAGCTCCTTGGGGTTGCACCGCACGCCGCCCTTCCCACCGCCGAACGGCAGGTCGAGCAGCGCGGTCTTCACGCTCATGAGGGTGGCGAGGCCGGTCACCTCCGCCTCGGTCACGTCGGGGTGGAAGCGGATGCCACCCTTGGCAGGCCCCCGTGCCGTCGAGTGCTGCACCCGGTAGCCGGGCAGCACCCGGGTGGTCCCGTCGTCCGCGACGTAGGGCACCTGCACGCTGATGACCCGCTCGGGCTCACGAACGAGCGTCCGCAACCCGTCGTCGAGATCGAGCAGGTCGGCGGCGTCGTCGATGGCGGCGAGTGCCACCTCGTGCAGGTTCATGGGCGTCTCCCTCCGTCGTCGCGGGCGGCGTCGTCGCCGTCGTCGCCGTCGTCTGTGACGCTACGAGATCCGGCGGTGCGTGGCCGTCCCGCCACACGGCCGTCCGTCGCGATACCGTCGCGCCGTCCAGCGGGCGCCAGGACTGCCCCGGGGGTGAGCGTGACAGACCGGGATCACCGAGCCGGGCTCGACGGCGTCCGCGGCATCGCCGTGCTGCTCGTCCTGCTCGCGCACGGCTCGGTCCGGCTGCTGCCGCTCGGCGTGCGGGCCGGCAACGGCTGGGTCGGTGTCCAGCTCTTCTTCGCGCTGTCCGGGTTCCTCATCACGTGGCTGCTCGTGCGCGAGCGCCTCGCGACGGGACGGGTGGGCGTCGCGCCCTTCGCGATCCGGCGCGGGCTGCGGATCTGGCCGCTCTACTTCGCGGTCCTCGCGCTCTATGCGCTCGTGCTCCCCCACGTTGCCGCCGACACGCTCGGCGGGGTGCATCTGGACCGCACCGACCTGGCCGCGGCCGGCGCCGGCACCTTCCGTCCCTACCTGCTCTTCCTCCAGAACTACCTGGATCCGCACCAGGCCAGGCTCGGTCTGTCGGTCTTCTGGTCGCTGTCGGTCGAGGAGCACTTCTACCTCGTGTGGCCGGTCCTGGTGGCGCTGCTGCCCATCCGGTGGCTGCCCCGCGTCCTCGCCGTGGCGGCAGCGTTCAGCCTCGGGCTGCGCGCCCTCGTCGAGGCGGGAGCGGTGCACGCGCCGTCGACCTTCCACCACGCGACCCACGCGAACCTGACCGCCATCGGCGTCGGTGGGCTGCTCGGGTACCTGGCCGCCCGCGGCCAGCTGCCCGACTGGCTGCGCAGCCGCACCGCCATGGTCACGGGCTGGCTGTTGCTGGCCGCCGCATGGCTCCCCGGCTGGGCACCGACTGCCGGCGTGCCCTGGGCGTCGGGGGCGACGCTGGTCCACGAGCTGGCCGTCGCGGGGGCGGCGCTCGTCATCCCCCACGCGTTCGCCGGCGACCGCACCCGTCATCCGGTGCTCGCCGCTCCGGTACTGGTGCGGCTCGGCAGGATCTCGTTCGGCCTCTACCTGACGCACGCGCTGGTGCTCGGGGTCGTGGACCGCTGGGTCCAGGGTGCCGCGACCTCCCTGACCGTCGCGGTGGGCGCGTTCGGACTGTTCCTCGCGGGCGCGGTGGTGCTCGCCGAGGGGCTGTACACCGGGTACGAGCGGCGCTTCCTCGCCCTCAAGGACCGCTTCCGCGCTCAGGCTGGTGCGGCCCGACCGGTCGGACCGCTCCCCGAGCCGACGCCGACCTCGGCGTCCTCCTGACCCGGGGCGCGCCGGGGCCGTCCGTGTGTCGGCGTGTCAGCTGCTCGGCGTGTCAGCTGCTCGGCGTGTCAGCTGCTCGGCGTGTCAGCTGCTCGGCGAGACGGTGCTGCTCTCCGGGTTCGACGTGGCGGTCGCCCCGCCGCCGCTCGCGAGCGCCTGCAGCTGCTGCTGGAGCTGGTCGACCGGGATCTCGCCCGAGGCACGCGACACGACGTTGCCCTGCCCGTCGATGAAGACGAAGTACGGGAAGGCGGTCAGGCCGTACGCCTGCGCGACGCTGTTGTCCGTGTCGACGACGACGGGCTGGGTCCAGCCCTCGCTCTCCAGCCACTGGTCGGGGGGCCAGTTGCCGCGGGACGGGTCGTTGCTCGAGGCGACCGTGTAGATCTGCACCCCCTCGGGCAGCCCCTGGTCGTCGACCATCTTCTGGACCACCGGGATCTCGGCCTGGCAGTGCGGGCACCAGTGGGCGACGACCATCACGGCCATGGGGCCGTCCTTGGCCGGGTCGACGTTGACCTTCTCGCCGGCGAAGTTCACGCCGGAGAAGGCCGGCGCCTGCTTGCCCACGGCGGGGTCCTGGGCCTGCTGCGCGAACTGCGGCAGCGCGTCGCCCTGCACCGAGGGGGCCGAGAGATCCTTGAAGTCCGGCCCGCTCTGCTTCTGCTCGCCGGCGGTGCCGATCGCGATGAGGGCGGCGATCACCGCCACGACGACGACGCCGACGACGATCCAGAGCGCCTGGGTGCGGGACGAGGACGATGTCGAGGACCTGCCGGCCATGGGAATCCTTTGCGCACGATCGAGTCGCGCGGCAGCGTACCGCCGGATCGGTCGGCATCTGGCACCCTGGGGCCCATGCACACGCCCGGCGACGCCCCCCAGCGTGACGGCCTCCCGCCGCCCGCCCCGACCCCTGCCGGCGACGCGCCCTCGGGCCCGTCCGGGGCGCCCGTGCCGCCGGGGGTCTCCGTCGACGAGGAGCTGGGCACCGTCAGCTGGCACGCACCGGCACGGTCGCTGGTGTGGCGTGGGCTCGCGTTCCTCGGTGGCGCGCTGGCCGCCGCTGCGCTGCTGGCGGCGGTGGACAGCCGTCCGGCGTGGGCACTCGTGGTGGCCGTGGCCGTGACGGCGGGTCCGGCCGCCTGGCTGGTGCGCGGGCTGCGCCACGGGTGGGAGCTCGAGGAGTGGGGCATGACGATCGGCACCGGCACCCGCCACCCCGAACGCCTGCTGTGGCAGGAGGTCGACCACGTCGAGGTCGTGGAGCAGCGGCGTCGGGGTGGCGCCGGCTGGGACGCCGAGGTGCACCTGCGCGACGGACGGGTCCGCCGGTTGACGCCCGCCGCGCCCGGCCCGTCGCGGTTCGAGGCTGCCTTCGCGGTGGCGGACGCGATGGACCTGCTGCCCGGGCGGATCACGGTCACCCGCCGACCGGTGTCGGGGACGGGCGCTGAAACGCGTCGAGATGGGTCCGATTCCGGGAACATGATCTAGAATCCGTGGCATGACGGACGAGGTGCACGCCACCGCGGCCAGCTATCTCCGTCGGACCCGCCAGCGCTACACGCCGGGTCGGCGGGCGCTGGTCGCGTGTCTGCTGCGCGCCGCGGGGCCGGTGACGATCCCGGAGCTCGTCGAGCTCGGCGCCACGCAGTCGCAGAGCTCGCTCTACCGCAACCTCGCCATCCTCGAGCAGTGCGGCGTGGTGCGGCGGGTCGCCGCGGTCGACGACGTGGCGCGCTACGAGCTCGACGAGGCGCTGACGGGCCACCACCACCATCTCGTGTGCCACGTGTGCGGCGACGTGCAGGACGTGGTGCTCTCCCCCTCGGTCGAGCGTGCGCTCGGCGCAGCCGCCGACCAGGCCCGCGACCAGCGCCGCTTCGAGGTCGACTCGCACCGGATCGAGCTCGTCGGCACGTGCCAGAACTGCGGCTGAGGTTCAGCCGGGGCGACCAGCGGCGATCGTCGCGCCGCGGTGCCGCCAGGCCGCCACGGTCTCCCGGACGACGAGCACGACGAAGAACTCGAGCACGGCGATCCCCGCGACCGTCGGCGAGGCGGCCGTCCCGTAGTAGAAGCTGACCAGCAACCCGATCACCACGCCCAGGCTGCCGATGACCATGGCGACGGCCATCATCACCGGCACCCGTCGCGCGATCAGCGACGCGGCGGCCGGCGGCGCGATCAGGAACGCGAACACGAGCAGCGTGCCGACCGTCTGGAACGACGTGACGACGGCCAACCCGACGAGCGCGAGCATCCCGAGGTTCGCCAGCCCGGGGCGCAACCCCAGCAGCGCTGCCTTGTCCGGGCTGAACGACAGGGCGAGGAACGCCCGGTAGAGGACCAGCGTCGCGACGAGGGTGATGGCGACCGCGATGGCCGCGGCCCGAACGTCCCCGCTCGTGACGCCGATCGCGTCACCGAAGAGGATCCCCGTGAGGTCGCCGGCGTAGGCGCCCCGCTTCGAGATGATGATGACGCCGAGCGCGAGCATGCCGACGAACAGCAGCCCGATGCTGGTGTCCTCGCCGAGCGACGAGCGGCGACCCACCAGGTTGATGCCGCCGACCATGACCAGGGCGCTGACGGCGGCGCCGATCCCGAGGTTCACGCCGAGCAGGTAGGCGAGCGTGATGCCGGGGATGACCCCGTGCGCCATCGCGTCGCCCATGAACGCCATGCCCCGCAGCACCACCCAGGTGCCCACGAGCGAGGTGGTGATGACCGTCAGCACCCCCGCGACGAGCGCGCGCTGCATGAAGCCGTTCGCGAACGGATCGAGGATCCAGGCCATGGCCGGCACTCCCGTCGTCACTGTGGTCGGTCGCCGTCATCGGGTGGGGACGCGCCACCGAGCGCCCGCGCGATGCGCTGCGCATCGGTGGTGAGCATGCCGAGGTACGTGTCGGCGCCGGACCCCGGCGGTCCGAGCGATCCGCTGTAGAGCACGACCATCCGGATGTCGCGGCCGATCTCCTCGGCGAGCGCGTCCGCGAGCCGGGTCGAGGAGGTGCTGTCGACGAAGATCGCGGGGGCACCCGTGGCGCGGATCAGCGCGACGAGCCGCGCGAACCCGCGGGCGCTCGGGGCCGCCTGGGTCGAGGTGCCGGGGATGACCGTGCCGATGACCCGCAGGCCGTAGCGGCGCGCGAGGTACCCGAGCGAGTCGTGGTTGGTGACGAGCAGCCGGTCGTCGCCCGGCACGGTCGCCAGCAGCGCCGCGATCCGTCGGTGCGCCGCGAGGATCCGGTCGGCGTAGGCCGCTCCGGCGGCCTGCCAGGCCGCGTCGGTGCGCACGCCGGCCGTGTCGACGGCGGCGAGACGGGCGGCGATGAGCCGTGCCCCCTCCGCCATGCGCACCGGGTCCATCCAGACGTGCGGGTCGGGTTCCCCGCCACCGCCCGCGTGCTCGTCGGCGTGGTCGTCACCGGCAACGCCGGCGCCCCCGGCGGCCTCCTGCTCGTCGGCGAACGACACGGGGTCCAGATGCTCGCCGAGCCGCAGCACCGGTACGCCGTCCTGCTCGGCCGCCTGCAGCGGTCCGACCAGGGACTCCTCGAGGGCCAGCCCGTTCGCCACGACCAGATCCGCATGGCGCAGCAGCTCGGCCTGCTGCGCGGACGGGGTGAAGCCGTGGGGGTCGGTTCCCGGGGGCATCAGGACCCGGACGATCCCGGCGTCGCCGACGATCTCGCGAACCACGTCACCGAGCACGGTGGTCGTCGCGACCACCCGCGGTCCCGGGGGGCCGGACGGGAAGGTGGCCTGCACCCGCGACGGGACCGCGCATCCCGTCGCCGCCATGACGACGAGCGCCAGCAGCGCCACACGCGGGGCAGCGCGCTCGAGCACGGCGGGAGACCTTTCGGAGCGACGGGGCAGGGATCCGCGAGGTATCGTAATGAGAACCGTTCCTAAAGTCTTCCCCGAAAGCTGACCCGTGAGCGAACCGCTCCCCCTGCCGCGGTCGGCGCCGACGCCGGCCGTCCGTGGGCAGCACGTGACGATCGCCTACGGGGACCACGTCGCCGTCCGCGACGCGACCTTCGCGCTGCCCGCCGGCGAGGTCACCGCCATCATCGGACCGAACGGCTCGGGCAAGACGACGCTCCTGCGCGCCATCAGCGGGCTGCAGTCGGTCGATGCCGGCAGCCTCGAGGTGCTCGGCAGCCCTGCCGGGCCCGGCCGGCGAGAGGTCGCCCACGTGCTGCAGGCGACCCGGATCAACGACCGCGTGCCGCTCACCGTCCAGGAGGTCGTCTGCATGGCGCGGTACGCCAGCCGGGGACCGCTGCGTCGCTTCGGCCGCCGCGACCACGCGGCCGTGAGCGAGGCGATGGAGCGGATGAACGTCGCCGACCTCGCCCGTCGACACCTGCGGGAGCTGTCCGGCGGCCAGCGGCAGCGGGTCTACGTAGCGCAGGGGCTGGCGCAGCACGCCCGGCTGCTCCTGCTCGACGAGCCGATCACGGGCCTCGACGTGGTCAGCCAGGACCGGATCACCGCCGCGATCCGCGAGGAGGTCGACAACGGCGTGACGGTCGTCGTCACGACCCATGACCTCGGCACGGCGGCGGCCGCCGACCACGCGCTGCTGCTGGCAACGCGCCTCGTCGCCGCCGGCGAACCGGACGCGGTGCTCACCACGGAGCACATCCGCGCCGCCTATGGCGGGGACGTGTTCCGGACCGCCGAGGGTGCGGTCGTCCTCGACGACCCGCACCAGCACGGCGCCGGCCCTGGCGGCAGCAGCTGGCCGGGCGGGGATGCCGCGGAGCGCTGACGGTCGCGCTCAGCCCGCCCGCAGCCGCTCCTCGACCTCGGCGACCCGGCGGATGACCTCGACCACCGAATCGGGGTTCAGCGAGATCGAGTCGATGCCCTGCTCCACCAGGAAGGCGGCGAACTCCGGGTAGTCGCTCGGCGCCTGCCCGCAGATGCCGACCTTGCGTCCCTTCGCCTGGCCCGCCTCGATGACCTGGGCCACCATTCGCTTGACCGCCTCGTCCCGCTCGTCGAACAGCGGGGCCAGCACGTCGGAGTCCCGGTCGACGCCGAGCGTCAGCTGCGTCAGGTCGTTGCTGCCGATCGAGAAGCCGTCGAACCGGTCGGCGAACTCCTCCGCGAGCACGACGTTCGACGGGACCTCGCACATGACGTAGATCTCGAGCCCGTCGCGGCCGCGCTCCAGGCCGTGGCCCGCGAGCACCTCGAGCACCCCGTCGGCCTCGTCGAGGGTGCGCACGAACGGGATCATGATCGTGACGTTGCGCAGCCCGATCTCGTCGCGGACCCTGCGGATGGCGCGGCACTCGAGCGCGAACCCGTCCCGGTAGGCATCGGAGTCGTAGCGCGAGGCACCTCGGAACCCCAGCATCGGGTTGGCCTCCTTCGGCTCGAACTGGGCGCCGCCGATGAGGTTCGCGTACTCGTTCGTCTTGAAGTCGCTCATGCGGACGATGACGGGGTCGGGGTGCTCCGCCGCGGCGATGCGGGCGACGCCGCGGGCGAGCCGCTCGACGAAGTAGTCGGTGCGGTCGTCGAACTCGCGGGTGAGCGCCTCGATGTGCTCGCGCGCCTCGTCGTCCTCGAGCTCGTCGAACCGGGTCAGCGCGAGCGGGTGCACCGCGATGTGGTTGTTGATGATGAACTCCATGCGGGCCAGGCCGATGCCCTGCACGGGCAGCCGCCACCAGCGGAACGCCGCCGTCGGGCTCGCGATGTTCATCATGATCCGGGTCTCGACCTCGGGCAGGTCGTCGAGCTCGATCGTCTCCTCGTCGTAGTCGAGGGCACCCTCGTAGACGAAGCCGTCGTCGCCTTCGGAGCACGAGATCGTGACCTCGTCCCCGTCGCCGATCCGGTCGGTGCCGTCACCGGTCCCGACGACTGCCGGGATGCCGAGCTCGCGGCTGACGATCGCGGCGTGGGCGGTGCGGCCACCCTGGTCGGTGACGATGGCCGCGGCCTTGCGCATGACCGGCACCCAGTCCGGGTCGGTCATCTCGGTGACGAGGATCGCGCCCTCGACGAAGCGGTCCATGTCCCCGGGGTCGATGATCCGCATGACCTCGCCGGTGGCGACGGCGTCACCGATGGCCAGCCCGCGGGCGAGCACCTCGCCGTCCTCGCGCAGCCGGTAGGTGTGCAGCGCGCCGGCCGCCTGCTGCGACTGCACGGTCTCGGGGCGGGCCTGCACGACGTACAGGTCGCCGGTGTCGCCGTCCTTGGCCCACTCGATGTCCATGGGGCGCTCGTAGTGCTCCTCGATCGCGACCGCCCACCGGGCGAGCCGGAGCACCTCGTCGTCGGACAGCACGTAGGCGCGCTGCTCGGAGCGGCGTGTGTCGACGGTGCGGGTGGTGTTGCGGCCACCGCCGGAGTAGACGACCTTGGACGCCTTCTCGCCGCGCTCCTTGCTGATGACCGGCCGCAGCGACTCGTCGTCGAGCAGCGGCTTGAAGACCAGGTACGAGTCCGGGTTCACGGTCCCGGCCACGACGCTCTCGCCGAGCCCCCAGGCGGCGTCGATGCGCACGACCCGCGGGAACCCGGTCTCGGTGTCGATCGAGAACATGACGCCGGCCCCCGCGCGGTCGGAGCGGACCATCTTCTGCACACCGACGGACAGCGCGACGTCCATGTGGTCGAAGTCCTGCTCCTCCCGGTAGGCGATGGCCCGGTCGGTGAACAACGACGCGTAGCAGTCGACGATCGCCTCGAGGACGTCGTCGGCGCCGCTGACGTTGAGGAAGGTCTCCTGCTGCCCGGCGAAGCTCGCGTCGGGCAGATCCTCCGCCGTCGCGCTGGATCGCACGGCCACGTCGACCTCGTCGGTGTCGTAGCGCGACGACAGCTCGGCGTAGGCCTCCTCGACCGCCTCCACCAGCGTGTCGGGCAGCGTGCCGTGGCCGATGGCCCGGCGGATCGTGCGACCGGCGTGTTCGAGGCTGCACGCACCGTCGCGCATGTCGGCGAGGGTCCCGCGGATCGTGTCGTCGAGATCGTTCTCGTCGACGAACGCCCGGTAGACATCGGCGGTGGTGGCGAACCCGGCCGGCACCCGGATGTCCGCCTCCTTCAGGGCGCCGATCATCTCGCCGAGCGAGGCGTTCTTCCCGCCGACCTCGTCAACGTCACCGTTGCCGAGCTCCTCGAACCAGCGCACCGCGACGATTGCCGGGGTACTCACGCGACATCCTCCCTGCCATGGGGCCTGCCTGACACAGAACACGGCCCGGCGCTGCTGCTGCAACGCCGGGCCGCGTCCTTCGGGGCAGCCACTTACTGGTGCTTCTTCTCCGCGGACTTGTGACCCGCGGCCTGCTTCTCGGCCTGCTGGGCCTCAGCCTGCAGATCCTGGGCCTCTTCGCGCTTCTCGGCCTTCTGCTGCTGCTGCTCGCCCTCACGGGCCATCTCGTCGCTACCGGTGGCCTTGCCCGCGACTTCCTTCGCGGTGCCCTTGGCCTTCTCCATCATGGAATCG
Organism: uncultured Nitriliruptorales bacterium; assembly: GCA_963783045.1. Taxonomy (GTDB): domain Bacteria; phylum Actinomycetota; class Nitriliruptoria; order Nitriliruptorales; family Nitriliruptoraceae; genus CAWAMD01. Next base: position 34,038 of record CAWAMD010000002.1, read on the forward strand.
TCACTCACGGAGTTCCTTTCGCTCTCGTGTCGGTTGCCATCTCCAGTGGTATGGCATGGCGCGCCTCGAGGCGGGCCGCGAGACCCCCTGCTCGGACACGCCCCGGGCGTCGGCCGGTCGGGTGGACGAGTCAGACGGACGAGCGGCGGATCCCCTGTCCGAGCGACGCGTGAGGAGCCGCCCACGCACCGTGAGGCATCGGTGCGCCGTCAGCGGCGCACCGATCGGCGCGCCTTCAGCGCCGCGGGCCGGTGACCGCGCGACGGCCCGTCACCTCGGCGGCGCCATGGCCCGACCGCTGCTGCGCGAAGGTGGCGCGTGGGCTTCTCGCCGAGGCCTTGCCGGCGTGGAAGACCGCGAAGCGGTTGACGACCGCGCCGATCGTCCCGAGGACCGCCGACACGACCCGGCGCGCCGTGCGCCACCGCTTCGGTACCGGCAGCAGGGAGACGCCGAGGCTCGCGCCGGTCAGTGCCTTCGCGGTCGTCCACAGCTGGCCGGACACGCCCTCGTGCAGCGGTGTGCCCACCTCGGGGATCTCGTCGGCCCGCCGCTCGAGGGCCAGGGCGGCCCCGAGCTCGCCGACCTTCGCGGCGACGCCGAGCCGGCGGGTCACCGTGGCCTCCCGCTCGGTGGGGCCGAGCAGGTCGAGGATGTCCATCGCCGACGCCATCGCCGATGCCCCGAACAGGACCGGCAGCTCACGGCGGGTCTCCTGCCAGACCGGCACGGCGGTGTCGGCCACGAGCACGCCCGTGTAGGTACCGAGAATCGGAGCGACGGAACCGGCACCAAGGCCGGCGACCTCCCCGAGCATGCGGAAGAATCCACCGCCGAGGTGCGGCAGGACGGCGGACGCGGAGCTCATGCCGGTCGCCGACGCCAGCGTCCACGACCCCATGTTCATCGCCGAGGTCGGCCGGAACACCCGCAGCATGTTCAGGAACCGCTCTGGGCGCCCGAGGTCGTGGATCAGGAAGGCGGTCCCGAGCCCCCCACCGACCGCCCCGACCCAGCGGGACTTCGTGATCAGCCCGTCGTACCCGTCGCGGTCGGCGACCTGCGCGATCGCCGCCAGGATGGCCGCGCCGGCGGACACCCCGCCGGTGTAGAAGTAGGACGGCACCGACCAGATCCACACCGGCTCCTTGATCGCCGGCCGGTCGTAGTAGGTCGTGCCCTGCCCGTCGGCCGACACGCCAGCCGTCACGGTCGGCTGGGGCGTCCCGACCGTCGAGGGGAAGCCGGGCGTCTCCTCGCTGCGCTCCTGGCCCGCCGCCTCGCCGGTGAGCGTGGCCTGCTCGGGATCGACGTGACGCTCGTGATCGTCGCTCACGCTCGTTCCTCCCGCGCCGAGACGACCGCCGCGATCGCCGCGAACACCATCGCCGCCCCGGCCAGGGCTGCCGACATCCACGACTCGCCGACCTTCTTCGTCGGGTCGACGGGGTCCGGCGGCAGGTTGTAGACCTCCGGCTCGTCCATGAGCAGGAAGAACGCGTTCGTCCCGCCCGTGCCCGGCTGGTTGTCCTCGTCGACGCCGTACAGGTAGGCGTCGGTGTGGCCGCGGTCGTGCAGCGTCGCGACACGCCGCTCGGCGACCTCCCGCAGCTCGTCCATGTCGCCGAACACGATCGAGTCGGTCGGGCACGCCTTCGCGCAGGCAGGCTCCATACCGTCACCGAGCCGGTCGTAGCACAGGGTGCACTTCCACGCGCGCCCGTCGTCGGGGCGACGGTCGATGACGCCGAAGGGGCAGGCCGGGATACACATCCCGCAGCCGTTGCAGACGTTGGGCTGCACGTACACCGAGTCGTACTCGGTGCGGATGATCGACCCGGTCGGGCACACGTCGAGGCAGCCGGCGTGCACGCAGTGCTTGCACACGTCCGACATCATCAGCCACGAGAAGTCGCCACCGCCCTGCGGGTCGGGGCCGAACGCCGGCGGAGCCGATGGGGCCTCGTCGCCCTCGAACCAGGACAGGTCCGCGAACCCGGTCGTCGGGTTCCTGCCGGGCTGCTCGATGAAGGCGACGTGGCGCCAGGTCGAGGCGCCGAGGTCGCCGGTGTTGTCGTAGGACGTGCCGGTGAAGACGAAGCCGTCGTCGGGCAGCTGGTTCCACTGCTTGCAGGCGACCTCGCAGGCCTTGCACCCGATGCAGACGGTCGTGTCGGTGAAGAACCCTTTGGGGCTCTTCGACCACTCCTGCTCGAGGCGGGCCATCGACGAGGCGCGCAGCTCGGGGGTCTCCACGTCGCTCGGCTGGATCTGGGACGTCGTGGACATCAGCTCTTCTCCGTCTGCTGGGTCTGGCCCGAGCGCTCGCCGTGCGTGCCTTCCTTCTTCGTCCTCTGGATGGCCTCCAGGTCGCGGCCCGTGCCGGGATCCTGCTCGGCGTACTCGACGAGCGGGCCGCTGGTCACGACACGGCGCTTGCGGCTGCGGCGGCCAGCCTCGATGTCGCAGGTCAGCGCCTTGGACTCCTGGATGGAGACGTTCGGGTCGGCGACGAAGCTGATCAGCTCGTTGACCACGTCGCCCTTGACGAGACCCATGTAGCCCCAGTGGTAGGGCAGCCCCACCTGCTGCAGGGTCTGCTTGTTGCCCTTCTTCCCGACCGTCAGCGGGCGGATGCGGTGTGTCACGAGCGCCCGGCACTCGATCTCGCCGCGGGCGGTGCGGATCGTCGCCCAGCCGCCGTTCTCGATCCCCTTCTCCGCCGCGAGCTCGGGAGAGATCTCGCAGAACAGCTCGGGCATCAGCTCGCTCAGCCAGGCCACCCAGCGGCTCATCCCGCCGGCCGTGTGGTGCTCGGTCAGCCGGTAGGTCGTCAGCGGGTACGGGAAGTGCTCGTCCGCATAGGCCCGGTGGTACGGGTTGTCCTTGCGATCCCACTCGATGCGCGCGGGGTTGCACTGCTGGCCGTACAGGATGTTCTGGACCGGCGACTCCTGGGGCTCGTAATGGGTCGGCAGCGGCCCGTCGAGCAGGCCGGACGGCACATACAGCCAGCCCTTGCCGTCGGTCTGCATGATGAACGGGTCGATGCCGGACAGGGCGTCGGTGCCCTGCGCCCCCTCCTCGGGGCGGTAGCTCGGCGCCCGGCCGGGGATGAAGTCGCTCGAGTCGTACCCGACCCAGGACTCGTTCTCCTCGTCCCACCACACGTACCTCTTGCGCTCGGACCACGGCTTGCCGTCCGGGTCGGCCGACGCGCGGTTGTAGAGGATGCGGCGGTTGTCGGGCCAGGCCCAGGCCCACTCAAGGGCGACCCAGTCCTGCTCGTACCAGGGCTTGCGGCGGTTGGGCATGTTCTGCCCGCCGGCGTAGGCGCCGGAGTAGATCCACACGCCACAGGCCGTCGATCCGTCGTCGGACAGGTCCGTGAAGGACGAGACGGGCTCGTCGTCGGTGAGCGAGTAGCCGTCGTCGCCGATCCTGAACCCGTTGATCTCCTTGAGGACGTACTCGGCGTCCGGCTCGGCGATCGCGCCCTTCGTCGGGTAGTTCCAGGTGAGATCCTGGATCGGCCGGTCCTTCGGGTCGGTCGAGTCGGCGAGCAGCGCCTTGACCCGGGTGCCGAGGTGGTACATGAACCACAGCTCGCTGCGCGCGTCACCCGGCGGCTCGACCGCCTTCTCGTGCCACTGCAGCATCCGCTGCGTGTTCGTGAAGGCGCCGTCCTTCTCGGTGTGCGCGGCGCAGGGGAAGAAGAAGACCTCGGTCTGGCAGTCCTCGGGGCGAACCTCGCCACGGTCGAACTCCGGGCCGGTGCGCCAGAACTCGGCGGACTCGTTCGGGGCGAAGTCACGGACGACGCACCATTCGAGGTTGCGGGCGCCCTTGCGGTGCAGCGCCCCGTGCATGGAGCCGACCGCGGGGTTCTCCCCCATGATGAAGTAGCCCTTGACGTCCCCGTCGGCCATCGCCGCGACCGTCGTCATGTGCGAGTGGTCGCCGCTGATGTGCGGCAGGTAGTCGTAGCAGTAGTCGTTGTCGGCCCTCGCCGCGTCGCCCCAGTACGCCTTCAGCAGCGACACCATGTAGGTGCGCATCTTCGACCACCAGCCGGTCGCCGACTCGTTGTACTCGACGTACTCGTCGAGGCTGGTGTCATGCTTCGCGTGCGGCATCGGCAGGTAGCCCGGCAGGATGTTGTACAGCGTCGGGATGTCCGTCGAGCCCTGGATCGACGCGTGGCCGCGCAGTGCCAGGATCCCGCCGCCGGGCCGCCCCATGTTGCCGAGCAGCAGCTGGAGGATCGAGGCCGTGCGGATGTACTGCACGCCGACGGTGTGCTGGGTCCAGCCGACCGCGTAGGCGAAGGCGGACGTGCGCTCACGCCCCGAGTTCTCGCACAGGGCCTCCGCGACCTGGATGAGCTGTTCCTCGGCAATCCCGCAGATGTCGGCGACCATCTCGGGCGTGTACCGCGAGAAGTGGCGCTTGAGCACCTGGAAGACGCAGCGGGGGTCCTGCAGCGTCGGGTCGGAGTGCTCCGCCGTGATGTTCGAGCCACGCTGCTGGCCCTCGGAGGAGCCGGCGAACATCTCGCGCTTGCCGGCGGCCGGTGCGACGCGGGCATCCTTGTAGGTCCAGGCGGCCGGGTCGTACTGGCCCTTGTCCGGGTCCCAGCCGGAGAAGATCCCGTCGAGATCCTCGGTGTCCTCGAAGTCGTCGGTCAGGATCGCGTCGGCGTTCGTGTAGCTGACGACGTAGTCGTGGAAGTAGCGCTCGTTCTGCAGGACGTAGTTGACGATCCCGCCGAGGAAGGCGATGTCCGTCCCGGGCCGCAGCCCCACGTGGATGTCGGAGACCGCCGAGGTCCGCGTGAACCGCGGGTCGACGTGGATGATCGTCGCACCGCGCCGCTTGGCCTCCATGACCCACTGGAAGCCGACGGGGTGGTTCTCCGCCATGTTGGACCCCTCGATCACGATGCAGTCCGCGTTCGCGAGGTCCTGCTGGAAGGTCGTGGCGCCGCCCCGACCGAAGCTGGTCCCCAGACCGGGGACCGTGGAGCTGTGTCATATGCGGGCCTGGTTCTCGATCTGGATCGCACCCATCGCCGTGAACAGCTTCTTGATGAGGTAGTTCTCTTCGTTGTCGAGGGTGGCGCCACCGAGGTGCGCGAACCCGAGGGTGCGGCGCAGCGGGTTGCCGTCCTCGGTGGTGTCCTCCCAGGTCTCGTTGCGGGTCTTCACGACCCGCTCGGCGACCATGTCCATGGCCGTCTCGAGGGGGATCGGCTCCCAGTCGGTGCCGCCGGGGCGCCGGTACAGCACCGTCTTCACCCGATAGTCGCCGGTGACGAGCTGGTAGGTGGCGGCACCCTTCGGACAGAGCTTGCCGCGCGAGACGGGCGAGTCGGGGTCGCCCTCGATGTCGATGAGCTTGCCGTCACGGTGGTAGAGCAGCTGCCCACAGCCGACGGCACAGTAGGGACACACCGACCGGGAGACCTCGGCGCCGACGGTCCGTGACTGCTTCGTGCGGGTCTCACGCGACCCGGCCGTGTCCACGATGAGGCCGGTGAGGTCGCGGTGCTTGATCTGCCGGTAGACCGGCCACTGCTCGATGAGATCCTTCAGGCCCACGCATGACCCTTCCGGTCCGGCCAGCGGCTCGGGGCGCCGACGGCGATGGACCCACCGTAGGCGGGCGTCCGTCGGTTCGGCCGAGACGCGAGGACGTTCCGAACGACCGTGACCCGGACGACCGCGACCAGGACGCGGTGTGGGTCCGCTGGCCACCGGGTCGACGCTCGCAGCATCCGGCGACTCGTCGGCAGGACGTGGGTCCAGCACGCCCGGCCGGGTTTCACGCCGGCGCACCGCCCTCGCGTGCCACTAGCGTCGGCCGCGCCCGTCCGGCCGGGCGCCGGGTCCGTCACGCCGCACCGGTGCCGTCCGAAGGCGGCGGCATCTGACGTCAGGAGAGACCGTGTGGGCCCCGATCGAGGACTACGCGCTCATCGCGAACAGTGCTGCGGCAGGACTCGTGTCCCGCACCGGCGCCATCGACTGGTTGTGCGTCCCCCGGTTCGACCATGCCGCGTGCATGGCCGCGCTCCTCGGTGACGAACGCCATGGCATGTGGGTCATCGCCCCCGTCAACGGTCCCCGGACCACCACGCGGGGGTACCGGACCGGCTCGATGGTGCTCGAGACCGAGATCGCCTCGGACGACGGCCGGATCCGGCTCGTCGACTGCATGGACGTGCAGGACCACGCCCCCCGGGTCATCCGGCTCGTCGAAGGGCTCGACGGCGAGGTCGACCTGCACATGCAGCTCGTCATGAGCTTCGACTACGGCACCATGCGACCGCTCGTCCACGAGCAGGATGGTCGGCTGGTCGCGCTCGCAGGCCCGGACGGGCTCGTGCTGGACGCCGATATCGAGGTCGGCCAGCACGAGCAGTCCACCGTCGGCAACACCCGGGTGCGAGCCGGCGACCAGCTCGCGTTCGTGCTCACGCACTTCGACTCGCAGGACGACCCGCCGGACCCGATCGACGCCGCAGCGGCGGTGGAGCACGCGACGAGCTGGTGGCAGGGCTGGTCGGGCCAGCTGAACTACGAGGGCCCCTACTTCGAGGAGGTCCGCCGCTCGATGCTGGTGATGAAGGCGCTCAGCTACGCGCCGACCGGCTCCATGGTGACCTCCCCCACCTCCTCGCTGCCGGAGAAGCTCGGCGGCACACGCAACTTCGACTACCGCTACTGCTGGCTGCGCGACTCGAGCTTCACCGTCTACGCGCTGGTCCGCGGTGGGTTCGAGAAGGAGGCCCGTGCCTGGCGGGACTGGCTCGTGCGCACCACCGGCGCCGTCGCCGACAAGCTGCAGCCGGTCTTCGGTCCTGCCGGGGAACGCCGCATCAACGAGCTCGAGGCCAGCTGGCTCCCCGGCTACGAGGGGTCCACGCCGGTCATGATGGGCAACGCTGCGGCCAGCCAGTTCCAGCTCGACGTGTTCGGCGAGGCGATGGACGCCCTGTTCGAGTGCCGCCGGCTCGGACTCGAGCCGAGCGACGACGCCTGGACGCTGCAGCGGGACGTGGCCAACTTCGTCGTCGACCGCTGGACCCATCCGGGCGCGGGCATCTGGGAGCTGCGCGGCCCCTCACGCCAGTACGTCCACTCCAAGGCGATGGCCTGGCTGGCGCTCGACCGCGCCGTGCGGATGGTCGAGGACTTCGGCCGCGAGGCCTCCGAGGTGGACACCTGGCGTAGCACCCGCGACGCGATCCACGAGGAGGTGCTGCGCCTCGGCTACGACGAGGAGGTCGGCAGCTTCGTGCAGCACTACGGCGCGAAGACGGTCGACGCCTCGTGCCTGCTGCTGGTCCAGTACGGCTTCCTCCCGCCCGACGACGAGCGGATCGTGAGCACCGTGGAGGTGATCATGGACCGACTCATGGTCGACGGATGGCTGTGGCGCTTCGACTCCTCCTCAACGTCGTCGGGGTTCCCGGAGAGCGAAGGTGCGTTCCTCGCGACCCAGTGCTGGCTCGCCGACGCCCTGGAGCTCATCGGCCGTCACGACGACGCCGTCGCGGTCTACGAGCGGGTGCTCTCCGTCGCCAACGACGTGGGCCTGCTCTCCGAGGAGTACGACCCGGCGACGAACCGGCTCGTGGGCAACTTCCCGCTGGCACTCACCCACCTGGCCGTCGCGAACACGGCACGGAACCTGTCCGGTGAGGGTGCCGCCCACCACCGCGCGGCGCCGGCACTCGGTGAGATGGACGACGACCCCGCCGCCACGCCCAGCGACAGCTCCTGACCCCGGTATGCCACGGTGACATGGCTGCGGGACGCGCCACGGCTCCTGCAGGTCACCGACCTGCGTCCGCCAGCCGAGCCGGCGTCGTGTAGACGTTGAAGCGCTCGCCGCGCAGGAACCCGACGAGCGTGACGCCGAAGCGTCGCGCCACGTCGACGGCGAGGCTCGACGGCGCGGAGATGGCGGCGAGGCACGGCACGCCCGCGGCCACGGCCTTCTGCACGAGCTCGTAGGAGGCACGTCCGCTGACGAGGACGATCGCAGGCGCCAGCGGCAGGCGGTCGGACAGCAGCGCCCAGCCGACGAGCTTGTCGAGGGCGTTGTGCCGGCCCACGTCCTCACGGACCGCGACGAGCTCACCCGCCGGGTCGAACAGCGCGGCCGCGTGCAGCCCGCCGGTGCGGTCGAAGACCTGCTGCGCGGCACGCAGCCGCCCCGGCAGCGACGCCAGCACGTCCGGGGACACGTCCGGCCCGCGGGGCACCGGCTGCAGTCCGCGCTCCTCGAGGCCCTCGAGCGTGGCCTTGCCGCAGACACCGCAGGCGCTCGTCATGGTGAAGTGCCGCTCGAGCGCGTCGAGGTCGGGCAGGGCCCGGGCCGCGAGGTCGACCGTGACGACGTTGTGCTGCTGCTCGTCCGGAACCTCGACGCAGTAGCGGATCGAGCGCACGTCGCGGCGGGCGCTGATGATCCCCTCGCCGTAGAGGAAGCCGGCGGCGAGCTCGAAGTCGGCGCCGGGGGTCCGCATCGTCACGGCCACCCGCTGCGTGGCGCCGCCGGCCGCCAGCCGGATCTCCAGCGGCTCCTCGGTGGCGAGCCAGTCCGACCGGCTCCGTTCGCCGTCGGCCGCGACGGACAACAGGGTGGTGCGCGTCCGCGCGCCGGGGCGTGTGCTGTTCATGGCGGGCACCCTACGCACCGGGTCCGACGACCGACACCGGACGTTCCGTGCACGGACGACCGGTAGCGGGACCCTGCCCACAGGCCCGCTGCTACGGTCGCCGCACCGACGGCGAGCAGCGGATGGCGACGATGAGCGACGTGTTGTGGCAGCCAGGCCCCGATGCCCGGCAGACGACGCGGATCGGCCGCTACCTCGACTGGATCGAGCAGACGCGTGCCGTGTCCCTGCCCGACCACGAGGCCGCGTGGCGCTGGTCGGTGGACCATCCGGCCGACTTCTGGGGCTCGATCGCCGAGCACTTCCAGGTGGCGTTCCACGCGCCGCCGGACGAGGTGCTGGCCGACGCGTCCATGCCGGGCGCCGAGTGGTTCCCCGGCGCCACGCTGAACTACGCCGAGCAGGCGCTCGCCCTGCCCGACGACGCGGTCGCGATCATCGGCCGGTCCCAGACCCGCGACCGGGTCGAGCTGTCCGGCGCCGAGCTGAAGGACCAGGTCGCCCGGTGCCGTACCGGGCTGCAGCGGCTCGGTGTGGGGAAGGGCGACCGTGTCGGTGCCTTCCTGCCCAACATCCCCGAGACGATCGTCGCCTTCCTGGCGACGGCGAGCCTCGGCGCGATCTGGTCCTCGTGCGCCCCCGAGTTCGGTACCCGCAGCGTCGTGGACCGCTTCCAGCAGATCGACCCGACGGTCCTGCTGACCGTCGACGGGTACCGCTACGGGGACAAGGACATCGACAAGACCACGGAGGTCGCCGAGATCCGTGCGGCCCTCGGGTCGCTGGAGCACACGGTCGTGCTCCCCTACCTCACGGCCGACCCGCCGGTTGCCGACGCCATGCGGTGGGACGACCTGCTGGCGGACGAGGGCGAGCTCGCCTTCGAGGCGGTCCCCTTCGACCACCCGCTGTACGTCCTCTACTCGTCGGGCACGACCGGCCTGCCGAAGCCGATCATCCACGGGCACGGCGGGATCGTCCTCGAGCACCTGAAGTCGCTGGCGCTGTACGCCGACCTGGGACCGGGCGACCGCTTCTTCTGGTTCACCACCACCGGCTGGATGATGTGGAACTTCCTCGTCTCCGGTCTGCTCGTCGGCTCGACCCTGGTGCTGTTCGACGGCAACCCGGGATCGCCGGATCTGATGACCCTGTGGCGGCTCGCCGCCGAGGAGGGCCTCACCTACCTCGGCACGAGCGCACCCTTCCTGATGTCCTGCCGGAAGGCCGGCCTGTCCCCGGGCGCCGACCTGGACCTGTCGGCGCTGCGGGCCGTCGGGTCGACCGGGGCGCCGCTCCCTCCGGCCGGCTTCCACTGGGTCTACGAGCACGTGGGCGAGGACCTGCTGCTGTCGTCGGTGTCCGGCGGGACCGACGTGTGCACCGCCTTCGTGGGCGGCTGCCCGATCGTGGAGGTACGCGAGGGCGAGATCCCCTGCCGCTACATGGGCGCCCGCGTCGAAGCCTACGACGAGGACGGCACCCCGGTCATGGGGCAGCGCGGCGAGCTCGTCGTGACCGCCCCCATGCCGTCGATGCCGGTCGGGTTCTGGGGCGACGAGGACGGCAGCCGCGAGCGGGCGGCCTACTTCAGCACCTTCCCCGGCGTGTGGCGCCACGGGGACTGGATCACGATCAGCGAGCGCGGCTCGTGTGTGATCACCGGCCGCTCCGACGCCACCCTGAACCGGGGCGGAGTGCGGCTCGGCACCTCGGAGTTCTACGCGGTCGTGGACAGCCTCCCCGAGGTCGCCGACAGCCTCGTCGTCCACCTCGAGGACGACGAGGGCGGCGCCGGCGAGCTGCTGCTCTTCGTCACGCCCATCCCCGGCGAGCGCATCGACGACGAGGCGAAGGCCCGGATCCGCCGGGCGCTGCGGGAGAGCCTGTCGCCGCGCCACGTCCCCGACGACATCCGCGAGGTCCCCGGCGTGCCCCGCACCCTGTCGGGCAAGCGGCTCGAGGTGCCGATCAAGCGGATCCTCACCGGCACGCCGGCCACCGAGGCCGCCAGCCGCGGCGCCCTCGCGAACCCGGAGTCGCTCGACGCGTTCCAGTCCTACGCGGACGAGCGCGGCACCTGACCGGCAGGCGAGCGCACCCCCGGGATACGTGCGGACCTATCCCGCTGACGTCGGTACAGGTCCGCACACAACCTGGGGGCGGCGCCCGCGCCGTCCGGTCAGTTCAGAGACGGGTCGTCGGCGGCCGTCGTGAACACGCCGCCCTGACGGACGAGGACCCGGCGCCAGAGCAGGTCCGGCTCGTCGGTGAGCACGTCGGAGGCCTCGGCGTCGATCACGAACCACCCGCCGGCCTCGACCTCGTCGTCGAGCTGGCCCGGTGCCCAGCCGGCGTAGCCGGCGAAGACGCGGATGGTCTCGATGCCCTCCGACTCGTCGGGGTCCGCGGTCAGGTCGACGGCGCGGAGGTCGCCGACGATGGTGGTCCAGGAGTCGTCGGGCGCGGGAGGGGCACCGACACCGAGGGCGACGATGGCGCTGCTCTCGACCGGCCCGCCGACGAAGACGACGGGCGGCGAGGCGGCGAGGGCCTCCCAGCCGGGCAGCGCCTCGGCGACGGCGACGTCGCTCGGGCGGTTCAGGACGATGCCGAGCGCCCCGTCGTCACCGTGCTCGAGGAGCAGGACGACCGTATGGCTGAAGTTCGGGTCACCGAGGTCCGGGGTGGCCACGGCGAGTCGTCCGGCGTGGGAGGAGGCGTCGGGCATGGGATGCTCATGGATCGGCGGGAGCGGGCACGACGGACGCTAGCGCAGGAGCCTCGGGCGCTCAGGCGGGCCCCATCCCTTCCTGCCGCAGATGGCTCTCGAGCTTGCGCTTGATGCGCTGGAGCGCGTTGTCGATCGACTTGACGTGGCGTCCGAGCCGCTGGGCGATCTCCTGGTAGGAACGACCCTCGATGTAGAGGTTCAGGACGTCGGCCTCGAGCTCGGAGAGGAGCTCGTCGAAGATCCGACGCAGGGACGCCAGGTCGTCGGAGGCCACGATCACCTCGAGGGGGTCGGTGATGCCGCTGTCGGGCAGGGTGTCGGCGACGGTCCGGCTCGGGTCGTCGTCGTGGGGACGGTCGAAGGAGACGTAGGTGTTGAGCGGCGCATGCTTCTGACGCGTGGCGGTCTTGATGGCGGTCAGGATCTGCCGGGTGATGCACAGCTCCGCGAACGAGCGGAACGAGGCGCCGTGCTCGGAGCGGTAGTCGCGGACCGCCTTGTAGAGGCCGATCATCCCCTCCTGCACGATGTCCTCGCGGTCGCCCCCGACCAGGAAGTACGCGCGTGCCTTGGCGCGGGCGAAGCGGCGGTAGCGGTGCAGCAGTTCGGTGAGTGCGTTGTCGTCCCCCTCGCGGACCCGCTCGACCAGGGCCTCGTCCTCGGACGTCGCGGCAGCTGGCGCGACGGGCGACCGGACCGTGCTGACGTCTGACATGCGGTGAGCCTCCGAGCATCGCTCGCGGGCCGGTCCGTCAGGCGATCGCCGCCCCGCGTTCACCCCTCCCAACGAGCGAGCACGGCGCAGGTTGCGCACGATCTTCTCAGTCTCAGGGCGTGCGTCGACGCCGGATCTCGTACATGGCGATCGCGGCGGCCACGGACGCGTTGAGGGACCCGACGTGCCCCTGCATCGGGATGGTGACCAGCTGGTCGCATGCTACCTGGCTCAGACGGGCCAGTCCCTCCCCCTCGCTGCCCACCACCAGCACGAGCGGCTCGGTCAGCAGCGGGCTGCCGGCGAGCGGCTGTGCGCCGGCCGCGTCGAGCCCGACGGACCAGATGCGGCGCTCTCCGAGCGACCTCAGGGTCCGCACGAGGTTCGTCACCTGCACGACCGGGAGATGGGCGAGCGCGCCGGCGGCCGCCTTCTCGGCCGACGGCGTCACACCGGCAGCGCGGCGGGCGGGGAGCAGCAGCCCGTGGACGCCGAGCGCCTCGGCGGTGCGCGCCACCGAGCCGAGGTTGTGCGGGTCCGTCACGCCGTCGAGGGCCACGAGGAACGGCGGGTCCTCGTCCGCGATGGCGTCGAGCACCGCGTCGAGGTCCCGGTACGGGAACGCCGGGGCGCGCGCGACGATCCCCTGGTGGACGAGCCCTTCGGCGTCGTCGTCGAGCCGGGAGCGGTCCTGCTCCTGCACGGGCACGCCCGCGTCCCGGGCCCGGTCCAGGATCTCGTCGAGCACCGGCGACGCGGTGCGGCCGGCGGCGATCTCGATGCTGCGGATCGCACCGCCGGCGCGCAGGAGCTCACGGACGGGGTGCAGGCCGACGACGACCCTGCCGTCGGCCTCGCTCCGGCGCTGGTGCCGGGGGCTCATCCGTCGCGGCGGGTGGGCCACGTCAGGCCGGTGCCGCCCGCCTGCCCCTCGGCCTCGGCGGCGTCGTCCGTGTCACGACGTGGACGCTGATCCGGGGTCGGGTCGACATACCAGCGGGACCCGCCGGGGCGGTCCTCGACGACGACGCCGATGTCGGTCAGCTCGTCGCGGATGGCATCGGCGGTCGTGAAGTCGCGGTCCGCGCGCGCCTTGGAGCGCTCGCCGAGCAGGTGGTCGACGACCGGTGCGATGCGCTGGCCGGCCTCGTGGCTCGCGGTGACGGCTTCACCGATCTGCAGGCCGAGCACGTCGTCGCCGAGCTCCATGAGCGCCGCCGCGAGGGCGAGCACGTCAGCGCGAGCCTGTGCGTCGCCGCGCTCGGCCGCACCGAGGCGCTCGTGGCCGGCGGCCACGAGGTCGTGGAGGGCGGCGACGGCACGCGGTGCGTTGAGGTCGTCGTCGAGGGCGGCCGCGAACGCGTCGCGGAACCCGGTATCGACCGTCGTGGCGTTCGCGGCCTCGCGCAGCTCGGGGTCCTCCGGGGCGGTGATGTCGCGTGGCCAGGTGTCGAGCACCAGCGTGGCGGTCCGAAGGAAGGTCGTGAACCGCTCGTGGGCGGTGACGCCCTCGTGCAGGCGGTCCACCTCGTAGACGAGCGGGCTGCGGTGGTGCGCCGAGAGGTACCAGAGCCGCAGCGGGCCGACGCCCCAACGCTCGACCGCGTCCTCGAGACCGACGATGTTGCCGACCGACTTCGACATCTTCTCCTCGCCCATCTGCACCATGCCGTTGTGGACCCAGTGGCGGGCGAAGGTCGTGTCGTGGGCGGCCTCGAACTGCGCGATCTCGTTCTCGTGGTGGGGGAAGACCAGGTCGAGCCCGCCACCGTGGATGTCGAAGCCGGCGCCGAGGTGCTTGGTGGCCATGGCCGAGCACTCGATGTGCCAGCCGGGTCGGCCCGGTCCCCAGGGCGACGGCCAGGAGGGCTCGCCGGGCTTCGCGGCCTTCCACAGCGCGAAGTCGAGGGGGTCCTCCTTGTGCTCGGAGGCCACCACGTCCTCGCCCTGCACCATCTCGTCGATCCGACGGCCGGACAGCTTGCCGTAGCCGTCGAAGCGGCGGACGCGGAAGAGGACGTTGCCGCCGGAGGCGTACGCCTTGTCCTCGTCGATCAGGTCGTCGATCAGGGCCTGCATGTCCAGGATGTGGCCGGTGGCGCGGGGCTGCACGTCGGGCGGCAGGACACCGAGCTTGTCCATCGTCCGGTTCCACGCCCGTGCGTAGCGCTCGGCGATGATGGCCTGGGTCGTGCCCTCGCGGTTGGCCCGCATGATGATCTTGTCGTCCACGTCCGTGATGTTGGTGACGTAGAGAACCTCGTTGCCGGATGCGATGAGCCAGCGGCGCAGCACGTCGAACACGACCGCGTACCGGCCGTGGCCGACGTGGGCGTCGGCCTGGACGGTGGGACCGCAGACGTAGATGGATGCCTTCCCGGGCTCGCGTGGCTCGAAGGGCACCTTCTCGCGCCGGAGGGTGTCGTAGAGGACGAGTGACATGGCTCCGCCTGGATCGGCTGACTCTGCGGGCAGAGGGTACGGCAGATGGGCGACCCCACCGGTAGCGCCGCCGGTCACTCCCCCGTGGCGCGGAGCGGAGCGAGCAGACAGGAGGCCAGGCTCGTGATCCCCTCGCCGCGTCCGACGAAGCCGAGGTGGTCGGTGGTCGTGAACTTGACGGACACCGCGTCGTCCGGCACCGCGCAGGCGGCGGCGAGGTTCGCGACCATCTGCGTCCGGTAGGGGCCGAGCCGCGGCCGCTGCGCGAGCACCGTGGCGTCGACGTTGCCGATGGTCCAGCCGGCGTCGGCCACGTCCGCGACGACCTGCCGCAGCAGCGCGATGGAGTCGGCGCCGGCGAGGGCGGGGTCGTCCACCCCGAAGCGGCTGCCGAGGTCGCCGAGCGCGGCGGCGCCGAGCAGCGCGTCGGCGACCGCGTGCGCCAGCACGTCACCGTCGGAGTGGCCGGCCAGGCCGATGGCATCCGGCACGAGGACCCCGCCGAGCACGAGCGGGCGCCCCGACCCGGAGCTCGCGAAGGGGTGCACGTCGATGCCCGAGCCGACGCGCGGGAGCGGACGGTGGTCAGCCATGACGCTCCTCCTGGCTGGCGAGCGCCCGCGCGACGGCGAGGTCGTCGGGGTAGGTCACCTTGAGCGCGAGCGGCGAGCCACGCACCAGACGGACCCGTCCGCTGACGACGCCGGCGGCCACGGCCTGCTCGACGAGCGCGAGGTCGTCCGTTGCCTCGCGCCCGCCGGCCCAGGCGCGCACGGTGGCGAGCGCGACGGCGTCGAAGACCTGAGGCGTCTGCACGGCCCAGAGTCCGGCACGGTCCACCGTTGCGGCGACGGTTCCGGCGTCGTCGACGACGCGCTTGAGCGTGTCGGCCACCGGCAGGCCGGGGGCTGCGGCGATCACGTCGCCCCGGACGGCGTCGACTGCGGCGCGCACGACCGCCGGCGGCACGAACGCCCGCGCGGCGTCGTGGATCGCCACGCGGCCCGAACCGTGGATCGCCACGCGGCCCGATCCGTGGATCGCCACGCGGCCCGATCCGTGGATCGCCACGCGGCCCGATCCGGGTGTGGCATCGGGTCCGTCGAGTGCCTCGAGGCCGGCCTGCACGCTGGCCGTCCGCGTCGCGCCACCGGGCACCAGGGCGGCGATCGGCAGGCCGTCCACCGCCTCGACGAACGCGGCCTCGTGGCCCGGGGTGTGCACGACGACGAGAGGGGCGATCCCGGCCGCCACGAGCGCCTGCACGGCGTGGCGCAGCAGCGGTGCGCCGGCGACGGGCACGAGCGCCTTCGGCCCGCCGCCGGCCGCGCCGAGACGCCGACCGACGCCGGCAGCCACCACGATGCCGGCGGCGACCGGGGTCACCCGTCCCCCTCGACACGGGTGGAGAACAGCATGCGGCCCTGCCGGCTGTGCATGATCAACGTCACGTCGGCGGCGACCTCGCTGCCAACGTCTCCGGCGGCGTGCTCGACCACCACCATCGTCCCGTCGGCGAGGTAGCCGACGCCCTGGCCGGGGTCGCGCCCCTCCTTGATCACCTTCAGCCGGATCTGCTCGCCCGGCAGGACGGGCGGTCGTAGCGACTCCGCGAGCGCGTGCAGGTTCAGGACCTTGGTCCCGCTGATCTCGGCGACACGGGCGAGGTTCGCGTCGACGGTGACGAGCGCCGCCTGGCGGCTACGCGCCAGGTTCGCGAGCTTCGCGTCCACCTCGTGGACGGTCGGCACGTCCTCCTGGGTGATCTCGACGCCGACGACGCCCTCGTCCTGGATCATGCGCAGCGTGTCGAGTCCGCGGCGGGCCATCGCGCGGCGGTGCGGATGCTCGACGTCGGCCATGGACTGCAGCTCGAGCAGCACGAACGTCGGGACGACGAGCGTGCCTTCGAGGAAGCCCGAGCGCGCCACCTCGACCAGCCGCCCGTCCATCAGGGCCGACGTGTCGACGATCTTCGTCCCGCCGCCGCGACTCGGCGAGGTGACCTGCAGCCGGCCGCGCACCCCGATGAACCGGGAGAAATCCCCGCCGCGGACCGCCCCGAGGCGGCCTCCGAAGTACCCGAGCACGACGATGACGACCAGGGCGATCGGGACGGTGAACTCGCGCGCCGGCAGGAAGAGGATCGGTAGCAGTATCGCCGAACCGAGCAGCGCCCCGAGCGTCGCACCGATGCCCGAGGAGACGAGGACCCCCGCGTCGACGCGCTGGAGCCGTTCCTGCGCCACGTCGACGCCGCGCACGACGGTGCGCCCGAGCACGCCACCGAGGAGGTAGCCGAACAGGGCGCCGAGCACGGAGGTGATGAGGCGGGTGCTGACCGGGTCACCGCGACCGACGAGCTCGTCGAATGCCGGCCCGACCGCGAACCCGATGGCCGTGAGCAGCACGACGATGGCCAGCCGCACGAGCTCGACGACGGCCAGCCCTCCCCGTGTCATCTGCCGCGGCACTACCACCTCCCCGGTCGCGTGGCGGTCGCCTGTCGCGGACGGTGACCGTTCGCTTCGGCGCGTGACGAGGCTACGCCCCCGGGCCCCGTCTCGCCGAGGCGGTGCGTCCGGACGGACGTCCTCGATACGGCGACCGCCCGACGGGGTCGGGCGGTCGTGGCGTCGGTCGCGGGCGAGGCGTGTCAGGCGTGCGCCTCGGCCAGGGTGCGCTCGACGAGCTCCTCGGCACGCTGCTCGTCCTTCTTGATGGCCACCGCGAGCTCGGAGAGCAGGATCTGCTTCGCCTTCGTGAGCATGCGCTTCTCGCCCGCGGACAGCCCCTTGTCCTTCTCGCGTGTCGCGAGGTTCCGGACCACCTCGGCGACCTTGTAGATGTCGCCGGAACGCAGCTTCTCGTAGTTGGCCTTGAAGCGACGGGACCAGTTGCCCGACGCCTTGCCTTCGGGCTCCCGCAGGACGGCGAGGACCTGCTCGACCTCCTTCTTCGAGACGACGTTGCGGATGCCCACGTCGTCGCAGGCATCGCAGGGAACCATCAGCGTCAGGTCGCCGTAGGTCAGCCTCAGCACCAGGTAGTCGCGCGTCTCCCCCTTCAGCTCTCTCTGTTCCTTCTTCTCGATGACTGCCGCGCCGTGGTGGGGGTAGATGACGGTCTCGCCGACCTGGTAGGCCATGGTGTCGGGCTCCTTGGGATCACCTGCAGTTCATCGAAACGCGGACACGGGAACACGGGGACAGAGGGGGGTCGCCGCGGGATCAGCTGCGCTCGGTGGCGTCATGACGAGCTACGACGTTGCCGTCGGCAGACAGCCGACCGGAAGCCGCCTCGCAGCATCGCATCCCGCGGCCGCCGACACGCTGCGCCGGGTCGAGTGCGGCAGAGCGGTTCGGGGACGAGTGCGCGTCCGTCATCGAGGCAAACGGTGCTGGCGTTCTCCTCCCCTCGCACTGCGTGTTCGGGGGCCGAATGTCTTTGAAGTCTAGCAGGAACCGAAACCCGCACTCAAGCCCCGAAACCGCAGGTCAGAGGGGTTTTCGGACCATATGGGCACCGCGCCCGAGGGGCGCGATCGACTACCGACCGTCACGGCGACCGCGGGCGTTCGGACGCCTACACGTAGCGCTCGAGCAGCGACGACTCGGCGAGCCGGCGCAGTCCGTCCTGGATGCTGTGCGCACGGGTCTCTCCGACACCTTCGACGTCGTCGAGATCGTCGAGGCTCGCGTCCATGACACGCTGCAGGTTCTGGAAGCGCTGGACGAGCTTCTCGATCACCACGTCCGGCAGCCGGGGGATCTTCGAGAGCAACCGGAAGCCCCGCGGTGTGACCGACAGGTCGAGCGAGTCCTCCTCGTCGTAGCCGAGCGCCGCGGCGATCCGCTCGAGGTCGAGCAGCTCGTCCGTGGACAGCGTGTTGAGGTCGTCGAGCGGTCCGGACAGCTTCCGGCGCCGGTCGGCGATGTAGTCCTGGACGATGAGGGTCCGCTCGGCGTCCACGGAGGCCATGAGCTCGTCGAGCTGCAGCTGGATCAGGCGGCCTTCGGTGCCGAGCTCGGCGACGTAGTCCTCGACCTCGCGGGCGATCCGGCGCACCATCTCGGCGCGCTGCAACGTGATGACCACGTCACGGAGGCTCACGGAGTCCTCGACCTCCCGCGCCGACAGGGTGGCCGAGACCTCGTCGAGCCTGGTGCGGTACCGCTCGAGGGTGGCGAGCGCCTGGTTCGCACGGAAGAGCAGCGACGAGACCTCCTCGAGCACCCGCTTCCGGTCCCCGAGGTACAGGGTCACCATCGACATCGACTCCGACACCGAGATGACGGGCTGGCCGGTCTGACGCGCGACCCGCTCGGCGCTGCGGTGGCGCGTGCCGGTCTCGGAGGTGTGGATGCTCGGATCGGGGACGAGGTGGACGTTGGCGCGAAGGACGCGGTCCCCCTCGCCGTCGAGGATGAGCGCACCGTCCATCTTCGCGAGCTCCGCGATGCGCTGCGCCGTCGAGTTCGTGTCGATCACGAAGCCGCCGGACACGATCGACTCGACCTCGGGCGTCCAGCCGATGACGATCAGGGCGCCGCGACCGGCGCGGATGACCCGCTCGATGCCCTCGCGGATGACGGTCCCCGGAGCGAGCATGGCGAGCACGGACATGAGCTCTTCGTCGCGCTCCGGGTCCGCCACCGACATGCCTCCACTGCTGTCAGGACGCGACTCGTCCAGCACCGGTCGCATCCGTCGATGGAGGGTAACGGACGCGCGCGTTCGGACCGCGGTAGCCGCCCCCGTCGCCGGACAGGGGCCGGGCGCTCATGCCGGCAGCGAGAGCATCCCGTCGACGTACTCCGCCAGCCCCTCGCCCACGAGGCCGTCGGCGACGCGTCGGGCCCGTTCGGGATCCTCGGGCCAGCCCACCGCGTCGGGAACGCGGCTCATCTCGACCGGACCCGTGCGCAGCGCCTTCACCAGGCGGCCGCGTCCCTGCCGATCGGAGCCGTCGAACTTCGACTGCGGCGTCGACGTGCCGGCGCTGCCGTCGGCGGGGTCCGGCGACGGCCGACCGGCGAGGTACCAGGCGCAGCTCGCGGCGAGCGGGCACTCCGTGCAGCTCGGGTCGCGCTTGCGGCAGACCGCCGCGCCGAGATCCATGACCGCCTGGTTCCAGGCCCAGGCCTGGCCGTGTGGAACCATCGCGTCGGCGAGCTGCTGGGCCTCCTTGGCGGAGAGCCGGCGTCCGGCGACGGCGCGCGCGAGGAAGCGGGCCGCGTTCGTGTCGACGACCCCGTGGTCGGCCTCGAACGCGAAGGCCAGCACGGCGCGGGCCGTGTACGCCCCGATCCCCGGCAGCGCGAGCAGCGCGTCGAGGGTGTCCGGGACCTCGCCGTCGTGTCGCTCGACGATCGCGGTCGCGGCCTGGTGCAGGTAGCGCGCCCGGCGGTTGTAGCCGAGTCCGTCCCAGCGCTCGATCACCGCGCCGGGCGACGCCGCGGCGCAGGCCGCTGGCGTCGGGAACTGCTCCATGAACGCGTCGAAGCGGGGCAGCACGCGTGCCACCTGCGTCTGCTGGAGCATGAGCTCGCTGACCAGGACGGCCCAGCTGTCCCGCGTGTGGCGCCACGGAAGATCACGCCGGAGATCCTCCCCCCACTCCAGCAGGCTCTCGATCGTCTTCTGACGGTGGTCGATCTCCACCTGCGGCGACATCCGTCGCTCCTCGCTCGGCTCAGACGCCACCCCCGGACTGCGTGCGGGGGTGGGCGAGGCGGCGAGCGTAGCCACCGTGCCGAGCCGGGTCATCCAGACGCCCGACCAGGGTCACCCGACGCCGCGCTGCCGCACGCGACGCCTACTCGGCGGTGACGTAGATCAGCCGGGCCGTCTCGGTGTCCACGTCGATCTGCTCGTCGCCGACCGCGAGGCGGACCCCCTGAACACCGGGGGTCACCCGCGCGCGGGCGCCCGCGCGCAGCCCGTGCGCGTCGAGGCGGTGCATCGTCTCCTGGTCGCCCTGGAGCCGCTCGGAGAGGCGCAGCACGGTCACGGAGCGGTCGTCGCCGTCCACGTCGGCGAGCGTCAGCACGTCGGCCTCCGGCGCGGACGAGCTGCCGGGGATCGGGTTGCCGTAGGGGCTCGTCGTCGGGTGACCGAGGAAGTCCGCGAGGCGCTCCTCGACCCGGTCGGAGATGACGTGCTCCCAGCGGCACGCCTCCTCGTGGACGTGCTCGGGCTCGACGCCGAGCACGTCGACGAGCAGCCGCTCCGCCAGCCGGTGCTTGCGCATGACGCGGACGGCGCGTGCCCGTCCTTCGTCGGTCAGCTCGACGATCCGGTCGTCGCTCAGCCGCAGCAGGCGGTCGCCTTCCAGGCGGTTCACGGCCTCGCTGACCGACGGCGCGGACAGCCCGAGGCGCTCCGCCAGCCTGGCCCGCAGCGCCGGGATGCCCTCCTCCTCGAGCTCCCAGACCGTCCGCAGATACATCTCGGTGGAGTCGATCAGGTCGCGCACCCTCGGTCCTTCGTCCGGTCGTCAAGGATACCCGCGCAGGTGAGGTGAGCCTCCCCGAACCTGCGCCCCGCGCGTTGGCTGGCGCACTAGTGCGTTCGCGCACGCGTGCGTGTCTCAACGCACTAGTGCGCGCGTGCACGCGTGCGTATCGGAGCCCCCTAGTGCGTTCGCGCACGCGTGCGTATCTCAACGCACTAGTGCGCGCGTGCACGCGTGCGACGGCGGGCCCCGTGGGGCCCGCCGTCCGTGGTGTGGTGCGAGATCAGCCCTCGGCGCTGCTCGAGCCGTCACCGTGGTCGCCGGAGCCGCCGGCGAGCTCGACCGGGGGCACGTCCGGCGCCTCGGGCGAGTCGACCGCACGGAACACGACCTTGTCGTCGTCGGGGTCGGCGTCGGCGACGATCAGCTGCCCGGCGTGGAACTCGCCGTGGAGCAGCCGCTCGGAGAGCACGTCCTCGAGCTCGCGCTGGATCGTCCGGCGCAGCGGCCGGGCGCCGAGCTGCGGGTCGTAGCCCTTCTCGGCCAGCCAGCCCTTCACCGCATCGGTCAGCTCGAGGTCGAGCGCCTTCGCGTGCAGCTGGTTCTTCACGCGCGTGATCATCAGGTCGACGATCTGCTTCACCTCGGCCTTGCTCAGCGGGTGGAAGGTGATGACCTCGTCGATGCGGTTGAGGAACTCGGGGCGGAAGTGCTTCTTCAGCTCCTCGTCCACCTGCTTCTTCATCTTCTCGTACATCGACCCCTCGTCGTGGGCCGAGACGAAGCCGGTGGCCGGGGACGTGAGGTTCTTCGTCCCGAGGTTGGAGGTCATGATGAGGATGGTGTTCTTGAAGTCCACCGTGCGTCCCTGGGCGTCGGTCAGGCGACCGTCCTCCAGGATCTGCAGGAGCGTGTTGAACACGTCCGGGTGGGCCTTCTCGACCTCGTCGAACAGCACGACGCTGAACGGCTTGCGCCGCACCGCCTCGGTGAGCTGCCCGCCCTCGTCGTAGCCGACGTAGCCCGGAGGCGACCCGATCAGACGGCTGACCGTGTGCTTCTCCATGTACTCGGACATGTCGAGGTGGATCAGCGCCTGCTCGTCACCGAACAGGTACTCGGCGAGCGTCTTCGCGAGCTCGGTCTTCCCGACCCCGGACGGGCCGAGGAAGATGAACGAGCCGGACGGACGCTTCGGGTCCTTCAGGCCGGCGCGGGTGCGCCGGATGGCCTTGGAGACCGCCTGGATCGCCTGCTCCTGACCGATGACCCGCTCGTGCAGGTGCTGCTCCATGTGGATGAGCTTCTCGGTCTCCTCCTCGGTGAGCTTGAACACCGGGATGCCGGTCCAGTTGGCGAGGACCTCGGCGATGACCTCCTCGTCGACGGTCAGCACCGTGTCCATGCCCTCGGAGCGCCACTCCTGCTCGCGCGACTGACGCCGCTCGATGAGCTTCTTCTCCTCGTCCCGCAGCGACGCGGCGCGCTCGAAGTCCTGCGCGTCGATCGCGTCCTCCTTCGCCTTGCGGGCGCGCTCGATCTCGTCGTCGAGGTCCTTGAGGTCCGGCGGCTGCGTCATCGAGCGGATGCGCAGGCGGGACCCCGACTCGTCGATGAGGTCGATGGCCTTGTCGGGCAGGAAGCGGTCGGAGATGTAGCGGTCGGCCAGGTTGGCGGCGGCGACCAGGGCCTCGTCGGTGATCGTGACCCGGTGGTGGGCCTCGTACCGGTCGCGCAGGCCCTTGAGGATCTCGATCGTGTGCTCGAGCGAGGGCTCCTCGACCTTGACGGGCTGGAAGCGGCGCTCGAGCGCGGCGTCCTTCTCGAGGTGCTTGCGGTACTCGTCGAGCGTCGTGGCTCCCACGGTCTGGATCTCGCCGCGGGCGAGCATCGGCTTCAGGATGCTGGCCGCGTCGATCGCGCCCTCCGCGGCACCCGCGCCGACGAGCGTGTGCAGCTCGTCGATGAACAGGATGATGTCGCCGCGGGAGGTGATCTCCTTCAGGACCTTCTTCAGGCGCTCCTCGAAGTCACCGCGGTAGCGCGACCCGGCGACGAGCGCACCGAGGTCGAGCGTGTACAGGTGCTTGTCGGTCAGCGTCTCGGGGACCTCGCCGGCGACGATGCGCTGGGCCAGCCCCTCGACGATGGCGGTCTTGCCGACGCCCGGCTCGCCGATGAGCACCGGGTTGTTCTTCGTGCGGCGCGACAGGACCTGCATGACCCGCTCGATCTCGCGCTGACGCCCGATGACCGGGTCGAGGTCGCCCTCGCGGGCGGCCTGCGTCAGGTTGCGACCGAACTGGTCCAGGATGGTCGAGCCCTCGCTGCGCGACGCCTGGCTCGACTCGCCGACGCCGGCGCCGGCCTTGCCGGCCTCGGAGCCCGAGTAGCCGCTCAGCAGCTGGATGACCTGCTGGCGCACGCGGTTGAGGTCGGCGCCGAGCTTCTGGAGGACCTGCGCCGCGACGCCCTCGCCCTCACGGATGAGCCCGAGCAGGATGTGCTCGGTGCCGATGTAGTTGTGGCCGAGCTGCAGCGCTTCGCGCAGGGACAGCTCGAGCACCTTCTTGGCACGCGGGGTGAAGGGGATGTGACCGGCCGGCGCGGTCTGGCCACGGCCGATGATCTCCTGCACCTGGTCGCGCACGGCCTGCAGTGAGATGTTCATGGACTCGAGCGCCTTGGCGGCGACGCCCTCGCCCTCGTGAATCAGGCCGAGCAGGATGTGCTCGGTGCCGATGTAGTTGTGGTTCAGCATCCTTGCCTCTTCCTGGGCAAGGACGACAACCCGCCGGGCTCGGTCGGTGAACCTCTCGAACATTGAACGTAACTCCCACGGTCTGCGGGCAACTGCTCCCCACGGTAGAGGAGCGGTCAACCTCGACCTGAGTCTAACGGCTGGAGACGGTGGGTTCCCCGACCCGTTCGGGAAGATGCGCGAGGCGGATGGGCCGGCGCACACATCGCGACGGGGCCAACGGACGCGGGCCAGCGGACGTGGGCGGACTCGGCCACGGACGTCAGCGGACGGGGGGACCCGGGACGACGCAGGGAACTGGAGACAGGAACAGAAGCGATGGGTGGCGGTGGCGGCGCCTCCACACACGCCATCGAGAGGCACAACGCATCCATCGCGATGGATGTTCCCCACCGGTGTGAGGCGGTCCGCGCCCGATCAGTCACCGTGCCGGCCCCCGTCCGACCGGCCCGGGTCGCGCCCGTCCGTCAGGCCGTACCGTTCGCAGCGCCATGATCAGGCATTCCCTCCGGCGGCGCTGGCTGCTGCCGATCCTGCTTTCCTCCCTGGCGCTCACGGCCTGCGGAGGCGGTTCGGGCGTGCCCGCGGACACGGCATCGGGCCTGGCGCGCCGTGCGGACACGGTCGCTGCGCGGCTGGCCGACGGCGACCCCTGTGGCGCGGCCGAGCAGCTCTCGGCGCTGCAGGCCGCGGTGCAGCAGGCCGAGACCAGCGGCGATCTGCCGCACGACACGGCCACGGCGATCCTCGACACCACCGACCGGGTCAGCGAAGGCGTCACCTGCCCGCCCCCCGCTCAGCCCTCCGTCTCCACCGGGAGCGGCGCGACCACCGGCGTGGACGGCGGCAGGGACAACGGCGGCAGGGACAACGGCGGCAAGGACAACGACAAGGCGGGCCCGCCGGGCAAGGGCGGCGACAAAGGCAGTGACAAAGGCGGCGACAAAGGCGGCGACAAAGGCAAGGCGAAGGGGCACAACGACTAGATGAGCATCGACACGCTGGCGGACCGCCGCTACGAGCTCGCCGAGCTGCTCGGCAGCGGCGGCATGGGCCTCGTCCACCGGGCGCACGACACGCGGCTCGGACGCGACGTGGCCATCAAGCTGCTGGCCGACAACCTCGCGCAGGACGCCGACGCGCGCGAGCGGTTCTCCCGGGAAGCGCGAGCGGCTGCCCGCCTGTCGCACCCTCATGTCGTCCAGGTCTTCGACGTCGGCGAGGAGGACGGCCGCCCGTACCTCGTCATGGAGCTCGTCGACGGGCCGAGCCTCGCCACGGTCCTCGACGTGGAGGGCACGCTGGCGGCCGGCGAGGTGATCACCGTCGCCGAGCAGTCGCTCATGGCGGTCGGGGCGGCGCACGACGCCGGGCTCCTCCATCGCGACCTCAAGCCCGGCAACCTCATGCGCGCCGCCGACGGCACGGTGAAGGTGACCGACTTCGGCGTCGCCGAGGTCGCGGAGGCGCCGGGGCTGACGCGCTCCGGCGTGGTGCTCGGGACGCTGCCGTACCTGGCACCCGAGCGGCTCACCGGGGCGCCGGCGACGCCACGCACCGACCTCTACGGGCTCGGCGCGACGCTGCTGCAGCTGCTGACCGGCCAGCCCCCGAGCGCCACGGACGGGTCCCCGGGCACCGCCGCGCTCGACACCGTCCCGCCACCGCTGGCGATGCTCCTGCACCGGTGCCTGGCACCCGACGCCGCGAACCGGCCGTCCTCGACCGGAGAGGCGCTGGCGATCCTGCGCGGCCAGCAGATCGCGGTGGGCAGCGACCAGCGCACCGAGCTGCTGCCCGCGATGGAGATCGCGACCACCCCGCTCGAGGACGAGCAGCCCGCCCCCGACGCGCCGACCCACGCCGACGCACCGACCCAGCCCGACGCACCGACCGACCCCGACGCACCCACCGAGGCCTACCCCGCGCGACCATCGGGGGGTCAGCGCCGGCGCAGCAGGATGGCGCTCGGCATCACGGCGCTCGTCGGCCTCGCCGTCGTCCTCGCCCTTCTCGTCGGCGGGCTCGCCGGCGGCAGCGGCGGCTCGTCCGGCGCGGTCACGCCCCCCGACGGCGGCGGCGCGAGCACCGGCGGCGCGAGCACCGGCGGCGCGAGCACCGGCGAAGACAACGGCGGCCTCCCCCAGGTCTCGGACCCCGCCCAGCAGATGCGCGAGCTCGGGGACTGGCTCCGTCAGCAGGGCGGCTGAGGATCCGCGGCCCCGGCGACGGTCAGTACCACTTCGTCGGGAGCTCGCCCTCGTCGTGCTCCTCGACGTGACGCAGGACCTCCGCCGACGTCGAGGCGACGTGGTAGAGGAGCCGGTAGTCGGGCTTGGCGAACCGCAGGTCGTACAGGCGCTCGAAGAGGCCGAGCAGCGGCTCCCAGAACCGCTGGACCTCGGCGAACACGACGGGCTTGCGGTGGAAGCCGAGCTGCTTCAGCGTCAGCATCTCGAGGATCTCGTCCAGCGTTCCGAAGCCGCCGGGCAGCGCCACGAAGGCGTCCGAGCGCTCCACCATCGCCTGCTTGCGTGCCATCATCCCGTCGGTGACGACGAGCTCGTCGGCCTCGCGATCCTCGATCCCGCGGTCGACGAAGAGCCGCGGCACGATCCCGATGACCTCGCCGCCGGCCTCCCGCGCCGCGTGGGCGACGATCCCCATGAGGCCGACGTCCGTACCGCCGTAGACGAGGGCGTGCCCGGCCTCGGCCAGCGCACGGCCGAGGTCCGCCGCCGCGTCGCCGTAGGCGTCCTCCACGGCGTCGGAGGAGGAGCAGAACACGCAGATGTTCACGGGGTCACTGCTCGGGGCGCAAGGTCGGGAACAGGATGACCTCCCGGATCGACGAGACGCCGGCGAGCAGCATGACGAGCCGGTCGACGCCGACGCCGAGGCCGCCGGTCGGCGGCATCCCGAGCTCCATGGCGCGCAGGTACGGCTCGTCGACCGGCATGGCCTCCTCGTCGCCGGCGGCCTTCGCTGCTGCCTGCGCCTCGAAGCGGGCGCGCTGGTCGGCGGGGTCGGTCAGCTCGGAGAACGCGTTCGCGTGCTCGCGGCCGACCATGATGAGCTCGAACCGCTCGGTGACGTGGGGCTTGCTCCGGTGGCGGCGGGCGAGGGGCGAGACCTCGGTCGGGTAGTCGATGACGAAGGTGGGGTCCCACAGGGTGTGCTCGACCAGCTTCTCGTACAGCTCGAGGACGAGCTTGCCCGGACCCCAGTCCTTCTCGACGGGCACCCCGTTCGTGGCGCACAGTCCACGGAGCTCGTCGATGGGCGAGTCGTAGTCGAGGTCCGCGCGGCCGACGGCGTCACGGACGAGGTCGAGGAGGCTGGCCCGGGCGAAGGGCGGCTCGAGGGAGACCGCGCGGTCCTCGTAGGTCAGCTCGAGGGTGCCAGCTGCGGCCAGCGCGGCGCGGCGGACGAGGGCCTCGGTGAGGTCCATCATGTCGTGGTAGTCGGCGTAGGCCTCGTACGACTCGAGCATGGTGAACTCGGGGTTGTGCCGGGGGCTCATCCCCTCGTTGCGGAAGTTCCGGTTGATCTCGTAGACCCGGGGCAGCCCGCCGACGACGAGCCGCTTGAGGTAGAGCTCCGGCGCGATCCGCAGGAACAGGTCGGTGTCGAGGGTGTTGTGGTGCGTGGTGAACGGCCGGGCCGTCGCCCCGCCCGGGATGGGGTGGAGCATCGGCGTCTCGACCTCGACGTAGCCGCGCTCGTCGAGCTCGTCACGCAGCGCCTTGACCACCTTCGCGCGCACCCGGAAGACGCGACGGGCCTCCTCGTTCACGATCAGGTCGAGCTCACGCTGACGGGTGCGCTGCTCAACGTCGCGCAGGCCGTGCCACTTGTCGGGCAGGGGACGGATGCTCTTGCCCAGCAGCGTGAGCTCGCGTGGGCGGACCGACAGCTCGCCGCGGCGGGTGACCATGACCTCGCCGGTGGCACCGACCCAGTCGCCGAGGTCGAGGTCGGACGCGAAGTGCTCCATGCCGTCGTCGCCGATGACGTTGACCTGCACGAACAGCTGCAGGTCGACGCCGTTCTCGCGCAGCACCCCGAAGGCGAGCTTGCCGCCGCCGCGCTTCGCCATCAGGCGTCCGGCGACGGTGACCTCGTCGCCGGACTCTGCTCCGGGTTCGAGGGTCGCGTACTGCTCGACCACGTCGGCCAGGGTGTGGCTCGGCGTGAAGTGGACGGGGTAGGGCTCGACGCCGCGCTCGCGCAGCGACGCGATCTTCTCGCGCCGGGTGGCCATCATCTCGTCGAGGCGTGAGCCCTCGTCCTGGGCCCCGGCGTCGCCGTCGGGCTCGCCGGCGTCGGGCTCGTTGGCGTCGGTGGTGTCGGTCACGAGGCGATCCTCACGGTGGTGCAGGGGCGGGTCACGGTGGCTGGCGGTCCCGGAAGGGAGCGAGCCTACCGGCGGCGCTGGAGCGGCCCGTAGCCGCTACCGGGCCGCGTTGCGCTCCCAGATGATCCGCAGGCCCTTCAGCGTCAGCCAGGGATCGTGGTGGTCGATGCTCGTGCAGGCGTCGAGCACGGCGGGGGCGAGGCCACCGGTCGCGACCGTGGTGACGCCGGGGGGCAGCTCCTTCGCCATCCGCGCGACGATGGCGTCCACCTGCCCGGCGAACCCGTACACGATCCCGGACTGCAGCGCCGCGACGGTCGAGCGTCCGATCGCCGACCTCGGCGCGACCGTCTCGACCCGCGGAAGCCGCGCCGCACGCGCGATGAGGGCGTCGGTGGAGGTGTGGACCCCCGGGGCGATCGCGCCCCCGACGAACTCCCCCTTCTCGCTGACCGCGTCGAAGGAGGTGGCGGTGCCGAAGTCGACGACGATCGTCGGTCCCCCGTAGAGCTCGAAGGCCGCCACGGCGTTGACGATGCGGTCGGCGCCGATCTCGCGCGGGTTCTCGTAGCGCAGCGCGATGCCGGTGCGCACGCCCGGTTCGACGACGGCCGGGGGGAACGGGAAGTAGCGGCCGACCATCTCCCGCAGGGTCTCGGTCACGGTCGGCACGACGCTGGCGATCACGATGCCGTGGACGTTGTGCGTGAAGGACAGGTCGGCGAAGCCGAGCAGGCCCTGGAAGATCAGCGCGAACTCGTCGGAGGTCCGCTCGGCGTCCGTGGAGATGCGCCAATGCTGGACCAGCTCGCTGCCCTTGAAGACCCCGATCACCGAGGTGGAGTTGCCGACGTCCACCGCCAGCAGCACGTCAGCTCCGATCCTGGCCGTCGTCGGGCGGCTCGTCCTGCTGGTCGCGCCAGGCGAACAGGTGCCCCTCGTCGTCCCCGAACACCTCGTCGGGGGTCGGCGTGTCGTCGTCGGGCTCGGAGCGGTCCCACCAGTCGTGCATCCGCACCCGCGGTCGGTCCGCCCCCGGCACAGGCGCCGCCGGGTCCGGGTCACCGATCGGCGGGTCGGGCTCGGACGGGTCCGGAAGAGCGTCGGGTCGCTCGTCGCCGCGCGTCCAGACCTCGTCCTGGAGGGCGTTCCAGGGCTCGGCCGGGGTCCACGCCAGCGGCGTGTTCAGCCCCTCGTGGTCAACGTCCAGGGCGATGTCGAGCCACGGTGCGGAGTGGGTGATCGCGCCGACGGCGACCCGGTCGATGCCCGTCTCCGCGTACTCGCGCACCGTGTCGAGGCGGATGGTGCCGGACGCCTCGAGCCGTGCGCGACCGCCGACACGGCCGACGGCGTGGCGGATCTCGTCCGGCGTGAAGTTGTCGAGCAGGATGTCGATGGCCCCGGCCTGCAGCGCCTCCTCGAGCTCGGACATCGACCCGACCTCGACCTGGACGTGCCGACCCCCGGCGCGGGCGAGCGCCCCGGTGACCGCGGCGGTCACCGAGCCGGCGGCGACGATGTGGTTGTCCTTCACGAGCAGCGCGTCGAAGAGCCCGATGCGGTGGTTCGCCCCGCCACCGGTGTGCACGGCGTACTTCTCGAGCAGCCGCAGACCCGGGGTCGTCTTGCGGGTGTCGCGCACGACGCAGCCCGTGCCCGCGACCGCGTCCGCGAAGGCCCGGGTCCGGGTCGCGATCCCCGACAGGTGACAGAGGAAGTTCAGCGCGGTGCGCTCCCCCGCGAGGATGGACCGCAGCGGGCCGCTGACCCGGCCGAGGACCTGACCTGCCGTGACCCGGTCACCGTCGCCGGCGTCGAAGGTGACCTCGAGCCGCCCGTCGACGTGGTCGAAGACCGCTGCCACGAGCTCCGTCCCGCACAGCACGCCGTCGGCCCGCGCCACAACGTCGGCGTGCCCCGTCGTCCCCGGCGGGATCGTCGCCAGCGCCGTGACGTCACCGTCCTCCCCCAGGTCCTCCGCCAGGGCACGCGCGACCGCGCGCCGTGTCGCGCCCCGGAGCTGGGCGTCGTCGACGTGGCCGAGATCGACCGGCACGTCGGGAGGCGTGAGCGGCACGGGTGGCGGTCCGGCCGGCGTGGCGGGAGTCGCAAAGACGCGGTCCGTGGACGCTCGCCCGCCGGCATCCCGGAGGCCGGCGGTGTCGTCCGGGTGCCCGGGGCCCGGCTCGGAGGGACGGTCGACGCCCCGCGGCCTACGCCACCGCACCGGCGATCTCGACCCCCAGGTTGGTGACCCGGTTCTTCCCGTCGACGAAGACGACGGTGGGCTCGTACTCGCGAGCCTCGGCGTCCTCCATGTCGGCGTAGCTGATGATGATCACGGTGTCGCCGGGGTAGACCAGCCGTGCCGCGGCGCCGTTGAGCCCGATGACCCCGGACCCGGCCTCCCCCGGGATCACGTAGGTCTCGAGCCGGTTGCCGTTGTCGTTGTCGACGATCTGCACGCGCTCGTTGGGCAGCAGGTTCGCCTTCGCCATGAGATCGGAGTCGATCGTGATGGACCCGACGTAGTCGAGGTTCGCCTGGGTCACCGTGGCGCGGTGGATCTTGGATTTCATCATGGTGCGACGCATCGCCATCTCCCGTGTCGTCCGGGGCGGTCGCCCGCCCGGCGGTTCCAACCGGTGTGGTCTGGGTTCTCCGCGCGGTTCTCGGCGCGGTGTCCGGGTGCTGCGGGGGTCATGCGCTCGTCGCTGCCAGCAGGCGCTCCTCGTCGGGGAGGTCGCCGATCAGCACGTTGTCGATGAGGCGCGCCGACCCGACGTACGCCGCGACGGCGACGAGCAGGTTCGGAGTCCCGGTTGCGTCCGTGCCCGCAGTCCCCTCGGCGGGTGCGTCGGGTAGCACGAGCGTGACGGGGTCCACGACCTCGACGTAGTCGGTACGCACGGCGGACTCCGCCGACAGCATATCGGCGGCCACGCTGCGGATCATCTCGGCCGATGGGACAACGCCGGCCTCTCGGGCGTCCCGGGCGGCGAGAACGGCGGCCCGCAGCGCCCGGGACAGCACCCGGGCGGCCGTGCGCTCGGACGGGCCGAGGTACTGGTTGCGGCTGCTCATCGCGAGTCCGTCGGACTCACGCACGGTGGGGACGCCGACGATCGCCGTGGGCAGGTTCAGGTCGCGGACCATCGTCTGGATGAGCGTGAGCTGCTGGAAGTCCTTGCGCCCGAAGAACGCGGCGTCCGGCTCGACCATGTGCAGCAGCTTCGCCACGACGGTGGTCACACCGTCGAAGTGGGTTGGCCGGGATCGCCCGCACAACCGGGCGTTCAGCGGGGAGACCGTCACCGTCGTGTACCGCGGCCCGGGGTAGACCTCGTCGACGGCGGGAGCGAACACGAGATCGGGTGCGTGGTCGCCGAGATCGGCGAGCTTCTGCTCGTCGCCGGCCAGGTCGCGCGGGTAGGCCTCGAGATCCTCGCCGGGTGCGAACTGCGTCGGGTTCACGAAGACGCTGACCACGACAACGTCGCAGTCGTCGCGTGCCGCCCGGACGAGCTGGAGGTGCCCCTCGTGGAGGGCACCCATCGTCGGGACGAGCCCGACCCGGGCACCGTCCCGGCGCGCGGCACGGCTGGCCCGGCGCACCTCGTCGATCGTCGTGACGCGTCTCATCCCGCGTCCCCTCCTCGGTGGTCGTCGCGTCCAGGATCGTCGCGTCCATGGTCCTCGGGGGCCTGCGGGTCGGCGAGCAGCGCGTCGAGCGCCGCGGCCGTGTCCTGGCGCAGGGCGGGGCGGACCTGGCCGAGCACGACCCGGGAGAGCGCACGGTAGGCCCCGGCGAGCGCGGGCACGTCCGCGTCGAGCCGGGTGAGGTGGCGGGCGACCGTCCCGACGTCACCCCGAACGACCGGCCCGGTGATGGCGTCGGCGCCCGACGCGAGCACGTTGCCGACGCTGGCCTCGACGAGGGGGCGCAGGAACCCGTCGACCTCCTCGATGCCGGCGCAGATCAGCAGCTGGCGTGCGACCGAAACCGTCGCTGCCACGGCGTTCGACCCGACCGTCAGCGCGGCGTGGTAGAGCGTTCGGTGCGCTTCGGCGAGGTCGTGGGGCGTGCCGCCGAGCGTGACCACCAGATCGTGCGCCCAGGCGCGGTCCCCCGCGGGTGCCGTGACCGCCCACGAGACGCCGACGAGCGCATCCGGGTCCACGCGCCCCGCCGGGAAGGTCTGGGCGGGATGGCAGGCGGCGACCCGGGCGCCGGCGAGCGCGGCCCGGCGCAGCGGCGCGAGGCCGAGCGAGCCGGCCGTGTGCACGACGTGGTGGCGCTCACCGAGGACACCGGCGACCGCGAGGCCGGTGACGACCTCCTCGAGCACGTCGTCGGGCGTGGTCAGGAGCACGAGGTCCGCGTCCGCGACGGCCGCGTCGGGCGCAAGGGGACGGACGCCGGCGACCACACCGCGGAACCGCTCCCTCGACGCGTCGCTGCCGCCGGCGACGGCCACCACCCGATGCCCGGCGCGGGTCAGGGCCGCGGCGAGGGTCGTGCCGACCCGA
This sequence comes from uncultured Nitriliruptorales bacterium, assembly GCA_963783045.1. Classification (GTDB taxonomy): domain Bacteria; phylum Actinomycetota; class Nitriliruptoria; order Nitriliruptorales; family Nitriliruptoraceae; genus CAWAMD01. The sequence goes on from CAWAMD010000002.1 coordinate 66,726, forward strand.
CCGGGCCCGATCACCGCGACGCGGCTGCGGGTCGGCAGGCCGCCTCCCGGCGTTGCCGACGGGCTCACGGGGTCCCCCTGCCCGCACCCGGGACGTCGGCGAGCCGCACGTGGAGGTCGATCCCCTCGACCGGCGAGAGCGCCGCCAGCAGCCGCGACAGCCGCCGCCCGTCGGGAAGGGACCCGCCCGGGAACACGTCCAGCAGCGGCACGAGCACGAAGGCACGCTCCGCCAGGCGCGGATGGGGGATGGTCAGGCCCTCCTCGTCGACCGCCACGTCGTCGTAGAGCAGGATGTCGATGTCGAGGGTGCGCGGCCCCCAGCGCTCCTCGCGGGCGCGGTCGCGCCCGTAGGCGGCCTCCGTGGCCTGCAGCTCCTCGAGGAGGGCCTGCGGCGACCGGGTGGTGCGAACGGCGACGACCATGTTCAGGAAAGGGGCCTGCTCGACGCCTCCCCAGGGCGCGGTCTCGTACACGCCCGAGACCTCGGTGACCTCGATGCCGTCGCTGTCGTCGAGCGCGAACACGGCCGAGGTCAGCGTCTCGAGACGGTCGCCGACGTTGCTACCGAGCCCCAGGTACGCGGCGACCGCGGTCACGCGGGCCGCTCCCGGCGCATGCGGACCGCCACGTCCTGCACCGGGACGGGCATCGGCGCCTGCGGCTTGTGGACGACCACCTCGGCGGCGGTGACCCGGTCGTCCTCGAGCAGCGCGTCGAGGACGAGCGCGGCCACCGTCTCGATGAGGTCGCGGGGCGTGCCGGCCACGGTGTCGTGGACGCGGCGGGCCACGGCGCCGTAGTCGAGGGTGTCGGCGAGGTGGTCGCTCGCCGCCGCTGCGGCCAGGTCCGCCTCGAGCGTCACGTCGACGAGGAAGCGCTGACCGAGCACGCGCTCGTGCTCGAGGACGCCGTGACGCGCCCAGACCTCGATCCCGGTCAGGGTGATCCGGTCCACCGCTGCTCCTGTCGTGACGGCGCCGACGCTAGTGGTCCGGCTCGTCGTCGACCGCGTCGGTGACGATCCGGCCGGTCGCGACCGCGTGGGCGACCCGGACGGCCCGCACGGTCTCCGCAACGTCGTGGACCCGAACCATGGCCGCGCCGGCGGCCACGGCCATGGCCGCCGTCACGATCGAGCCCTCGACACGCAGCGCCGGGTCGTCTCGGCCCGTCAGCGTCCCGAGGAACGACTTGCGGGAGGTGCCGATCAGCAGTGCCCGGCCGAGCGAGGTGAACTCCCGCGCGCGGCGCAGCAGCTCGAGGTTGTGGAGCATCGTCTTGCCGAAGCCGATGCCCGGGTCGATGATCAGATGTGCCGGGTCCGCGCCCGCGACGGTGACCCGGTCGACGGTGTCGGCGAGGAAGTCGAAGACCTCACCCACCACGTCGCGGTAGCGCGGGTCGCGCTGCATCGTCCGCGGGGTGCCGCGCATGTGCATGATCACATACGGGATGCCGAGCTCGACGACCGTGGGCAGCAGCAGCCCGTCGAAGGCACCGGCGGACACGTCGTTGACCATCCCCGCGCCGGCCTCGACGGCCGCGCGGGCCACCGCCGCCTTCGTCGTGTCGATCGACACGACCAGCCCGTCGCCTGCCAGCGCCTCGATCACCGGCAGGACCCGGTCGAGCTCGTCGGACTCGCTGACGGGGTCGGCGCCGGGGCGGGTCGACTCGCCGCCGACGTCGATCACCTGCGCGCCGGCGGCCGCGAGCTCGCGGCCACGCTCGATCGCGATCTTCGGGTGGTCGGTGGCCCGGTAGAACTCGCCGCCGTCGGAGAAGGAGTCGGGGGTGACGTTCACGATCCCCATCACCACCGGGTCCTGCGCCGGTCGCAGCACACCGGCCGGGGTGGGCACCTCGGGCGGGAAGCCGAGCCAGCCGTCGATGGCGCGGGTGATGGCCGTCTCGAGCGGGTCGGCGAGGCTGCTGCCCCCCACCCGCCCCGCGGCGTGCACGAGCCGTGACGGGACCACCGTCACGACGAGCCGGTCTTCGACGGCACTCACGACGCCGGACGCCGACGCGACCGCCTCGGCCACCTTGTCGGCGCGGTCGAGCCGGCTGATGGCCAGGCGAGCCGGCCCGCCCTCGTCGACGAGGGCCGCGTCCTCGACGCGCACGAGGGGACCTCGGGGCTCGTGGCGCGACACGCACGTCCTTTCCGTTGCCCGGCGACGCCGGCAGCGTGGGACGCTAGACGGCGCGGTGGTGGCCGGCGAGCAGCGACATGGCCTCTGCCCGCGTCCGTGGATCTTGCCGGAAGATACCGCGCACTGCAGAGGTGACGGTCTCGGCCCCCGGCTTGCGGATCCCGCGCATCTCCATGCACAGGTGGCGCGCCTCGACGACGACGAGCACGCCACGCGGATCCAGCGCGGTCTCGAGCGCGTCCGCGATCGTGGTCGTCATGCGCTCCTGCAGGCCGGGCCGCTTGGCGGCCACGTCCACGAGGCGCGCCAGCTTCGACAGGCCCGTCACCTGCCCCTTCGCGTTCGGCAGGTAGGCGACGTGGGCCCGACCGAAGAAGGGCACCAGATGGTGCTCGCACATCGAGTGGAACGTGATGTCACGGAGCAGCACGAGCTCGTCGTGGGACTCCTCGAACACCACGCTGAGCACGTCGACCGGGTCGATCAGCATGCCCGCGAAGATCTCGTCGAACTCGCGTGCGACCCGGTCCGGCGTGCCCTTGACGCCCTCACGCTCGGGGTCCTCGCCGATGGCCTCGAACAGCATCCGCACGGCCTCGCGGATCTTGTCGTGGTCGAAGACCCGGCCCGGGGTCACGCCCGTCACATGCTTGACACGGGCCTGGATGTCCTCGAACTGCGCCCCCGAGGGGACCACGTCAGCCGGGCCGTCCACTACTCGCCGGCCTGTCCGGCGACCTCGCGGGTCGCGGGACCGCCGTGTCCGTTGCCGTTGGCGCCCACGCCGTCGAGCCGGCGCAGTGCGCGCAGGACCGCCGCGGCGTTCTTGCCCTCCGGTGCGGCGACCGCGCGGCTCGGCCGCTTCGTGATCGGCGAGAACAGCTCGGCGAGCAGCTTGCCGTCGACCGTCTCGACCTCGAGGAGCTTGGACGCAACGGCCTCGAGGACCGCCTCGTTCTCGACGAGGATCTCGAGGGCCTCGTCGTGCGCCTCGTCGATGAGGTGCCGGACCTCCTGGTCGATCTGGAAGGCGACCTGGCCGGAGTAGTCCGCCTGATGGCCGAAGTCGCGGCCGAGGAACGGCTGCGAGTCCTTCTGGCCCAGCGTCATCGGGCCGAGCAGCTCGCTCATCCCGTACTGGGTCACCATCTCCTTCGCCGTGGCCGTCGCCCGCTGGATGTCGTCGCCGGCGCCGGTGGTGACGTCGCCGATCTTGATCTCCTCGGCGACGCGGCCCCCGAGCATGACGGACAGCCGGTCGATGAGCTCACCGCGCGCGATGAGGTACTTGTCCTCGGTCGGCAGCTGCATGGTGAACCCGAGCGCGCGGCCACGCGGGATGATGGAGATCTTGTGGACCGGGTCGGCCTGCGGCAGGGCGTGGCCGACGATGGCGTGGCCCGCCTCGTGGTAGGCGACGGTCTTCTTCTCCCGCTCCGACATCAGCCGGGTGCGACGCTCCGGACCGGCGATGACGCGCTCGATGGACTCCTCGAGCTCGTTCATGGAGATCTCGTGCTTGCCGAACCGTGCGGCGAGCAGGGCGGCCTCGTTGACCAGGTTCGCGAGGTCGGCGCCGGTGAACCCGGGGGTCTGGCGTGCGAGCACGCCGAGGTCGATCTCCTCGGCGAGCGGCTTGCCGCGGGTGTGGACCTTCAGGATCCCCTCGCGGCCGATGAGGTCGGGCCGGTCGACGACGATCTGGCGGTCGAAGCGACCGGGACGGAGCAGCGCGGGGTCGAGGATGTCGGGCCGGTTCGTGGCGGCGATGAGGATGACCGCCGTGCGCTGGTCGAAGCCGTCCATCTCGACGAGCAGCTGGTTCAGGGTCTGCTCGCGCTCGTCGTGCCCACCACCGAGACCGGCACCACGGTGACGGCCGACGGCGTCGATCTCGTCCATGAAGATGATCGCGGGGGCGTTCGCCTTCGCCTGCTCGAACAGGTCACGGACACGGGACGCGCCGACGCCGACGAACATCTCGACGAAGTCGGAGCCCGAGATCGAGAAGAACGGCACGCCGGCCTCGCCGGCGACGGCACGGGCGAGCAGGGTCTTGCCGGTACCCGGGGGGCCGTAGAGCAGCACGCCCTTCGGGATCTTCGCGCCCATGGCCTGGAACTTGGCGGGGTTCTCGAGGAACTCCTTGATCTCGCGGATCTCCTCGATGGCCTCGTCGACGCCGGCCACGTCCGCGAAGGTGACCTTCGGGGCGTCCTTGGACACCACCTTGGCCTTCGACTTCCCGAACTGCATGACACGGCCACCGCCGCCCTGCATCTGCTGCATCAGGAAGAAGAACAGCAGGAAGATCAGCACGAACGGCAGCATCTGGAAGATGAAGCTGACGAGCGCCCCGGTTTGCTCCGGGTTGACCTCGGCGACGCTGATCTTGTCCTGGGAGATCAGCTGGCCGATCTGCTGCCCGTTGATCTCGGGCGAGTAGGTCGTGCGGAAGTCGATCTTCTTGCCCGGGTTGTCCGGGTCCTGCATCTGGCCGCTGATCGAGTGGGACCGGTCCCCGATCACCGTCTTCTCGAGGTCCTGTCCCTTGAGCTGCCCCTGCTGTGCTGCCTGCAGGAACTGCGTGATGGGAATCTCCTGGGGCTCCGCGGCCCGCTGCACCAGGCTGAACGTCGCCCACAGGGCGACGAGCAGCACGAGGATCCACAGGAAGGGTCCGCGGAAGATCTTCTGCGCCTTCAAGATGCTGTCCCACCTTTGGTATGCGGGAGGGAAAGAGAACCAGACGGGTCGGGCCACGACGGGCGACGCGCCCTGCCGCGCGCTGAGCGGCCATCAGGACCGGTCGTGGTCATCGACCACATCCGGGGATCCGACCGTCGCCGGGGCCGTGCGCGGCAGTTTCTCGCCTCCCCGGTCCGTTCGATGCTACCACCGGGACCGGGTTGGATCCGGGCCCCCAGCGGCGGCCAGGGTGGTGGCGGGGGGCGGCTGCCGGCAACCGATGCCTCAGGACAAACGCCGCCGCGCGCGCCGACGTTCCCGGCCTGCGCACACGGCGGTCGCCTGGCGCGCGCACACGGCGGTCGCCTGGCGCGCACACGGCTGCGCGTCCGTGCTCTCAGCTGCTGTAGACGGCGGGCTTGAGCGTCGCGATGAACGGCAGGTTGCGGTAGCGCTCGGCGAAGTCGAGGCCGTACCCGACGACGAACACGTCACCGACCTCGAACCCGCGGTAGGCGATGGGGACCTCGAGCTGGCGCTGCCCGGGCTTGGTCAGCAGCGCGATCACCTCGAGGCTGGCCGGCCCGCGCGACCGCAGGTTCTTGATGAGGTAGTCGAGCGTGAGCCCCGAGTCGACGATGTCCTCGACAAGCAGCACGTGCTTGCCCTCGATCTCCGCGTCGAGGTCCTTGAGGATGCGCACCACGCCCGACGAGCGCGTCGAGGACCCGTAGGACGAGACCGCCATGTAGTCCACGCTGACCGGCAGCCGCAGATGTCGGGCCAGGTCGGCCATCACGACGAACGCCCCCTTGAGGATCCCGACGAGCAGCACCTCCTTGCCCGCGTAGTCGGCGTCGATCCGGGCGGCGAGCTCGGCGAGCTTGGCGTCGATCTCCTCCTGGGTGATGAGCACCGACTCGATGTCGTCCTTGAAGGCAGGCGCGATGCGGTCCAGGTCCATCGGAAGCCTCTGCGTCGGGGCGGGAGGGATCGGGCAGACAGATCGGGGCAGTGAGGTCGGGGCAGTGAGGTCGGGGCAGTGAGGTCGGGGCGAGAATGCGGTGAGCCATGCCGCTGACCGCGACGGTGCGGCAGGCTACCCCTGCTCCCGGGGCGGGGACGACCCCGCCGCCGACATCGGCGCGAGGGCGAGATGCAGCCGCGGACGGACCCGACCGGCAGCCGCCGCCTCGTCGTCGGCGCGGACGCCGGCGATCCACAGCACGCGGTCCCCGAGGACGACGAGGGGCACGAGGTCGCGCATGAGCCGGGGCACCCCGGCGTCGACCAGCACGTCCTGGACCTTGCGGGTGCCACCTGCCGTCCGCAGGCGGTCGCCCGGCTGCCGGGGTCGCACGACGAGGTCGCCCCGGTCCTCCGGCCGACCGCCGAGGTCCCCGAGCACGAGCTGCCCTGCCTCACGGGTGCCGCCCGGCGGGATGCAGCGAGCCGACACGCGGACGTCCGGTGGCTGCCAGGGGCCGTCGAGGGCGAGGACCAGCTGGTCCTCGTCCGGGCGGTGGCCCGCCTGGCCCTCCACCGTGGCGACGAGCGACAGGTCGGCAGCGGGCCAGCGCGTGGTGCCGGGGGCCACGAGCGGCGTCGGCTCCGCGGCCAGCACGTCGACCGGAGCCAGGGCGAGCCAGCCACCGCCGCTGGTCGCGCGGAGCTCCGGCAGGTCGAGTCCCGAGCCCGGCGGCAGGGCGAGCAGACGCACCACCTCGGCGGCGGTCGGCGGGTCGCCACCGCGCACCTGCTGGACGAGGCGGCGAGCGAGACGGCGGGCGATCGCGGCAGGCTGCGCGAGCGTGTCCGCGAGCGGGAGCGCCTGGACCGGCCCGTAGCCGGTGAGCAGCCGGGCCGCCGTTGCCGCCGCGTCCGCGTCCAGCTGTCGGGCGTCCTCGCGCGCCAGATCGGCGAGCCGGGACAGCGCCCCGACCACGTCGGCCCCCAGCCCCGCGAGCACCGGCAACGCGTCATGGCGGGCCAGGTTGCGTCGCAGGCGGCGATCGGCGTTGGTGGGGTCGGCGGCGGTGGGCAGCCCCTCCCCCACGACGAACCGGTGCACGTCGGCGCGCCGCAGTCGCAGCAGGGGCCGCACCACGTCCCCCCGAACGGCAGCCATCCCGGCGAGCCCGGGCACGCCCGTGCCGCGTGCCAGTCGAAGCAGCAGCGTCTCGGCCTGGTCGTCAGCGGTGTGGCCGACCATCACCCAGCCGGCGCCGGCCTGGCGGGCCAGCCGCCGCAGGGCCGCGTAGCGCTGCGACCGCGCTGCCGCCTCGGGGCCCTGACCGTCGACGGTCACGTCCACCTCGGCCATCGCCACCTCGAGGCCGAGGAAGGCGGCCTGCTGCGTCACGGCGGCCACGTCGAGCGTGTCGTCGCGCAGGCCGTGCCGGACGTGGCCGAGGGTCAGTGCCAGGTCCGGGCGGGCCTCCGCGGCCAGGAAGGCGAGCGCCGCCGAGTCGGGACCACCGCTGACGGCCACGAGCGCCGCGGCACGCGGTGGCAGGACCGTCAGGACACGGCGGACCTCGGCGACGAGCGCGTCACGGTCCTGTCCGGCCGCGAGCGGGCCCGGCGTGGGCGGCGGCTCCCCCGCTGCCGAGGCCATCGGGCCGCCTAGTCGCGTGGCCCGACGCGGGCGAGCCACGCGTCGGGTTCACGCACCTCGTCCAGCGTCGGCAGGTTCTCGGGCGTCTCGAAGGCCCGGTTCAGGCGTGGCACCCCGTCGGCGTCCACGACGGCCCGGACGAACGCCTCTCCCTCGCGGTACTGCGCCTTCTTCATCTCGAGGCCCGCGATGGCCGTGAGGATCTTCGTCGTGATGTCGGACCGGCGCTGGGCCAGCACCTCGCGGACACGGTCGGCGTCGTCGACGACCTCGTCGGTGGCGAGGAACATCGTCGCGTTCCCGTGTCCCTCGAGCAGGCTCATGACCGCCTGGGCGTTCTCGACGACGTCGCGCTGCTCGGGACTGAGCACGGTCTCGAGCAGCGGCGTGATCGAGCCCGTCTCCCGAACACGGGCCAGCGCGCCGGGGATGTCCTGCGCCATCTCCATGATGGCGGAGGGCTCGAGCCGGGCGCCGGTGAGGTAGGAGCGCAGCATGCCCCGGATGTGCTCACCGAGCCACGGCACGCCGTCGAACTGGAGGCGGTGCGTGACCTCGTGGAGGAGCACGGTGCGGCGGATGTCCGCGGCCAGTGAGCCCTGCTCCTCGGCCAGATCGAGGACGTTCGGGCCGACGAGGACGAGCTCCCCCGCGCCGGACGCACCGAGCGGGAGCACGAACTGTCCGAGGACCTTCGTCGACAGCAGCCCGAGCAGCGCGCCGACCTGGACACCGAGGACGCGGGAGGCCAGCTGCCGGCTGGTGCGCATCCGATCGGCGAGGGGGGCGAAGGCGCCCTGGAGGGTCCCGAGGTTCGTCTGGACCCACCCGAGACGGCCGAGGACGCGGCACTGCGTGGGCGGCAGGTCGGCACCGAGCTGGGTGAAGCGCCGCGCCGCGCGGTCGATCATCGGCATGTCGGCGGTGACCCCCGCACGGAGGCGGGCCACCTCGACGGCGTCCGACGACCGGGTCGGCGCGACGAGCCGGGCGGCCCACAGGGCCACCCGCTCATCGATGATCGGCTTGTCACGGCTCATGGCGCGTCTCCTGGCGGTCGGCCGCGAGCACGCGTGAGCAGGACGGGTGGCGGAAGAGGGCGACGGGGCGGGTGCAGGTCACCCGGCTCAACGATGTCCCGCGGCGGCGCTCCGACGGGGGCGGACGACGAAGAAGAGGTAGGCGGCGGCGAATCCGGCCGCCCCGAGCAGCCCCAGCGCGAGGAAGATCATGGACCCGGCCCAGATCACGGGCTTCTCGTAGTCCACCGGAGCCGCCGGGTTGTCGCTCGCGTTCGGACCCCTGGGGTCGGGACCGGGCGCGAGACTGCCCGGCTCGGCGCCGGACTCGCTGCTGCCCTGCGCGAGCAGGATCGGTGCCGCGTCCCGGGAGCTGGCCGTCGGACTGGCCGCGGCGACCGCGGCGGGCGCGAACAGGGCGAGCACGACGATGGTCGCGAGCACGAGCCCGAACAGTCGGCGCATGATGGTCAGGTCCCTTCCCCGGTCGTCTCCGGGCGAGGAGGTTAGCCCAGGACCCGCCTGCCCCCACAACGTCACTGCGTCCGTGGCCGCTTCGGGCTACCAGCCGGTGGGGCCCTCCACGTCGTCGCCGCGCAGCAGCCACCCGTCGGCCGCGGCGTCACGGTGCCACGGGTCGTTCGCCCCGACGTCGTCCGCGGCGGCCCCGTCCCCGTCCGTCTGGTCGGCGTCCGGCTCGTCTGCCGTGGTGTCGTCGCCGGCGGGCGGCGCCGTGTCCGTGCCCTGCGTGTCGGCGCTGGGGTCGTCCGTGCCGGCGTCCGTCTGCGCGGTCGCGCCCGTCTGCGAGGACGCCTCGGGCGCCTCGGCGCCCTCGTCCGGTCGGGCCTCGACGTCGGTGGCGTCGTCGGACAGGGGAAGCGGGAGGCCGTCGGCGCCGACGGGGCCGAGCCGGTCGGCCGCCGTGGTGGTGGTCGTGCCGAGGAGATCGAGCACCTCGGCCGGAAGCCCGCTCGCGAGATGTCCGACGAGCGTCTGCAGGTCGCCGAGCGTGTCGGAGACGTCCCTGGTCGGGTCGTCGGCGGTCGGCCGGGCCGCCCGGCGGCGCCGCTCGAGCAGCCAAGCCTGCTCGTCGGCCGCGTCCTGGCCGACCTCGCCGGCTCCTGCGCGATCGAGCGTGGCGGAGTCATGGCCGTCGGCGGCCGCGCCGTCGGAGCCCGAAGCGTCCGGCTGGTCGGTGCCCGCGGACGCCAGCGTCTGCGAGGGCGAGGGCAGCGGACCCGTCAGCACGAAGGCGATCGCAGCCGCCGCGGCGGCCAGCGCGGACACCACGACGGGCATGCGGTGCAGGTGGCGGCCGTCCCGACGCGCGGTCGCGGCTGGCTCGTCGGGGTGCGCGGGTGCGGCCTCGCCATCGAGGCGCTGCACCGTGGCCACGTCCCGCAGCACCTCGTCCTCGTCCCACGCGTCGCTGCCGGCGTCGGGGAGCAGCTCGAGCTCGCCCGTGCCCGCGAGGACGCGTTCGGCCTCGCGCTCGACCGCCGCGCCAGCAAGGAGAGGCCCGAGACGCCGGGCGAAGTCGGCGACGAGCGCGCGCTGCTCGGCGACCACGTCGGCCGCGACATCGGGGCGCCCGGCGGCCCGGTACGCGGCGCAGCGGAGGGTGGCCTCGTGCAGACGGACCCGGAGATCGGCCGTCTCGCGGCCGATGGCGTCGGCCAGACGTGCGCTCGCGACGAGCGAGGGCCGGCCGCTCACGGCTGGCTCCTGGTCTGGCATCTCTGGTCGGGCTGGCACCGGCTTCTCGCTCGCGGGGTGCGGCTGGTCACGTCGAGATCTTCGCCGTCGGACCGCCGACCTCCTGCGCGAGGCACCGACGTCTGTGCACGGACCGGCCGGACACGACATCGGGCCGTTCGGGCAGATCGGCGCCGAGGCCCCGCATCGCGGTGTATCGCTGTCCGCAGTCGCCCTGCCACCCAACGATGCGGTCGTGCGTTGTGCGCTCAGAAACCGTCCGTCGAGGCCCTGGCCCGTCGCGCCCCCGATCAGGAGCAGCTGGCGAGGTGAAACGTCTCAACCTTTCCGGGTGGTGGTGCGTCGGACGGGGTGAGAAGGGCGCACGAGGCGCCCACCCTCCCGATGGAGACACCATGAACCGCCGCACCGTCACCCTCGTTCTCTCCTCCGTCATGGCGGCCGCGCTGCTGACGGGCTGCGGGGGCCAGAAGGGCGTCGACGTGGGCGCCGCTCCCGGCGCCACGGAGCCCGCTCCGGCAGACACCACCAGCCCGACGACACCGGCCAGCCCGACCGCACCGGCCAGCCCGACCGCACCGGCCAGCCCGACCGCACCGGCCGGCCCGACCGCACCGGCGACACCGACCCCGACGCCCGCCCCGAGCGCCTTCACGGTTCGCGGGCACGGCCAGGAGGTCATCCTCGACCGTGGTGACGGCAGCCCCGTCGAGGTCCTCTACACCCTCGACCCGGAGGGCGAAGCCTCCTTCGCCGGCGAGACCGTCCGTCCCGGCTCGACCCCCGACGACCTGACGGTCGTGCTGCTCGCGCGCGCCGAGGGCATGTACGACCTGCGCTACCTGACCGTCACCGACGGCGGCCAGGCCACGATGACCTACTTCCCCGACCGCTACCAGCTCCCTGCGCAGCTCGCCGACGACGCCCGGCCGGTGCCGGTCTTCTCGCCTGACGGCCGGTCGCTCGCCTGGGTCGTGGCGGCAGCCGACGGCAGCGTGAGCCTGCAGACGATCGGTTGGAGCGACGACGGTCCCGGGACCCAGCGTGCCGCAGCCGAGTCTCCTGACGACCCGGCGAACCGGGCGGACGACAACGCCTCCTTCGGCCTCGAAGGCCTGCCGACCGACGTGTACGCGACCGGCTGGACCGCCACCGGCGAGTCGACCAGCGCGATCAGCCTGGCGACGACCGACGGCTCGGCGACCTGGACCGCGCAGCTCGAGCGTCAGGGCGACGGCGCCCTCGCCCTCCTGTCCGTCTCCTCCGCCTCGTAGCCTCGCCCGTCACGCACGACGGCCGTACGGCCTGTGTCTCAGGGACCCCGTTTCGGGGTCCCTGAGCACGTTGTGCAGGGTTGTTCGCCCGTGTGGGGACGTTCGGGGCCGTGGGGGGCCGTCCGGCCCGGGCCGGGCGGCCCCGCCCGGCCATGGGCAGCCGGCCCTGCCAAGTCCGGGCTTGTGGCTCGGGTCACACGCCGGGCTGGCCGGCACAGTGCGCTCAGCGCCGGCACGGCCACCACAGGCCACCAGAGAGTCCGGCGAACAGGTTTCAGGAGAGAACGATGAAGACCCAGCTTCCCAAGATCATCGCCCTGCTGCTCTCGGTCGCGATGGTGGTCACCGGCATCGTGCTGGTCACCCAGGGCCTGTCCGCCAAGGCCCAGGTCACCGACGAGCTCGCCGCCGAGCACATCACCACCACCGAGGACTCCGCGATCCCCAACGTCGCGGTCGACTCGGCCGCCACCGCCAAGGCCCAGGCCGACATCATCCACCACCACGCGCTCGCGTCGTCCAACGGCAAGACCTACGCCGAGATGGACCGTGAGGACCCCGCCCGCGCGACCTACCTGAGCTCGGTCACCCTGCGTACCTCGCTGATGTCCGCCTACATGGCCTTCAAGCTCGCCGACCTGGTCACCGGCCTCGGTGCGCTGTTCCTCGCCCTGGGGCTGGGCGGCGGCGTCGCCTCCGGGATCGCCCTGTCCAACCGCGACGAGGCCACCGTGGACACCAAGGCCCGCGCCGCCAAGCAGACCGTCACCGCCTGACCCACACCCGCACACCCCTCCCGGAGGGGCGGCCACCCGGCCGCCCCTCCGACCACGTACGCGAAGGGTCAGCGCCGGTACATCTTCCGGGTCACGCCGCTGACCATGCGGATGGCCGTCCGCCGGGGCAGCAGCCGGCCGGTCAGGATGCCGGAGAGCCGGTTCTGCCATCCCGGTACGACCACCGGACCCTGCCCGAGGCCCGCGAGCGCCGCTCGCGCCACCGCCTGCGCCGGCATGGGGCGTGGCCCGCCCCGCGGCTGGCTGGCACGGAGGCCAGGGGTGTCGGTGGTCCCCGGCGTGACCGCCACCACGTCGACACCGCGACGCCCGAGCTCCTCCCACAGCCCCTCGCCGAGGATCCGGTTGAACGCCTTCGTGGCGCCATAGGTCGCGACCATCGCCGACCCCTGCGACGAGGCCAACGAGGACATCAGCACGATCCCGCCCCGGCCACGGTCGACGAGGCGCCGACCGATCTCGTGTGCGAGCACCAGCGGGCCGCGCACGTTCACGTCCACCGCGGCCAGCAGCCGCTCGAGGGGCACGTCGACGAACTCGCCGATCGGCGACACCGCGGCGTTGTAGACGAGCAGCCCCACGTCGCAGTCGGCGATGACCGGCCGCAGGACCTCGAGCAGGTCGTCACGGCCGAGGTCGAGGTCGAGCGTGCGGACCTGAACCCCGTGGCGTGCGCGCAGCTGGTGAGCCACGGCGACCAGCGGGTCCTCGCCCAGGCCGATGAGCACCAGGTGGCACCCCGCCGCGGCGAGCTCCCGCGCATAGGCCGCGCCGATTCCCTCCGAGCCTCCCGCCACGACGGCCCAGGGTCCGTACCGGTCCACGAACGTGCTCATGGTCCCCTCCTCGCCGCCGCATGCTGCCCGACCCGCTCCGCGCCGGGCAAGACGCGGGCCGCGTCAGGCGGGGTGACCGGCGTCGAGGTCGGCGACCTGCTGGAAGGTGAGCGGGGTGAAGGACCGCCGGCGCTCGGCCGCCAGTGGGTCGAGCAGGAAGCCGACGTGGTCACCGGCCGGCACCCGCGACAGGATGCGACCGGTGAACCAGGCCGGCGCGTCCGCCAGGACCGGGACGCCGCCCGGTCCGGCGTCCCACGCGACGGGCGAGAGCTTGTCGGCCCAGTCACCCGACTCCTCGCCGAAGAGGGCCGCGAGGTCGTGCTGCGCCACGTCGAGGAGATGGACGGCCAGCACCTGCGCGTCCTCGGCGAGCCGATAGGTGTGGTTGGCCACCGACAGGAACACCATGACCCGCAACGGGTCGATGCTGCACTGCGTGAAGAACCCGACGAGGCACCCCGCCCGGTGGTCCCCGATCGCGGTCGTCACCACGGCCATCGGGTAGTCGAGGCCACCGAGCAGCCCCGCCAGGCCGTCCAGGTCCGAGCGATCCCCTGCCGACGGCTCAGCCATGGGCGACCTCCCACGGACGCACGTAGCGCAGGTAGAGCTCGTCGCCGCCGCGCAGCACGTGCGCCAACGTGAAGCGCGTCAGGTCGAGCGCCGGCTCGTCGGCCACCATGCGGACCGGGTCGCCGCCGACGATCGGCGACACCGTGACGCAGAGCTCGTCGAGGCACCCGGCGTCCAGCAGCGCCGTGTTCAGCGACGGGCCGCCCTCGCACAGCACGATCTCGGCGCCGCGAACCCGCAGCTCGGCGAGGGCGAGGCGAGGGTCGACCCGGTCGTCGCCGGCCACGATCACCTCGGCGTGCTCCGCGGCGCGCTCGCGCGCCGACACGTCGCTGCGGGCCGTCGTCAGCACGATGGGGCGCGCTTCGGCCTCGGTGAAGAAGGGCGCGGAGAAGTCGAGCTGCAGCGTGGCCGTCACGACGGCGATGGGCGCGACCGGCGCCTTGCCGAGCTCCTCGCGCCGGCGACGTCGCGCGTCGGACGGACGCGACGGCCCGTACCCCTCGGCACGCACGGTGCCGGCCCCGACGAGGATGACGTTGGCGAGTCCCCGCAGCTCCCAGAACACGGCCTTGTCGCGCCGGGAGGACAGCGCCCCCACCTGCCCGCCGACCGCGACGGCACCGTCGAGTCCGGTCACCATGTTCGCGAGCACCCACGGCCGCTCGGCCGGGACGGGCCGGGCCGCCGCACGGTAGTGGTGCAGCGGGTCGTCGCCTCCCGTCCCGGTGAGGTCACCCGGCGGGTCGAGGGTGCGCAGGTCGTCGGTCGGCCGTGTCATGTGTTGCGTCCCCCTCGCCCGGGTCGGCCACCGTAGTGGCGCTACGGTGCGCCCGCTCGACGACACCGGAGCCATCCATGCGCGTCCTCGTCACCGGGGCGAGCGGCCTCGTCGGCACACGGCTGCGGCGTCGGGTCCCGGACGGGATCGAGCTGTGGGCACTGGTGCACGAGACGGCCGTACCGGACGCACCGTCGGTCACCGCCGATCTGCGGGACCCCGGCGGCCACGCGGCGGGCGATCGCCGCGGCGGCCCCCGACGTGGTGCTGCACGCCGCCTACCGCAAGAGCCGCGAGGGCGTCGTGGACGCGACCCTCAACGTCGTCGACGCCGTGACCGGCCGTGGGTGCGGCCTCGTGCACTGCTCGTCCGACGTGGTGTTCGCCGGCGACGGCACCTGGCGCGGGGAGGCCGACCCGCCGGCAGCCGTCTCGGACTACGGCCGGTGGAAGGCGGCCGCGGAGCAGGTGGTGACGCAGGCGGTGGAGGACGCGGCGATCGTCCGGCTCCCGCTGGTCGTCGCGGTGGACGAGCCGCGCGACGCCACCACGGAGGCGATCCTGGCCGCAGCCACCGATGGCACGGCGGCGAGGTGGTACGACGGTGAGATGCGGATGCCCGCCTGGGCCGACGACGTGGCGGACGCGCTGTGGCGCGTCGTCTGCCTCGAGCCGTCGGCCCGCGGGGGGATCTGGCACCTGGCGGGTGCCCGGCCGTTGAGCCGGCGTGCCCTCGCGGACCGGATCGCCCGTCGGCTCGACCTCGATCCGGCGGTGAACGTCACCGTGCCGGCGCCGCCGGTGACCGAGCGCCCGCACGATCTGCGGCTGACCGACCGCCGGGCACGCCGCGACATCGGCTGGGATCCACGCCCGGTGCGCTGACCGTCCCGCTCACGGGGCGCGGGTCGCCCACGGGGGGCGGGGCGCCTCGATACGGCCGAGCGACGAGGCGACCTCCCCGAACCGGTCGCTGTGCTGCTGCCAGTCGCGCCAGGCGGCCTCGATCTCCCCACGGTCGCGGGCCACGAAGTTCCACCACATCGCGATCGTCTCACCGAGCGGCTCCCCGCCGAGCAGCAGGGCCCGGGCGCCACGGTCACCGGCCTCGACCGGCAGCTCGTCGATGCCGACGGGTACGAGCGCGATCCAGCCCGGCTCCACGACCTCTCCACCGACGCGCACCCGGCCGCCGACCGGCACGACCGCGTGCTCGAACGTCGCCGCGACGGGCAGCACCGTCGTGCCGGCGCGCAGGCTCAGGTCGACACCGACCAGCGGGGTGTCGGTGCGTGCCGGCAACGTCGCACCGGCGAAGGAGCCCGCCAGCAGCCGGCCGGACGCGTCGCCGACCTCGACGTCCGGCAGCGCGGCATGGTGCTCGAAGGCTGCCGGCCCGTGGCGGGTGGCCTCGGGCTGGGCGACCCACAGCTGCACGCCACGGAAGGGTGGGCGGGCGGCCAGCTCCGCGTGGGCGATCCCGTGGCCCGCCGTCATCCAGTTGAGCTGGCCGGGGCGGATCACCTGCTCGCTGCCGAGCGAGTCGGTGTGCAGCGCTTCGCCCTCGAGCAGCCAGGTCACCGTCGACAGCCCGATGTGGGGGTGCGGGCCGACCTCCATGGGGTCGGGATCCTCGGCGTCCATGGGACCGAGCACGTCGGTGAAGCACCACGCGCCGACGGTACGGCGTCCCTTGGTCGGCAGGACGCGGGACACGTCGAGGCCGCCAACGGCCGTCCGGCGGCCCTCCCGCAGCTCGATCCCGTGCAGCCGCTCGTCGTGACGCTCTGAGTCCCGCTCGCCGAGGGGTCCGCTCATGCCGCTTCCTGCCGTCCCGTGCCGTCCGACCTCCGTCAGCCTGGCACACCGGCACCGGCCAGTGTGCCCTGCACGTCCGGACGGGGCGCGCCGGCAGGTGTTCCCATGGCGGCGGCGGCCACCTGCGCGGTGCCCCGGGACCACCCACGCTGGACGAAGGACGGAGGAGACGTCGATGGCACGCGCGACCTGGAAGGGGTTCATCAGCTTCGGGCTGGTGAACGTGCCGGTGCAGCTGTTCACCGCGGTGAGGACGCACAGCATCCACTTCAAGCAGCTGCACGAGACCACGCACGCCCCCGTGAAGCGGCGCCGCGTCGACGCGGAGACCGGCGACGAGGTGCCCTACGACGAGATCGTCAAGGGGTACGAGGTCGCCGACGACCAGTACGTGATCATCGACCCCGACGAGCTCGCCCAGCTCGACCCGCAGGCGTCGCGGATGATCGACATCCACGACTTCGTCGAGCTCGGCGACATCGACCCCATCTACTACAACCGGGCCTACTACCTCCTGCCCGACGGGGAGAGCGCCGCGAAGCCGTACCGGCTGCTCACCGAGGCGATGGAGCGCCGCGGCAAGGTCGCCATCGCGACCTTCGTGATGCGCACGAAGGAGTACCTCGCGGCGATCCGCGCGAGCGACGGGATGCTGCTGCTGTCGACGATGCACTACGCCGACGAGGTGGCCGACCCGGCGGACCTGGCGGGCGAGGCCCCCGACATGGACGTCGAGGTCCGCGACCGCGAGGTGGACATGGCCGAGCAGCTCATCGACAGCCTCGTCACCGACTTCGACCCGACGGCGTACGAGGACACGTACCAGGAGCGGGTCATGACGATGATCGAGGCGAAGGCCGAGGGCGAGGAGGTCGAGGTCCGCGCGCCGGAGGAGGAGGTCGGCGGTGTGGTCGACCTCATGGCGGCCCTCGAGGAGAGCCTGCAGCGTGCGGGCGACCGCCGGGGCGCTGCGGCAGGCGACGGCTACGCCGAGATGACGAAGTCGGCGCTGTACGACCTGGCCCAGGAACGTGACATCGAGGGCCGGTCGAGCATGACCAAGGACGAGCTCGTCGCCGCCCTCGATGCGACGGACGGGGATGCGACCGCGGCGTGAGCCGGCCCCTGCGTGAGGAGGCGGCAGCGCTCTACGGCGTGCCGCCGGACGCGCTCGTTCGCGGCGCCGGCGGCTGACCACCGGGGCCGCTCACCAGAGCGGGGCATTCGACGGGCCGGCGCCGGGCACTTCGACCGCGTCTACGGGGCCGGGGTCAGCGGAGGATGGGATCGCACCCACCGTCGTCGCCGTGCAGTCGGACCTCGGCAGGGTCGGCCGCACCGTCGGCGCCGTCCTCGCCGTGGCGCTCGCCACGGTCGCCGGCCTGCTTGTCACGAGGTCGCGTCGGACCGCTCGTGGCGCCGGGGCGTTGCTTGCCGGGATCGTCGGTGTGGCGTTCGGCCCCGTCGGCGTGATGTCCCTGGTGAAGGCGGGGATCAGCCTGACGAGCGTGGTGGGGACGGCCGCAGCCGTGGCCGGTCTCACGCTGCTGGTAATCGGCGCCGTGATGCTGGTCCGGTCGCTGCCGCGGTGGTGGAAGCTGCTGGCGTTGCCGGTCACCTACGTGCTGCTGCAGTTCGTGCTGCTGCCGGTGACGATGGCGGCGTATGCGACCCACGTCCCCCCGACACCGCTCGAGCGGCCGGCCCCGGCCGGGGCGCGGACGGTCACCTTCGACACGGAGGACGGGGTCACCCTGTCGGCCTGGTACACGCCGACGGGCAACGGCGCCTCGGTGCTGCTGCTCCACGGCTCGGGAAGCACCCGTGCGTCGACGGCGGCGCACGCCGCGGTGCTCGCGCAGCACGGCTACGGCGTCCTGGCGCTCGACGCGCGAGGCCATGGCGACAGCGGCGGGCACGCCATGGACTTCGGCTGGTACGGGGACCTCGATCTCGCCGCGGCCCTCGACTGGCTCTCCGCGCAGCCCGACGTGGACCCCGCGCGGATCGCTGCCGTCGGCCTGTCCATGGGCGGGGAGCAGGCGATCACCCGAGCCGGCAGTGATGCTCGCCTCGTGGCGGTGGTCGCGGAGGGCGCCAGTGCCCGCGTCGCCGCGGACACCCCACCGGCGTCCGGCGCGGAGGGCGGTGTCGAACGCGCCGTTGGTTGGGTCCAGGATGCGGCCGCGGGCCTGATGACCCGTGCGGCCAGACCGGAGCCCCTCACGGAGGCGGTGGCGGGCATGGGACTGCGGCCGCTGCTGCTCGTCGCCGGCGAGGAACCCGCCGAGACCGCCAGCGCGCGGCGTCTGGTGGCGGTATCCCCGCAGACCGTGACCCTCTGGGAGCTACCCGACACGCCACACATCGCGGCGATCGAGCGGCACCCGGACGCCTGGGGGTCCCGGGTGGTGGGATTCCTGGACGAGGCGCTGGGCGGCTGACCGCCTGGGGTGGCGCCGGCGACCGGCCTCACCCGCTGGCGCAGGCGTCCCCGCTGGGAAGGGTGACGACGAACCGGGCACCGCCCTGCGGCGCGTCCTCGTAGGCGACCGACCCGCCGTTGCTGGCCGCGGCCAGGTGCACGACCGCGAGCCCCATGCCCATGCCTTTCGCCGTGCGGCGCAGCCCGGAGCTCGCCTGGGCCAGCGGCTGGAACAGCTGGGGGCGGAAGTGGGCCGGCAGTCCCGGCCCGCTGTCGCTGACGGCGACGCGGACAACGTCGCCGCGCTGCTCGGCGTGCAGGTGGACGGGTGACGCGCCGTAGCGGGCCGCGTTCTCCAGCAGGTTCTCCAGGATGGCGTGCACGTCCTCGGTGGTGGCGTGGACCAGCACACCGTCCGGGACGTTGACGTGCACGTCCAGACCGGCGGTGGCCGGGTCGCCGCGTCGCATCACCTCGTCGACCGCGTGGACGAGGTCGACCGGCTGCCGGTCACGGTGCGTGGAACCGGTGGACTCGAGCCGGCTGTAGGCGAGCAGGTTGGCGACGAGACGCGACAACCGGCGGGCACCGCCGTGGGCGGTCGACGCCAGCAGCCGTCGGCGGTCGTCGTCGAGCCCGTCCCAGCGTTCGTCGAGGGTCTCCAGGAAGCCGGTGACGGTGGTCAGCGGCGTGCGTACCTCGTGCGAGATGCGGGAGACCAGGTCGTCGCGGATGGCGGCGAGCTCCGCCTCCCGGCTGATGTCGCGAGCGCGGACGACGGCGCCGCGACGGACGTTGTCCTGCAGCGGGTCCGCGCGCACGGCGACGGTGCGACCCGCCACGACGATCTGCTGCTCCGACTCCTCCCCGTCCGGTGCCGACGCGACGAGCGCCCCGAACCCCAGCTCCGGCAGCCGGCGTCCCAGCGCGTCCGCCGCCGCCACGCCAGTGAGCGACGCCATCGCGCTGTTCCAGACCTCCACACGCCGGTGACCGTCGAGCAGCGCGATGCCGTCGGATGTCCCCGCGATCGTCCGTTCCAGCCGATCGCGCTCGACCGCCAGCTGCTCGTAGCTGCGGCTGCGCTGTCGGGCGTGGCCGCGATCGAGAAGGACGGGCACGAGCAGCAGCGGCAGCGCCAGGGGCGCCTGATCGAGCAGCACGGCCGCCAGCGCCCCGGTGGTGGCGATCCCGGCGAGCACGAGCAGTGCCGACACAGAGCCTTCCCGCACGACAGCCCGGTAGGGCCGGCGGGACAGGATCGCCACGATGCCGGTGAACGCGAGCGTGTTGATCGTGACGAACAGCATGCCGGCGGCGACCGCGGCGACGAGCGGTACGACCTGCGGCACGAACGCGCCGGCGGAGAGATGGAAGGCGAGCGAGCCGGCGCCGACGGCGACGACCTGCCAGGCGACGTTGAACGCGCTCTTGTGCAGCTGTCCGCGGGTGAGGAAGGTCTCCACGACCGCGGCGGCGCCGGCCGCGACGAGCACCGCCAGGGACACGGGCAGCAGCACCATCACCGGGACGGCGGCGAGCTCGACGAGCGTGGTCGCCTCCCTCGCGTCCCGAACCCGCACCTCGACGTGCACCAGGTCGGCCACGATCCAGCCGGCCCACAGCGTCGCCAGCAGCCAGCCGGACGGCACCAGCGGCGGTCCGCCATCGAGGAGGAGCGCAGCGGCGAGCACGCCGGCGCCGGCCATCAGCCAGGCGCCGACGTAGGCGGCCAGAGCCATGCGGTCCGGCGCCCATCGACGCAGGACCGATCCGGTGCTCGCCGGCGATGAGGTCACGGTCGTGAGGTCCTCCGTTGCGCTCCACGGAGAGGATCGGCACACGATCGCCGTCCTTGAAGGACCGGTACGCCCGACGCGCGCAGGGTGTCGCGGCGCGCCGCCGGAAGGTGGCAGGATCGTCGCGGTCCCGCCCGCTGTCCGATCGGAGTCCGAGTGCGTGTCGTGGTCGCCCTCGGTGGCAACGCCCTGCTGAGGCGAGGCGAGCCGCTGACCGTGGAGGCCCAGCGGCGAAACGTCCGTGTCGCCTGCGAGGCCCTCGCTCCCCTTGTGGCCGACCACCAGCTCGTCGTCTCGCACGGCAACGGCCCGCAGGTGGGTCTGCTGGCGCTGCAGGCCGCCGGGGCGACAGCCGAGGACGTCACGCCGCTCGACGTGCTCGGTGCCCAGACCGAGGGGATGGTCGGCTACCTGATCGAGCAGGAGCTCGGCAACGTGCTGCCCTTCGACCAGGAGCTCGCGACCATCCTGACCATGGTCGAGGTCGATCCCGACGACCCGGCGTTCGACGACCCGACGAAGTTCATCGGGCCGGTCTACCGCGAGGAGGAGACCGAGCGGCTGCGCGACCGGGGATGGACCTTCAAGCAGGACGGCACCCACTGGCGCCGCGTCGTCCCGTCGCCCCGCCCGAAGCGGATCTTCGAGCTACGGCCGGTGCGTCGGCTCGTGGATGCCGGGTGCGTGGTGATCTGCACCGGGGGCGGTGGCATCCCGACCATGTACTCGAAGGACCGCGAGCGCTGGCTGGCCGGCGTCGAGGCGGTCATCGACAAGGATCTCGCGTCGGCACTGCTCGCCCGCGAGCTCGACGCCGACGTCTTCGTCATGGCGACCGACGTCGACGGCGTCTATCTCGACTGGGACACGCCGGACCAGCGGCTCGTGCAGCGCGCCAGCCCCGACGCCCTCGACGCACAGCGTTTCCCCGCCGGATCGATGGGCCCGAAGGTCGCAGCCGCGTGCGAGTTCGTCCGGACCACCGGCAAGGTCGCCACCATCGGGGCGCTGGCCGACATCGGACGGATGCTGACCGGCGACGCGGGCACGACCATCTCGGCCGGCGCCGAGGGCGTCCGGGCCGTTCCCGCCGGCGGCTGAGCCGCTCCCCCCGGCAGGTGGACCTCCCGGGTCCGTCCGCCGGGGACCGGCGCGCCTGCCCTGTTCCTTCGGGCGGCGCGGGGCGCTGCAACGTCCGCCGCCGGCTCCCATCGTGGACCCATAGGCGAGCCACAGGGAGATCGATGACCGACCTGGTGACGACGGGACCGGCGATGCAGCAGCTGCGCTGGGGACAACAGCGGCTGGACCGCGACGACGGCCGCCACGAGCGCCGCTTCATGCCACAGGGCCACCACCACGCGAACCCCGGCTACCTGCACCCTGGGGTGCTGGCGGCCGCCGTGCTCGACGCCGCCCGGGTCAACGAGGGGCTGCCCCGCACGGTGGCGTCGGTGTCGGTCGCGATGCAGCGGCTCGTGCCGCTCGGCGGCGAGCTTCGGATGGTGACGCGCCGGACCGGGGACACGGTGCAGACCGAGGTGCTCCACCACGGTGACGCCGGCAGCGAGGCCGACCCGATCCACCACGTCGCGGTCGGGGAGGTCCGGGGCGGTGCGCCGCCGCTCCCGGCGCAGCTCGGTGAGCTCCGCTCGCTGGCGACCGTGCCGGTGCCGGAGCCGACGTCGCACGAGCCACACGAGAGCTGCTTCGTGTGTGGCGCCGACAACCCGCAGGGGCTGCAGATCCTGCCGGGCTGGCATGCACCCGACACCGTGGTCAGCGCCTTCGTCGCCAACGAGGGGATGGCGCGCGACGGCCACCTCGACCCGGCCATGACCGCGGCGGTGCTGTCGTGCCCGACCCTGTGGGCCTGCAAGGAGGACCTCGACGCGAACCCGGCCGACGGGGCGGTGCTGACCGACTACGAGGTCCGGTTCCTCCGCGACGCGCCGGTCCCCCGAACGGTCCGCACCGTCGGGCTGAGGGGTGCGTGCGAGGACGACATCCTCCGGGGCCTGTCCGCGCTCGTGGACGAGCAGGGGATCGCCCACGCGGCCGCCTCGGGAACCTGGCACCTGGTCGGCGAGACGCCTGCCCGGGAGCCGGGCCGGCCCACGCCGCTGCCGGAGCAGCGTCCGCTGACCGGTGGACGGCCGGAGGAGCACTTCGCCGCCGGCGGCCGCTCCCTGCCCGACCGCCGCGAGGCTCCGGGCGCGCGCAGCGAGCGCGTCGGCGACGACGATCGACGCGACGCCATCGGTGTGCGCGACGGCATCACGGACGGTGTGCGCGCCGACGAGCCGCCGCCAGCAGGCTGACGACCGAGCGGAGCTGTCCTGATGCGACGGGTGCGCGCGCCGCCGGACCGTCAGGTGACGAGGAGTGTGACACCGAGCGCTGCCGCCGCCGCCAGGACCGAGGCCGCCATCCCGACGATCAGCGGGGCGGCGCCGATCCTGCGCAGACCGGCGACGTGCGTGTTCAGGCCCACCCCGGCCATCGCGGTGACGAGGAGGAACCCGGCGGTCACCTCGAGGCCGCGGAGCGTGGCGCCCCACCACGCCGTCCCGCCGAGGCCGGCGTCCCCGACGGTGCGCACCAGGGACGCGACGACGAAGCCGACCGCGAAGAGCGGGAGCACGCCCCGGGAGGCTCCCTCGCCGGCACCGGGTGCCCGCCGGCGGGCGACGACACCCAGACCGATGACGACGGGGACGAGGAATCCCGTGCGGGTCAGCTTCACGACCGTCGCCACGCCCCCGGCGGTCGCGCTGTGCATGAACCCGCTGGCGACAGCCTGGGCCGAGTCGTGCACGCCGGCGCCGGCGAGGAAGCCGAACTGCTCGGCGGTCAGACCCACCAGGCGGCCCAGGAACGGGTACGTGAGCATCGCCAGCGTCCCGAAGAGGGTGATCACGGCCGACGCGAAGGAGATCGCGTCGTCGTCCGCGTCGATGACCGGGGCCGTCGCGGCGATGGCGCTGTTGCCGCAGATGGCCGTCCCCACCGCGATGAGGATGCCGAGTCGGCGGTCGACGTCGAGGGTCCGCACGAGCGCGGCGGTCACGACGAAGGCCGTGGCGATGACGAACCCCACCCCGGCACGGTCGAGCGCACCGGTCACGGTCGTGGCGAGTGCGGCCAGCACGACCGCGGCCAGCAGCCCCGGCGCGAACGCCGGCAGCCACCCGCCCGGATCCGGGTCCGACCCGGCCCGCGGGCGCGGCGAGGCAGGCACGGGGCGGGACGACAACGGGGCTCCGAGCGACGTGGCGGGGCCCGGCGGGGCGCCTCACCGGGCGGCGGGGAAGGTAGCCCGTGCGCCCCGTCCCGTCCGTCCGTCGGGAGTCCGACGGGGCCACGGCGAGTACGGTCGGATCGCCGACGTGCAGGGAGCCGACATGTTCAACCCGATCCGCACCATCGCCCGCCCGATGCTCGCTTCGATGTTCGTCGTCGGCGGACTCGACGCCGTCAGGAACCCCGAGCAGAAAGCGCCGAAGGCGCAGCGGGTCGTCGAGCCCCTCACGCAGCAGGTCCCACCGCTCGACACGCTCGACACACCGCAGGCGGTCCGGCTCAACGGTGCGGTGCAGGTCGTCGGAGGAATCGCCCTCGCGCTCGGCAAGATGCCGCGTCTCGCGTCCGCCGCGCTGGCCGCGTCGCTGCTCCCGACGACCGTGGCCGGGCACCGCTTCTGGGAGGAGTCGGACCCGCAGGCGCGCGCGACCCAGCAGATCCACTTCTTCAAGAACGTGTCCATGCTCGGTGGCCTGCTCCTGTCGGTGCTCGACACCGAAGGCCGGCCGAGCGTCGCCTGGCGCACCCAGCACGCCGCGGAGCACGCCGGGATCCGCGCCGATCAGGCGCGCCGTGAGGCCTCCCTGGCCGCGGAGGCCGCGACGGAGCGGGCGAAGCGCGCCACGGCCGATGCCCGGGCCGCCGGCAAGCGGGCGAAGCAGCGCGCGGAGCTCGAGGCGAAGCACCAGGCCGACACGCTGAGCACGCGTGCCGAGCTGGTGAAGAAGAAGCTCACGCCGGACGTGGCGGACGCCAAGCGCGTCGTCTCGGCCATCCGCTCCTGAGGCGGCTCTCCACGGCCCCGCCGCCTCGGTCCCCGGTCATCGCACCGGTCGTGCGGCCGTGTCCCTCTCACCGCTGACGATTCGGTAGCGGCGCCGCTGCGACGGGTCGGGCACGCTCGCAGGATCTCATGGGAGGGAGATCGTGGGTCGTTGTCTGATCGTGGCGAACCAGACGGCCGGGGGCGCGGAGCTGGAGGATGCCATCCGGACCCGGGTGACATCGGGGTTCACCAGCTTCTTCGTCGTCGTGCCGTGCATCAAGCCGGAGCTCGAGGCCGAGGGCTGGGTGCCTGCCGACCCGATCATCGGTATCGAGTCACCCGATCCGTTCGCGAGGGATGCGGCAGCGGAGGCGGCCGAGGAGGGACGCCGCCGGGCGCACCACCGGCTCGATCGGCTGATCGACCGAATCCGCGAGCTGGGTGGAGAGGCCGACGGCGAGGTGGGCCCGAGCGACCCGCTGGCGGCGGCTGAAGCGGCGCTGGAACGCCAGCCCGTCGACGAGGTGATCGTCTCGACGCTGCCGGCCGGGATCTCGCGCTGGCTCAAGATGGACCTGCCGAGCCGGCTGTCGCGTCGGATGCCCGTGCCGGTCACGACGATCGAGACCGGCGCCTGACGGCAGGCGGGACGCGGCCGCCTGCGCCCGCGGGCGTTGTTCACGCATCGGGGGCGGCAGACCAGCGACGGATGCGCGCCTGCGCCTCGGCGACGAGGATCGGCAGCGTGGCCAGGGCGGCCGCCAGCCCCCACTGTGCCGGCGACAGCGCGGTCGTGTCGAACAGGGACTGCAGCACACCCACCTGCACGACGGCGACCTGCACGACCAGGACGAGTCCGAGCGCAGCCCACACCCAACGGTTCGTGAACAGGTGCCGGGTGAACACCCCGGCGCGTCCACCGCGGACCGCGAGCACGTTGCCGAGCTGCAGCAGCACGAACGTCGTGAAGGTCAGGGTCCCGGCGGCGGGCCCGTCCGTGAAGGCGAGCACGCCCAGGGTGACCGCGGTCATGAGCACCGCCGTCGGGACCAGCGACCACAGGACGCGGGCGTCGAGGATGGACGCGTCGGCGTCGCGCGGCCGACGACGCATCACGTCGCGGCGTGGACGGTCGACCCCGAGGGCCATGGCCGGCGGACCGTCGGCGATGAGGTTCACGAACAGGATCTGCAGGGCGCTGAACGGGCTGGCGAGCCCGATGAGCCCGGCAGCCAGGATCGTCGTGATGGCCGCGAGGTTCGTGGTCAGCTGGAAGCGAACGAAGGTGACGATGTTGTCGTAGATGGTCCGGCCACGCTCCACAGCGGTGACGATCGTGGTGAAGTCGTCGTCCGCGAGCACCATGTCGGCGGCTTCCTTGGTCACCTCCGTCCCGGCGACGCCCATGGCGACGCCGACGTTGGCGCGACGCAGGGCCGCGGCGTCGTTGACGCCGTCGCCCGTCATGGCCACGACCTCGTCGTTCGCCTTCAGGGCGTCGACGATCCGGACCTTGTGCTCGGGGGAGACACGCGCGCAGACGCCGATGTCCGTGATGGCGTCGGCGAGCTCGGGATCGGAGAGCCGGTCGAGGTCGCGCCCGGTGACGACGCGGCCCTCGATCCCGATCTCGCGGGCGATGGCGCGGGCGGTGCCGGGATGGTCGCCCGTGATCATCTTCACCGCGATGCCGGCCCGCAGGCACAGCGCGATCGCGTCGGCCACGCCGTCGCGGGGCGGATCCACCATCGCGACGAGCACCTCGAGCGTCAGGTCGTGCAGCCGATCGGCGATGGCCTCCGGGGTGGTCGGCGGCTCACCTTCCACGCTCCGGGATGCCACGGCGAGGACCCGCTGGCCACGCTCGGCGAACCGCTCGAGCGCGGCGTCGATCGCGCCGTGCGTCGCGTCGTCGAGCGGGCGCGGGCCCTGGGTGCCTCTCACGGCGCTGGACCGCGCGAGGAGCACGTCCGGTGCCCCCTTCACGGCGATCAGGGGGTCACCGTCGGCCCCGTCCACGACGGTGGCCATGAGCTTGGTCCCGGAGTCGAAGGGAAGCTCGCCGCGGCGCGGCGCATCACGCCGCACGCCGTCGGTGTCGACGCCGGCGGCGGCGGCTGCGAGCAGCACGGCGATCTCGGTCGGGTCACCGACATGCCGGTCATCCCCGGCGAGGGTGGCGTCGGAGGCGTGGGTGGCCACGACGAGGGCCTGGCGAACCGAGGCCGCGACGGAGGAGCCGAACGCGCCGTCGGTGATCTCCAGGTCTTCGCCGTCGTGCCACACGGCCACGGGGGTCATCTCGTTCTGCGTCAGCGTCCCGGTCTTGTCCGTGCAGATGACCGTCGTGGATCCCAGCGTCTCGACCGACGCCAGGCGTCGCACGATCGCCTGCCGCTTGGCCATCTGGCTCACGCCGACGGCGAGGGTGACCGTCACGACCGCGGGCAGGCCCTCGGGGATCGCGGCAACACCGAGGGCGACCGCCTCCAGCAGCGCCTCGCCGACGGGAGTGCCCCGCAGCAGGGCGAGCGCCAGCACCACGGCCACGGCGGCCAGGACGATCCCGATGAGCCGCGTTCCGAGGGCGCGGAGCTGCTTCTCCAGCGGGGTCTCGGTGTCCACCTCCGTGGACAGCATCTCGGCGATCTGGCCGACCTCGGTCCGCATCCCCGTCCCGGTGACGACCATCTCGGCACGACCGCGCACCAGGGTCGTGTTCATGAACAGCTCGTTGGCACGGTCCCCGACGCCGAGGTCGTCACCGTCGATGGGGCCGGCGCCCTTGTCCGCCGGGACGGACTCCCCGGTCAGCATCGACTCGTCGGCGGCCGTCGCGGACGCGCTGAGGATGCGCCCGTCGGCCGGGACCCGGTCCCCGGCCTCGAGCAGCACCACGTCCCCGGGGACCAGCGAGTCGGCGGCCACGTCGACGGCACGACCGTCGCGGCGGACGGTCACCTCCAGCGCCAGCATGCCCTCCAGCGCCGCCAGCGCGTTCTCGGCTCTGCCCTCCTGCACGAAGCCCAGGACGGCGTTCAGCACGAGCACCCCCGCGATCACCGCGGCGTCCTTCAGGTCACCGACGACGCCCGCCAGCACGGCCGCACCGAGCAGCACGAGGACCAGCGGGTTGGCGAACTGGTCGGCCAGGCGGCGCCACGCGGGGCGCCGCTCGGGCTCCGCGAGGCGGTTCGGGCCGTGCTCCTCGGCTCGACGGGCGACCTCGTCGGCGGACAGGCCGGTCGCCGGATCGACGCCGAGGTGACGCGCCGCCTCGTCGGTCGAGAGCCGGTGCCAGGCGGGACCGTCGGGACGCTGCGGATCGAGGAGAGCGGACGGTGCGGGCATGGAGCGCCTCCAGACGGACGGGCATGCGCTGGCATGCACGTCGTTGTGGAGGTCTCCCTACCGCCGGGGCGGCCGACACCCCCGGGCCCGTGCGGACCGTGCTGACGATGGTGTCGCGCTGAGGTACTCCCCTCGCTACCCGAAACGGTACGCCGTCCGGACCGCCGCGTCACCGTCCCGCGCCACCCTGCACCGCGCCGCGCACACCCCCCATCCGCAGGACCTCGCGGACACGAAGGCCCGCTCCTCCCCCGCGCCCGACGACGGTCTCCCGCCGCCGCCGGCCCGGCCTTAGCCGGACGTGTCCCCCGACGACGCGCCCCCGCCCTCGGCGGTGTTCGACGACAGCGACTCGATGTAGGCGATGATCTTGTCCAGATCCTGATCGCTCACGTTCAGGTTGGGCATCACCCCGGTGTTGAAGCCCTGGCGGGCGAACGCATCCGGCTCCTTCACCGACTGCTCGATGTACTGCCGGTCCACGGTGACCGTCTCGCCGGAGTTCAGGGTGACCTGCGAGCCCCACAGGTCCTTCCAGGTCGGCCCCACGATCGTGGTCCCGTCCACGCTGTGGCACTGGACGCAGCCATAGTCGGACGCCAGCCGCTGCCCCGCCGCCACCGCCGGATCCTGTTCGGGCTGTCGGTTGATGTTCAGCCGCGACGCGCCCACGCCACCCACGCCGAGCGCATAGGCCGCGCCGAGCAGCGTGGGGACCGCCGCCGCGATCACCACCACGACCCGCTGGCCGGTGCCGAGGCGATCCCGACTGTTGGCCATCGCCACGCCGACCAGGATCCCGGCCGCCGCCATGATCGCGACCACGATCGCCACGGGGCGGGTGTTGTACAGCAGGATCAGCGCGAACCCGCCGACCAGCACCCCGATCGCCAGCAGCACCGCCACGGGGATGAACACGGGCAGGAACGCCCGGTCCCGAAACGAGCGACGCATGAGCGCATCCTTCCTCGTCGCCTCGCCGGCCGACCATAGATCGTCCGCGGCCATCACCCAATCGGGGCGGACCACCGCGCGACGGGGTGACGGCCGGGACGGGCGGCGCTGCGGCGTCCCGGCCCGGGGGTGGATGGGCGTTGGCGAGAGCGGTCACCGGGGGCGTCGGAGCCGATGCCGTGCTCGGCGACCTCGCGCAGGCGGGCCGGGTCGGCGACCGCGACCCAGCGGCGGCCGGTGCGGACGAGCCCGCGACGCCGGAGGCGCGCGAGGATCCGGCTCACGGTCTCGGACGCGCAGCCGACGAGGCCGGCGATGTCGTCGCGTGTCAGCGGGGCGTCGATGAGCGTGGCGCCGTCGTACGGGGTTCCCAGACGGTCCGCGAGCAGTAGCAGGGTGGCGGCGATCCGCTGCTCGACGGTGGCCGAGCCGGCCCGGGCAAGGGTGTCCTCCGCCCGGCGCAGACGCCGACCGATGGCGGTCAGGGCGTCGCGCGCGACGCCGGGATGGCCCTGCAGGACCGCATCGAGGTCGGCCGTGGTCAGGCTCAGCAGGCATCCCGGCGTGAGCGCCCATGCGTTCTCGGCGTAGCGGTCCTCGCCGAGCGCCGGAAGCGCCCCGAGGAAGCCGCCCGGCCCGAGGACGTCCAGCAGGATCTGGTCACCGTCCTCGGTCGTGCGGGTGAGCTTGGCCGTCCCCGTCGCGACGACGTAGAGCCGTTCGGCCCGGCCGCCCGCGAGGTAGACGGCTTCGCCGGCCACGATGCCCCGCATCCCGCAGCGCGCATCGACCTCGGCAAGCGCGTCCGGATCGAGGGAGGCGAAGAACGGGACGGCGGCGAGCGCCCGCTGCCGAACCCCATGGGTGCAGGTGCGTGGGTCGGCATGCGGGATGGTGACCGGGCTGCGGCGCCCCAACGCTGGCCTCCCGGAGGGTCGGGAAGCCAGCGTAGGACCGGCGGACGCGGAACGCATCAGCGTGTCGGGGAGTCGGCCACGGGGCGGGCCCGCGCCGGCGGGGCGGACGGGGCGGCGATGGCGTCGCCGCGTCGGCTGCGCAGCAGACGGATCGCGTTGAGGATGACGACCAGGACCGATCCCTGATGGACCAGCATCCCCCCGGCCATCTCGACCTCGCGCGCCAGGACGCCGGCGAGGAGCAGCCCGACCGTCAGCAGCGCCACCGTGACGTTCTGGCGCATGACGCGCACGGTCCGCCGGGAGAGCTGGAGCGCCTCGGCGAGCCTCGAGAGACGGTCGGTCGTGAGCGCCACGTCGGCGGTCTCGATCGCGACGGGGGTGCCGGCGACGCCCATGGCGATGCCGACATCTGCGGTGGCGAGCGCCGGTGCGTCGTTGACGCCGTCGCCGACCATGGCGACGACATGCCCGGCGTCCTGCAGCCCACGGACGGCCCGCAGCTTGTCGTCGGGCGACATGCCCGCGTACACCGCGTCGACGCCCACGGTGTCGGCCACGGCGCGGGCCACCGGCTCCGCGTCGCCCGTGAGCATCACGACGTGATCGATTCCGATCGCGTGCAGCGCCGCGACCGCCTCGGCGGCATCGTCGCGGACCCGGTCGGCCAGCGCGAGCAGCCCGACGACCTCGTCGTCGCGCATCACCAGGACGGCGGTGCGGCCAAGGGCCTGCTGGCGTGCGAGGGCGTCGGTGGCGGTCGCCGGGATGGTCACATCGAGCGCTGCGGCCAGCGTCGGGGTGCCGACGGCGACGCGCCGGCCCGCGTCGACGGCTTCGACGCCGCCGCCGGCGTGCGCCACGAACCCGTCGGGTGTGTCCGGGATGGTCACCCCGGCGGCCCGTGCGGCCGTGAGGATCGGCGCGGCCAGGGGATGCTCGGACCCGGCTTCGGCCACCGCGGCCCAGGCCAGCAGCCTCCGCTCGCTGACGCCCGGGACCAGCGGCACGGTCGCGACCAGGTCGGGCCGCCCTTCGGTGAGCGTCCCGGTCTTGTCGAGTGCCACGGCGGAGACCCTGCCGACCTTCTCGAGGTGCTCGCCACCGCGGATCAGGATGCCGCGACGGGCCGCGCGGCCGATACCGGCCACGACGGAGATCGGCATGGAGATGACGAGGGCGCCGGGGCACCCGATGACGAGCAGCGTCAGCGCGAGCCGGACGTCGCCGCTGAGGGCGTAGGCGCCGGCCGCGAGCACCACCACCGCGGGGGTGTACCAGCGGGCAAAGCGCTCGATGGCGCGCTGGGCGGGGACCTTGTCCTCCTGCGCCTCCTCGACCCGCCGGATGATCCGCCCGAGTGCCGTGTCCCCGGCGATGCGGGTCGCGCGGACCTCGAGTCGTCCGCCGCCGGTGGTCGTGCCGGCGTTCACCGCGCTTCCAGGGGACTTCTCGACGGGCATCGACTCCCCGGTGATCGTGGACTCGTCCACGGCCGCGGCGCCGGCGACGACCTCGCCGTCCACGGGGATGCGGTCACCCGGCCGCACGATGACGGTCTCGCCGACCCGGACCTCGTTCGGGCGAACCTCGACCTCCACGCCGTCGCGGCGGACGCGGGCCACCTCGGGGACGAGCTCCAGCAGCCGGGCCAGGGCCCGGCGGGTCCGCCCGACGGTCGACGCTTCGAGCGCACCTCCGAGCGCGAACAGCCACGTGACGGCGGCCGCTTCCCACCAGTCGCCGACGACCAGCGCCCCGACGGCGGCGATCGTGACGAGCGCCTCGATGCCGACCCGTCGGATACGGAGGTCGCGGACGGCACGGAGCGCGATCGCGGCGCCCGCGACGAGGGTCGCCGCGAGCAGGCTCACCGAGCGCAGATCCGGCGCGAGCGCGGCCGACCAGCGCCAGCCGAGCAGGGCGGACAGCGGGCCGGATCCCTGCCCCAGGGCGAGCAGGCCGCCGGCCACGACCGTGGCGACCCATCGTCGACCCGACGTGGTCCGCAGCCAGGTGGCCGGCCCCCGCCCGGGCGTGTCGCCGGAGCGGGAAGAGGGTGTGGAGGGACGAGCGGGGGCGAGGATCGGGCTCATGTCAGAAGCCTCGCGGGGCGGACCGGTAGCCGGCGTCCGCGACCGCAGCGACCAGGGCGCCGGTGTCGACGAGCTCGGGGTCGTGGTGGACCTCGATCCGGCCGGTGGAGACGTGGACCGTGGCGCCCTCCACGCCGGGCAACCGGGCGAGCCGGCCCTCGATCTTGCCGATGCAGGACGGGCAGGACAGGTCGTCGCTGTAGAGGTTCGTCGTCGTCATCGGGAGTGCTCCTCGTGCGGTGGCGGTGCCGTTCACCGCCTCGAACCTCACGCTACGGAGGTCCCGAGAAGCCCACCCTGACCCAGATCAGACAACGGCCAGCCCGTGTGACCGACGGCCGTCCGGGTGCCCCTGGCCGAGCCACCGGAGGCTCGACGCCGGATCAGGACCGCCGACTCCAGCGTCGTGGCGGCCTACACGCCTGCGGGACCGATCGGTCCTGCGCCGGTGGCCCCGGCGGCGTGCTCCTTGAGCTCGACGAAGACGACCCGGGTGGGGGTCTCGCCGATGTTGTGGCCGGCATGCTGCTGGGCCGGGAGCCACGCCACCGTGTCGACGGGGATCTCCACATCACGCTCCCCGCCGTCCGCGTACAGGCGCCGGCGGAACGAGGACAGCGTGTACATCACGCTGTCGGGATGCTCGTGCGGGGTGGTGCGGTCACCAGGCTCGTCGCGGTACTCGAGCACCCGCACGCGCTCGTTCTCGAAGATGACCTTGTAGAGATCGGGGTTTGTCACCACGGGGTCGAGATCCATCGCCTGCCTCTTCTCGCGGTCGTCGCAGCAGCGAAGACGGAAGTCTTCCATCTGCCGGCCCGGATGACGAGAGAAACCTCCGGCTCCCGCCGGGCGAGACGGCCCGGCGCGGCCCGGCCCGATCGCGGGTCTGCTGCCCCTCGCCGTGAGCAGCGGCCGGGGCTACGGTCGAAGACACGGCCCGTGCCGTGGAACAGGTCGTCAGACCTCCAGCCGTCAGACCTCGAGGAGGCCCTGTGTCCGAGCGGCGGTCCGAAGGCGGCGCCGAGCATGACCCCGAGGACGAGGATCTGTTCGAGCGCCAGGTCGGGGCGGAGGAGCGCGACGTGGACGCCGACGACCGGGAGCGCGCTGCCGACGACCGGGAGCGCGCTGCCGACGACCGGGAGCGCGCTGCCGACGACCGGGAGGCTGCTCGAGCGAGCGTGAGGCGGCAGCCGACGCCCGGGAGCGGACGCTCGACGAGCGGGAGGCCGCGCTCGACGAGCGGGAACATCGGTGGTGGGACGAGGCCGCGGCGCGGGCGAAGGGCATGACCGAGAGCGGAACGGCCGCGTCGGTACGGGCGCGGCAGCTCGAGGTGGAGGCACGCCAGCGCATCGAGCGATCGCGTGTCGCCCTCGATCGGGCCGAGGATCGCATCGACCGGCAGCGCGACGCCGACGATCGGGACGTGGAACGTGGCTCGCGCGACCAGGCCGACGTGGATCGGCAGGTGGCGGACACGCGCGGACGTGGCATCGACCCCGACGAGGAGGCCGCGGACGGGGCGGCGACGGACGGGGCGGCGACGGACGGGGCGGGTGAGCCGGAGGAGCCGGACGAGGGCTAGGGTCGCGGCCCATGTGCTTCTCCGCGACGGCCAACTTCGTCGGCGGCGGCATCGTCGCCGGCGTCGGTCTCGCGACGCTGAGCCAGATCGACCGTCCCGGGCAGGTCGTCCTCGGCTCGCTTCCCCTCGCGTTCGGCGTCCACCAGGTGCTCGAGGGATTCGTCTGGCTCGGGCTCGAGGGACGTGCGCCGCTCGGCATCGGCCATGGGGCTGCCGCCGCCTACCTGGTGTACGCGCAGGCCCTGCTACCGCTGCTCGGCCCCCTGGCGGTGCTCGGCGTCCTGCCGGCGGAGCGTCGGCGCCGCATGCTGCCGTTCGTCGTCGGCGGCGTGGCGCTCGGCGCCTACCTGGGCTGGACGCTCTGGCACTACCCGTGGACCGTGGTCATCGCCGGCGGATCGCTGGACTACCGCAACCCTGGCGTCTCCGGGGCACTGATCGCGGCGTTCTACGTCGTCCTGACGGTCGGACCGTTCCTGGTCAGCGGACGGCGCTGGCTGGTGGCGTTCGGGGTGCTGAACCTGGTGGGGCTGCTGACGGTGCTCGCCGTGAAGGCTGCCGCGTTCACGTCGGTGTGGTGCGCCTACGCCGCCGTGGTGAGTCTCGTGCTGTTCGGCTTCCTGCGCCGTGAACGGCGCCGGCGCCGGGCGCAGGGACCGCACGGCGCCGACGCCACTGCGCTTCAGCCCTTCACGTAGGACCGCTTCTCCGCGATCCGGTCACCCCGGACCAGGAAGAGGTCGACCCCGCGGACGTGGCCGTCGCCCCAGCGGTACCGCCAGCGGACGATGACGTGATCCCCTGCGACGACCGTCTCCTCGGTCGTGAACCGTGCGGCCGGGGCGTCGTGGAACAGCGCCTCCCACCGGGCACGCACCGCAGCCTGCCCACGGTGGCGGACGCCGTCGGGCGGTGCCGTGTCCTCGAACAGACAGTCGTCGGTCATGAGCGCCATCGCCCCGTCCACGTCGTGGGCGTCGAAGACCTGCTGGAACGCCGTGACGACCGCGGCGGGATCGGCGGAACCGGGGTGGGCGGCCACCGTGGTCACGCCCGCTCGACGGAGAGCGGAGACGTCCACCGGGTGCACGAGCGTGTCGTGGACGGGCGAGAGCCGGGTGACCGCCTCGGCGATCTCGGCCAGCGTCTCGTCGTCGGCGTCCGCCTGGACCCGGAAGGTCGCCGTGACGCCCTGCAGGCCCGGACGGACCTGCTCATCGATCCCGAAGAACCCGTTCAGGTCGATCATGGTGGTGAGGTCGACCTCGAGGCCGTGGAGGGCGACCCCGCGTGCCGTCGCCTGCGCCGCGTAGGTACCCGTGATGCAGGCACCGAGGGCGGCCACGACGATCTCGATCGCGGTCGGACCGGTGTTGCTGCCGAGCAGCTCCGGCGGGTGGTCGCTGCGGACGGTGAACGCCCGCGGCATGCGCTCGCCCAGCTGCTCGATGCTCTCCGTGCGCACGTCGAGGCCGAAGCCGGCGTCCCACGTGACGCGGCTGCGCCAGGTGAGGGCACCCGCCTCGGGATTGTCGGCGATCCCGTCGATGGCCGCCTGCATCCCGTCGAGATCCCATCCGTTCAGCCTGGTCGGTGTCATCGTGGTGCTCATGTCGACTCCTCGTCTACGGTCGGTACGGACAGACGTCAGCCTTGGTCGCCGCGGTAGCGGTTCGGTAGCAGGATGGGTAGCGATCAGCTGCAGGTGCGGCTCCTCGGCCGGTTCGCGGTCACCCGCGACGGTGAGGAGGTGCCCCTCGCCGCGTTCGGTGGGCGGCTGGCCCGACGGCTGTTCCGCCTGCTCGTCTGCCACGAGGGGGACCTCGTGCCGCGTGACGTGCTGGCCGACGCGCTGTGGGCCGAGCACCCGCCAGCCGACCCCGCGGCGAACCTGAAGGTGCTGGTGAGTCGGGCGCGGCGGGTCGTCGGCGAGGCGGTCCGGACCGGACCCGGCGGGTACCGGTTCGACCCGGCGGTCTGCGAGGTGGACGCGCACCGGTTCCTCACCGCCGTTGCCGACGCCTCCGGCCTGCTGCGCGAGGGTGAGCTCGACGCGGCCGCCTCGGCGTTCGACGGGACGCTCGCGACCTGGTCTGGCGAGCCCCTGCCCGAGGACACCTACGAGCTGTGGGCGGACGCGCCCCGGCGCCGCCTGCTCGACGCCTACCTCGAGGCGCTGGAAGGCGGAGCGGCGGCGGCCATCGCGCGGGGTGCGCCGGCGAGAGCGGTCGAGCTCGCGAGCATCGCCTGTGACCGGGAGCCGCTGCGCGAAGGAGCCCACCTGCTGCTCGCACGGGCGCTGCTCGCAGCCGGCGACCGCGGCCGCGGCCTGGCCGTGCTCCGCGGCCTGATCGACCGGACCGCAGCCGAGCTCGGCCTCGATCCCTCGCCCGCGGTCCAACGGCTGCAGTCCGCGCTGCTGACCGCAGGGGAGCCGGTTGCCGGGCTCCCGGTCACCGGCCCGCCGCGCTCCGCGCATCCCGCGCCCCCGACCGCGCCGCTCCTGCCCTTCGTCGAGCGCGGCGGCGATCGTGGCCGGGTGCTGGCGGCGACCCGGACCGTGCCGCCGCGGCCGGTCGTCGTCGCCGGCGGCCCGGGAAGCGGCAAGACGCGGCTGCTCGAGGAGGTCGCCGCGCAGGTGCCCGTGCCGCTGCGCGTCGGAGCGCACAGCGCCGAACGGGATCAGGACGGCAGCCTGCTGCGTGACGTTGTCCGGGCCGTGGTGACGGCTCGCCCCCATGCGGTGGACGCGCTCCACGGTCACGTCGGCACCGCGCTGAGCACCCTCGTCCCGGAGATCGGGGATGCCCCGGCCGCCGCGGCGCTCGACGCGCGGTCGCGGCGATCGCTGCTGACCGAAGGCATCGTGGCGCTCCTCGGCGCCGCCGCCCGGGACCGGAGCGTCCTCCTCGTCGACGACCTCCAGTGGGCCGATCCGACCAGCCTCGGGCTGCTGGCCGCGGCCGTCGCCCGGGTTCCCGACCTCGGCGTCGTCGTCGGCCTGCGTCCCGGTGGCGACGACCACGACGCGGCGGTCGACCGGTTCGTGGCGCAGCTGCACCGCGGGCCGCGCCCGGTCTGCGAGGTCGCGCTCGGACCGCTGACCGCAGACGGCCTCGCCTCGATCGCCGTCGAGCCCCTTGCGGCGATCCTCGTCGAGCACACCGACGGCTCACCCTTCGCGGTCACCGAGGCCGTCGCCGCCCTGCGCGCCGACGACGTGGTCACCGACCGTCCCGACGGGCGCCTGGCGCCCCGCGCGGATGCCGTCGCGGACGAGCTCGTCGCGGCGGCGCAGGCCGGCCACGCCCGGAGCATCCACACGCGTGTCAGCCGCCAGCCGGCCGCCCGACGGGAGCTGGTGGAGCTCGTCGCTCTGCTCGGCCGTGCCGCGCCGGCGCGCCTGCTGGCCGTCGCCACCCGGCGCGAGACCGAGCCGGTCCTCGCCGATCTCGATGCCCTCACGCGTGGCGGACTCCTCCGGGCCACGGGCCGTGGCTGGGTACCTGCCCACCATCTGACGGCGACCGCGGTCGTCGCCGGCATCGACGCCACCGGTCGGCGTCGGCACCACCGTCATCTGGCCGACGCCTTGCAGCAGCTCGACGGCGACCAGGGCGAGCTCGCCGTCCACCTCGAGGCCGGCGGCGACGCCACCGCGGCCGCCCGGGCACACGCCCAGGCCGCGTCGCTGCGGCTGGAACGAGCCGCGACCGAGGAGGCCGCGCACCATGCGGCGGCGGGACTGCGGCTGGTCGCCGCTGGTGCGCTGCGCCGCGACCTGCTGCGAACCCACGCGGACGCGGTGGCCAGCCGCGGGGAGCTGGCGGAAGCCCGCGCCGACCTCCGCGAAGCGCTGCGCGACGCCGGCGACGGGCCGGAGCGTGCCGGGCTGCTCACCCGGCTGGCGCTGCTCTCGCTCGGCGCCGACGACCTCGAGCGCGCCGGGGCCATGGCCGCCCGCGCGCTGCTCGAAGCCGGCGACGAACCCGCTGCCCGCGCCAGGGCGCTCAGCGTCGCAGCCGTCGTGGACATGAACCAGCGCCGGCCCGAACGGTCCCGGGAACGTTCCGACGAGGCGCTGCGGCTCTTCGACCAGATCGGTGACCCGGGCGGCGTTGCGGGGATCCTCGACGCCCGCGCGATGGCCCAGTTCCTCGACGGCGACATCACCGGCGCGGTGACCTCCTTCCACCGGGTCGCCTGCGCTTTCGAGGACGCCGGGCAGCTCCTGCAGGTGATCACGCCACGCTCGACCCGCGGCCACGCGCTGGTCTTCGCCGCTCGCCCGGCCGACGGGCTGGCCGAGGCCGACGCCGCGACGGAGCTCGCCGACGCGCTCGGGCACGCGGAGGGGCAGGCGTACGCCCGTTGGCACCGCAGCGAGGCGCTCACGGCCCTCGGCCACCACGAGGCGGGACTCGCCACGGCCGAGGCGGCGCTCGCGATCGCGACCCGCATCGGTCATCGTGGCTGGACCGCGACGGCGAACCTGGCCCGGGGGCTCGCACTCGCAGCCGGCAGTGACGACGCCGGGGCCGCCGCGGCCTACCGGACGGCGCTCGACCTCACGGCGTCGCTCCCGCTGTTCCACGGCTGGGCCGCGGCCCGGCTGGCCCGCCGACACGTCGCCGCCGGGCGACCCGACGACGCCGCACCGCTCGTGGAGACGGCGCTCGCCGTCTCACCGCCGCTGGGTGGCTACGAGGCACGGCTCGCCGACGTGGAGCTGCGGCTGGCCACCGGCGATCCCGACGCCGGCGGGGCGCTCGTCCAGGCACGCACCGAGGCACGTCGGGGCGGCCACCTCGCCAGCGCTGCGGTCCTGGACGCGCTGGCGGACAGCCCTGGCCTGACCGGTCGGCCATGATCCGCTGGCGGCCGGGCCGAGCGGTCAGTCGGTGATCCACCGGCGCTGGACCATGCCCGCGGCCTTGCGCCCGACCGCCGACGGGCCGAGCGACGCGCCGACGACGCCGAGCTTGTTGAACAGCCCCGGGACGTAGGTGACCTTGCCCCGCTCGAACGCCTTGAGGGCTCCGTCCACGACCTGCGTCGGCGTCATCCGGGCCAGGTCGGGGACCACGCTGGCGTCCACGTCGGCCTGGTCCTGGAACTCGGTTTCGGTGAACCCGGGCGCCAGCGACATCACGCGCACACCCGAGCCGCGCACCTCCTCGTGCAGCGCCTCGGTCAGCGACTGCACGAACGCCTTCGTGGCTCCGTAGGTCGCCCCGTAGGGGCCGGGCTGGAACGCCGCGGTCGACGAGACGTTGATCACGCCGCCGCTCCCCCTCGACGACATGGCCCGGACCGCGGCATGGGTCAGGCGCAGCAGGGCCGAGACGTTCAGCGCCACCATCGTGTCCTGGCGGTCCACGTCGAGGGCGCCGAAGCGGCCGTAGGCCCCGAAGCCCGCGTTGTTGACCAGCAGGTCGACCGGCCGCTCGGTGTCCTGGAGACGCTTCTCGACCGTCGCGAGGTCCTCCGCGACCGTCAGGTCCGCCGCGAGCACCTCGACGTCCACCTGGTGTCGTTCACCGAGCTCGCCGGCGAGCTCGGCCAGCCGCTCCTCGCGTCGGGCGACGAGCACGAGATCGGTGCCGCGAGCTGCGAGGGTGCGGGCGAACTGCTCGCCGATCCCGGCGGACGCGCCCGTGACGAGGGCTCGTCGGGGCGCGGTCGGGGACGTGGCTGCCATGGGGTTCTCCTCGGTCGTTCGTGGTCTCGACCCCGAGTGGTCGCGCTGGGGGTGTCGGAGGACGAGCCAGGTCGCGAACGAACTTCGACGACAGGGTGGCCGATGTCCTCCCCGGTCCGTCTGGTCGGACGGCCAGCCGTCAGACGAGCAGGCGGGCGCTGCCCGAGGCGCGGGTCACGTAGGCCTGCCACGCCTCGGCGAGCCGGGGGACGCCGAGCGCGATCGCCTCCGGCTCGGCGGCGTAGGAGAGACGCACGTATCGGCGGTTGCCGCTGTCGACGGACAGGGACGGCCCCGGGACCACGGCCACCCCGTGGCGCAGGGCGACCTCGGCGAACTCGTCGGCGTTGCCGGCAGGCAGCTGCGCCCAGATGGACAGTCCGCCCGTCGGGCGCTGCCACGTCCAGCTCGGCAGCTGCTCGGCCAGCAGGCCGCACATGAGGTCACGGCGTTGCCGCAGCTGCTGCCGGCGCTCGCGCAGGACCGCGTCGCGGTTGCGAAGCAGCTTCCCGCCGAGCAGCTGGGTGATCGGGGACGTGCCCATGTCGGCGACCGTCTTCGTGGAGAGCATGCGGGCGTGCCAGCTGTCCGGCGAGCGCACCCAGCCGACCCGCAGTCCCGCCCAGAACAGCTTCGACAGCGAGCCGACGGCGTGGACCGTGTCGCCCCGGGCGTAGCTCGCGACGGGCGGCGGCGTCGACTGGTCGTCGATGAGGATGTCCGCCATGGCGAGGTCCTCGATGACGGCCAGACCGGTGCGGTCGGCGAGCTCGGCGACCTGCTGCCGTCGGCTCGCGGACATGACGCTCCCGGTCGGGCTGTGGAAGTGCGGGGTCAGGTACAGCAGCTTCGCGTCCGTGCGCACGAGCAGGTCGGGGACCAGCTCGACCCGCGCCCCGTCCTCGTCGACCGGGACGGGGATCGGATGTGCCTCGAAGCGCCGCAGGATGTCGAGCACGCCCGGGTAGGTCGGGCTCTCGACCAGCACGCTGTCCCCCGGACGCAGGATCTGGCGCACGACCAGGGAGATGGCCTGATGTGCGCCGTTCGTCACGACCAGCTGTGCCGGCGTCGTGGCCAGGCCCGCGCCGGTCAGCGACTCGGCGACCTGCGCCCGAAGTCGGCTGCTGCCGGCCGGGACGTAGCCGTGGCCCCGGGCGACGGCGGCGAGCTCATCGGGCGCGCAGGAGCCGATCAGCTGCAGGACGAGCGGGGAGGGGGCCAGTGCGGCCACCGACAGCTCCACGAGGTCGGTGTCGGCGGCCGGCTGCATCGCCGCGTCTGTGCCGTCCCCGGCCAGCATCAGCGGTCGCGTCGCGACGGCGTCGAACGCCCCCTCGGACTGCTCGGGACGGCGCACCCACGTGCCCGATCCCTGCCGGCTCTCGAGCCACCCCTGGGTCTTGAGCAGGGCATAGGCCGCCGCCACCGTGGTCCGGCTGAGACTCAGGATGCTCGCCAGCCCGCGCTCGGGCGGCAGGGTGCTGCCCATCGGGATGTCGCCCCGGTCGATCGCCTCCCGTATCCCGCCGGCCAGCAGGCGGAACAGCGGCCCGTCCCCGGCCAGGGCACCATCCAGCAGCGCCCCGTAGTCGAGACCATTCCCACTCATTGGACCAGCCAATCGAGAGCCAATATCGGGGGTCGGCGACTCGCTCTTGCCGAACCCACGGCGTAGCCTATGTCGTGACAGGGCCAATTGGGTTGCTTCCCGGCAGCCACTTCGGCACCTGGGTGCGGGCTCATCCCTCTCCCTCCCGAGCCCCGCACCTCCCCGCCGGCGGTTCCCGCTCCCGCAACGCCGGCAGGGTTTCGTCCCCCCGGGCTCTCCCCCCGGGGGGACACCTGTCTCCTGGCGCTGGCCACCAGGTTCCCCGCGGCGTGCTGCGCCGACCGCGTGCCCGATGAGGATCACCAGGTCAGCTGCTCGCAGTCGTCGCAGCCGGCGTGGTCGGCGGGCTCGATCTGGACGGTCGCGTGCTCGATCCCGTGCCCGTCCACGAGGAGCGTCTGGGCACGGTGGAGCACGTCGTGGACATCCTGGTCGGGCGTCGTGAGTCGCAGGTGGACCGAGGCGACCTCCATGCCGGACGTCAGCGTCCACAGGTGGAGGTCGTGGACGGAGGCGACCCCGGCCAGGTCCGCGAGCTGGGATCGGATCTCGTCGACGTCGAGGTGGGGCGGAGCGGCCTGCAGCAGGATCCGCAGGGCCTTGCCGCCCAGCCGCCAGGTGCGCGGCAGGACGAACAGTCCGATCAGGACACCGAAGATCGGGTCGATGAGGGCGAATCCGGTGACCTCGATGACGACGGCCGCGACGATGACACCCACCGAGCCGAGGGTGTCGGCCAGCACCTCGAGGTAGGCGCCCTCGACGTTGATGCTCTCTTGAGCCCCCTCGCGCAGCAGCCAGAACGAGATCAGGTTGATGCCCAGGCCGATGGCGGCGACGACCAGCATCGGCAGGCCCAGCACCTCGGGTGGCGCCTGGAGCCGGCGGACCGCCTCGTAGAGGATGTACAGGGCCACGCCGAACAGCAGCACCGCGTTGGCGAGCGCCGCCAGGATCTCGAGTCGGTAGAGCCCGAAGGTGCGGCGCGGTCCCTGCCGGCTGCGGCTGGCGGCCTGGATGGCTGCCAGCGCCATGCCGAGTCCGAGCACGTCGGTGAACATGTGCCCGGCGTCGGAGAGCAGCGCCAGTGAGTTGGTCAGGAGCCCGCCGACGAGCTCCACGACGAAGAAGAGCCCGACCAGCGCGAACGTCGCGACCAGGCGTCGCCGGTAGGTGGCGCCGGCCTGCTGCGCCTGGGCGGCCCCGGCATGGCTGTGCTCGTGCTCAGCCATGGGACGGCTCCCCCTCGTGGCGCAGGTGCTCGCGGGAGAGGTCGAGCAGCATCCGCACGTGCGCGTCGTCGAGCCGGTAGAAGACGTTGCGTCCCTCCCGTCGGTTGCGCACCACGCCGGCCGTCCGTAGCAGGCGCAGCGCGTGCGAGACCGAGGTCTCCGGCGCCTCGACCGTCGCGGCGATGTCGCAGACACACAGCTCACCGGCCTCGAGCAGGGCGTACAGGATCCGGGCGCGGGTCGGCTCGCCCAGGAGACGGAACAGCTGCGCGAGCCCCTCGGCCTCCTCGACGGAGACCATGGCGGCCCGTGCAGCCGAGACCCGTTCCGGGGAGACGGCCTCGACGGCGCACGCGTCGAGGCCCACCACCGGGTCGTCGGTCGGCACGTTCCCCCCTCATGCGACATATGAAGAGATGTTCAGAGGTTAGGGGTATGCGCCGGCGGGGCGCAATCGGGCGGCCGCGTCCACGTGGCAGGGGTGATGGGCGCGCGATGACGGGCGGCACCGGCTGGTTCCGCGTCCCTGCGACGG
Organism: uncultured Nitriliruptorales bacterium; assembly: GCA_963783045.1. Taxonomy (GTDB): domain Bacteria; phylum Actinomycetota; class Nitriliruptoria; order Nitriliruptorales; family Nitriliruptoraceae; genus CAWAMD01. The sequence goes on from CAWAMD010000002.1 coordinate 109,288, forward strand.
TGTCACGGGCGACGGTGACGTACAGTCGGAGATCTGGCCGTCGGCCTCGGCGCGTCGGAAGGAGTGAGGGTGGACGAACCACACCTGTTCGACGCACTCCGAGCCGAGGGCGTCGACGCGGACGACCCGGAGATCCGGGCCGCAGTGCGACTGGCGACCGGGCATGTCGACGACGTCAGACGGCGACTCGGCACCCACCGAGCCCGGCGGTGCATGGAGGCGATGCACGCCGCGCTGGCCTACCAGCTGCAGCATCCCGACGTTGAGGACATGTCGAGCTTCGAGTCGTCCTACGACGAGGAAGAGTGACCTCGCGGCGCGATCGCGGCGCGACGGGCAGGACGACCGGCTGCCCTGGGCGGCCCGGAAGGACACGGCATGGCCAGCAAGGACAAGGGCGGCAGGAGCAGCAAGACGGCGGCGGCCAAGACGCCCAAGGAGAAGCGCGACGCCAAGCGGGAGAAGAAGCAGGCCAAGACCCGCGACGAGCGCTCGGCCTGACCCGCCGTCAGGCGAAGGCGAACAGCGGTGGGACGATGACGACCACCGTGGCGGCCCAGACACCGAAGACGGGCAGGTAGGCGGTCTGCCACCGCTCGAGGCGGTGGAAGGTGCTGCGTCCGGCGAGAAACCGCACGGACAGCCAGCCGCTCGTCGCGAGGTTCACGAGGAGGACGAGGTTGAGCCCGAGGGCGACTGCCCGGTTCGGCGTGAACCCGAGCTCGCCGATCCGGGTCACCATCGCCCCGAGCACCATGAGGTCGAGCACGAGGGCACTGACCACGGCGACCAGCTGGATCCGATCCATCCAGCCGGGTGGCTGCGACGGGTCACGGGCGGACATCGCGTAGAGCACGAGCCCCAGCACGACCACCATGAGAGCGTCGAAGACGCCGAGCAGCTCGCGATCGAACCCGCCGCCCAGCCCGGTCAGGGCGTAGACGACGGCGGCGGCCGTGAGCATCACGGCGAACAGCGGGGTGAAGAGCATCGTGAGCACAGGTGCCATGTTCTCCACCACCTGCTGCTTCGACTCGACGAGCCAGGCGGCCACGATCACGGCGCCCGCCGCGCCCGCAGGCAGCACCCACTCGATGACCCGCTCGGCGGTGGCCGCCCCGACCGGTTCGAGGATCAGCGCGGTGAGCCCGAGCAGCACGCCGCCGCCCAGCGCGATGAGCACGTAGTAGATGACCCACTCCCCCGTGAAGCGGACGAAGTCCATGCGTCGCTCCCGGGATCGCACGGCCCCGCCCATGTACGGGTAGGCGACCACGAACCACAGCACGACGGGCCACCTGGATCGCGACGGCCGCGACCACGGCGAAGAGGAGCGCCTCGGGCCACCGGCTGGACCGGCGTTCCGGCTCGCCCTCGCCGCGCAGGACGAGCTGCTTCCACAGCCGGCCGCTGTGCTCACGGGCGAACTCCCGCGACAGGGTGTCGAGGTCCCCCATCCGCTTGACGGCGACGAGGAACCCCTCGTCGGCGGTCAGCCCGGCCGCGTCCAGCGCGGCGATCTGGTCGCGCAGATGAGCCTCGAGCTCGTCCACGTCGTGGCCGTTGACGGCGGGCGCCCTCTCGATGTAGGCGCGCCACTCCGCGATCTGTGCCTCCACGGCCTCCATGGTCATGCCCCACCGAGCGCGGGCAGCGGACCACCGGACCCTCGCCAGACGTCGACCAACGCGCGCGTGACGGTGGCCCACTGCCGTTGCTGCTCGGCCAGCGCGGCCCGGCCGTCGTCGGTGATCGCGTAGTACCGGCGGCGACGCCCTTCCGGCGGTGTCCGCCACTCGGTGGTCACGTACCCGAGCCGGCGGAGGCGATGCAGGAGCGGATACAGCATTCCGTCGGTCCACTCCATCTCGCCCCCTGACAGCTCACGCACCCGGCGCAGGATCGCGTAGCCGTAGCTCTCGCCCTCGGTCAGGATCGCCAGCACGAGCGGCGTCGCCGAGGCCGCGACCAGATCCTTGTCGATGTGCACGCGCGTCTCCGATGGCTCGAGGTGATACGCATAGAAGCACAAGGTACATAGAACCGCAAGGTGTCCTGGACCGCGCGAGTGTCCTGGACCGCGCGGTGTCCTGGACCGCGCGGCGTCCTGGACCGGTCAGCCACGACGCCGCCCCCGCCCACCTCCCTGGGCATTTCGGGCAACTGGCATCATGCCGTGCGATCAGCGCACGATGGCTCACAAGGAGTAGTTATTCAACCGCGGAAGGGAGTGTCGCGGTACGGTTGCGCAGATGCACGTAACGTCGGCGAGGAGGGGGTCATGGCGCCAACGGCGACGGCCGTTCGGCAGCTTGACACGGACCAGCAGGAGGACGTCCGGGAGCTGCTGAGCATCTACTCGGCGCACCGGGACGCGATCTCGGCGGCCGTGCGGGCGGAGGTCGACGGCCTGCCGGCGGCCGCACACATCGCCGCCGCCGAGCAGGCGCCGGAACGCAGCGGCGGCCCCGACGAGAGCATGCGCCTGCTTCACCGCGCGGTCGAGGCCGGCGAGTGGGACGCCTATCGCGCGTATCTGCGGGCGCAGGGGCGGGCGTTCGCTCGCTCGGGCCTGGACTTCTCCGCCTGGTTCTCGATCCTGTCGATCCTTCGCCGGCAGATCGAGCCGTATCTCGTGGGCGGCGGCGACCCGCACCGGGAAGCGGCGGCCCGCCGCGGGCTGTCGGTGCTGCTCGAGTTCGCGCTCGCCGCGATCGGCGAGGCGTACCTCGCGGAGAAGGAACGACGCATCACCTCCCAGCAGGAAGCGTTGCTGGAGCTGTCGACGCCCGTGCTGCGGCTGCGGGAGGGGCTGCTGCTGTTGCCGATCGTGGGATCGCTGGACACCGAGCGCGCCCGGCAGCTCACCACGCGGCTGCTCGACGCCATCGCGACCGACCGGGCCCGGACGGTCGTCCTCGACGTGACGGGCCTCCCGGCGGTCGACACCGGCGTCGCGAACCACCTCATCCGCACGGTCGAGGCCGCCCGTCTCATGGGTGCCACCTCCTTCGTGACCGGCCTGTCGGCGGCGAACGCCGAGACGCTGGTCCGCCTCGGCGTCGATCTCCGCGGCATCCGCACCGTGGGAACGCTCGAGCACGGCGTGCAGGCGGCGGTGCGGGTGCTCGCCGCATCGAACGGCGGGCCGGCCGACCTCCCTCTCGACGGCCTGGAGCGCTGACATGCCGGTCCCGGTCCTGAGGCAGCGGTCGGTGCTGATCGCCTCCTTGCGGGATCCGGTCGACGACGCCGAGCTGCACGAGCTCGCCGACCGGCTGGTCGCCATGCTCGGCGGCGCGGAGCGGGGCGTCGTGATCGACCTCGGCAACGTCTCGGTCGTCGACTCGTTCGCGGCCCGCCTGATCCAGCAGACCGCGCTCGCCTGCCAGCTCCGGGGCGCCTCGACGGTGGTCGCGGGGATCCGGCCCGAGGTCGCCTTCGCCATGGTCCAGCTCGGGCTGCACCTCGACGTGGACACCGCCCTCGACCTCGACGATGCCCTCGATCGCTTCGACGTGGCCGCCAGCAGGGGGCCACGAGGATGAGCGCTGCCGGCATCGCGACCGTGGACGTACCCATCGCCACCGACGCCGACGTGGTGCTCGCCCGAATGGAGGGTCGGGTGCTCGGCGAGCGACTCGGCCTGTCGGCGACGGATCTCACCCTGGTCGCGACGGCGATCTCCGAGGTCGCGCGCAACATCGTCCAGCACGCCGGTCAGGGCGTTCTCCGGATGGCCCTGGTCGACGAGGAGGACGGCACCGCCCTGTGCGTGTACGCCGAGGACGACGGGCCGGGCATCGAGGACGTCGAGCTCGCGATGCAGGACGGCTTCTCGACGGGTGGCGGGCTCGGCCTCGGGCTCCCGGGCGCTCGACGCCTGATGGACGAGTTCGACATCGAGTCCGCGCCCGGGCGCGGCACCACGATCCGGATGCGCAAGCGGGGCCGACCATGACGGCCGGCCGTGCACACCACGGACGCGCCAGCGTCGACTGGGCCGTCAGCGCGCAGGCACTGGCCGGGGAGGCCGGCAACGGGGACTGCGCCACGGTGCACGTCGACGACGACGGCGCGACGGTGCTCGCCGTCGTCGACGGTCTCGGGCACGGCCCGGCAGCGGCCCGGGCATCGGCCACCGCCATCTCCGCCATCAGGGAGGGCGCGTGCACCGACCTTCGACGGGTCTGCGAGCGGACGCACGACGCGCTGCGGCAGACCCGGGGAGCGGCCCTGACCATCGCTCGGATCGACGGTCGGCAGCTGTCCTGGGTCGGGATCGGCAACGTCGACGCCCGGATCTGGCCCGCCGGTGACCTGCGCACCCGCAGCTCGCTGATCACGGCGGCGGGTGTCGTCGGCTACCGCCTCCCGCCACTGCGGGTGGACACGGTCGACCTGTCCGCCGGCGACACGCTCGTGATCACGACCGACGGCATCGCCCCGGGGTCCGTCCGCGACGTGCCGTGTGCCGCAACCGTCGACGCGGTGGCGGCCTCCATCCTGGCGGACGGGGCCCACGGCGCCGACGACGCACTCGTCCTCGTGGCGCGTCGACCGGCCGGGACGCAGCGGCCATGATCGACCTCTCCACCGTTCTCGTCGAGGGCTACGCCCGGGCGCTCGCCCGCTACGTCACGTCCCCGGACGCGGTCGGTCTGGCCCGGGCGTACGAGATCGGCCGCGCCGCCCTCGACGAGGGGACCACGCTGCTCGAGCTGACCAGCACCCATGACGACGCGGTCGATCGCCTGATCGCCGACGCGGCCGACGGTCAGACGCGCCAGATCGTGCGCCACGCTGCGGCCTTCCGGACCGAGGCGCTGGCACCGTTCGAGGTGGCCCAGCGCGGTTACCGGGACGCCACCGCCATCCTGAGCGACCTGTCCGTCCTCGAGGATGCCTCGGACGCGGTCGTGGTCCGCGACCTGCATGGGAACGTCAGCTACTGGAACGCGGGCGCCCGCAGGCTCTACGGCTACACCCGCAGCGAGGCCACCGCCGCCGACCTCCACACCCTGCTCGCCACCCGGTTCCCGGAGCCCCACGACCGGATCCTCGCCAGCCTGCGGGCGCAGGGTCACTGGTCCGGTCGCCTCGCCCAGACCCGCCACGACGGCTCCACCATCACCGTCGAGAGCCGCTGGAGCGTCCGGCACATCGCAGGCGAGGTGACCGCGGTCCTCGAGATCTCCAGCGATGTCACCGCTCGGGCCCGCGCCGAGCAGGCGATGCGTGAGATGCTGGCCGCCGAGCGGGCCGCCGCCGAACGCCTCCGGGAGGCCGACGAGCTCAAGAACACCTTCCTGCAGGCCGTCTCCCACGAGCTGCGAACCCCGCTGACCTCGATCCTCGGGTTCGCGAAGGTCCTCGACCGGCGCGACATCGAGCTCGGAGCGGACCGGCGGATGCTGATGACCCGACGGCTCACCGTCGCCGCCGAGAAGCTCTCCGGTCTGCTCGAGGACCTGCTCGACGTCGACCGGCTCGCCCGCGGGGTCGTGCGGCTCGACCCTCGCCCCGTCGACGCCGCGGACCTCGTGACGCGGACGGTCCGGAGCGTCAGGGCGCCCGAGCGGGACGTCCGCCTCGACCTGACGCCGGGCACCTACGGGCTCGACCCGGCGAAGGTCGAGCGGATCGTCGAGAACCTGGTCGTCAACGCCCAGCGCCACACCCCGCCCGGCACCACCGTGACGGTCCGGCTCCGACCCACCGAGGGCGGGTGCCACCTCAGCGTCGAGGACGACGGCCCGGGCATCCCCGAGGTGCTCCGTCCGTACGTGTTCGAGCCGTTCCGGCAGGGGCCGACCGCGCGCGACGATCCCTCCCCCGGCACGGGGATCGGCCTCGCCCTCGTCGCCCGACTGGCGCGACTGCACAGCGGCCGCGCGTGGGTCGAGGACAGCGCCTCGGGCGGCGCCGCCTTCCACGTCGACCTCGGCAGCGTGACGTGTCGGGATGGCCTATCGACGGGCGGGCAGAGCGAGCACGAACCGGGTGCCGGGACCTGACGGATTCCGTTCGGCGGACACCTCGCCGCCGTGGGCGTCGGCGATCTGGCAGACGACGTGGAGACCCAGCCCGAGCCCCTCGGTGTGCTCGTCGGCGCGCTCGAACCGGCGGAAGATGCGCTGCAGGTCCTGGGGCGCGACGCCCTGCCCCTCGTCGGCGACCGCGAGTGAGGCCGTGTCGTCGTCCCGGTCGACGATCACGTCGATGCTGGTGTCCGACGTTCGAGTACTTGGCCGCGTTGTCGAGGAGATTGCCCAGCGCCTGACGCAGCAGCACCGGGTCGGCCTCGATCGTCACCGGTCCGCGGGGGGCGTCGAGCCGACAGCCGCGTCCGGCCAGGATCGTGCCGGACATGTTCGCGATGACCTCGCTCGCCAGCTCGGTCAGGTCGAAGCGGCGGGTGACGACCTCCGGCTCGCGCGATCCGGCGAGTCCGACCTGGTCCAGCAGCCGCTGCAGCACCTCCGTCTGGCGCAGGGCGGCGTCCACCAGCTCCATGTCCTCCTCGCCGTCGGCGCCGTGCCGGGCGAGCTCGTGCAGCGCGGCCGCGATGAGCGCCACGGGGTTGGCAGCCTCGTGGCCGAACGCAGCCAGCCGTCGTTCGAGGGTGTCGTCGTCCACCGGATCTCCTCATACGGTCTGCGGCTCTGCCAGGGCCACGTGCGGTGACGATCGTGGGGGCTGAGCAGCCGTGCTTCAGCCGTGCATGGCATCAAACTGCCATTGACCGGCCCAGAGGGGACAGCGGAGGCGCCGCAGACCCTGACCACTAGTTGGTTGCAGACAGCAAACTTCCACCGATACCGTCTTCGATCCCGTCCTCGGCCGATCACGCCGCCCCGTGCCGCGGCTCGTCGCGCCCACCCCCGTCATCACCGATGCACCCCACCCGATCCGAAGGCCCGCTCCATGTCCGACTCGCAGACCATCGACCAGGCCGCGGTCGCGGCACCAGCCGATGACCGCTACCCCTGGATCGCCATGGGGGTGGTGCTGATCGGGACCTTCATGGTGATCCTCGACACCACGATCGTGAACGTCGCCCTGCCCCAGATCGGTGAGGCGCTGCACCGCGGTGACGGCATCGAGTGGATCGTCACCGCGTACCTGCTGGCCGTCGGCGTGGCCCAGCCCCCCACTGGCTGGCTCGCGGATCGCTACGGCCGCAAGCGGCTGTTCATCGTCAGCCTGGCCCTGTTCGGGCTGGGATCGTTGCTGTCCGGCCTGTCCCCCACGCTGGAGCTCCTGGTCGGGGCGCGTGTACTCCAGGGGCTCGGCGGGGGTGCGCTCATGCCGGTCGGGATGGCCATGATCTACGAGCTGTTCCCGCCCGACCGTCGCGGCACGGCCCTCGGGATCTGGGGCGTGGCGGCCATGGCCGGTCCCGCCTTCGGGCCGGTGATCGGCGGCTACCTCGCCACGGCCGTCAGCTGGCACTGGCTGTTCCTGATCAACGTGCCCATCGGCGTCATCGCGATCATCGCGGCCACGCGTCTGCTGCGCGACACGGGCTACCGCGAGCGCCGCAGCTTCGACGGCGTCGGGCTGGGCCTGGCCACCGTCGGCCTGGTGGTGCTGCTGTTCGCCCTCGCGCGGGCCAGCGACTGGGGCTGGATCTCGCCGCTCACCCTCGGCCTGCTCGTCCTCGGTGTGCTCGTCCTCGCCGCGTTCACGCGGTGGGAGCAGCGGGTGGAGCACCCGGCGATCGACGTGCGGATCTTCACGGTGCCGATCTTCAGCCTGACGCTGGTGGTCATCGCGGCGGCCATCATCGTGCAGTACGGCATCCTCGTGTTCCTGCCGCTCTCGTTGGAGACGGTCCGGGGTCTGTCCGCGCTGCGCGTCGGGATCATGCTGGTCCCCATGGCGATCGGCGGGGCGATCACCTTCCCGATCGGCGGGCGGTTGACCGATCGGATCGGGCCCCGCCTGCCGGTCATCGTCGGTCTCGCCCTGCTCGGGACCTCGGCCTGGATCCTCGGCCACCTCTCGATCGACTCCCCGACGTGGACGATCGAGGTCGCCGTGTTCCTGCAGGGTCTCGGGTTCGGCTTCTCGATGATGCCCAACTCGGTGACCGGCCTGAACGCGCTGCCCGCCAGGTTCGTGGCGCAGGCCACCGGGGTCCGCCAGCTGAACGTGCGCGTCGCCGCGTCGTTCGGCGTCGCGGTCCTGGCCACCATCGTGGCATCGATCGCCGGCGGCGTGTCCGCCTCCGGGCCGCAGAGCCCCGCTGCGCCGCTGCTGCAGCACGCCTACAACACCGTGTTCGTCATCGCCGCGGGTGTCGCCGTGGTCGGGGCGATCCTCGGGGTGTTCCTGCCCGGCCGTCGCCGCAACCAGGAGCTTCAGGCCGAACGGGCCGACGAGCACGAGCGGCTGGCCGTCGAGATGGGCTGAGCGTTCAGGCGTAGTCGTCGGGATCGGCCTCGGCGACGCAGAACTCGTTTCCTTCCGGATCCGCGAAGACGGTCCACGCGAAGCCGCCCATGTCGTGCTCCTCGATCGCCGTTCCACCGAGCTCGAGGATGTCCGCGCGTGTCGCTTGCGCGTCGCTGACCCCGAAGTCGAGGTGGAGTCGGTTGCGTCCCTCGGTGGGGTCGTCGACCTGCTGCACCGCGAGCGAGACGCCGGCGTTCGGTTGCCGCTCGAGGAAGACGAAACCGGGAAGCCGCTGCCGTTCGCCCACGTCCAGGAATGCCTTCCAGAACCCGACGACCGCCTCGAGGTCCCGCGCGTTGATAACGATGGATGCCATCTTCACCGTGCCCACGGACCTTCCTCCCCTTCGTCGCGGACCCCGGGCTGACCGGGGCTCCCCTTCGACGATAGACGCTGGGAATGCCCGGCACGACGTGGCACCATCGCGCCGATGACCAGCAGCCCCGCGGACACCCAGCGCCTGCACGACCTGGCGCGGCTGCGCCGTGTCCGCGACCGGATCGACCGCGAGTACGCCGCGCCGCTGGATGTCGAGGCGCTGGCCCGCGACGCCCACATGTCGGCCGGGCACCTCAGCCGCGAGTTCCGCCGCGCCTACGGCGAGTCGCCGTACAGCTACCTCATGACGCGACGCATCGAGCGGGCGATGGCGCTGCTGCGCCGGGGCGACCTCACCGTCACCGAGGTCTGCTTCGCGGTCGGATGCTCGTCGCTGGGGACCTTCAGCACCCGCTTCAAGGAGCTGGTCGGCATGCCGCCCAGCACCTACCGGAGCGAAGCGGCGCGGGCGACGGCCGGGATGCCACCGTGCGTGGCGAAGCAGGTGACGAGACCGATCAGGAATCGAGAAGCGCAGGCCGGCTCGCCCGACATAGCGTGACCGTCATCGCCAGTCACCATGGACGGAGCCGCGATGAACATCACGATCCACTCGAGCATGCTGCCGCAGGACGACCCCGAGGCTGCGCTGGCCTTCTACCGCGACACCCTCGGCTTCGAGGTCCGCAACGACGTCGGCTACCAGGGGATGCGCTGGATCACCGTCGGCCCGCCCGGCCAGCCCGGGACGTCCATCGTGCTGTACCCGCCGGCGGCCACCCCCGGTCTCACCGACGACGAGCACCGCCTCATCGCCGAGATGATGGCCAAGGGCACGTTCGCCAGCATCAACCTGGCCACCGAGGATCTCGACGGCACCTTCGAGCGCCTGCAGGCCGGCGACGCCGAGGTCGTCCAGGAGCCGACCGAGCAGCCGTACGGCGTCCGCGACTGCTCGTTCCGCGATCCCGCGGGCAACCTGGTCCGGATCCAGCAGCTGCGTTGATCCGGAGACACGAATGAGCGACGCCACGACCACGGACGCGCCCGAACCGGCGCAGCACGTCGCCGACAGCCACGACCTCATCCGTGTCCACGGCGCACGCGTGAACAACCTCGCCGACATCGCGGTCGAGCTCCCGAAGCGCCGGCTGACGGTGTTCACCGGCGTCTCCGGCTCGGGCAAGACGTCGCTGGTGTTCGACACGATCGCCGCCGAGTCGCAGCGGCTGATCAACGAGACCTACAGCGCCTTCGTGCAGGGCTTCATGCCGACCCTCGCACGACCCGAGGTGGACGTCCTCGACGGGCTGACGACCGCGATCATCGTCGATCAGCGGCGGATGGGTGCCGACCCGCGCTCCACGGTCGGCACCGCCACCGACGCCAACGCGATGCTGCGCATCCTCTTCAGCCGACTCGGGCAGCCACACGTCGGCTCCCCCAACGCGTTCTCCTTCAACGTCCCCTCGGTCCGGGCGAGTGGCGCGATCACGATCGAACGCGGTGACACGAAGACCGAGAAGGTGACCTTCACGCGCACCGGCGGCATGTGCCCGCACTGCGAAGGGCTCGGCACGGTCCCCGACGTGGACCTCGCCGAGATCTACGACGAGGAGCTGTCGCTCGCCGAGGGCGCGATCACGGTCCCCAACTACACCGCGGACGGCTGGATGGTGAAGCTGTACACCGAGTCCGGCTTCCTCGATCCGGACAAGCCGATCCGCGACTACACCGAGGCCGAGCTGCACGACTTCCTCCACCACGAGGGCACGCGGGTCAAGGTCAACGGCGTCAACCGGGCCTACGAAGGGCTGCTGGTCCGGCTCCAGAAGTCGATGTTCTCCAAGGACCGTGACTCGCTGCAGCCGCACATCCGACGCTTCGTGGACCGGGCGGCCACCTTCACGGCCTGCCCCGAATGTGACGGCACCCGGCTCAGCGAGGCGGCGCGGTCCTCGACCATCGAGGGGATCAACATCGCGGACGCGTGCGCGATGCAGATCACTGACCTGGCCGGGTGGGTACGCGGTCTCGACGAGCCGTCGGTGGCACCGCTGCTGGCGGCGCTGCACCACACGCTCGAGTCGTTCGTCGAGATCGGGCTCGGGTACCTCAGCCTCGACCGGCCGTCGGGGACGCTGTCGGGTGGCGAGGCCCAGCGCACGAAGATGATCCGCCACCTGGGGTCGTCGCTCACCAACGTCACCTACGTGTTCGACGAACCGACGATCGGCCTCCACCCGCACGACATCCAGCGGATGAACGACCTGCTGCTGCGGCTGCGCGACAAGGGCAACACCGTGCTGGTCGTCGAACACAAGCCGGAGGTGATCGCGATCGCCGACCACGTCGTCGACCTCGGCCCCGGCGCCGGGACGTCGGGGGGCACGGTCTGCTTCGAGGGCACCGTCGCCGACCTTCGGACCAGCGGGACCGTCACCGGCCGCCATCTCGACGACCGGGCCACGCTCAAGGAGACCGTTCGGACACCCACCGGTGCGCTGGAGGTCCGCGGCGCGTCGACGCACAACCTGCGCGACGTGGACGTCGACATCCCGCTCGGCGTGCTCGTCGTCGTCACGGGAGTCGCGGGCGCCGGCAAGAGCTCGCTCGTCCACGGCTCGGTGTCCGGCCGGGACGGGGTGGTGGCGATCGACCAGGACGCGATCCGCGGCTCGCGGCGGAGCAACCCAGCGACGTACACGGGGCTGCTCGACCCGGTCCGCAAGGCGTTCGCGAAGGCCAATGGCGTGAAGCCCGCGCTGTTCAGCTTCAACTCCGAGGGAGCCTGCCCGACCTGCAACGGCGCCGGCGTCATCGAGGTCGACCTCGGCATCATGGCGAGCGTCTCGACCGTCTGCGAGGAGTGCGGGGGCAAGCGGTTCGAGCCCTCGGTGCTCGAGCATCGCCTCGCCGGCCACGACATCAGCGAGGTGCTCGCGATGACGGTGGCCGAGGCCGCAGACTTCTTCGGGACCGGGGAGGCGCGCAGCCCGGCGGCGCACCGGATCCTCGGCCGACTCGCGGACGTGGGGCTCCGCTACCTCACCCTCGGGCAGCCGCTCCCGACGCTGTCCGGCGGCGAGCAGCAGCGGCTCAAGCTGGCGACCCATATGGGCGAGACGGGCGGCGTCTTCGTCCTCGACGAGCCGACCACCGGGCTCCATCTCGCCGATGTCGCGCAGCTGCTCGGGCTGCTCGACCGGCTCGTCGACGGCGGCACCTCGGTGATCGTCATCTCGCACCATCAGGCGGTCATGGCACACGCCGACTGGGTCATCGACCTCGGTCCGGGTGGCGGCCACGACGGCGGGCGGATCGCCTTCGAGGGCACGCCCGCCGCGATCGTCGCCGACCGCTCCACCGTCACCGGCGAGCACCTCGCGGCCTACGTCGGCGCCTGATCGGGCTGCTGCCGATCAGTCTCGCGTCCCGGTGGCTGGAGATCCTGAGCGACATCAACCCGGTCAAGCACATCGTCGACGGGGTCCGCGCGGTCTTCCTCGGCGACGTGCTCACGGTGACGACGCCCGTCGGTGCCCTGCTCACATTCGGGCTGGTGCTCGTCGGTCCAGCCAGGGCTCAGGCGGTCCGGTGCTCGAGCAGCGCGAGGTGGAGCCGCTGCAGGTCGGGGCCGGGGTCGCTTCCGAGGTCGTCGGCCAGTCGGCGGCGCAGGCCGTCGTAGCGCTCGAGTGCCTCGCCGTGGCGACCGGTGCGGGACAGCGCGGTCAGCAGCAGCCCGTGGAGGTGCTCGTCGTAGTGATGGCGAGCGACCGCCGGCGAGAGCTCCGTGACCGCGTCGGCAGGACGGTCGAGGTCCAGCAGCGCGGCGGCCCGGTGGGCGACGAGCCGTCGCCACACCTCGCTGGCGCGTGACCGCATCGGGGCGGCGGCAGGCTCGCCTTGTCGTGCCGTCGGTCGGACCGGATTGCTGCCTACGACGGCGCCGGGGAGCGCGCGACCGGATCGATGGGGGCGTCGATCCCGTCACGTCGCGCGCTGACGCTGCTCGGGCGGGTGGGATGCCGCCAGGAAGTCCGCGAGGTTGTTCAGGGACGCGGCCATCCCGTTGGCGTGGTCGTCCGGCGAGATCCCGGGCGGCACGTCGTCGGCACGGATCTCCACCGTGGTGCCGTCACCGGCCTCGCGCAGCGACCACGTCATGGTCATCGTCCCGGCGAACGACGGATCGTCCGAATCGAACTCGACCCGCTGCACGACTCGCTCGTTTCTGAGCAGCTCGACGAACGTGACCTCGGTGACGTCGCTGTGCTCGGAGCTCTTCCCCGTGCTGCCGTCGAGATAGGTCAGCTCCATCCGGAAGATGCCCCCGGGCCGCGGGTCGAACGCCAGGATGCGGCCGACCATGTTGCCCGGCGGCAGCCACGTCTCGAGTGCCACCGGGTCGAGCAGCGCGGCGTAGACCTGCTCGCGTGCGGCCGGGATCACGAGGCTTGTACGATCCGTTCGTCCCATGCGCCGACCGTAGCGCCGCGGGAGCCCGGAGCGCCGGCGTTCGGCCGCAGCTCGAGGTTGGCTGGTGTCCGCGTGACCACGGTCGGCTGGGGAGCTCAGGGCCGGCGCTCGGCGGAGACCAGCACCATCGGGTTCGGGATCGCCAGTCCGCCTCGGAGGCGTACGCCGTGCCGCCGGACCGGACGGTCTCCTCGATCGCCGTGCGGGTCTCCGCCGGGAAGGTGTCGATCTGCGCCCACGCCCCGAACGCGCGCAGGAGGGTGTCGATCGACGGCATCCGCCAGGTCGTCGCGACGGTCTCGAGGTGGACGGCGTCGAATCCGGCGCCCTCGAACAGCTCGGTCAGCGTGGCCCCGTCGGTCAGGACCACAGCAGGATGGCCAGCACGACGATCGCGCCGACCGCACTGATGCCGAGCGCCGCCCGGCCACCGGGAGCCCCCTCGCGCCACTCGAACACCGCGTTGAGGAGGGTCGTCACCAGCAGGCCCAGGGCGATGCCCCAGGCGACCGCCCCGAAGGCGGCGCCCAGGGCGACACCCCCACCGATGCCGAGCGCGATGAGGAGGCCGAAGTCGGGACGACCGGTTCGGCCGTGCTGAGGAGTCCTGGGAGACTCTCGAGTCATGCCGATCACGTCCTTCGCGCGTCACGGGTTCTTCGCGCGTCACGGGTCCAAACAAGCAGTGTCGGTGAGATCCGGTCGAGAGACGACCGGCCCGCCCAGGGCGGCAGAACGACCCACCTGCCGGTGCGGCCGTTGCCGCGGCCTGGACACACGGACACCTGCCGCGGCCCTCGACGCCGCCGAGACCGGGACACTGCGGCCGTGGACCATGCGACGCTCGTCACGGCAGCCGCGGCCCTCGGGCTCGCGGTGGTCCACGTCGTGGCACGGCGGTTCGAGGAGGCGTTCCACGGCATCCCGCGCAGCCGCTGGCTGTCGGTGGGCGGCGGCGTGTCCGTCGCTTACGTCTTCGTCCATCTGCTGCCCGAGCTGACCCGGTTGCAGGGCGAGCTCAACGACACGGGTGCTGTCGCCGCAAGCCTCCCGCACGAGCTCTGGATCGGTGCACTGCTCGGGCTGGTGGTCTTCTACGGGTTGGAGCGGCTCGTGTCGCGACCGAGCGACACCGGCGCCGGATCCGCGAGCGCGGTGGTCGGCGGCCCCGGGTCTTCCGGGCTCGGTTGGCTCCACATCGGCTCGTACGCGGTCTACAACGGCATCGCCGGCTACGTGCTGCTCGAGCAGCAGGAAGCGGGCGCTACCAGCCTCGCCCTCTACGCGGCCGCGATCGCCGTGCACTTCGTCGTCAACGACCACGCCCTCGTCGAGGACCACGGTGAGCTGTACCGGTCCCGCGGCCGATGGCTCGTCGCCGCAGCCGTCGTCGGCGGCTGGCTGCTGTCGTTGCGCGGATCGGTGGACACGACGACGATGGCGCTGCTGCTCGCCTTCATGGCCGGCGGCATCGTCCTCAACGTCCTCAAGGAGGAGCTCCCCGAGGAGCGTCGGAGCCGCTTCACGGCCTTCGCTGCCGCGGCCGTTGGCTACGCCGCCCTCCTGTCCGCCTTCTGACGCCGCGCCGTTCACGCCGGCTGGCACCTGGCAGGCAGCTGCGCCTCCTGTCGGGCCACACCCCCCGTCGAGCTCGTCGGTGAGCTGCCTCACCACGCGTGACGCCACGGCCAACGCGGCGCTGGTGCGACCAACGGTTGTCGCCCTGTGCACGGGACGCACCGCACACGCCGACGAACGAGCGTTCGGATCGGTGGGTTGACGCCAGACGCCTGCGGCAGGTAGAGAACAGACGTTCGATGAGCGGGGGTGGTGTGTCGAGGTTCGACGGGGTCGCACTCGTATCGCTGGAGACGGGGGACATCGAGCCGGAGCTTGCCTGCGCCGAGCTGCTTCGCGCTCTGCCCGAAGGCATGGTGCTGCTCGACGGTTCCAGGCGTGCCGCCAGAGCCTGGGTTCCGGGTGTGGGCGCCGCACTGCCGGCCGACGCGCCGTCACCAGACCCTGTCGCGCTGGTGCCGCTAACGCGGGTGCCACGGGGAAGCCGGCGCCGAACAGCGGTGGATCTCGCTCGCGTCTGCAGCTCCGGGCAGCCAGGCCGGTGGCGGGCGGCACGCATCGCATGGATGTCGCCCGCGGTGACCGAGGGCTGGACCGCGGTCCGCCCCCTCGCTGGTGGACGGACCCATCTGGTGCTGCCGGACGAGTCGTGGACCGCGTGCGGTCGACTTCCAGCCCACGGCCCGCCAGGCGAACTCCGCGCCGCGGACTGTCCGCGCTGCCTTCGCAGCCCGACGGCCGCAGACGCGTTCCACCGCCAGCTTGGTGACCTCGAGGAGCTGGCCGATCTGGTCGGCCCCCTCGCCGCAGCCACCGCGGCGAGGCTATGGCCCCGTCTGGCTCACCTCTCGCCCGAGACCTGCCCGCCGCTGCTCGACGGGATGGTCGGCAGCCTTCTCCATCGCCGGCCCGGCGCGCCCAGCGTGACGGAAACGCTGACGCTGCTCGGCCGCCATGCGTCGGTTGCCTCGCCGCCGGTACGGCGGTGGGCGGCTCAGGAAGCCCGGAGGCTGCTCGCGTCGAGGCTGGCCCGGATCACCAGTCGCCATCCGGCCCGGCTGGATGCGGGGGTCGCATCCCAACTCCGTCTGGTGCAGGCGCTGCTGCCGACTCGTGAGGCAGCCACGGCGCTGGTCGACCTGCTCGAGCGCTTCGGTCCTGCCCCCGCGATGGAGCCGCTCGTGCTCGAGACCGTCCGTGGCGCGGGGACCGACCTTCCGGAACGGGTCGAGCAGTGGCGGCGCCGGCACGAGGTCGCGGCCGCGCTGAGCCGCCTCGGCGGATAGGAGTCGAGATGTCCGAAACCGCGGTGCTGCTGGCCGTCATCCGCGCAGCGGGTCGGGCCAGGGTGCCGGTGCTGCTGTGGAGCACGCCGGGGACCGGCAAGTCGGAGCTCGTCGAGACGCTCGGGCGCCTCGACGGGCTCCACACCGAGGTCGTCATCGGATCGCTGCGGGAGCCTGCGGATCTGAACGGGTTGCCGGTGGTCCAGCCGGACGGGTCGGTGGTCATGGCGCCGCCGCGGTGGGCACAGAACCTCGTCGACGCGGATGGTGGCTACCTCTTCCTCGACGAGCTGAGCACGGCCGCACCGTCGGTCCAGGCCGCGATGCTGCGCGTGGCCAAGGACCGGGTCGTCGGTGACCTGGCGCTGCCGCCCGGGACACGGATCGTCGCGGCCGCCAACCCCGTCGACGCGGCGGCGGGCGGGTGGGAGCTCGCCGCACCGACCGCGAACCGGTTCCTCCACCTCGATCACCGTCCGGAGTTCGACGCCTGGGTCGAGGGGCTGTCCGTCGGCTTCGATGCCGTGACCGCCGCCCACGACCACATCCCGCTGACCGACGGGACGCCACGGCAGCTGGCCCGCGAGACCGCCACCGTCAGCGGCTTCCTGCGCGCCCGCGCCGGCCGCTGGAACCAGTGCCCGACCGACCCGGACGCCGCAGGCCGCGCCTGGCCGAGCCCGCGCACCTGGGACTACCTGCGTCGCGTGCTGTCCTTCCTGCCGGCCGACGCCCACGACGCCCGCGGCGCCGCCGCCCGTGGGCTGGTCGGCGAGGCCGCCGGGATGGAGCTGCTGACCTGGGCGCGTCACAGCGACCTGCCCGACCCCGCCGACGTCCTCGACGGCAACGTCGTCTTCGTGCCGGACGACCGTGACGACCGGGTCTTCGCGGTCCTGTCCGGCGTCGCCGCCGTGGCCGCGCACCGCGGCACGACCGACGCCTGGCTGCGCGCCTGGGACATCCTGCGGCTCGCGCGGCTCGACCTGGCCGCCGTCGCAGCGCGCTCGCTGTTTCGCAGCCGACCGGCGGACGCGCCCGTGCCCGACGCCGTCCTCGACTTCGAGCCGTTGCTGCGCCACGCCGGGATGCTCGCGTGAGCGGCGCCCGTCCGCGCCGGGCCACCACCACACGACGGCTCGAAGCTGCCGAGGCCGACGCGTTCGCCGCGGCGCGCCTGCGGGCGCTCGACCGGATGCCCTACCTCGCGACCGCGCTGTTCGAGGTGACCCCCGTCGCGGCCCCCGGGCTCGAGACCTTCGGCGTGGACGCGCACTGGCGGCTGTACCTCGACCCCGCCACGCTGCAACGGTGGGGGCCGGCCCACGCGGCCGGGGTCCTGCTCCACGAGGTCCTCCACCTGCTGCGCGACCATCACGCACGCCACGCGGAGCAGCCCCGTCAGCACCCGCTGCGGTGGAACCTGGCCGCGGACGCCGAGATCAACGACGACCTGACGGCGGCCGGCGTGCCCCTGCCCGGCGCACCGATCACGCCGGCCTCGCTCGGCCAGCCGGACGAACAGCTCGCCGAGGAGTACTACGCGAGCCTGGCTGCGGCGAGCGACGACCGGTTCGTGTCGGTGTGCTGCGGCTCCGGATCGGGCGGGCACCCGCTGCCCTGCGAGGTCGGCGAGCACGACGGGCTGACCGGACGATCACGCACCGAGGGTGAGCTGATCCGACGTGCGGTCGCCGACCAGGTCCGGGACGCCGCACAGCAGCATCTCGATGCCGGCACCGTGCCCGGCGGGCTGCGACGGTGGGCCGACCGGGTCCTGGAGCCGCCCAAGGCGCCCTGGTCCCGGCTGCTGCGAGCGGCCGTCAGACAGTCGGTCGCCTACCAGGCCGGCCAGGTCGACTTCCGCTACCACCGGCCCGGACGCCGCCGGGTCCCTCAGGTCGTCACTCCCGCGATGGTCTCCCCGACGCCGACCATCACCACCATCATCGACACCTCCGCGTCGATGTCCGAACCACAGCTCCGCCGAGCGTTGAGCGAGCTGCAAGGCGTGTGCCGGAGCTCGGGCATCCCGGCCCGACGCCATCGGGTGGTCTCCGCGGACGTCGGGTTGCGCAGCATCCAGACCGTGCGCTCCGCCGATGAGGTACGGCTCACCGGCGGCGGTGGTACCGACCTCGCCGCAGCGATCGAGGCGGTGGCGTCCCTTCGCCCCCGGCCCGACGTCGTGGTGGTGCTCACTGACGGCGCCACCGCCTGGCCCGCTCGCGCGCCCCGCCACATGTCGGTCGTGATCGGGATCATCGGGCCCCGAGCCGCCCACCCCGGGTCGCTGCCGCAGTGGGCCCGCAGCGTTCTCCTCCCCATCGAGGACCAGGCGTAGACGGCGCTGGCCAGTCGCCGACGCAGAGCCGCGCTGCCCGGGGAGAAGCGACCCAGCTGCACACCGCGACGGGAACATGACAACGATCCCGTCACACAATTCGTGATACACTCACCGCATGAGTGATCTGATCTCCGTACGCCTGGACGACGACGCCCGTCGGGCCCTGGCCGAGCTCGAGGCCACCGGCATCTCCCGAAGCGAGGCGGTGCGTCATGGGCTCGTGATCGCTGCCCAGCAGCTTCGCGACCGTCGGCGACTGATCGACGAGGTCGCCGCGCTGGCTGAGGACGAGCAGGACCGTGCCGAGGCTGCGGAGGTGGCGGCCATGATGGAGGAACTGCGTGCGCCGGGGTGACGTCTTCCGGTTGCGTCTCGGTCGACGGCAAGGGCACGAGCAGTCCGGTGTCCGCTACGGCGTGATCGTGCAGTCGGATGCACTGCTGCGTTTGTCCACCGTGCTGATCGCTCCCACCTCGACCGCGGCGCGCGCCGCCTCCTTTCGGCCCGAGATCGACATCGGCGGCACACCGACACGCGTCCTCGTCGAACAGACCGGCGCGGTCGATGTCAGCAGGCTCGGCGACTACCACGGCCACCTCACCGCCGAGGAGCAGTGGGGCGTCGACCTCGCTCTCGAGACGGTATTGGACCTGCAGTAGCGGCAGTCGCCGTCGACGCTGCGCCGGTTTCACGGGCTGCGCTGCTCTCAGGGTTCCGACGTCAAGCGCGGCGCCGACGTCCGCAAGGCGCGCTGCCAGCATGACGAGCTCGGTAATCGCTGGCGCTGGAACGGCGAGAGGTCGGGCGGTGGGGACCGACCCGTGCACGTCGGAAGCGGACGCCGGCTGAAGGGCCCGCTCTCACTCCGCCTCGTGGCGTTGGCTGGTCGGCTCTGACAGGCACGCTCTCCGCCGCCAGACGACGCCGTTCGGTGTGTCGCCTTCGCCGCTGCTGTCGTCGGCGACGAGTGACCTGCCGCGCTTGGTGGCCGCCGGGTTCAGCTGCCGCGTGTCTTGTGGGCCAGTCGCCGGCGCAGGGCGGTGGTGGCGGTGGGGCCGAGGTCCAGGACGCTGTCGACCAGCCGGGCGAGCTCGGCCAGGGTGTCGAAGAGCTCGCCGGTGGCGTCGGGCTGGTCGTCGAGGTCGGGCAGGAGCTCGATGCCGATGAACGCGGCGGAGACGGCGTGGGCGAGATGGTGGGCGGGCAGCGCGTCGGCCAGGGCGGTGTCGCCGAGCAGCCGGTGCAGGGTGTGGCGGACCTCGCCGGCGAGCAGGTCGTAGTTGGCGCGGGCGACGGGGGCGAGCTCGGGGTGGGTGTGGGCGCCGGCGAGCAGCTGGGCCATGACGGCGACGTTGCCGAGCTGGCGTTCCTCGTCGTGGAGCTGGCGGGCCAGCGCGGCGAGCTCACCCAGCGTTGTGACCTCGGCCAGCCGTCGCCGGTAGCTCGCGGCCCGTGCTTCGGCGGCCTCGCGGGAGGCGGCCTCGAGCAGCCCGTTGACCGACCCGTAGTGGTAGAAGATCAGGCCCTGGCTGATCCCGGCGGTCTCGGCGATGGTCCGGGCGGAGGTGCCGGCGATCCCACGGCGGGTCAGGGTTGCCAGCGCGGCGGCCTTGAGGGCGGTCTTGGCGTCGGGCATCGCACGCTCCCACTGTTGAGCGGTCGCTCAAAGGACGCTAAGGTGTTGAGCGGTCGCTCAAGGAGCGTAGACGATGCCGGAACACCAGCGGCGCTGGCCGGTCCTGCTGGTGGGCGGGATGCTGGTCGCGTTCGGGATGGTCGCGATCCTGACGATCGGGCTGCCGTTCCTGATCGGCGGCGCGATCGTGCTGGTGGATGCGGCCACCGGGGTCCGACGTCGCCGTCCGCGGCTGTTCTGGCCGACGGTGGCCGCGGTGGCGGGGTTCTTCGCCGGAGGCGTGGCGGTGGCGCCGTGGTCGTGCACGAGCGAGGCCGCCGCCACCAGCGCCGGCGTGTCGACGGCCAGCACGACGTGTCGCAGCCTGACCGGGATCCGCTACGCCGGCGGGGCCGGCTACGACCCGCCGGAGTGGCCGGGGCTGTCGGCCGGCATCACCGTCGCCGTTCTGGCGGGTGCCGGGACGAGACGGTGGATCGTGCGGGGTGGTGGCTGATGGGACGGGTCGTGCTGGCGGGCGGCAGCGGCTGTCCGCAGGTGTGCGACGGCACCTCCGCGCGCCCGCGACGCGACGCGAGCGGCCGGATACCGGGCACGAGCATGGGCACCTCTTCGCGGTAGCGCAGGTAGCGCTCCCCGAAGTGGGTGACGAGGTCCCGCTCCTCCAGCCGGAGGGCGACCAGGATGTAGCCGGTGGTGGCGAGGTCGAACAGCAGCCGGCCGGTCGTCATGGTCGGCGCCGCCCAGAACGCGATGACGAACCCGAGCATCAGCGGGTGCCGCACGAGCCGGTAGAACAGCGGCGTGCGGAAGGTCGGGCTGACCTGCGGGAGCCCCCGCTGCTGACGCACGACCTGGCGAAGCCCGAACAGATCGAAGTGGTCGATGAGGAACGTCGAGATGAGCACGACCGCCCAGCCGCCGAGCGAGACGGCGTACAGCACGGTCCGCCACGGTTCGCCCACCTCCCACAGCACGTCGGCGAACGGGCGCCACTGCCACAGCAGCAGGGCCAGAACTCCCGACGAGAGCGCGACGTAGGTGGTGCGCTCGATCGGGCGTGGCAGGAACTGCGTCCACCAGCGCTTGAACGCGGGTCGCGCCATCACGCTGTGCTGGACGGCGAACAGACCCAGCAGCCCGACATCGATCAGGAGCCCGACCCAGGCGGGGTCGGTGACGGTGCCGTCGTTGATCGCCTTGGGGACGACGAGCCCCTCGACGAACCCGAGGGCATAGAGGAAGACGACGAGGAACGCGGCATAGGCCAGAAGCCCGTAGCCGGTCATCAGGGTGCGCTTGATCATGCCTGCGCCCCCTTCGCCACCGGCGCGGCGCGGCGCACCGCGAGCTGGATGTCGACGGGGTTGCGCAGCGTGTCGTAGATGTCGGAGCGCGCCCGGACGGCGTCGGCGAGCTCGACGAGGGCGTCGTCGTCGGCGGACGTTCTCGACGGCGACGCGGACCGCGACCTCCTGGAGGCCCGGCCGCACGTCGTCGCGCAGCCCCAGGAACGCGGCCATGTCGTTGTGGTCTTCGAGCTCGACCTCGACCGTGTCGGGGGTGGCGTCGGCGGCGAAGCCCCCATCCCAGCGGACGCGGCTGCGCCACGTGAGGGCGCCGCGTTCGGGGTGGGCGGCGAGCTCGGCAAATGCCGGCCCCACCTGCTCGAGGTTCCAGCCGTTGAGGCTCGTGCCGGCCGTCGTGGACTGCGTCGCCGGGGTGGACGGCGTGGTGGTGTCCATGCGTGGTTCCTTCCCGTCGTGAGGGGTGAGGGTGGTCAGGTCAGGGTCCTCGGCGGGCGGGCCGGGGCCGTCGCCGACCGCGCCGGTGGGTGCTCGTAGGAGACGCTGACCGGGATGCCCCGGCGCAGCGTGTCGAGGTTGACGCAGAGCTGGTCCGCCGCGTCGCGGAGCTGCTGCTCGCGTCGCGGATCGGTGCCCGGGGCGACCTTCAGGCAGACGCGAACGTCGAGGGAGCGGAACCCGACCGGGACGGTCGCGTCCATCGCCAGGCAGCCGCGGCAGTCGACCTCGCCGACGACGGTGACCTCGAGCGTCGACACCTCGACACCGAGGTGGTCGGCGACCATGCGGATCGTGCTGTCCTCGCAGGCCGCCAGCGCTGCGCACAGCAGATGGCCAGGATTGGGCAGGTCGCCGTCCCCGCCGATCTTCCGGTCGATCCCGAACGCCCAGTGCGACGTGGGGAACGCCCCGACCGCCTCCACCGCACCGTGGACAGGATCGGTCGCCGCGGCGTCCACGGTGCGGACCTGCTTGGTGGTGATGGCGGCCGACGGCTCCTCGCGGTAGTGGGCACGCAGCGGTCGCTGCCGCTGCGCCATCAGGGACGTTTCGTGTGCCATGTCCGGCTCCTGCGTCGCGTTCGACTCGGTGGTCCGACCGAGCCGCCGCCGCGTCCTCACACACGCTGGCCGCACCATACTTAGCACGATCGTTCGTTCTCCTTGTGTGACACTACGCACGGTCGTGCTATCTTGTCAAGGGTCGGATCCGTGATAGGCCACCGAGCAACGGAAAGGCCTCGTCGATGCCGCAGCGCACCCGCGCCGTCCGCTCGGACGGCGTCCGGAGCCGTGAGGCGATCCTGGCCACCGCCACGGACCTCGCGAGCGTGCACGGGCTCGAGGGACTGTCGATCGGCGGCCTCGCGGACGCGGTCGGGATGAGCAAGAGTGGCCTGTACGCGCACTTCGGCTCGAAGGAGGAGCTGCAGGTCGCCACCGTCGGCGCCGCCCGGCAGGTGTTCATCGAGGAGGTCGTGGTCCCCGCGTTCGAACACGACGATGCGCTGTCGCAGCTGCGGGCGCTGTGCGACGGCTTCCTGCGCTACGTCGAGGCGCGGGTGTTTCCCGGGGGCTGCTTCTTCGTCGCGGCCGCCGCCGAGTTCGGGTCGCGACCGGGGCCGGTCCACGATGCGGTCGCCGCCGCCCAGCGTGAGTGGACCGAGCTGCTCGAGACGGTCGCGGCCGTCGCCGCGAAGGAGGGATCGCTGCCGAGGCGAGCCGAGCCGGCCACCCTCGCGTTCGAGCTCGTCACGCTGCTCTCGGGCGCCAACCTCACCTACGTCCTTCACGACGACGTTGCGCTGCTCGCGCAAGCCCGCGGCATCCTCGATCGGCTGCTGACGTAGCGCCCTCCCGCCCGCCGCACGCCCGCTGCGACCCGAGCGTCCGTCCCTCAGAGTGGAAGGTCGCCCGCCAGTAGGTGCATCGGAGGCAGACACCCCCCGATGTACGGGACTTCTCGTGACGACGACCCCCGCAACGACGCGCGAGTGGCGGCTGACCAGCCGCCCCACCGGCACCCGACCCTCGATGACCTCGACCTGGTCGAGGTGGAGCTTGCCGACCGGGATCAGCGCCGAGCCCGGGTCCGAGCAACCTCCCGTCGTCGACGGGCTGGACCACGCGGTCGACGCGTTCCTCGGGCTGTTCGAGGGCGACAACATCGGCAAGATGCTCGTGCGCGACGGAGCCGGCGACGACCCGTCGGTCGCGATCGTCGCCTGACCGAGACCCGGTCCGATCCACCAGCCGGGGAGCGGTGTCGTCGACGCACCACGCAGCCGCGACGCGTCTCGCTCGTGATCCTGGGTCCGGAGCACCGCGGGCCACCGCGCCGGCGGCCGTCAGCCCCCGCGCATGACCTCGCGCAGCGCGGCGACCACCGACTCCGGCACCGCGGCCGGGCCGCCGAGGACGACGATCCGCCGCGGGGCGAGCCGGTCGAGCTCGCGCCGCACCACGTCCGGCAGAGTGTCGCCGACCAGCAGCACCGGCCCGCGCAGCAGCGCCGCCACGGGACCGCCGGCGAGCGCGTCCGCGAAGCCGCCGCCCGTCGCCACGTAGACGACCGGCGCCGAGCCATCCGCGAAGGCGCGCGCGGACACGTCGGTGGCGGTGGTGAACCGGTTGCTGCCGGCCACGCGGGCCACCTCCCCGTCGGTGAGGTCCCTCAGCCGGGCGAGCACCTCGTCCGACACGGCGTGAGCGCCGCCCAGCACCACGATCCGACCGGGTTCGAGATCCAGCAGGGCGTCGCGGGTCGGACCGGGCAGCCAGTCGCGGGCGGTCAGCAGCACGGGACCATGGCCGCTCGTGGCGAGCGGGCCGCCGGCGAGCGCGTCGGCGAAGCCGGTCCCGGTCGCCACGTAGGCGGTCGGCACCGGCCCGTCGAAGGTCGCCGTCGCGATGGCCGCCGCCGTCGCGAACCGGGTGCTGCCGGCCAGCCGGGTCACCCCACCGTCGGTATAGGCGGCCAGCTGGTCGGCGACCCCTGCGCCGACGGCGGCCGTGCCACCGAGCACGACGATGCGTCCGGGCCGCAGCCGGCGCAGCTCGGCGGCCGTCGGCGAGGGGATCCGGTCGCGGGTGACGAGCAGGATCGGTCCGCCGGCGAGACCGGCGGCGGGCACCCCGGCCAGCGCGTCGGCGAAGGAGCCACCGGTCGCGACATAGGCGACCGGGACGCCCGCATCGAACCGCTCGCGGGCGATGGTCGCCGCCGTGGCGAACCGGTTGCTGCCGGCCAGCCGGGTGACCAGCGGCAGCGGGGCATCGGCGACCGTCACCGTCACGCCACGCCGGACGAGCGGCCCCTCCGCGCCCACGAACGTGACGACGACGCGTACCTCGCCGGCATCGCGGTAGGTGTGCGCCGGGCCGCGGCAGACATGGCCGTCGAGCACGCCTGCGGCCGGGGCGGCGCCGTCGCCGTAGTCGACGGTGCAGCCGATGATGCGGTCCGTGCCGGCGATCGCCCGGCTGGTGGCGGTCGCCGCCTCCCCGACCGTCGCCGGGTCCGGGTCCAGCGTGGGCTCGGTGGCGCCGGCCACGGTGAGCCGCACGGTGTCGGTACCCGTCACACCGTCGGCGTCGGTGGCCGTCAGCGTGATGGTGTGCGTCCCTGCGCTCAGGTCGCTGGTCGTGACGCGGCTGCCGGCTCCGAGCGGTCCGTCCCGGTCGCTCGTCCACGTCAGCGAGGCGTCGGCGACGCGCCCGTCCTCACGGTCGACGGCGCCGCCGGTGAGGACCGCGAGGTCCCCCCGGGCGATCACGTCGTCGGCGGCGGGGCTGAGGATCGTCGCCGTGGGCGCGTGGCCGGGGATGCTGACGGCGGCCGAGTCGGCCGTCGCCGTCCGCACCCCGTCGCTCGCGACGACCCGGAAGCGGGCGGCGTCGCCGCCGGCCAGGTCGTCGACCGCGAGGGTGGTGCGGGTGGCGGTCAGATGCCGGGCGAGCACGGTCCAGGATGCGCCGGCGTCGTGGCTGTAGAGCAGCGCGTAGGTGAGCGCGTCACCGTCCGGGTCGCTGGCCCGCCAGCTGACCTCGGCGGTCTCGTGCGCGTGCCAGGTCGTCGGTGTGGACGGGGCGGTGACCGTGACCGTCGGCGCGTTCGCGCTGACGGTGCGCCGGTCCAGCACCTGGCTGCCGTCGAGCAGCACGACCTCGGCGGCCGCCGTGTCCCACGGAAGCGTCAGCTGGATGGTCGCCTGGTCGTAGGGGCCGGTGTGCCCGGGTCCGACCGGTCCGTGGCCGTCGCCGTACTCGTTGGAGAAGTCGACCCCGAAGGTCCGGCGTGCGACGACGTTGCCCGTGTCGTCGCGCAGCTCGACGGCCAGGTCGCCCGCCGGCGGCTCGTCGATGGCGGGGGTGGCGTCGCTCAGGTAGGTGTCGCCGAGGCTGCCGCCGCCCTCCCGCTGGATGGTGGTGGCCACCACCAGGGTGCCGTCGCTCGAGGAGACGGCCTGCGGCGTGCGTGCGGCGGTGCCGCCCGCGTCGGCGGACCGCGCCGAGAGGGTCGCGCGGGAGCCGCTGCCCGGGGCCAGGGCCGCGAACATCTGCGACCAGGTGTAGGGCGAGATCCAGCCCTGCTTCTTCCCCTGTGCCGGGCAGTAGCTCATCAGGTCGTGGGTGTTGGCCGGGTCGTAGACCTTCCGGGTGACCGGGTTGAACCCGTACTCCTGGATGCTCGACGAGGAGTAGGGGAAGGGAGAGCTCGGGTCCTTCGAGTTGCAGGCGTCCGGCGTGTCGGTGTGCTTGATGTCGTAGTCGTGCACCAGCTCGTGCCCGAAGATGAGCGCACCGGGGCCGGGGTTGTCGGTGTCGGTACCCGGACCGTCGGTGCCCACGGCGACGACGCCGTACCCGCCGGCGTGCGGGTAGACGGGCATGTCCGCGTGTCCCCAGTCACCGGCCGTGGGGGCGGGCACCCACCCGTAGAGGTGGTCGAGGGGGAACTGTCGGCCGTTCAGCGCCTGGGAGAACACCTGGGCGAGCACCCAGACCCCGTTCAGGGTCGGGATGAGATCGTGCACGCTGCCGGTCAGCGTCTGCGTCCAGTCGAGCGTGCCGGAGAGCGTCCGGTAGTCGATGCTGCCGGTGGGCACGGGCAGGATCTGCTCGAGCCAGAGGGCTGCGCCGCCGCTGACGGCCCACCCGCCCGGCGTGCGCGTGCCCGTGTAGCCGGAGGGGTGGTAGTCGATCGGCTGGCCGAGGATGTCCAGGCCGCGACGCTGCTGGAAGGTGACCTGCGCGTAGCCGCTGTCCGGGTACCGCTCGTTGAGCCGGTTGAGCTGGCTGACGGTGTGGTCGGGGTCGACCTCCACCCAGTAGTCGATGTCCACGTCGCTCGAGCCGCTGACCGTCAGGAACAGGTTGGCCGTCGCGTCCGCGTCCCCGCGGTCGGGCTGCCGCAGCGCCGGGCCGGCCGTGTCCACCGTGACCCAGTCACCGCCGTGGTGGCGGTAGTGGAAGCGCACCGGCACGTCGTCGATGCGGTCCTCGCGGGTCCGGCCGCCGAGGCCGAGGTAGATGCGGATCGCGGTCGTGCGACCGAGCACGAGCGGCAGCGAGTTGTCGGCGCAGCCGGTCAGCCCTTCGGAGGTGTCGAAGCACTGGATGCCCTGCGTGAACTCGACGCCGCTCGGGAACAGGTCGATGTCGCGCAGCTGCACGGTCGGCGGCGGCAGCGGCCGGAGGTACGGCATGATCCGCAGGGGTGGGGTGACCGAGAAGGTCGCCGTGGCCTCGACCCCGAGCGTCTTCGCCGCGGCGGTGACCGTGTGGTCGCCCGGCGCCGCGTCGGCGGGGATACCGACCTGGCCCGTCACGCAGCCCTGGCCGTCGGTCGTGAGGCCGCCGCTGAGCACGCTGCCGTCGTCCCAGCGCAGCAGGAGCTCCTGCTGTACCGGCCAGCCGCAGGTGACCGCACCGGCCGTCGTGCCGGCGCCGCCCGAGGTGCGGCCGAGCCGGAGGAACACGGCGTGCACCGTCACGGTGTCGTGGGCGCTCCCGTTACTGCTGCCGGCGGTCACGCGGTGCGACCCGGCGACCGCGTCGTCGGGGACGGTCACGGTCGCCTGGATGCAGCCGTCGCTGCCGGCGGTGGTGGTCGCCAGCGTCCGCCCGTCCGGCCAGCTGAGGGTCACGCTGCTCGAGGCGGGGTAGCGGCAGCCCGCGGCGTCGGTGGTGTCCCCCGGCACGACATCGGACGGGTCGAGCGTGAGCGTCGGCGAGGGCGAGGGCGGCGGCTGGTCGCCACCCCCGGAGGTGGGCGCGTCGACGGTGAACGCGGTGCTCGCCCGGGAGTCGCCGCTGATCGCCTCGACGATGTGGCGCCCCGGGTCGGCCGCCGGCACGGTGCGCTGCGCCGAGTAGCAGCTGTTCGTCACCGGGGCCGTGGTGCCCAGCTGGGCGCCGTCCCAGGTCAGCTTCACCATGTCGCTCGGCCAGCGCAGGCAGCCCTCGATGGTGATCGGGTCGCCGGGCCGGCCGTGGTCCGGGCTGACCTGGACCGTGTCGGTCTCGGGGCTGGGCGTCTGTGCCCGGGCCGGCCCGCTGCTGACGGGTACGAGCAGCATGGCCAGCAGCGCAGCGACCAGGACCAGGTTCGAACGGCGTAGGGCGGCCGAGAACGGCACGATGACCTCCGTGGGGGGCGGAGGTTCCACCATGGCGGCGCTCGACCGCGCGCGTGGCGACGCGACTACTCAGATCGTCCCGTCGGTTACTCAGATCGGTCGGGAGTTCACGGAGAGGAGGGGGCCGGGATGTGGCAGCGTCGCCGGCAGCCACCCGCCGTTCTCCCAGCCCGTGTTCCCATCGCCGCCCACGGGCCGGCGCCGCGCCAGATCGTCGAGGGTCGGTCGGGAAGCGTCGGCCTGCTCTTGCTGCGACAGCGATGGCGGGCCAAGCACACCCTCTGGCGGGGGCTCGACACCCCGCTCGAGCGCGTCGCCGTGCTCAGCGCTGTGGCGCGGCGGCTCGACGAGATGGCCGACCGCCAAGCTCGCGTGGCGGTCAGCGCAGGCTCGTCCTACGGCGCCGTGGGACGCGCGCTCGGTGTCAGCCGTGCAGCCGCCCATCGCCGCTACGCAGCCGCGCGCGACACCGCGTGAGCCTCGCGGCGGCATGCGGTCCCGGGGGCGTGACCCTGGCGCCCGCAGGTCGCCGACCGGTTGCGCCCGCTCTCGCTCGGCGCCGTCAGGTGGCTCAAGGCTCAAGGCAACGGCTGCCGCGCAGCGACCTCCCCGCCCTGACCAGCGAGCGCCGCCTCGGCCGCGATCACAGCCCAGATGACCGCCGTGATGTTGCTCGGGTCCGACGGCGGCTCCGGCAACGGCGCGTGAGCGTGGATGGCCGCCTGCACATAGTCGGGGAAGGCCGCAAACCGCCCCCGCCACGCTTGCTGGCTCACGCTTCCGTCAAATCCGTGCGTCATCGCCCACCTCCAACTTCGAAGTCACGATACGTCCGCGGTGCGACGTGTCCCGTCGGCACCCGATCGCGTACGGGATACCCCGTCCGTCCCGGGGATCCAGCTACGGCGCAGTCCGGTCAGCGTGTCAGCGATCGGAGGGCATCTGGGGT
This sequence comes from uncultured Nitriliruptorales bacterium, assembly GCA_963783045.1. Taxonomy (GTDB): domain Bacteria; phylum Actinomycetota; class Nitriliruptoria; order Nitriliruptorales; family Nitriliruptoraceae; genus CAWAMD01. The sequence goes on from CAWAMD010000002.1 coordinate 138,288, forward strand.
CCAGCTGGGCCAGTCGGGTGCGCCGACGACCCGCCCATGTTCGAGTCGGGCAACAACACGGAACGCGGGGTTGGCCCGGCTGTTGTCGTACACAACGGTCTCGTCGACGGTGTCGACGGCCTCGGCGACCAGGGCGAACAGCCGCCGATACCGGGCCCGGATCTTGTCCTCGGGAACGTCGTGTCCCCCCGCTCTGACCCGCAGTCCGACACGCACGACGGACAGGTCCTCGGGGACCATGACGACATGCAGCGTGGTCAGGTAGCCGCTCGCCCGGGCCTGCTCCAGCAACTCGATCTTGGACGGGTGGGAGAAGACCGTCTCGGTGACGAACGACCGTCGTGCGGCGATCAGGGCGGCCCGTTCGGCAGCTGCGGCCCGCGCGGCGTCGTAGGCGTGCGCGACCGTGTCGTCGGGCCATCGCTGCGCGGCGATCACGTCGGCGTTGACGAACCGCAGGCCCGTGGCGGGTCCGAGCAGCCGTGCGTACAGGCTGGACTTGCCGGCCCCGTTAGGACCGGCGATCAGGTGCAGGACCGGGCTGGTCAGCGCCCGGCCGTCGGGTCGACGGTGACGATGTTGCCCTCGTCGTCGAGCTCGGCGTAGGCATGGCCCTCGGCAGCGAAGGTGGCCGCCAGGTCCAGCTGCTGGTGCAGGCGCCCGAACCGTTCGGCCCACAGGGCCCGCACCAGCGCCTGCTCGTCCGTGTCGAGCGTGTCGTAGTCCCGGTCGCCGGCCAGCACCTCGGCGATGTGGGCGGTCGACACGTCCGGGGATGCTTCCAGCGCGCGGCCGATGCGGGCCCAGTGGGTGATCTGCTGGGCAGCGGAGCGGCTCATCGTGTCACCGACCAACTGCGCCGAGCGATACAGCTCGTCGTCGACGCGGGCGGGGGACGTGGTGGGCATCGTGCCTCCAGGCGCAGCGAACACTGGCAGTGTAGCAGACTGCAACACCTACGGTCCCGGGGTGCGGACCGCCCGGCTACAGACCAGGCGTGTGATCTGACCGTCTCGGCAGGGACCGGTTCGGCGGGGCGACGAATCGCCATCTGTCACCTGACTGCCGAACCTCTGACGGGCTGAGCGTCGCAGCGGCGCGGTATCGTCCTCGCGGCGCCGTGCACCAGCCGCCACGGCCCGGACCGTCACCACACGAGGTGCACCCGCCATGCGCACACAGCGCGACGGTGGGGAGTCCCCCAGGGATGGGCGGGCAAGTCCTCCCTGACCCACGCGGCTCAGGCCTCCTCAACTCCGTGCTGCCCGCCGTCCGCATCGCCGCGTTCGGCATCGGGGCCGACGGGCCGGCCGAGATACTCCGCCAGGGCAGCACGCAGCTCCTCGTCGTCGGCATGGTCGTAGGTATCCAGCGACGTGCCGGTGGCGTGGCCGGCGAACAGGCGGGCGATGGCGGGGCTGCCCGAGATGCGCTCGATGAGGGTCACGCCGGTGCGGCGCAGGTCGTGGTGCTTCATCCACCGGTCCCGCGCCCACGGCAGCTGCTTGCGGATGCGCTTGACGAGGGTCTCGTAGCGCTTCTTGCCGAGCGGGTGGGGCCGCTCCGAGGTGGGGTCGCGGTAGTGGAAGACGGCGTCGCCGGGACGGCCGGCGCCGCGGGCGCGGGCGTGGGCGGTCAGGGCGTCCATCAGCGCGCGCGAGACCGGCTGGGGCCGCTCGACCTTGCCGTGCTTGCCCTTCTCGTACAGCGTGATGGTGCAGGCGTCCTGCTTGAGGTCGCGGATGCGCAGCTCGAGGGCGCCGCCGCGGCGGGCGCCGGTCTCAAGGTGGAACCACACGATGAGCCCGTCGAGCTCGGGGTCGTCGCCGCCGGAGACGACCGTGGCCCACAGGGAGGTGAGCTGGTCGGGCCTCAGCGAGCGGGCGCCAGGCTTGCCGCGGGGTGGCAGGGGGATCCGCAGGGCGGGGTTGTCGGCGATGAGGCGGTCGTTGACGGCGATGGCGAAGAAGCGTCGCGCGGCCTCGAGCAGGTTGCGCTCGGCGCCGCGCCCGGTCCGCCGGGGCGCGCCGGCCAGGCCCTGGTCGGCGAGCTTGTCCTGGCGCTCGTCCTCCCGGGCGACGACGGCCTCGCGCTTGGCGACGGCGAGAGCCTCGATGTCGCCGGCGCGGACCTGGTCGAGGCGGCGGTCGCCGAACCGGTCGACGAGCAGCTGCATCTGCCCCTGGTGTCGGGCAGGTCGTGGTCGTCGGCGGCGAGCAGGCCGTCCAGCTCGTCGCCGGCCAGGGCGGCCAGGGTCTCGCGCTGGTCGTCGTCGATGCGGGCGAGCAGGCGCAGCACGAGCGCGAGCCGGCGGGCGGAGAGCGTCGGGGCGAGCTGGTTGAGGGCGTCGCGGACCGGGCGGGGGCGGGCGGCCAGCCGCTGCCCGTCGGCGACGGCGGCCGGGCCGAGCAGCCGCAGCGTGGACGTCAGCGGGTCGGCGACGGCGACCACGGTGTCGCCGGGCGTGACGCCCAGGGCGTGGCGCATCCCGGGCGAGAGCGTGACCTGGCTGCGGACCCGCACGTGCGCCTCGACCGTGCTCTGCTCGGCGGGGCGCAGCACGACGGCGCCGTCGCCGACCTCGACCGTCACGCCCGTGTCGGGCCCCCAGCCCAGCGCCTCGCAGCAGCCGGGCAGCGCGATGCGGTGGTTACCCTGCTCGCGCGCGCCGTCGACTGGGACCTGCTCGGTGGCGTGCGCGGGCATGCGCACGATGTCGGCGAGCGCGAGCACCGGGCGGCGGGGGCCCGCGGCGGCGCTGCGGCGTACGACCGGGCGCACGGGCGGGCGCAGCGCGTCCAGACGGGCGTCGCTGCGCTTCTTGTCGGCGAGGTGGCAGGCGTGCTCATGCCGGCCACGGTGCGCGCCGCCCGGAGGCGGACAGTCGCCGGCCCCCGATTCGGTCGAATCGGACACGAGGCGCGCGCGGCTGGGGCCTGCGCCCGGTTGCGCCGGCGCAGCCGGGCCGGACCGTCGCAGGGGTCCGGCCACCTCGCCGGCGTCGCCGACGTCGGGCTCGTCGGCCGCGTCCGCGGCAGCGCGAGGAGGGGCCGGGACTGGGATCCATCCCAGGAACTCGAGCTGGAGAGGGGACTTGAACCCCTGACCTGCCGCTTACGAGGCGGCTGCTCTGCCGTCTGAGCTACTCCAGCGTGCCCGGCATGGACCGGGGCCGGTGGAGGATATCGGCGTCGTGCCGCCGCGCTCAACCGCGGGGCGCGCGTCACTCCCGGTGGCCGTCGGATCGGCGTCGGAAGGCCGCGCCCCGCGACGTGCCGGCGCGTCCGCGCCAGCGCGCGCCCGGTGACAGCCGACGCCCCCGACGGGCCATCCTCTGTTAGGTTACGCGGCTGCTACGGGGCCGAAGGGAGCGCGGGTGACGGACCAGCCATTGGTCGTGGTCGACCACGTCGACAAGTGGTTCGGTGACCTGCACGTGCTCCAGGACATCGATCTGACCGTCGACCGCGGCGAGGTCGTCGTCGTCCTCGGTCCCTCCGGCTCGGGCAAGTCGACGCTGTGCCGCACCATCAACCGGCTCGAGACCATCGACGGCGGCCGCATCGTCATCGACGGGACGGCCCTGCCCGAGGAGGGCAAGGAGCTCGCGCGGCTGCGCGCCGACGTGGGCATGGTGTTCCAGTCGTTCAACCTCTTCGCACACAAGTCGATCCTCGACAACGTGACGCTCGGCCCCATGAAGGTGCGCCGGATGTCGCGGGCCGACGCCGAGGAGAAGGCACGCGGCCTGCTCCGCCGCGTCGGCATCGAGGACCAGGCGTCCAAGTACCCGGCCGAGCTGTCGGGTGGCCAGCAGCAGCGCGCCGCGATCGCGCGCTCCCTGGCGATGGACCCGAAGCTGATCCTGTTCGACGAGCCGACCTCGGCGCTCGACCCGGAGATGATCTCCGAGGTCCTCGACGTCATGCAGGAGCTGGCCGAGTCGGGCATGACGATGATCGTGGTGACCCACGAGATGGGTTTCGCGCGGCGCGCCGCGCAGCGTGTGGTGTTCATGGACGGGGGACGGATCGTGGAGGTCGGCACGCCCGACCACTTCTTTACGAACCCCACAAGCGAGCGGGCCAAGGACTTCCTCTCGAAGATCCTGGCGCACTGACCGGCCCGCCACGAACGGGAGATACAGATGAGAACCAGAACCTGGCGAGCAGCGGCAGGGGTCCTTGCCGCCATCGCGCTCGTCGCGACCGCCTGCGGAGGCGGTGGCGACAGCGGCTCCGGCGCGAGCGAAGGCGGGCAGGAGACCTCGGGCGGCAGCTCGAGTGAGACCCCGTCGTTCGCCGCCGACTCGGCCATGGCGAAGCTGCAGCAGAAGGGCAAGCTCGTCGTCGGCACGAAGTTCGACCAGCCGCTGTTCGGCCTGAAGACGCCGTCCGGCGACCTGCAGGGCTTCGACATCCAGATCGCCAAGCTCATCGCCGAGGGGCTGTTCGGCCCCGGCGGTGGCGACAAGATCGAGTTCAAGGAGGCCGTGTCCGCCAACCGTGAGCCGTTCCTCGAGAACGGCACGGTCGACATGGTCGTGGCCACCTACACGATCAACGCCGAGCGGGCGAAGCGCGTCGCCTTCGCCGGCCCCTACTACATGGCCGGCCAGGACATCATGGTCAAGGCCGACAACGACAGCATCAAGGGCGTCGAGGACCTCAACGGCAAGAAGGTCTGCTCGGTGCAGGGCTCGACGTCGATCCAGAACCTGAAGGAGCAGGCGCCGCAGGCCGACGTGGTCAGCTTCGACACCTACTCGAAGTGCGCCGAGGCCCTCGGCGACGGACGGGTCGAGGCGGTCACCACCGACAACGTCATCCTGCTCGGCCTCGTGGACAAGTCCGGCGGCAAGTACAAGCTCGTCGAGAACCCGTTCACGGAGGAGCCCTACGGCATCGGCGTCCCGAAGACCGAGACCGACCTCCGCGACTGGGTCAACCAGCGCCTGAAGGAGATCATCGACTCGGGCGAGTGGAAGCAGGCCTGGGAGGACACGGTCGGCAAGGTCGCCGACAAGGCGCCCGAGCCGCCGACGCCGGGCTCGATGCCCGAGACCAGCTCGTAACCACCCCACGACGGTGGCGGTGCCCTGATCGGGCGCCGCCACCGTCCGTCCCACGGAGCATCCCGTGAGCGTCGTGTTCGGTCACCTCGCGGAGTACCGCGACGGGATCATCATCACGATCGAGCTCGCGCTGCTGAGCTACGTCTTCGCGGCGATCATCGGGGTGGTCCTCGCGTCCTTCCGGGTCAGCCCCGTCCCGCCGCTACAGCGGGCCGCGTCCCTCTACGTCGGCTTCTTCCGCAACACCCCCCTCGTGGTGCTGTTCGCCCTCTTCTTCTTCGGGCTGACGAAGGTCGGCATCCAGTACTCACCGTTCGTCTCGTCCATCATCGTGCTGTCCGCCTACACCGGCGCCTACGTCGGTGAGGCCGTCCGCTCCGGCGTGAACTCGGTGTCGAAGGGCCAGGCCGAGGCGGCCCGGGCGATCGGGCTGAACTTCCGCCAGGTGCTGAGCCTGGTGATCCTGCCGCAGGCACTGCGGACCGTCGTCGCCCCGCTCGGCAACCTCTTCATCGCGAACGCGAAGAACACCTCGATCGCGTTCACGATCAGCGTCATCGAGCTCACGGGCACGGCGAACCAGCTCACGACCCGGTTCGCCGAGCCGATCCCGATCTTCCTCGCGGCGGCGGTCGGCTACCTCGCGATCGTCATCCCCGCCGGGCTGGTGTTCGGCGCGATCGAGTCGAAGGTGGCGATCAAGCGATGAGCGCAACCGTCCTCACCGACGCCCTCGGCCCGCGCGGCCGCCGGCGCGTCCGCATCGCCTCGGCGGTCTCGGCGGTCGTGGTCGCCGCCGTGATCGCCTGGGCGCTCTGGCAGTTCCACCAGACCGGCCAGCTGACCGCCGACAAGTGGAGGCCGCTGACCCAGGGCGTGCTGTGGCGCTCGCTCGGCGAGGGGCTGCTGGCCACCGTCAAGGCGGCGCTGCTCGCCATGGTGCTCGCGGTCGTCGTCGGCGGACTGATGGCGCTCGGGCGGCTCTCGCGCTCCGCGCCGGTACGCGCGGCCGCGCGTCTCTACATCGAGTTCTTCCGCGGCGTGCCGGTCCTGCTCGCCATCCTCTTCTCGTTCCTCGCGCTCCCCCAGCTCGGCGTCGACGTGTCGCCGCTGACGGCCCTCGTCCTCGCGCTCAGCGTCTACAACTCCGCCGTGCTCGCGGAGGTCTTCCGTGCCGGCATCCTGTCGCTCGACCGGGGGCAGAGCGAAGCGGCCTTCTCGATCGGCCTGACCTACTGGCAGGCTCAGCTGCTCGTCATCATCCCGCAGGCGGTACGGCGGATGACCCCGGCCATCGTGGCGCAGCTCGCGACGCTGACGAAGGACACCGCCCTCGGGTTCGTCATCGGGTACGAGGAGCTGCTGCGGCGCGGCCGCTTCGCCGGCGAGTTCTACGACAACATGCTCCAGTCGCTGGTCGCCGTCGCCGTGGTCTACGGCCTCGTGATCGCCCTGCTGAGCATCGCCGCACGCCGCCTGGAGGTCCGCCAGCGCACACGGCTCGGCGCCGGCCACCTCACCGTCGTCGGCGGGCCCGAGGACCTCGAGGCCATCGAGGAGGCCGCCGACGAGCAGCTCTGAGGCGGGTCAGGTCAGCAGCCAGGCACCCTCGGGACGCTCGTCGTCGTCGGCACGCAGCCGCCGGTGGGCATGGGTCCGTGCCGTCGAGATCTCGGCGATGCTCGGGTCGAGCAGCTCGAGGTAGTCCTCGGTGGCGAGGGTGATCGACTCCTCGTGGCTTCCGGCCCGGGAGACGATCCGGTCGCGCTCGGTCAGCGTGCCGTCGACGAGGGTCAACACGCCGTAGAGCTCGCCGAAGGCCGGCTCGGCGCCGACCTCGCAGTCCGGGAAGCTGTCGGCGAACTCGTCCTCGAGGGCGAGGCGAACCTCGCGGGCCGACAGCGCGTCGCGGACGGCGTCGAGATCCGCCTCCAGCGGTCCCGGCACCACCGCCATGCACAGCCGTCCGTCGACGACGACCATGACCGGCTTCGCCACGTCGTAGCCGGAGACGTGCTCCGCCGCGGCGAGCTCCTGCGCGTCGTAGACCCGGTGATGGCGCACCAGCTCGTAGTCGATCCCGTGGTCGTCGAGGTGGCGGATGAGTCGCTCGCACGCCATGGCGTCCTCCTGAGCCGTCCTCCTCCAGTCAGCCACACGGGGGCCGGGCGCGCCAGTGGCTGACCGCCCGGCGTGCGGTGCCGTCGTCCCGGGCAGCGGTCACTGTCCCACGAGCGCGCGGAAGGTGGCGTAGCGGTCGGCGACCGGACGCAGCCAGCGGCGATCGGGCTCGACCCGCCGTCCGGTGCGTGCCCAGCGGGCGGCGTCCGGGAGCGCGTCCTCGAGCCCCGCGGCCAGGCGGGCCACGAAGGCGGCCCCGAGCGCCGCGCCCTGCGGCACCGCGACCACATCGACGGGCAGGCCGGTGGCGTCGGCGAGCGCCTGCATCCACGCAGGGTCCGCGACCCCACCGCCGGTCGCCACGATCCGCTGCGGGCTCACGCCGGCAAGGTCGAGCTGGTGACGCACCGCGAACCCGCTCGCCTCGTAGGCGGCGCGCAGCAGGTCGGCGGGGCGGTGCCGCAGGTCGAGCCCGTGCAGCGACGCCCGCCGCGTCGGGTCGTGGACGGGGGTCCGCTCGCCCCGCAGGTAGGGCACCCACACCGGCACGCGGTGCGGGTCCGGCGCGCACCCCGGCCGCGCGCCGACCGCGTCGGGCCGTCGCCGTCGACCCGGAGGTTCCGCCGCACCCAGTCGAGGAAGAGACCGCCGGCGTTGCTCGGTCCGCCGGTGAGGAACCGGCCACCAACGGCGTGCGGGATCGTCGTGAGCCGGTCGACGGGCTGATAGGTGTCACCCACGATCCAGGTCAGCAGCGTGGTGCCGCAGATGACCAGGACGTCCCCGACCGCGTCGGCGCCCGAGACGACCTGCTCACCGACGGCGTCGACCAGCCCGGAGGCGAGGACGGTGCGCTCCCCCAGCCTCCCGACCGCCACCCCGACGGGCGCCACGGCGGGCAGCTGCTCGTCACGTGCCCCCGCGACGCGGAGCTGCTCGGGATCCCAGCGGGTCCCGTCGTGCAGCGGGTACATCGCCCCGGCGGAGGCCGCGTCGATGACCGGTGGCCCGCCGAGCGCCGCGTTGGCGACCGCCTGCGCCGGCCAGTAGCCGCGGGCGTCGGGGACCGCCCCGGCGAGCCACCGGAGGAACCCGACCGCCTCGCCGTCGAGGCCTGGCGGGAGGTCGAGCCCCTCGCAGCGTCCCCGCTCGTCGCCGTAGAGGAGCCCGGGGCCGATCCCCCGGCCGTCGGCGTCGACCGGGCCGAGCGAGGGCACCATCGCCGCGACCGCGAGCGCCTGGGCCTCGGGGTGGCCGAGGTCGGCCAGGACCTGTCGCGGCCCCTCGTACCAGGCCTCGGTCACGTCGTGGGTCAGCTGCGCCGGGGCCGGCACCTGCACCCGGTGCGCGGCCCGTGCCCGTGCCAGGACCCGGCCGTCCGCGTCGACGGCGAGCCCCTTCACGGACGTGGTGCCGATGTCCAGCCCGATCGTGACCTGACGCACGTTGCCTCCTCGACCGTGACGGGCATGGATGTGACAGCCTGCCACGGTCGCACCCCTCCCGACGAAGGATCCCCCATGCCTGCCGGCCGCCCCCGCGCCCTCGTCCTCGCGCCCTTCCGGGGAGAGGGGCTCGAGCGGCTGCGGCGGATCGCCGAGGTCACGCTCGACCCCTGGATCGAGCACCGTCCCCTGAAGCTGCACAGCGAGGAGGAGCTCGCCGCGCGGCTGCGCGACGAGGACGCCTCGATCCTCGTCGTGGAGGCCGACGCGGTCGGTGGCGCGGTCCTCGACCTGCCGCTGCGCGCCGTCGGCGCGACCCGCGGCGAGGCGACCAACGTCGACCTGGCCGCGGCGACGGCGAAGGGCATCCCCGTCCTGCACACGCCGGCCCGCAACGCCGACGCCGTCGCCGAGCTGACCCTGGGCCTGCTCCTGGCCGTCACCCGCCACGTCGTCGCCGCGGACGCGGACGTGCGCGCCGGCGAGATCTTCCGTGACGGCACGGTCCCCTACCAGCGCTTCCGCGGCCGGGAGCTCACCGGCCGCGTGGTCGGGATCGTCGGCTTCGGCGCGATCGGCCGGGCCGTGGCGTGGCGGCTCGAGGCCCTCGGGATGACCGTGCTCGCTCACGACCCCTACGTGGACGACGCGCCCCACTCCCTCGCCGAGGTGCTTGCCGGCGCGGACGTCGTGACCCTGCACGCGCCGGTGACGGAGACGACCGCGGGGATGATCGACGCCCACGCCTTCGCGCGCATGAAGCCGGGCGCCGTGTTCCTCAACTGTGCCCGTGCCGGGCTGCACGACATGGACGCCCTCGTGGCGGCGCTCGAGTCGGGCCACCTCGCCGGTGCGGGCCTCGACCACTTCCCGAACGAGTACCTCGCGCCCGACCACCCGCTGGTCGGGATGGACAACGTCGTGCTGACCCCACACATCGGCGGTGCGACCGAGGACACCGAGGCCAACCACTCCCGCATGCTCGCCGCGGATCTCGAGCGCCTGCTCGCCGGCGAGCGTCCCGCCCACATCCTCAACCCGGAGGTCCTGCCATGACCGACGCCGCCGACACGACCGGCCGCGCGAACGCGAGCGACGCACCGGACCCGGCCGTCACCCCCGACGCGCGGGACGCCGTGCTCGCCACCGCGAAGCGCATGCTCGAGCGTGGACTCGTCGCCGGGACGTCCGGCAACGTGTCCACGCGCATGAGCGCCGACCGGGTCTGCATCACCCCCTCGTCGGTGCCCTACGAGACGATGACGCTCGACGACCTGACCGTCATCGACCTCGACGGCGAGCAGGTGGCCGGCGACCGGTACGCCTCGTCCGAGAAGGCGCTGCACACCCACGTCTACCGCGCGTACCCGGAGATCGGGGCCGTGATCCACACCCACCCGGTGCACGCGACGATGTTCGCGGTGACCCGGCAGCCGATCCCCGCGGTCGTCGACGAGTTCGCGATGTACGTCGGCGGGGCCGTGCCGGTCTGCGAGTACGCGATGAGCGGCACCGCCGAGCTCGCCGAGCGTGCGACCGAGCACCTTGCCGAGGTGGGAGCGGTCCTGCTCGCCAACCACGGGCTGGTGACCTGCGCGCCCACCCTCGACAAGGCGCTGCACATCGCGGCGCTCGTCGAACGGGCCGCCGAGATCGTGTGGGGCGCCCGCATGCTCGGGGAGCTCGTGCCGCTGCCCGACGAGGTCAACACGAACTTCGGGAGCCTCTACACCTACGTGCGCCACAACCCTCCGTCCTGACGGGTGTACGCCGGGTGGGCGCGGCGAACGGGCAGCCTCCGTTCGCGGGGAACCGAACGGACGTCCATCCCGGGCCGCGTGTCCGAAGGGGCGCAGCGCAGGCTTGTCGCGCCCGCCGGTCTCTCGACAGGTTGGCTGCGTACCCGAACCAGGGATCAGCCACCTATGGCACCGACGAGAAACGGCGAGCCGACGACCGGCGCCTTGCGGGGCGGGACGCCCGCCAAGGAGCGGACGCTGCGCGCGCAGGGCCGACGGACCCTGCGCAAGTTCCTCGACGCCGGGGTGACCGCGTTCGACCGCGCTGGCTACCACGCGGCACGCGTCGACGACATCGTCGAGATCGCCGAGACCTCGCACGGCACGTTCTACCTCTACTTCTCCTCCAAGGAGGATCTGCTGCGCACCCTCGTGGAGGATGCGGCGGGCCAGCTGACCGCGCTCGCCACCGAGCTGCCGACCGTCGAACGCGGCGACGAGGGCTGGCAGGCCCTGCGCGCCTGGCTGGAGGGCTTCGCCGACCTCTACACCTCGATCGGGCCGGTCGTGCGCGCCTGGACCGAGGCGGATGCGCACGGCGGCGAGTTCTCACGGTCCGGCGCGGACCTGCTCGGGGAGTTCAGCGACGTGCTCGCCGCCCGGATCGGGGAGGCCAACCCGGATCTCGACGCCGACCTCGCCGCGGTCATGTTCGTGTCGATGGTCGAGCGCTACCTCTACCTCGCCAGCGCGTACGAGAAGCGGTTCGCGGCTGACCGGACGAACGAGCTCGACACGATGACCAGCATCGTCCACGCGGGCATCTTCGGTGGCCAGCGCACGCGCCGTCGCGGCCTGCTCGGGCTCCGCTGAGCCTGCCGCGCCCGCACCGCTGACCTCGAGACGGACTCAGGGGCGGTAGAGCGGCAGGGACAGCGCGATGAGGAGCCGCTCGAGCTGGAGCTCCGGCTGGCCGTTGCGCTCCAGTGCCTCCCGGCAGCGGTCCACGGCGACGAGCATGCCGAGCAGGTCGCCGATGGCCAGCCGGGTGGCGTCGCGGGCGAGCGCGTCGACGTGGTCGACGTTGACGAGCGTGGCCCGGTCCGCACCGGCCGACACGGCGATGAGGTCGCGCAGGTACGACGCGATGTCGTCCAGCAGCATCATCAGCGCGCGTCGCTCCTCCTGCCGCTCGAGCCGCTCGAACCGCTTCGTCAGCCTCCCCTTCACGCCCGGCGGCCAGCCGCGGTTGCCCTCGACGCCGTAGGCCGCCTCGAGGCGCCCCATCTCCTCGGCGTGGCGCTCCTTGAGGACCTTCGTGCGGGACCGGGCCCAGCCCACCAGCTCCTTCGCCAGCGGCACGACGGCACCGGGTCCACGCTCGGCGAGCTCGTCGACGAGACGCAGATGGCGCAGCCGCGCCTCGGCCAGCTCCGGGTCGGCGAGATCGCGCAGCCGCTGCGGCGAGCCCATCGCCGCCCGCACGAGCGCCTCCCGCCGCTCCGCTGAGATCCCCAGCCGATCCGCCAGCCCGCCGAGCGCCGTCGGATCCCACGGCACGAAGTCGATGCGCCGACAGCGGGACACGACGGTGTCGAGCAGCGCGCCCTCGTCGGCGACCTCCAGCACCCACACGACCGACGCCGGCGGTTCCTCCAGGATCTTCAGGAAGGCGTTCTGGGCGCCCTCGTTCATCCGGTCGGCGTCGGCGATCCGCAGGACCTTGCGGCGCCCCTCGGTCATCGTGCGTGTCGCGGTCGGGATCCACTCGCCGCGGACGGCGTCGACCACGTGGGCGGCTCCCTCGGGCAGGAAGTCGCGGACCGCCGGATGCGCGCCGGTCGCGATGCGCCGGCAGGTGGAGCAGATCCCGCAGCCCTGCGCGGGGTCGTCGGACTCCGGGCAGTTCAGTGCCGCCGCCAGCGCGCGGGTCGCCTCCTGCTGGCCCACCCCGGCGGGCCCGACGAACAGCAGCGCATGGGCGAGCTCGTCGCGGGCGAGCGCGGACCGGAGCAGCGAGACCGCGGCGTCCTGGCCGAGGACGGCGTCCCAGGTGGCCCCATCGGTCGGGGCGAGCACGGGCTCAGACATCGCGCGGCTCCTGATCCACGGGTTGCCCATCCGACCCGATCCCCGCATCGACGCGCGCCCCGAGGCGCGGCAGGACCTGCTCGCGGATCCGTGCGTGGATCTCCTCCGCCGGCCGCGACGCGTTCAGGACCACGAAGCGGGACGGCTCGCTGGCAGCGCGACGGCGGAACGCCTCGTTGACACGGCGGTGGAAGTCGATCCCGGCCGCCTCGATCCGGTCCGGCTCGTGGCCGACGCGGCGCAGGCCCTCCTGCGGATCGACGTCGAGGAGGATGACGAGATCGGGGAGCAGGTCGAGGGTGCCCCAGCGGTTGAGCTCCTCGACCTGACCCTCGCCGAGCCCACGGGCGATCCCCTGGTAGACCACCGACGAGTCCACGTACCGGTCGCAGAGCACCACCGCCCCTGCGTCGAGGGCGGGACGGATCACCTCCTGGGCGTGCTGCGCCCGCGCCGCCGCGTACAGCAGCGCCTCCGTGCGGTCGGCCATCTCGGTCGAGGCCGGGTCGAGGAGCAGGGCACGGATGTGCTCGCCGATGGTCGTGCCGCCCGGCTCGCGGGTGGTCACGACCGGCAGGCCGAGCCGCTCGACGGCGGAGCGCAGCAGCCGCATCTGCGTGGACTTGCCGGCGCCTTCGCCACCCTCGAAGACCACGAACAGCCCGTGCCCGTCCGGCCCGACCAGAGGCTCGAAGGCGAGGCTCAGCCCTTCCTCCGAGGAGAGCACCCGGTGGATCGAGCGGCCGGTCCACACGGCGCCGCCCAGTGCAACGACGCCGGCGAACATCAGCGCGATGCGCACCCCGCCGATCTGGTACGGGTAGGTCACCTCCACGTCGCTGCGGACCTCGCCGCCGGTCGTGACCCCTGCGGTGGCCTCGGCCACGACGTTCGGGCCCTGGCTCGGGCGCTCCGGGCCGATGATGCCGACCACGGCCGGTCCGATGACGAGGCTGGCGAACAGGGCCATGCGCACGCCGGTGTTGAAGGCGGCGAACGTCCGGCCGCGCACGGCGTCCGACGAGTGCTCCTGCAGCAGCGTGTAGCCGGTCACGAACCCGACGCCCGTCCCGAGCCCCATGATGAAGGCGGGCGCGAGCGCGATGTCGAGGCGCGGCATGAACGCCACCACGAGCAGCCCGCCGCCGGCGACGGCGATCCCCGGCGCGAACAGCCGCTCCTTCTCGATCCGGTTCGCGGCCCAGCCGGACAGCACGAGTCCGGCGGCCAGCCCGCCACCGACCGCCGCACCGAGGAAGCCGAAGCCGCTGTCGCCCGAGTTCAGGATCGTGGCGAACAGCTTGCCGACCGCCAGCACGATCCCGGCCGCCGTGGCCGCGGCCATGACCCCCACCACGAGCGCCCGCACGAGCTTGTGGTGGGTGATGAAGGCCAACCCCTCCTTGAGCTCCGCCCAGGCCCCGCCGCCGGCCCGCTGCTGCGCCGGGAGGTGTCGCGGCGGCCGTGTGGTCCTGGCAGGGATCTGGATCCGGCTGATGAAGATCGCGGAGACGAAGAACGTGAGCGCGTCCAGCCAGATCGGCAGGGCCGACGGACGCGACTCGACGAAGCTCCAGGCACCGAACCAGGCGGTCGCCGCGGCGGCGAGCAGCCCGAACAGACCGGCGCCGAAGGGCAACGTGCCGTAGGTGCCGAGCAGGGAGAGCTGGTTCGCGTTCACGAGCCGCTCACGGTCGACGATGTTCGGGACCGTCGCGTCCTTGGCGGGGATGAACAGGGTGGACAGGGTCTCGATGAAGAAGGTGGCGACGAACAGCGAGAGCACGTCGTTGGCGAAGGGGATCGCCAGGAACACCAGCCCACGCCCGATGTCGGTGACCACCATGGTCCGCTTGCGGTCCCAACGGTCCACGAAGACCCCGGCGACGGGTCCGAGCAGCATGGTCGGGAGCACCCGGGCGATCATGATGCCCGAGAGCGCGAAGGCGGCGGCCCGCGTCGGGCCGAGGATCGACTCGGTCAGCGCCAGGATCGCGAAGACCCCGATCCAGTCGCCGAGCGACGAGGTGACGACGGCCGTGAAGAGGTGGCGAAACGACCGGTTGGCCATCAACGCCCGGTAGGCGGCGCGTTCGGCCACGCCGCCCAGCATGTCGTCGCCGGCCGCCGGGTCATGCGTCGAGGAGGTCTGCTCAGTCACGGTCGCAAGATGCTACCGGCGACCACCCGGTGCCCCTGACACGTCTGGCGTTCCGGCCGGCTGCTTCGCACCGGGCGCACGCACGGGACGGGCCCGGCCGCACGCACGGGCCGGGCCGGGCGGGCTACGAGCTGCTCTTCTTCGTGGACTTCTTCGTGCTCTTCTTGGCGCTCTTCTTGCGGGTGCCCTTCTTGCCGCCCTTGCCCTTCTCGCTCGGCTTCTGCGTGCCGACGAACTCGAGGGCGATCTCCTCGCCCGGCTCCTCGGCCTCCTCGATCGCCTCGCCACCGAGCTCGGGGTCGTAGGCCTCGACGCCCGGGACGACCTGCATGGTGCGAACCCGCGGCACGTCGAAGTCGTCGAGCTCGAACTTGTGCGCCAGCTCGGGATTGGTGCAGATCGCGACGGGCACCTTGCGGTTCTTCGGTGGCGGCTTGAGCGGGGCGCCGCACTCGGGGCAGACCGCGGCGATCGGGACGGCCCAGACCGCGAAGTCGCAGTCGGGGTAGTTCGAGCAGCCGACGAACGGCTTGCCGTAGCGGGACTTGCGCTGCTCGAGGTCGCCGCCGTCCTTCGGGCAGCGCACCGGCACGTCCTTGCCCTCGTGCCGATGCACGACCCGGTTCGCGACGTTCACGATGCCCTTGCACTTCGGGTAGTTCACGCAGCCGTAGAACTTCCCGAATCGCCCCTCGCGGAGCACCATCGGGGCGCCGTCCTCGGGGCAGCGGACCTTCTCGTCGGGTTCTGGCTCGGGCTCGGGCTCGCCGACCGTCCCGTCGTCGTTGAGCGGAAGGGTGCCCTCGCAGTCGGGCCAGCGGCTGCAGGACGCGAACCACTGCTTCGACTTGCCGGAGAACACGCGCTCCATCGGGGCGCCGCACTCCGGGCAGTCCGCCGGGTAGAGCAGCGGCAGACGCGGCCGCTCGGGCTTCCGCTCCTTGACCCAGGTGTCGACCTCGTCGAGGAAGCGGGTCACCGTCGCGCACCACGCCTCGTCGCCGGTGGCGATCTCGTCGAGCGTCTCCTCCATCCGTGCGGTGAAGCTGACGTCCACCACCTCGGCGAAGTGGGCCTTGAGGAAGGAGACGACCACCTCGCCGAGCGGGGTCGGGAAGAACCGGCGCGACTCCTTGCGGACGTAGTCGCGGGCCTCGAGCGTCGAGATGATCGACGCGTAGGTCGACGGGCGGCCGATGCCCTCCGCCTCGAGCGTCTCGACGAGCGTGCGCTCCGAGTAGCGCGGCGGCGGGTTCGTGAAGTGCTGCTCGGCGAGGATCGCCCGCAGGTCGAGATCCTCGCCCTCGGTCAGGTCGGGAAGCCGGTCGGAGACCTCGTCCTCGTCCTCGTCCTCGTCGCGCACGGCCCGGTAGGCCTTCAGCCAGCCGTCGAACTTCTCGACCTGGCCGGTCACCCGCCACATGACCTCGGCGTCCTCGGGCTGGTCGGTCGCCACGACGTCGGCGGACACGCGGTCGAACACGGCCGGGGCCATCTGGGTGGCGACCGTGCGCTTCCAGATCAGCTCGTACAGCCGGGCCTGCTCGCCCGACAGGTACTGGCGCACGGACTCGGGAGTGCGGGTGATCGAGGTCGGTCGGATGGCCTCGTGGGCCTCCTGAGCACCCTTGGCCTTCGTCGTGAACCGGCGCCACTTGTCGATCGTGTAGCGCTCCCCGTAACGCTCGCCGACGAAGTCGTTGATCTGGCCGAGCGCCTGGTCGGAGAGGTTGAGCGAGTCGGTCCGCATGTAGGTGATGAGCCCGACCTGCTCGCCCCCGAGCTTCACGCCCTCGTACAGCTGCTGCGCGACGGCCATCGTCTGGCGCGCCGAGAACCCGTACTTGGACGCCTCGCCCTGCAGGGTCGAGGTCTTGAACGGCGGCTTCGGGTTGCGCTTCGTCTCGGAGCGGCGGACCTCCGCGACCCGGTAGTCGAGCGGCTCGAACCGGGCCTTCAGCGCCTCGGCCTGCGCTTCGTTGCTGACGAGCAGCAGCTTCGCGAGCTTCGTCTCGTCGGCGTTGTCGAGGTCCTTCGGGCTCGCGAGCCGCCTGCCGTCGACCCGGTAGAGGCTCGCCTCGATGTCGGTCCCGCCGGCCTCCTTCGCGAAGGTCGCGTCGAAGGACCAGTACTCCTGCGCGACGAAGGCGCGGATCTCGTCCTCGCGGTCGACGATGAGACGCAGCGCCACGGACTGCACGCGGCCGGCAGAGATGCCCGACGACACGGTGCGCCACAGGACGGGCGAGAGCCGGTAGCCGACGATCCGGTCGACTGCACGGCGGGCCTGCTGGGCGTCGACGAGCGCGGTGTTCAGGTGGCGCGGGTTCGCGAACGCCTCGCGGATGGCGCCTTCGGTGATCTCGTCGAAGGTGACCCGGTTCGTGGTCGCAACGTCGAGGCCGAGCACCTCGGCGATGTGCCAGGCGATCGCCTCGCCCTCGCGGTCGAGGTCGGGCGCCAACCAGACGCTGTCGGCCTCCTTGGCGGCCTTGCGCAGCGCCGCGACGTGCTTCTTCGACGCGGACGGCACCTCGTAGACGAGGTGGCAGCCGTCCCCGTTGCCGACCTCGACGGCGAAGTCGGACTTCGGCAGGTCGCGGATGTGGCCGTACGAGGCCAGCACCTGGTAGCCCGACCCGAGATAGCGCTCGATGGTGCGGGCCTTGGCCGGTGACTCGACGATGACGAGGTTGTCTGCCACCTGGGGCCACTCCTCTATTTAGGGACGCATCTGCTTCGGTGCTGACGCGGGTCGGTTCGGGTGTCGTCATCCCGGCGCCGGTCGACGGCGGCAGGCGGGACGTTGCGGCGGAAGGTGACCAGCCCGACAATCCCTGTCAACTCTCTAACGTCGGCATCCGGCGGGGCCTGAAGCGCGCGGTCCCTACGGGACCGCGGAACACCCCCCGTATCGTGCGGCCTGCGCACGGACTTTCGTCGATGTCCCTACGCGTGGAAGCGACGGTCGGTCGGGACGGACGACCCGCCGCCGAGCGCGGTCAGCGAGTCGCCGTAGACGGTCGCGAAGGTGGCCAGGATCTCGTCGAGCGGCAGATCGTCGAACGTGCCGCGCTCGTGCACGTATTCCATGTGCCGGCGCCCGTGCACGTCGAACTCGTGGAAGAGTGCGTCGTGGACCCCGTCGAACTCGAGCGGCCGGACACCGAAGCGGTCACACAGGCCACGGTCGAACGCGGGCGTCGCCTTCACCCACCGACCATCGAGCCACAGCTCGACGTAGCCGTGGAAGACGAACAGGTCCGTCCCCATCCGCGCGCGGAGCCGCTCGCTCGTCAGATGGTTGCGCACGTCCGCGAAGCCCAGGCGGGCCGGGATCGAGCAGGCACGGGCAACGGCCGCGAGCAGGACGGCCTTCGGTACGCAGAACGCCGCCTCGGCGCGGGCGACCGCGCTCGCGCGGTAGTCGGCCGGATCGCTCGAGACCCGGTAGGGGTCGTAGCGAACGCCGTCACGCACCGCCACGAACAGACGGCTGGCCTGCTCGGCTGGGCTGGTTGCGTCCCCGACCGCCCGCGTCGCGAGGTCCACGATCGCCGGATCGTCGGCGTCGATGAACCACGTCGGCGACAGGGCGCGCTCGTCCGGCGGTCGCCGGCCGGCATCGCTGGCCATGGGGCCTCCTCGGGCACGGATACACCCCGGACGTCGGGCGCGGGACGATCACGACCGCGGGGCGGGACCCGTCCAGTGTCGCGCCTCACGGTGCGACCCGCCACCATGCGGGGCGGATGGTCGAGCGCGTGTTGGTGGCCCGTGGCCCCTCACGGTAGGCTCCCGGCCGTTTGGCCGGGTTTCCTGCGCCCGCCCGGCCACCTCGTCACGGCTCTCGCCGAGCGCGAACGCTCACGACCGTGGCGGCGGGGAGGACCCGGGCGCTCCTGCTCCCGCGCTGCTGCAGACACGTCGACCCTGGGCTTCGACGCACGCGCCGGAGAAATCAACCGGAGGCGGAACCGTGAAAGCGATCCCGTACCTGTCCGCAGGGGCAGCCGTCCTGGGTCTCCTGCTGGCCTTCTACTTCTCGACCGTGGTCCAACGTGCCGAGGAGGGCACGGAGGTCATGCGCGAGATCGCCGCGGCGATCCGTGAGGGCGCCATGGCGTTCCTGCGTCGCGAGTACCGCTGGGTGGCCGTCTTCGTCGTCGCGATGGCGATCCTGATCGCGGTGGTCCTCGACTACGGCCGGCCGTGGGGCGCGATCGCCTACATCGCCGGGGCGCTGTCCTCCGCGACCGCCGGGTTCGTCGGCATGCGGGTCGCGACCGCCGCGAACGTGCGCACCGCCAACGCCGCCCGGAGCGGCGCGGCGGAGGCGCTGCCGCTCGCGTTCCGCGGCGGCGCCGTGATGGGCTTCACGGTCGCCGGGCTGGGGCTCCTCGGCATCTCGCTCGCCTACATCGTCTTCGTGCAGTGGCTCAAGGTCGACCAGCCCTTCCAGGTCGTCGCCACCTTCGCGCTGGGTGGATCCTCGATCGCCCTGTTCGCCCGCATCGGCGGCGGGATCTACACGAAGGCCGCCGACGTGGGCGCCGACCTCGTCGGCAAGGTCGAGGCCGGCATCCCCGAGGACGACCCCCGCAACCCCGCCACCATCGCCGACAACGTGGGCGACAACGTCGGTGACGTGGCCGGGATGGGCGCCGACCTCTTCGAGTCCTACGCCGGATCGATCGTCGCGCCGATCGTGCTGGCCGCGCTGATCTTCGCGAACGCGAGCGACGCGCTGCGCCAGTCCGCCTTCCTCTTTCCGCTACTCGTGGCCGGCATCGGCATGCTCGCGTCGATCCTCGGCGCGCTCATGGTGCGGGGCCGCGCGGGCCGCAGCCTGTCCTCGCAGCTGCACTTCGGCACGAACGTCGCGATGGTGCTGACCGCGCTGGCGACCATCGGGGTGTCGTACTGGATCTTCGGTGGCGAGGCGAGCGAGGTCACGAACCCGCTGTGGCTGGGGCTGACCATCGTCGTCGGGCTGGTCGCCGGGTACGCGATCGGCTTCACCTCCGAGTACTACACCTCCGACCACTTCAACCCGGTGAAGAAGCTGGCCGCCCAGTCCGAGACCGGCCCGGCGACCGTCATCATCGGCGGCATCGCGGACGGGATGCTGTCCACCGTCGCCTCGGTCGTGCTCATCGTCTCCGCCATCGGGCTGTCGTACTGGCTGGGCAACGAGGCCATGCCCTCGATCCCCTCGTCCGGTCTGTACGGCGCGGCGCTGGCCGCCATCGGGATGCTCGCCACGACCGGCGCCGTCGTCGCCGTCGACGCCTACGGCCCGATCTCCGACAACGCCGGCGGCATCGCCGAGATGGCGCACCTGCCCCCGGAGGTCCGCGAGGTCACCGACTCGCTCGACTCGCTCGGCAACACCACCGCCGCCGTCGCCAAGGGCTTCGCGATCGGTTCCGCCGCGCTGACCGCGCTGGCGCTGTTCCGCTCGTTCACCGCGGCGGTCGACCTCAAGGTCATCGATCTCACCCAGGTCGACGTGATCATCGGGCTGTTCCTCGGCGCGATGGTGACCTTCGCCTTCGCCGCGCTGACGATGAAGTCGGTCGGGCGGGCCGCGAACCTCATGATCGTCGAGGTGCGCCGGCAGTTCGCCGAGATCCCGGGGCTGCGCGAGGGCAGGGAGGGCGTGAAGGCCGACTACGCCAAGTGCGTCGACATCTCCACCTCGGCCGCGCTCAAGGAGATGGTCCTGCCCGGGGCGCTCGCGATCATCCTGCCGCTGACGATCGGGTTCATCTCGACGCCGGCGCTCGGCGGGTTCCTGGCCGGGGCGCTGACCACCGGGTTCCTGCTCGCCATCTTCATGGCGAACGCCGGCGGGGCGTGGGACAACGCGAAGAAGTACATCGAGGCCGGCAACTACGGCGGCAAGGGCTCCGACGCCCACAAGGCCGCCGTGACCGGCGACACGGTCGGGGACCCGTTCAAGGACACGTCCGGCCCGGCCATGAACATCCTCATCAAGGTCATGACCATCGTGTCGCTCGTGTTCGCCCCGGCGTTCCTGAAGTAGCCGGTCGGCGCCGGCGCGGGTGCAAGAGCCCGCGCCGGCGCGACCCAGCACGTCGGCGGGGTCCGGGGTCAGGGGGCCGTGCGGTACCGGGCGGCGACCTGCGACCGGACGGTCGACGGGTCCTCCTCGCCGCCCAGCGGCCACAGCGCGGCGACGAGCTGCTGGACGAGCGCACCGAGGAGCAGCACCCATCCCGTCCGTGCCAGCACGGCTGCGACGTCGAGACCGACGAGCCGGTTGGTCGCCGCCGCCGCGACCAGCAGGACCCCGACGTGGAAGACGGCCGTGCGCGCCGGCGCGCCCCGCTCGAGCCGGGCGAGCAGCAGGTCGCGGGACGCGAAGCTCCGGCCCCGCAGCATCGGCGTCAGGAACACGAGCGTCGCGGCCACCGCCTGCACGAGCACCCCGAGGAGCATCGCCAGACCGAGCGCGTTCAGCAGGGCCCACCTCCCCGTGAGCACCACGGCCACGTCCGCCCACGCGAGCAGCGGGAACCACACGGCGACCGCCGCGACCGGCCACCGGGTCGCCGACCCGCCGGCCCCCACGGCGCCGCGGGCGACGGGGAGGCAGACGACCGACGCCGCCCACGCGTAGGCGGCCAGTCCGGCGGACGCCCCCACGCGGAACACGGTGGCGACGCCACCGCCCACGCCTGTCACGAGCAGCGCCAGCACCCCGACGCCCAGCCCGGTGGCGCCGACACCGAGCGCCCGTGCCGCTCGGTCGTCGGCTCCCCGCGCGATGCGAGTGCGCGTCATCGACGGCCCGAAGAACACGAGGGTCGCCAGCAGTGTGAGCCCGCCCCATCCGAGCACGTTCACGTGCAGGTGCGCCAGCCGTGCCGGGCCGTACCAGCGCCCCGGCAACAACCCCACCCCCATGAGGAGCCCGAGCATCGCGCCATGGACGAAGGCACCGTGGGCGCGCTCGTAGATGCGCACGACCCACGCGAAGCGGGCAGCCTCGTCGGCGGCGCGTCGCAGCCGGCGCAGACGCCGGTAGGAGACGAACACCACGGCCGTGGCCACGGTGGCGCCGGCACCGACGGCCCAGACGGCGCCGGTCGGGATGCCGACCAGCACGGCGATCAGCCCCGCGTTCAGGACCAGCGGCTGCGCGCGCCACCGGGGAGCGTCGGCACGGGTCATCCTGCGGGCGAAGTGCTCGGAGAAGACCGGGACGAGGTTCGTCAGCACGCCCAGCGTCAGCAGGTGGACAGCGAACCAGCGACCGCCGGGGAGCCACCGTCCCGCCACGACCCACACGACCGCCGCGACGGCGGCGACCAGCGCGGCGCTGATCGACGGCGCCGCCGCCCAGAACGGCGAACGCCCGAGGCGGGTCCGCCGATGGCCGGACAGGACGCGACCGTCGGGCGTGCGGCTGGCTGCGGGCACGGTGCCGTCGGCGGACATGGGTCTCCTCGGGTGCACACGGCGTGGCAGGACGAACCGCGGCATAATATAAACGTTGACAAGCATAGAAACAACGGATGTACTCTTATCCGCCCGTCCCGTTCCGAGGAGCACCCATGCCCGTCCCACCCCCCGCCCGCGACGCCGTCGTCCTGCTCCACGAGATGTGGGCACAGCGAGCGGCACGCTGGCAGGAGCTGGCACGCCGCATCGGCGCGATCGACGAGGCCGACGCCCGCCGCGAGCTGGCGCGACTGCTCGAGACGATCGATGCCCACCTGCTGCCCTACCTCGACTTCGAGGAAGAGGTCCTCACCCGTCACCACGGCGAGATCGCGTCCGTCGTCGCGCTCGAGCACGGAGCGATCCGTCGGCTCGTGGCCGGCATGGCACAGCTGGCCCGGTCGCCGGGGCCCCTCGAACGTCGCCGCCGTGCAGGGGATGCTGGCATCGCTCCACAGCGTCCTCGGCGACCACCTCCGCACCGAGACCAACGTCTACCTCCCGGTGGTGGCCTGAGGGCGCCCGCCGGTAGCGTCCCCGCGACCGGAGGACGTACCGCTCGCCGGAGGACACACCGCTCGAAGGGTCGCGTGCCATGCCCGCCCCGCCCCGCCCCGACTGGTTCGACGCCACCCTGTTCCCGTTCCGGTCGCAGGCCGTCGAGGTGGACGGCGCACGCATCCACTACGTCGACGAGGGCGAGGGCCCGACGCTCCTGCTGCTGCACGGCAACCCGACCTGGTCCTTCCTCTACCGCGACGTGATCGCCGGGCTGACGGACCGCTTCCGCTGCATCGCGCCCGACCACCCCGGGTTCGGGCTGTCCACGGCCCCCTCCGGGTACGGCTACACGATCGCCGAGCACACCGACGTGCTCGAGGGGTTCGTCGACGCCCTGGACCTGCATGACGTCACCCTGATGGGCCAGGACTGGGGCGGCCCGATCGGGCTGGGCGTGGCCACCCGTCAGCCGGACCGGTTCCGCGCGTTCGTGCTCGGCAACACCTGGGCGTGGCCGCTGACCCGCCCCGACCTGCGGCTGCTGTCACGCCTGGCGGACGGCCCGGTCGGCGCCGCGCTCCTGCGACGGGCGAACGGCTTCGTCGAGGCGATCCTGCCGCTGCTGCACCGCCGCCGTCGCCTGACCGACGGCGAGATGGCGATGTACCGCGGGCCGTTTCCGACGCCGGCGTCGCGCCGGCCGGTCCAGGTCATGCCCGAGCAGCTGACCGGCGCCGCACCGCTGCTGCACGACCTCGAGCAGCGGCTCGCGGTGGTCGCCGACCGGCCGGCGCTGATCCTGTGGGGCACCCGCGACCCGGCGTTCACCGCGGCGGACCGCCGGCGCTTCCAGGCCACCTTCGCCGACCACACGACCGTGCTGCTCGAGGGCGCCGGCCACTACCTCCAGGACGACGCGCCCGCCGAGGTCGTCGCCGCGATCCGGGGTTGGTGGTCACGACACGCCGCACTCGGGGGTGGCGCGGCCGTGCCGTGACCACCGCCGTCACCCTGCCGCGTCGTCGAGGACGCGGGTGGGCAGACGTGCGAGCAAGCTCGCCGTCCGCCCGCGGGCCACGGCACGGATGTGACCGGCGGTCGTGTGCGTCGGAGGCGCTGGCGCGGACGTGAGCGCGCCGACAGCCGTGAATCGACCGCGCATGTCGTCCCCTCCCCGTTCGGAACCGCCCCCATGGCGCCCGATGGCCGACATCGTCCCACGCCGGCGAGCCCGCCGCCACGAAAACCGGCAACTATCACGCTACGTGTCCCCACCACCGCCGTGCGTACGGCTCAGGGCGGCGTCCGGCGGTGCGTCCGCCCTCGGCGCGTCGGTGGCGACCTCCGGCAGGGACAGCCGGAAGACGGTCCCGCCGCCGGCCGCCGGCTCGGCCGTGACCGTGCCGCCGTGCGACTCGGCCACCTGCCGCACGATCGCGAGCCCCAGCCCGGACCCCGGCGCGCTGCGCGCCTCCGGCGCGCGGTAGAAGCGGTCGAAGACGTGAGGAAGGTCTGCCGGCGCGATCCCCGGACCGTGGTCGTGCACCTCGACCTTCCCGTCGAACACGCGCACCTCGATCGGGGCGCCTCCCCCGTACTTCACGGCGTTGTCGACGAGGTTGGACACCGCACGCTCGAGACGGTCGGACTCGCCGAGCACCGTCGTCGGCTCAGCGTCGAGGCGCAGCTGCTGCCCGTTCGGCGCGAAGGTCCGCACGCGTGCGAGCACACCGGCGACGAGGTCGTCGAGCCGCACGGGCGCGACCGCCTTCGCCGGCTGTGCCCCGCGCGTGAGCTCCGCCAGCGCCCCGACGAGCCGGCTGAACTCGTCGAGCTGGACGACCACGTCGCTGATCAGGGCCCGCCGCTCGGACTCGTCGAGGCGGTCGACGTCGGTGAGCACCTCGATGTTCGTCCGCAGGCTCGTCAGCGGGGTCCGCAGCTCGTGGGACGCGTCGGCGACGAGCTGCTGCTGGGCCTGGCGCGACTGCTCGAGGTTCTCGAGCATCGTGTTGAAGGCCGTCGCGAGGCGTGCGATCTCGTCGTCGCCCTCGACGGCCACCGAGTGGCGGAGGTCCTGGGTGGCCGCCACGTGCTCCGCGCTGGCCGTCAGCCGTCGGACGGGTGCGGCCGTGCGGCCGGCGACGACCGTCCCGAGACCCGCGGCGAGGCCGATGCCGCCGAGGCTGACCAGCGCGAGCCAGATCCGCAGGCTGGCCAGCGCGGACACCACCTCGTCGAGCGGGCGGGCGATCTGGACGGCGAGCCGTGGCCCCGCCGGGACGGTCAGCACGCGCAGCGGCACGTCCGACACCGCGACCGTCTCGTAGAAGGCGGGGGCGCCATTCGCGACCGCGGTCGTCCGCTGCCCCACCGGGAGCCGCAGCGCGCTGTCGCCGGCACCGCCGAGGATGTTCCCGCGGTCGTCGACGATCTGCACGAAGCCGCCGGCACCGCCGAGCCGACCGGGGCGCACGCCGGGCCCCATCATGCCGTGGTCGCCCGGCCGGAGCCGCTGTCCCAGCGTGGCCCGCGCCTCCTGGGCGAGGTCGCGCAGGGAGCGGTCGACCGAGCCGCGCAGCGTCCGCGCCGTGCCGAGGTACAGCGCCAGGGACGCGGCGACGACCGCCACGGCCACCGCCGCCGCGGTCAGCAGACCGATCCGTGTGCGCAGGCTCATGACCCGGGCTCCCGCAGGGCGTAGCCGAACCCACGGACGGTCTGGATGAGCCGTGGCTCGCCGTCCGCTTCGAGCTTGCGCCTCAGGTAGCCGATGTAGACCTCGAGCGTGTTCGACGAGGTGCTCGCGTCGTAGCCCCACACCTGCTCGTGGATGATGTCGCGGGTGAGCACCCGGTTCGGGTTCTCCATGAACAGCCGCAGCAGCTCGAGCTCGGTGCGGGTGAGCTCGAGCTCGCGGTCGCCGCGGTGCACCGTGAGCGTCGCCAGGTCGAGGGTGAGGTCGGCGGCCCGCAGCTGCGCCGGCGCGGCCGACGGCTCGGGGGCGGCCCGCCGCAGCAGGGCCCGCAGGCGTGCGAGCAGCTCCTCGAGCGCGAAGGGCTTGACGAGGTAGTCGTCGGCGCCCACGTCGAGGCCCTGCACCCGGTCCGCCACGTCGTCGCGCGCGGTGAGCATCAGGATCGGCACGTCGTCGCCGTCGGCGCGCAGCCGCCGGGCCACGGCGAACCCGTCGGCGCCCGGCATGTTGACGTCGAGCACGACCGCGTCGGGGCGGTCCTCGTGCATGGCCTGCAGCGCCTGCATGCCGTGCTCGGCGAGCGCGACCTCGTAGCCGTTGAGCCGGAGCGCCCGGCTCAACGAGTCACGGACCGCCCGCTCGTCGTCGACGATGAGGATCTTCATGACGCCAGTATCCCTGTCGGATCACGCCGGGCGCGAGCAGGATGTCCCGCGCGAAGAACGCCAGGGGCCGCGTCGGCGAGCAGGCTGGCGTCAAGGTCAGGCGCTGGACCCCTGGGCGGCCGGTGGCGCGTCGGACGCAGGCGGGCCACCGAAGAACCCGCCACCGCCGCCCGGGCCGCCGCGACCGCCGTGCCCGCGGTGGTGCATCCCGCCCGGGCCGCCGCGACCGTCGGCGCCGAGGCCACGCAGCGCCTCCCCGACGTGTGCGTCGAAGCCCTGCAGGATCGCGTCCTCCTGCTCCTGGGTGATCTTGCCGTCCTGCACCGCCTGATCGAGGCGGGACTTCAGCTCCGCACGCCGCTCGGCCCGATGGTCGGCCCTGATCTCGTCCAGTGCCGACTGGACCTTGTCGACCGAGATCCCGAGCTTGTCCGCGAGCTCCTGCGCGAGCTCCTGCTGGCGCTGCTCGGGGGTCGGCGCCGTCTGGCTCTGGTCGGCGGGCGGGCTGGGCGTCCCGCTGTCCTGCGCGAGCGCAGGGATCGCCGCGCCGGCACCGATCACGGCGATCGTGCCGGCGGTGGCGAGCATGGTCTTCGTCAGCTTCACGGGTGGCTCCTCCTGGTCGCGGGCAGGCGTGTGGACCGTCAGCAGACAGCGAAGCGCACCAACCTGAGAGCGACCTGAGAACCGTTCGGTCTCGGCGCGACGAAGGCCACACCCCGCGCCGCCCGGGAGCGGCAGCGCGGGGTGTGGTGTCGGGAGCCATCAGGTGCGGGTCGGACGCGTCGGTCAGGCGGTCGCGCCCGGCGCGGCCGCCGGCCCCATCCCGAAGCCGGCGCCGCCACCCATGCGGCCCATGCCGCGCGGGCCGTGACCGCCACCGAAGCCGCCCGGTCCGCCGGGGCCGCCGAGCACGCCGGCGTCGTGCGCCGCGATCAGCGCGTCAGCCTGCTCCTGGGTCAGCTGCCCGGCGTCGACCGCCGCCTGCAGCCGGTCCTTGAACGCCTGCTGCATCTCGGCCTGGTGCTCGGCGCGGATCTCGTCGAGAGCGGTCTGGACCGTGTCGACATCGACACCGAGCTTGTCGGCGAGCTGTTGGGCGAGCTCGGCCTGGTGCTGGTCACGCAGCTCCTGCTGGGTCGTCTGCTGGTCGGTCTGCGGCGTCGTCGACTCGGTCTGGGCCAGCGCCGGCACCGCCGCGCCGGCCCCGAGCACCCCGACGACTCCGAGTGCTGCGAGCGTCTGCTTCGAGAACCTCATCGCCATCTCCTTTTCGTCTCGTGGCGAACACCCGCATCGTCACGCCGGCCCCTGAACAGGCCGTGAGAGGCACATGAGAACGCCCTGAGAACCGCCGGCGCGCCCGGACGGGAACTCGGGCCGTCGCGCCGCCGATGGTCCCCGCCGCGGCGGGACCTTCGCCTGCGTCCGGCGACCACCCCCGTGCGTACGGTGCCTGCCGACGCTGTGGGAGCCGGCGACGGTGCCCGCCGCGACGCGTGGCCACCGAACGTCACGCTCGCCTTCAGTGGAGGAGGCCAGCATGTACTGGGCATGCATCGACGGGAATGAGGCTGCCGCACGGGTGGCCTACGCCTTGAGCGAGGCGGTCGCGATCTACCCGATCACGCCGGCCTCGCCGATGGGCGAGTGGGCCGACGCCTGGGCCGCCCAGGACCGACCGAACCTGTGGGGGACCGTGCCCCGGGTCATCGAGATGCAGTCGGAGGCCGGCGCCGCCGGCGCCCTGCACGGGGCGGTGCAGAAGGGGGCGCTCGGAACGACCTTCACGGCCTCCCAGGGCCTGCTGCTCATGATCCCGAACATGTTCAAGGTCGCCGGTGAGCTCACCCCGGCAGTCATCCACGTCGCCGCCCGCACCGTGGCCACCCACGCGCTGTCGATCTTCGGCGACCACAGCGACGTGATGGCGACCCGGTCGACGGGCTGGGCGATGCTGGCCTCCTCCTCGGTGCAGGAGGCCCAGGACCTGGCGGCCATCTCGCACATCGCCACGCTGGCGTCGCGGGTGCCGTTCGTCCACTTCTTCGATGGCTTCCGGACCTCGCACGAGGTGAACAAGATCGCGCTGCTGGCCGACGAGGACCTGCAGGCGCTCGTGCGCGAGGACGACGTCCTCGCCCACCGCATGCGGGGCCTGACGCCGGATGCGCCCGTGCTGCGCGGCTCGGCGCAGAACCCGGACGTGTTCTTCCAGGCCCGCGAGGCCGTCAACCCCTACTACGACGCCGTGCCCGGCATCGTCGCCGCGACGATGGACCGGTTCGCGCAGCTCACCGGGCGCCGCTACCGCCTCGTCGACTACCACGGCGCGCCGGACGCCGACCGGGTCGCCGTGCTCATGGGGTCGGGCGCCGGCGCCGTGCTCGAGACCGTCGACGAGATGAACCGTCACGGCGCGAAGGTGGGCGTCCTCACCGTCCGCCTGTACCGGCCGTTCCCGACCGAGGCGTTCCTGGCGGCCCTGCCGGCCACCGTCGAGCGCATCGCCGTGCTCGACCGGACGAAGGAGCCCGGAGCCCCCGGCGAGCCCCTCTACCAGGACGTGGTGACGGTCCTGGCCGAGGCGCAGATGGCGGGCCGCACCTCCTTCGCGACGCTGCCGCGGGTCATCGGCGGCCGCTACGGGCTGAGCTCGAAGGAGTTCACCCCGCAGATGGTCAAGGGCGTCTTCGACGAGCTGCGCCGCGAGCAGCCGAAGAACCACTACACGGTCGGCATCGTCGACGACGTGACGCGGACCAGCCTCGACGTGGACACGACGTTCACCATCCCGCCGCTCGACGGCGACGTGAGCGCGGTCTTCTACGGGCTCGGCTCGGACGGGACCGTCGGCGCGAACAAGAACTCGGTGAAGATCGTCGGCGAGCACACCGACCTGTACGCGCAGGGCTACTTCGTCTACGACTCGAAGAAGTCCGGCGCGCAGACCGTCTCGCACCTGCGCTTCTCGCGGGAGCCGATCACCTCCACGTACCTGATCGGTGACGCGGACTTCGTGGCCTGCCACCAGTTCGGCTTCCTCGCGAAGGTCGACGTGCTGGCCCAGGCCAAGCACGGCGCGACGTTCCTGCTCAACGCTCCCTATCCGGCCGACGAGGTGTGGGACCGGCTCCCCGCCGAGGCGCAGCAGACGATCGTGGACAAGGAGCTGGACGTTCTGGGTGATCGACGCCTACCAGGTCGCCCGCGACCTCGGTCTCGGCGCCCGGATCAACACCGTGATGCAGCCCGCGTTCTTCGTGCTCGCCAAGATCCTCCCGCGCGACGAGGCGATCAAGGCCATCAAGGACTCGATCGTGCGGAGCTACGGCAAGCGCGGTCCGGACGTGGTCAAGCGCAACATGGAGGCGGTCGACCGCAGCGTGGACGCCCTCGCGCCGCTGCGGGTCCCCGCGACCGTCTCGGCCACCACGCACCGCGACCTGCCGGTCCCCGCGTCGGCGCCCGACTTCGTGCAGCGGGTCACCGCTCGCATCATGGCCGGCGAGGGCGACCTGCTGCCCGTCTCGGCCCTGCCGGTCGACGGGACGTTCCCGACCGGGACGGCCCGCTACGAGAAGCGCAGCATCGCCCTCGAGATCCCCGTGTGGGATCCCGACATCTGCATCGACTGCGGCAAGTGCGCGATCGTCTGCCCGCACGCGGCCATCCAGATGAAGGTGTTCGAGCCGTCGGCGCTCGCCGGCGCGCCCGAGTCCTTCAAGTCGAAGACGTTCAAGTCCCGCGACCTGCCCGACCACCTCATCACGATCCAGGTGGCCCCCGACGACTGCACCGGCTGTGGCGTGTGCGTCGAGACGTGCCCGGCCACCTCGAAGGAGGCGGTCGGCCACAAGTCGATCGACATGGAGGACGCGCTCACCCACCGCGACGCGGAGCGCGAGCGCTACGCCTTCTTCAACGAGATCCCCTACCTCGACCGGACGAAGGTCAAGCACGAGACCATCAAGGGCTCGCAGGTCCTCCAACCGCTGTTCGAGTTCTCGGGTGCCTGCGCCGGCTGCGGCGAGACCCCCTACCTGAAGCTCATGACCCAGCTGTTCGGGGACCGCGCCATCGTCGCGAACGCCACGGGCTGC
Organism: uncultured Nitriliruptorales bacterium; assembly: GCA_963783045.1. Taxonomy (GTDB): domain Bacteria; phylum Actinomycetota; class Nitriliruptoria; order Nitriliruptorales; family Nitriliruptoraceae; genus CAWAMD01. Next base: position 168,356 of record CAWAMD010000002.1, read on the forward strand.
TCGTCCATCTACGGCGGCAACCTGCCGACCACCCCGTGGGGCACGAACCCGGAGGGGCGCGGGCCGGCCTGGTCCAACTCGCTGTTCGAGGACAACGCCGAGTTCGGCGTCGGCATCCGCATCGGCCTCGAGCAGCAGATCGCCGTCGCCGAGCACCTGCTGCGCACCCTGGCCGGCGAGATCGGCGACGGCCTCGTCACCGACCTGCTCACGGCGGACCAGTCCGACGAGGCAGGCGTCGTGGCTCAGCGAGAGCGCGTGGCGCAGCTGCGCACCCGTCTGCGCGGGCTCACGAACGGCCACGCGCTGCAGGCACGCCACCTCGACAGCGTCGCCGACGCGCTCGTCCGCAAGTCGGTGTGGATCGTCGGCGGTGACGGCTGGGCCTACGACATCGGCTACGGCGGCCTCGACCACGCGCTGGCGACCGGTCTCGACATCAACATCGTCGTGCTCGACACGGAGGTGTACTCGAACACGGGCGGTCAGGCATCGAAGGCGACGGCCCGCGGTGCGGTCGCGAAGTTCGCCGCCAACGGCAAGTCGACGCCGAAGAAGGACCTCGGGCTCATCGCGATGCAGTACGGCAACGTCTACGTCGCCCAGATCGCGATGGGCGCGAACGACATGCAGACCGTGCGGGCGCTGAGCGAGGCGGAGGCCTGGCCCGGTCCGTCCCTGATCCTCGCCTACTCGACGTGCATCGCCCACGGCATCGACATGGTCGAGTCGATGACACAGATGGATCGTGCCGTGAAGTCCGGGTACTGGCCGCTCTACCGCTTCCACCCCGGCGAGGAGGAGCACGCGACGCCGTTCCACCTCGACTCGAAGCGTCCCAGCCTGCCGCTGAAGGACTTCCTGTCGCGCGAGGGCCGGTATGCCATGCTGGAACGGTCGGATCCTGCGCGTGCCCACGATCTCCAGGCGCTCGCGCAGGCCGACGTGACGGAGCGGTGGCGGTACTACGAGCAGCTGGCCGGTGTCGAGCGGACCCTCGCCCACGCCGACGGCAATGGGGTCGCCGACGCCGCGGACGCGGCGGACGCCGCGGAGGAGCTGGAGACGTGATCGACCTGTCTACCACCTACCTGGGACTGCAGCTGCGCTCGCCGCTCGTTGCCTCCCCCGGTCCGCTGACGGGCGAGCTCGACTCGCTCAAGGCGCTCGAGGCGGCCGGGATCGCGGCCGTGGTGCTGCCCTCGCTCTTCGAGGAGCAGATCGTCCACGAGTCGCTGCAGGTCCACCACATGCTCGAGATGGGCGCGGAGAACAACCCGGAGGCGGCCTTCGGCTACTTCCCCGAGCTCGACGACTACAACACCGGCCCGGTCCGCTACCTCCGCCACGTCGAGGCGGCGAAGAGCGCGCTGCACATCCCGGTCATCGCGAGCCTCAACGGCGTGTCGCGGGGCGGCTGGCTGCAGTACGCCCGGATGCTCGAGGACGCCGGCGCCGACGCGCTCGAGCTGAACGTGTACCGGGTGGCCGCCGACGCGAACGTCAGCGGCCGCACGATCGAGGACGAGACGACCGACCTCGTGGCGGCGGTTCGGGACGCGATCACGCTGCCCCTGGCGGTCAAGGTCGGCCCGTACTTCAGCGCGTTCGCGAGCTTCGCACAGCAGCTGGTGGCCGCGGGCGCGGAGGGGCTCGTGCTGTTCAACCGCTTCTACCAGCCGGACATCGACCTCGAGACCCTCGAGGTGGGGCCGCACCTGATCCTGTCCGACTCCAACGAGCTGCGGCTGCCGCTGCGCTGGATCGCGATCCTGTACGGGCGGACCAAGGCGTCGCTCGCGGCGACGACCGGGATCCACACCGGCCGCGACGTGGCCAAGGTGCTGCTCGCCGGCGCTGACGTGGCGATGATGACCTCGGCGCTGCTCCAGCACGGCCCGGACCACGTCCAGGCCGTGGAGGACCGGCTTCGCGCGTGGATGATCGAGCACGAGTACGAGTCGGTCAGCCAGCTGCGGGGCAGCGTCAGCCAGGTCAACGTCGGTGACCCGGACGCGTTCGAGCGGGCCAACTACATGCGCACGCTCACGTCATACGCGAGCACGTTCCTCCAGTAACGAGCACGCACGGCGCCCCCGGTCGCCGGTGGCGCGGAGCGAAGCGAGCACGCACGGCGCCCCCTAATCAGTGCGCAGGGCCACGGCGAAGCCGTGCTCGGCGGCGTGCTCCTCGATGACGCCCTCGAGTGCGGCGCGCTGATGCATCGTCAGGCCCCAGCTCGCCTGGACGCGGAGCGGGTGCTCGCGACCGCGGAGAAAGAGGGTCACGGGTGCGTCGCGGTGGGTCGTCATGTCGATCACGACCCGGTCGACGGTCGCCCACAGCACCCGGTGGGAGCGCCATCCGTCCGCGATGTCGAGACCGTCCTCGTGCAGGCTCAGCGTGCTGTGACCAACCGCGTAGGCGACGCCGAGCAGCACCAGGACCAGGGGTGTGTCGAACGGGATCCGCTGCTCGCTGACGATGACGGCGACGACGCCGAACCCCCAGACGACGCCGGCGACGCCCCAGGCCCAGCCGATGATCGCGGCCCAGCGCGATCGCAGCACCAGCGTGTCCGGCTCGGCGGTCTCCTCGGTGACGTTGGCCGGCGCCGGCGCGGCACCGCTCACAGACGGCGTCCCAGGGCCACGACCCACAGCCGCTTGCGGTCGAGGAGCGGGTCCGGCCGCACCTCGACCTGCAGGTCGCTCAGCCCCTGGGCGGAGAGCAGCGAGGTGATCTCGTCCTCGGTCGCGTCGCTCCGGAAGACACGGCCGACGAGCGGGTCGTCCACCTCCCGCAGGTCGCCCGTGCCGCGGACGCAGGAGAAGTAGACCGGGCCGGCGGACAGCAGCCCCATGAGCGCACCGAGGACCGAGGGCCAGTCCCCCTTCGGCAGGTGGATGAACGCGCCGGACAGCCACAGCCCACCGAACGTGGCGGGCCGGAACGGCAGCCGCTCGAGCGGCGCCCGGACGAGCGGGTGGCGCGGCAGCAGCAGCCGGGCCTCGCTCAGCGCCCCGAAGGAGAGGTCGACCCCGACCGGGTGCAGTCCCACGTCGCGGAGCAGGCGCATGTCCGTGGCCGGCCCGCACCCGCCGTCGAGGACGAGGTCGCCGCGGCGTGCCAGCGCCCCGAAGCGGCGCACGTCCGCCACCGGCCGCCGGCGGCGCAGGGCCTCCTGATACTCGCGAGCGTGGGCGTCGTAGGCAGCCACGCTCGCGAGCGTCCGCTCGTCGAGATCCACCGGTGCTCCCTTCTGCAGCAGGGAGGGTAGACAGCGCCGACCCGCCGCGTGGGGCGCAGCACCGACCGCCGGCTGGGCGCGCCGCCCCGGCTCGGAACTCGCCGCGACCTCCCGCGTTGATTTGGGGGGCTGGGGTACCGTCACGCCGGCCGTTCGACGTCCGGCTGCGTCTCGCGGCCGATCCGAGGAGCATCATGCGCACGAGCCTGCGCACGCCATCGCCGCTGCGCACGTCACTGACCGTGCTGGCGCTTGCACTCGCTGTCGCTGCGTCCGGCTGCACCGGGTCCGCCGGGGACGGGCAGCCGGCCGCGCAGGCACCGTCGCCGTCCGCCGCCACCGCGGCGCCGGCCCCGTCACCGTCGCCGACGGTGGCGATCCAGCCGGTCGTCGGCGAGCGGCAGCCGGCCGCCTACGACATCAGCTCGGCCGGGATGCTCGGCCCGGGCAGCAAGCCCACGATGGACAACGATGCCGTCCTCGCGTTCATCAACCAGGTCGGCGACTGGCTCGACGGCCACCTCGACGACCTGCAGCGGGGCGGCCCCGGCACGCTCGAGGGCACGGCCGTCGGCGGGCTGATCGACGACCCGGCCACCGCGGCGCCGATCACCGCTGACCTCACCTCGCCGGCGCATCCGGTCGCCCGGGCCCACTACCGCCTCGCCGCCTACTACACCGACGTCCCGAGGTACCTCGAGGCGCAGGTGCGCGTGTTCTGGCCCGACGGCTCGGAGCACGACGCCACGATGCTGTTCACCCCCGCCAAGGACGGCAGTCCGACGCTCGTCATGTTCAGCGCCGGCATCGACGCGAAGGCCGCGGCATGACCGGGTTGATCGCCAGCTTCCGTCATCGCCGGCTGACCGGCCGGATCGTCGCCGCACTCCTGGTCGTGCAGCTGGCCGTCCTGTCGAGCGCCGTGGCGCTCGCCGCCGAGCGGCTCGTGAGCGGCCCCCTCGACGACGACGGCGTCTACGCGCTGCTCGTCATGGGCTCGGACATGGGGCCGCCCCGCGGGGGCAGCGCCCTGCACGGCCGTTCCGACGCCCTGCACCTGCTCGTCGTCTCGCCCGACCGGCAGTACGTCAGCATCCTCGACTTCCCCCGCGACAGCTGGGTGCCGGTGCGCGGCATCGGCCGGACCAAGATCAATGCCGCGCTGACCCTCGGACCCGACAACGCGGTCGCGACCATGGAGGACCTGACCGGGATCCACATCGACGACTGGATCGTGACCGGCTTCCAGGGGTTCATCACCGCCCTGGACGAGTTCGGGGGCGTCCGTGTGAACGTGGAGCAGCGCCTCTACGACCCGCGTGGCTCCTCGAGCAACCTCCACCCCGGCGAGCAGAAGCTGACCGGCTGGTCGGCGCTGACCTACGCCCGGGACCGTCACTCCCGGCCGAACGGCGACTTCGGCCGCTCCGCCGCCCAGTCGAAGGTCCTCATCGCCCTCCACGACCAGATCCAGGCTTCGCACCCGTCGCCCGTGCGGGTCGCCACGCTCATGTCGCTGCTGCTGCGCCACAGCGAGACGAGCATCTCGGCCTCGCGGCTGATCCGGCTCACCGGGCTGGCGCTGACGATCCCGTCCGACCACATCGGGCACGAGATCGTGTCCGGCCGTGTCGGCACGGCCGGGGCGGCGTCGGTCGTACGCCTGACCGGAACTGCCTACGACCAGTTCGCGGACCTGAAGTCCGACGGGGTCCTCGAAAGCGTCAGGCGACAGGCCAGCGGCTGACGTGGATCCTCGCGAGGTCCTCGAGCTCGTCGCGCGCACGTCGGCGTCCGGCGCCGTGGTCGGCCGCGCCGCCGAGCGCGAGCGCAGCGAGGACGGCGACGACACGGCCGAGGCGGACGGGCTGATCCACCTGACCCGGCTGCCGGCCCGCCGGGCACGGGCCGCCCCGATCCCCGACGACCTGCCGCCGCTGCTCGTGGACCGGCTGCGGCTGGCCGGGATCGAGCAGCTGTACGCACACCAGGCCGCCACCCTGGCCGCCGCCCGCAAGGACCGTCACGTCGTCGTCGCCACCGGGACGGCCAGCGGGAAGAGCCTCGCCTACCAGCTGCCCGTCCTCGAGGCGCTGCTGACCGACGAGCACGCGACGACGCTCTACCTGTCCCCGACGAAGGCGCTCGGCCGCGACCAGCTGCGGGCCATCCGCGACCTGCGCCTGCCGCAGGTCCGCGCCGCCGTGGTCGACGGCGACACGCCCTTCGCCGAGCGGGACGCGATCCGGAAGACCGCCAACTGGGTCCTGACCAACCCCGACCTCGTGCACCACTCGCTGCTCGGCGACCACCGCTACTGGCGGGACTTCCTGCACCGGCTGCGCTACGTCGTCGTCGACGAGAGCCACACGGCCCGCGGCGTGTTCGGCTCCCACGTCGCGCTGGTGCTGCGGCGCCTGCGGCGGCTCGCGGAGCGCTACGGCGCCGACCCGCGCTTCCTGCTCGCCTCGGCCACGATCGGCAACCCGGCCGAGCACGCCGGCTGGCTCGTCGGCGACGAGGTGACCGCGGTCGTCGAGGACGGCTCGCCGCACGGGGCGCTCGACCTCGGGCTGTGGCAGCCGCCGCTGCTCGACGTGGACGAGGGCGTGCGTCGGTCGGTGCTCCGGGAGGCCGGCGACCTGCTGGCGTCCTTCGTGGGCGCGCAGGTGCAGACGCTCGTCTTCGCGAAGTCCCGCAAGGCCGCCGAGCTGATCGCGCTGTTCGCCCGGGAGCGGCTCGGGGACTCCGCGCTGGCGGATGCGGTCGCGTCCTACCGCGCCGGCTACCTCCCCGAGGAGCGCCGGGCGCTCGAGACCGCGTTGCGGGAGGGCCGCCTGGTCGGGATGGCCGCGACCGAGGCGCTGGAGCTCGGCATCGACGTGGCCGGCCTCGACACCGTGATCCTCGCCGGGTATCCGGGGACGGCGGCGTCGTTCTGGCAGCGGCTCGGCCGGGCGGGACGGACCGGCGAGGCGAGCGCCGGCGTGCTGGTCGCCGGCGACGACCCGCTCGACCAGTACCTCGTCCACCATCCCGAGCAGCTGCTCGAGCGGCCGCCCGAGGACGCGATCATCGACCCGGCGAACCCCTACCTGCTCGGCCCGCATCTGCGCTGCGCCTGCCAGGAGGCGCCGATGGACGCCGACGAGGCCACGCGCTGGTTCGGCCCCGGGGCTCCCGCTCTGCTCGACGAGGAGGTCGCCGCCGGCCGGCTGCGCGAGCGGGGAGGGCGCTACCACTTCTTCGGTCGCCGGCGCGCCAGCGCCGAGGTCGACATCCGCTCGATCGGTGGGGCGACGATCCGGATCGTCGACGCGGACACGGGGGCGCTGATCGGCGACGTGGAGGAAGCCCGCGCCTACAAGCAGACCCACACCGGCGCCGTCTACCTGCACCAGGGACGCCAGTACGAGATCCGTGCGCTCGACCTCGACCGTGGGCTCGCGGTGGCCCGCGAGGCGCCCGAGATCTCCTACGCGACCCGGGCCCGCTCCGACACCGACGTGCGCATCCTCGGCGAGCTCGAGCATGCCGCGTGGGGCGAGGTCGACGTGCGGCTCGGCAGCGTCGAGGTCACGGTGCAGGTCACCGGCTACGAGGTGTTCCGGCCGGGGTCGAACGAGGTGCTCGACCGCGTCGACCTGGAGCTGCCCGCCACGACGCTGCAGACCGTCGCCGTGTGGTACACGATCCCCGACCACCTGCTCGAGGACGAGGCCGGACTCACCTTCGCGCGGGTGCCCGGGTCGCTGCACGCCGCCGAGCACGCGGCCATCGGGCTGCTGCCGCTCATCGCCCTGTGCGACCGGTGGGACATCGGCGGGCTCTCGACCGCCGTGCACGCCGACACGGGCATGCCGACGGTGTTCGTCTACGACGGCTACCCCGGCGGGGCCGGGCTGGCCGAGCGCTCGTTCCGGCGGTTGGGCGAGCACCTGGCCGCGACCCGCGCTGCCGTCGCCGAGTGTGGCTGTGCGCACGGATGCCCCTCGTGCGTCCAGTCACCGAAGTGCGGCAACGGCAACGAGCCGCTCGACAAGGACGGCGCGGTGGCGGTGCTCGACCTGCTGCTGGTCCGCGCCCCGCAGACCCCACCGTGATACGTGCGGGGTTATCCCGCTGACCCCGGGCGAACCCCGCACACTTCTCGTGGCCGGGTCGGCCGCAGCGTCACTCGTCGGACTCGGCGAGGCGCTGCTCGAGCTCGACGTTCAGCCGGTGCAGGTCCTCGAGCGCCTGGTCGGTGTCGTCCGACTCCATCGGCTCGACGCCCGTGAGATCGGTGATCCGGTGGAAGGCGCCGCACGACGGGCACGCCAGGTAGTCGGTGGTGCGACGGAACTGGAAGGTCTGCCCGTCGACCGTCACGTTGCGGCCGTCGAAGCGGTCGGCCAGGCGTGCCCCGCAGTCGCAGAACAGTGCCTCACCAGCCGTGTCAGCGCACATCCGTCTCCCTCAGCCACCGGCGCAGGTGGAGCCCGATCGCCACGAGCAGGAGCCCCACCGCTACGGGCCTGAGGATACGTCCGAGTTCGAGGGACTGCTCGCCGAACGGGTCGACGACTCCCGCCGCGAGCGCGTCGCCGGTCGCCGTCGCGGTCGCCGGCGCGCTCGGTGACGGCGCGGCCGCGGGCCGGCCGGCGACGACCGGCGCGTCGCCGTAGCTGAGCGTGTCGGAGTAGGGCTGGTCCTCGCCGTAGTAGCGGGGGCCCGCCGCGGACCGCTGCTCCACCGGGAGGGCGGGCGCGTCGGCGCTCTCCTGGGTCGAGCGGCGCGGCGCAGGCGGCGGCGCGACGCGCTGTGGCGACCCGGAGGTCGGCTGGCCGGACGCGTCCCCGGCCGCCGGCCGCGAGCCACCGCCGTCGGTCGATCCCTCCCCGGACCCCTGGCTGCCGCCGGCTGTGCGGCCGGTGCCCCCGGTCCCGGCCGCCGTGCCATCCGATCCGCCGGCGCCCTGGTCGGTGGGGCTGCCGGTGGACTGGCCGCTGGTCGACTGTCCGCTCGTGCCCGCGCCCGAGGCCGAGCCGCCGTCGGCGCTCGGGCTGGGGGCCGGCGCCGGCGGCACCGTCACGGACCGGGTTCCCGAGGTGGTGGCGAGGTCCTGCCCGCCGTCCGCGCAGGGCGCCGCGGGCTGGCCATCGACCTGCCCGTCGGGGCGCAGCGTGACGATGCGGTAGGCGTAGTCGCCGGCCGCCACCTCGTCGCGGTAGCTCGTCGCCGAGGGGCCCACGGTGGTGACCGCGCCCCAGTCGCCGCCCGCGACCCGGCGCTCGATCCGGTAGCCGCTGATGTCCGGCTCGCCGGCCGGGATCCACTGCAGGTCGGCGCTGCCGGGACCGTCGGTCACCGAGAACCCGCTGACCGGCGAGCCGGGCGACGAGAACACGATCGGCGCGCCGGCGCCGTAGGCGCCGCCGTCCACGCTGGGCTGCAGGTACCAGCGGCCGTTGCAGACGGCCCGGGACGAGAACGGCGCGGCGGTGGCGGGCTGCAGGGTGGCGCCGCCCCAGGTCGAGTCCGTGCCGTTGCATCCCTCGATGCAGTCGAGCGCCACGGCCGTGGTGCCGTCGGCCGCCGCCTGCCCGTCGGCGCTGAGCCGGACCTCGACCTGCGACGGGGGCCGGTCGATGAGGTCGCGGGAGACCTGCACCTCGATGGGGGTCGGTCCGGTCACGACCGACCCGGCGGCCGGAGAGGTGACGCTCGCGCTCGTCGCGGCCAGCGCGGGACCGGCCGTGGCGAGCACGGCCGCCAGCGCGGCCGTGACCGTGGCGATGAACCGGACGCGCACGCGGGGACTCCTTGCCCGGAGGGGTGCGGGGCGCTGCATCGGACACAACGAGCGAGACCGTCGGAGGTTGCGCCCGATTCGCACCGTTCACCCGCTTCCCGGCAACGCACATGTGCGTTCGCGTACGCACGGATGCGCCAACGCACATGTGCGTTCGCGTACGCACGGATGCGGCAACGCACATGTGCGCGCCGGGAGGCCGGGGTCAGGGGGTGGGGGCGGCCCAGGCGCGCTCCTCGGTGCGGCCGGCGCGGACGACCACCGCGGTCCCCGCGGCGCGCCAGCGTGCGACGACCCCGTCGGCCCAGCGCAACGTGTCCGCGTGGAGGCCCACGCCGGCGCGGTCGAGCACGACCACCTGCGGGTGGACCGCCTGACAGGTGAGCCAGGCGAGCACGAGCCGCTCGCCACCGGACAGCAGCCCGGCCGGGTCGCTCCCCCGGCCGGCGAGCAGCGGCGCGTCCGCGAGCAGCCGTGCCGCGTCCCGTCGGCCGGCGACGGCGGCGAGGTGGTCGAGCACCGACACGTCGGCGGCCACCGGGGCCCCGTGGACGGCCGCGAGCCCCCGGCGGACGCGACGGGCCGCGCCGAGTCGGTGCAGACGCCGTCCATTCACGACGATCCGGTGCCGCGGGCGCAGCCGCCGGCGCAGCGACCCGGGGCCCTCGAGCAGCGCAGCGACGACCGACGGCCCGTCGTCGTCGCCGAGGAGGACGGCATCGCCCGGTGCCAGCGTGAGGTGCCGGGACGTGCCGCCGGGCAGGGCCAGTCGGGCGTCGAGCACCACGGCCTCGTCGCCGCGACGCCGCCAGCTCGCGCCTCCGCCCCCGCGGGTCACGCGCTCACCTCCCCGAGCGCCACCGCCCGGTCGACCGCGGCGACGACCTCGGGGCGATGGTCGACGAGCAGGACGGCCGCGCCGCCGGCGGCCAGCCCGCGACAGAACGCCCCGAGCACGGCGGGGGGCACCGCGGGCTCGTCGAGCAGGGCGACGGCCGGCCGTCGGCTCGCGAGCAGCAGCAGCTGGGCGCCGGCCGGGTGATCGGCCTCGTCACCGAGCAGCTGCCTCGCCCACGCGACGGCGGCGGTCGCGGCGGGACCGTCGGCCGCCACCTGCAGCGCGTCGTCGACCGGTACCCCGGGGTCCTGCTGCCAGGTCCGGGCGATCCCCACCCGGGCCCGGCGGGCGGCGCCGGAGGGCGGCGGCGCGCCGTCGAGCGTGACGATGCCGCCGTCCGGCAGCTGCCCCGCGACCTGCGCGAGCAGGGTGGACTTCCCGGCGCCGTTCGGTCCGATCAGCGCGACGACCTCCCCGGGCGCGACCGCGAGGTCGAGGGGTCCGGCCGGCAGCCGGGCGCCGGTGACCGTCAGCCGACGTGCGCCGTGCGCCGGAGCGGGCGGCTCGAGATCGTCGCGGCACCCGTCGCGGCGCCCGTCGCGGTGACGGGCGGCGCGGGCGCGGTCGGCGGCCTCCGTGGCGAGCGGCGGGAGGAGTGGACGCCCCCGTCGCCACGCCAGGACGGCGATCCCCACGACCCCCATGACCAGCAGCGGCGGCGCGTCACCGACCACCGGTGCGCGCGGCACGATGACGGACGGCCCCCACACGAACAGCGTGCCGACGAGAGGGCCGAGCATCGGCCACCCGCCGACGAGGACGGCCAGCGCCAGGGCCGCCGACAGCCCGAGCCCGTAGGCGCCGGGGGCCACCGACCCGCTCAGGGCGGCCGCCACTGCCCCGCCGGCGCCCAGCACGGCACCGCCGACGGCGCCGCCCACCGCCGCGTCCCAGGCCGGCCGGCGGCCGAGCGTGGCGGCGACCCAGGGCGCCCGGGCGGCGACGGCCGCGGCGGCCAGCCGACGGCTGCGACCGGCCATCCGGACGGACACGACGGCGACGGCGAGGAGCAGCAGTGCCACGGCGAGGTCGCTGCGGTCATGTGGCGTCAGCAGCGGGACGGCGTAGAACCCGGCCGGACCGCCGGCGGCCGACCAGGCCGCGAGCAGGGCCACGATCGCCGCCGAGATGGCCAGCGAGGTCAGCGCCCCGAGCGTGCGGCCGACCCGCCCTCCGACGGCGGCGGACACGCCGCCGACGAGGGCACCGGCCGCCGCCCCGATCGCCACCCCGACGATCGCAGGGAGGCCGACGAGGCCCGCCGTGACCCCGCCGGCGTAGGCGCCGGCGCCGGCCGCAGCGCCCGTCGTCAGGTCGAGCAGCCCGATCCGGCCGAGCGTGACCCAGGCTCCGGTCACGAGCAGCGCGAACGCGACGAGCCGGCTGGCACCGAGCACGACGGTGAGCGGCGACCACCCGATCACGGCCACGCAGGCCGCCGCGGCGAGCAGCGCCCCGATCCACACGGTCGGACGACCCGTCACCACACCCGCCCCCATGCGCGCTCCTGCTCGCTGCCCCGCACGACGAGGACGGCGACGACGAGCACGGCCACGGCCACGTCCCCGCCGGCCTGCGGCCACACGGCCTGCGCCGCGGCCTCGGCGAGACCGATGAGCAGGCCGCCCGGCACCGCCCAGGCCGGGTCGCCGCGCCCGAGCAGCGCCGCGGCGGCCACCCCCCGGATCGTGAACGCCGGCCCCTGCCCGGGGCCGACGAAGGTGATCGGCGCGATCAGCAGCCCGGCCAGCACGGCGGCGACGCCGCCGACCGCCAGCGCCGCCGTCCGGGTCGAGGCCGGGTCGACGCCGGCCCGGATCGCCGCGTCGGGGCTGCTGCCGACGAGCCGGATGCGCCGCCCCCAGCCGGTGTGGCGCACCGCGATGGCCAGCAGCAGCGCCGCCGGCAGCCCGACGAGCGCGGCCGCCACGACCGGCCCGTCGACGTGCACGCCGGCGAGCTCGATACCGCCCACGGGCAGCAGCGTCCGGGCCCGCAGCGTGCGGGCGCCGAGCAGCCGGGCGGTGCCGGCGTCGACGATGGCTGCGGCGACCACGAGGCCGACGAGCCACGGCAGTCCTCGCGGCAGCCGCCCGAGGACGAGCGGCTGCAGCGCCGCGGAGAGCAGCGCCCCGAGCGCGAGCCCGGCGGCGACGGCCACGCCCGGCGGCCACCCGAGGGCCGCCACGACCCCGAGCAGGAGCCGCAGGAGCACGCCGGCGACGAGGACCTGTCCCACGGCCAGGTGCAGGGTGCGGGTGGCGAGCGCGACCGTGCTCACGGCCGCGCCCACGAGCGCGTAGGCGGCGCCGAGCGCCACGCCGGCCGCGATCACCACGCCGATGTCGATGCTCATCCGTCCCCCGTGCCGGCGGTCCCCTCGCCGGGCCGCCCGACCGGGCCGGGCGGGGGCAGCGGCGTCTGGTAGGTGGGTGGATTCTGCCGGCGGGCACCGAGCATGCGCGTGATCATCGGCCCGGCGGGCCCGTTCAGGACCTCGGGCGGCAGGTAGTCGGCGTCGACCTGGTAGCGCCAGAAGGTGCGCTGCTGCGCCGCGTCGAGCCGCGGGTCGACGTCGAAGACGGTCGCGTAGTGATGGAATCGGGCCACGTACAGGTCGGACGGGCTCCAGGCCTCCCGGTCGTCGAGCCGGTAGGTCCGCAGCAGCCCGTCGAAGGTGACACCGGTGAGCGCCCGCGAGACGGCGTCGGGGACCCGGCTGCCGGCCTGGCGCACCGCCGCGGCCACGAGCCCGACGGCGTCGGAGGCGGCGATCGCGACGACCGGCACGTCGAGCACCAGCGTGTCGAGCTGCGGCAGGGCACTCATCCCGTTCGCGGCGTAGTAGCGCAGCATCCAGGTCATCATCCGCGGCCCGAACCAGTCCTCACGGAAGGGGAAGGCCAGCACCACCCCCTCGGACGCGTCGCCCGCGAGACTCCGGTACTCGGCGACGAACGAGCTGGCCGGCACGGCGAGCTGCACGTCCCAACCCTGGTCGCGGACGGCGAGGGTCGCCCGGGCCGCGGTCGGCGGCGGCCCCCACAGCACGACCGCCTGGGCGTCGGGGGCGTCCCGGCGCAGCGCCGCGACCGACGGGCCGAGCCGTCCGGCGTCGCCGGCGGCCTCGACCGTGGCCTGCACGGTGACCCCGCCGGCGCGCAGCCCGTCGAGCAGTGCGTCGCGGACGGTGACGCCCTCGACCGGGTCGGCGAGGAGGACGGCCACCCGGTCGATGTGCCGGACGGCGTGGAACCAGTGTCCGAGCGTCTCACCCTGCGCCCGGGCCGAGGGGATCGTGCGCACCACGAGCGTGTCGGCCCGGTCGAGGTTGCCGCCGAAGGCGGTCGCGAGCAGCGCCGGTACGTCGCGGCGGCTCAGGGGGCTGCGGGGGCCGAGCAGGATGCCGGGTGCCTCGGGGCCGATGACGGCGGTGACCCGGGACCGCTCGGCGAGATCGGCCAGCTCGCCCGGCAGGTCGACGAGGTCGGCGTCATCAGTCAGGACCAGCTCGACGTCCCTGCCCAGCAGGCCGCCCTCGTCGTTGAGCTGCTCGACCGCCAGCCGGACGCCGTTCGCGACCTCCTGCCCGAGGTAGGCGCGCGGTCCGGTCAGCGGGGCCACGACCCCGATGCGGACGTGATCGGGGGGGCCCGTCCCGCAGGCGCCCGCGAGGACGGCGAGAACGGTCAGCAGCGCCGCCACACGCCATCGGAACGCGGCGGACCATGCGGGAGCCATCACGCCCGCAGCCTAGTGGTCGCGTCGGAGGCCCTCAGGCGGCCTGCTGCTCGTAGGTGCCTGGCGGCTCGCTCTTCACCAGCGTCGCCCGCACGACCAGTCGGCGTGCCGCGGAGCCCTTCGGGTGGCAGCTGGTCAGCGTCAGCGACGGGGTCTCGGTCGGCTGGATGACGCTCCAGTCGGTCGGCATGACGACGTGCGGGTTCGCGTCCCAGCCCGGCGGTGGCTCCGACACGACGTACTGGTAGTCCCCGACCGGTGTGGACAGCCAGATGACGTCGCCGGGCGCGAGCTTGTCGATCTGGTTGAAGGGGTGCCCGTAGGTCGTGCGGTGGCCGGCGATCGCGACGTTGCCGGGCTGGCCGGGCAGCGGCGTGTCCGGGTAGTGGCCGGCGCCGGCACGAAGCGCGGCTGGTGAGGTGCCCTCCACGACCACCGTCGACAGCCCGATCGTCGGGATGCTGATCTTCGTCAGCGGCTTGCCGGTCTGGTGCTGCACCGACTGCTGCCAGTCGCCGAACGTCTCCGCCTGGATGTCCGCGAACTGGTTCTGCAGCCGGCCCTGGACGACGTTCTGTGTGTACATGTCGGTGAAGAACGGGTACGCGAACATCCCGGCGCCGGCGAGGAAGAGCACGGCGGTCAGCGCCGAGAGCAGCGTCCGTCCGATCGGCCGGCTGCGCAGGGACGTGAGCAGGAACCCGCTGGCGGTCGCACGCCGCGAGCCCGGGGCGGCGTCGTCGGGCAGGTCGAAGGTGAACCCGTCCGATACCTCGCGTCCTGGCTCCTGGTGGTCCATTGCGTACAGCTCCTCGGGCTTGAGTCCGCGCGCCGGGCGGCCGATATCTCCAACGAGGCAGCCGGCGCGAGGTTGCGTTTCGCGTCGCCCACCACGCGTGAACCCGGGAAGGTCGCCTGTGTCGTACCGCGAGGACGCGGTCCCGTACGGACCGCACGATAGCGACGTCGCCGCGCCGGCCGCCCGACCGGCCGGCCGCCTCCCCGACCCACGTGAGCGGGCCGGGATGCTCGCGGCGATGGTCGACAACATCGGTCGGGTCGTCACCGGCAAGCGCGCGGTGGTCGAGCTCGCGGTGGTCGCCCTCGCCTCCGGCGGCCACCTGCTCGTCGAGGACGTGCCCGGCGTCGGCAAGACCGTGCTGGCCCGGGCGCTCGCCCGCTCCATCGACGGGGCGTTCTCGCGGATCCAGGGTGCGCCCGACCTCCTGCCGGCCGACGTGACGGGATCGAGCGTCTACGACCAGCGCCACGAGCAGTTCCGCTTCGTGCCCGGGCCGCTGTTCGCGAACGTGGTGCTCGTCGACGAGCTGAACCGCACGACGCCCCGCAGCCAGGCGGCGCTCCTCGAGGCCATGGAGGAGGCGCAGGTGTCCGTGGACGGCACGAGCCACCGCCTGCCCCACCCGCACTTCGTGATCGCGACGCAGAACCCGCTCGAGCACGTGGGCACGTTCCCGCTGCCCGAGTCGCAGCTCGACCGCTTCGCCATGTCGACCGCGATCGGCTACCCGACCCGCGACGAGGAGCAGGCGGTGATCCGGGCGCAGGTCCGCCGCCACCCCCTCGACGCCCTGCAGCCCGTGCTGACCACCGAGCAGATCGTCGGCCTGCGCGACGCCGTCCGTGAGGTCCCGGTCGCCGACGAGGTGATCGCCTACGCGGTCGCCCTCGTCGACGGCACCCGCGCCCACCCGGACGTGGCGCTCGGCGCCTCCCCGCGCGCCGCCATCCAGCTCGTCCACGCGGCCCAGGCGCTCGCCGCCCTGCGGGGCCGCGACTTCGTGCTGCCCGACGACGTCAAGCGGCTCGCGCCGGCCGTGCTCGCGCACCGGCTGGTCCTGCAGCGCGGCAGCAACGGTGCCCGGCGCGACGCCGGCATCGGGACCCGCCCGGACGGCGCCGACGGGCCGCTCGGCGACGGGGCGCGGGTCGTCGCGGACCTGCTGCACACGGTGCCGGTCACCGCGGCCGCATGAGCGCCGGGCAGGCGCCGCCGGCGGGGCGCGCAGGACGGGACGACGCCGGCTCGGTGTCCCTCGTTCGCCGCCGGACGAGGCCGACACGCCGGTCGTGGCTGCTCCTGCTGCTCGCCGGGCTGCTGTACGCGGCCGGGTCGAACGCGTCCGCGGGGTGGGTGATCGTGCTGGCCGCCCTCGCGCTCGGGGCCGTGCCGTGGGCGTGGGTGTCGGCACGGTGGGCGGCCCGCACGGTGCAGGTGCGGCGTGTGCTGCCGAGCCGCGTCACGGCCGGCCGGCCCGTGTCGGCGCGGCTCGAGATCAGCGCACGGACGCCTGCGATGGCGGTCGTCGAGGACGACCTCCTCGGGGCGGCCGGGGTGGCGGGCGGGCTCAAGGACACCGCCACGCTGCACACCGAGGTGACGCTGCGCCGCGGCGTGCTGGTGGAGGGCGAGGTCCGCGTGCTTCTGGCCGATCCCTTCGGTCTCGTCGAGGTGCTCGTCGCCGCGACCGTGCCCACGTTCGTCGAGGTGCTGCCCGACGTCCCCCTGCTGGACGGCGGGCGGCCGGCGGCGGCCTGGGCGCTCGAGGCGGGCGAGGAGGCGACGCGCCCCGGCCACGGGACCGAGCTCGTCGGGGTGCGCGAGTACCGGCACGGGGACCCGGTCCACGCGATCCACTGGCGTGCCACCGCCCGGCAGGGACAGCCGATCGTCCGGGAGCTCGCGGAGCCTGCCCGGCCGCGGGTGCGGGTCGAGCTCGGCACCGGCCCCTGGGAGCAGGACGCGCTCGACCGTGCTGCCGAGCTCGCCGCCGCCGTCGCGTCCGACGCGGTCCGTCACGGCGCCGTCGCGTCGGTCGCCGCCGACGGCGACGCCTACGGCTGGGGGCCGCTGGCCCATCGACTGCTGGCGCTGCTGCCGCCGCACCCGGGGGCGCCGGCGCGACCGCTCGCGCCCGTGCCGCCGGCCGACGCGGAGGTCGTGGTGGCGCTCACCGGGGTCACCCTCGGCGTGTCGGTCCGGATCATCGCCGGTGAGACCAGCCGCGACCTCGGGGTGCTGCCCGTCGACGGTGACGGCACGCCGGCCGTCGCCGACTGGCTGGCGATGCGCCGCGCGTGGCCGTCGTCGCGATGAGGGTCCTCGACGCGATCGCGAACGCGAACCGGACGAAGCGTCCGGAGGATTCCGTCGCGCTGCGGGCGACGACGCTCGGCAGCGTCCTCACCGCCGTGCTGGGGGCCTGGACGGCCGGCGCGGCGCCGCCCGGGGACGCCGCGCTGGCGCTCGCGCTGCTGCCGGTCGGCGCCTGGCTCTCCCACCGCCGGCGTCGGCACGACAACCTGCTGCTCAAGCTCGGGCTGACCGCCGGCGCGCTGCTCGCACTGTGGCGGTTCTTCTCCGCGGTCAGCGTCTCGGTGACCATCGACGACACCCGGACGCCGCTGGCCGCGCTGTTCCTCGCGGTGCAGGTCCTGCACGGGTTCGACCTGCCGCAGCGTCGGGACCTCGGGTTCACGCTCGCGTCGTCGCTGGCGCTGATCGCACTGGCGGGCGTCAGCACGCACGCCGGTGTCTTCGGGGCGCTGCTGCTGGTGTACGCCGCGCTGGCGGGGGCGAGCCTCGCGGGCCTGCAGCGCTCCGGAGCCCGCGAGCGCGCCGACGCGCGGGTGAGCTCCGAGGGGCTCGAGCGGTTCGACGGCGCCGATCCGGAGGCCGAGCGGCTGCTGCTCGCCCACCGCGCCCGCACGCTGGCGACCTCCGTCGCCGAGACGGGGGCGGGCCTGCTGCGTGCGGCCGGCCCCGTCTTCCTCGCGGGGACGCTCGTCTTCCTGCTGCTGCCACGGTCGGAGCGCGGGGCCGTCGGCACGCTGCCGTTCCACGGCTTCCCGTCCGTCTCGCTCGCGAGCAGCCGGGTGCACAACCCCGGTCTGGAGGATGGCGGCGAGCTCGACGGCGACCACGCGAGCGGCCCCCCGGCCGCGTTCAACCCCACGGCCTACTTCGGGTTCGCCGAGTACGTGGACCTGCGCAGCGTCGGCGAGCTGGCGCACGAGCCGGTGCTCCGCGTCCGCGCCGATCGTCCGCGCCTGTGGCGCGGGATGGTGTTCGACACCTACGACGGTCAGGGATGGAGCCGGTCCGACACCGTGGAGCCGCGCCCGACCTACGGCATCCCCGTCCAGCTCGGTCCGCAGACCACGGCCCGTGAGCTGGGGCGCCCCCCGTCGCTCGTCCCCACCGAGCGGCTCGTGCAGACCTTCGAGATCCTCCACGACACGCCCAACCTCGTGTTCGGCGCGGCCGAGGCGCGCGAGATCTACCTCTCCGCCGGGGCAGCGACCCGCTGGCCGGACGGCACGATCACCACCTCCGGGGTCCAGGACGCCGGCACGGTGTACTCGGTGGTCTCCGAGGTCGTCACCGCGCCCCGGCAGGACCTGCGCGACGCGTCGGGGCCGGTGCCGGCGTCGCTCGTGCCCGCCTACGTCCAGCTGCCCGCCACCGTTCCCGAGCGGGTCCGCGAGCTCGCCCGCCGGCTGACCGACCGCGCCCCGACGAACTACACGAAGGCCGAGGCGGTCGAGCGCTGGATCGGCGCGAACACCCGCTACACGCTGCATGCGCCGCCGCCTGCCGACGGGGGCGATGTCGCCGACCACTTCCTCTTCGAGACCCGCGCCGGCTGGTGCGAGCCCATCGCCACCGCGATGGTGGTGATGCTGCGCAGCGTCGGGGTGCCGGCGCGGTTCGCGACCGGGTTCCAGCCGGGGCGACGGAACCCGATCACCGGCGTGTGGGACGTGACCATGGCCGACGCGCACGCCTGGGTCGAGGTGTGGGTGCCCCGCTACGGATGGATGCCGTTCGACCCGACCGGAGCCGTCCCGGCGGCCGTGGACCCGGAGGTCCATGCGACCCGCGTGCCGCTGCTCGAGGTCACGTCGTGGGCGGGCCGTCACGTGGCGGCGCTGGTGCCGCCGGCAGTGCGCCGTGCCGTGCTGGCCGTCGGCCGATCGCTCGTCGCGGCGCCCTGGCGTCTCGCCCTGCTGCTGCTCATCGCTGCGGCGGGGGTGGTGACTCTGCACCGTCGGCGCCGGCGGCGACCTCCGCCCCGTTCCGCCTTCGAGCGACTCGAGCGCCTGCTGAGCGCCCACGGCGTCCCTCGCCGGTCGTGGCAGACCCCCCGCGAGTACGTCGCCGAGGTCCGCGACCGCCTCCCCGAGGTGCCCGGCGACGCTCTGAGGATCCTCCGCGAGGCGGAGGAACAGCGACGGTACGCGGGCGCTGCCGACGTGGACGATCCGATGGCCCTCGCGGCCCTCGCGGATGTCACCCGGTGCCTCGCCGACGCCGGGCGCAGAGCGAGCGTCCCCGTGCGGTCCGACTAGCAACTTCCCAACGGGTCGTGGGCGCGCCGCCACCACGGGAGGGGGCGAGGTCCTCGAATCGCAGATCGGCGACGACTCGGTGCCGCAGTCGCCCGCAGCGGGCGCCGGACGGCGCATCATGAAGCCGACACGGGGGTTCGGGCATGCGGCCATCTGCCGGGCGCGACGGCCGCCGCGGGCATCACCGCAGGGTTCGGTTGCGAACCGCGGCGACCGCGGGCGTCGGGGTAGCCGTCCTGGTCGGGGCGGTCAGCGGTCTGCGCGGCCCGCTCGCGGCCCGGGCGGGAACCCTGGACGAAGGCGCCGTCAGCGCGACGGCGTCCCCCGAGCCGTCGCCATCTTCGTCGGCATCGCCCGAGCTATCACCGTCGCCGAGTCCGGCACCGTCGCTCGTCGGGCCCGCGCCGACCTGGACACACCGGTCCTCGAGCCTGGGGCAGATCCCCTCCCCGCCCACCGGCCCGAACAGAGCATCGCTGCTCGCCGACCTGGACGACGACGGAATGCTCGACGTGATCGTGAGCTCCGACCTGGCACCGTCGCTCGTCTGGGATCAGCGCGTGCCCGGCGGCTGGCAGCAACACGTGATCGAGCCGGCGGAGCTGCCGATCGAGGCGGGCGGCGCCACGGCCGACATCGACGGGGACGGCGACCTCGACATCGTGATGGGCGGCAACTACCGCTCGTCCGAGGTCTGGTGGTGGGAGAACCCCCTCCTCGCGCTCGCGGGCGATGGTGGCTGGACCCGGCACCTCATCAAGGCTGACGGGGTCACGAGGCATCACGACCAGGTGCTGGCGGACCTGGACGGCGATGGGCGGCTCGAGCTCGGGTTCTGGAACCAGTCCGCTGGCGCCCTGCTGGTCGCCGACGTGCCCGACGATCCGACGATCGAGCCGTGGCCCACCGCCCCCGTCTTCACGGGCGCCGGCGCGGCGGAGGGACTCGTGGCGGCCGACGTCGATGGCGACGGCGTCAGCGACCTCGTCGGAGGCGGACGCTGGTTCCGCCACGAACAGGACGGCTCCTGGACCGTGGAGACCATCGACGACTCGATGGCGAGGAGCCGCGTCGCGGTCGGTCAGCTCCTTCCTGGCGGGCGTCCGGAGATCGTGCTGACGCAGGGAGAGGCGGTCGGACCCGCCCGCTGGTACGCGTGGGACGGAGCCTCGTGGACTGCGCACGATCTGCTCCTCGGTCTCGACCTCGACCACGCGCACACGCTGGACCTCGGTGACGTGAACGGAGACGGCCACCTCGACGTGTTCCTGGCCGAGATGCGGCTGGACGGCGGGAACTCCGACGCCGGCTCCTGGCTGCTGCTCGGGACGTCGACTCCCGACTTCGTGACCACCGAGATCAGCCGTGGGATCGGGAACCACGAGTCACACCTCGGCGACCTCGACGGCGACGGCGACCTCAACGTCCTCGGCAAACCGTTCAACTGGGACTACCCGCGGCTGGACGTATGGCTGAACGGCGGCACCAGCGGTGGGACGCCGCAGTCGACCGGTCGGTGGGCGCGGCACGTGATCGACGACAGCCGTCCGTGGCGCGCCGTCTTCGTGATCCCGGCGGATGTCAACGGCGACGGACTCGACGACGTGGTGACCGGCGGCTGGTGGTACGAGAACCCGGGTGATCTCGCCCCGACCTGGACGCGGCACGTCATCGGAGCGCCACTCAACAACGTGGGAACGGTCGCCGACCTGGATGGCGACGGCGACCTCAACGTCCTCGGTACCGCCGGCGTCGGCGACCAGGCAAACGCCGAGCTGCACTGGGCCCGCAACGATGGACGGGGCACGTTCACCGTCCTGGACAACGTCGAGCCGGGCATCGGCGACTTCCTCCAGGGAGCGGCCGTGACGCGACTGCTGCCCGGTGGCCCTCTGGAGGTTCTGCTGTCGTGGCACGGACCCTCGGGAGCCCCACTGCAGTCAGTGACCGTCCCTGACGACCCCGACGCCGGGACCTGGCGCTGGCGGTCCGTGTTCCCCGTCTCCCTCAACGAGGAGATCAACGTCGGCGACATCGACGACGACGGCGATCAGGACCTGCTGCAGGGCACCGCCTGGCTGCGCAACGACGGCGCGTCCGGCTGGTCGTCCTTCGTCCTCCACGTGCCGGCGGCCGGGGGCTCCGATCGATCCCGTCTCGCCGACATCGACGGCGACGGCGACCTGGACGCAGTGGTGGGCTACGAGAACGACCCCGCCGGCACACTCGCCTGGTACGAGCATCCTGCCGATCCGACCCGCCTCTGGCCCGAGCACCTCGTCGCCAACCTCACCAACCCGATGAGCCTGGACGTGGCCGACATGGACTCGGACGGCGATCTGGACCTCGTCGTCGGCGAGCACGACCTGGTCTCGCCCGACACCGCACGCCTGCTGGTTGCCGAGAACCGGGACGGTCACGGGGGCGCATGGTCGCTGACGACGGTCCACACCGGCGACGAGCACCACGACGGGGCGCAGACCACGGATCTCGACGGGGACGGCGACCTGGACATCGTGTCGATCGGCTGGACCCACTCGAAGGTGATCGTCTACGAGAATCTCGCGATCGACCGTCCGGCACCCGGGCCCATTCCCTCGCCATCCCCGTCGCCGTCGCCGGAACCGGCCCCCTCGCCGTCACCGTCGCCCAGCCCATCCCCGGAACCGTCGCCCACGACAGAACCTGTCCCCTCGCCCTCACCCTCGCCGTCACCGTCGCCCAGCCCATCCCCGGAACCGTCGCCCACGACAGAACCTGTCCCCTCACCGTCGCCCTCGCCGTCACCGTCGCCCAGCCCGTCCCCGGAACCGTCGCCCACGACAGAACCTGTCCCCTCACCGTCACCGTCGCCCTCGCCGTCACCGTCGCCCAGCCCGTCCCCGGAACCGTCCCCGTCGCCGTCTACGGCGCTGCTGGTGGTCGGACAACCCGCGCTCGCGCCCGACGGGATGGTCCTGGACCGGCTCGCGCAGCTCGGCTACCAGGTCTCCTGGATGGACGACGACGCCCTGGACCTCACCCGCGCCCGGGCCGCCGACCTCGTGCTGCTCTCCTCCTCGGTCCACCTCGACCAGATCCGCGACACCCTGCGCGACCTGCCCCGCCCCCTGCTGTCCTGGGAAGGCTGGCTCCACGACGACCTCGCCCTGTCCAGCACCAGCCGCGGCGAAACCACCGAGGGCTCCCGCGACATCACCATCGTCGCACCCGACCATCCCCTGGCCGCCGGCCTGACCGGCACCCTGCGCATCGCCACCACCACCGACCGGCTCTCCATCGCCACCCCCCACCCCGCCGCCCAGACCATCGCCACCGTCGCCGGCCACCCCGACCAGCCCGTCCTGTTCGCCTACCAGACCGGCGACCCACGCCCCGACGGCACCACCACCCCCGCCCCCCGCATCGGCTTCTTCTGGACCTACGCCACCCCCGCCAACACGACCGACACCGGCTGGACCCTCTTCGACACCGCCATCCACTGGCTCACCACCGGTTCCTCGCCGACACCGTCCCCCTCCCCGTCGCCCTCACCCAGCCCGTCCCCGTCGCCGTCGCCTGAGCCCTCCCCGTCACCCAGCCCCTCGCCGTCACCCAGCCCGTCCCCGTCGCCCGCGCCAGAGCCCAGCCCATCCCCGGAACCGTCGCCCACGACAGAACCTGTCCCCTCACCCTCACCCTCGCCGTCACCGTCGCCCAGCCCGTCCCCGGAACCGTCGCCCACGACAGAACCTGTCCCCTCACCGTCGCCCTCGCCGTCACCGTCGCCCAGCCCGTCCCCGGAACCGTCGCCCACGACAGAACCTGTCCCCTCACCGTCACCGTCGCCCTCGCCGTCACCGTCGCCCAGCCCGTCCCCGGAACCGTCCCCGTCGCCGTCTACGGCGCTGCTGGTGGTCGGACAACCCGCGCTCGCGCCCGACGGGATGGTCCTGGACCGGCTCGCGCAGCTCGGCTACCAGGTCTCCTGGATGGACGACGACGCCCTGGACCTCACCCGCGCCCGGGCCGCCGACCTCGTGCTGCTCTCCTCCTCGGTCCACCTCGACCAGATCCGCGACACCCTGCGCGACCTGCCCCGCCCCCTGCTGTCCTGGGAAGGCTGGCTCCACGACGACCTCGCCCTGTCCAGCACCAGCCGCGGCGAAACCACCGAGGGCTCCCGCGACATCACCATCGTCGCACCCGACCATCCCCTGGCCGCCGGCCTGACCGGCACCCTGCGCATCGCCACCACCACCGACCGGCTCTCCATCGCCACCCCCCACCCCGCCGCCCAGACCATCGCCACCGTCGCCGGCCACCCCGACCAGCCCGTCCTGTTCGCCTACCAGACCGGCGACCCACGCCCCGACGGCACCACCACCCCCGCCCCCCGCATCGGCTTCTTCTGGACCTACGCCACCCCCGCCAACACGACCGACACCGGCTGGACCCTCTTCGACACCGCCATCCACTGGCTCACCACCGGCGGCTGACGACGGGTCGCAGACGGTACGCAGCAGCACAACCGGTGCTACCGGCACAGTCCCCTCAGCCCCGCAGCGCACGGCCGGTGAGCGCGATGCTGGCCACCACGGCCGCCACGAGCCCGAGCGCCACCGACAGGTTCGTCAGCCGCGACAGGAACCCGATCACCGGCGGGCCGGCGAGCAGCGCCGAGTAGGCGACGGTCGCGACGGCGGCGATGCCCTCCCCCTCGGTCACGCCGTCCGCGCGGCCGGCGGCGGCGAAGGTGAGCGGCACGATCACGGCGAGCCCGCAGCCGGCCAGCGCGAACCCGGCGAGCGCCACCGGCACCGTCGGCACGACGAGCGCCAGCACGATCCCGACGCCGGCCACGACACCACCGAACCGAACGGTCCTGGCCGCTCCGAGCCGCGTGGCGACCGCGTCGCCGAGGAAGCGCACGACCGCCATCGTCACGGAGAACACGAGGAAGCCGAGCGGAGCGACCGCCGCGGCGGCACCGACGACGTCCCGGAGATAGACGCCGCTCCAGTCGGCCACGCCTCCCTCTCCGAACGCGGAGGAGAGCGCCACGATGCCGAGCAGCCACAGTGCTCCCCGCGGCCAGGCCAGTGCCGGGCCGCCGGTCCCCCGTCGGCCGGTGCTCGCCGCGCCCGACCGGAACACCGCCACGGCGCCGGTCACGCCGAGGACCGCTCCGGCGATCGCGAGATGCTGAAGCGTCGTCAGCCCTGCGGCGATGGCAAGGCTGCCGAGACCGGTCCCGACGAGCCCGCCGGTGGACCAGGCACCGTGGAGCCCCACCATCACGCGCCGCGCGAGCATCCGCTCGACGGCCGCCCCCTGGGCGTTCATGGCCACGTCCATGCTGCTCATCCCGATGCCGAGGAGCAGCAGCGCGCCGAAGAGCGCCCACTGTCCCGACGCCGCCCCGACGACCGGGAGCGCCACCGCGATCACGAGCGCACCGAACGCGGTCGCGGGGCGCGCGCCCCGGCGCGCGACGATGCCGCCGGCGAAGGGCAGCGTGGCGACCACGCCGAGGGAGAGCCCGAGGAGCGCCGTCCCGAGCTGTGCGTCGTCGAGCGCCAGTGCATGCTGGACGACCGGGATCCGTGCGACCCAGCTCCCGAGGGCGGCGCCGTTGACGAAGAAGAGCACGGCAACGGCGACGCGCGCACGGGCCAGGCCGGCCGTCGTGCCCGTCACGGACATGGCGTGGTCGGTGGCATGCGCTCGCGTCGTCCGTCTGCTCGACATCGGGTGCTGCCCGCACGCGAGCAGACGAGGCGAACCTACCGGCGTCAGGCACCCGACGGACGCCCCGCCTCCCCGGTGCCGGTCGGGCCGTCCGGCGCCGCCGGGACCAGGTGAGCGCGGGCGGTGGCCGCGACCTCCCGGGCGGCGTACCGGGTGATGAGGATGGCCGGGACGGACATCCGCACGGTGACGGTGACGACCTCCTGGCCGCGGCGGCACGCACAGTCCAGCAGCCGTCCACCGCTCGCGGCGGCGACGCGCGCCGCGGCGGCCCGCGGATCGCCGGGTGTCCGGGCGCGAGGGTCGGCACGCTGCGCCGCCGCGAGGGCGGCGGCGTCGGCCGCCCCCTGCGCACGGGAGGCCGCCAGGAGGTAGGCGCCAACGTCGATGACGAGCACGAGCGCCATCAGGGCCGCCGCGAACCCGACGCCGAACAGCATCACGGCGGACCCCTCCTGGTCGTTCGGTGACAGCCGCGTCCCGGTCATCAGCCGACTCCCGGTTCGACCTGGGCGACGGCGCGGCCGTGCACCGTGTGCTTGCCGAGGCCGGCGCGGCTGACCATCGAGACCTCCACGACCGCGAGATCGCCGGCGCGCCGGTGCGGGGGTGACACCGCGACGGTCACGTGGGCGGGCGATGCGGCGTCGCGTGCAGCCTGCTCGACGGCTCGCGGTGACGTGGACGTGGCTGCGGCCCGGGCGCCGGCACGCGCGGCTTCCTGCACGAGCAGCGCATCCCGGGCATAGGTCATGGCGTGGAAGACGAGCAGGACGGCCAGCGCGACCAGCGGGAGGCTCAGGGCGAGCTCGAGGCTCAGCACCCCGTCCTCCGACCGGCGACGGCCGGCCGCCATCGGGCGGCCGGCCGCGCCGCCTGCACGAGGCAGGCGAGCCATCGTCAGAGCCCGGCGACGGCGCGGACCTTGCTCATGATCGCGCCGAAGAGGTCGAAGATGGCGCCACCGGTGGCCCACTTGATGGCGAGCGTGGCGATGGTGACGCCGAGGATGATGAGCAGCCCGTACTCGGCGATGACGGACCCGGCCTCGTCGGCGAGGCGGACCATCATGCCGGCCAGGCGGGATGCCTGCTCGTCGGCGTCCACCATGAGGGGCTCCGGCTCCGACCCGACGGTCGATGCCTCGCCCGCCGGCTGCTCCGGCGTGTCGGCGGCGAGTCGGTGGGCGTGCCCGAGGCCGACGAGGCCGGCACCGGACGGGTGGTTCGCGATCGCGCGCGCCCGCGCGTCGAGGTCGGTCGCAGCGGTGGCCTCCGACGGGCAGGTGCGGGTGGCAGTCGACATGCGTGTGCTCCTTCTGTGGTGATCGGGGTTCGTGATCAGGTCGCTGTGGCTGCCGCGAGGCCGCTGGCGATCAGCGGCGCGCCGACCAGCACGATGCAGGCCGGCAGCAGACACAGCGCGGTGGGGAAGGTGAGAAGCACTGGCAGCCGCTCGGCGGCGGCCAGCGCCCGCGCGCGCTCTTCGGCGCGCAGGTCTGTGGCGAGGCGGCGCAGGGATGGGGCGGCGGGCGCGCCCCAGCGCATCGCGCTCGTGAGGGTGTCGCCGATCCGCTCGAGTCCAGCCGGCAGCGCGGTCTCGTGCCCGTACTCCAGCCCGAGCGCCAGCCGGCGGAGCGCCGGGGCGACGGCCGGCAGTCGCCCGGCCGCGCCGCGAAGGGCCGCGCCCGGGGAGGCCCCGCCGGTCAGCGCCGTCGCGACGAGGTCTGCCGCCTCGTCGGCCTCGGCGAGCGGCACGGCGTCCGGCCGGTGCGTCCGACGCCAACCCACGACGGCGACGACCGCGACGGCAGCGGCCACCGGTCCGAGGACCAGCCAGCCGACGAGCGCAGCGCCCAGCCCCGGCACGGCGACGGGCACCGGGCCACGCCGCGGGGAGCCGGCGAGCCGCAGGATGCGGTTGACGAGCAGGGCCCCGACGGCGATGAGCCCGAGCCCGACCGCACCGACCAGCCTCCCGACGGGGGTCGCGTAGAAGGCGAGCAGGTCGAGGTCCAGGACCCGACCGACGAGCGGCACGGTGACGATCGGCAGGGCGACCAGGCCGACCGCGACCAGCCGCCCCTGGGCCGTGGCCACCCGGACGGCGCGACGGTGCTCCTCCACGTCCTCGAGCGCCGCCGCGGCCGCGGCGAGTGCAGGGAGCGCCGGCGCGCCGAACTCACGTGCCAGGTCGACGGCCCGGCTCACGCGTGGTGGCAGACGGTGCAGGTCCCCGGGGGCGGCGCCGACCTGCACGCGTGTGCGCAGGTCGTCGAGGGATCGAACGGCCGCGGCGCTCATGGCCACAGCCGCTCGGTCGCGGCGGCGCCGTCGACGCCCGGCACGACCGCGACGATCTCGCTGAGCCGGCGCGCACCGCCGGCGTCCCGGTCGAGCGCGACCAGCACGTCCATCGCCGAAGCCACCTGGGCGCGCGCGGCCGCCAGGGGCACGCCGGCCAGCAGCGCCATGCCCTCGAGCCGGACGATCGCGTCCTTCGCGCCGTTGGCGTGGACCGTGGTCATGCTGCCGTCGTGCCCGGTGTTCATCGCCTGGAGCATGTCGGCGACCTCGGGGCCCCGGACCTCGCCGACGACGAGCCGGTCGGGACGCATACGCAGGGCGTTGCGCACGAGCGCCGCCACGTCGACGGCACCGGCGCCGTCGGGGGTCGGCGGGCGGACCCGCAGGTGGACGCAGTGGGGCGCCGGCCGTGACAGCTCCGGCGTGTCCTCGATGACGACCACCCGATCGGTCCCGGCGCCGGCGAGCAGTCGAGCCAGGAGCGTCGTCTTGCCGACGCCGGCACGGCCGCAGACGGCGAGGTTGCGGCGATCGTCGACGGCGCGGCGAAGGACCGCGGCGGCGTCGGGCGGCACCATCCCGCCGCTGGCGAGCTCGTCCCAGCTCGGCACGACCGCGGCGACGCGCCGCAGGGTGACCGTCGTGCGGGGCGAGAGCGGCGGGAGCAGGGCGTGGAGCCGCACGCCACCGGGCAGGACCGCGTCGGCGTACGGGTGGGCACGGTCGATGCGGACGCCGAGCGGGCCGAGGACGCGCATGAGCAGGCGTCGGACGTGGTCGTCGTCGTCGAAGGCGACCGGCGTGCGCTCGAGGCGCCCGGCGCGGTCCACCCAGATCTCGTCCGGACCGTTCACCATCACGTCGGTGACGTCCGGATCGCGCAGGAGCGCCTCGAGCGGCCCGAGCCCACCGAGGTCGTCGACGAGGTCGCGGACCAGGGCGGCCCAGCGTGCCGGTGCGACGACGACTCCCTCGGCGGCGAGGGCGCGGGCGACCGCGCGACGGAGCCGGCTGCGGTCGGTCGGGTCGTCACCGACCTCGGTGTCCTCGAGGACGCGGCGCGCGACGGCGGCGCGCAGGTCGGCGTCGGGTCGGGTCGTGCGGGTGGAGCTCGGCTGGCGTGGAGCGGCGTTCTCGGCCGTGGTCGGCATCACCTGGTCCGTTTCCCCGCCCCCACGGGTTCACGGTGTCGCGGCGCCGGTCCGCCGCAGGGCGGTCCGGCACGGGCGGTCAGCCGGAGCCGGCACGCAGGACGGGCGCGAGCGCCCGCAGCCAGCTGCCCGGCAGGCCGGCCGGGACCCGGCCGGCGAGTCCCGCCCGGCCGACGCGTGCGGACCACGGGACGGTGACGACGCGGCGCGCGCCCGCCGCCTGCCGCACCGACGCCGGGGACGCGGCCCCCACGTCCGTGACGACGACCGCGGCGGCCACCGTGTGTGCCAGGGCCTCGACGCCGGCACCGTCACGTCGGACCACGAGCACGTCCACGTCGTCGTGGACGCCCACGTCACGGACGACGAGCTCGGCGCCGCCGGGTGCGACGGGCTCGCGGTCGACCGGCGCCGACGCACGGACGACGCGGAGCCCCGGTACCCCTCGGGCGGCGGTGGCCGTCGCCCAGGTCTGCGTGCCGGCGAGGTCTCCGGGAGCCACCGGGGCGGGGCAGGGGGACGGCACGGCGCCGTGCGTGACGACCAGCGTGCGCCGGCCCCGCCAGGCCGTGAGCCCACCGAGCGCCAGGGCGACGGTGGTCGTCCCGACACCGCCGGCGGCCCCGCCCACCCGTAGCTCGGCGGCGCTCGACTCCTCCGGATCGGCGTGCGCGACCAGATCGGCGGCCATGGCGGGAAGGCGGTCACGGTCATCGGGCCAGACCGCCACCGCGTCGGGACGCCAGCGCCCCGCGGCCCGGGCGGCGTCGACCGGCGTGTCGTCGGCGGTGGTCAGCAGCAGCACCGGCGTGCTGACCGCCGCATGCTCGGCGGCGCAGTCGACGAGGGTCAGCACGGGCGGGACGAGCGCGGCGGTCGCCCCGTCGACGGGCTGCCACCCGGCGATCCCCTCGACCCATCCCCGGATCCCGTCGGCATGATCGCCGCCGAGGCGCAGGTCGACCGGCAGCGCGTCCGTGCGGGCCGGTGGCGGATGTGGGGCGGTGGTCGCCGCAGAGCCCATCCGTGCGTCTCCTCGTCGTCGCGGTGGTGGGCACGCTACGCAGCGGACATGGCAGATCGGCCGGGCGCTGTCGCGTGGGTGTGGACAACCCGACCGGTGCCCCCCGGCACTATCCTCGGCGCCACCGGTCGACCCGCGAGGAGGCCCGCGTGCGTGCAACCGGCGGCAACGACCGCATGGATGCGCCTGACGAGCACCATGACCTGCCCGACGAGAACGACCCGGCCGATTCGGGAGCGGTCGAGGTGTCGGCGGAGGAGGTCGCGGCTGCGGGTGCCGCGGCCGGCAGCGTCGTCGAGGCCCTGCGGCTGTTCGAGGCGGACACCGGGCCGACCGAGACCGAGCAGCGCTTCGCACGCCCCGAGGCGGACCGTCTCAGCGAGCGCATGCTCGACGAGGTGCGGATGCGGCGGAGCGGGGCGCAGCAGGCGGCATTCTTCGACCTCGACAAGACGATCATCGCGCGGTCGTCGGCGCTCGTCTTCTCTCGCACCTTCATGCGGGACGGGCTGATCAGCACGGCCACGGTGCTGAAGAGCCTGTACGCGCAGGCCGTCTACCAGCTCGTGGGTGCCGACCACGAGAAGATGGAGCAGATGCGCCACGCCATGCTCGACCTGACGAAGGGCTGGGAGGCGGAGCGCGTCCGTCGGCTGGTCCGCGAGACCATGGAGGAGGTCGTCGCGCCGCTCGTCTACCGGGAGGCGCTCGAGCTCTTCGAGGAGCACCGCCGCCAGGGCCGCGACCTGTGGGTCGTGTCCTCGTCCGGCGAGGAGATCGTGGTGCCGTTCGCGGCGTACCTCGGGATCCACAACGTCATCGCGACCCGTAGTGGCCTCGACGACGAGGGCCGCTACGACGGGACGCTCGAGTTCTACGCCTACTCGCGGAACAAGGCGACGGCCGTCCGACAGGTCGCCGAGACCCTCGGCTACGACCTCGACCGCTGCTACGCCTACTCCGACTCGATCACCGACCTGCCGTTCCTGTCCGTCGTCGGCAACCCCGTCGCCGTCAACCCCGACCGGGAGCTGCGCGCGGCGGCGACCGCGATGGGCTGGGGGATCCGCGACTTCAACTCGCCCGTGTCGCTACGCGACCGGCTGCCGGACATCAACCGGCCGTCGAACGAGGTGCTCGCCGCCGCCGCGGGTGTGCTCGCGACCGCGCTGGTCGTCTGGCGCTTCATCCTGCGCGGC
The DNA here is from genome assembly GCA_963783045.1 of uncultured Nitriliruptorales bacterium. Lineage (GTDB taxonomy): Bacteria > Actinomycetota > Nitriliruptoria > Nitriliruptorales > Nitriliruptoraceae > CAWAMD01. The sequence goes on from CAWAMD010000002.1 coordinate 198,822, forward strand.
AGCGACTGACCCGCCTCATCCCGAGCGGGAGCCCGCCGCCGCCGGGTTCCGACTGCCGCCGCGGCCGGCGTGCCACCGGCGCAGCTCGACCACGGCATCGATGCCCCCACCGCCGGCCCGGTCGAGACGCAGGTCGCCGCCGCTCGCCCGCGCCAGGCCGCGCGCGATCGGCAGCCCGAGCCCCGAGCCCTGCCCGGGGCGGGCCGTCGCGGCGCGCCAGAACCGGTCGAAGGCGTGGGCGCGCTCCTCGTCGCCCATGCCGGGCCCCTCGTCGACCACATGGATCTCGACGCGGTCGTGGTCGGGCCGCACCACCAGCTCCACCCGCCCGCCGGCCGGCGACACCTCGATCGCGTTCGCGATGAGGTTGTCGAGGATCTGCTCCAGCGAGTCGGCGACGCTCATCACGCGCGCGTGCGCGGGGGCGTCGACCCCGAGGACCACGGACCGTTCCTCGGCGAGCGACGACCAGATCGCCTGCCGGTCGCGGACCACCGCCGCGGCGTCCACCTGCGCCGGCTCCGGCCGCGACGCGTCGGCACGGGCCAGCACCAGCAGTCCCTCGACGAGGCGTCCGAGTCGTCGCACCTCGTCGCTCGCCCGCTCGAGCCCCTCGCGCAGCTCCCCGTCGGCGGCGAGCTCCAGGTTCTCGAGCTCGAGCCGGACCGCGGTCAGCGGTGTGCGCAGCTGGTGGGACGCGTCGGCCACGAAGGCCTGCTGGGCGGCGATGAGCTCGCTGAGCCGTGCGGCCATCTCGTTGAAGCGGTGGGACAGGTCGCGCAGCTCGGGTGGCCCGTCGTCCTCCGGTGCCCGCACGTCGAGGTCGCCGTCGGCGAAGTCGGCGACCGCCTGGTCGAGCACCCGCGTGGGACGGGTCACCCAGCGCGCCACGCCCCAGCCGACGAGGCCGGTGGCGACGAGCACGATCAGTGCGATGCCGCCGAGCAGCAGCCAGTTGTGCCGGATCCGCTCGTCGAGCCGGGTCATCGGGTAGGTGATGCGCGTCATCCCGTAGACGTGCCCGCCCGACGCGATCGGCACCGCCACGTAGAGCAGATCCATGCCGAGCGTGTCGGAGTGGCGTGTGCCGACCGCCCGCTGTCCCGCCAGTGCCTGCTCGACCTCCGGCCGTGTGGAGTAGTCGCGCCGGTCACGGTCGGGATGGTCGGAGTCGTAGACGGTGATGCCCCGCGCGTCGGTGATGAGCACCCGACCGCCGCTCTGCTCGAGGTAGTCGCCGATGCCCGGATCGACGGCCGCGGGGTCGCCCTCCTGCAGGTGGTCCTCGACCCGGCTGCCGATGACCACGGCGTCGCGCTCGACCGCGGTGGCGAGCCGCTCCTGCTCGGTGCGTGCGAAGTTGACGCCCAGGGGGATCTCGAGGATCAGCAGGACGAAGACCGCGATGGAGAGGTAGCTGAGGACCAGCCGCCGGGTCATCCGGGGACTCCGAGGCGGAACCCGACCCCGCGCACGGTCTCGATCCAGGAGGGCGCACCGAGCTTCTTGCGCAGCGACGCGACGTGCACGTCGATCGTCTTCGTGGGGCCGTACCAGTTGCGGTCCCACACCTCGTCGAGGATGTCCTCGCGCCGGTACACGGCGCCCGGGTCCTCTCCGAGCAGGGCGAGGAGGTCGAACTCCTTCGGGGTCAGCGAGACCTCGTCGCCGTCGAGCGTCACACGACGGGTCCGCCGGTCGATCTCGAGGCCGCCCACCACCGTGGCGTCGCCGGCCGCCACCGTCGCGGCCGTGCCGCCGGCCCGCCGCATCACCGCGCGGATCCGCGCGATCAGCTCGCGCAGACCGAAGGGCTTGACCACGTAGTCGTCGGCGCCGACCTCGAGGCCGACGACCCGGTCGAGCTCCTCACCGCGGGCGGTCACCACGATGATCGGGACGTTCGAGGCCGCCCGCAGCGCCCGGCACACGTCGAGTCCGTCCATGTCCGGCAGCCCGAGGTCGAGCAGGACGATGTCGGCCGGTCGCGCTGCGAGGGCCTCCTTGCCCGTCGACACCGTGACGGGCGTGAACCCGGCCCGCTCGAGGCCCCGTGCCAGCGGGTCCGCGATCGCGGGGTCGTCCTCGACGATGAGCACGTCCATGCAGCGTTCCGGTTCGCCGGCTGATACCTCGAGCGTAGGCCCGCCGGCCCCCCGTGATCGGATGCGGGCGCATCGATTCACCAAACCCTTACACAAAGATGGGTCGATCCTGACGGCCGGCTGCCTCACACCTGGGATCACCCTGCGTAACGTGCTTCTCAGCTCGCCGAAGGAGACGACATGGAACGCAGAACCGCCCTCACCGCCGCCGCTGCGGTGACCCTCACGGTGGCTGCCGGCGCCCTCGCCGTCGCGGCGAACCTCGGGATCCTCGGGACGACCGCCGAGGCGGAACCGGCCGGCGGACTCGACCCCGTGGTCGCGCCCAGCCCCCAGCCGACCGAGGTCGAGACCGTGTACGTCGACGAGACGATCCACGTCCGTCCGCGCACCGGTACCAGCTCCTCCACGGCCGGCGCCCAGTCGGTGTCCGACCAGGCCCCGCCCGTGTCGGTCGTCGAGGACCCGGCACCGACCCAGCCGATCGCGGAGCCCGCCGACGACGCCGAGCACGGCGAGAACGAGGGCTACGGCTCGGACGACCACTACGAATCGGGAGGCGGCGGCGAGTCGCACGAGTACGAAGGGTGGGACCAGGATGACTGACCGCGCCCCGAAACGGCGGCGGCGGCGCCACCCGGCCTCCGCCAGCCGCATCCTCGCCGCCGGGCTGTCGGCCGCGACGACGCTCGGTTTGACGGCCGGCATGGCGCTGCGCTCAGTGCCGGCCAGCGCCGCCGGAACGTCCGACACCGCGTCGAGCACCGAGGTGGCCGCCGCCCAGACCGTCCACAAGAAGGTCGTGGTCGTTCGCCGCCACTACATCATCGAGCCGCGCCCCGACGGCCGGATCGCGCTCGTGCCCAGCTCGGGAGGCGGCCAGAGCAGCACCACCGCCGCACCGGCCACGAGGTCCGCCCCGAAGCCGGCTCCCCGGCCCAAGCCCGCCCCGAAGCCTCGACCGGTGACCCGTAGCCGTGGCAGCTGACGCCCTCGCAATCGGCGGACGGCCCGCAGGCGACGGGGCCTTCCACGAGACCACGTTCCGTGCCATGGGCAGCGACGTGCATGTCGTGGTGGTCGACGGTCCGCCGGACGCGCCTGCGCTGGCACGGGCCCGGATCGCCGAGCTCGAGGATGCCTGGAGCCGGTTCCGGCCCGACAGCGAGATCTCGCGGATGAACGCGGCCGCCGGTGCCTGGACGCGGGTCTCCGCCGACACCTTCCTGCTGCTCGACTGCGCGGTGGAAGGGTGGCGGCAGACCGGCGGCGCGTTCGACCCGACCGTGCTGGATGCGCTCCGGGCGGCCGGCTACGACCGCTCGTTCGACCTGCTCGCCGACGACGCGCCCCCGTCGTCGGATCCGTCCGAGCCGTCCGGCGCGTCACCCTCCGGTCGCGCGCCGTCCCCCGCCGGGCCCTCCCCGGGGCTGGCGGGCCTGCAGGTCATCGGTTCCCGAGCCCGCCTGCCCGCCGGCACGTCGTTCGACCCGGGCGGGATCGGCAAGGGTCTGGCCGCCGACCTCGTCGCCGGGGACCTCATGGCGGCCGGTTCGGCCGGCGCCCTGGTGAACCTCGGTGGCGACATCCGGGTCGTCGGCGCCGGCCCCGACGGCGACGGCTGGTGGATCGAGCTCGCCCCGCTCGGCACGCCGGTCGACGTCGTCGGTCTGGCCGAGGGCGCGATCGCCACCTCGACGGTCACCCGCCGCGTCTGGCGGCAGGCCGGCGAGGCACGGCACCACCTCATCGACCCGACCGCCGGCGCACCGGCCACCGGGACGCCGCTCGCGGCGACCGTCGTGGCCGGCGAGGGATGGCTGGCCGAGGTGCTCACGAAGGCCCTCCTGCTCGTCGCCCCCGACCGGGCCCGCGCGATCCTGCGGCAGGCCGACGCGACCGGACTGATCGTCGGGCGCGACGGTCGACTCGTGACCTTCGACGGCATGGCCGCCTACCTCACCCCACACACGGAGGAGTCCGTATGAACCCGCAGATCTGGTGGTACGTGGCCCGGTCGAGTGGGATCGTCGCCTGGGCGCTGCTGGCCAGCTCGGTGCTGCTCGGCCTCGCGCTGTCGACGCGGGCCATGGGCAAGCGGCCGACGCCGGGGTGGCTGCAGGACCTCCACCGCGGCGTCGGTGGCATGGCCGTCGTCTTCACCGGCCTGCATCTGACCGGCCTGGTCGCCGACAGCTATGTGCACTTCGGGATCGTGGACCTGCTCGTGCCCTTCGCCGCGTCGTGGAAGCCGGGTGCCGTCGCCTGGGGCGTGGTCGGCCTCTACGTCCTCCTCGCCGTCGAGCTGACCTCGTTGCTGCGCCGGCGACTGTCGACGCGCTGGTGGCGGCGGATCCACCTGCTGAGCTTCCCGCTGTACATCGTGGCGACCGCGCACCTGCTGACGGCCGGTACCGACGCGACCAGTCCGCTGCTGCTGGTTCCGGTCTTCGCCAGCCTGGTGCTCGTGGCCACCCTCACCTACGTGCGCATCTTCGGCGAGCGGGGCCAGCGCCGGCGTGCCCGCACGCGAACGCCTGCGACCGGTGCCCGCCGAAGCCGGACGACCGCCGGGGCCGGCGAGGCCCGCACCGCGGAGGCATGAGGCGGCCGGCGGTCGCGGCTTGGCCGTGGTGGGGCACACGCGATTAGGCTCTCGTCCCCTCCCGCGCCGGACGTGCTCATGCCCCCCTCGACCGATACCTCGCGCCCGTTCCTGCCCGATCCGCAGGCATGGGCGTCGCTGAGCGGTGTCGCGTTCATCCGGCGCATGGCGGACACGCCGACGCGCGCGCCGCACGCCGAGCTGCTCGGCTACGAGATCGCGTCCGCCGAGGCCGGTCGGGTCACGCTCGCCTGGGAGGTCCCCGACCTGCTGCTCAACCCGGCGGGCATCGCACACGGCGGCTTCCTCGTGGCCCTGCTCGACGACGCCGCCGGCATGGCGTGCGCGTCCCGCTACCCACGGTTCGTGCCGCAGCTCACGGTGCAGCTGCACACGGACTTCCTCGCGCCCGTGACGCCGGACCGGCCCTACCGGGTCATCGGCGAGGTCGTCCGGCCTGGCCGCAACACGTCGCTCGCCGACGCCCGGGTCGAGGACGCCGACGGAACCGTCTACGTGCGCACGAGCGGCATCTTCTCGCCGAATCGGCGCATCATCCCGCGCGACCAGTGGGAGGCCGCCGGGCTTGCGTAGCACCGGCCGACGGCGGCATCCTCGGCCCCTGGGGGCCGTGTTCCACAGCTTTTCCACAGCGCCCGGGCACAGGAGGCCCATGGCGGCGAGATTCGCCCGCAGTGGCGGCCACATGGACGTGGTCATCCTGACCCAACGGACAGGGAAAGTTCCCCAGGTTCGCCCGGATTTCCACAGAAGGGGTGTGGACATCCACCCCGGTGTCGTGGGCACAGCCTGTGGACAAGCTGTGCACGAGGGCCGATTTTGCGCGCGAATCCACCGAGATGTCCACAGGACGCGTCAAACCCATCAGCTGGCGGTGGGCGCCCACCCCGAGCGCCTGCCGGACGGAGACTCCCCAGGGACCGGGCGCGGAAGGAGTCCGGCCCGGGCATCGCGAAGTCCTCCCCTGCACCACCCGTCCCCGCCGTTCGGCAACGGACGGCCGCGGGGCATCGGGGCGGCAGGCTTGGAGGGGGCCTGCCGCCCCCCTCTTCTTCTCCGGCGGCGGGCGGGTGCGGCAGACTGCCCACGACTCGTGGCTCCCCAGCAAGGACGAGACGTGCCCTCCCTCCCGGACGCGACCCGCGTCCCCGCCGGCCTCGACGACGTGGCCACCCGCTGCGTCGATTCGATGGAGCAGACCCGCGAGGATCTCGCGTCGCTCGTGCGCATCCCCTCCGTGAGCGCCGCCGGCCACGATCCCGGCGAGGTCCGACGCAGCGCCGACCGCACCGCGCAGCTGCTGCGCGAGGCCGGACTGCAGCACGTGCGGCTGCTCGAGATCGACGGCGCCCATCCCTACGTCTACGGCGAGTGGCTGCACGCCGGCGAGGATGCGCCGACCCTGCTGTGCTACGCCCACCACGACGTGCAGCCCGTCGGCACACCCGACCGCTGGCACTCGCCGCCCTTCACGCCGACGGAGCGCGACGGCCGGCTCTACGGCCGCGGCGCCGCCGACGACAAGGCCGGGATCATGGTGCACGCGGCGGCGGTCGCAGCCTGGCTGGACGCCCGCGGCGAGCTCCCGGTCAACATCAAGGTCATCATCGAGGGCGAGGAGGAGATCGGCTCGCCGCACCTCCACGACTTCCTGGCAGCGCACGCCGACACGCTCCGCGCCGACGTCATCGTGCTGACCGACCTGACGAACTGGAAGGTGGGGTGGCCGGGGCTGACCTACTCGCTGCGCGGCATGGGTGAGCTCTTCGTCACCCTCGCGTCACTCGAGCAGCCGGTCCACTCGGGGATGTGGGGTGGGCCGATCCCCGACGCGCTCACCGGCATGGCGCGCCTGCTCGCCAGCCTGCACGACGAGGACGGCCGCGTCGCCGTCCCCGGCTTCGCCGACGACGTCCGTCCGCTGAGCGCGGCGGAGCAGGCCCGGCTCGACGCCCTCGACGCGGACCCCGACGAGCTGCGGTCCGAGGCACGGATGCTCGACGGCGTCCAGTGGGTCGGCGACAGCGGGACCAGCGTGCTCGAGCGGCTCTGGATGCAGCCGACCATCACGCCCATCGGGATGGACGTCCCCGACGTGACGCACGCGTCGAACACGTTGCTCGCCGAGGTACGGGCAAAGCTCTCGCTGCGCTTCGCACCCGGGCAGGACCCCGACCGTGTCATCGGGACGGTCGTCGACCATCTGCGCACGCAGGTGCCGTGGGGCCTTCGTCTGACCACCGAGGTGGGCGAGCGCAACGCCGCATGGATCACCGAACCGACCGGCCCCGCGTGGGACGCCGCGGTCGCAGCCATGACGGCGGCCTACGGCCGGGAGCCGGCGCCACTCGGTGTCGGGGGGTCGATCCCGTTCGTGGAGCCGTTCTCGGACGCCTTCGGTGGCGCCCCGTGCCTGCTGACCGGCATCGAGGACCCGGCCACGAACGCGCACGGCGAGGACGAGTCGCTGCACCTCGGGGACTTCACCAGGGCATGCCTCGCCGAGGCGTTCCTGTTCGCCGAGCTCGCTCAGCAGTCCACCGCGCTGCGCCGCTGACATGGTCATCCGGCTCCGGTCCATCATCGACCGCCTCCGCGGAAGCCTGTTCTGGGCCCCCGTCGGGATGGTCATCCTGGGCGGACTGCTCGCGCCGGTGGCCCGCTGGGCCTCCCAGGCCTACGGGGACACGCTCCGCCACGTGCCGGTCCTGGTCACCGTCAGCGCCCAGACCGGCCAGCGGGTGCTCGACGTCATCGCGCTCGCCACGATCACCGTCGCCGGGCTCGTGTTCTCCATCATGGTCGTCGCGGTCCAGCTGGCGTCCAGCCAGTTCTCGCCGCGCGTGCTCCGCCGGTTCCTCTCCGACCGCTACACGCAGGCCAGCATCGGGGCGCTCGTCGGCACGTTCGCCTACAGCCTGATCCTGCTGGCCATGCCGCCGACCTCACAGGGCGCGCAGCGCAACCTCTCCGTCACGGTCGGGCTGGTGTTGGCACTCGCGTCGATGGTCATGCTGATCGCCTTCATCGACCACACCGCCCGGATCATGCAGGTGGGTCAGATCGTGCGTCAGGTGACCGAGGAGACCCGGGCCACCATCGCGACGGTCTATCCGCACCCGCTGGGCGACCACCCGGTGGAACCCGTCGAGCACGGCACGCCGCCCCACGGCCCCGGCCACATGGTCCGGGCGACCGGCGACGGCTGGATCCAGCAGATCGATCTCGACGGGCTGCTCGAAGCCATCGACCCGGAGGGCGCCCTGCGCGTCGACCTGCCGGTCGGCAAGTTCGCCGTCGAGGACATGCCCCTGTGCACGGTGTGGCCGGAACCGGACGACGCCGACGCGTGCCAGGAGCAGGTCGTCGGCGCCTTCGCCTTCGGCAGCCAGCGGGCCATGCGCCAGGACGTCGCCTTCGGGATCCGCCAGCTCGTCGACATCTCGTTGCGGGCGCTGTCCCCGGCGATCAACGACCCGGCCACCGCCTACGAGGTCATCTCGAACCTGGGGGCGGTCCTCGGCGACCTGCTGCGCCGGTCGCTCGCGCCCCGCGTGATCGTGACGGAGGACGGCCGGCGCCTCTACCAGCCCTTCGAGCGCGACCACGAGCAGTACGTGCACCTCGCCTTCGAGCAGCTGCGACTGGCCGCCGCACCGCATCCTGCCGTCGTCGTCGCGATCCTGAACATGCTGGCCCGCCTCCAGGAGCTCGTGCGCCGCCAGGGACTCCTCGCCCATGTCAGCATGCTGCGGCGGCAGGCGGCGCTCGTCCTCGCGACCATGCGCCTCGAGCAGCACACCGCCGAGGATCTGCGGCGGGCGACCGCCGCCGCCGCCGTGCTCGGCGTCGCCGAGGCCACCCCGGGTCAGGACACCGCGGAGGAGGACGACTGGTGACCTGGCCGCGCACACGGCGCGACGCCGTGACCGGTCACCGCCGTCGCCGGCTCGTGACGACCCTGGCCCGACGCCCGCCGGCCCCCTACCGTCGACGGCCCGGCCCACCCGGCAGGAGCAGGCGACCATGCCCGACACCGCGGCGACCTACGACGCAGCAACGGCGCTGATCGTCGTCAACGTCCAGAACGACTTCGCGCACCCCGACGGCAGCCTCTTCGTCACCGGCGGCGAGGACATCGTCCCCGCCGTGAACGAGGCGGTCGCCGCGGCGCACGACGCCGGCGCGACGGTCGTGTACACGCAGGACTGGCATCCGCCCTCCACGCCCCACTTCGACACCGACGGCGGCGTCTGGCCCGTCCACTGCGTCAAGGAGACGTGGGGTGCCGCCTTCCACGACGACCTGCGTGTCCTCGACGACGCACCGGTGGTGCGCAAGGGCACCGGCGGGTGGGACGGGTACTCGGGCTTCACCATCCGCGACCCCGAGACCGGCGCCGAGCGGCCCACCGAGCTCGAAGGGCTGCTGCGTGACCGGGACATCACCCGCGTGGTCGTCTGCGGGCTCGCCCAGGACGTGTGCGTGAAGGAGACCGCGCTCGACGCCGTCCGCCTCGGCTTCGCGACGCGGGTGCTGGCGTCCGCGACGCGCCCCGTGGACGTGCAGGCCGGCGACGGCGAGCGGGCCCTCGCGGCGCTACGCGAGGCGGGCGCGGTGGTCGCGTGACACGGCACGCCCCGCGTCTGCCGGTCCGGCCGGCGCCAGCACCGGCGGATCCGGGCACCGCAGGGTCCCATGCCAGCGGTCGTGTGGACAGAGCCGAGGGTGGCACCGTGGCCCGATGTAGCGTCTGCTGACCGGCATGCTCACCCGTTCGGTCCGCGTCTTCTCCATCGCCGGCATCAACGTCCGCGTCGACGCGTCCTGGCTGCTGATCGCGGCGCTCGTCACCTGGTCCCTGTTCGAACGGCTCACGGCCCTCTACGGGCAGCCCGCCGGCGTCGCGGTCGCGCTCGGCGTCGCCGGGGCTCTGCTGTTCTTCGCCTCGGTGCTCCTCCACGAGTTCGCGCACGCGCTCGAGGGGCGCCACCGCGGCGCGTCGATCAAGGGCATCACCCTGTTCCTGTTCGGCGGCGTCACCGAGTCCCACGGCGAGCTCGAACGCCCCGGCGACGAGTTCGTGATGTCCGCGGTCGGGCCCTACGCCAGCCTGGTGGTCGCCGGAGCCCTCGGGCTCGTCGTGGTCGCCATCGACCGTCTGGCGCCGGCGTGGCACCCCGTCGCCGAGATGCTCGGGATCGTCGGGTGGGTCAACGTGGCCCTGGCGGTGTTCAACATGCTGCCCGGCGCCCCGCTGGACGGCGGACGTGTGCTGCGCTCGGCGATCTGGAAGGTGACCGGCGACCGCGACAAGGCGGTGAGGGGCGCCGCCCGCGCGGGCCAGGGTCTCGGGTTCCTCATCATCGCCCTCGGCGCCTGGGAAGCCTTCGCGTCGCCGGCAGGGTTCGTGTCCGGCCTGTGGCTGGCGTTCATCGGCTGGTTCCTCGCCACCGCCGCCAAGAGCGAGCTCGGCCAGAGCCAGCTGAGGCGACTACTGCGCGACCATCGCGTCGCGGATCTCACCGACGACCTGCGTGCGCCGATCGACGCCGACACGCCGGTGGCCGACGTGGCCCGGCACCTCACCCGGCTGTCCGTCGACCTGGTCCCCGTCATCGAGGACGGTCGAACCGTCGGCGTGCTCACCGTGGGCCACGTCGCCGAGGTCGACCACCAGCACCGCGGCGACCTGCCGGCCCGCGAGGCGATGCGGCCCGTGGGTGACCTGCCGCAGATCGACGCCGACGCACCCGCCGACCAGCTGCTGTCGCACCTCGGCAGCGACGACGTCCTCATCGTCGAGGATGGCGACGGCCGGGTCGTCGGGATCCTCACCCGCGAGCGGCTGCAGGCTGCGCTGCAGCGTCTCCAGCGCTTTCAAAGCCGTCCCTCGCCGCGTCGCCGCCCGCGGGGATGGATCCCCCACCGTCCCGGAGACGGATCGTGATCCGCCGCGCCGTCTACGCCGCCTCGCTGGCCATCCTCGCCGCAGCGCTCGTCATCGTCCCGCTGCCGGTGCTCGTGGTCAGTCCCGGCATCGCCGCGCCCGTCGCCGACCCGAGCGCCACCTCGGCCGTCGTCGTCGTGGACGCGCCGGATCCGATCAGCGGACGCATCCTCTTCACCGCCGTGCAGGTCGCCGAAGCCCCGACCGTGCAGACCGTACGGGCGCTCTTCGACCCGGCCGAGGAGGTTCTGCCCGCCACCGGCGTGATCCCTCCCGGAGCCAACGAGCAGGACTTCATCGACCAGCAACGGCAGATCTTCGACGAGTCGGTGAGGGTCGCGGCCGCGGTCGGGCTCCGGGCCGCCGGCAGGCAGGTCGACGTGTCCGGCGACGGCGCGCGCGTGGCCGGTGTCATCCCCGGCAGCCCGGCCGACGGCGTGCTCCAGCGGGGCGACGTCATCGTGGAGGCGAACGGGCGCAGGATCGACCTCGCCGCACAGCTGGTCGCAGCCACGTCCCAGCTCGACCGGGGCGACACGCTGAAGCTGACCGTGCAGCGCGGGGGCCAGACGATCACACCGACGGTCACGCTGGGCACCGTCTCACGGCTCGACCGGCCCGGCGTCGGCGTGCTGCTGTCGACCGTCGACCAGCAGATCGACCTGCCCGTCGACATCCACCCGAGCGACCAGCTGCGCATCGGCGGCCCGTCCGCCGGCCTCATGATCGCGCTCACGGTGTACGACCTGTACGACCCGGGCGACCTCACCCACGGCCAGACCGTCGCGGGCACCGGCACGCTCGATCTCGAAGGCCATGTCGGGATGATCAGCGGCATCCGCGCGAAGGTCGAGACCGCGATCCGCTCCGGCGCGACCGTGTTCCTGGCGCCCAAGGGGCAGGTCGAGGACGCGCGGGCGCAATCGAACGGACGGATGACCGTCGTCGGCGTGTCGACGCTGCAGGACGCCATCGCCGCCGTCCAGCAGCAGACGGGCGGCTGACGGGCGGCTCACGCGGTCGGCTGACGGGAGGTCGACGCCGGTGGGACCGCGACGCGCGCCGCCCGGCGATCGTCAGCCGGGTCCGGTGACGGCAGCCGACGATCCGGCCTCCGGGGACATGAGACGGTGCACGTCGTCGGCGGTGCCCCGGCCCGTGAGAACCACGACCTCGTCGCCGGCCTCGAGGACCGTGTCCCCGCGCGGCAGCACCACCTGGCCCTCCCGACGCACGCTGGTCAGCACGGTTCGCTGCGGCCAGTCGATGTCCTTGACCGGCTGCCCCTCGGCGGGCGCGCCGGGCTCGACACGCAGCTCGACGAACTGGACGCCGCCGAGATCCCGCAGCTGCGACCACTGCCGCCGCTGCTGCGCGCCGAGGTTCCGAACGACCGCCCGCTGATAGGCCTTGACGAGATCCGAGCGGCGCAGCAGCCCGACGAGCTTCCCGTGATCCTCGCTGGCGACCACCGGCACCCGCCCCACGTCGAGGGACGCCATCCGGCGCACGGCGCGGTAGACCGGATCGTCGGGCGTGACGGTCACGGGCTGGCGGGTGCAGATGTCGCCGACGGTCAGCGCGCGTCCCTCGTGGTCGCGGGCACCGTCGTCCGTCGACCTCGCGAGGTCGGAGGTGGTCACCACGCCGACGAGCCGCCCGTCGGTGTCCAGCACCGGGTAGCCGTGGTGACCGCTGTGGGCGAAGCGGCGCTGCAGCTCGTCGAGGGAGATGTCCGTGGACACCGTGTCCGGGGCCGCGGTCATGATCTCGCCGACGTCCACCGACTGCATGATGTCGACGTCCTCGGGCTCGGCGTACACGATCCCCTGCTTGCGCAGCGGATAGGTGTAGACGGAGTCCGAGTTGACCCGGTCGGCGACCAACGTGGCGACGCCGGCCGCGAGCATGAGCGGGAGCACGAGCTCGTAGTCGCCGGTGAGCTCGAAGGCGATGACGATCGCGGTCAGCGGGGCACGGGCCGCGGCGGAGAAGGCCGCCGCCATGCCGACGAGCGCGAACGCGCCCGGCTGGACACCGGCGGCCGGCAACCACATGACCGCGAGGTGGCCGAGCGCCCCGCCGACGGCCGCACCGGTGAACAGGGCCGGCGCGAACGTCCCGATCGCGCTCCCGCTGCCGATGGACATGCTGGTCGCGACGAGCTTCGCCACGGCAAGCAGCAGCAGGAGCCCGACCACCGGGTAGCCGCTGCCGAAGCCGCCCTCGAGCATCTCCTGGATCGGGTAGCGCACCCCCTCGATCGGCGGCAACCCGTCGCCGGTGCTGAGCACCTCCGGGAGCACGATCGCGATCGCCCCGACCCCCGCCCCGGCGATGGCGAGCGTGAACGGACGCCACACCTTCATCCGGAGGAACACGCGGTGGAAGAAGTCCTCGAGGTAGAGGAAGGCGATGCCGACGCCCGCGGCCGCCAGCCCGAGCACCAGGTAGAGGAGCAGCTCGCGCGGGTCGCTCAAGCCGTAGCTGGCCGACGGCTTGAAGATGACCTCCGGGCCGATGAGCTGGCGTGCCGTGACCGATCCCACGACGGACGCGACGACGATGACCTGCAGGGAGCGGGCCCGGAACCCGCCGACGATGAGCTCGATCGCGAAGAGCATCCCGCCGATCGGTGCGTTGAACGACGCGCCGATGCCGGCGGCGACGCCGGCGGCGACGAGCGTCCGCATCCGGTCCTCGCCGACGGCGAAGAGCCTCCCGGCCAGCGACCCGAGCCCACCACCGACCAGCACGATGGGGCCTTCGCGCCCGCCCGACGCGCCCGTGCCAAGTGCCACGCTGGTCGCGACGATCCCGCCGATCGGCACCCGGCTCCGCACCCGGCCGCCCCGCAACGAGATCGTCTTCATGATCTCGATGACGCCGCTTCCCGACGACTCCGGGAACACGTAGGTGATGAGCACCCCGGTCAGCAGGCCTCCGAGGGTCAGGACGAGCATGATCCGCACCCAGCCGGGGCTGCCACCGAAGGCCACGTGCTCCACGCCCTCGATCGCGTTGACGAGGACGGCCGCCGCCACGCCGGTGCCGAAGCCGACCGCGACGGCGAGCACGAGCATCACGCTGTCGCCCCGCATGCGCGTGATCGCGGCATGGCGGAGCTGGCGCACCCGGCTGTCGAGCGCCTCGAACGAAAGCATGGTCATTGCGGCCGATCGTAGCCGGGGGCGGCAGGGATTCCGGGCGTGCGCGACGAAGGACGGGGAGCGGTGTGCCTGTCCGCCACGTCCGGCCACGCTGTGGAGCGAACACGATGTCTGTTGCCACCCTCCGGCCGCCCGCGTGGCTGGCACTCGCTCTCGTGGCCCCCCTGCTGGCGGCGGCACCGGCCCGCGCCGGCACCGCGCACGGGCCGGTCACGATCCGCGACGGCCATGCACGGATCCAGGTGCTGAGCGACACGCTGGTGCGGCTCGAGTACGCGCCCGACGACCGGTTCGAGGACCGCCCGACCTTCCAGGCGCTCAGGCGCGACTGGGCCGAGGTCCCCGTGTCCCGGACCGTTGACGGCGGGTGGCTCGAGGTGCGGACCGGGGCGATGACGGTCCGCTACCGGCAGGGATCGGGGCCCTTCACCGCCGACAACACGGAGGTCGTGGTCGACGCCGGCGGCGAGGCGGTCCACGGGGCGCCGGGGTGGCCGTCGCAGTCCGCGTCGCTGCCGCAGCCGCCGGCGCCGACGCTCCTCCCCAACCCCTGGCCCGCACCGCTCCCGGCCGACGCGTCACGGCCGCAGGCCGACGATCCGAACGCGATCGGCGGCTGGTACCGGGGGCTCGACAACCAGGCGGGCCCCGTGACGCTCCACGACGGGCTGCTGACACGGCGCGGCTGGTACCTGCTCGACGACACCGTGTCCCCGGTTCGATCCGACGACGGGTACCTGCCCCGCGCACGGTCCGGCGACTACCGCGACGGCTACCTGTTCGGGTACGGCCACGACTACGAGCAGGGACTCGCGGACCTCGCGCGCCTGACCGGTCCCCCACCGCTGCCGCCGAAGGCGATGTTCGGCAACTGGTTCTCGCGCTACCACGCCTACACCGCGGCCGACTACCGGCAGGACCTGCTGCCGGCCTTCCGATCCGAACGGGTGCCGCTGGACGTGCTCATGGTGGACACGGACTTCAAGGCGCCGAACCAGTGGGACGGCTGGGAGTGGAACCGGGCGCTGTTCCCCGACCCCGCCGGGTTCCTCGACTGGGCCCATGGCCAGGGGCTGCTCGTCGGGTTCAACGTCCACCCGAGCATCACGGGCGCCGACCCACGGTTCGCGGAGGCCGACCGGCGCGCCGGCGGGCTGACGCGGACGCCGGTGCGCTGCCGGATCTACACCCGCGACCCGCGCAACGACTGCTACGCGTTCGACCTCGCCAAACCGGGCGACCGGGACGCGTACTGGTGGCTGCACGCCCCGTTCGAGTGGGACGGCACCGACTTCTGGTGGCTCGACTGGTGCTGCGACGACGCCTCGGTCTCGCTGCCCGGCGTGTCGCCGGACGCGTGGATGAACAACCTCTACGCGTCACGGCGAGCCGGGCAGGACGGGCGCGGGTTCGTGCTGTCGCGGGTCGGGTCGTCGTTCCAGGATTACGACAGCTCGTTCCCCGGACCCTGGGCGGACGCACGGAGCACGATCCACTTCACGGGCGACGCCGTGTCGACGTGGGACATGCTCGGCTTCCAGATCCGGTTCACCGCCGCCGAGGGTGCCACGGGCCTGCCCTACGTCTCCCACGACATCGGCGGGTTCCACGGACCGCACCTGCCCGACGACCTCTACGTGCGCTGGGTCCAGCTCGGCGCGTTCCAGCCGATCAACCGGCTGCACTCCTCCGACGGCGACCGGCTGCCCTGGGACTACGGTGAGCCGGCCCGCTCCATCGCCGAGCGGTTCCTGCGGTTGCGCGAGTCGCTCGTCCCCACGCTGTACACGCTCGCGTGGCAGGCGCACACCCGCGGGATGCCGATGGTGCGGGCCATGCCGCTGGCCTACCCGGCAGCCGACGCGGCCTACTCCCACGACGGGCAGTACCTGCTCGGCGACGACCTGCTCGTCGCACCCGTGGACCAGCCCGGCGTGCCCGCCACGAAGGAGGTCTGGTTCCCGCCCGGATACTGGCGCGACATCTTCACCGGCGAGGTCCACGCGGGCCCGTCGGTCGAGACGCTGTCCGTGCCGCTGGACCGCATGCCGGTGTTCCAGCGCGCCGGCGGGATCGTGGTCCGCCAGCCGTACATGGACCATGTGGGTGCGCGTCCGTCGGCGCCCCTGGAGGTGTCGGTGGTGGCCGGCGACGACGGACGGTTCGACCTGTACGAGGACGCGGGGCGTGGTGGCGGCGCCGACGCCGGTGCGCATGCGCTCACGCCGCTGCGCTACGACGACGGGGCGCGGACGCTGACGATCGGTCCCGCCGCGGGGCGCTACCCGGGCCAGGCCGCACGGCGCGGGTGGGACGTGTCGATCGCCGGTGTCGCGCCGCCGGTCACGGTGTCGGTCGGCGGCCGCGCGCTGGCACGCTCGGGTGCGGGGCGGGGCAGCGAGGGCTGGTGGGTGGATGGCGACACGGTGCACGTGCGGCTGCGTGGGCGGCCCGTCGGGGCGCCGGTGACGATCCGACTGGGCTGACCTGCGTGCGTGGCGTGGCCGCTGCGCACGCCAACTCGGGCGGATCGTCCAATATTTCGTGCAAACCGCCCGAGTTAGCGCACCTCCCGACACCTCCCGTGACCAAACTCGGGCGGATCGTCCAACATTTCGTGCAAACCGCCCGAGTTAGCGCCCTCCCGTGACCAAACTCGGGCGGATCGTCCAGCATTTCGTGCAAACCGCCCGAGTTAGCGCACCTCCCGTGACCGAACTCGGGCGGATCACCCCGCATTTCGTGCAGACCGCTCGAGTTGCCGGGCACGGACGTTCGAGGGCGCGCCGGTAGGCTCCGGTCGGTCCGTCGTGCCGGCGATCCCGTGGCGGCGGCACCGGGAGGCGTCTGGGTTCCTGGTGGGCCCCGCGGTCTTCAAAACCGTTGAGGGGGTGCTGAGCCCGCTGGCAGGTTCAATTCCTGTCCGCCTCCGCCAGGCCGAGCGCCTCGTGCGGCCAGCGTCGCACCCGCGCCCGAGACACGTACGCCAAGAGATCCTGACGTCTTGCTCCCACCTCTCGACTAGACCTCTACGAGCTCCTGGCCCCGGAAGTAGGAGGCGTGGGTCTGCTTGACGGTCTCGAGATCGTCGGAGCCGACGAGAACGATGTCCAGGTGGCGGCCCGCTGCGGCCGTCTCGCGCTCCAGGCGGTCGTAGGCACGTTCGGCCTCCGAGGCGTCGCCATACTCACGGACCTCGGTGATGCGCGTGCGCTTGGTCGTGAACGACGAGGAAGTACCGGACGACTTCCTCGCTCGAGGGTGCCTCCACCGCTGTCACCACCTGACCTCCGCGTCGCGGATCATGCGTTCGATCGTAGCGCGCTGCTCATCCAGTTCGGCCTGCAACGACGGGCTCACGCCCTGTTCGGCCCGCTGATACAGCCCCGCAAGCCGCCGGAAGGCCCCCACCACCCGTGGCGGCCCGTCGCCGTTCTTGAGTGCAGGGTGGGGCTCGTAGCGGGGCTGGGCGGGGGCCGGCAGCCAGCGCTGCGCGTCCCACCGCTCCAGGGCAAAGGGCCCCGTGGTCACGTCCATCGGTGAGCGGTTGTCGAGCGTGGGCGGACCGTCTCGCCCACCTCCGCGGTCTCGGGGTCGGCGGATAGCCGCACCCCGCGACCACCAGCCGAACGATGCTCCGCAAACCACCCCCCGTCTCTCGCCTCAACGATAGGCGCGAGTGACCGCCCGGAGGCTTCTTCCGCGCGGTACGCGAGTGACCGCCCGGAGGCTTCTTCCGCGCGGCCAACAGGAACGGGACCGATGACATCTCGTGTAGCCTCTCGGCGTACGCGGCGGGCACCTGCAATCGGGCGTGGAGCCCACGGGGGGTAGCGGCCCGGAGCTTGACCGAAGGCCATCGACGTTCCCGCTACGGGCGACCAGCGGAACCGCAGCGTGGTGGCGCTCTCACCTGGGGGCCCCGCTCGTCCCCGGAGTGGTGCGCGACTGGCCCACACGGGGGAACCATGAGCACAGCTGTGAGCCCACGGCGGGTCGACGCCCGACTCGCTGACGTGGTTGCGGCTGCGCAATATGCCGAGGTGATCGTTGCACCGGGACGGTCGCACTTCGACGACGACGTGATCGTGCGATTGGCCGGGGTCGCTCCACGCGGCAGGCGCAGTGAGGAACCCTCGCCGGCCTGCCGGCGTCCTATCCTGCACACCGACACGGGGGTGCACATGCGGGACGCTCAGCCTCGACGTTCCTGGGGAACGTTGTCCTGGACGGTGCCGCTGCTGGCGGTCGTGATGCTCGTCGCGGCGGTCGGGTTCGTGCTCGCCGGGTACGGCACGGGCCACCGTGCGCCGGGATATCTGACCGCCGCGTGGACCGGTCCGGACGGCCGCCCGGCCCAGCGCGGCCAGGGCGCGGGGCGCTCCTTCGAGGTGACCACCTACCGCGGGGCCGATCACTGCGGCTGGGAGTCGGCCGTCTTCCTGGATCTGGGCTGGCCGGTCGGCGCGACGGTCACCGTCGCCGGCCCCACCGCAATCCGCCAGTACGTCCGCGACCCCGAGGGCGTGCTCAGCCCCGGGTTTCGCCTCGCGGGTTCCTTCGCCGCCGACACCAGGCTGCCGGACGGCGCCGTCGATACCGGCTACCACACCGACCGGCTCCACCTCTGGCTCGACGCGGCCTCGACGGATGCCGCCTACCTGGTGGATGGCGTCACGCGACGGGTGGAGCGCTGGCCGAGGGCAGCCACACCTGCCGCCTGCGACGTAACCGGCGATGCGCGGCGTCGCCGCCGCAGGCCCGGCTCACCGCGGCTTCAGGTCGCCAGGGCCGCGACCGACATCACAAGGAGACGATCGTCACGGGGCGGGACATCACGGGCATGCCGAGGCGCCTCCGGCCAGCGACCGCGGACGGGCTGCGGGTCGCGACCGCCCGCATCCTTGGGGCCGCCGGCTGCCTGCTGCTCCTGCTCATCGGGACGAACCTCATCCTGCTCGCGGCCGTCGCGTTCGGGCTGCTCGCCGGCGTCACCGGCACATGCAAGATCGCCACCGACCCCGACCGGGCCCACCTCTCCCTCGGGGCCGCCATCGTCGCCACAACGGTCCTGCTCCCGGCGCTGAGCAGCAGCGTGCCGCTGGCCGTCGTCGACCTGGTGGCGGTCGGCTGCTTCGTCGGGGCCTGGCACACCGTCGACCGGCTTCGTACCGAGCGGCGCCGCGCCTGGGGCGTCAGGCAGAAGGACATCCTCGCCCGGCAGCAGGAGCTGGCCACGCGCAAGCATGCGCTGGCCAACCGGCCGCGACACCACCCCGACGACGTTCCGGCACGGTCCCGGGGGCCGGAGTGACCGCACCCCTGCGTTGAGGCGCCTCGCGTCCGGCCTCGGCACGCCTCGCCACGGATAGTGTCGGGGGGTCGGCGCACCCGAGGAGACCAGTGGTGGCATGGCTCATCGCCGTCGGTCTGCTCGTCGGGGCGGCGGTGCTGCTCGCCGTCGGGGCGGAGCTGTTCGCCGAGCATGCGGCCTCCGCCGGCCGCCGGCTCGGGGTGTCCGCCCTCGCGATCGGGCTGCTGCTCGCCGGCGCCGAACCCGAGGAGCTCGTCACGGCCGTGGTCGCAAGCCTT
Source organism: uncultured Nitriliruptorales bacterium (assembly GCA_963783045.1). Taxonomy (GTDB): domain Bacteria; phylum Actinomycetota; class Nitriliruptoria; order Nitriliruptorales; family Nitriliruptoraceae; genus CAWAMD01. The sequence continues at coordinate 218,265 of CAWAMD010000002.1, forward strand.
CGGGGCCAGCCGGGGATCGCGGCCGGCGACGCGCTCGGAGCGAACGTCACGCTGCTGACGCTGGTGACCGGCAGCCTCGCGCTCGCCGCCCCGTTCACCCTCGGCCGGCGCGGGCTGCGCTACACGGCGGTGGCGCTCGGCGCAGCGGCGGCTGCCTGGGCGGTCGTGGCCGACGGCACGGTCGGCCGTGTCGAGGGGGGCGTGCTCGTCGGGCTCTACCTCGTGCTGGTCGCGGGCGTGTGGCTCGTCGAGCGGGAGGTGCCGGCCATCGGGGAGCTCGCCGAAGCGGCCGAGAAGCACGGGGACGAAGAGGGCGGCGAGGGCGGCGAGGGCGGCGAGGGCGGCGAGGGCGCGACCGGCGGCGCCACTCGCGGACTGCTCCTCGCCCTGACGGGCGTGGCAGCCATGGGGACCGGCGGGTGGCTCGCCGTCTCGGGGGCCGAGCGGCTGGTGACCCTGGCCGGCGTCGGCGGGTCGGTCGTGGGACTCACGGTCGTGGCGCTGGCCACCACCTCCGAGTTCGTCGCGCTGATCCCGGCCGCGCTGCGCCGCGGGATCCCCGAGCTCGCCGCCGCCGGGATCGTCGGGTCGGTCCTCTACAACGCCACGGCGACCCTCGGCGTCGCCGCGCTGGCACGGCCGCTCACCGCGGACGACCTCGCCCCCGCCGCCGCGGCCACGGTGGGGCTGGCCATCGTGGTCGGCGGCATCGCCTGGGCGCGGCACCGGATCGGCCGGCTCACGGCCGTGGCACTGCTCGGCGGGTATGCGTTCTACGTCTGGCTGCTCTGGCGTTGAGCCACGAACCAGGCCCCGAGCGACGTACGATGGTGCGAGGGGCAGCAGGTCGGGCAGTCAGTCATCGGACGGGCACAGGCGGTGTGGCGATGGTCGACGACGCGGCGATCCTGCGGGCCTTCGGCGACTACGCCGAGGCGCTCCTCGGCACCTACGACGTCGGTGCGGTGCTGTACCGGCTCGCCGACCAGGTCGTCGAGGTGCTCCAGGTCGACGGCGCCGGGGTCCTGCTCGCCCACGGCGACGACCGGCTCGCGTTCGTCGCCGCGACGAACGGGGATGTCGCCGCCGTCGAGGCGCAGCAGGTCGCCCTTGCCGAAGGGCCCTGCCATCAGGCGTACGAGGCGGGCGAGCCGGTGGTGGTCGCGAACCTCGAGGACGACCAGCGGTGGCCCCGCTACCGCCGCGCGGCGCTCGATCGGGGCGTTCGGGCGGTGCTCGGCATCCCGATGCCGGTCGGTGAGCAGCGCATCGGGGCGCTCAACGTCTACCGCCGCGAGTCGCACGACTGGACCGACAAGGAGCTCGAGGCTGCCCGTGTCCTGGCAGACATGGCGTCCGGCTACATCCTCAACAGCAGCCGCCTCGAGGAGGCCACGACGCTGGCCGGTCAGCTCCAGGAGGCGCTCGACAGCCGGATCGTCGTCGAGCAGGCCAAGGGCATCCTCGCCGAGCGCAAGGGCATCTCGCCATCCGCGGCCTTCGAGCTGGTCCGCTCGCACGCGCGCCACAACCGGAGCCGGGTCCACACCGTCGCGCGCCAGGTGGTCGAGGGTGAGCTCGACCTGTGAGCACGGCACGGCGCCTGACACGCCGACCACACCGACGGACCACCGTGGTCATGGCTCGAGCAGCGACAGCCGCTCGCGCCAGTGCGGCTGCGAGAACCGTTCCATCGCCGACCGGTAGGCCTGCGTGAAGACCGCCGTGCGTCGGCGCGGCTCCATGGCGTTGATCCCCATGGCTGCCACGTCCGCCGCGGTCGGCTGGACGGCGACCACGACCGCGCCCGCGTTGCGGACCCGTGTCGCCTCCACCCCGAGGCGCCAGCGGAAGGCGTGCCGGGTGAGCAGGTCCGCAGCGGGCTTCCAGTGACGCCGGTGGACCGACATGGGCGAGCTCACCACGACGACCTCGAGGCCGAGCCCGGCGACGAGGTCGGCGTTCGTCGGCGACGCCACGCCACCGTCGACGAACCGAACGCCGTCGACCTCGACGGGACGGAACCAGGCCGGCACGGCACACGAGGCCGCCACGGCCGTGCCGACGTGCGCGGACCAGGCCTCGTCCCGTCCGAAGACGACGCGCCGGCCGTCCTGCAGCCCGACGGCCGGGAGCCAGAGCGTCCCCGCCGGCCAGTCCGCGTCGAACAGGGCACGGATCTGGGTCGCGAAGGTGTCGAGGGATGCGGTCCCGGGTGGCAGCAGACCCGCCAGGGTCGCCACGAGGGGCACCGAGCCCGGCCGTCGCAGCGAGCGTGCCAGCAGTCGCGGGGCGGCCATCCCCGGCCGCGGAACGGAGGGACGCGGCAGCGGCGTCGGTCGCCCCACCCGTGCGAGCAGCTCCTGCCCGCTGGCCGACAGGGGATCACCGACGTAGCGGGCGCCGATGTCGTGGACGCTCAGGCCGGCGCGCAGCAGTGCGCCGACGTGCGACCCGGCCGAGGTCCCGACGACGACCTGCGCGGCGCGCGGATCCCAGCCGGTGATCTCCACCAGCGCACGGAGCACCCCGGCGTGGAAGGCATGACCGGCGACGCCGCCGGCACCAAGGACGAGCCCGACCCGCGCCATCGCGCCTCCTCACCTGCGGTGAGGAGCATAGGACGCGGTCAGGCGATCGCCGCCCGCAGCTGGTCGGCCGTCGGCGTTCCCGACGGGCCATGCGGGGTCGAGTAGAGGCGGCAGGCGAGCCCGACGGGCGCATCGCCGGCAGCGAAGGGATCGCGGCCGTCCACGAGGATGGTGGGCGAGCCCCGGAACTGCCAGCGCTCCGCGTCCTCCGGGCCGTCGATCCGCTCGAGGCGGATGTCGAGATCCAGCTCGTCAGCGAGGTTGCGCAGGGTCTTCTCGGCCAGGCGCCACGACGGGCACCCGTCGAAGTAGAGCAGGGTGACCTCGTGCAATGGGTTCCTTGCATGCAGGGGACACCCCGCACGGTAGGGGCCACACTGTCCGAACGCAGGTGCGGCCGCTGCCGGCTACGACGTGTCGGTGATCCCCGACCGCAGGATCGTGCCCCACTCCTCCTGCGGGATCTCGGCCGGCTCCGTCGCGGCGACGAAGTCCGCGATGGTCGCGGCGATCTCCTCCGGATGCTCGTGGTGCGGGAAGTGCCCCGCGTCGTCGAGGACGACGAGACGACTCCCGGGGATCGCGTCGTGGGCGGCGTGGCCGTGGTGGACCGGGATGATGTGGTCGCGTGCGCCCCAGACGATCAGCGTCGGGACGTGCTGGGCGAGGTAGAGCTTGTCCCGGGCGGAGACGCGCTGCCCGTACAGGCCGATCACCGCCTTGACCGTCGCGAGGAAGGCCCGCCGTGCGTCGGGATCGTGGAGACCGCCGACGCCGGACCAGCCCTCGGTCAGATCGGTGTCGACGGGGACGCCCACCCGCTGCAGCCCACGGCCGATGGCGCTGACGGTCCGCTGCACGGGCGCGCTCGCAAGCATCGAGAGGACCGGCCCGGCACCGGGCAGGGTCGCCGCACGCAGCACCGGGCTGACGTGCGTCCCGAGCCCGCCGCTGTCGACGAGGACGAGCCGACCCAGCATCGCGGGGAACTGGTAGGCGAACTGCAGGACGACGCCGCCGCCCAGGGAGTGGCCGACGAGGGTCGCCCGCGGCTCCTCGAGCGCGAGCATGAGGTCACGCACGGCCGCGGCGTAGGAGCCGAGCGAGTGATCGCCCGCGGGCAGGTCCGACTCCCCGTGCCCGGGCAGGTCGACGGCGATCAGCCGCGCGCGGTCGGCGAGGTGGTCGGCCAGCGGCTCCCAGGTCGACGAGTCCTGGGTGATGCCGTGGACGAGCACGATCGTCGGTCCCTCGCCGGCGACCCGGTACGCCAGGCGGCGGCCGTGGATGGTCACGTGTCGTCGCTGCATGCAGCCTCCCTGACGACCTCGGCGAGCTGGCCTGCGTCCGCAGGCAACCATGCCGTCGGCACCGGCGCGAGGCCCCATCGGACGTCGGTATCCGTGGCCACGCCGCTCTGGCAGGGTTGGCACCCGTGCCGCCATTGCCCTCCCGGTTGGCGGCATATAGGGTAGGGGGGTACCCCTCCTAGGGTGCCCGGTCCTGGGGTACCCCTCCTAGACCGTTGCCGGCCGGCTGCTGGCCGACCGGGCCGACGACACGAGCCGACATCATCCCGACGAGGAGACACCGATGGCAACCGCGACCGATCCCGTGTGCAACATGACCGTCGAGCAGGGCGACGCCGCCGCCACCGTGGACCACGAGGGCACCACCTACTACTTCTGCTCGAAGGACTGCGCCGAGGAGTTCGAGGAGAACCCCGAGGACTACACCTGAGCCACACCGGACGGACCTGACCCGGTCGACAGGAGCACGAGGTGCTGGGCACGCTCGGGGCGGCCTTCGTCGTCCTGCTGGGCGGCGTCATCGCCGTGCTCGTCGGGCGATGGCTGCGTGACGCCACCGACCCGGCCGCCATCACGGTCCCCGAGCGTGTCCCCTTCGCCGGCGGCCACGAGCCCACCACCCACGCCTGGGCGCGCTTCCACGTCCGCTACTACGCGATGGCGATCCTCTTCCTCGCCTTCGACATGGAGATGGTCTTCATGTACCCGTGGGCGGTCGTCTACGTGCGCGAGGGCGTCACGGCGCTGATGGAGATGGTCATGTTCATCGTGATCCTGCTCATCGGCGTCTTCTACGCGTGGCGCGAGCGAGCGCTGGAGTGGCAGTGAGCCCCGTGCTCCGCCCTCTGTTGACCGGGCTGGCCGGGCGCGCCCCGGCCCCGGTCTTCGCGGCGGTCGGCGCAGGCCACTCCGGCGCGGCGGCCGTCGAACGGCTGCGGCTCGACCCGCGGGTTCGGCTCGTCGACTCGCCGCGGCACGCGACCGTGCTGCTCGTGACGGGCGTGCTGCCGGCGTCGTTGCTGCCGGCGCTGTCGCTGACGCACGATGCGCTGCCGCGACCCCGGGCGACGGTGCTCGTCGGCTCCCACGACCGCGCGCTGCGCGACGCCCTGCCCGACGCCATGACCGTCGGCGACGACCGGCTCGGGGCCGGCGCGCTCGGCGACGTGGTCGTCGCCATCCACCGGTCGCTCGTCGCCGGCGAGCTGGCGAGCGAGGCACCGATCCTTCCCAACGTCGACCCGGTCGAGTGGCGCGGAGTCGGCCCCTACGGACACGGCGGCTCGGCGATGACCGGCGGCCACCCCTACGGCCGGCCGCTGGCTGACCGCTCCGACGACCTCCGCGACGGGCTGAAGCTCGACACGGTCGAGATCACGCTCGGCCCGTTCCTGCCCGGCTTCCCGGCCGGCCTCCAGCTGCGCGCCGGCGTCCGGGGCGACATCCTCGACGGCTGCGAGATCGTCGACAACCCCTTCGACGCGGTCGAGGTCGACCGCCGCGACCCCCTGGCCGGGCTGGACCGGATCGCCGACCGCGAGCTCGCCCGCGCCCGCCACCACCTGCACCGGGTGGCGCTGCAGCTGCGGCTCGCCGGCCTCGACGGGCTCGGGCTGCGGGCGCTGCGGCTGGCGTCGACGGCAGACCTACCGCCGCCCGCAGCGGTCCATGCACTGCGGCGGGCGGTCGCCCGGACCGGCCTCGAGCGGTGGTCCCTCGGCGGCGTCGGCGTGTTCGACGCCCGGGAGGTCGCGGACCGCGGGCTCGGGCTCCTCGCCCGCGCATCGGGCGTCGGCGAGGACGCCCGCGCCGACGACCCGGCCTACACGGCGCTCGGGTTCACCCCGTGCACCGGCGAGGCCGGCGACGTGTCGGCTCGCCTCGTCTGCCGGCTCGCCGAGGCCGCGCAGTCGCTCGACCTCGCGGCCCGTGCCGGCGACGCCGAGGCCGGCCCCGACCGCGAAGGCATCTACGGCCACGAGGCCAGCGCCGCCGACGGGCAGCGGGCCCGCGGCGAGATGATCGACGGCGGCCTGCTCGTCGGCATGGAGTGGGGCGACGCACTCGCGACGCTCGTCAGCCTCGACCTCGACCTGGCCGTGGGCTCTTCGCCGGTGCCACGGCCCGGCGAGAGGCCTGGCGGCGATCCCGACGACACACCGGACGGGGATCCCGACGACGCGCCGGTGCCCGTATGAGCAGCGCCGCCGCCCGCGTCCTCGTGTCCGTCGCGTCCATCGCCGCTGCGGTGGGTGTCGGCGCGTGGCTCGTCGGCGTCCTCGAACAGGTCGCCCGGACCCGCACCGCCGGCCTGCCCGTCGGCTGGCGAGGGACGCTCGCCGCCCCGGGCCGACGCGCCGCGACCCTGCTGATCCAGTCACGCACGACGACCGAGCGCCCCGACTGGCAGGCCTGGGCGCTGGCACCGGCGCTGCTCGTCGGGCTCGGTGCGAGCATGCTCGTGGTCGTGCCCGTGCGTGCCGGCGTCGCGGTCGCCGACGTGCCGCACGGGATGATCCTGTTCGGGGCGGCGGCGGCGCTGGTGGTCATCCCGACGTTCCTCGAGGGCTGGTCGCCGAACAGCATCCTCGCGCTCATCGGCGGCTACCGGATGTTCGCCCAGGCGCTGTCCTACATGATCCCGTTCGCGCTCGTGCTGATCGGGGCCGCCCTGCCGGCGCAGTCGCTGGCGTTCGGGGACATCGTCGTCGACCAGCACGGGCTGTGGAACGTGGTCCGGATGCCGCTCGGGCTCCCGATCTATCTCGTGTGCGTGGCGGGTCTGGCGTTCTACGGGCCGGTCGGGCTGCCGGGCGCCGCCGACCTCGCCGGCGGGATCGACCTCGAGGCGTCCTCGGTGCACCTGCTCGCGTGGCGGACCGGGCAGCGGGCCGTCCTGGTCGGCGCGTCGGCCGTGGGTGCCACCGCCTTCCTCGGCGGGTGGCAGGGGCCGTGGCTGCCAGGGCCGGTATGGGTGGTGCTCAAGACGGCGGCGCTGCTGGCCGCGCTGGTGTGGGCGGGCGAGCGTCTCGCCCGGATCCGGCCCGAGCGGTTCGTCGTATGGGCCTGGACGATCCTGCTGCCGGCCGCGCTGGTCGACATCTTCGTGACCGGGGGGTGGCTGCTGTGACGGGCGGGATCTGGGTCGACCTCGCGTTCGGGACGTTCGCGGTCGCGGCGGTGGTGACCGGCATCCTCGTGTTCGTGACCGACTCGATGATCCGGGCGTCGTTCTGGCTGCTCGCGTCGTTCCTGAACGTCGGGGCGATCCTGCTGCTGCTCAACGCCCGGTTCCTCGGGTTCTCGGTGCTGCTGATGATGGCCGGCGAGATGTCGGTCATGGCCATCTTCATGGTGATGTTCATGATGAACCCGGCCGGCCTGAACCCGATGATGATGGTCCACCAGCACAAGGCGTCGATCATCGCCGGGGTGGTGGCGTTCCTCGCGTTCGGGTCGGTCGGCGTGCTCGTCGACTTCCCGCAGCGCCCCGCCACGCAGTCGAGCGCGGAGGTGACCACCCAGCTCGGGTTCGAGGAGCTCGGCGACTCGATGCTCATCTTCGAGACCGCCGGCGCGACCCTGCTCGCGACGATGATCGGGACCATGGCGGTCGTCACCCGCAAGGGCCGCTACGGCGACGCCGAGGAGGGCTCGGTCCCGCCGCCCCTCGACCCGCCCGAGCCGGAGGCCGCCGGGACCGGCGCTGGCGCCGAGACCGATGGCGCGTCCGAGGTCGCCGAGGTCGCCGACCGTCCGGCCGACGCAGAGGGCCGGCCATGACGCGTACGCGACCGGTCGCCGCAGCCGCCCGGACCAACGTCCTGGGTAGAAATCGTCCGGACCCCTCGGAGGAAATCGACCCAGGACGGTCGGAGCCTCCCGCCAGCCACGTTCTGGGTAGAAATCGTCCGGACAGCTCGGAGGAAATCGACCCGGAGGACGTGCGGGGCGTGCGGGGCGTGCGGGGCGTGAGGTCGCGGGGGGTGCCGGCGGCGCCGGCGGTGCGGCGGGCTGCGGTGCCGGCGGCGCTCGGGGCGCGGAGGTGCCGGCGTGACGCTCGACACACTGCTCGTGACCGCGGCGGCGCTGTTCGGCGTCGGCGTGTACGGGGCGCTGTCCCAGCAGTCCTTCGTGATGATCATGATGGGCATCGAGCTGATGATCAACGGGGCGCTGCTCGCCGGCGTGTCGACGTGGGCCTACACGTCCGGCGGGTCACCGAAGGGCCAGATGCTCGGCGTCGTGATCCTGACCGTCATGGCGGTCGAAGCGGCGCTCGGGTTCGCGGTCGTCATCGTGATCTACCGCGTACGCAAGGCCGACATCACCGAGAAGACGAAGCGGCTGCGCGGCTGATGGTCTTCCTGCCGATCCTCCTGCCGCTCGTCGCCGGGCTCCTGCTGTGGGCCGGCGGGGCGGGCCGTGCGCGGCGGGGCGACGCCGGCGGCGAGGCAGGACACGCGACGGGACGGGGCACGGCCGCCACCCTGGGTACGACAGCCACGCTCGTCATGCTCGCCACGCTCGCCGCCGCGATGGTCGCCGCGGTCGGCGGGGCGACCGGCGACTGGGGCTGGGGCGCCGGGCTCGTCTGGCATCTCGACGCCGGGCGCGTCGCCGGGGTCGCCGCCGTCCTCGTCCCGCTCGTCGCCGCACCCGTCGTGGCCTACACCGCCGCGCACGAGGCGCCGGCGCTGCTCCCCCGGCTGCTCGGCCTCATGGTGGCGTTCGTCGGGGCGATGGAGCTCCTCGTCCTCGCCGGCGACCTGCTGAGCCTGACGATCGGCTTCGAGCTCGTCGGGGCGCTGTCCTGGGCGCTCATCGGTGCCCAGTGGCAGGATGCCGACAACCCGGCCCGCGCCGCCCACGCGTTCAACGCCACCCGGGTCGCCGGGCTCGCGCTGTTCCTCGCCGCGGGGGCGACGTTCGCCGCGACCGGGTCGCTCTCCTACGAGGCGATCGCGAGCGTGCCCCGGCCCCTGCTCGACGTGGTGGCCGGCGCGGTGCTCGTCGCGGCGGCGTCGAAGTCCGCGCAGGTGCCCTTCGCCCCCTGGCTGTTCTCGGCCATGGCCGGCCCGACGCCGGTGTCGGCCCTGCTGCACTCGGCGACGATGGTCGCGGCCGGCGCCTACGTCGTCATCCGGCTCGAGGCGCCACTCGCGGCCATCGGGTGGTTCGGGCCGGCGGTGATCGTCGTCGGGCTCGTCACCGCGATCGCCGGCGGGGCGGTCGCGGCAGTGGCGGACCACGGCAAGCGGCTGCTCGCGGCGTCAACGTCGGCGCAGTACGGGCTGATGTTCGTGGCGGCCGGCGCCGGGGCGACCGGCATCGCGCTCGCCCACCTCGTCGCCCACGCGCTCTTCAAGTCGCTGCTGTTCCTCGGTGTCGGCATCGGGATGCATGCGGTCGACACCGCCGACGTGCGGCGCATGCACCTCGGCCGGGACCTCCCCGCGACTACCGTGGCGTTCGCGGTCGGTGCGCTCGCCCTGGCCGCCGTACCGCCGCTCGGCGGGGCCTGGACGAAGGACGCGATCGTCGCCGCCGCCCTGCAGCAGCAGGTCGGCGCCGGGGCGCTGACCCTGGTCGCCGGGTTCCTGTCGGCCCTGTACGCCACGCGGCTCGGGCTGCTCGCCTTCGGGCCACCCCACCTCGCCGGCGACCGCGCGCGGCCCGCCGTGACCGGGGACCGCGACGTGCACCGGCCGCCCCGCGTCGAGGTCGTCGCCGTCTGGGTGCTCGCCGCCCTGAGCCTCGCGCTCGGCGTGCTCTGGGTGCCGGGAGCCGCGCACGTCGTCGAGCGGGTCACCGGCCTGACGGTGAGCGAGGGCGCGTTCTGGCAGCTCGCGCTGTCGGTCACGCTGCTGGTCGTCGGCGCCGGGATCGTCGTCGCCGACCTGCGGGCCGGCCGGGGTGCGTCGTTCGGGCTCGCTGACCGGCACCGTGGTCTCGTCGCCGACTGGTTCGGGCTCCCCGCCGCGACGAAGGTGACGCTCGTCGACCCGTCCCTGGCCCTCGCGCGGGCCGCCGCCCGGTTCGACGACCGCGTCGTCGACGCCGGCGTCCGGGGCGCCGTCGCCCTCGCACGCGCGGCCTCACGGCTGTCCTCCCGCTGGGCCGAGCTCGGCATCGACGGGATCGTCCGGGCGATCGCCGGCGGGACGCTGCGGGGCGCCGACGTGTCGCGGATCGCCGACGACCGTGGCGTCGACGGAGCCGTCGAGGGCCTCGCCGAGGGCGTCGGTACCGCCGGCCGCCGCTCCCGGTCGCTGCAGACCGGCCTCGCCCACCACTACTACCTGATCATGGCCGTCGGGATCGCGGTGCTCGCGGTCGCGCTCGCCATCTGGAGGTGATGACGTGCTGACCGCCGCCATCTTCGTACCCCTCGCCGGCGCGGTCGCGCTGCTGGCCGCCCGGCGTCTCGACGCGCGGACCCAGCGGATCGCGGCCACCGTGATCGCGGCCGTGCCGCTGGTCCTGCTGGTCGTCGCCTGGACACGCTTCGACGGCACCGGCGGGTTCGAGCTCGTCGAGCAGGTGTCGTGGATCCCTTCGCTCGGGGTCGCCTACAAGGTGGGGCTCGACGGGATCTCGCTCGTGCTCGCGGTGATGTCGGCGCTGCTGTTCGTCGGGTCGGCGGCCTACCCCGTCGACGTGAAGGGCCGCGGCGCCGAGTACTTCGCATGGCTGCTCTTCCTCGAGACCGTCTCGCTCGGCGTGTTCCTCGCCCTCGACCTGTTCCTCTTCTACGTGTTCTGGGACCTCACGCTCGTCGGCATGTACTTCCTCATCGGCGTGTGGGGGCACGGCGACGCGAAGCGGGCCGCGATCAAGTTCTTCCTCTACACGCTCGCCGGGTCGCTCGTGATGCTGCTGGCGATCCTGGGGCTGGCCCTCGCCACCGACCCGCTGACCTTCGACATCCCGACGCTGATCGCGACCCACCCGCTCGCCGGCGGCGGGCTGACCGCGACGCTGGTCTTCGTCGGGTTCGCGATCGGACTCGGCGTGAAGACGCCGCTCGTGCCGGTCCACACGTGGCTGCCGCCGGCCCACGTCGACGCGCCGGCGCCGGCCTCGACGATCCTCGCCGGGGTGCTGCTGAAGATGGGCACCTACGGGTTCATCCGGATCCTGCTGCAGATGATGCCCGACACCTTCGCCCAGTTTGCGCTGCCGATCGGGATCATCGCCGTCGTCTCGATCGTGTACGGCGCGCTCGTGGCGCTCGGGCAGAACCACCTGAAGCGCCGGATCGCGTACACGTCCGTGAACCACATGGGCTACACGATCCTCGGGATCGCCGTGGCGGCCGCGGCCCTGACGAGCGGGCATCCCGACGCGCAGCGGCTCGCCCTGACCGGCGCGGTCGTCGAGATGGTCGCCCACGGGCTGATCACCGGGGCGCTGTTCCTCATCTCGGGGTCGTTCTGGGCCCGCGGGCACGAGTACGACCTCGACGCCTACGGCGGGCTGGCCAGCCGCGCCCCGCTGCTGACGGGCGCCACGATCCTCGCGGCGTTCGCAAGCCTCGGGCTGCCCGGCCTGGCCGGGTTCGTCGCCGAGTTCCAGATCTTCGTCGGGACCTTCGCGGTCTATCCGTGGCTCGCCGGGATCGGCCTGCTCGGCGTGCTGATCACGGCGGCGCTGTTCCTGCAGCTGCTCCAGAAGCTGTTCCTCGGTGAGCTGCCGGCACGATGGAACGGCTGGCGCGACCTCGTGTCGTCCGAGACGGCGGTGCTGGCGGCCGTGCTGATCCCGGTCGTGGCGATCGGGGTGGCGCCCGCCTGGCTGCTGAACCCGATCGAGACCGCGACCCGCGCGATCGTCGGAGGCTGAGCGGCGATGCCCAGCGGCCACATGCCCATCGGCGACGTGATCCCCGAGCTGATCCTGCTGATCGGCGCGGTCGTCGTGCTGTTCGTCGCGACCCTGCTCCCGCGGAAGCGGCAGGGCGTGACGGTGTGGCTGACCTACGGGGTCCTGGCGCTGGCGGTCGCCGCGACGGCGCAGCAGCTCGCCGGGCCTCAGGGGCTGACGTTCTTCGACACCTGGGCGATCGACACCACGGCGCTCGTCGCGAAGCTCGCGATCCTCGTGTCGGCCGGGGTGGTCGTCGCCCTGACCCCCGAGTGGTTCGCCACCGACGCCCGGCGGGGCGAGTACCAGACGATCCTGCTCTTCGGCACGCTCGGCGGCGTCGTGCTCGCGGGGGCGGCGGACCTGCTGCAGCTCACCCTCGGGCTGCTGCTGTCCTCGGTCACCGGCTACATCCTGGCCGCATGGCACCGCGGCTCGAAGGAGTCCGGCGAGTCGGCGATCAAGTACTACCTGCTCGGGGCGCTCGCGAACGCGACGTTCCTGTACGGGGTCGTGCTGCTGTTCGGGCTGGCCGGCTCGACGACCTACCCGGCGGTCCGCGACGGCCTGGCAGGCGCGGACCTCGTCGGGGTCGGCGCCGCGCTGGTGCTCGCGGCGCTCGGGCTGACGTTCAAGGTCGGGGCGGTGCCAGCGCACGCCTGGGTGCCCGACGTGGCGCAGGGCGCCCCGCTGCCGTCCGCCACGTTCCTGCTGGTGATCCCGAAGATCGGCGGCGTCGTCGCGATCGCCCGGTTCGCGGCCGTGGTCGCGTCGACCGGCATCGGATGGCGGCCGCTGCTCGCGATCGTCGCGGCGGCGACGATGACGCTCGGCAACCTCGCGGCGCTGTGGCAGGACGACGTCCGGCGCCTGCTCGGGTGGTCCGCCGTGTCGCAGACCGGGTACGCGCTGATGGCGCCGGTGGCGCTCGGGCGCTCCGATCTCGCGATCCCGTCGCTGCTGTTCTTCCTCATCGCCTACGCGGTCGCGAACCTCGCCGCCTTCGCGGTGGTCACCGAGCTGCGCGGCCGGTCCGACATCACCGAGCTCGCCGGGCTCGCGCGCACCCGCCCGTGGCTGTTCGCGGCGCTGGTGCTCGCGTTCCTGTCGATGATCGGGATCCCGCCGCTCGTCGGGTTCGCCGGCAAGCTCGCCCTGTTCGGGGCGACGATCCAGGCCGGCTACACCTGGCTGGCGGTGCTGGCGGTGGTCAACAGCGTCGTCTCCCTCTTCTACTACGCCCGGGTCATCGGGCCGGCCTACTTCGAGCCGGCCGACCGGGTCGTGCCGGTGCTCGGCACCTCGGCGGCCGTGGCGACCGGGGTCGCCACGACGCTGGTGGTCGCGCTCGGGCTGGTCGCGGAGCCGCTGTTCCGGCTGCTGAGCACGGCCCGGCTGCTGCCGCTGCCCTGACCCCTGCCGGGATACGTGAACGATCTACCCACGTTTTTCCGGGTAGATCGTTCACGTATCTCCGTGATGCGGGCATGATCGTGCGGCCACCCACACACGCAGGAGGACGGCGATGGCCGTGGACGATGCGGTCCTGGCGCGGTACGCCGAGCGGCTCGCCCCGCTCGGGGACGTGACCCACCGCAAGATGTTCGGCGGCGCTGGCTTCTGGGAGGGCGGCGACATGTTCGCGCTCCTCAGCAGCGAGTCCCGCTTCTACCTCAAGGTCGACGACGCGACCCGACCGCGGTACGAGGACGCCGGCAGCGAGCCGTTCATGCCGCAGATGGGCGATCGCGAGCCGATGGAGATGCCGTACTTCGCCGTGCCCGACGCCGTGCAGGCCGACGACACGACGTTCGCGGCCTGGGCGCGCGACGCGATCGCCGTCGGCCACGCGACGGCGAGGACCGAAGCGCCGCCGCTGACCCCGCGCAGAGCCGAATACGTGCGGCGCTGTACCAACGTCAGCGGGATAGGTCCGCACGTATCTCAGGAGAACTTGGTGTGGGGGCGGGCCCACGGCTCACCGTCCACCTCGAGGTCGACCTTCTCGTTGTAGAAGGCGATCAGCCCCTCGATGCCGGTCACCTCGGCGTGCGGCTCGTCGTAGGCCCAGGCCACGTCCTCGAGCGTCTCGCCGCCGGCCTCGACGGTCCAGTACTGGCTCGTCGTGCCCTTGTAGGGGCACTCGGTCACGGTGTCGGTCGGGGTCAGCGACGCCATCCGGATGTCCTCGCGGGGCAGGTAGAAGCGGGGCGGCAGGCCGGTCTCGAACAGCAGCGTCGGCCGGTTGCTGTCGGCGACCACCTCACCGCCGACGCGCACCACCACGTGCCGGTCGGAGCGCACCACGTCGCAGCGGTGGTAGGGGTCTCGCGGATGGACGCCGATGCGCTCCGCCTCCTCCCACCATTCGTCGACCGCCCCGAAGTAGAACGCCTTGTAGCCCTTGATCGCCGGCGTCTCGTCGAGCGGCTCGACGTAGCTCCACACCGCGTTCTCACGCACGTCGTCGCCGACCCGGATCGTCCAGTACGACGCCTCGCCCTTGAACGGGCAGTGCGTCGTCCGGTCGGTCGGCTCGAGCAGGTCGTCGCGCACGTCCTGCTCGGGGAAGTAGTAGACGGGCATCAGCCCGGTCTCGTGCAGCAGCTTCGCGTGCGTCGAGTCCGCGACCGTCTCGCCGGCCACCACCACACGGACGCGGCGGGGGCTGTCCTCGACGTAGAGCACGTGCGCCGGCGCGTCGTACTCGAAGTTGAACTCGCCTGCGGGGTGGGAGCCGAACGGTCCGGTGCCGACGGTCAATGCCATGGTGGGTCCTCTCGCTCTCGTTACGGTCAGGTGGTGCTGGGCGGCGGCCCGCTTCTCGTCCCGCGCCGGCGAGCAGACCCCTCGATGGCCACGGCCAGGGCGCCGGCAGGCAGGGCCGTCGACGAGCGGGACGGCCGCCTAGTCGTCGGAGGAAGCGAGCAGGCGCGCGGTGGCCGCCGTCGCGAGGCCGAAGGCCAGGTGGGCGCTGTAGTCCTTCGCCAACGTGGTGGCGTCGTACTCCCAGATCGGCTTGTAGAGCCCCATGGCACCGAGCAGCGCGTAGCTGTTCGCGAACGCGCCCGTCGCGGTGAGCGCCCCGCCCGTCACCACGCCGCGGCGCCCGAGCAGCAGGCTGTGTCCCAGCCCGTAGCCGGTGCCCGTGAGCCAGTGCATGACGTTCGTGGCGGTGCCCGCAGCCTCGTCGGGCAGGTCGATCCCGATCGCGTCCGCTGCGCGCCGGGCGACCTTGGCCGGCGCGGACGCCTCCTCGAAGGACGTGGTGGAGGTCGCGAACTCCCAGTCCGCGAAACCGTCCTCGCCGCCGCCCCGCCGGTAGCGCGCGTACCAGACCAGATCCATCGCCAGCGTGCCGGCCGCGCCGGCCACCACGCCGCTCAACAGCCGCCGGAACACCGATGACATGCTTGCTCCTCGCTGGACGCTCGGGTCGTGGCCTCTCGGTCCCTCGGGTGAACCCGCGCGCCGACTCGTCTCTTCCCATGCAACCGGGACACGGTGGAGGTCGGTGGGGACGATCGACCGGGGACGAGACGTAACCCACACGAAACCGGACGCTCACACCACCTCAACAGGCCGGTCGTACCGTCGCGGCCCAGGGTGGCCACGACCGCCCCGACCGGCGACTGTCAGGAGACGCAATGCCGAGGTTCGAGATCCGCATCGACGTGCCGGACCGTCCCGGTGCGTTCGGCACGGTCGCCGTCACGCTCGGGCGCGCCGGCGCCAACATCGTGAGCTTCGCGGTCGTCGACAGCGAGGGCGACCGCGCCGTGGACCAGCTCGTCGTCGACGCCGAGCCCGGCGCCGACCTGCGGCTACGCCGGCTGCTCGAGGCGATCCCCGGCGTGATCGTCGAGGCCTTCCGCCCGGTGGCGCGCCGCCCCGTCGGACGGGGGCCGCTCGACCTCGCCGAGGCCCTCGTCGGCGGCATGCCGTCCCGGGCCTTCGAGGTGCTGGCCGACGGCCTCCCGTCGGCGCTCCACGCGAGCTGGGCCGTGCTGCTGGCCGACCGCCACCCCCAGCCGCGGCTGATCGCCGCGAGCGTCGGGGCCCCGTCGCTCGTCGGCGCCGAGACGCCGTGGCTGCCCCTCCACGACCCGGGGACCGTGGACCCCGACGGCTGGACACCGAGCCGCTGGAGGCTTGAGACCGGCCGGGCCTCGCTCGCCGTCGCCCCGCTCGGAACACGCCACGAGGCCGTCCTCGTCGTTCGCACGGGCGGCCCGGTGTTCCGCCGGCCCGAGATCGCGCAGCTCGCGACGCTCGCCCGTATCGCGACCCGGCGCCACCACAGCGCTGAGGAGGCGCACCCCGCCGGCGGACGGGCGGACCGACGCCGCCACCTGCAGGTCGCCCCCTGACCGCATGACGGCCGGCCGGGTCCTTGCGACTCCTTGACCACCGTGCGATCGCGGGCGTAGATTTCATCGAGCGTTGAAAAACGTCGGTGTCTGGAGCGCTGCGATGCTGGCCATGGTCCGCAAGGAGTTCCGGCAGCTCGTCCGCGACCGGCGCACGCTGGCGCTGCTCGTCTTCGTGCCGCTGCTGCTCCTCACGGTGTTCGGCTACGCCGCCCGCTTCGATGTGGGCAACGTCTCCACCGTGGTGCTCGGCGACCGCGCGGAGCAGGTCGCGGGGCAGCTGCCCGACCTCTTCCACGTCGTCGAGGTCGGCGCCGACGCGGACCGCGCGGCGGCCGAGCAGTGGCTGCGGGCCGGCGACGCGACCGTCGCCCTGCTCGTCGGCGACACCCCGACCGCCCTGATCGACGGCACGAACCTGTTCGCCGCGCCGGCGGTGCGCAGCGCACTGGCCCGCAGCCCCCTCGGCATCAACGTCGAGGTGCTCTTCAACCCGGACCTGAAGACGTCGGTGGTCATGGTCCCGGGCATCATCGGGCTGATCCTCGTGTTCGTCGGCACGATCGCGACCAGCCTCGGGGTGGTCCGCGAGCGCGAGGCCGGCACGCTCGAGCAGCTCGCCGTCATGCCGCTGTCCGCGCGTGACGTCTTCGTCGGGAAGGTCGCGCCCTACCTGCTCGTCGCCACGGTCGACATGACGATCGTGGTGGCCGCCGGGATGCTGCTCTTCAACGTCCCGTTCCGCGGGTCCGTCCTCGTCTTCCTGGCCGGCTCGGCGCTGTTCCTGTTCGTCGCGCTCGGCGTCGGGGTGCTCATCTCGACGGTGTCGCGCACCCAGGCGGAGGCGATCCAGCTCGCCATGATGACGCTGCTCCCCCAGATCCTGCTGTCCGGGTTCGTGTTCCCGGTCAGCTCCATGGCCGCGGGGGTCCGGCCGATCTCCTACATCCTGCCGCTCACGTACTTCGTCGAGATCAGCCGCGGCGTCATGGTCCGCGGAGAGGCGGCCGGCGACCTCGCGCCGAGCCTGCTGGCGCTGCTGGGACTGGCGATCCTGGTCTCCGGCGGGGCGGTGTGGCGGTTCCGGCGCGAGCTCTCGCCGGCACGGAACGACGCGACCGGTGTCGAGCCGGCCGAGACGGCGCCCGTGGCGGTGACGCCATGAGAAGCGACGGCTCGGCCCCGGGCGCTCCGGCCACGAGCTGGGGCTGCGAGGGGCTCGTCGTCACCTACGGGCGCCTGACCGCTCTTGAGGACGTCGACCTGCAGGTGGCGCCCGGGATGGTCACCGTCGTGGTCGGCGGCGACGGCGCCGGGAAGACGACGCTGCTCGCCGCCCTCGCGGGATCCCGTCCGATCGCCGCCGGCCGCGTGCGCCGACCGCCGGCGGAGCGCATCGGACGGCTGCCGACCACCGGCGGCTCGTGGGGTGACCTCACCGTGGCCGAGAACCTGGCCTTCGCCGCCGAGGCGTACCACGTGCCGCCGCGCGACCGCGCCCGACGGGTCCGTGAGCTGCTCGAGCGGATGGGGCTGGCCCCGGCGGTCGACCGGCGCGCCGAGCACCTGTCCGGCGGGATGCGCCAGAAGCTCGGGCTGGCGATGGCGCTCGTGCACCGGCCGGAGCTCGTGGTGCTCGACGAGCCGACGACCGGCGTCGACCCGGCCTCGCGTGCGGAGCTGTGGCGGCTGGTGACCGGCGCGGTCGCCGAGGGGGCCGCCGTCGTCGTGGCCACGACCTACCTCGACGAGGCGGAGCGGGCCGGCCACGTCGTCCTGCTCGACCGGGGGCGGGTCCTGGCCGCCGGCGCCGTCGAGGACATCGTCGGCCGCATCGAGGGCTGCGTCGTGACGAGCGACCGGTCCGTCGATCCGGCGCTCGGCTGGCGCCGCGGGACGCGGTGGCGGGCCTGGCGCCCCGGCGGTGACGTGCCCGCCGGCGCCGAGCGGGCCGAACCGGACCTCGAGGACGCCGTCATCGTGGCACTGCTCGCGCGGGAGCCGGCGGCATGACCGGGCCGGCCACGACGCTGCTGTCGGTGGACCGGCTCACCCGACGGTTCGGGGCGGTCGTCGCCGTCGATGCCGTCGACCTGCACGTGGACGCGGGCGAGGTCGTCGGGCTGATCGGGGCGAACGGTGCCGGGAAGACCACGCTGATCCGGATGGCGCTCGGGCTCCTGGCGCCCTCGGCCGGGACGGTGTCGCTGCTCGGCCGGCCGCCGTCGCGCGAGGGGCGCCGACGCATCGGGTACGTGCCGCAGGGGCTCGGCCTCTACACCGACCTGACCGTGCGCGAGAACCTGGCGTTCGCGGCGGCGACCTTCGGCGCCACCGCGGGGCCCGCCGAGGCGCTCGCCAGCCAGGACGCCGACCTCGCCGGGACGGCGGACCAGCTCGTCGGCACGCTGCCGCTCGGGGTCCGCCGCCGCGTCGGGTTCGTCGCGGCGCTGCTCCACGACCCCGCCCTGCTGGTCCTCGACGAGCCGACCTCGGGCGTGGACCCGCTCGGTCGGGCACGGCTGTGGGACCGGATCCGGGCGACGGCCGACGACGGCGCGGGGGTGCTCGTGACCACCCACTACCTCGGTGAGGCGGCGCAGTGCGACCGGCTCGTGCTGCTCGCCGGCGGGCAGGTCGTCGCGGCGGGGACGCCGGACGCGATCGTGGGCGACGCCGCGGTCGTGGAGATCGACACGCCGCGGTGGGACACCGCCTTCGCGGTGCTCGTCGCCGACGGGCTGGCGCCGACGCTCGCCGGGCGTCGGCTGCGCGTCCCCGGGGCCACGGTCGCGCAGGTCACCGGCCTCCTGCACGGCGGCGGGGTGGAGGCATCCGTCGCGGCGGTGCCGGCGACGCTCGAGGAACGGTTCGTGGAGCTGGCCTCGTGAGCGCGGGCCGGCGCGACGGCACCCCCGGCACCCCCGGCACCACCGGCAGCACGGGCAGCGGAGGCAACCGAGGCAGCACGGGCAGCACAGGCCGCGGACCCGGCCGCCGTCCTGGCGACAGCGGGACCCGCGAGGCCATCCTGACGGCGGCCCGCAGCCGCTTCGCATCCGCCGGCTACGACCGTGCCACCATCCGCGCGATCGCCGGGGACGCCGGCGTGGACCCTGCCCTGGTCCACCACTTCTTCGGGACGAAGCGCGCCCTCTTCCAGGCGTCGGTGACGCTGCCCTTCTCCCCCGGCGACGTGCTGCCGACCCTGCTCTCCGAGGACCTGGACACCGTCGGCGAGCGCATCGTGCGACTGTTCCTGGGCACGTGGGACGAGACCCACGACAGGAGCCCCATCATGGCACTGCTCCGCTCGGCCGTGTCCGACGAGACCGCGGCCCGGACCGCGCGCGTGTTCATCGCCGAGCAGATCCTCGAGCCGGTCGCCGCCGCGCTCGGTGGTGAGGATGCGCCCATGCGCGCCACGCTGGCCGCGACGCAGATGGTCGGCCTCGCACTGGCCCGCTATGTCGTCGCGCTGCAGCCGCTGGCGAGCGCCGACATCGACCTGCTCGTCGGTGCGATCGGCCCGACCATCCAGCGCTACCTCACCGGGCCGCTGCCCGAGGGCGCCGGCGCCCCGCCCCGCCCGATGCCACGGGCCGCCCCGGCCATGCACGCCGGCCGCGGCCGGTGGGCCGTCGCGCATGACCGCCAGGCGCCACGTCCCCGATGCAGAGCGGCGCGCGCGGCTCGTGGCCCGCCACCACCTGCGACGGACCGCGTCCGACGTGCTCCATGCCGTGAGGGACGTGGTGGCGGCCCACAGCAGCGATCCCTTGACCCCCTACCTCGGGGCGTGGGCCCGCGTGCCGGGGCTGGCGACGGCCGACGTCGACCGGGCGCTGTACGACGACCGGGTGCTGTGGCGGCTGCACGCGATGCGGCGGACCCTCTTCGTGGTGCCGACGAGCGACGCGCCGCTGCTGGGCGCGGCGGCGGGGCTGGACGTGGCGGCGTCGCAGCGTCGGCGCCTGGAGCGGTGGCTGGCCGACGAGATGCCGGCCACCGAGGTGCCCGCGTGGCTGGCCGACGTCGAGGAGCGCGTCGCGACCACACTGGCGGGCGGCGGCGAGTGGCGGACCGCGGAGCTCACCGCCGCGGTCCCCGCCCTGCAGACGGAGATCACGGTCGGCAGCGGCCGCTGGCGCACCCGCACGCCGGTGTCCTCCCGGGTGCTGACCGTGCTCGCCCTCGAGGGTCGCATCGTGCGGACGCGCCCCGCCGGCTCGTGGCGGTCGAGCCAGTACCGGTGGGCCGACGCCACCGACTGGTTCGGGTCGGCCACCGCGCGGGGCGTCGGCACGGATGCCGCCGACGCCCGGGCCGCCGACGCCCGCGCCGAGCTGGCGCGCCGCTACCTCGCCCGGTACGGCCCCGCGACCCGGGACGACCTTCGCTGGTGGACCGGATGGACGGTGCGCCGGACCGATCGCGCCCTCGCCGGGATCGGTGCCGTGACGGTCACGCTCGACGGCGGCGGCGAGGGGTACGTGGAGCCCCACGACCTCGAGCCGACCGACGTGGGGCCGGGCGTCGGCGCCGACACCGCGGCCGACGACGGCGGACCGTCCGTCGCCCTGCTGCCCGGCCTCGACGCCACGACCATGGGCTGGAAGGACCGCGACTGGTACCTGGCCGGACACGGCGAGGCGCTGTTCGACCGCAACGGGAACGCCGGCCCGACGGTGTGGGTCGACGGGCGGGTGGTCGGCGCGTGGGCACAGCGCCCCGACGGCGAGGTGGTCGTGCGTCTGCTCGAGGACGTCGGATCGGACGCGACCGCACGCGTCGCGCGCGAGGCCGCCCGCCTCACCGCCTGGCTCGACGGCGAGGTGGCGACGCCACGCTTCCGCAGCCCGCTGGAGCGCGAGCTCTCGTCCTGACAGTCCAGGCTCAGACCGTCTTCGGCACCTTGCCGGTCCACGAGCAGATGTGCTTCATGAACCGGTGGCCGCCGTCGGAGGTCGCCCCGAACATCAGCGGACAGCCACCGTCGATGACCGTGACACCGTGCTCACGCCCGTAGGCCGTCGCCGTGTCGGAGACGCTGCCGGCACCGAAGGCGCGGTGCATCCAGACGTGGTCGATCCCGAGCTCCACGCAGTCGCGCATGGTGCCGTCCGCCGTCTCGGGGCGGGTGGCGATGACCACGCCGTCGACGCCGCCGGGGATGGTCTTCAGGTCGTGGAAGCAGGGGTCGCCCTCGACCTCGTCGGCGTTCGGGTTGACGGCGAACACCTCGTAGCCGCGGTCACGCAGCCGCTGGTAGACGATGTTCCCTCCGTGGTTCTTCGGCTCGCGCGACACGCCGGTCACGGCGATGCGCTTGAGCGACAGGAACTCGGTCGCCGCATCGGCAACGGTCGTCATGGACCTACCTCCGTCCGTGCGTCGCGACCGGACGGGCCGCCACGCGCCTTGTCGCACCGACGTTCGTCCTGATCGGGGTGAGCAGCCAGGGCCGAAGGTCCGCCTGTCGGCAGGACGGCCCTCCTCAGGCGCTGGGCTCCACCGGCAGCGTCACCACGATCGTCGTGCCCTCGCCGAGGAGGCTCGTCACCGTGACCGACCCGCCGTGCCGCTCGACGGCGTGCCGGACGATCGACAGCCCGAGGCCGGTCCCGCCCCGCTCGCGCGACCGCGCGACGTCGACCCGGTAGAACCGTTCGAAGATCCGGCCGAGGTCCTGCCGGGGTATGCCGATCCCGGTGTCGGCGACCGCGATCTCCTGCCGTCCCGGTCGCGACGTCAACGTCACGTCGACGTGACCGCCCTCCACGTTGTACTGGATCGCGTTGTCGACGAGGTTGCGGAGCACGAGCCGCAGATCGCCCGCCACGCCGGCGACGACGGCGTGGTCGGGCGCGTCGACCTCCACCGCCACCTGCCGTGCGGCCGCGACGTCGTGCAGGTCGGCCACGACCTCGCGGGCCAGGACCGCCAGGTCGACGGGCACACGCTCGACCGGCCCGAGGTCCTCGAGGCGCCGCAGGTCCAGCAGGTCGTGGACGAGCCGGACGAGCCGCTCGGACTGCTCGCGGAGGCGCCCCACGAGCTCGCCGGCCCGCTCCGGGCTGCTGCGCACCGCCACCTCCAGCGCGTCGGCGAGCGTCTGGATGCTCGTGGCGGGCGTCTTCAGCTCGTGCGAGGCGTTCACGACGAAGTTGCGCCGGATCTGCTCGACGCGCCGCTCCTGGGTCAGGTCCGCCACCACGACGAGGATCTCGTCGCCCACGGGGCTGGCGACGGCGCGGACCTCCCGGTCCCCCACCTCGGCATCGACCTCCACGCGCCGGCCCGTCTCGCGTGCCTCGCGCACGCCACCGGTCAGCGCCGCCGACCCGAGCGCCTGCACCACCGTGACGTCGGCCGGGGCGGGGTCGGGGAGGTTGAACTTGTCGCGCGCAGCGGCGTTGGCGACGTCCAACCTCCCATCGGCACGGAAGAGCAGCGCCGGCTCCACGAGGGAGTCGACGAGGTCGCGCCGCCACGGCCGCTCGCGGCGCAGCTTCTCGCCACGCCGGTCGTAGGCGGCGCCGAGCGCGTTCACGGCGATCGCGAGATGCTCCCAGTGCGACCCGCCCGTGGCCGGGACGGGATCGTGCTCGCGCTTGCCGAGCCACGTGTTGACCTGCTCGGCCATCCCGCGGACCCGCCAGACCTCGAGCCGCCAGAGCAGGATCGCGACCACGGCCCCGAAGAACGCGGCCACGATGACCGCCGCCTGCCAGGGCAGCGACGCACCGAAGAGCGCGCCGCCGAGGGCGACCGCCGGGACGACGACGACCAGGCGGCGGGTCATCGGTCCGCGAACCGGTAGCCGACACCGCGAACGGTGTGGATCCGCGTCGGATCCTGCGGGTCGGTCTCGACGCGGGTCCGGAGCCGGCGGATGTGCACGTCCAGCGTCTTCGTGTCACCGACGTAGTCGGCACCCCAGATCTCGTGGATGAGCTGGTCGCGGGTCAGCACCCGGCCAGCGTTCTCGACCAGGTAGGCGAGCAGCTCGAACTCCTTCGGCGGCAGGTCCAGCATCTCCCCGTCGACGTGGACCTCGTGGCGCACCCGGTCGACCCGGACGCCGGCGGCCTCGGCCGGCTCCTCACCGTCGACGCCGTCGGACGCGGAGCCCCGCCGGAGCACCGCACGGACACGCGCGACGAGCTCTCGGGTCGAGAACGGCTTCGTGACGTAGTCGTCCGCGCCGAGCTCGAGTCCGACGACGCGGTCCACCTCGGCGTCCTTGGCCGTCAGCATGATGATCGGGACCTGGCTCTCGGTGCGCAGGTCGCGGCAGATCTCCGTGCCCGACCGCCCCGGCAGCATCACGTCCAACAGGACGAGGTCGGGCCGGTACCGCCGCCAGGCGGCCATGGCCTCGTCGCCCCGCTGGACCCACGACACCTGGTACCCCTCGGCCTCCAGACTCACGGTGAGCCCCTCGGCGATCGCTGCCTCGTCCTCGACCAGCAGCAGCTTCGGCATGATCGGCCTCTCGTGGGGTGGTGGCTACAGTGGCGAAAGGAGGGTGGCGTGCGCAACGACTTCCAGGAGCAGCTCGACCGGCTGATCGACGGACTCGTCGGCATGGCGGAGGTCGCCGACGGGATGCTCGACGATGCCATGCGGGCGCTGGCGGACCAGAGCGACGAGGCCGCCGACGCGGTCATCCGCCGCGACGGGGTCGTCGACGACGACTACGAGCGGATCCAGCAGGGCGTCCTCCGCCTCATCGCGCTGCAGGCGCCGGTCGCCGGTGACCTGCGGCTGCTCGCAGCCATGCTGCACGTCAACATCCACATCGAGCGGATGGGCGACTACGCCACGAGCGTCGCGAAGATGGTGAAGCGGTCCGCCGGCTTCCGCGACGAGCCGGAGCTCGGCTCGCAGCTCGTCGAGATGGGCGGTATCGCCCGGGAGGTCGGCCGTGAGGCGATCCGCTCCTTCGTCCAGCGCAACGTCGAGGCGGCGCGACGCCTGCCGGCGCTCGACGACGGGGTGGACCAGCTCAACATCGGGCTGTTCCACCGGCTCGTCCGGCTCGCGGCCGACGACGAGCTGCGGCTCGAGTGGGCCACGCACATGATCATCGTGGCACGGCTGGTCGAGCGGTACGGCGACCACGCCGTCGACATCGGCGAGCAGACGATCTTCGCGGTGACCGGTTCGACCGTCGAGCTGTCGAGCAACGCGCCGGGCTGACGACCGCGAGCCGGCGGCGCGCGGTCGGGTCACCCGGCGGCTCCCCGGCGGCCGGTCACGACGAACGACGCATCCTCGGCGAGCGCGACGCCGTGGTCGGCGATCCGCTCGTAGTAGCGGGAGATCAGGCCGAGCCCGACCTGCGCGTGCGCCGGGATGTCGTCGGCGGCCGCGCGCTGCAGCAGGTCCCGCTGCAGGCGGTCCACGTCGGCGTCGAGCTCGTCGATCTCCTCGACCGCGTCGGACTGCAGCAGCCGCCAGGCCTCGACGCCGCGGCGGAACACGACGTGCGAGCGGTCGGCCAGCTCGGCGACGATCTGCCGGCAGTCCTCGGGCAGCTCGCGGGGGTCGAACACCTCGAGCGCCTCGGGGACGTGGCTCAGCAGGCTCGAGGAGCGGTCCACGTCGTGGACGAGCCGCAGCATCGCGACGATCCGCCGCAGGTCGCTCGCGACCGGGCTCTCGCGGGCGAGGAGCACGAACCCGCGCTCCTCCACGTCCCGGCACTCCCGCGAGACGGTGCGGCCGAGCTCCCGCGCCTCGGCGACGCTGCTCTCGTCGCCGGCGAGGAACCGGCGGGTCAGGTCGGGCATCTGCTCGACGAGCCGCAGCGCCGACGAGACCAGCAGGTCGCTGGCCTCGTCGAGCCGATGATGGAACTCCTCGCGCATGGCTCCCTGCGATCCGGTGATCCCCCGGTACGGCATGTCGTCCCCCTGCGGGTCGTGGCGTCGCGTTGGTCGGTGGAGCGTCGTGGTCGCCGGCGGCGGGCGGCCGCGGACGGCGGCCGACGCGGCACGTCGGCGTGCGTCGTCAGCCGAACCGGCCGGTGATGTAGTCCTCGGTGCGTCGGTCCGACGCCTGCGTGAAGATGGTCTCGGTCTGGTCGAACTCGACGAGCTCGCCGGTGCGCTGCCCGGTGCGGTCGTCGACGTCGACGGTCAGGAACGCGGTCATGTCGGAGACGCGGGCGGCCTGCTGCATGTTGTGGGTCACGACCACGATCGTGTACTGGTCCCGCAGCTCACGCATCAGGTCCTCGATCTTCAGCGTGGCGATCGGGTCGAGGGCGCTCGCGGGCTCGTCCATCAGGATGACGTCCGGTCGCGTGGCGATCGCCCGGGCGATGCACAGACGCTGCTGCTGTCCGCCGGACAGCGACAGGCCGGAGTCGCCGAGCTTCGTCTTGACCTCGTCCCACAGCGCCGCGCCCCGCAGCGCCTCCTCGACGAGGTCGTCGAGGCCGCTCTTCATGCCGTTGAGTCGCGGACCGAACGCGACGTTGTCGTAGATGCTCTTCGGGAACGGGTTCGGCTTCTGGAACACCATGCCGATCCGGCGGCGCACCTCGACCGGGTCGATGTCGTCCGCGTAGATGTCCTCGCCGTTGTAGACGACCTCGCCCGTCACCCGGGCGTTCGGGATGAGGTCGTTCATCCGGTTCAGGCTGCGCAGCAGCGTCGACTTCCCGCACCCACTCGGGCCGATCAGCGCGGTGATCTGGTGACGGGTGATGTCGAACGTCACCCCGCGGACCGCCTCGAAGTCGCCGTACCAGATCCCGACGTCCTGGAGCCGGAAGACCGGCTCGCCGGGCTCCCTCGTCGCGTGTGCCGAGGCGCCCCGCTCGGCCGTCCGGATCTGCACGGACGGGCCGACGCGGCGCTCTCCGGACGCCGGTGTGCCGGCCGCCGACGCCGTCCCGCCCGACGACGGCGATGCCGGTGAGGCGTCGTCGGTTCCGACGGTGCCGGTGGCCGGGGCGCGGTCGCTCACGGTCGGCTCCTTCTCGTTGGGATCGTCGTGGGGGGTCTGGCCGCGGGCGTCGTCGGGACGGCCGGGCGGGCCGGGTGCGGTCATCGGTTCATCTCCGCGCCGTCGTCCGGGAGCTGATCACCCGGGCGAGGAGGGTGAACAGCAGCACGAACGCCATCAGCTCGAGCGCGCCGGCCCACGCGCGTGCGTGGGCGGCGTCGTAGGCGCTGCGTGCCTCACCGTAGATCAGCAGCGGCAGCGCGGACTGCGGCCGTCCCACCAGGCTGGTCACGATCTCGAACGACCCCAGCGCGGTCAGCAGCAGCGGTGCGGTCTCGCCCGCGGCCCGTGCCACGGCCAGCATCGACCCGGTCGCCAGCCCGGGGCCTGCTGCCGGCAGCACCACGCGGGTGACGACCTGCCAACGCCGGGCTCCGAGCCCGTAGGCGGCGTTGCGCAGGTCGTTCGGTACGAGCCGCAGGATCTCCTCGGCCGAACGCACCACGATCGGGAGCATGAGCAGCGAGAGGGCGAGCCCGCCCACGAGGGTCCCGAAGCCGAGCCGACCCTGCACGAGCACCGAGTAGATGAACAGGCCGACGAAGATCGAGGGGACGCCCGTCATCACGTCGGTGAAGAACTGGATGAAGGGCCGCAGGCGCGACTCGGGGAACTCGACCACGAACACGGCGGCGGCGATCCCCATGGGCAGCGACACCACGGTGGCGATGGCGACCATGTAGAGCGTGCCGACGAGCCCGTTCAGGTAGCCGCCGCCGGGCTTGCGCTGCGAGAACGGCTGCGTGTGCGACAGGAACTCCCAGTTCACCGCACCGAGGCCCTGGCGCAGCACCTCGAAGAGGATGAGGGCGAGCGGGATGAGCGCCAGCACCAGCGCACCGAGCAGGACACCGCGCATGAGCCGGTCGAACCGCTCACGGCGGGACGCGTTCTCGGTCCGCACGCGCAGGCTCCGCGTGGAAGGACCGTCGTTCGAGAGGGCGTCGAGAGAGCTCACAGGGCGGCGTCTCCGGTCACGTGTCCGCCGGTGAGCCAGATCACCAGCCGGGCGATGACGTTGACGATGATGGTGATGACGAAGAGGGCGACCCCGACGGCGATGAGGGCCTTGATGTTCTCGGGCGCGGCCTCCTGGAAGGTCACGGCGATGATGCCGGCCATCGACTGGCCGCCCTGGAAGAGGCTCGCGTGGACCTTCTGCGTCCCGCCGATGAGCATCGCGACGGCGATGGTCTCGCCGAGCGCCCGTCCGAGCCCGAGCATGGTGGCACCGACGATCCCGGGCCGGCCGCGGGGCAGCACGACGTGGCGCATGACCTCCCACCGGGTCGCTCCGAGCCCGTAGGCGGCGAACCGCTCCGAGTCGGGGACCGTGGCGAAGACCTCGCGGATGATGGCCGTGATGATCGGCAGCACCATGATCGCGAGCACCACGCCGGCGCTGAAGTAGTTGTAGGTGATGACGGGACCGTCGAAGATCGGGATGAACCCGAGGGTGTCGCTGAGGAACACCATGACCGGCCGCAGGATCACCGGGATGAAGAAGAGCAGGCCCCACAGGCCGTAGATGACGCTCGGAACGGCCGCCAGCAGCTCGACGGTGTAGGTCAGCGGTCGCCGCATCCGCTCATGCGCCACCTGGGTCAGGTAGAGCGCGATGCCGACGGCGAGCGGCACGGCGATCACAAGCGCGATCGCCGAGGTGATCAGCGTCCCGTACACGAAGGGCCAGGCCCCGTAGGTGCCGGTGACCTCGGTGCGCGACGTTCCCGGGTTCCACACCGTCCCGGTCAGGAAGTGGAGTCCCTCCTTCTGGAACACCGGCAGGGCGTCGAGGCTGGTCGAGATCAGCATGAGCGCCAGGATGACGAGCACGCTCGCGCCGGCCGCGAACAGCAGCCACCGGAACACCGGGTCCGCGAAGCGGGCACGACCCCGCGCGCGCAGTCCCGTCGCGGCATCAGCCGACATGGTGCCTCCGAGAGCGACGTGGGTGCGGTGGGAGCAGCCTACGCCCCCACCGCACCGCGTCCAGATGCGTGATGCCCGGTCAGCCCTGGGCGTTGATCTGGTCGACCTTGGCCAGCGCCTTGGCCTGCAGCGAGTCGGGCAGGGGCGCGTACAGCAGCTGCCTGGCGGTGTCGTCACCGTTCTTCAGCGCCCAGGTCAGGTAGTCCTTGAGCGCGGTCGCCTTGGCCTGGTCGTACTTGCAGGTCCAGGCCAGGATCCAGGTCGCCCCGGCGATCGGGTAGCCCTGTCCGCCCACGTCGAGGATGTTGAAGCGCAGGTCGTCGGGGATCGTGATGCCCTCCGCGGCGGCAGAGGTCGAGTCCAGGGTCGGGGTGATCGCGTTGCCGTCGGCGTTGACCATGTCCGCGACCGGGATGTCGTTCTCCTCGGCGTACGACAGCTCGATGTAGCCGATCGCGCCCGGGTTCTGCTGCACCTGGGCGGCCACCCCGTCGTTCTTCTCGCCACCGACCGCGTTCGGTGCGGGCCACTCGACCGTCTTGCCGGCACCGGGCCCGCTCTTCCACGCGTCCGAGACGCTGGAGAGGTAGGTCGTGAAGATGTTGGTCGTGCCCGACCCGTCCGAGCGGTGCGCGACGATGATCTCGGTGTCCGGCAGGGTCGCGTCCGGGTTGAGCTTCGCGATCGCCGGGTCGTTCCACTTCGTGATGTTGCCGAGGAAGATGTCGGCCAGCGTCGGTCCGTCGAGGGTGAGCCTGTCGACCCCGTCGAGGTTGTACGCCACGGTCACGGCCCCGAACACGGTCGGGATGTGCACCGCCGGGCAGCCCCGCGCCTTCTCGGCCGCCGCGAGGTCCTCGTCGGACAGGAAGGCGTCGGACGCACCGAAGTCGGTCTGCTGGCCGATGAACTGCTCGACCCCACCACCGGAGCCGATCGACTGGTAGTTGATCGACACGTCGGGGTTCACGTCCTGCGTGTACGTCCCGATCCACTCCTGGTAGAGCGGGGCGGGGAACGACGCGCCGGCCCCGATGAGCGTGGCGCCGCCACCACCGCCGCCACCGGACGATGCGGCCTCGGAACCGGCCGGTTCGGAGCCGCCACCGTTGACGGCGGTCGGGTCACCGGCGTTCGGGTTGGACGAGCACGCCGCCGCGGCCAGCGCGACCAGCGCCAGCGTGGCGGCAGAACGGATGCGCCATCTGCGCATGCGGATGTCTCCTGTTCAGGTGAGGGAGCGGGGAGCGTCGGCCGCGACGTTACGGTCGGTGCCTTCATGTCCGCCTTCGGCAAGGTTGCGGGAAGGTGAACGCTTGCAGAGTGATCGGTAACGTCGCTCCGCCGCGGGCCGAAACGACCGTTTCCCGGGACCGCCGAACGCGCAGGCGACCGTCCCGTCACCAGTGACCGCGTGCCGTCGTTGGCGTGGGCGACCGCCGCCCGAGGACCACCGTGGAGACGATGCCGTGACCGGAGCAGACACCCCCGCGCCCCGCTGGCCCGGCGACCGTGGCGGTCACGTCTGGCCGAAGGACCGCGAGGTCGTCGCCGACGACGGCGCCCGCATCCGCTACACGGTGCGCGGGCAGGCGGACGGCCCGTGGATCGTGCTCGCCTCCGGGTTCACGTGCCCCGACAACTTCTGGACCTACCTCGGCCCCCAGCTCATGGAGCGCTACCGCGTCATCGTCATGAACTACCGCGGCGTGGGCGCCTCCACCGACCCCCGGCCGCCCGGCTGGCGGGCCCACAACGTCCGGGCGAGCGACTACACCATCGGCAGGTTCGCCGGCGACGTGGGTGCGGTGCTGGACGCCGAGGACGCGCGCGAGGTCACGGTGATCGGCCACTCCATGGGCGTGCAGGTCGCGCTCGAGACCTGGCGCCAGCTCGGGCGCGACCGGATCGCGGCGCTCGTGCTCGTCACCGGCCCCTACGCCTCGCCGATGCACACCTTCTACGGGTCGAAGCTGACCGCCTACCTCTTCCCGTTCGCGGAGGTCGGGATCCCGCTGATGCCGCGTCCGGTCCAGCACCAGATCGTGAGGTCCCTGCGCCTGCCCATCGCCCTTCCGGTCGCGCGGCTCGTGCGGGCGCTGGGCCCACACACGCCGAAGGAGGCCATCCAGGGCTTCCTCGAGCACTTCGGCAACGTCGACCCGATGGTGACCCTGAAGATCGCCCGGGGGATGCACGAGTTCGACGCCGGGCCGTGGCTCGGCGACGTGGACGTGCCCGTCCAGGTCGTGGTCGGCGAGAAGGACACGTTCAGCCCGCGGGCGCTCGGCGAGGTCATGATCGAGGCCATCCCCGACAGCGAGCTCGTCGAGGTCGCCGAGGGCACCCACGGGGCGCTCGTCGAGTTCCCCGACGCCATCCACGACGCGATCGCGGACTTCCTCCACCGCAAGCTCGGCCACCCGGCGGCCGCGCCCCGTGGGGACGCCGGCCGGGTGTCGGAGCCCCGCACCGCCTGACGACCTCGATCCCCACGGCACTCACCGGCCCCTCACCGGATATGTGCGGGGTTATCACGCTGACGTCGGTACAACCCCGCACGTATCCCGACGGTCAGTACGCGATCGAGGCGTACTCGCGCAGCTTCCGGAAGCGGTGGCGCGCCTTCACGACGCGGACGGTGCCCGACTTCGCCCGCATGACGAGCGTCTCGGTCGTCGCCCCGTGCCCGTCGAACGTCACCCCGCCGACGAGCTGCCCCGGGGTGATCCCGGTGCAGGCGAAGAAGGCGTCCTCGCTGCTGACGAGGTCGTCGGTGTCGAGGACGGCATCGACGTCGTAGCCCTGGGCTTCGGCCGTGGCGCGCTCCTCGTCGCTGCGTGCCCACAGCCGGCCGAGGATGCGACCGCCGAGCGCCTTGACCGCGCAGGCCGTCGTGACCCCCTCCGGGGTCCCCCCGATGCCGTAGAGCACGTCCGCCTCCGGGCGCTCGTCCCAGGCGGCGAGGATGCCCGCCGCCACGTCACCGTCGGTGATGAACTGCAGCCGCGCGCCGACCTCGCGGATCTGGCGCTTGTACTCCTCGTGCCGGTCGCGGTCCAGCATGATCACCGTGAGGTCGCGGACCTCCCGGTGCTTCGCCTTCGCGATGGCACGCAGGTTGTCGCCGATGGGCGCGTCGAGGTCGACGGCGTCCGCCGCGTCGGGGCCGACGACGATCTTCTCCATGTAGACGCACGGGCCGGGGTTGAACATCGTCCCCGAGGGGGCGGCGGCCAGCACGGCGAGCGAGCCGGGACGTCCCTCCGCGAGCAGCCGCGTGCCGTCCACCGGGTCGACCGCGATGTCGACCTTCGGGAGGTTGCCGGTGCCCACGCGCTCGCCGTTGTAGAGCATCGGGGCCTCGTCCTTCTCGCCCTCGCCGATGATCACGGTCCCGTCCATCTCGACGGTCGAGAGCATCATCCGCATGGCGTCGACGGCGGCCTGGTCGCCGTTCTCCTTGTCGCCGAGCCCCTGCCAGCGTGCCGCCGCGAGCGCGGCCGCCTCCGTGACGCGGGCGGCCTCCATGGCGAGGTTGCGGTCCGGCTTCTCTTCGGCGCTCATGGGCGCTCCCCTCGTCGCAGCGTCTGCCGGGTGCGAGCGACGTGCACCGCGGCGGTGACGCGAGCGTAGTTGCCCCGGGCCCTTCCGCGGCGCGCCGGCCGATGGCCGACGGGGCGCCGCCCGGCAGTGCCCGCCGGGGTGCCGTCAGCGGCGTCGCGGGCGGACGGTGCGGGGCAGGTCCTCGTCGAGCCCCGGGGGGAGCGCGCCGGCCTCCTGCTGGGCCCGCAGCGCGTCGTTCTCCCAGGCCACGCGATCCCGCAGCCCGCCGAAATCGTTGACGACGCGCTTGAGTAGCCTGACCGTGTCGGCGTCTCGGCTGGCGACGAGCCCGAGCCAGGCCAGCGCAGTCGCCCGCGCCGCGCCGTCGTCGACGAGGCGCTGCACGAAGCCGGCGTCGGCGGCCTCGGTGGCGCTCACGTCGCGCGAGGACAGCACCCAGTCCTTGGCGGTGCCCAGCCCGACCAGCCCGACCGTCCGCGCGGCGCCGACCGGGATGCCGTAGATGGCGCCGGGGAAGCGGAAGCGGGCCGATCTCCCCGCGACGCGCAGGTCGCAGGCGGCCGCGGCCTCGGCGCCGCCCCCGACAGCCGGCCCCTCGACGGCCGCAGCGGTCGGCAGGGCGAAGTTCGACAGCTGCTCGTAGAAGACCGTGAACAGCTCCATGCGCCGGCGGCCGCCGTCGGACAGCTCCTCGCGGATGTCGGCGCCGGCGCTGAACGTCCCGTCGGTCCCCGTCAGCAGCAGGCCGCGGATCGACGGGTCGCCGTCGGTGTCGTCGAGCGTCTCGACCAGCGCGGTGAGCATGGCCGTGTCCATGGCGTTGCGTGCCTCGGGCCGGTGCATGCGCAGGATCCGGATCGCCCCACCCTCGACCGGGTGGTCGTGGACGTGCAGCGGCTGCTCCATGCGGGGGACCTTCGCACCGTCGCGGATCACCTGGCGGGCGAGCGTAGCGGGCCGCCGATCGACGGCCGATAGCCTCCCGGCATGTCGCACGCGACCCGTCAACGCCTGGCACGCCTCGTCCGCCATCCCGACTGCGACCTCGCGGAGGCGGCGCTGCTCGTGTGCGCCGAGGTGGAGCCGGAGCTGGCGGTGGACGCGGAGCTGCTGCGCCTCGACGCGATCGCCGACGGGCTGCGGGCGACGGGTTTCCGCTCGACCGACGCGGGGTCCGATGCGGCTGCGCTCGCCGGCTACCTCGCCGGCACCCGCGGGTTCACCGGCGCCGTCGAGGACTACCACGACCCGCGCAACGGGCTGCTGACACGGGTGCTCGACCAGCGCCGGGGGCTGCCGATCACGCTCTCGATCGTCTACGTGGCCGTCGGCCGGCGCCTCGGCATCCCGGCCTTCGGGATCGGGCTCCCCGGCCACTTCGTGACCGGGATCGGCGGCGGGGACCGTCCCGTCGTGATCGACCCCTTCCACGACGGGGTTGCCCTCGACGAGGCCGAGCTGGCGCGCCGCGTCACCGAGGCGACGAACGGTCGCACCGAGTTCCGACGAGCCATGCTGCGGCCCGCCACCCCGGCGACCATCATCCGCCGGGTGCTGAACAACCTGACCCGCGACTTCGCGAACCAGGGCGACGCCGAGGACGCCCTGTGGGCCGTCGAGCTCAGGCAGCTGCTGCCCGGCGCCCCGCCCGACGACCATCGGGCCCGGGGCGAGCTGCTGCTACGCATCGGTCGCTACCGCGACGCCGCCGACGCCTTCGAGACCTACGTCGACGAGGCCGGGCCCGGCGCACCGGACACCGCGGAGGTGTCCCGCCGGGCCATCCGCGCCCGCGCGAAGCTGAACTGACGGGGCGGCGCCGCTTCCCCTGCTCGCCGCGGCGCCGCGTCCCGTGCTCAGAAGATCGTCGCGGCGTACTCGGCCAGCGGGCTGCGCACACCCTTCGTCAGCGTGACGTGGCCGAACAGGGCGGTGCCCTTCAGCTTCTCGATGAGCGCCGCCATCCCGCCGTAGGGCGAGATGTAGGGGTTGTCGACCTGGCCGAGGTCGCCGCAGAACACGACCTTCGAGCCCGACGCCATCCGGGTCAGCACGACCCGCAGCGCGGAGAGCTCGATGTTCTGCGCCTCGTCGACGACGACGAACTCGTCGGTGATCGAGCGTCCCCGCAGATAGGTGATCGCGGCGAGCTCGAGCTGCCCGCGGTCCACGAACGACTCGATCGCCGCGGTCACCTGCCGGTGCTCGCGGGTACCGCGGGAGTCCCCGCGCCGCAGCAGCGCGTACAGGTTGTCGTGCACCGCCGCCATCCACGGTGCCAGCTTCTCGTCGAGGTCCCCCGGCAGGTAGCCCACGTCCTGCCGGCCGACCGCGACGAGCGGCCGGTACACCGACAGGCGCCGGTACGCGGTGGCCTCCACGACCTGCTCGAGTCCCGCCGCCAGCGCGAGGAACGTCTTGCCCGTGCCGGCCATCCCCATCAGCGACACGGCCGGCACGTTCGGGTCGAGCAGCAGGTCGATCGCGAAGGTCTGACGCACGTCGCGTGGCGCCATGCCGAACACCTGCCGGTGGCCCGGCACCCGGTGGACGGTGGCACGGCCCTCGTCGTCGAGGTCGATGACCCGCCCGAGGCCGCTCGCCGAGGGGCCGGCCTTCATGACGAGACACTGGTTGAGGAAGAGCCCGTCCTCGTCGATGGCCGCCACGTCGGCGTCGACGACGGCCTTGCCGTCGCGGTGCAGCTCATCGATGACGTGCGGCTCGACGTCGAGGTCGGTGACGCCGGTGTAGTGCTCGTCCACGGGGGCCGTGTCGGCCCGGTAGTCCTCGACGTCGACGCCGAGCTGGCTGCCCTTGATCCGCAGCGCCGAGTCCTTCGTGACCAGGGTGCCCTTCAGCCCGATGGCGGTGGCGAGGATGCGGTGATCGGGCTTGTGTGGGTCGAGGTAGGGCGGCAGCGGCACGTCGACGTGGTTGCTCTCGATGCGGACGGTGCCGCCCGACGGCAGCGGCAGCGCGTCACGCAGCCCGCGGCCCGACTGGACCCGCAGATCCTCGATGACGCGCAGCGCCGTGCGGGCGTTGCGCCCCACCTCGTCGACGGAGGTCTTCTTGCGGTCGAGCTCCTCGACCACGACCAGCGGGATGACGACCTCGTGCTCGTCGAACCGCAGCAGCGCGGAGGGGTCCGCGAGCAGGACACAGGTATCCAGGACGTACGACTTCGTTCGCTTCGGCATCGGTGGCTCCCCACCCCGGGGCGCACCGGCCATGCCGCGGTGCCACTGCCCCGGAGACGTCGAACGCCGCCCGAGGGGGCGGCGTGGTGGACGGTGCTGACAGAGGTGACCGTGACAGGCCCGATGCCGGAGCGCCTACCGGTTGCCTGCACGACACCGCGTGCGCCCTCGGTGGGGGCCACGGGGTCGGGGGCAACGAGCGCACCGTTGGTCGTCTCGATCAGGTCGTCGGGCGTAGCGGACGGTGGCCACCGTACCGCCGGCGCGCCCACAAACGTGGCAGGTGGCACGGGATCCCGGCCACGGCCGCACGCCGGCGCACACGGTCGCTGACGCGGCCGTCAGCGGCCGAAGCGACGCTGGCGGGCCTGGTAGTCGCGCAGCGCCCGCAGGAAGTCGATGCGACGGAACTCGGGCCAGTACGGGTCGCAGAAGTAGAACTCGCTGTGGGCCGACTGCCACAGCAGGAAGCCGGACAGCCGCAGCTCGCCGGAGGTCCGGATGATCAGGTCGGGGTCCGGGAAGCCGGTGTAGAGGTGCTCGCCGATGTCCTCGGGACGCAGCGTCTCGGCCACCTGCTCGAGCGTCGCCCCCTCCGACGCGCGGGCGGCGAGCAGGCTGCGCAGGGCGTCGGTGATCTCCTGACGGCCGCCGTAGCCGACGGCGACCTGGAGGAAGAACGCGTCGTTGCCGGCCGTGGCCTCCTCGGCCTCCTTCAGCCCGCGCTGGATCTCCTCCGGCAGCAGGTCGAGGGCGCCGACGGCGGTGACCCGCAGCCCGCGCTCCTGGCTCGTCGGGCTCGTCGCGATCCGGAACACCGTGTCGTGGATGATCTCGAGCAGGCCCGCGATCTCCTTCGTGTCCCGGTCGAGGTTCTCGGTCGAGAGCAGCCACAGCGTCACGTAGCGGATGCCGAGCTCCCAGCACCAGTCCAGGAACTCGTCGATCTTCCGCGATCCGGCGAGGTGGCCCTGGTTCGGGTCGGCCAGGCCGCGCTCCTTCGCGAAGCGGCGGTTGCCGTCGAGGATGACGCCGACATGACGGGGCAGCGACGTGCCGGCGATCTCGTCGGCGAGCCGCCGCTCGTAGAGGGTGTAGACGACGTCGAACAGGCCCATGCGACGATGCTACTCCTCCGACGCCGTATCACCCGGTGGCAGATCGACCGCGGACCGCTGCGCCCGCTGGTCCTCGTCCGGCTCGAGGGTCTCACGCATCGCCAGCGACGCGACGAACCCGACCGCCAGCAGCGCGGCCGTCACCAGGAAGACCGCGTTGAACCCGGCCCTGTCGGCCAGCACGCCGGACGCCTGCACGCCGACGACCGCCCCCACGTCGCGTGCGACGCCGAGGACGCCGATCGCCCGCCCCGCCGCGCCGGACGGGGCCAGGTCCCCGACGATCGCGGAGGGCACCTCGGCGACCATGCCGGTGGCCACGCCCTGGATCGCCATCCAGACGAGGAGGGAGCCGAACCCGTCCACGGTGATCAGCCCGAGCACGCCCACCGTGTAGATGGCCGCGCCGAGCCGTGCCGGGCGGCGTCGCCCCGACAGGTCGCTCCAGCGGCTGGCGGGCCACAGGGCGAGCGCCTGCCCGCCGCTCGCCACGGCGAGGGCGAGCCCGAGCCGGCCCGGTCCGAGCCCGAGCCCCTCGTCGGCGAAGAGCGGGACGCCGAAGAACCGCATGCCCTGCGACGCCCAGTTGACGGCCATGGCGAGCAGCAGGGCCGCCCAGAAGGTCGGGTCGCGCAGCAGCGGCCGCAGCACCCCGCGGGCCGTGCCGGCGTCGGCCGGCGGGGCCTCGGCGCCGCCGGGTTGCGGGGCGTCCGGCTGCGGGGCGTCCCCCGATCCGGGCGGGGACTCGGCGAGGAACCGCCACGCGACGAGCGTGGCAGCGAGCAGCCCCACGGCGTAGGTGTAGAAGGGCGCGCGGATACCGAAGGCGTCGATGACGAGCCCACCGATCGCCGGCCCCGACGCCCCACCCAGGAGGAAGGAGCCCTGCAGCAGCCCGAAGGCACGTCCCCGCTGGTTGCGCGGGACGGTGAGGACCAGGTGCCGGCCGATCCCGGTGATGAACAGCGCCGAGCCGACCCCGCCGAGCCCCCGCAGGACGACGAGCTGGAGGTAGGAGCCCGCCTCCGCCGTGGCGCCGCTCGACAGGGCCACGATCACGAGCCCGGCGATGATGACGCGGCGGGAGCCCGTGCGGTCCGCCAGCGACCCGGCCGGCGGGGAGGAGACCAGCCGGACGCCGGCGAAGACGGCCACGACCGCGCTCGTCGCCGTGTAGCCGGCGCCCAGTCGGCGGGCGAAGATCGGCAGCGCCGGCACGATGAGCCCGAAGCCCACCGCGACGGTGAACGCCGTTGCGAGCACGCCGAGGAACGCCGGGGAGGTCAGCGTCGACGAAGACCCGCGGGGCGGCTCGTCGGTCGGGGAGGTCGTCACGGTTGCCGAGCCTCGCCCACCCGTTCCCGCCACGCAACCTGCATCCGTGTGCGCACGGGTTACCCTGTCGTGACACCGCCGCGCGTCCGGCAGACCGTCGCCCGGGATCCTCACGTCCCGGGCGTTGCTCGTGGCCCGGGAGAGGCCCGGGCGGTCACGACACGGGCCGCGCGCGCACCAGCGACCCGCACACGCAGCAAGGAGCCACCCGTGCCCCAGACCTGGCTGAGTCAGGAGGCGTACGACCGACTGCAGTCCGAGCTCGAGGAGCTCAGGACCGTCGGCCGGCAGCAGATCTCGGCGGAGATCGAGGAGGCCCGTGCCCACGGCGACCTCCGCGAGAACGCGGAGTACCACGCCGCCAAGGACGAGCAGGGCAAGATGGAGGCCCGGATCCGCCAGCTCGAGGCGCTGCTCCGCGAAGCCCAGATCGGCGAGCCGTCCGAGGCCGACGAGGTCAAGCCGGGGCTGATCGTCACCATCGAGATCGACGGCGACGAGGAGACCTACCTGGTCGGCAGCCGCGAGGACAGCCACGACGAGTTCGAGATCCTCTCCGCCGAGTCGCCGATCGGGAAGGCGATCCTCGGGGCCAAGCCTGGCGACGTGCGCACCGTCGAGGCGCCGCAGGCGACCTTCGAACGTCGAGGTCCGCTCGATCTCGACGCCGTAGCGACCCGCCTCACTCACGCACACGGCGGGCGGCCCGTGGTCGAGCGGTGACGCACCGTACCGCTCGGCCCACTGCGCTAGCCCGAAAGGACTACGGGAGCGACAGCGAAACCCTCCGAGTGGGGGATGCCGAAAGCAGGGTGCCTGCGTCACCATGGCCAGCGGGCGGGGACGCGCGCCGGACGCGTCTCCCGAAGGGAACCCCACCCATGGGCGTCGCCCGCAGTGACGAAGACACGCGCACCGAGAACGAGACACGGACGACCTCGGTGGTGGTCGCCGACGACCGTCCGCTCGTCCAGGCCGGCTTCCGCGCGGTCATCGAGGCGACCCACGGGACCAGCGTGGCCCGCACCTGTCGTCTGGCCGACGCCGTGCAGGCGGTCGGCGAGGAGCATCCCGACGTGCTCGCCGTCGTGGTGCGTGAGAACCACCCGGATCCGTTCCGGATCGTCGCCACCGCGAAGGCGCTGAGCGACGACGTGGGGGTCCTCGTGGTCGCGGATGCCGCGAGCGTCATCGACCTGCGCGAGGCGGTCATCGCCGGCGTGGACAGCTTCCTGCTCACCTCGGCCAGCATCGGCGACATCGGGGAGGCGCTGCTGGCGACGGCGCGCGGGCAGCGGGTCATCTCGCCGGAGGTGGCGATGCAGCTCGCCGGCTCGTGGCGCCAGACCCGCAGTGACGCCGAGGGCTCGTCGCTGACCCCGCGGGAGCTCGAGGTGCTGCAGCTGCTCGCCGAGGGCCTCACCAACCAGGAGGTCGCCGGCCGGCTCGGGCTGTCCGCCCGCACGGTGAAGACCCACGTCCAGAACCTGCTGAACAAGCTGGACGCGCCGGACCGCACCGGCGCCGTGACACGCGGGTTCCGCCTCGGCCTGATCCGCTGACCTCCTCCCGAAACCCGCGACATCTCGCGGTTTCCGGGGCGCACGGCCGCCGCTACGCGGGGTCGGCGCCTCCTGCGGGGTAGGTGGTGTCCGGGTCGTCGAGGCCGTGCCCGAGCCAGCCCACCATCGTCGCGAGCTGCTCGGTACGCGGCGAGCCGGGCGTCGTCGGTCCCCGCCTCCTCGGCACGGGCGACCGCGTCGCGCATCCGGCCGACGGTCGACGGGCCGAGCTCGAGCAGCGCCTCGCTCCCCCCGGTCGCCCACTTCGCCAGGACGGAGCGCACGACCGCGCCCACGGGAACGTCGAGGTTCGCCGACAGTCGCCGGACGGTCGCCAGCGGATCGAGCTGGCTGTAGGCGGCCACGTCGGCCTTGAAGTTGGCGTCCGGGTCGTCGTCGCGCCACGGCCCCGACCAGGGCTCGAGCCGGACGGTCGGGGCCGTGGTGGAGTCGGTCACGTCAGCTGAGCCGCTCGAAGATCATGGCCATGCCCTGGCCACCGCCGACGCACATGGTCTCGAGACCGTAGGTGCCGTCACGGTGGCGCAGCCCGTTGAGCAGCGTGCCGGTGATGCGGGCGCCGGTCATGCCGAACGGGTGGCCGACGGCGATGGCGCCGCCGTGCGGGTTCAGCTTCTCGAAGTCGATCCCGAGCTCACGCGCCGACGGGATCACCTGGGCGGCGAACGCCTCGTTGATCTCGATGACGTCCATGTCGCTGATCGACATGTTGGCCCGCTCGAGCGCCTGCTGCGAGGCACCGACCGGTCCGAGCCCCATGATCTCCGGGCTCAGCGCGGTGACGCCGGAGGACACGATGCGGGCGATCGGCTCGATGCCGAGCTCCTTCGCCTTCGTGTCCGACATGACGACGACCGCAGCGGCACCGTCGTTGAGCGGGCAGGCGTTGCCGGCCGTCACGGTGCCGTCCGGGCGGAAGACGGGCTTGAGCTCCGACATCTTCTCGCGGTCGGTGCCCGGCCGCGGGGAGTCGTCGGTGTCCATCGTGGAGCCGTCGGGCAGCTCGACGGGCGTGATCTCGTTCGCCCAGAAGCCCTCCGCCTGTGCCTTCGCGTAGCGCATCTGCGACTCGTAGGCGAAGTCGTCCTGCTCCTCACGGGAGATGCCCTTGAGGTTCGCGACGTTCTCGGCGGTCTGGCCCATCGGGATGTAGATGTCGGGCAGCTTGCCGAGCTCCCGCGGGTCCACCCACTCGTCGGCGCCGCCCTCGGCCATCTCCTTCGTGCGCGCCTGGGCGTCGTCGAAGGCCGGGTTCTGGGTGTCGTCGAGCGAGTCGGAGTTGCCCTTGACGAACCGCGACACCATCTCGACACCGGCGGAGACGATGACGTCGGCCTCGCCCGCCTTGATCGCGTGGAACGCCATGCGGGTCGTCTGCAGCGACGACGAGCAGTAGCGGGTCAGCGTCGTGCCGGGCACGTCGTCCCAGCCGAGCAGGGTGGCCACGACGCGCGCCATGTTGAAGCCCTGCTCCCCGCCGGGAAGACCGCACCCGAGGTGGAGGTCGTCGATCATGGACGAGGAGATCTGCGGGACCTGCTCCATGGCGGCGCCGATGATGCGCGCGGTCAGGTCGTCGGGACGCAGCTCCGTCATCGATCCCTTGAAGGCCCGGCCGATCGGGGTGCGGGCGGTGGCGACGATCACGGCTTCTGGCATGGAGAGCTCCTTCTCGCACGAGCGGCTCGTCGGGGCCACTCAGGCTAGTGCGCAGGACGCTCGCGGACCCCATCCGGATGGC
Organism: uncultured Nitriliruptorales bacterium; assembly: GCA_963783045.1. Taxonomy (GTDB): domain Bacteria; phylum Actinomycetota; class Nitriliruptoria; order Nitriliruptorales; family Nitriliruptoraceae; genus CAWAMD01. The sequence goes on from CAWAMD010000002.1 coordinate 258,901, forward strand.
CGACGGGCGCCGTCGTGGCCATCCTGGCGGGCTTCGACCCTGCCGCCGAGGACACCGTGCTCCGACGCCACCGGCGTGCCGACCACGCCGACCGCCCACCGCTCGACGCGAACGCGCGCCGGGTGGTCGCCGCACGCTTCGTGTCCCGGACCGGCGGCGAGGCCGGCTTCTTCGTCGGGATCTGGGGCAAGGCGGCCTACGACCTCGGGGCGTCGCCGGGCCAGCTCGCGTTGCTGACCGCGACCCTCGGCGCGGCACACCTCGTCGGTGCGGCGGCCGCCGGAGTCCTCGTGGACCGCACCGCACCGAAGCGCGTGATCGTCCTCGGCGAGCTGCTCTTCGTGCCCTCGATCCTGCTGCTCGTCCTCGCCGACTCGATGCAGTCCATGACGGTGCTCGCGCCGATCGCCTGGGCGACCGGCGCGGTCGTGCTGACGGCGGTCGCGTCGATGCCGCCGTTCCTGACGCCGGACGAGCGCCGCCTCGAGGCCGTGAACGTCGCGCTGGAGGTCGCCGGGACGCTCGCGTTCGTGGCCGGTCCGGCACTCGGGGCCCTGCTCGTCCGGGTCGCCCCGATCGACAGCGTGTTCTTCCTCGACGCGGCCACCTCCGTCGCGGCCGTCGCCCTCGTCGCCCGCGTGCGGCTGCAGCCCGCCACGGTCGCGCCGACCGAGCGCCGCCGCGGGCTGACGGAGCTACGGGACGGGTTCGCCCAGGCCTACGGCCGGCGCCCGATCCGGCTGCTGCTGGTCGTCGGGTCGCTCACGTGGCTGTCGTTCGGCGCCTTCACCGCGCTCGAGCCGCTGTTCTTCCGGGACGTGCTCGGGACCGGCCCGTCGGCGCTCGGCTGGGTCAACGCCGTCTTCGGGGTCGGGCTGCTCGGCGGGGCGCTCGTCCTGCGCCAGCTGCCCGGGCGGCTGACGTCCCTGGCCGCCGTGACCTGGCTGACCATGGCGGGCGGGCTCGGCGCGGTCGTCTACACCGGCACGGCCGACCTGCGCATCGTCCTGATCGGCGCGGTGCTGTGGGGCGCCGTGCTCGGCATGCTCATGCCGCTGCTGCGCACCCTCGCGCAGCTGCACACGCGCCCCGGGTTCTTCGGCCGCGTGATGGGCGTGTTCAACGTCCACCACCAGGTCGGCGAGATGCTGCCGCTGGCGATCGCGCCGACGCTCGCCGTCGTCGTCGGCGTCCAGCCCGTGCTGGCCGGCACGGGCGTCGTCCTGCTCCTGGCGGCGCCGCTGGCGCTGCCGGCCGCCCGCCGCATCGACGCCGAGCGGCCGGTGCCGGGCGTCGCCCCGGACGACCTCACCACCTTCGAGGCCCTCGAGGAGCACGTCGCCCCCGGCACCTGACCCGCGAGCCGTCTCGCCGATCCGGTCAGCCGACGTCGACGGGGTCGCGGTGCACGGGGCAGGACATGCAGCGGGGCCCGCCCCGGCCGCGGGGCAGCTCGTAGGACGGGATCGTGCGCACCCGGATCCCCGCCTCCTCGAGCACCTCGTTCGTCGCCACGTTGCGCTCGTAGGCGATGACCTCGCCGGGGCGCAGGGCCAGGGTGTTGTTCGCGTCGTTCCACTGCTCCCGCTCGGCGCGGGTCGAGCCGAGCGCCGGCTCGATCGCCCGGGCGCGCTCGATCCCGGCGGCCCAGGCCAACCCGGTGAGCAGCCCCTCGGCCTCCTCGACGTGCACGCCCCGGTTCCCGTCCGACGTGACCCGGTAGACGCGCAGGTGCGGGGTCAGCGACGGGTAGGTCAGGAAGGCGTCCACGTCGACCTGGGTGACGACCGTGTCGAGGTGCATCGCGGACCGGATCTTCGGCAGGTCCACGGCGAGGATCCGGTCGACGACGCCGGCGTTGAAGAGCCGGACGGCCAGCGTCTCGACCCCCGACGGGCTCGTGCGCTCCGACATCCCCATCGCGAGTCCGCGCTCGCCGACGACGAGCACGTCCCCGCCCTCGAAGGTCGCCGGGTAGTGGTCGCCCGGCGACGAGCCGAACCAGATCGGCCGGTCCGCGAACCGCGGGTGCCGCCGGTAGGCGAGCCGCAGGAGGTCGGACTCCCGTCGACGCACGGAGCGACGCATCGGCGAGAGGACGACCCCCTCGCCGATCCACGCCGACGAGTCGCGCATGAAGACCGTGTTGGGCAGCGGCTGGAGCACCATCTCACTCGGCGCGATCACCGTGGTGACGAGGCCGTCACCGGCGCCGACCTCCTCGAGGCTGACCCCGCCGATGAGGTGCTCGACGATCTGGTCGACGGGCAGCTCGGAGAGGAAGTCGCGGATGCGGCCGACGGCCTGCGGACCGCAGGTGCGCTCGGTCACGTGGGTGGCGATGACCTCGGTCCGGATCGCCTCGTCTGCGAGCACGTCGGCGAGCAACGCCTCGATGTAGAGGACCTCCGCGCCCGCGTCACGCAGCACCTGGGCGAAGGCGTCGTGCTCGAGCTGGGCGTGCTCGACCCACAGCAGCTCGTCGAAGAGCAGCTCGTCCTTGTTCGTGGGGGTGATGCGCCGCAGCTCGGAGCCCGGGCGGTGGAGCATGACGGTTCGCAGCGCACCGACCTCGGACCGGACCGACGCCCCCACGTCCCCGCTCGGCATCACCGCGCCCCTCTCCTCGCGTCAGCGGCACGCTACTGGCGTCCGGTCGGACCGTCGACACCGGGCGCCGTCATCCGGCGAGCGGCTCCAGCCGCGCCGTGAAGTGCCGCAGCCAGCGGGGCTGCTCGACGATCCGGTAGCCGCGGATCTCCTCGGCGCGGGCGGCGACGGCGGCGACGACCTCGCCGACGTAGTCGATGTGGCTCTGCGTGTAGACCCGGCGCGGCAGCGCGAGCCGGACGAGCTCGTGCGGGGCGGGTTCGTCCGGTGCCCCGTCGGCGCCCGGACGACCGAACATGAGCGTGCCGATCTCGACCCCGCGGACGCCACCCTCGAGGTAGAGCTCGCACGCGAGCGCCTGCGCGGGCAGCTCGTGGGGCGCGATGTGGGGCAGCAGGGCGGCCGCGTCGAGGTAGACGGCGTGGCCGCCGGGGGGTCGGACCGTCTGCACCCCGACGGCCCAGCACTTCTCGGCGAGGTAGGCCGCCGTGCGGACGCGGTAGCGCAGGTAGTCGGGATCGGTCACCTCGACCAGGCCCTGGGCGATCGCCTCGAGGTCCCGGCCGGCGAGCCCGCCGTAGGTCGGGAACCCCTCGGTGAGGATGAGCACGTTGCGGCAGCGCTCGGCCAGCTCGGGGTCGTTCATGGCGAGCAGTCCACCGATGTTCGCCATCCCGTCCTTCTTCAGGCTGATGGTGCAGCCGTCGGCGAGGCGGAACATCTCCTCGGCGATCGACCGCGGGGTCGCGTCGGCGTAGCCCTCCTCGCGGGTCTTGACGAACCAGGCGTTCTCGGCGAACCGGCACGCGTCCAGGAACAGCGGGATGCCGTGCCGGTCACAGACCTCCCGGACCGCACGGAGGTTCGCCATCGACACGGGCTGCCCACCGCCGGAGTTGTTCGTGACGGTCACCATGACGAGCGGCACGTGCTCGGCGCCGACCTCGGCGATCGTGGCCTCGAGCGCAGCCACGTCCATGTCGCCCTTGAAGGGCGCGTCGAGCTGCAGGTCACGGCCCTCGGCGCAGACGAGGTCGCGTGCCTCGGCGCCCTGGTGCTCGACGTTCGCGCGCGTCGTGTCGAAGTGCGTGTTGTTCGGGACGACGTCGCCCGGACCGGCGACCTCCCCGAACAGGATCCGCTCCGCGGCTCGCCCCTGGTGGGTCGGGATCACGTGCGCGAAGCCGGTCAGCTCCTGCACGACGGCGGCGAAGCGCTGGAACGACGGCGACCCGGCGTACGACTCGTCGCCGCGCATCAGGGCGGCCCACTGGTCGGTCGACATGGCGCCGGTCCCCGAGTCCGTCAGCAGGTCGATGATCACGTCGTCGGCGTGCAGGTCGAAGAGGTTGTAGCCGGCCGCGGCGAGCTTGGCGGTGCGCTCCTCGCGGGTCGTGAACCGCAACGGCTCGACGGACTTGATCCGGAACGGTTCGATCACCGTGTGCGGCAGCATGGGGCTCGGCTCCGGTCGACTCGCGGCGACGCTACTCGCGGGGGCCGCCACGACGACGCAGGTCCGGCCGTGGGCCGGACCTGCGTGCAGTCAACGAACGTCGGGCGTCAGCGACGACGGGTCAGGGCGACGGGCTCGGGCTCGGCGACGAGGCGGGCGACGGACTCGGACTCGGCGACGGGCTCGGGGACGGTGAGGGGGACGACACCGGGCTCGGGCTCGCAGCCGGGCTCGGACTCGGCGAGGGCGACGGGCTCGGCGACGGGCTCGGGGATGGCGACGGACTCGGGGATGCGTCGGCAGCCGACGGGTGACGCGGGTCGGGTGTCCACACGACCGGAGCGGACGTGTTCGGCCCCGCCGACGAGACCACCGAGCCGACCTGGGCGAGGGTCGTCGCGCTGACGGCCGCGGAGCCACCGGAGATCACCGCGTGGGACAGCTCCTTCGCGTGGTCCTCGAGGAACCGCCGCGTCGCCGCCGAGTCGTCGAGCGACTGCCCACCGACGAGCAGGAACACGGCGTCACGCTCGTCGGCCGCCGCGCCGGCGCCGAGCGCGTCGGGCCAGTTCGTGCCGGAGGCGAGCACGACCTCGAGGCCGTGGTCCTCGGCGTGCGGGTCGCGGGCGTGGTTGGCGTACCAGCTGTTGATCCGCCGCAACGTCTCCTCGGCGGCCATCCGTGCCGTGTCGTACCGGCTGCCACCCGCGAAGCGGGTCACCGGTGCGCCGTGCGCCGCTGCGGAGGCCTGCTGCTCGACGGAGGCGCTGATGGCCTGGCCCCCACCGAAGATCGTGAGCTTGCCCGGGCCGCTCCAGTCCGAGACCCCCTGCAGGATCCGCTCCGCGGGGCCGGTCAGGTCGGTCGGGGCGACCAGCAGCACGGGCACGTTCCAGGCAGCCCCGAAGGCGCCGGCCGACAGGGCGTCGGGGAAGGCGCGGGAGGGGTCCTCGTGCACGCCGAGTGCGAGCACGACCTCGTTCGGCTTCTCGCGGGCGATGACGGCCTTCGCGACCTCGGCGGCCGTGTCGAAGCGGGTGGGGCCGGAGATGCGGGCCACGTAGCCGACGCCGGCGTCCTTGAGCTGCGACTCGATCGACGCGGGCAGCCGGCTGGTGCCACCGATGACGTAGGCGGCGTCGGCCTGCAGCCGGTGGATCTCGTCGACGACCTCGGGGGTCAGCCCCGTGTGCGGGACGAGCAGGACCGGCGCGCCCAGCGAGCCGGCGAACGGCGTGGCGACGAGCGCGTCGGCGTACGACTCGGCCGACGCGATCACGACGCGCTCGCTGGCGCGGAAGGCCCAGCGCGAGTGGGCGACGGCCGTCTCGACGCGGGTGGCGCCACCGAGCCGGTCGGCCGGTGCGGTCACCGTCATCTCGGTGTGGACGGGCGTGGCCGTGCCCGAGCCGTTGGTCGCGGTCACCTCGGCGACGTAGTGCCCCGGGGCCACGATGTTGCCGCTCCGGTCGCGCATGTCCCAGGTCGCCGTGGCGCTCGTGGCCTTCAGCCCGCCGGTCGAGCGCACGACGTTGCCGCCGGCGTCGGTGATGCGCAGGCTCCAGTCCATCGGCGCACTGAAGGTGAGGTCCCAGGTCGGGCGCGGGCCGTCGAGCGGCTGCTCCCAGGTCGCCGGCAGCCCGCCGTAGATCTTCGGGCCGCCGATGGCCTCGACCTCGTCGCGCGGCGCGTCCAGCGGCGTGGTGGGCTCGCCGTTGTCGAGCGTGAACCAGTTGTCGGCGAGCCTCGGCCCGGGACAGGAGGTGTTGTTCTGGTAGCCGTGGACCGAGACGTTCGGCAGGGTCACCAGCTGCCCGGGCGAGTACTCGTTCGAGCGGCCGCCGCCGGAGATCTCGAGCGTGCTCCCGTGCGGGTCGACGTGGTGCAGGTCGAGCTTCCAGGCGAGCAGCTGGCGCAGCGCCGCCTTGGCCTGCGGGGTCGGCTCGGAGTAGCGGAAGTCTCCGAGCACGACGATGCCGACGGACCCGCCGTTCCACCCGGCGGCGTGCGCGCCGATGACCGGCTTCGTGATCCCGCCGGCGCGGCCCTCGTAGATGTTGCCGCACGGGTCGATGGCGAAGTTGTAGCCGATGTCGTCCCAGCCGCGGCTCTGGGTGTGGAACGCGTACTCGGCCCGCACCCAGTCGTCGTAGGACGCGTTCGACTCGGGCGTGCACGTGGCGGAGAAGCGGGTGTCGGCGGTGTGGTGCACGACCGCGAACCGCACGTCGTTGGCGTAGCGGGGCAGGCCGCTGCGGTAGCTCTCGTTCGCGCCCCACTCGGCACGGCTGATGATCTTCGGCTGGGTGGTGGCGGCGAGCGCCACCGGACCACCGCGGGTCGACTGCGGACGCCAGCCGATGCCGTCGCCGCCGTGGCTCTCGACGAGCTGGAGGTCAGCGGCGGCGCCGGCGCCCTTGGCGCGGAACTGGAGCTGATCGACGCCGGCGACGAACACCGGGTCCGAGACGTGGTCCCGGGAGCGTTCGGCCTCGGGGGTGCCCGGGTCCGGGCCGTGGTCCGACTCGAGGCGCAGGTCCTCCCACTCGGACCAGGCGCCGTCCTTCTCGGTCCGGACCTGCACCGGTGCCCCCGCCGCGTCCGCGAAGGAGGCGGCGACCATCGTCACGTCGTCGGCCGCGATGGGCCGGCTCACCTGCCAGTCGTCCACCGACGCCGCACGAAGGCTGCCGGCGGGCGCCGACGGCATGAGGTCGGCGAGCGATCGGCTCACCACGGAGGCGGTGGGCGGCGTGCCGGCGGCGGGCATCGCGGGCAGCAGCGCCGCCAGTGCGAGCGATGCCACCACGGGACTGAGCCGCCAGAAGCGACGGAAACGACGTGAACGGTTCTCGGGCACGATGCGGTGTCCCCCTTGCCCCCGGCGGATGGGCAGTGTCCTTGCATACATACGTTTGACTCGGCACGAGAGTTGCACGAGTTGGACGATTGACGAGATTACACCCGTGTAAGTGCGCTGCGTGCACGCCCCGGCGGGGGCTGTGCACGGTCAGCGCCCGGCCTCAGGTGAGCCGTTCGGGGCCTACTCCGCGATCACCGCGAAGTCCGCGCTGCCGCTGGAGCGGTGCTCCCCGAGCCGGCCCGACGGCTCGAACCAGAGCCCGTCGTCGGGCAGGTTCTCGAGGTTGATGCGCGGCAGCGCCTCGGCGAACAGGCCGGGGATGCTCTCGAGATCGACGAACGACAGCGCGTCGTCGGTGGACAGCCCCCCGGCGTACTCCGCGAAGCCGATGACCGTCACCTGGATGCCGGCCGCCGACATCTCGTCGAGCGGCTCGACGAAGTTGCGCGCGTCGTTCGAGCCCACGTAGACGGCGACGAGTCCCCCCTCGTCGCGCCGCCGGTTGAGGTGGTCGAGCATGTCCTGGTCGACGTCGCTGTCGCCCCGCTTCGGCTTCGCGAAGACGCGGAAGCCCTCCTCGAGCAGCCACAGCACCCAGCCGCGCATCGGCCCGGCGACGTGCGGAGCGACGTTCACGAAGACACAGGCCTCGACCGTGTCGTCGGGCCCGGCGTGAGCGGTCAGCCAGCGACCCAGGACGTTGAGATCCGGACGTTCGCGTGCGGTGGGCTTGCCGTCGATGATGTTGGCAAGCGTCATGTCGATGTTCGGGGCATCCCAGACGAGGACGTGGTGTCCCAACAGATGACTCCTCATACAGCGCCGGCCGGAGCCGAGCGCAGACAAATACGGCAACGCGGCGCATGCTAACGGTGCGCCTGCCGTTACGGTGCGCCTCGCACGCGCGGCGCACCGCGAGCCACCGGGGAGGAGAACCGCATGGCGTCCGAGTTCATGGACCGAGCCGTCGACGACTACCTGCACGACCTCGCCGGCTACGAGCTGCACGACCAGATCCTCGTCGAGATGGAGAGCCGGGCGTCCGAGCACGGCTTCCCGATCGTGGGACGCGCGGTCGGACGCTTCCTCGAGGTGGCGGCCCGCTCGATCGGGGCGCGACGGGTGATGGAGCTCGGGTCGGGCTACGGGTACTCGGCGTACTGGTTCGCCCGCGCCGTCGGGCCGCAGGGATCGGTGGTGTGCACCGACGGCGACGCGGACAACGCCCGCAGCGCCGAGAACTACCTCCGCCGCGCGGACCTGTGGGACCGGGTCAGCTACCGGGTCGGGGACGCGGTCGAGGGGCTCGCCGCCGAGGACGGCGAGTTCAACGTCGTCTACTGCGACATCGACAAGCACGGCTACCCCGACGCATGGCGCGCCGCGGCCGAGCGCATCCGTGTCGGCGGCCTGTGGCTGTGCGACAACGTGCTGTGGGACGGCAAGGTCGCGACCGGCGACGACCGTGACGGGCTCGAGGGCTGGACCGCCGCGATTCGCGAGCACAACCGGCTGGTCGCCGGCGACCATCGCTACGTCGGCACGATCGTGCCGATCCGCGACGGGGTCATGATGGCGCTGCGCGTGGAGTGACCGCCGGCCGCGGAGGGTCGAAGGGCGGGTCTGAGCACTCAGGCGTCGTTCACGTCGGCGGCCCCGTGCGGCCCGGTGACGCCGTCGAGGAACTCGACGATCCGGGCGGTCAGCCGCGTCGGGCGCAGACGTAGCTCGAGCACCGACGTGGCCTGCACGAAGCGGGCGTTGGGCATCTCGCGCGACAGGTTGACCGCGTCGTTGAAGGGATGGATGAGATCGCGCTCGTGGCCGATGACCAGCGTCGGGATGGTGATGGCCTCGCGCTGCTCGACCCGTGGGGCGAGCGGGCCGACGAGCAGCCCGTGCAGGACGGCGGCGATCTCCTGGGGCAGCGACGACGCGGCGTTGAGCAGGCTGTCGAGCGGCCCGATGCGGGTTCGCGGCACGCGCCCCATCCCCCAGGACAGCAGCCGGGCGAACGGCCCGCCGTAGCGGACGGCGAGGAGCATCGGCACGAAGGTCAGTGCGGCCGCGGGCGCGGCCCACTCGAGGACCGGCATCTCGACGACGAGCGCTCGGATGCGGTCGGGGATCTGGACCGCCAGCTGCAGCGACACGTTCGCCCCGAGCGACACGCCGCCGACGACCGCCTCCTCGATGCCGAGCTCGTCGAGCAGCGCCTCGACCTGGGCGGCGTAGGCGTCGATGCGGTGGAACATCGCGTGCGTGGGACGGTCGGACAGGCCGTGACCGAGCAGGTCGAGCAGCACGACGCGGTAGCCGGCCTGTGCCAGTGCCTGGGCGAGCCCGCGGTTGAGGTTCGCGTCCAGCAGGATGCCGTGCAGGAGCACGACGACCCGGTCGCCGGCGCCGTGGACCTCGTAGGCGAGGTCGTAGCCGGCGTGCTCGAACGTGCCGACCCGGTGCATGCTCACGGTGTCTCCGATCCGCGGCCGGTCAGTCGCACGCCGCTGCCATCCAGGGGTACGGGTTCACGGCCGAGCCGCCCCCGGGATGGACCTCGAAGTGGACGTGGGAGGCGCCGCCCCGCGCGTCGCCCGAGTTGCCGTTGTAGGCGACGAGCTGGCCGGCTTCGACGGGCATCCCGTCGTAGACGCCCTCCGCGTACCCCGACAGGTGCGCGTAGTAGTACTGGTTGCCGTCGTCCCCGTACACGTAGAGGACGGTGCCGCCGAGCCGGTTCGTGTGGAGACGGGCGACCCGGCCGGTCGTGAAGGCGTAGACGGGGACCCCGTGGGGCGCCATCACGTCGACGCCCTTGTGTGCACGGCCGCCGGGGCGCGCGAAGCCCCAGCTGTCGATGAAGTGGGTGACCCCGGGGTCGACGACACATGAGTAGACGCCGTCCTGGGGCCCACGGTGGATGACGCGTTGCCGGGCGGTGCGCGTGCGGATCCGCTGCTCGGTGCGCTTCAGGCGCTCGAGACGTGTCTGCAGGTCGGCGGTGCTCGACGCGAGCTGTGCCTCCTGGTCCGCGAGCACCCCAGCCTTCTCCTGCAGGAGCGTGCGGGTCTGCGCGAGCTGGGTCCGCAGAGCCGTGGCACCTTCGAGCCGGCTCTCGTCGTGGCCGTTCACGGCGGCGAGGAGGGTGGCACGCTCGATCGCGCCCTGGGGACCGTCGGCGCCCATGATGCTCGTCAGCAGGCCGTCGCTGCCGTGCATGAACGCGAGCCGGGCGCGCTCCTGGAGGCTCGCGTCCGCCGACGCGATCTCGTCGGTCAGCTGCGCGCGGCGCTCCTCGAGGCCGGCGAGCTCCGCGCGCGTCGACTCGACCCGGTCGCGGGCTTCCTCGTAGGCGCGGGTGGCGGCATCGAGCTCGGTGGCGACCTCCTGGCGCTGCTGCACCACGCTGTCGAGGTCGCTCGCTGCGGCGCGCAGCGGCGTCAGCAGGCCGACGACGAGAAGCAGCGTCGTCAGCGTGCGGACGCGGGAGACCGACATGGATGCTCGATGGTTCGGGGCCTGCGGCGCCGGGCGGGCGCGAGGTGGGCGGCGATCCGACAGGGGCGCGTCGCGACCGGTTGGCCGGCGAGGAGGCGCCGCGAGGACGTGGACCGCGGGATGGATGGGGGGTGCAGGGCGTGCGCACCACCGCCATCCACGGCACGAGTGTGCCGCTCGGCGCCAGCAAACGCACATCGAGGAGATGTCCCAGGCTGGCCGGGAGGCCGTCTGTCCGGTTGGTTGGCGCCAGATCGCGGACGTTACGCTCGGTACGCCCCCGAGCCCTGACGTTTTCCCTGCGAGGAAGGTGCCGCCGTGACGACCGATGCGCAGCCGGAGCGCGACCGCCCCTGGATCATGCGGACCTACTCCGGGCACTCGTCCGCCGAGGCCTCGAACGAGCTGTACCGCACGAACCTCGCGAAGGGGCAGACCGGGCTGTCGGTGGCCTTCGACCTGCCGACCCAGACCGGCTACGACGCCGACCACGTGCTGGCCCGCGGCGAGGTCGGCAAGGTCGGGGTGCCGATCGGGTCGGTGTCCGACATGCGCGACCTCTTCGACGGCATCCCGCTCGAGAAGATGAACACCTCGATGACGATCAACGCGACGGCGATGTGGCTGCTCGCCCTGTACGTCGCGGTCGCCGAGGAGCAGGGCGCCGACATCGAGGGGCTTCGCGGCACGACCCAGAACGACATCCTCAAGGAGTACCTCTCGCGCGGGACCTACGCGTTCCCGCCGGGGCCGTCGATGCGCCTGACCGCCGACACGATCGCCTACACGGTCAACCACCTGCCGAAGTGGAACCCGATCAACATCTGCAGCTACCACCTGCAGGAGGCCGGGGCGACGCCGGTGCAGGAGGTCGCGTTCGCGCTGGCCAACGCGGTGGCGGTGCTGGACACGGTCCGGGAGCGCGGGCAGGTGCCACAGGACGAGTTCCCGCGGGTCGTCGGACGCATCTCGTGGTTCGTGAACGCCGGCATCCGGTTCGTCGAGGAGACCGCGAAGATGCGGGCCTTCGTCGAGCTGTGGGACCGCATCACCCGCGAGCGCTACGGCGTCGAGAACCCGAAGTACCGCCGGTTCCGCTACGGCGTGCAGGTCAACTCGCTGAACCTCACCGAGCAGCAGCCCGAGAACAACATCTCCCGCATCCTCGTCGAGATGCTCGGCGTCACCCTGTCGAAGGACGCCCGCGCACGGGCGATCCAGCTGCCGGCGTGGAACGAGGCGCTCGGCCTGCCGCGGCCGTGGGACCAGCAGCTGTCGCTGCGCATGATGCAGATCATGGCCTACGAGACGGACCTGCTCGAGGTCGGCGACATCTTCAACGGCTCCGAGGTGATGGAGAACAAGACGGCGTCGATCATCGAGGAGGCGTCTGCCGAGCTCGACAAGATCCTCGAGATGGGCGGTGCGCTCGCGGCGGTCGACTACATGAAGGGCGAGCTCGTGCGCTCGAACGCCGAGCGGGTCCGGCGGATCGAGTCCGGTCAGCAGCAGGTCATCGGCGTGAACTCCTTCCAGGAGGCCGAGCCGTCCCCGCTGGTCGACGAGGAGGGCGGGATCCTGCGCGTCGACGAGGCGGCCGAGTCGAAGCAGATCGCCCGGCTGGAAGAGCACCGGGCGGGGCGCGACGAGGGGGCCGTGGCGTCAGCACTGGAGGACCTGCGTGCGGCGGCCGAGGCGGACGAGAACCTGATGCCGGCCTCGATTGCGTGCGCCAAGGCGGGCGTGACGACCGGCGAGTGGGCCGGGGCGCTGCGCGAGATCTTCGGCGAGTACCGCGCCCCCACCGGCGTCGGCGAGCAGGCCATGGCCGGCGGCGGCGCGTCCTCGTCGCTGAAGGAGGGCCGCGAGCGCATCGCGACGCTCGAGGGCCAGCTCGGCCGCAAGATCCGGATCCTCGTCGGCAAGCCGGGCCTCGACGGGCACTCCAACGGTGCCGAGCAGGTCGCGATCCGTGCCCGCGACCTCGGCATGGAGGTCGTCTACGAGGGCATCCGCCTGACCCCGAGCCAGATCGTGCGGGCGGCCGTGGACGAGGACGTGCACATCGTCGGGCTCTCGATCCTGTCCGGGTCGCACATGCAGCTCATCCCGCAGGTGATCGACGGGCTGCGCGGCGAGGGACATGAGGTGCCGGTGGTCGCCGGCGGGATCATCCCGGCCGCCGACGCCCGGAAGCTGAAGGAGGCCGGCGTGGCCGCGGTGTTCACGCCGAAGGACTTCGAGCTGACGAAGGTGCTGGTGGAGGTCGCCGAGCTGGCCGCGCAGGCCCAGCCGGTCGCGTAGCTCGGTCGCAGCGCTTCCGCGGAAGCACCCTCGGGGCCGTCCCAACCGGATCGACGCCCGCCCGCTTCCGCGGAAGCACCCGACCAGATCGAGACCCCACGTTTTCACGTCCCGACGTGAAAACAGGGGGTGTCGATGTGGACCGGGCGAACGAAGCAGAGCGGGGCGCCGGCAAGCGTTGGCTCGCCGTCCCAGCCGGTGAGGTCGAAGCCCGTCACCTGCTTGCGGGTGCGAGCGTCGTAGGCGACCTCTCCGTTGAGGTTCTGGACCCGGTCGAAGGTCTTCGTGACGCTTGCCGAGCTCGCCGGAGCAGGTGATCTCGTAGGTCGCCTGGTCGTGGTAGGCGACTCCAGGCTGCTGGCCGCCTCCTGCATCTGCTTGTTGTTCAGGCCGAGCGCGAGCTGCACGTCGCCCTTGCCGACGAAGCCGCTGCCGTCGCCGGGTCGAAGGTGACCGACGCCTGGGGCGGTGGCGAGCGTGGCGACGGTGGCGATGCTGAGCGCGACGGTCGCGAGCGTCTTGGTGATCTTCATGGTGCTGTCCCCCGTGAGGTGGATCTGGCGTTTGGCGGTGCCTGATGGTCACCGCTCGTGGTGTCTTCCCACGTCGGGAAGTGTGACCGGGGGCGCCTGAGGTCATCCTGAGCACGACCTGAGGGTCACCTGAAGACCACTGTCCACGGGTGCGAGACGCCTGGCCGCTACCGGGTGCTCGCCTGTTCACGGCGACGGACCACCGCTGCGGCCGTATCCTCGCGGATCATGACGGGGAACCAGCCGCGCATCCTGCTGGTCGAGGACGACGACACCGTCCGCGAGGCGGTCGCGGCGGCACTGCGCACCGAGGGCTACGCGGTGCGCGACGAGCCGAACGGCCTCGCCGTGCCCGACGCGGCCGAGTCGTCTGTCCGACCTGGCGGTGCTCGACGTGCGGCTGCCGGCGGGACCCAACGGACTGAGCATCGCCCGCACCCTCCAGGCCGACCGGGACGTGCCGGTGATCTTCCTCTCGGCCGCGGACACCGAACCGGACCGCCTCGCCGGCTTCGACGCGGGCGCCGACGACTACCTGGTGAAGCCGTTCTCGATGGCCGAGCTGCTGGCACGTGTCCGGGTGGCACTGCGGCGCGCCGGCCGGCTGCACGCGGACACCTGGCAGGTCGGCGACCTCGTCGTCGACGAGGACCGCCGCACCGTCGAACGCGACGGTCAGCCCATCGAGCTCACGCGCACCGAGTTCGACCTGCTCGTGGCGCTCGGTCGCCGGCGTGGCGGCGTCGCCTCGAAGTCGCAGCTGCTGGCGTCGGTGTGGGGCTTCGACGAGTACGACCCCAACCTCGTCGAGGTCTACATCAGCGCGCTGCGGCGCAAGCTCGAGACCGCGGGACCGCGCATCGTCCACACCGTGCGTGGCGTCGGCTACGCACTGCGGGTCTGATGCGTACCCCGCCGCTGCGCCGCACGGTCATCCGCGACGGAGTCATCGTGGTGGCCGTCGTCCTGGTGGTGCTCGATGCCTTCGTGTTCCTGACCTTGCGGGCGCAGCTCGCGGACTCCCTCAACGACGTGCTGGCCACCCGGATGGAGAGCGTGCGGTCCCTCGCCGACGACATGCCGGCGTCGCCGCTCGCACGGCGGCTGACGACGATCGGCCTGCCGGCGCTGATCGAGACCCCGGACGGGCGACAGTTCGCCTCCGAGCCCCTGTCGCCGCGGGTCGGCTCGAACCTGCCCTCCGACATCGGCACGCCGCGGGCGCAGCTGACCGAGGAGCTGCCGGACGGCACGCGCCTGACCGTGTACGCAGGTCGGGCCGGGGTCGACGCGACGCTGCGCCGGGTCCTCGTGCTCGAGGGGGTCGGGACCGTCGCAGCCGTGCTCCTGGCCCTGCTCCTGATCGGCCGGACGACCCGCTCGGCGCTGGCGCCGCTGGACGAGGTCGCCTCGACCGCCGCCCGCATCCAGCGAGGTGCGACCGGCGAGCGGCTGCGACCGGACCGTGAGGACACCGAGCTCGGCCAGCTCGCCGCGTCCTTCGACCGGATGCTCGACCAGCTCGAGGCGACGAACGCCGACCTGCAGCGCTCCGAGGAGCGGTCCCGGCGCTTCCTCGCCGACGCTGCCCACCAGCTGCGCACCCCGATCGCGGGGATCCGGGCGTCGGTCGAGTCGCTGCTGAGCGAGGACGACCCGGTGATCCAGGACCGGCTGCTCGGCAACGTGCTGCGCCAGACCGGGCGGGCGAGCCGGCTGCTCGCCAAGCTCCTGCAGCTCGCCCGCCTCGACCGGGGGCGTCCACCGGAGCGCGCGCCCACGGATGTCGTCGCGCTCGTCGCCGACGAGGTGCAGCGCACCCGCGATCTCGCCCCGGAGCTGACGGTGGAGCTGTCGGCGGCGGCGTCGGGCCGGAGCCGGGACGGCGACGGCTCCTGATCGATGCGGCCGAGGCGCGCGAGGCGCTGGCCAACCTGCTCGACAACGCCCGCCGGCACGCCCGTGAGCGGATCGACGTCCGGCTCTCCCGCGAGGACGGCGAGGTCGCGATCGCCGTCGAGGACGACGGGCAGGGGCTGTCATCCGAGGCGGTGGACCTCGTGTTCGAGCGGTTCGCCACCCTCGACGGGCGGGGCGGGTCCGGGCTGGGGCTGCCGATCGCACGGGCGATCGCCCGAGCCCACGACGGCGACCTCGTCTACGAAGGCGGGGAGTTCCGGATGGTCGTGCGGGGCGGCGAGGCCGGCGAGGCCGGCGAGGCCGGCGAGTAGCCGGCCTCTTCGAGGTAGATCCGCAGGCCACCGAGGTCGTTGAGGTCGATGCAGGCGTCCGCCCCGGAGGCCAGCGCAGCCAGCAGCCTGCCCAGGGGCGAGAGGACGAGGAGCCGCGCGGTCGGGGCGCTGAAGCGCAGCCGCCGGATCGTAGCCAGGCCGGCTCGACCGACGAGGCTGAGGTCGAAGATGACGAGGTCGGGCGGCTCGGACGCCGCGGCGGCGTGGAGGGAGGCGGTGTCGGGGACGGCGACGCTCGCCACGCCGGCCGACGCGAGGATGGACGCCGCACGGGCGGTCACGGGTTCGTCTCGGCAGCACACCAGCGCGTAGGGCGTGGACAAGGGCCGCTCCGTGCACCGTCGGGGGGTGGCGGGCGGGGCTCTCGGGAACCGGGCGACCCGAGAGCCCCGCCGCGGTGCCGATCACCCTGCCGCAGTGCGGGTACCGGCCTCGCACCCGCATGATGACGGAGAAACCCTGAAGATGGCCTGAGAGGTGGCCCGACCGCCGCGGCGGTCGAGCGAAGGGCTTGCCGGCGAAGGGATCGGACCAGATCGACACCCCCGGTCTTGTTCTCATAGAACAAAACCGGGGGTGTCGACGTGGCACCGGGCGACGAAGCAGAGCGGGGCGCCGGCATCGCCGGCGCCCTCAGGACCGAGGAACGCTCGAGACGGCCAGAGAAGACGACGAGTGGCCGTGCCGGGTTCAGGCTACGGGGTGCCCAGCGAACGAGAGTGGCCCCGCTGTTCCGCGCTGCGGGGCCACTTGGTGAAGTGTTCGACGCTGGGCCTACCGATGCAGGCTCGCAATTGAGGCAACAGCGAAGCAGATCCCTCGGCATGGCGAGCCAATCGAGCAGCTAGTTGGGTACCGCGCCAAGGTGCACATGGCCCGAGCGCGCTTCATGAATACGGCACAAATCGATCTGTCAGGCTCGCCTGACGGTTTGACTCCCAGATGGGAGCACGATGCCTCATTCGATGACACACATGAGGGGCACATGGGGTGGCTTGAAATGAGTGTTCCCTCGGAGGCACTTCGCGCAGTCTACTTCGCGCTAGGGGTGCCGCCATCCGACGCTGCCCCGCCATCGTCCTGACGAGACATCGCGTTCAATCCATTCATCTTTCGCGCCTACGTGCACAAACGCACCGGCGGAGACAAGGCCGGCCTCGACGCCCTTCGACGCCTCAAGCGCTACATCGCCAGAGAGATCTATCCCCTGCTCCGCGACGCCATAACCCACCGTCCCGACACAGCACCTCGAGCCGCTTGACAGCTATAGGAGAGTCTGCTAGCGGCGCGGACCCGCCGGTTTGGTTTCAACGCTTTCGGCGCGCGGTGAGGGCTGGGCGCGCGGGCCCGACTGTGGCCGGTCGAGGAGATAGGCGATGACGTTGGCGGCCGTGTAGCTGGTGCGGCCGTCGCGGAGGAGCCGGCCGAGCCGGACGAGGTCGTCGCCGGCGGTGATCAGGGGCGGTTCGTGGTAGCCGTCGGCACGACGTTGTCCGAGGTCGATCGTGGCGAGCAGGCCGTTGCACAGGCACCGTCGGCCGAGTGTGTCGTCGCGCGTGCCGCCCTTGGCGAGATAGTCGTCGACCGGTTCGGCGGGGCAGCGGTAGCCGATGTGGCCGTCAGGCCGCTGGTAGGGCTCGCGCAGGTAGCCCAGGTCGCAGCGGCGGGGACGGGCACGGTAGGTGGCGTCGTCGCCGATGGTCTCGGCAAGCGGGACGATCTTGAACGGGTAGCCGGTGGGGGACGCCAGCGGGTCCGTCCGGACGGTGATGGTGCCTGCGGCCACGGCCTGCAGCACCTGGCGTTTGAGGCCGGGATCGAGTCCGGACTCCGCGCAGAACGCGAACGCGGTCCCGACCTGGACCCCGGCCGCGCCATGCGCTTGGGCGTCGGTCAGGGCGGCCGGGTCGGCGCGGCCGCCGGCCAACCAGAAGGGCCGTCCGAGGGCTGCGATGTCGGCCGGGTCGACTTCGTCGCGGGGCCCGTAGATCGGTTCTCCCCGATCGGAGAGGTGGCCGCGACCGCGTGGTGGGGCATTGTGGCCGCCGGCGACCGGTGCCTCCACCACGAACCCGTCAGGGACCCCTGAGGCCACGGCCATCAGGTACTTGGCCAGGGTGGTGGAGGACACGATGGCGATGAAGGGCGGCCGGCGCAGCGTCGGCATTGCCGCGGTGGCAAGCACCGCCTTGGGGTCGAACCGGCTCACGTGTTCGGCGCCCTTGCTGGCGTCGGCAACGGTGATCGGCAACGTGGCCGGCTCGTGGGCCGCGAGCCGGTCGAGGACGGCGGGGATGCGGGCGGGGATGCCGGCGCCCATGAAGACGTAGTCGACCCCTGCGAGCAGGGCCCCGTAGAGGGTGGGCAGCGTCGGCAGCTGGACCTTCTCGAGCAGGTTGATCCCGATCGGCCCGTCGTGGCCCTCCTTGGCGAGCCAGACCTCCACGAACGCGGCCGCCACGGTCAGCTCCACCAGCGTCCGTGGCGGCTTGAGCCTGTACTGCGGCACCGTCCGGTACGGGGCCCCGGCTTCGGCCGGAGCCCGCAGGTAGCGTCTGACGATGCGGCGGGCCAGGTGCGGATCGGGAAACCGTGCCAACGCGCGGCGGACGGACCCATCGGGGTCGCCCGACATCAGCCGCCGAGCCAGGGTGACCGCGACCGCGGTGCCTGAGACGACCCCGAGCTGACCGTGGGTTGAGACCGCACGCGCGAGCTGCCAGCTTGACACGCCGACCCCCATGCCGCCCTGCACGATCGGCGGATGGTCCGGCACGAAGACTCCTGGATCGCGAAGGTAACCGAGGTCACCGGCGGCAGACGGTGGGTCCCCGGCCAGCGGAGGGGAGGCCGGCCGGGAACAGAGGCTGCCCGTTGCACGATGAGGCGGCAGCCGGCAGCACCGATAGGGGCGAGCGTCACCCAACACAGCGGCGACCCGTCGGACCAGGGACCCTCGGCCCCCCAAGCAGACGGTCCAAAGCCCCTGAACGCCCTACGCCCCCGTGGTCCAACTCACGTGGCGCCTGACAACAAGCTTGGCGCCCAGCACATTTGATGTGTCGACGGGCGAACCCATTGGCGGCCCCAGGCGGCGCGCTATCCGCAGACTCCGTACTGCGCTCTAGAGACGAATAGCCCGTCCCACGGGCCATTTGGACCTCGCTACTGGCCCTCTTTAGTCATATTGAGGCTGTCTCGTTTTCGGTGGTGGTGTGTGGGAGTGCTCTGTGGCGGGGTGAGCGGGTGGGCGTGGGTGGGCGCCGTGTGGGCGGGCCCGCCCTGTCAGGGCAGGGCGGGTCGTGGTGTGGGGGCGGGGGTGGTGTCTGCCCGCCAGAGCTTGGTGAGGTTGTGGGCGATGATCTCGAGGGTTGATTCGGCGTTGACGGCGTCCAGGCCGCGCCGCAGGAACCGGTCGAGCCGCCGGTTGGTCTTTCTCTGACCGAAGATCGGTTCGATCGTGGTGGAGCGGTGCCGGTAGAGGTTCTTGGCGGTCGGGTGCTGCATGCGGGCGTGCATCTTGTGCAGGGTTGGCCGGTCGGGTTGCGGGGCTGGGCTGCGGCGACGCTGGTCGCGTTCGCGGTTGGTGGCGACCAGGGCGATGACGCCCAGGTCGTGTTCGACGTGGTCGATCTGGTCGCTGTTCCAGTAGCCGGCGTCGGCCAGCACGACACGGAGGGCGTCGGGGTGCTGCCAGCGGCGGTCAGGTTGTCGCGGGTGGCGGACAGCATCGGCACGAGCGCCCGGTTGTCGGTCTGCTGGTTGGTGACCGCGCCGGCGAGCACGATCTGGTTGTCGGTGGTCACGGCCTGGCAGCTATAGCCCTGCAGGAACCGGGCGGGGGCCTTCATCATCCGCGAGGTGGGGTCGGTGAGGTTGACCTTGCGGGCCTGCTTGTCGCCCTTGTTCGCGACCCGCCAGGGCTTGCCGGATCGGCTGGCAGCGGTTTGCGGCCGCGACGTTTCTTGCCGGCCGCTTCCCGTTGCTGCTGGCGGGCCTCGATCTCCTCGCGCCGTCGGGCTGGGCGTCGAGCTGGCCAGCGCCCGACGGATCCGTGCGGCCCGGCCCGGGCCGGGCTCCCAGCCGGGGGCGGGTTCGTCACCGCGCCGGTCGGACCCGTAGCGGGCGTCCTCTTCCGCGTCGATGCGGGCCGCGTCCGCGAAGGTCTTCTGGGCCAGCTCCTCGAGCTGTTCGCGGGTCACGTTCGCGACGACGAGGCGTTGGCAGCCAGCTTGGTCGAGTCGATGGCGACATCGAGGGTTGATCAGCCCGCTTCACCACAGGCCAGCACTGGACGTGCAGCCCGTGAGGACCGACTCGTGGGCGCCGGAACGGGCGATCGTGGCATGGTCGGGCGCTGATGAGCGGCGATCACCGAAACGCCACGTCGGTCTCGCACGCCGCTCGATCGCCGCGAGGAACGTACCCGATCGCATACGCGTAGAGCAGCACGCGATCAGCATCTGCGGGTGATACCGCCGGCCGCCCACCAGCCGGTAGCCGCCGCAGCTCAGCCAGATCGAGCTGTTCGACGCCTCGATGACCAGCACGCCAGATGCCCGCCGGCAGCCAGTCGCGCACGTCCGGCGGCAGCGAGAACGCTAGTCTGGGTCCACCGGCTTGAACTCGTATGCACGCTCGCCTCCACAACCGGGAACACCGGATTTTGTCAGCTACCCCGACAAACCAACGATTTCCACCGCACAGACCTCCGCAGAGCCCATTTTGCGACAGCTCTATCGAAGTATTTTGTGGTATCGTTGCACAACTAATAGGCGGTCGCTATCAGTGCCATCGTCGTGCACAGCGAATGACGGAATATGTACCTCTCTATATATTATTATAAGTAAAACGCGGCAAATTGTTGAGCGACTGGGATGGAGAATAGACATGTCCGAAGAGTTTTTTTTTTTTTTTTTTTTTTTTTTTTTTTTTTTTTTTTTTTTTTTTTTTTTTTTTTTTTTTTTTTTTTTTTTTTTTTTTTTTTTTTTTTTTTTTTTTTTTTTTTTTTTTTTTTTTTTTTTTTTTTTTTTTTTTTTTTTTTTTTTTTTTTTTTTTTTTTTTTTTTTTTTTTTTTTTTTTTTTTTTTTTTTTTTTTTTTTTTTTTTTTTTTTTTTTTTTTTTTTTTTTTTTTTTTTTTTTTTTTTTTTTTTTTTTTTTTTTTTTTTTTTTTTTTTTTTTTTTTTTTTTTTTTTTTTTTTTTTTTTTTTTTTTTTTTTTTTTTTTTTTTTTTTTTTTTTTTTTTTTTTTTTTTTTTTTTTTTTTTTTTTTTTTTTTTTTTTTTTTTTTTTTTTTTTTTTTTTTTTTTTTTTTTTTTTTTTTTTTTTTTTTTTTTTTTTTTTTTTTTTTTTTTTTTTTTTTTTTTTTTTTTTTTTTTTTTTTTTTTTTTTTTTTTTTTTTTTTTTTTTTTTTTTTTTTTTTTTTTTTTTTTTTTTTTTTTTTTTTTTTTTTTTTTTTTTTTTTTTTTTTTTTTTTTTTTTTTTTTTTTTTTTTTTTTTTTTTTTTTTTTTTTTTTTTTTTTTTTTTTTTTTTTTTTTTTTTTTTTTTTTTTTTTTTTTTTTTTTTTTTTTTTTTTTTTTTTTTTTTTTTTTTTTTTTTTTTTTTTTTTTTTTTTTTTTTTTTTTTTTTTTTTTTTTTTTTTTTTTTTTTTTTTTTTTTTTTTTTTTTTTTTTTTTTTTTTTTTTTTTTTTTTTTTTTTTTTTTTTTTTTTTTTTTTTTTTTTTTTTTTTTTTTTTTTTTTTTTTTTTTTTTTTTTTTTTTTTTTTTTTTTTTTTTTTTTTTTTTTTTTTTTTTTTTTTTTTTTTTTTTTTTTTTTTTTTTTTTTTTTTTTTTTTTTTTTTTTTTTTTTTTTTTTTTTTTTTTTTTTTTTTTTTTTTTTTTTTTTTTTTTTTTTTTTTTTTTTTTTTTTTTTTTTTTTTTTTTTTTTTTTTTTTTTTTTTTTTTTTTTTTTTTTTTTTTTTTTTTTTTTTTTTTTTTTTTTTTTTTTTTTTTTTTTTTTTTTTTTTTTTTTTTTTTTTTTTTTTTTTTTTTTTTTTTTTTTTTTTTTTTTTTTTTTTTTTTTTTTTTTTTTTTTTTTTTTTTTTTTTTTTTTTTTTTTTTTTTTTTTTTTTTTTTTTTTTTTTTTTTTTTTTTTTTTTTTTTTTTTTTTTTTTTTTTTTTTTTTTTTTTTTTTTTTTTTTTTTTTTTTTTTTTTTTTTTTTTTTTTTTTTTTTTTTTTTTTTTTTTTTTTTTTTTTTTTTTTTTTTTTTTTTTTTTTTTTTTTTTTTTTTTTTTTTTTTTTTTTTTTTTTTTTTTTTTTTTTTTTTTTTTTTTTTTTTTTTTTTTTTTTTTTTTTTTTTTTTTTTTTTTTTTTTTTTTTTTTTTTTTTTTTTTTTTTTTTTTTTTTTTTTTTTTTTTTTTTTTTTTTTTTTTTTTTTTTTTTTTTTTTTTTTTTTTTTTTTTTTTTTTTTTTTTTTTTTTAAAAAGGGCGAAGGCGGTCGCGTCCCAGGAGCGGTGTAACAGCGGCACTGGACGTCGGCTCCTGGTGGGGATGTTAGGCGGCGGCTGTGACGTCGCCGGCGGGGTCGGGTTCGGGTCGGTTCTCCTTGCTGTTGGGTGAGGCCGAGGTCGCGGCGGATCATCTGCAGGAGGCGGACGTCGGCGGGGGTGTAGGTGATGCCTCGCCAGCCGCCGGCGGCGCGGTCGAGCACGGCCCACAGCAGCGACAGCGCGGAGCGTTCCCCGGGAAGCCGGCCGATGACCTTCACCCTGCGTCGGGTCTCGCCGAAGGTGCGCTCGATGAGGTTGGTGTGGCGCACCCGTGACCAGTGCGCGCGTGGGTGGTGGAGGTGGGCGACGAGCAGCTCGAAGTCGTCGGTCACGCAGGCGACCGCCCGCGGGTAGGCGCGGCCCCAGGTCGACGCGAACGTCTCGGCGCGACGGCGGGCTTCGGCGACGGCGGCGTCGCCCGGGGCGATGTCGTCGGGGATGTCGAAGATCCCCCAGAAGTCGCCACGTACGGCGTCCTGGTCGACCTCGGCGACCTTCGCGATCGTGTTGCGGGCGCGGTGGATCAGGCACCGCTGCCGTCGCGCACGCGGGAAGACCTGGTCGAGCGCGGCGCACAGCCCCGGCGCACCGTCGCTGATCACGAGCACTGGGGAGCCGAGCCCACGGGCGACCATGTCCTCGAGGAAGCCGACGCACGCGTCGGTGGACTCGGCCGAGACGCCGTCGAGGTGGAGGAACACCGGGTTGCCGGCGGTGGTGATGCCGTAGGCGACCAGCACCGGCTCGGAGCGGGCACCGTCGTGGATCTTGAAGTGGGACGCGTCGACGAACAGGTAGTCCAGCTCCACCTCGGACAGGTCGCGGGTGCGCCAGGCGGCGAACAAAAAAAAAAAAAAAAAAAAAAAAAAAAAAAAAAAAAAAAAAAAAAAAAAAAAAAAAAAAAAAAAAAAAAAAAAAAAAAAAAAAAAAAAAAAAAAAAAAAAAAAAAAAAAAAAAAAAAAAAAAAAAAAAAAAAAAAAAAAAAAAAAAAAAAAAAAAAAAAAAAAAAAAAAAAAAAAAAAAAAAAAAAAAAAAAAAAAAAAAAAAAAAAAAAAAAAAAAAAAAAAAAAAAAAAAAAAAAAAAAAAAAAAAAAAAAAAAAAAAAAAAAAAAAAAAAAAAAAAAAAAAAAAAAAAAAAAAAAAAAAAAAAAAAAAAAAAAAAAAAAAAAAAAAAAAAAAAAAAAAAAAAAAAAAAAAAAAAAAAAAAAAAAAAAAAAAAAAAAAAAAAAAAAAAAAAAAAAAAAAAAAAAAAAAAAAAAAAAAAAAAAAAAAAAAAAAAAAAAAAAAAAAAAAAAAAAAAAAAAAAAAAAAAAAAAAAAAAAAAAAAAAAAAAAAAAAAAAAAAAAAAAAAAAAAAAAAAAAAAAAAAAAAAAAAAAAAAAAAAAAAAAAAAAAAAAAAAAAAAAAAAAAAAAAAAAAAAAAAAAAAAAAAAAAAAAAAAAAAAAAAAAAAAAAAAAAAAAAAAAAAAAAAAAAAAAAAAAAAAAAAAAAAAAAAAAAAAAAAAAAAAAAAAAAAAAAAAAAAAAAAAAAAAAAAAAAAAAAAAAAAAAAAAAAAAAAAAAAAAAAAAAAAAAAAAAAAAAAAAAAAAAAAAAAAAAAAAAAAAAAAAAAAAAAAAAAAAAAAAAAAAAAAAAAAAAAAAAAAAAAAAAAAAAAAAAAAAAAAAAAAAAAAAAAAAAAAAAAAAAAAAAAAAAAAAAAAAAAAAAAAAAAAAAAAAAAAAAAAAAAAAAAAAAAAAAAAAAAAAAAAAAAAAAAAAAAAAAAAAAAAAAAAAAAAAAAAAAAAAAAAAAAAAAAAAAAAAAAAAAAAAAAAAAAAAAAAAAAAAAAAAAAAAAAAAAAAAAAAAAAAAAAAAAAAAAAAAAAAAAAAAAAAAAAAAAAAAAAAAAAAAAAAAAAAAAAAAAAAAAAAAAAAAAAAAAAAAAAAAAAAAAAAAAAAAAAAAAAAAAAAAAAAAAAAAAAAAAAAAAAAAAAAAAAAAAAAAAAAAAAAAAAAAAAAAAAAAAAAAAAAAAAAAAAAAAAAAAAAAAAAAAAAAAAAAAAAAAAAAAAAAAAAAAAAAAAAAAAAAAAAAAAAAAAAAAAAAAAAAAAAAAAAAAAAAAAAAAAAAAAAAAAAAAAAAAAAAAAAAAAAAAAAAAAAAAAAAAAAAAAAAAAAAAAAAAAAAAAAAAAAAAAAAAAAAAAAAAAAAAAAAAAAAAAAAAAAAAAAAAAAAAAAAAAAAAAAAAAAAAAAAAAAAAAAAAAAAAAAAAAAAAAAAAAAAAAAAAAAAAAAAAAAAAAAAAAAAAAAAAAAAAAAAAAAAAAAAAAAAAAAAAAAAAAAAAAAAAAAAAAAAAAAAAAAAAAAAAAAAAAAAAAAAAAAAAAAAAAAAAAAAAAAAAAAAAAAAAAAAAAAAAAAAAAAAAAAAAAAAAAAAAAAAAAAAAAAAAAAAAAAAAAAAAAAAAAAAAAAAAAAAAAAAAAAAAAAAAAAAAAAAAAAAAAAAAAAAAAAAAAAAAAAAAAAAAAAAAAAAAAAAAAAAAAAAAAAAAAAAAAAAAAAAAAAAAAAAAAAAAAAAAAAAAAAAAAAAAAAAAAAAAAAAAAAAAAAAAAAAAAAAAAAAAAAAAAAAAAAAAAAAAAAAAAAAAAAAAAAAAAAAAAAAAAAAAAAAAAAAAAAAAAAAAAAAAAAAAAAAAAAAAAAAAAAAAAAAAAAAAAAAAAAAAAAAAAAAAAAAAAAAAAAAAAAAAAAAAAAAAAAAAAAAAAAAAAAAAAAAAAAAAAAAAAAAAAAAAAAAAAAAAAAAAAAAAAAAAAAAAAAAAAAAAAAAAAAAAAAAAAAAAAAAAAAAAAAAAAAAAAAAAAAAAAAAAAAAAAAAAAAAAAAAAAAAAAAAAAAAAAAAAAAAAAAAAAAAAAAAAAAAAAAAAAAAAAAAAAAAAAAAAAAAAAAAAAAAAAAAAAAAAAAAAAAAAAAAAAAAAAAAAAAAAAAAAAAAAAAAAAAAAAAAAAAAAAAAAAAAAAAAAAAAAAAAAAAAAAAAAAAAAAAAAAAAAAAAAAAAAAAAAAAAAAAAAAAAAAAAAAAAAAAAAAAAAAAAAAAAAAAAAAAAAAAAAAAAAAAAAAAAAAAAAAAAAAAAAAAAAAAAAAAAAAAAAAAAAAAAAAAAAAAAAAAAAAAAAAAAAAAAAAAAAAAAAAAAAAAAAAAAAAAAAAAAAAAAAAAAAAAAAAAAAAAAAAAAAAAAAAAAAAAAAAAAAAAAAAAAAAAAAAAAAAAAAAAAAAAAAAAAAAAAAAAAAAAAAAAAAAAAAAAAAAAAAAAAAAAAAAAAAAAAAAAAAAAAAAAAAAAAAAAAAAAAAAAAAAAAAAAAAAAAAAAAAAAAAAAAAAAAAAAAAAAAAAAAAAAAAAAAAAAAAAAAAAAAAAAAAAAAAAAAAAAAAAAAAAAAAAAAAAAAAAAAAAAAAAAAAAAAAAAAAAAAAAAAAAAAAAAAAAAAAAAAAAAAAAAAAAAAAAAAAAAAAAAAAAAAAAAAAAAAAAAAAAAAAAAAAAAAAAAAAAAAAAAAAAAAAAAAAAAAAAAAAAAAAAAAAAAAAAAAAAAAAAAAAAAAAAAAAAAAAAAAAAAAAAAAAAAAAAAAAAAAAAAAAAAAAAAAAAAAAAAAAAAAAAAAAAAAAAAAAAAAAAAAAAAAAAAAAAAAAAAAAAAAAAAAAAAAAAAAAAAAAAAAAAAAAAAAAAAAAATTTTTTTTTTTTTTTTTTTTTTTTTTTTTTTTTTTTTTTTTTTTTTTTTTTTTTTTTTTTTTTTTTTTTTTTTTTTTTTTTTTTTTTTTTTTTTTTTTTTTTTTTTTTTTTTTTTTTTTTTTTTTTTTTTTTTTTTTTTTTTTTTTTTTTTTTTTTTTTTTTTTTTTTTTTTTTTTTTTTTTTTTTTTTTTTTTTTTTTTTTTTTTTTTTTTTTTTTTTTTTTTTTTTTTTTTTTTTTTTTTTTTTTTTTTTTTAAAAAAAAAAAAAAAAAAAAAAAAAAAAAAAAAAAAAAAAAAAAAAAAAAAAAAAAAAAAAAAAAAAAAAAAAAAAAAAAAAAAAAAAAAAAAAAAAAAAAAAAAAAAAAAAAAAAAAAAAAAAAAAAAAAAAAAAAAAAAAAAAAAAAAAAAAAAAAAAAAAAAAAAAAAAAAAAAAAAAAAAAAAAAAAAAAAAAAAAAAAAAGACTGGTAGGATGAGAGTAGGGCAAAGGAAATGAGGGAGAGCAAGGTGTACTGGCAAAGAAGAGGACAAAGAAGGAACTAAAGGAGAGGTAGGAGGCAATGCAAAGCTGTCTGGCTCTAAGGAAAAGAAGGAGCTGAATAAGTAGGAGTGTACTGGCTAACTATGAGGCAGACCAAGATAGACCACAACATCTCACACCTACGGCTCGGCACATGACCCGACTTTGACAGTTGTGGGCCGATCCGGGGGCTGCTGAGGACGGATTTGGCCGTTTCAGGCCGATTGGCGGCCATGTAGCGCCCGGCGGGGTTCAGGATGTAGGGACAACACCCTGTTGGCGCTGCTTGCGTCACGTACTCTGGTGCGCCAGTATCCGGGCATGTTCGTGAAGACCAAGCGTGTGCGCAGGGCCAACCGGACCTACGAGTATCTGTCGTTGGTCGAATCGGTCCGGGTCGACGGCACCAACACCCACCGGACCCTGTTCCGTCTCGGCGAGGCGTCGGCGCTGCGCGAGTCGGGCGAGCTGGACCGCATCATCGCGGCGCTGACCGCCCACGCGCAGCGGAGCTGGGTGGAGGTCGACGAGCTGGCTGCCGAGCAGGCCCCGGCGATCGGCACGATCGCCACGATCAAGACGTGGTGGGACAAGCTCGACCTCGACGGGTTGTTCGACCAGATCGGGGCCGACAGCCGCGCGGAGTTCCGGCTTGCCGACGCGGTCTTCGCGATGGTTGCCGGGCGGCTGTGCGACCCAGGTTCGAAGCGGGCCACCCACCGGTGGATCGCCGATCACGTCGTCGCGCCGGACGGGTTCAGCTTCCCGGCGCTCGAGTCCTACTACCGGGCGCTGGACGTGCTCGCCGGCCACAAGGATCTCGTCGAGCGGCACGTCTACGCCCGCGTGTGTGACCTGACCAACCTCAACCTCACGCTGGCCTGTTACGACCTGACCTCCAGCTACGTGGAGGGCAGCCCCGCGCCGAACCCGAAGTTTCCGTCCAAGGCGTTCGGCTACTCGCGCGACAAGCGGTCCGACCGTCCCCAGGTGGTGATCGGGCTGCTGTGCTCGGGCGATGGGATCCCGATCGCCCACCACGTGTTCGCCGGCAACACCTCGGATGTGTCCACGCTGCCCGACGTGCTCGCCGATCTCGTCGACCGGTTCGCGGTCGGACGGATCTGTGTGGTGGCCGACCGCGGGCTGATCTCCGAGACCAACATCCACGACGTTGAAGCCGCGTCCTGCGACTGGCTGTTCGCGACCAAGCTGCACGGCCGCAAGGACGTTGCTGCGGTGCTGGCCGCCGCCGGTCAGGCCGACGACGACGCCTGGGTCGAGGTCGAACAGTTCTCTTCGCGGGTGTGCGACCTCGACCACGACGGCCGCCGCTACCTGGTGGTGTTCTCCAACGCCCGGGCCCGCCGCGACACGATCCGGCGGGTGCAGTTGATCGCCAAGATCGAGAACAAGCTGCTCGCCCTCGAGGAACGGGTCCGGCGCGGCGACCTCGTCAAGGCCACCGAGATCGCCAGCGCCGCCGCCACCATCGTGGCCCGCTCCCCGGTCAAGCGGCTGTTCGACATCTCGGATGTGGCTGAGGGCCGGTTCGTCTACGACTACGACCACGACGCGCTGGCCTACGACGAGGCCCTGGCTGGCCACTACATCCTGGCCACCTCGCTGGACCGCTAAGACCGCCGACGCGTCGACCGTGTTGGCGTCCTACCGGTCGTTGCAGCTGGTCGAGAACCGCTTCCGGGTCCTCAAGGACTTCCTCGGGCTGCGCCCGATCTTCCACTGGACCGAGTCGCGGGTGCGCGGCCACATCGCCGTCTGTGTGCTGGCCGCCGTCCTCGAGACGCTGATCGGCAACCGGCTGGCCGCCGCCGACGTCCGCGACCCCGACATCGACGACCAACACCTCACCGCCCCGCGGGCCCTGGACGAGCTCGACCGCATCCGCCAGGTCACCCTCACCGTCGGTGACGAGACCACCATCGAAGCGGTCACCCGCCGCAGCGGCCTGCAGCAGACCATCCTCGACGCGCTCGACGTTGACACCCGCGCCTGGAACCGGCCCGCCATCCACTGACTGGCGCCGACCCTCCCGTCCCTGCACCCACTACATCTTGTGGGCGTAGGGACAAACATGTTCCGGCGCAACCCGCTGACCTGCAGTTATGCCATCGAGCTGTCAAAGTCGGGCCTGATGGAAGATCGAAGTCGCCGTCCTCGACGAACACCTCCGGCGGATGGCTGACGCCCGAGGCCGGTGGGCACCGGTGTCCACACATGTCCGCTGGTTGGATCTGACGCCAATGCAAGGCGCCGGACCTGCCTACGCACCACCAGGTCATGTGAACCGCCCCGAGGATCTCATCTCATCGGGGCCAGGCCACCCCCGCACGTGTCGCACACATGCACAAGAACGCGCATCACCCATCCGCTGCCGTCCCGCGTCGAACCGGTTCCGCTCGGGGATCTCGGCACTCATGTGGCGGTCATGCTGGACAGGCCGAAGGGGCGCGTCAGGAAGACGGGTTCACGGTCACGTCGACCCCGCGGGTGACCACCTTGGTCTTGAACGTGGGCGGGACCTTGGGGCGACGGCCGCGCCGCTCGTTGCGTCCGGTGAAGATCAGCTGGACCTCGTCGGGACGGCCGATCCCGAGGTTGTCACGCACGAGCGCTTCCGCGAACGAACGGACGTGACGAGGCGCGTCGAACACCAAGGTGCGAGAGAACTCGATCTCGATTCTGGCGCATCGACAGCTCCCACCAGTAGCCGCCGGCCCGATCCGTCTCGGTCAGCGGCATGGGGATCACGGCCGTCCACCGGTCGAACAGGGCGACGATGTCGGCGGGGCCGAGCCGGTCACAGATCACCTGCAGGTTCGGGACGTACCCGTGGAGATAGATAGATCCGGTCCAACGACTCGACCTCGAGCCCGACATGCCCCTCAACCAGCTCCGCGACCGTGCACAACGTCCCGCTCATGACCCACCCCCTGAGGGCAGCCTCGGACCCACCGCAGATCACGCCGACGCTACGACACCCCGCCCACCGTGTCACCGGCTCGGCGGTCCGAGGCTGGCCTCATTGGTGAAGTCAAGAGCCGTCAACGAACCTGGATGTTCCCATCGGCCACATTCTTCAGCGCCCAACCAGGCCAGTGACACTGCTGGTCGTCATCGAACCGGCCCGAGTTGATCTGGTCTGCTGCAGCCTTCCCCTCGCCGTGGTCAACGACCTTGGCCACGAAATACCGTCCGGTGCCGTCCACAGTGCCGCTGAAAGTCGCTTCATCGCCAGAGGACTGGTAGCAGGTAACCGTGCCGTGCCAGACTTCCTCAAGGCTGCCATCAACCCAAATGGCGGTCGTGATCCGTCCCGTTCCGTCCTCATGGGCAGTGAACGACGTGTGCACGCTCTTGGCGCCCGTCTGCCAGTTGGCGCCTCCCGAAGCGCGGTGGGGCTGGGCGGCACCCGAGGGCACCGCCATGGCCGCCACCGCCATCAAGGACATGAGAAGAATCGCGAAACGCTTCATGGTGGTACTCCCCTTCCGAGTCCTGGCCGCCCCCGGTTGTTGCGGCCAGGGGAAGAGATACCTGCCAGCGACCCGGCGCGTCTCGGTGAACGCGAAGCGTCGCGGTGATTTAACGCGAAACGGCTCAGATGGTCCGGTCCGATTCGAAGCGGAGCGATACAGCCGCTGACGGAGCGTGACATAGCGATCCGCCTCCGCGGTCGCAGGACGTTGCTGGCCGCGCCGCGCTGAGGGGCAGGCCGGCCGGCGAGTGCCTCGAGGTCCGGCTCTCCCGCGAGGACGGCGAGGTCGCGATCGCCGGCGAGGACGGCGAGTAGCCCCGCATCGACCTCAACGACCTCGGTGGCCTGCGGATCTACCTCGAAGAGGCGGGTACCGGCCTCGCACGCGCATGATGACGGAGGAACCCTGAAGATGGCCTGAGAGGTGGCTCGACCGCCGCGGCGGTCGAGCGAAGGGCTTGCCGGCGAAGGGATCGGACCAGATCGACACCCCCGGTTTTGTTCTCATGAGAACAAAACTGGGGGTGTCGACGTGGCACCGGGCGACGAAGCGGCCGGCGAATGCGGTCGCCTTCCGGCGACAACGGGCGACGGCCGGGCTTCTCGCCCGGCCGTCGCTCGAGGTGCCCGCGCCTACCCCACGGCCGCAACCAGGGACGGACCCGCCAGGTGGTAGAGGGCAACCAGCCCGAGCACGAACGTCACCGCGCGCAAGCCTCGCTCGGCGCGGCGGTTCGTGATCGAGATGAGCGTCAGCAGGATGATCAACGACGAGACGGCGACGCCCCGTGCGAACAGGGCGCTCTCCGGGCCCCAGTTGTTGATCAGCGCCTGGATGAGGCCGTTGCCCTCGACGATGTTGCCGAGCACCAGGTTGACGTAGGTGGCGAAGCTGTCGAAGAGCGCGAACAGGATCGCGACGAGCATCCACCCGCCGACGTTCTCCTGGGTGACCGTCCTCACGACCCTCCGCCCCCTTCTGTGATTACTCACAGTAAAGACGCCATCGCATCCGGCGTCTTGACCAACGAGGGTCAAATTTCCGAAAGGTCCGCTAGTGAAGGCGGGTGGTTGAGAATGACCAGCGGGGTAGCCCCGACGCACCGGGCCCCTGCCACAGCAGCCTCACTCGGCCACAGCAGCCACACCCGACCACCCGGCGAGGGTCGGCCCGACGACGTGGTAGATGGCAACGAGCGCCAGCACCACGGTGGCGACGCGCAGGCCGGCCTGCGCCCGGGGGTGCTTGCTGGCGAGCGCGGTGAGCGCCACGATGAGCAGCGAGACGACGATGCCCCGCACCATCAGCGTGGACTCGGCGCCCCAGCGCTCGATCGCGTGGGCGAGAAGGACGTTTCCCTCCCGGGCGGTACCCAGCGTCAGCTCGACGAGCGTCGCGATGCTGTCGAAGAACGCCAGCACGATCGCCAGGGCACCCCACCACGCGAGGTCCGTCCGCGTCATGATCGCTCCGTGCGTCCACCGTGTCGTCGTCTCCAACGAGCATGCGGACCCCCCGTCACGTCCGGCAGGGGCACATGCCCCCGGGCGTACAGGGGTGGCCCACGCCGGTGCCCGATCGGACGGGCAGTCCCCAGGAGCCGCAGTCGCGTGATCGCTCAGGCGACCACCGGCCGTGCGGCAGGCCCCCTGAACGGCCACCCGTGAACGCCCGCGCATGAGCGAGCCCTCAGCGCGGACGCCCCGCCGTCAGATCATCTCGATCGGGTAGCCCTCGCCCTCGAGTCGGGCACGCAGATCATCGATGTGGTCCTGCCCCCGCGCCTCGAGCTCGATCATGACCTCCACCTGTCCGAGACGTAGCCGCCGGCCGAACCGGTGGTGCTCGACGCCGACGACGTTGGCCCGGGCCTTCGCGATCAGCGTCAGCAGCCGGACGAGCTCGCCCGGCTGGTCCGAGATCCGGGTCCGCAGCGTCGTGTAGCGCCCCTCGGCCGTGAGCCCGGAGGTGACGAGGTGCTGCATGACCAGCGGATCGATGTTGCCGCCGGACAGGATCGCCACGACGGGCGCCCGGAGGTCCTGAACGGCGCCGGCGAGCAGGGCCGCGACCCCGGCCGCGCCGGCCGGCTCGACCACGAGCTTCGCCCGCTCGAGCAGCATCACCACGGCGCGGGCGATCGACGAGTCCTCGACGGTGACCACCTCGTCCACGCACTCGCGCACGTGGGCGAGGGTCAGCACCCCCGGCCGCTTGACGGCGATCCCGTCCGCGATCGTGTCCAGCGACGCGACGGCGAGCGGCTCTCCCTTCGCGATCGACCCGGCGAACGACGACGCGCCGACCGCCTGCACTCCGATGACCCGCGTCCCGGGCCGCAGGGCCTTGATGGCGACCGCGGTGCCCGACACGAGCCCGCCCCCGCCCACCGGGACGACGACCGTGCCGACCTCGGGGACCTGCTCGGCGATCTCGAGCCCGATCGTGCCCTGGCCGGCGATGATGTCGCGGTGGTCGAAGGGATGGACGAAGGCGCGTCCCTCCTCGTGCGCGAACTCCTCGGCGGCGCCGATGCAGTCGTCCACCGAGCTGCCGGTGAGCCACACGTCGGCGCCGTAGGCCTCGGTGGCCTGGACCTTCGGGATCGGTGCCTGGACCGGCATGAAGACGGTCGACTTCACCCCCTGCATCTGCGCCCCGAGCGCGACCCCCTGCGCATGGTTGCCGGCGGACGCGCAGACGACGCCCCGGCTGCGCTCCTCGTCGGACAGCAGCGCGATGCGGTTGTACGCGCCCCGCAGCTTGAAGGAGCCCGTGCGCTGCAGGTTCTCGCACTTGAGGACCGTCTCGATCCCGACGGCGTTGCTGAGCGCCCGCGACGGCTCGATCGGCGTCGGCTGCAGGACGCCGTGAAGTCGCTCGGCGGCGGCCCGGACCTCGGACTCGGTGACCAGCTCCACGGCGTCTCCTCGTTGCGCGGTCAGCCTACTGCGCACGGTCACGCGTGCCGGCGCGGCAGGGCCGACGGGCCCCGCCCAACGGGGCGGGCGGATGGTGCAGGCGCCGCGTGCGTCTGGTAGGCAGAAGCCACGTTGCCTGCGTCCACCGCGGGCCGACCGACACCGACCCGGCACCAACCCCACACCGACTCGAACACCGATCCGACACCGTTCCCACCACATCACGCAACCGTCGAGAGGCACTGGCATGGCCAACGTCCGTATCGCCAAGGACACCATGGGCGAGATGGAGATCCCCGCATCGGCGCTCTGGGGCGCGAGCACCCAGCGGGCCGTCGAGAACTTCCCCGTCTCCGGCGATCCGGTCCCGGCCGAGGTCGTCCATGCGCTCGCCCTGCTGAAGTGGGCCGCCGCCACCGCGAACGAGGAGTCCGGCGTCGTCGACGCCGACATCGCCGACGCGGTCCGCACCGCCGCCGACGAGTGCATCAAGGGCAAGCTCGACGAGCACTTTCCGATCGACGTGTTCCAGACCGGCTCGGGCACCTCGACGAACATGAACGTCAACGAGGTGCTCGCCAACCGGGCCAAGCAGATCCTCGGTGAGGATCTGTCCTCCCCGCGCGTCCACCCGAACGACCACGTGAACGCGAGCCAGTCGTCGAACGACACCTTCCCGTCGGCCGTGCACATCGCCTGTGCGACGAGCGCGGTGAACGACCTGGTCCCGGCCCTCGAGAAGCTCGCGAACACGCTGAGCAGCAAGGCCGAGGAGTGGTCCGAACGTCGTCAAGCCGGGCCGCACCCACCTCATGGACGCGACGCCGGTCACCCTCGGCCAGGAGTTCTCCGGCTACGCCCGGCAGGTGACGCTCGGCATCGCCCGGGTCCGTCGCGCGCTCGAGTCGGTCTACGAGCTGGCGCTCGGCGGCACCGCCGTCGGCTCGGGCCTGAACTGCCCGCCCGGCTTCCCTGCCCGCACGATCGGCCTGATCGCCGAGCGCACCGGCCTGCCCTTCCGCGAGGCCGAGAACCACTTCGAGGCCCAGGGCGCCCGTGACGCGCTCGTCGAGCTGTCGGGCGCCCTGAAGGTCATCGCGGTCAGCTTCATCAAGATCGCCAACGACGTGCGCTGGCTGTCGTCGGGGCCGCGGACCGGGATCTACGAGATCTCGCTGCCCGAGATCCAGCCGGGCTCCTCGATCATGCCGGGCAAGGTCAACCCGGTGATCCCCGAGTCGGTCCGCCAGGTCGCCGCCCAGGTGATCGGCAACGACGCCGCCACGACGATCGGCGGGCTTCAGGGCGAGCTCGAGCTCAACGTCATGATCCCGTTCATGGCCCGCAACGTGCTCGAGTCGATCCGCCTGCTCGCCCGCGTCAGCCATGTCTTCGTCGACAAGGCGCTCAAGGACACGACCGCGACCGACCAGGGCCCGAAGAACGTCGAGCAGTCGCTCATGCAGGTGACCGCGCTCGTCCCCGAGATCGGCTACGAGCGCGCCGCCGGCCTCGCGAAGAAGGCGTTCAAGGAAGGCAAGACGCTGCGCGAGGTCGCGGTCGAGGACGGTGTCGAGGAGGAGACCCTCGACCGCGTGCTCGACTACAAGCGCATGGCGGAGGGCGGCATCCTCTGACCTCTCCGCCGGGATACGTGCGGCGTTGTACCCACGTGAGCGGGACAACGCCGCACGTATCTGGAGCGCGGGTCAGTCGTTGATGTTGTACTCGTCCGCGTAGTACTCGACGCCGAGGTGGGTGATGGCCTCCTCGCCGGCCATCCACCGCAGCGTGTTCTTCATCTTCGTGAGCTGGATGAACAGGTCGTGCTCGGGGTAGAGGCCGGGCTTGACCTGCGGGCTCTTGAAGTAGAACGAGAGCCACTCCTGGACGCCCGACATGCCGGCGCGCTGGGCGAGGTCGAGGAACAGCGCGAGGTCGAGGACGATCGGCGCCGCGAGGATCGAGTCGCGGCACAGGAAGTCGACCTTCAGCTGCATCGGGTAGCCGAGCCAGCCGAAGATGTCGATGTTGTCCCAGCCCTCCTTGTTGTCGCCCCGCGGCGGGTAGTAGTTGATCCGCACCTTGTGGAAGAGGTTGTCGTAGAGCTCCGGGTAGGTCTCGGGCTGGAGGATGAAGTCGAGCACGCCGAGCTTGGAGGTCTCCTTCGTCTTGAAGGACTCGGCGTCGTCCAGCACCTCACCGTCGCGGTTGCCGAGGATGTTCGACGAGAACCAGCCGTTGATCCCGAGCATGCGCGCCTTGAACATCGGCGCGAGCACGGTCTTGACCATCGTCTGGCCGGTCTTGAAGTCCTTGCCGCAGATCGCGACCTGCTGCTGCTCGGCCAGCTCGGTGATCGCCCCGAGGTCGCAGGTGAGGTTCGGGGCGCCGTTGGCGAAGGGCACGCCCTCCTTGAGCGCCGCGTAGGCGTAGATCATCGACGGGGCGATGGTCTGCTCGTCGTCGTCGAGCGCCTGCTCGAAGGCGTCGAGGCTGGCGTGGGCGACGCCCGGCTGGAGGTAGACCTCGGTCGAGCCGCACCAGACCACCACGACGCGTGAGACGCCGGTGCGCTCCTTGAAGTCGCGGATGTCGGCCCGCACGGCCTCCGCCAGGGCGCGCCGGCCCGACGACCAGTCCTTGACGTTGTCGCCGTGGAGGCGCTTGACGAAGTCGGAGTGGAAGACGGCCGGCATCGGCTCGATGCCCTCGAGGAAGTCGCGGATCGGCTCGAGGTGCTCGTGGCGGTCGAGGACCCCGGCCTGGACCGCGGCCTCGTAGGCGTTGTCCGGCAGCGGGTCCCAGGCGGCGAACTCGATGCCGTCGAGGTCGGCCAGGCCGACGAGGTCCTTGATGAGCGGGTTGCGGTCCTCGGTGCGCTTGCCGAGCCGCGCGTGGCCCATCTGGGTGAGCGATCCCACGGGCGCGGCGATGTCGCGGCGGATGAGCTCGACGCCGGCGATGAAGGTGGTCGCGACGGCACCGAGACCGACGCAGAGGACGCCGAGCTTCCCGTCGGCAGGGGCGATGTCCGGGCGCGGCAACTCAGTCACGGTTCACCTGCAGGGTGCGGGATGGATGCGGGAGGAGTTGAGCGTCAGCCTACCCCGACGGCCCGCCCCGTCCGTCAGTCCTCCAGCGCGCTGCGCACCGCCAGCTCGAGCTCACCGGTGTGGTCGGCGTCGAGCGGCTCGCCCGACGCGTCCCGGACGTAGAAGACGTCGACGACCTCGTGGCCCATGGTCGTGACCTTGGCGACGACGATGTCGAGCTCGAGCTCCGCGAGCGCCGATGCGATCCGGTAGAGCACACCGCGCCGGTCGAGCGCGTGGACCTCGAGGACGGTGGCCTGGCCGGAGACGTCCTCGCCGGTGGTCACCCGGGTCGGAACCTCGGGGAGCCGGGCGAGCTTGCGGTTCTCGGCAGCGGCCCGGCGGGCGACACGGGCACGCACGGCGAGCCGGCCGGCGACGGCCTCGACGATGTCGCCCTCGACGGCGACCCACCAGGACGCGGCGGCCTCCTCCGGGCGCAGGACGAGGAACGTGTCCACCGCCAGGCCGTCGTCCCGGGTGAACGCGCCCGCCTGGGTGACCGACCCACCGTGGAGAGCGAGCACCCCGGCGACCTTGGCGAACAGGCCGGGACGGTCGACGGCGACCACGTCGAGCTCGTCGTAGGGAGCGAGCTCGTCGTCCCGGTCCGCGCCGGGGGTCACGCGGGTCCGCACCTCGGTGGGGGCGACGGGCGTCGCGGCCATGGCGGTGTGCCGGACGACCGAACGGGGCGAGACCGAGCCGGCGTAGCGAGGCGGCAGCATGGCGAGGTGGGCACGCACCGCCGCCGGGTCCACACCGAGGTCGGGCGCGATGCGCTGCGCCTCGGTGGCGGTGACGACCGCCCCGTCCGCCACCTCGTCGGGGTCCTTGGCATCCATGACGGCACGCACCTTGGTCACGAGTCGGTCCACGAGCACAGCCTTCCACGTCGTCCAGGCCGTCGGGCCCGTCGCGACCCCATCGGCGGCGGCCAGCAGGTGCAGGCAGGCCAGCGTCTGGCGGTCCCCGATCTCGTCGGCGACCGCCGCCGCCAGGGCGGGATCGGCGATGTCGCGCCGGGTCGCCGTGTCGGGGAGCCGCAGATGCTCGGCGACCAGCCGGCCGACGAGGTCCTGGCCGGCGTCGTCGACGCCGAGCCGGGCCGCGATCGCCCGGGCCACGGGCACACCGGTCTCGCTGTGGGGCTCGCCGTGGGCCTTGCCGACGTCGTGCAGGAGGACGCCGAGCATCAGCGCCTCGCGGTCCTCCACGAGCTCGAGGGTGGCCGCGGCCCAGTCCTGCGTGCGGACGAGCTCGGCGAGGGTCGCGGCGGCATGCCACGCGTGCCGGTCGAGGCTGTAGCGGTGGAAGGGATTGCGCTGCGCCCGGCCGCGCAGCGGCGCCCACTCGGGGATGAGCGCGACGAGCAGCCCGACGTCGTCGAGCTCGGCCAGCGCCGAAAGCGCCGGCTCGCCCTGCCAGAGGGTCTGCACGAACCGCCGGCGTGCGGCGCGGTCCCACCCCCAGGGCTCGGTTCGGCGCCCTACGTGCCGGCGCAGCGTCGCCGCGGTGGTGCGGTCGAGCACGGCGCCGGTCTCGGTCAGGGCCGCCAGCAGCCGGGTGGGGAGCGCCGGGTCGTCGAGCGCGGTGTCCGCCGGGAGCCGGAGCACGCCGTCGACCACCTCGAAGCCGTCCACGAGGGACTGCGGGGCGCGGCGCAGCCGACGACCGCGCGAGGCGTCGGCGGCGAGCAGTGTCCAGGCACGCCGGTGCACGTGATCGACGGTCCGCGTCGCCAGGAACAGGGCGCTGAGCAGCCGATGGGCCGCGCTTCCGTCGTCCCCGTCGGCGTAGCCGAGCTGGCGGGCGACCGACTCGTGGCGATCGAGGTGGAGCACGTCGTCGCCGCGGCCGGCGTCGAGGTGCGCGGCGACCCGCACGGTGAGCAGCTCGTCGTAGGCGCGCGCCAGGCGGGTGCGGTCCGACGCCCCGAGGTAGTGGGCGGAGACGAGCGGGTCCAGCCCGGTCTCGCCGAGCAGCGCTGCGGCGGCCCACCGCAGCGACTGGACGTCGCGGAGCCCGCCGGCGCCGGACTTCACGTCGGGCTCGAGCACCTCCGCGGCGTCGCCGGCGCGGGCACGCCGGTCGGCGTCGGCGTCGCTGAGTGCCCGCAGGAACCGGGCGGGGCGCTTACGGAGCCGGCGCACGACCTCGTCGCGCGTCGCCGGCAGCAACCCGGGCGCCCCGGCGAGCACGCGTGCGTCCAGCATCGCCGTGGCGGTGTCGAGGTCGTCGGTCGCGGCCACGGCCTCCTTGCGGCTGCGCACGGCGTAGCCGACCTTCAGGCCGGCGTCCCACAGGGGGTAGACGATCGCGCGGACGAGCTCCTCGAGCGCCGGTTCGGCCAGGCCGTCGTGCAGGAGCAGCAGATCGACGTCCGACCCGGGGCACAGCTCGCGGCGGCCGTACCCCCCGACGGCGGCGACCGTCAGCGGACCGTGCGACGGCGCGTCGGCGTGCAGGGACACGAGCGCCGCGTCGACGGCGTCCGACCAGGCATGACACCAGGGCCGTCCCGGCGGC
The DNA here is from genome assembly GCA_963783045.1 of uncultured Nitriliruptorales bacterium. GTDB lineage: Bacteria > Actinomycetota > Nitriliruptoria > Nitriliruptorales > Nitriliruptoraceae > CAWAMD01. Next base: position 297,201 of record CAWAMD010000002.1, read on the forward strand.
GGCCCGTCGTCGACGAGCGCCGCATGGTCGGCCTTCAGGCGTGCGGGGACGTCGGCCACGGCAGGCACCAGGGTGTGAGGTGGGGGTGAGGCGGGGGGAGGAGGCGAGGGGCGGGGGGGGGGGTGGGGGTGCCGGCGTCAGATCGCGTCGAGGTCCTCTTCGCCGGTGCGGATGCGCACGATCCGGTCGACCGGCGTGACGAACACCTTGCCGTCGCCCACCTGCCCGGTCCGGGCGTGCTTGATCATCACGTCGACGATCTCGTCGACCCGGTCGTCGGTCGCGAGCACCTCGAGCCGTGCCTTCGGGACGAAGTCGACCTGGTACTCGGCGCCCCGGTAGACCTCGGTGTGTCCCCCCTGGCGGCCGTAGCCGCGGACCTCGGAGAGGGTCAGCCCCTGCATTCCGATCTCCTGGAGCGCTTCCTTGACCTCCTCCACCTTGTGGGGCTTGACGATGGCGGTCACGAGCTTCATGTAGGCCTCCTTGGTCGCCCGGACCCGATCGTCCGCCGGCGAGCCACATGATGCAGGGTCGCGGTTTCCCGGCGTTTGCTCGGGTGTTTCGCTCGCGTTACGGCCCGTCCGGCCCGTCGCGGAACACCGCGAGGGAGGCCGTGAACCCGTGGACGTAGCTGCGGTCACCGACCGGGCCGATCTCGCCGGCGCAGAACGCTCCCGACACCGGCGCGCCGAGCGCGGACTCGATCGCCGTCACGTCGTGGTCCGGCCTGCCGAAGAAGCGTCGGCCGCGGCCGTTGCAGGTGAACAGGAGCACGCCGGCAGCGTCGTGCCCGTCGGCGCAGTGGGCCGCGAGCCGCTCGACCAGATCGGCGTCCGCCGACGCGGCGTCACGGACCTGGAACTGCACCACCGCGCCCACCTCGGCGAGGTCACCGATCGCCACACCGCCCGTCTCGGGGTCGGCGCCGAGGACGCCGCGGATGACGAAGTCCCCGGTCGAGAACTCGTCGGCGTACTCGTCGGTCACCAGCCCGACGTGCAGCCCCTCGCGCATCAGCGCCCGGTCGTCCTCGTCGGCCTCGGCGAACATCTCCTGGAGCCGTGACGCGGCCGGTTCGCCGGCCAGCTCCTCGATGACGTTCTGGTCGGCGCGGGTGACGGTGAGCGGCTCACCGACCGGGCGACAGCCCTGCGACACGACCACGTCCACGTCGACGTCACGCAGCAGGGCACCGACCGCACCGTCCTCGTAGACGTGGTCGCCGAGCAGGAGCCGGGTGGCCCCCCGCCCGCCCGTCACGAGCCCGCCGACGATCTCGTGGCCGGTGCGCTCCCGGCCGATCCGCCCCACGACCTCCGTCGCCGGGTAGGTGAACGGGTCGGCGAGCAGCAGCGTGACGTTGTCCGGATGGGTGTCCGGCCAGCCCGTGACCATCAGCCCGCCCCCCGGCTGCTGCACGGACCAGGTGCGCACCGGCAGGGCCATGCCGCCGTCGAAGGCAGCGCACCACACGGACACGGTCGGCCCCTCCTCCGCCTCCACGCCGGGCCCGACGGTCCCCTGGGCGACGGCGCCGACGATCACCGCCGGGTCGAGCCGGGTCTCGATGGCCGCGCCGATGTCCGCGAGGTGGTCGGCGTGTTCCGGCGAGGCGAAGACGACCGCCAGGCTGCACGGCTCGCCGCCGAGTCCCTGCGCAGCCGCGTCCGCCGCCTCGACGGCGGCCAGATCGGACTCGCGGGTCCGGCTCAGCGCGGCACCGATGCGCACGGCGGTCCTGCTTCCACGATCGACGACGGCCTCCCTCGTCATCGTAGACCGGCGCGGGTGGCTCGGGACCGGCGCGGGGGGCTCGCGGTCGGCGCGGGGGGCTCGCGGTCGGCGCGGGTGGCTCGGGACCGGCGCGGGTGGCTCGCGGTCGGCGGTCGGCACGCCATGGAGCGTTCACCCACGTGCGTCGCTCGCACGGACGCACGTTCCTCGGCACGGTCCGAGCCGCCCAGACGTTGTCCTGGATAGCGGCGGTCTGCCCCGACCGCACGCTGCGTGCCACGCATCAGTCCGGAAGCCCCTTCGGACGGCACGCCAGGACGTGGGCGGCATCCCCCCGACCGCCCACGGAGCCGGACGACGCACGTGCCCCGCGCGTCCCGGCGAGAACCCCCGGTCATCTCGACCGGGGGTTCCCTTTGCGGCGGCGTCACCGCGCGCGGGCGGCGGCCACGATGTCGTCCTCGCCGAGCAGCACGTCGTTCGCGGCCGGCCCGAGCGGCACGTAGGTGTCGGCGGAGGTGACCGCGTCGAGCGGCCGGTCGTAGCCGTGTCGGGCGAGGTCGGCGACGACCGCGTCGGCGATCCCTCCGCCCGTCGCCCGGGCCTCGTCGGCGACGAGCACGGCGTCGCAGTCGTCCGCATGGGCCCGGACCGCGTCGAACGGAAGCGGGTTCAGCCAGCGCAGGTCGAGCACCCGGACGTGGATGCCGTCGGCGGCGAGCGCCCGGGCGGCCCGCAGGCTCATCCGCACGCCGTTCGCGTACGTGACGATCAGCAGGTCGGTGTGCTCGCCGCCGTACACCCGGGTCTCGCCGGGGAGGATCGCCGTGCCGGGCGGCGGGTAGTCGGTCAGCCAGCCGCCGTCGCCGCCCTCGTACAGGTCACGCTCGTGGTAGAGCGCGATCGGCTCCAGGAAGCACACGACGCGCCCGTTGACCCGCGCCGTGGCCAGGGCACCCCGCAGCATCGCTGCGGCATCGTCGCCGCGCGACGGCGCGGCGAGGACCAGTCCGGGGATGTCGCGCAGCGCCCCGAACGCGTTGTCGTTGTGGAAGTGGCCGCCGAACCCCTTCTGGTACGCGAAGCTCGCGACCCGCACGACCATCGGGTTCGTGTACTGGCCCGCGGAGAAGTAGGCCAGGGAGGCCGCTTCGCCACGGAGCTGGTCGAGGGCGTTGTGCAGGTAGGCGAGGTACTGGATCTCGGGGACCGGCAGGAACCCGAGCAGCCCGGCGCCCTGCGCCATCCCGAGGATGGTGGTCTCGTCCAGCAGCGTGTCGAAGACCCGGTGCTGCCCGAAGGACTCCTGCAGGCCGCCGGTGACGTAGTAGACGCCGCCCTTGCGCCCGACGTCCTCACCGAAGACGAGGACCTCGGGGCGGCGGGCCATCTCGTCCTTCAGCGCCGCGTTGACGTGGGCGGCCAGGGTGCGCCGTGACGGGGCGGTCGCGGCCTCGGGCAGGTCGCCGCCGAAGACGCGCCGGCGCTCCTCCTCCGCGGGCGAGCCGGTCGCCTCCCGGCGGGTCGCGTCGGCGTCGTAGGGAGCGAGCGGCGCCATGATCGCGTCCCGGCCGGACAGCCGCGGACGCTCGGCGGCCCTGTCGGCGAGGCGGCGCACCTCCTCCCGCGTGTCCGCGACGATCGCCCGCAGCGTGTCGGGCGTGGCGGCGCCGGTCTCGACCAGCAGCCGGGCGTTGGCCAGCAGCGGGTCACGGGCCTCGGCGGCCTCGATCTCGGCGAGCGACCGGTAGCCCGCCTCCACGTCGCTGCCGGCGTGGCCCCACAGACGCACGGTCGGCAGGTGCAGGAACACCGGTCGGCGGGCGGCACGGCAGGTCCGGATCGCCTCGGCGACCGTGTCGTGGATGTCGACGAGCGAGCCCTCGGCGCGCAGGTAGCGCAGGTGGCTCATGGTGCCGAAGGTCTCGGCGATCCAGCGCGACGGGGTGTCGACCGAGATGCCGATCCCGTTGTCCTCGCAGAGGAACAGGATCGGGGTCGGCGCGCCCCGCCGGTGGGCGTAGCGGGCGGCGTTGATCCCGGTCAGCGCGGTCGCGTGGTTCGCGGAGGCGTCACCGAACGAGCAGCTCACGATTGCGTCGTCGGGCAGGCCGGTGTCGTGACCGAGCCGGCGTGCCCGCTCGAGGGCGATGGCGGTGCCGACGGCCTTCGGGACGTGCGAGGCGATGGTGCTCGTCTGGGGCGGGACCCACAGGCGACGTGAGCCCCACACCTTGTGCCGACCGCCGGACACCGGGTCGTCGGCCGCGGCGACGAACGACAGCAGCGTGTCGTAGAGCGGGTCCTCGCCGCCCCGGCGCGCCCTGGCCATCATGAGCCCACCGGAGCGGTAGTGCAGGAAGCAGGGGTCGGTCGTCTCGAGCAGGGCGCCGACGACCGCATCGTTCTCGTGGCCGGCGCTCGCGATCGTGTAGTAGCCGACGCCGCGCGAGCGCAGCGCCCGGGCGGCGACGTTGAGCACGCGGGAGCGCACCTGGTCGGTGAAGACGTCGAGCGCCCGGGCGGCCGTGAGGGCCGTCCCGGGCGTCAGCGGCGCGTCGCGGGCGAGGAGCTCGTCGGCCGCCGTGAGCTCGTCGAGCAGCCGGTCGAGGTTCCCCTCGACGATCGCGACGCGGTCGAGGGTCACCGCAGCACCCCGTCGTGCCCTCGCGCGGTGACGGGGATGCTCAGCGGCCGAGCCGCTCGATCATGAGCTGGGCCGCCTCGGAGGGGTTCATGGCCACCGAGATGCCCATGCCCTCGAGGATCTCCTTCTTCTCGGCCGCGGACTCGCCGCCCTCGCCGCCTTCCTTGACGATCGCGCCGGCGTGGCCCATCTGCTTGCCCTCGGGGGCCTCGAACCCGGCGATGTAGCCGACGACCGGCGTGTCCGGGATGTTGTCCTGGATCCACTTGCCGGCGACCTGCTCCTCGGTCCCGCCGATCTCGCCGACGAACGCGATCGCGTCGGTGTCGGGGTCGTTCGCGAACGCCTGGATCACGTCGAGGAACTGGGTGCCGATGACGGGGTCACCGCCGATCCCGACGCAGGTGGAGATGCCGATGTCGGCCTGCGCGAGCTCGTGCATGATCTGGTAGGTCAGCGTCCCGGAGCGCGACACGAGGCCGACCTTGCCGGGGAAGGTGATGTCCGCCGGGATGATCCCGACGTTCGACTTGCCGGGGCTGATCAGCCCGGGGCAGTTCGGCCCGATGAGCCGGACGCCGCCCTTGCGCACGACCGTGTCGTAGACCTCGGTCATGTCGTGGACGGGGACGCCCTCGGTGATGGTGATGATGGTTTCGATCCCCGCCTCGTAGGCCTCGAGGATCGCGTCCTTCGTGAAGGGGGCCGGGACCATCACCATGGAGGTGTTCGCGCCGGCCTCGGTGACGGCCTCCTTGACCGTCGCGAAGACGGGAACGTCGAGCTCCTCCCACGTCGTCCCGCCCTTCTTCGGGTGGGTGCCGGCGACGATCGTGGTGCCGTAGTCCTTGTTGCGCTTCGCGTGGAACGTCCCCTGGGTGCCGATGCCCTGGACGACGACCTTCGTGTTCTCGTCGATGAAGATGCTCATGGGTGTTGTCCTCTCAGGCCTGTGCGACGCGGTGGCGTGGTGGCGGGCCGGCCGCGGACGACCGGCGGGCCGGGATCAGCCGTGCGCGAGCTCGACGGCCTTCTCGGCCGCCTCGCCCATCGTCGCGGCGGGCACCACGTTCGGGTGGTTGGCGTCGGACAGGATCTGTCGTCCCTCGGCGGCGAGCGTGCCGTCGAGGCGGACGACGAACTTGTGGTCGATGTCGCCGAGCTCGTCGAGGGCGGCGAGCACCCCGTTCGCGATCTCGTCGCAGCGGGTGATGCCACCGAAGATGTTGATCATGACGCTCTTGACGCGCTCGTCCTTCAGCACGAGCGACAGGGCCTTCGTCATCTCCTCGGCGCTGGCGCCGCCGCCCACGTCGAGGAAGTTCGCGGCGTGACCGCCGGCCTGGGCGACCACGTCGAGGGTGGCCATGACGAGGCCGGCACCGTTGCCGAGCACCCCGACGGAGCCGTCGAGCTTCACGTACTGGATGCCCTCGCGGCGGGCCTCCGCCTCGAGCGGGTCGTCGGCCTCGAGCTCGTCGATGACCCACTGCTGGTAGCCGTCGTGGCGGAAGGCCGCGTTGTTGTCCAGCGTCACCTTCGAGTCGAGCGCGAGCACCCGGCCGTCGTCGGTCTTGATCAGCGGGTTGATCTCGACGAGGGTCGCGTCCTCCTTGGTGAAGGCGGCGAACAGCTCGACGAGCAGGTCGGCGCCCTGCTCGCGGGCGTCCTCGGGCAGGTTGCCCTTCGTGACGATCTCGAGCGCCGTGTCGCGGGAGAGGCCGTCCTCGGTCTCCGACGGGGTCAGCTTCCACTTCACGACGGCGTCGGGGTTGGTCCGGTTGACCTCCTCGATGTCCACGCCGCCCTGGGCGGAGCAGATGACGAGGTAGCCCTTGCCGACGCGGTCGTGCATGACCGAGAGGTAGTACTCCTCGGCGATGTCGGAGGCCGGCTCGACGTAGACGATACGGACGGTGTGACCTTTGATGTCGAGGCCGATGATGTCCTCGGCGACCGCCTTCGCCTCGTCCGGGCCCTCGGCGAGCTTGACGCCGCCGGCCTTGCCGCGGCCGCCGGTCTTGACCTGGGCCTTCACGACGACGGTGCCGCCGAGCTCGCGTGCGGCCTGCTCGACCTCGTCGGCCGTGCGGCAGACCGTGCCTTCGGGGGGTGCGGGCACGCCGTTCGTGCGGAACAGCTGCTTGCCCTGGAACTCGACGAGGTCCATCGGTGACTCCGTGCCGTTGTGGGAGGTGGGTGGGCGGGCGGTGGGTGGGCCGGGGCGCAGCCCCGCTCGGCGGGCTCAGCTCCGCTCGGGAACGTTCGCTGCGACCCAGTCGGTGATCGTCTTGATAGGGGTGCCGGGGGTGAAGATGGCGGCGATGCCCTGGTCCTTGAGCGGCTGGATGTCCTCCTGCGGGATGATCCCGCCGCCGAAGACGACGACATCGTCGGCGCCGGACTCGCGCAGGAGCTTCACGACCTTCGGGAAGAGCGTCATGTGGGCCCCGGAGTGGATGGACATCCCGATGGCCTGGGCGTCCTCCTGCAGGGCCGCGTTCACGATCTGCTCGGGGGTCTGGTGGAGGCCGGTGTAGATCACCTCCATGCCGGCGTCGCGCAGCGCGCGCGCCACGACCTTGGCACCTCGGTCGTGACCATCCAAACCGGGCTTGGCCACGACGACGCGGATGGCCACGTGATCCTCCTCGTTCGAACGTCGGCCGCGAGGTGCGGGACGAACCTGGGACGGTCGCGGGCCGGGGGGCGTGTGCTCTGGTGCTCACGACCCCGCGGGGACGGGCAGAACCGCGTCCCGGTGCACCGCCACGCCGGCCGAGGATAGTCGAGCCCTCGAACGCGATGCCATGTGACGGCGGTGACCGTCGGGCCACCGGGTCGGGCTCGCGGGCTGTGGCCGGCACGCGCCAGGCGTTAGCGTCGGGCACCGCGCAGACGCCAGGAGGAGCGCCGCCGTGACGACCACGTGCCCCCGGTGCGACACCGAGCTCGATGGGCCGGTGCCCGGCTGGTGCGAGGAGTGCGGGACCGCGGCACGCGTACCGGCCCGCGTGCTGCTCGACTGGCTCGTCGACGATGCCACCCCGGTCGCCGTCTCGGACGTGGCGACCGATCGCGACCCCCTGGCCTGGCCCGGCTACGACGACCAGCGCGCACGGGCGCGCGGGAAGACGGGGATCGATGAGGCGGTGCAGGCCGTCGAGGGACGCATCACGGGCAGCGGGGCACGAGGGGTGCTCGTCGCCTGGGACTTCGGGTTCATGGGCGGGTCGATGTCCTCGGCCGTGGGGCAGCGGGTGGCTGCGGCGTTCGACCATGCCCGGGAGCGGCGGCTGCCGATCGTCCTGCTGCCCTCGACGGGCGGGGCCCGCATGCAGGAGGGCATGGCGTCGCTGGTGCAGATGGCCGCCACGGCCGTGGCGGCGCGGCGGCACGGCGAGGCCGGCCTCCTGCAGGTGTCCGTCCTGCGGGACCCGACGACCGGCGGCGTGTTCGCCTCCCACGCGAACCTCGCCGACGTGGTCCTGGCCGAGCCGCACGCGACCATCGGGTTCGCGGGGCCGCGCGTGGCGGAGGCGATGACGGGCGGACCACTGCCCGAGCACTCGCACACCGCCACGGGTGCCCGTGCGGCGGGACTCGTCGACGCGGTGGTCGAGCGGCCGGACCTGCCGGCGCAGCTCGCACGGCTGCTCGCGTGGGCCGCGACGGCCGTGGGCGACGGCACCTCCGACAGCGACGAGGGGGCCGCGTCCGGCGAGGGGGCGGGCCTCCCCGAGGGCGCACGGATCGCGCTCGGCGACGCGTGGACCGAGGTGGAGCGCGCCCGGGCGGACGACCGCCCACGCACGCCGGCGTACCTGACCGCGCTGGACGTGGCCGCCGAGCTGCACGGCGACCGTGCCGGCGGGGACGACCCGGCGCTGCGGGTCGCCCTCGCACGGGTCGGCGGGCGGCCCGTGGTCGTCGTCGGACTGGACCGCACCCGCAACGAGGCCCGCGTCACGCCCGCCGGCTACCGCAAGGCCTGGCGCGGACTGCACCTCGCGGACCGGCTCGGCGTGCCGGTGCTGACCCTCATCGACACGCCGGGCGCGGACGCGTCCGCGTCGAGCGAGGCGGGCGGGATCGCCCACCACATCGCCCGGACGTTCGCCGAGGTGCTGGCGGTGCGCTCGCCGGTCGTGGCGCTCGTGATCGGCGAGGGCGGCTCCGGCGGGGCGCTCGCGTTGGCCGTCGGCGACCGGCTGCTGATCGAGGAGCATGCGACGTTCTCCGTGATCGCACCCGAGGGCGCCGCGGCGATCCTCCACCGCGACGCGCAGCGGGCGGCAGAGGTCGCGCCGCTGCTCAAGCTCACGTCCCGCGACCTCGCGGACCTCGGGATCGCCGACGAGGTGGTGGGCGAGCCCGAGGGGCTCGTTGTCGCGGCGGCCCACGCGGCGGTGGCGAGGCACCTCGCAGCCCTCGCCGCCGAGGATCCCGACGAGCGGCGGCGCCGGCGCGCCGACCGGTGGCGGTGGGCCGGCACGAGCTGAGTCCTGCGGGGCGGCCGCAGCGCCGCGTGCCTGCAGGAACCGGCGCATCATCCGGCGGTTTTCGGCCCGCGGACCGCCAGCCGACCCGGCGCGCCCCGCAGGAACCGGCGCATCCGGCGGTTTCTGTGTGGCGGGCCGTTTCCCGGCGCCCGGGGACGCAGGTCGCCCCCCAGGAACCGGCGCATCCGGCGGTTTCTGTGTGGCGGGCCGTGCGGCGCCCCGCAGGCGGTACCGTGCCCGGCCGTCCCCGACGCGGAGACCCGCCGGTGCCCCAGCACGCCGCCGACGAGCAGAACCCCGAGTTCGGCCCGCGCGGCTACCTCCCGGACCGCGCTGCGAAGCGCGCCCGCAAGATCGTGCTGCGCGCGCCGCTCGGGCTGCAGTGGATCATCGCCGCGGTGGTGGCGGGGCTGCTGGTGCTCGCGGCCGGGCTCGCCTACCTGCGGATCGGTGCCGGTCCTCCCGGCGCGCCGTTCACCCGGGTCGCCGCGGTGGAAGACCTCGGGATCTCGCGTGCGGACGCCGACCTCGGCATCCTCTACGTCGCCGCAACCGGCCGGATTCGGGCGTTCGCCGACGCGGACACGCTGGCGCTGCGCTACTGCCCGGCCAGCCGACATGTGGAAGGCGCCGACGGCGCCGTCTGGAGCCTCACCGGACGGGGGTTCGACGGCCGCCCTTCACTGCGGGAGCATCCCACCATCGTGGACGAAGGCGTCCTCTACGTGGACCCGACGACGACCCAGCCGGGCCCGACTCCGTCGAGCGAGCACGCCACACCGGCCTGCACGAGCTGAGCCCGAGCCCAGGTCCGGTTGGCGCGGGGTGGGTTCGGGAGGCCGGATTCGGGAGCCAGGTTCGGGAGGGCGGCGGGCGCCGCCAGATCACGCCGGCAGGTCACGTCCGTTTCGCGCGGCCACGACACCGGCGAGGATCCCGAGCGCGATCTCCTGCGCCGCCCCGCCGAGCTTGATGCCGACCGGCGAGTGCAGCCGGGCGATCGTCGCCTCGTCGACACCGAGCTCGGCGAGCGCGTCGAGGTGCGGGCTGGCGTGCCGGGCGCTTCCCATCACGCCCACGTACCGCGCCCCGCGGCGCAGCGCATCCGCGAGGTGGTCGGCGACGCGCGGGGCGTCGTGGTCGGTGTGCACCACGTCGGTGCGTGCGTCCACGGGCACGTCCGCGAGGTCCTCCACGACCTCGTCGGCGACGGCGCGCAGCTCGTCGGTCACGCGGCCGCCGTGCGGGTCGACGAGCACCGTCTCGTCGCCGAGGTCCGCCGCCCACCGGAGCAGCCATGCAGCGACCGGCGTCGCACCGATCGCGACGAACCGGTCGCGCAGACCCTGCGGCTCGAGAAGGACCTCCACCGTCCCGAGGTCGTGGGTGTAGGTCCGCAGCGTCGCCTCTCCGCCCGCGAGGACGGCACCGGCATCCGCGACCGCGGCCGCGTCGAAGTCCGAGCACCCGAGCGTGCCGGCGAGGGGCCCCGCCGGACCGATCAGCAGGCGCCGGCCGAGCGCCGAGGGAGGCTCCCCGTCGATGCGCACGACGCTCACCACCACGGCGGGCTCGCCGCGGTCGACGCGCCGGCCGAGCTCGGTGAGCACGTCGTCGCCCGACGGACGGCCGGCGCGCGCCGGCGGCGGCTCACCGGTGTCATGGCCACGCTCGTGACCACCGTGCCCGTGGCCGTGCTCATGACCGGTCGTCTCGCCGGCCGAGGTGTCGCCGGCGTGCCGGGTGTGACCGGCGAGCAGGTCGAGCGCGTGCGGGATCGTGCCGAGGATGGCCTCGAGGCTCTCGGCGGCGCCCGTCGGGCTGCCGGGCAGGTTGACCACGAGCGTCTCGCCCGTGGCCCCGACGAGCGCCCGCGACAGGTCCGCCATCGGGGTGGTCGCGCGGCCGGCGGCTCGCATCGCCTCCGCGAGTCCGGGGACCTCTCGCTCGATGACACGGCGCGTCGCCTCCGGGGTGACGTCCCGCGGCCCGAGCCCGGTGCCACCGTTGGTCACGACCAGCGACGCGTCGGCGCAGAGGTCACGGATGGCGGCGGCGATCGGCCCGGTGTCGTCGGCGACCACCTCGCGGCGGACCACGGTGAACGCCGCGTCCGCGAGGATGCGCGCGAGCGCCTCCCCCGTGTCGTCCCGCCGCACGCCGTGGGAGACGCCGTCGCTGACGGTCAGTATGGCGGCGGTTCGGCGAGCGTCGATGGCGTCAGGCTCCAGAGCGGGACCGGATCGAGCATAGGTCCGGCCCGGAGGCGATGATCCGCCGGGCGACTACGCGGCGACGCCGCCGACGACGTGCTGCTCGAGCCGCTCGAGCGTCTTGGCCATGTTCGGCTGGTGCCGCTCGGGCCAGTTGAGCCACTCGATGTAGGCCCGCGACCGGGCGTGGTTCCAGTCGAACGTCTCGGTGACGCGGGTGCCGCCCTCGACGGGCTCGAGGGTGTAGCGCCAGATGTGGCCGCCGAAGTGGCGCCACGCGATGAGGCGGGCCTCCTCGAACTCGACCACCTCGTTGCGGATCGGGTAGGGCAGACCGATACGCATCCGCATGCCGAACTTCGAGCCGGGCCCGAGACGCTCGAACGACCCGAGCGTCCCCTTCACAGTCCCGGACCCGTCGATCACCGGGTGCTGCCCGGGGTCGGCGAGGACGTCGAAGATGTCCTGCGCGTCCGCGGGGATGACCCGCTCGACGGATACCTGCCGGCTGGCGTTCATGGTTCCTCCTAGGGCGGGGGCGGGTGAAATGGAGGGGCGGGTGGCATGGAGGGACTAGTCACCAAGGGTAGAGCCCGCGGCCGCACGTGCCCCAGCCCAGCCGCCTGTGTGAACGATCGACCCGGGAGCTCGAGGGTGGAGGGTTCACGTATCGCGAGGCGGAACGCCCCCGTCAGGCCTTCACGATCGGCGCGTAGGCCAGCAGCAGCTGCTTGCGCCCCACCGCGTCGAAGTCGACGGTCGCCTCGGAGCGCTCGCCCTCGCCGGCCAGCGCCGCGATCCGTCCCTCGCCGAACTTCGGGTGGACGACCCGGTCGCCGACGGCGAACTCCTCGCCCTCGAAGCGCAGCGCCTCGCGGTCGCGGGCGCGGGACGCCGCGGAGCTCGTCATCGTCGCGCCCTTCGCGTCGACGACCTCCTCGGGCAGCTCCTTGAGGAACCGCGACGGCGGGTTGTAGGACCTGCCGCCCCACAGCGTGCGGTGGTCGGCGTGCGTGACGTAGAGCCGCTCCTGGGCACGGGTGAGCCCGACGTAGCAGAGCCGACGCTCCTCCTCGAGCTGCTGCGAGTCCGACAGCGACCGGACGTGCGGGAAGACGCCGTCCTCGAGCCCGACCATGAACACGACCGGGTACTCCAGGCCCTTCGCGTTGTGCAGCGTCATGAGGGTCACGTTGCCGTCACCCTCGTCGTCGGTGACGAGGTTGTCCTGCTCGGTGACCAGCGTGACCGACTCGAGGAAGCCCTCGAGGCCGGCGCGCCCCGTCCCGATGTCGCGCTCGTGGAGCTCCTGGGCGACGGACTTGAGCTCGCGCAGGTTCTCCTCGCGCCCAAGCGCCTCGATCGTCCGCTCGGCCTGGAGCTCCTTCATGTAGCCGGTGCGCTGCCAGATCGTCTCGATGAGCTCCGGGACGTCCGCCCCCTCCTCCATCTCGGTGCGCAGCAGGTCGAGCAGGTCGACGAAGGAGGTGACCGCCGACACCGCGCGGGCGCCGAGCTGTGGGATGTGCTCCGCCTCCCGGCAGGCCTCGAGGAAGCTCATGCCCTCCCGGCGCGCGTGCCAGTCGACGGCCTCCTCGGTCTTGCGCCCGATGCTGCGACGGGGCGTGTTCACGACGCGCCGGGCGGACACGTCGTCGGTCGGGTTCACGAGCAGCCTCGCGTAGGCGAGGAGATCCTTCACCTCCTTGCGCTCGTAGAACCGCACCCCGCCGATGACCTGGTAGGGGGTGCCGACGCGGACGAAGACCTCCTCGAGGACACGCGACTGGGCGTTGGTCCGGTAGAAGATCGCGACCTCGTCGAAGCGCACTCCCTCCTCGCGGCGCAGCCGCTCGACCTCCTCCGACACGAACGCGGCCTCGTCGTGCTCGTCGGAGGCGTGGTAGCGCACCACCCGCGCCCCGCGCCCCTTGTCGGTCCACAGGTCCTTCGGCTTTCGCTGCCGGTTGTGCTTGATGACCGTGTTCGCGGCGGTCAGGATCGTCTCGGTCGACCGGTAGTTGCGGGTCAGCGGGATGACGGTCGCGTCCGGGTAGTCGTGCTCGAAGTCGAGGATGTTGCGGATGGTGGCGCCCCGGAAGCCGTAGATCGAGTTGTGGACCAGCACGCCGTCGGCCACGAACATGTGGGCGCGATCGACCTCCAGGTCGTACACCGGCCCGTCGTAGTCCTGCGAGGTCAGCTGCGCCACCGTGGCTTCCTCGAACCGCCCACCGCGCTCGACGAGCACCTGCATGCCGGGCCGGCAATGGGACAGCGGCTGGATGTCGTAGCAACGTCCGTCGACCTGGGCGCGGAGGGAGAGCTCGAGCCCCGCCGCCTCCTGCATGACCGCCGCCAGGTCCAGTGCCCCCCGGTACGACTTGCGCGAGGTCTCGACGCGATACCCGCCCTTGCCGTTCGACCGTACGGGGAGGCCAGCGCGTTCGAGTTGCCTCGCCACATCCGCACGCGTGGAGCTCCAGCTCAGACGGTGGTAGCCGACGTCGCCCGCGCGCCAGTCCTGGAACATCACCACGTTGGCGGACTGCCGGCGGCCCCCGCCCTGGGGACGATGATGGGGGTGGTCGAAGCTCAGGTCGAGGTCCGCCATCAGCTCTGCAGCCCGGTCCTCCGTGTTTACCTCGCCGTACAGCTCCTCGAGGCGGTCCTCGGTCATGGCGAGCTCGCGCCCGGCGCCGTGGAAGCAGGCCGTTGGCAGCCCGTACTCGGCCGCGTAGTAGGACTCCCAGTAGGCGGCGTCGGCGATCTGGTCGCAGACCGCGAGCACCCACAGCTTGTCCGCATGCTCCTGGTTCGCCCGCACCAGGTAACCCGGCTTCGGTTGCTCACCTCGACGTGCAGGTCGGGCGCTCTTCGTCCGCCCGATGCGGAAGCCACGGTCTGCCCGGTACATCAGGTAGACGATGTGACGGCCGGGCACCGCCTCCACCCGCACGGGCAGCAGATGATGCGCCGTTCCGTCGATCGCCCGCCCGTCGTCAGTTGTGACCCGATAGCGACGACCGACGTAGTGACCTTCCATGACGTTGCGGACGACCACCGAGATGGCGTCGGAGCCACCGCCGGACGCGAGCACCCGATCTCCCGGCCGCAGGTCCTCGATGGTGCTGAGTCCCGCGGGGGTGCTGACCTTCGTGCCCGGCAACAGGCACTGATCCGCGTCCCCGACCACCATGAGGTTGCGGTGCCCGGCGGCCAGCAGGTTCACGAGGTGGTACTGCGCCCGGTTCGTGTCCTGGTACTCGTCGACCATGAGGTATTGGAAGCGGCGCTGGTAGTGCTCGAGCACCTCGGGGAAGAGCTGGAGGAGCTCGACGGCTCGCATGATGAGGTCGTCGAAGTCCAGCGCGTTGGCCTTCAGCAGCCGGTCCTGGTAGCGCTCGTACACGTCGGCGATGAGGATGTCCGGGTAGCCGTTCGCCTTCGCCTTGTAGGTCTCGAAGTCGATCAGCTCGTCCTTCGCACGGCTGATCTCATGCTGGACGCCGCGGGGCGTGATCCGCTTGTCGTCGATCCCCAGGTCCTTGATGATCTGGGTGATCAGCCGCCGAGAGTCCTGCGCGTCGTAGATCGTGAACCCCGACCGGTAGCCGAGCCGGTGGAGCTCGCGCCGCAGGATCCGCACGCACGCCTTGTGGAAGGTCGTGACCCACATCCTGTCGGACAGGCGGCTGCCGACGAGCTCGCCGACCCGCGACGCCATCTCGTCCGCGGCCTTGTTCGTGAACGTGATCGCCAGGATCGCGAACGGGTTGACGTGCTGGTCGCGGATGAGGTGCGCGATCCGGTGGGTCAGCACGCGGGTCTTGCCCGACCCGGCGCCGGCGACCACCAGCACGGGCCCCTCGGTGGCCAGCACGGCCTGCTGCTGCGGCGGGTTCAGGCCCTGCAGCAGCCCTGCTGAGGCGTCGGTCGCGGCGAGGTGTTCGGGGTCGGGCACGGAAGCGATTCCTGGCGTCCTGACGTGGACAGCGTGCTGGTGACGCGGCGCGGTCGACGCTGAGAAAGCGGGCGGCTGAGCCCCAGGCCGGCCGGCGGCCGTTACGCGCCGCACCGCTCCGGACGAGGCCCTCGAACGCACGTTCGCGGCACGCCGACAGGGTAGCGCAGCGGACTGACACGACCCGGCACACCTTCCGGTGCCCGGCAGGAGGCGAGGGGTCTGGCGACGAAACGGATGCCGAGGACCGACGGCACGACCCGGCGACCTGACGGCGCATGGGAGGCAGACGTGCGACGATCTTCGCCGTCGCGTGTGCTGATCCGGCCGACTGAGGTCGGAACACGGAGACGCCTCCGCTGCGGCGGCAGCCGACCTGGAGACCAGGATGCACCAAGAGCATGTGATGGCCGCGGAAAGCGGTCGGGTCAGCCGGACGAGAGAAGCCCGGTTCCCCTTCCTCGTCGGCCTTGCCGGCATCGGCGTCGTCGCCGGCGTCCTCCGGGCATTCCAGCTCACCCATGAGGCACTGCGACTCGACGAAGCCTTCACCATCTGGGTGAGCGACCATCCGATGGCGCGAATCCCCGGCCTCATCGCCGCCATGGACACCCATCCGCCGCTGCACTACCTGCTCGTCGCCGCCCTACCGGGAAGCGTCTCGGCCACCGGCCTGAGACTCCTGTCCGTAGCGTTCGGAGTCGGAGCGGTGCTGCTCGCCGGTCTGGCTACGGACAGTCTGTTGCGGCTGCACTGGCCGCATCGCGCCGGGCCCCACACCTCCGGCGCGCTGACGGCTGCCGCCGTCGTCGCCCTCACCGGCTTCCACATCGCCATGAGCAGGGACGGCCGGATGTACGCCATGGCCGCGTTTCTCGTGGTGGCGACGCTCCTGGCGGCGGTGAGTGTCCTCGCGCGGGGTGGGCCCCGGTCCCGGCTCGCGACGGGGGTCCTTAGTGCCCTCGCCGCGCTGACGCATGTCACCGCGCTGCCACCCGTGCTCGCCATGCTCGCCGTGCTCTTCGCGCGAGACCTGAGAAAGCGGGAGCAGGCCTGGCGGACAGCGATCGGTCCGGCGGCCTTTGCGGTGCTATGGGGACCATGGCTGCCTGGTTTCGTGGAACAGCTCTCCCACTCGTCGCAGAATCTCTCGTGGATCGCACCGCAAGGTCCGATGAACCTCCTGCGACAAGGGGGCGCGATGTGGTTGCCCTCGGCCCCCGTCGTGGCGCTCGTACTCATCCTGCTGGTCGCCGGCGCGGCCCCCCTGGCCCTCGGGTGGCAATGGCCGACGATGCTCGTGGGTGCCGCCACACTGGCAGCGGCTTTGACCCCCACGTTTGTCACCCTCGCGGTGCAGACGATCCCGTTCCCCCGTTCGTGGACCGTGCTCGTCCCGCTGCTCGCGGTCTCGGTCGGTCTCGGAACGGCCGGGGTGCTGGCGCACCATCGGGCGCTGGCGTGGGCCGTGCCCGCGATCGTCGTCGGCCTCGCCTCCTTCGGCGTCGCCCAGCAGGCCCTGTACACCGCGCAGGGTTCCGAGTTTCGGACCGCCGCGCAGTTCCTCGCGCACAACACCATGGCGGGGGACCTGCTGGTCTACGTCGGCAACTACGGACAGCTCCCCATGGAGCTCTACGCGCCGGAACTGAAGGAGCGCGCGGTGGTTGGCTTCCCGACGACCTTTACGAAGGACCCGACGTGGGAGGCCCCAGTCCGGCCGGAGGACGTGGAGCACCTCGACTCGGTCCTGGCACGACATGAACGCGTGGTCCTCGTCGGGGTCCGTGCGGGCGCCCTCGATCGACGCGGACTCGTCACAGAGAAGCTGCGCACGACCTGCTCGCTGCAACGGCGGCAAGGCTTTCGTGGCGTGACGATCTCCTTCTTTCGCTGTCCGACAACGAACTCCTCCTCACCTAGCGCGCCGGCCGCCATATCGCACAAAGACGGGTGATGTGCGCGCATGCTTACGGATCCGCAAGGACACCGCACAACCTGCATGGAAGTGATCACCTGCGGTAGCGAAGCCCGGCAATGAGCTGGCAGCGGGGACTGCTGCATGCGGAGGGGAACACAATGGGAAAGAGGCTCGATCCAAGAACGAGGGCGCGACGACTGCTGGTGGTGGTGACTGCCCTACCCGCGCTGCTGCTGCCCCTACTGACGGGGTCGGCACAGGCCAGCACGACACTCGACGAGGGAGTGTCGGCGAATCCGGCCTGCGACGACCCCCAACTGTGGGACGCCCTGATGGCGGAGATCGCCGACGTGTACGGACAGGACTCGCCGTACCTGGACCAGGCGCGGGGTGTGTTCTGCGAGGGGCAGCCGGTCAAGCCCGTGTCCGTGGTCGCGAAGATGGACACCACACCCGTGCCGGTACCTCTTCCGGGAGGCGGCGTCTGCACCATCACCTGGCGCACGACGGCGGACTACGACCAGGGTGGGTTCATGGGGACCGGCATCGGAACACTTCTCATCACTTCACGGGCGGAGAGTTCGTCATCCGCCGTGCTGGGAACGAACTGTCCCAGCAGCGTCTCCTACGTCATCAAGGCGAGCATCACGGACTTCGGCTTCGTCGGCTTCGGCCAGCGACAGGGCGCGTACAACCAGGTGGGCCGGCTCTATGCGCCGAGCACGGGTACGGCCCGGGCGCATTACACGACCGACACGCTCGCCGGGGGTTCGCTGCCCTGGGCCGTCCCGCCGAATCCCGGCAACGGCAGCCGTCTCGCCGCGGGCCAGCGACTGGTCGTGTTCGGCACGGCCGCGGGAACGACGGAGATATGCACGGACTACACCACCGTGACGCCGATGCCGTTCACGGCACGCGGTAACAGCGCGTGCTGAGCATCGTCGGACGAGCGTGAACCGTCGCCGTGGTGGCGAGTACCTCTCGCCACCACGGCGACGGTTCTGTGAAGGTCAGCTGACGAACCGGATGGTCATCGGGTAGCGGTAGCTCTCGCCGTTCGAGGCCTTGATGCCAGCGATCAGCGGCAGGACGAACCACGCGACGAGCACGACGGGCAGCAGGACGATCCCCACGAGGACCAGGACGCTCACCCCGGCGACGATCGTGTACAGCGTCCAGGTGATGTTGAAGTTCAGCGCCTCCTTCGCGTGGTACTCGATGAAGGGGTGCTCGTCGCGCTTGGCCAGCCACACGACCAGCGGGCCGACGAACCACATGATCCCGCCGAACAGGCCGAGGTAGGCCGACAGGTGCGCGGCCATCCCCCAGTTGCGGACCTCGTTGGTCAGACCGGAGGGATGGGCCGCAGCCGGCGGAGGCGGCATCGTCGGGACCGGGCTGAAGCCCTGCGGGCTGGTCGGCGGTGGGCTGCCGGCGGATGCGGAGGAGGGTGGCGGCGCCGAGGGCGGGGTGCTCGCGGGACCGCCGTGGAGCTGCGTGCCGCACGTCGGGCACGCTCGTGCCTCGTCGGTCGTCACGGCTCCGCAGGTCGGGCACGTGGTGGTCACTTCAGGTCCTTTCCTGGCAGGGAGGTCGGGAGGTCGTTCGCTGTTGTGTCCATCGTGTCCCGTCGCGACCGCCCCCGCCATCGGGGATCACCCTGGTCCGTCCCTGATCCCGTCAGGCATGCGAGCGGGGCGGCCACCTGGGCCGCCCCGCTCATCGCCGTGTTGCCTCGATCCGGCTCAGCCGGCCGCGGCGCAGGGCTCGGTGAAGTCGAAGTTCTTCGCGACATCACCGGTGAACGCCTTCTCCACGGTCTGGATGCCCAGCCGGTCGGTGGCGTTCTTGTCGGGCTTGCCGATGGTCGACTGGCGGACCACGGCCTCGTTCGGGTCGGCGCCGTAGTTGATGTCCGGCAGCGCGCCCTCGTAGTCCACGGTCATCTCCTGCGAGGCCTTGTAGATGCCCTCGTGGGTGAGGTCACCGTTCTTGTAGGCCTGCTCGAGCGCCGACTTGATCGGGTAGGTGATCATCCAGCCGTAGGTCCAGCCGTCGTTCTGCGGCTGGCCGTCGCCGAAGGCCTCCTTCATGGCCTGGAACGCCGGGGCGTCGCCGCCCCAGTTCTCGTGCGGCGCGGTGATGTTGAACATCGCCTCGAGCGCCGGGCCGGCCGCGCTGTCGAGCAGCGCCTTGTCGAAGGTCGGGTTGTTGCCCAGGAACTGTCCCTGGTAGCCGCCCGCCGCAGCCTGCCCGATGATCTGCCCGGTCTCGACCGGGCCGACGGTCAGCACGACGAGGTCGGGCTTCTTCTGCACGATCTGCTGGACCGCCCCGGAGACGTCGCCGCCTGCCGCGGTCGGCACCTGCTGGATCTCGCCCATCATCTCGAGGCCGAGCTTGTCGACCGCCACCTTGGCGCCGGCGAGCGAGTCGCCGCCGTAGTCACCGGGGTAGTAGACGACCATGACCGACTTGATGTCGTTGGTCTTCTGCTCCCACTCGATGCCGTCCATGGTGGCGAGGCAGTAGCTCGTGCCGGTCTGGAGGATGTTCGGCTCGAACGCCCAGCCGGACCACCACGTCGACACGGCGCCGACCATGTTGTCGGACTTCATCGTGTCGAGGATGGCCAGCGTCGGCGGGGTCCCCAGGGTCTGGGTGAGCGCCGCCACGTCGTTGTGGATCTTCTGGTAGGCCTGCGCGTGCAGGTCCGGCTTGTAGTGGGTGTCCTCGGTGTAGCCCTGCATCGAAACGTTGTACGCCCCGCCGATCCCGCCCTGCTCGTTGACCCGCTTCCAGAAGGCCTCCTGACCGGCGACCAGCTGCGGCCCGAAGGTCGCGAACGGTCCGTCGGACAGGTCGGACAGCGTGCCCACGTAGATGCAGCCGTTGTCCTGGTTGACCGCGTCCGGGCACGGCTCGGACGTCACGCCGGCGCCGGTCTTGACCTCGGCCGCCTGGCCGCTGCCCGACTCGCTCGCCGCCGGCGACGAGCTCTCGCTCCCGCCGGTCGAGGCCGTCTCGCTCTCTGACGCCCCGGTGTCCCCGTCGCCCCCGCCGCCACAGGCGCTCAGCGCCAGTGCCAGCACCGCGACGGAGGCAGCGGTGCGCCACCATCGTCTCGTGTCCCGCATGTGTTGTGCTCCTCTCGGTTCCCGGTCCCTGTGGATCCATACTACAGCGGTAGTAGCCTGAGGTCTCCCGATTGCCTCCCCTTCAGTGACGAGCAGGTCAGTACGAGAAGGGCCACGCCTTCCAGTAGTTGCGCGCGCGAACCCACAGCCCGTAGATGCCGCGGGGCTCGAAGATGACGAAGACGATGATCAGCGCCCCGTAGAGGATCCGTTCGAGCTGGAAGACGTTGAGGAAGCCGCCCGAGCCGCCCTCGGCGATGAAGGGCAGGACGCCCGGCAGCTCCTGGGTCAGCCGTGGCAGCAGGATGATGAACGCGGCCCCGAGGATCGATCCGGAGATCGTCGACACCCCACCGATGATGATCATCGCGATGAACTCGATCGAGAGGACGAGGCTGTAGCTCGACGGCTCGATGAACCCGGTGTTGGTCGCGAGCAGCGCCCCGGCGACGCCGCCGTAGAAGGACGAGATCGTGAAGGCGAGCACCTTGGTCCGGGTGAGGTTCACCCCCATGATCTCGGCGGCGATGTCACGGTCGCGCACGGCCGAGAAGGCACGCCCCACCCGCGAGCGCACGAGGTTCTTCGCGAGGAACCCGAGCACGACGAGCGTGATGAGCCCGAGGAAGTACAGGCCCTGCTCCCGGCCCAGCGAGACGCCGAACACCTTCCCGGGGTCGTCGAAGCGGAAGCCGAACAGGTTCGGCACGGCAGCGGAGCGTCCGGTCCCGACGCCGCCGGTGAGCGACTTCACCTCACGGAACACGTGGTCGCCGATGAACACGAGGCCGAGGGTGACGATCGCGAGGTAGAGACCGCGCAGACGCGTCGCCACCGGCGCGACGAGGGCTCCCACGACTGCGGCGACGAGGCCGGCCGCGAGCAGCCACACGACGACGTTGTCGATCCCGAAGCCGACGAGCCGTCCACCGGTCGGCCCGGCGAGGATCGCCCCGGTGTAGGCGCCGAGGCCGAGGAAGAACGCGTGCCCGAGCGAGAGCTGACCCGCGTAGCCCGACACGATGTTCAGCCCGATCGCGCCGATCGCCGCCGCGAACACGTTCGCAAGGATCAGCGCGAGCTCGCTGGAGAGCGTGAACGGCAGCCACACCATCACGGCGATCAGCACGACGAACCACCAGCGCTTCGCCGGCGTGGGGAAGATCGCCTGGTCACGGGCGTAGCTCGTGTACAGCTCGGGGCGACCCCTCACGACGCTGCTCCGTTGGTCGTCATACGCGTTCGATCTCCGGGGTTCCGAACAGCCCGTAGGGCCGCACCAGCAGGACGATGAACATCACGAGGTACGGCACGACGAGCGAGAAGTTGCTGCCGAGCCACGACGCGTACTGCGGCTGGTAGGCCGCCGTGTACGACTCGGCGAGCCCGATGATCAGTCCCCCGAGCACCGCGCCGGCGATCGAGTCGAGACCGCCGAGGATGATGACCGGCAGGGCCTTGAGGGCGAACACCCAGGTCGTCTGGGTGACGCCGGCGCCGCCGGCACCGACGAACGTGCCGGCGATCGCGGCCAGCGCTCCGGCGAGGACCCACGAGAGGTTGAACATCCGCCCCACAGGGATGCCCTGCGCCATCGAGGTCTCCTGGTCGAGCGCCGTCGCGCGCATGCCCAGCCCGTAGCGCGAGCCGCGCAGGAACAGCGTGAGCGCCCCGACGACGACGGCCGTGATCACGATCGCCGCCACGTCCTTCTCGAAGATCCGCACCGTGCCGATGTCGAGCGTCTGCAACCCCCACGGGTCGCCGACCTGCCGGATGCCGACGCCGAGCAGGTCGTTCGTGATGATCCGCAGGATGACGTCCACGCCGATGGTCACCATGACGGCGCTGAAGGCGGCCTCTCCGACCATGGGCCGCAGCGCGATCCGCTCGACCGCGCCGCCCATCGCACCGGCGACGAGCACGGCCAGCAGCAGCGCGAGCCAGAAGTTCCAGCCGAGCACCGTCGCGAAGTAGACGCTGAAGTAGGCGCCGAACACCATGAGCGCGGGCTGGGCGAAGCTCACGACCTCGGTCGCCCGGTAGATGATGACGAAGCCGAGCCCGAGCAGGGTGTAAAGCGCCCCGAGAGCGATCCCCGAGACCGTCACCTGGAGGAAGAAGCTCACGCGGCGTCCCCCGGGCCGTACATGGCGTCGATGAGCGCGCCGAACTGGTCCGAGATCGAGGTCCGCTTGACCTTCTGGGTGGCGGTCAGCTCTCCCTCCTCGTGGTCGAGCTCCTTCGGCAGCAGCCGGAACTTCTTGATCTGCTCGACCCGCGCGAACTTCTCGTTCGTCTCGTCGACGACCGAGCCGATCAGCTCGACGACCGCGGGCTTCTCCGTCAGGTCGCGGTAGGTCGTGTAGGGGATGCCCCGGCGCTGTGCCCACTCGCCGACCGTGTCCAGCTCGATCCCGATGAGCGCGGTCAGGTACTTGCGGCGCTCGCCGATGACGACCGCCTCCTTCACGAAGGGCGAGACCTTCAGGCTGTTCTCGATCTCCGAGGGCGAGATGTTCTTGCCGCCGGCCGTGATGATGATGTCCTTCAGCCGGTCGACGATGCGGACGTGGCTGTCGTCGACCCACTCCCCCACGTCGCCGGTGTGCAGCCAACCGTCCTCGGTGACGGTCTCGGCACTCTTCTCCGGTTGCTTCCAGTAGCCCTGGAACACCCCGCCGTGGTGGACCAGGATCTCGCCGGTCGACTCGTCGATGCGGATCTCGGCGGTCGGCAGCGGCTCCCCGACGGTGCCGAGCTTCACCCGACCGAGCCGGTTCGAGGTCGCGATGCCGCTGGACTCCGTCTGCCCGTAGCCCTCGACCATCGGCACGCCGATGCCCATGAACCACTCGAGGATCTCGGGGGAGATCGGCGCGGCACCGGAGACCGCGTAGCGGCACTTGCGCAGGCCGAGGCGGTCTTTGAGGGCCCGGAACAGGAAGAGGTAGCCGACCGCGTACAGCAGCCGGGTGGTGGTCGTGTGGTTGCCGCCGTTGCGCACGAGCGTGCGCCCGATCCGGGTGGCCACGCTCGACCAGAAGCGGTAGTTCAGGCGCTTCATCCAGGACGCCGAGGCCATCTTGATCTCGACGCCGGCGTGCATCTTCTCGAGGATCCGTGGGACCGAGGCGAAGATCGTCGGCTGGACCTCGCGCAGGTCGTCCTGGACGGTCTCGATCGACTCGGCGAAGTGCACCTGGCTGGCGGAGTCCATCGCGAGCCACGCGGTCAGCAGGCGCTCGTAGACGTGACACAGCGGCAGGTAGCTCAGGAACACGTCGTCGGGGCCGGGGCGCGGCTCGATGAGGCCCGCCTCGGCGCCGGACGCGCGGATGGTCCACTCGATGTTCGCGATCGAGAGCATCGCGCCCTTCGGCGGGCCCGTGGTCCCCGAGGTGTAGATGAGCAGCGCCGTGTCGTCCGGCTCGGCGGCGGCCATCCGGCGCTCGACCTCGCCCTCGTGGGCGTCGCGGTGCTCGCGGCCGAGCGCGACGAAGTCGTCCCAGGCCATCAGCCGCTCGTCGTCGTAGGTGCGCACGCCCCGGGGCTCGAGGTAGACGACCCGGCGCAGGTCCGGCAGGTCGTCGATGACCTCGAGGACCTTGTCGACCTGCTCCTGGTCCTCGGCGATCAGCACCTTCGAGCCCGAGTCCCGCATGAGATAGCGGACCTCCGAGGCGGGGTTCGTGGGGTAGAGGCCCATCGTGATGCCGCGGATCGCGATGGTCCCGTAGTCGGTGAACACCCACTCCGGCCGGTTCTCGGCGTGGATCGCGACGCGGTCGCCCTCGTCGATGCCGAGGGCGAGCAGCGCGTGAGCCACGTCCTGCACGATGTCCCAGGTCTGCTGCCAGGTGTGCTCCCGCCAGATGCCGAACCGCTTCTCGCGGTAGGCGACGCGGTCGGGGATCGTCTGCGCGTGGTCTCGGAGGCGGGTGACGACCGTGGTGGTCGCCTGCGTCGGGGCGGGGGCCTGCGCGGTGGCGCTCATGCGGGGGCTCCTCTGCGGCCTTGCGTCTCCCCGGACTCGCCGAGATAGGCGCGGATGACCTCGGGGTCGCGCTGGACCTTCTCGGGCACGTCCAGGGCGATGACCTCGCCGAAGTCGAGGACCAGGACCCGGTCGGCGAGGTCCATGACGACGCCCATGTCGTGCTCGACGAGCAGGACGGCGATATCGAGCTCCTCGCGGATGTCGAGGATGAAGCGGGCCATGTCGGCCGTCTCCTCGAGGTTCATGCCCGCGACCGGCTCGTCGAGCAGCAGCAGCTTCGGCTCCATCGCCAGGGCGCGGCCGAGCTCGACGCGCTTCTGGATGCCGTAGGGCAGCATCCCGACGGGGTGCTTGCGGAACTGCTCGATCTCGAGAAAGTCGATGATGTTCTCGATGATCTGCCGGTTGGCGATCTCCGCGCGGCGAGCCTTGGGCGTCCAGAACATGGCCGACAGCGAGCCGTAGTGGAGGTGCTGGTGCGCGGCCGGTCATGAGGTTGTCGAGGACGGTGAGGTTCTCGAACAGCTCGATGTTCTGGAAGGTGCGGGCCATGCCCGCCTCGGCGATCGTGTCCGGCTTGGCGTCGAGGATGTCCTCGCCGAGGAACCGGATCGTCCCCTCCTGGGGGTGGTAGACGCCCGACAGGCAGTTGAAGATGGAGGTCTTGCCGGCGCCGTTCGGCCCGATGATCGCGAACAGCTCCTGCGGATTGATGGAGAAGGTGACGCCGTCGAGCGCCGTCACCCCGGAGAAGCGCAGGACGAGGCCGTCCACCTCGAGCAGCGGCCGGTCGGCCGGGACACCCTCGCGGGCCCGCGCGAGGCTGTCGGCGAGCGTGCGGTTCACGACAGCCAACGCTTCCTCCGCTTGTAGTGCTTCACGTCGCGGAACGAGGTGATCTCGCCGCCCTTGCGCAGCCCGAGGTAGAACTCCTGCACGTCCTCGTCCTCACGCAGCGATCGCGCCGGCTTGTCCATGACGACCTTGCCGGACTCGAGGATGTAGCCGTGCTCGGCGATGGACAGGGCCATGTTCGCGTTCTGCTCGACGAGCAGCACCGAGGTGCCCTGCCGGTTGATCTCGACGATGAGGTCCCGGATCTGCTCGACGAGCTGCGGGGCGAGACCGAGGCTCGGCTCGTCGAGGAGCAGGTAGCGCGGGTTCGACATCAGGGCGCGACCGATGGCGAGCATCTGCTGCTCGCCACCGGAGAGGTAGCCGGCGGTCGAGCTGCGCCGCTCCCGCAGCCGCGGGAAGAGCTCGTAGACGCGGTCGAACTTGTCGGCCATCGCCCCGCGTGTCGATGAAGGCGCCCGCCTTGAGGTTCTCCTCGACGGTCAGCTCACCGAAGACGCGGCGGCCTTCCATCACCTGGCTGATGCCCCGCTTGACGACGGCGTCCGGTGCGAGGTGGTCGATGCGGTCGCCGTCGAGGGTCACGCGCCCCTTCGTGATGTCACCGCGGTGGATGTCGAGCAGGCCTGTGATGGCGCGCAGCGTCGTCGTCTTCCCGGCGCCGTTCGCGCCCAGCAAGGCGACGATCTGGCCGTCCGGCACCTGCAGGCTCACGCCTTTCAGGACGAGGATCACGTCCTCGTAGACGACCTCGAGGTTCTCGATGGCGAGCACGTCCCAAAGCTCCCGCGGCTCGTCGAAATCACGAACTCCCTACCCAGGGTGTTCGTACCTGCCGGGCTGACACATGTCAACGTTCTGTCACGCCTTCGTCACTGAAGTCGTCCTGACGGCCGCCACCCGTATCGGCCTCGTGGACGCTCGCCATGGTCCGGAACGCCCGGTTACCGCCAGTACCTCTTTCAGGACACCCTCGGCGGCGTACCGTTCGTGCGATCCGGCGGCGAGCGCCTGCCTCGCAGATCGCTCCGGGCGGCGAGAGGGGAAGTTGGACGGGGGCGCGCGCTCAGCGCACCGCGCATGGCGTGCATTCGTGAAATCCACCAAGGAGCAGCACGTGATCCGCGACGAGGACGACGGGCCACCGCGGACACCGATCGACCTGACGACCCCGGCCGACGACGTGTGGCGCACCGTGCAGCCGCCCGGCGGCTGGGACGGGGTCGCGGCCCTCGCCCGCGCGCTCGGTGAGCAGCTCGACGGTCTCGGCGAGCGGGTCGTGCGCGACATCGAGAGGGAGATGCCGGGCTACGTGGGCGTGCACGCCGTGCCGCGCGCCGACCTCCATGCGTCGGTCGTGCGCAACCTCGAGACGCTGCTGATCGCCGTGGCCCAGCGCCAGGATCCGACGGCAGAGATGATTGCGGTCCGCCAGGAGCTCGGGCGGCGCCGCGCGAGCCAGAGCGTCGACGCCCGGAGCGTCGTCCGGGCCTACGAGATCGGCTTCGACCGGCTCTGGGAGGAGCTCGTGGCCCGCGCAGCCGAGGCGGACGAGGCGACGCGGCTCGAGCTCCTCGAGGTCAGCCCGCTCGTCTGGCACTGGCTTCGCGACCTCACGGTCGCGATCAGCCGGACCTTCGAACAGGCACGCTTCGCGCGCGACGCCGAGGTCGTCGGCGCGCGGCAGCGCCTCACCGAGCTGCTCGTCGGCGCCGAGTCCGACGAGACCGAGCTGGCGCAGCTCGCACGCACCACCGGGTTCGACCCGGCCGGCGCCTTCCAGGCCGTGCTCGTCCACTCGCTGGCGATCGAAGGAAACGAGCCGCATCGTCTGCAGACCGCGCTCGATCAGCGCCCGGGGGTGCACAGCTGCGTGGCCCGCGGCAACCGGCTGGTCGTGATCACCCAGGACACCGACGAGACCGTGGTCGTCGCCACGGTCCGCGAGCTGTTCACCGCCGCGTCGGTCGGCGTCGGCCTCCGCCGGGTGGGGCTCGCCGGGGCGCGGATGAGCGTCGGCGACGCCGAGCTCACGGTCGGGTTCGCGGGGACCGCCCAGACCCGCCGCTTCCACGACATGTGGCTGTGGGCCATCCTCGGTCAGGCCTCCGAGCGGCTGCAGGACCTCGTCGCCGTCGGGAGCCAGGTCGCCGCCGAGCACCCGCACCTGGCGGACACGGTGCGCGCGTTCTCGGCGTCGGGATTCTCGGTCAGCGAGGCGGCGCGCCGGCTCGACCTGCACGCGAACACCGTCTCCTACCGCCTCGAGCGCTGGCATGCGCTGACCGGCTGGGACCCGCGCACCTTCCCGGGCCTCGCGCGGTCGCTGGCGAGCCTGGTGGTGGGGCGCTGACGGCGCGCGGCGCGGGCCGGCGAGGGCCGGCGCACGTCTCCGCTGCGGAAACTCGGGCCGTTCACCCAGCATGCTGGACGTTCTGCCCGAGTTGCGAGCGCCGACCGCCGTAACTCGGGCCGTTCACCCAGCATGCTGGACGTTCTGCCCGAGCTTGTCGGCCGCGCGGCGCCCACGTCATCCACAGCATCCCGATCCCCACCCACCGGCTGACCGGGCACGAACGGCACGATCCCGACCATGGCATGGCGAGATCTTCTCCACCGGGCGGCCGACCGGCACTGGGTCGTGACCTACGAGGACGCCGACGCGTGCGACGTACCACGGAGCACGCTGCACCTCCGTGTCCGGGCCGAGCAGTGGACGACCCTCTTTCCCGGTGTGTTCGTCCCGCCTGGGCACGAGGTGACGGGGCGGACGCTGCTCGCGGCGGCCCTCGCCTGGGCCGGCGACCGGGCGGCGGTCGGTGGCGAGGCGGCGCTCTGGCTCCACGGGATCGTGCCGCGGCTTCCGGAGGAGGTCCGGGTCTGGGTGCCGCCGAGCTGCCGGGACTTCCGACGGGAGGCGAACGGCTGCCGGATCCGCCGCAACAGTCGGCTGAAGGCGGCGGACGTCGTGGAGGTGGACGGCCTGCGGACCGTGACACCGGCTCAGGCCATCTTCGACGAGGCCCGGCGCGAGCTCGGATGGCTGCGCAACGTCGCGATCGACGGGCGCCACCGGGGCGTCCTGGACCTTGCGCGCCTGGGGACACTCGTGGATCGGCATCCCACGGTGGCGGGACGGGCGACGCTACGCCAGGTGCTCGAGGACCTCACCGAGGACGACTCCGACTCGGGGTTCGAGCACCGGGTCCGCGCGCGACTCATCGACCTCGGCCTGCCGCCCGCCGACGAGCAGGCCGTGGTGCTGACGGCGGCGGGCACGCGCCGACGCATCGACGTGCCGTACCTCCCGGAGCACGTCGGGATCGAGTGCATCGGCTTCGCGTACCACCACACGCGCCGGCAGCTCGACCAGGACGCGCTGCGGCACAACGAGATCGCCGAGCTCGACCGGTGGCTCGTCCTCCACCTGACGTGGTCGATGCTGTTCGACGGCTGGCCGTCGTTCGTCGACACGCTGCGCGGTGCACTCGCCCGCAGGCGGTGAGTGCGTCGTGCCCTCCGCCCGCCGACGCCGGAGCTCGGGCCGTTTGTCCAGCATGCTGGATGTCTCGCCCGAGTTGCCGTCGCCGACCGCCGCAGCTCGGGCGGTTTGTCCAGCATGCTGGACGTTCCGCCCGAGCTACCGGTGCGGGCGGCCGGGGTGGAAGCCTCCGCCCGGGCAGCTGCGGCGGTGCGAGGCGGAGATCAGAGGCGACGGGAGCAGCGCGGCGGTGCGGCGGTGGGGATCAGAGGCGGCGGGAGGAGCGCGGTGTCGCCCACGACGCCAGGACCACGTGCGGGAACGGCAGCGCGGCGGTGGGAAGGGCGGGGCGACAGGGGACTGCCTACTCCCACTCGATGGTGCCGGGCGGCTTCGACGTGATGTCGTAGACGACCCGGTTGACGCCCTCGACCTCGTTGATGACGCGATTGGAGATCCGCTCGAGCACGTCGGCGGGGATGCGGGCCCAGTCGGCGGTCATGGCGTCCTCGGAGGTCACCGCCCGCACGACGATCGGGTAGCCGTAGGTCCGCTCGTCGCCCTGCACGCCGA
Organism: uncultured Nitriliruptorales bacterium; assembly: GCA_963783045.1. GTDB lineage: Bacteria > Actinomycetota > Nitriliruptoria > Nitriliruptorales > Nitriliruptoraceae > CAWAMD01. The sequence continues at coordinate 326,231 of CAWAMD010000002.1, forward strand.
CCGACCGCACGGTCAGCAGTGCCGCGTAGGACTGCCACAGCTCCCGCTCGAGGCCGGCGCGGCGCAGCTCGTCGAGGACGATCCGGTCGGCGGCCCGCACGAGGTCGAGTCGCTCGCGGGTCACCTCCCCGACGATCCGCACGGCCAGGCCGGGGCCCGGGAACGGCTGGCGGTGGACCATGTCGGCGGGGAGCCCGAGCTCCTCGCCGATCACCCGCACCTCGTCCTTGAACAGGGCGCGCAGCGGCTCGACGAGCTCGAAGTCGAGGTCCTCGGGCAGGCCGCCGACGTTGTGGTGGCTCTTGATCGTCGACGCGGTGTCGGACCCGGACTCGATCACGTCGGGGTAGAGCGTCCCCTGCGCGAGGAACTTCGCCCCCGGCGAGTCGGCGTAGATCGAGCGCGCCTCCTCCTCGAAGACGCGGATGAACTGCTCACCGATGATCTTGCGCTTGCGCTCCGGGTCGGTGACGCCGGCGAGCTCGCCGAGGAATCGCGCCTCGGCGTCGACGTGCACGAGGTTGACGTCGAAGTGGCCGCGGAAGGTGGCCTCGACCTGCCGACCCTCGTCGTGGCGCATGAGCCCGTGGTCGACGAACACCGCGGTGAGCTGATCCCCGACGGCCCGGTGCAGCAGCGCCGCGGCGACCGACGAGTCCACGCCGCCCGACAGCCCGATGAGCACCGGCCGGTCACCGACCTGCGTGCGGATCTGCTCGACGAGCTCGTCGATGATGTTGAGCGGCGTCCAGCCCGGGTGGCAGCCCGCGCCCTCGTAGAGGAAGCGGCGGAGCACGTCCTGTCCGTAGGGGGTGTGGGAGACCTCCGGGTGGTACTGGACGCCGAACAGGCCGCGTGCCGGCTCCTCGAACGCCGCGCACGGCGAGGCGTCGGTCCGGGCCGTCACGCGGAACCCGTCGGGTGCCTCGGTCACCGCGTCGCGGTGGCTCATCCAGACGGTCTGCGATGGGGGCAGGTCCGCGAGCAGCATGCCGCCGTCGTCGACCGTCAGCTCCGTCTTGCCGTACTCGGCGACGCCGGTCTTGCCGACGGTCCCGCCGAGCGCCTGGGCCAGCAGCTGCTGCCCGTAGCAGATCCCGAGCATCGGGATGCCGAGCGAGAAGATCTCCTCGTCCATGCGGGGCGCCCAGTCGGCGTAGACGCTGCTCGGGCCGCCCGAGAGGATGATCCCCGATGGTGCGCGCTCCCGGACCTCGTCGGCCGTGATCGTGTGCGGGACGATCTCGGAGTAGACGTGTGCCTCGCGCACCCGGCGGGCGATCAGCTGCGCGTACTGGGCACCGAAGTCGACGACCAGAACCGTGTCGAAGGGGGCGTGGGCGGTCACGACGGGCTCCTGAGGCGGGGCCGGGACGCCGGGATGCTACCCGCCGTCAGGAGTCGTCCGGCTCTCGGCGCTCTCGCCGGCGGACCACGAGACGGTGCGGACCCCCCAGGCGCCGGGGAGCGCGCCGCTGATGACGAGGAGGACGGCGAGCAGGGCCTCGTAGGCCCGGGTGAACGCGAGGGCCTCGACCTGGGCGTGCAGCAGCATCGCCAGGGCGCCGAGCGCGAGGGCGCGCCGCTGCCAGCCGGCCGGCAGCCGCCAGCATCGCCAGACCAGCACCAGCCACAGGGACAGGTAGGCGGCGGCGCCGAGGGCGCCCATGGTCGCCAGGGCGTGGAGCTCGAGGTTGTGGGCGTTCACCTGGGGCGGCTGCAGCGTGTGGCTGATCACGAGGAACGAGTTGAGCCCGACACCGATCACCGGATGATCCAGGAACCCATGCCAGGCGGCCCGGAACATGGCGAGCCGGCCGGAGGTGCGGCTGTGCAGCACGCCCTCGAGCACGTCGGACGACGGGCTGGCGCCGGGCTCCGGCGACGCCGACGGTGCCGTGGTCGGTGCCGTGGTCGCTGCCGGCGAGGGAGCGGTCGTCGTCGCGGCCAACGCGCCCGGTGGGGGCGGGTCCGCGGCGGTCGCGGTGTGGACCGGCGAGGGAGCGGTCCTCGTCGCGGCGACGGCCGGCGCCCCGCGCGCGAGGACGCCGCCGTCAACGAGCAGGACGCTCAGCACACCGAGCGCCAGCACCGCCGTGGCCATCGGCCGCCAGCGCTGCGCCGCGGCGGCGAACAGGCCGGCCAGCACGGTCACCACGAACGCGACGAACGCGCCCCGCGACAGCGTCCCGATCATCCCCACGGTGGCCACCGCCGCGACCGGGATCCATCGTCGCCAGCGGGCCGCCACGCCCCACAGCATCGCAGCGGGGACGAGCAGGAACAGCGCCAGGAAGTTGCTCGCGCCCAGCGGGGTGACGACGTTGTTCTTCACCTCGTAGAAGGTGCGCAGCGCGGGATCCGCCAGCCCGAGGCCGAGCTGGACGAGCACCCACACCGTGAGGACCGCCGCGAACCCGCCCACGACCGCCGGCCACCGCCACACCGCCCGCGAGGGTGGCTCGTCAGCTGCCGCCGCCTGCTGCGGGACGAACTGCGAGAGCCCGAACACCACCGAGGCGGCGGTCACGAAGCGGCTGCTCCCGCCGGCGATGTCCTTCCAGTACGGGAACACGGCAACCTGCGCCGCGATGACCGCGAAGAGCGCCAGGTAACCCAGCAGCGCGGCGTCGAGCCGGACCCGACGGACCCGGACGGCCTGCACCAGGCCGGCGATCGCCGTGGCGTAGGCGACGAGGTCGATCCAGCTGATGGCGAACGCACGCCCCGCCAGGTCGAGGGTGAAGGCGATCCCGAACAGCAGCGATCCGAGGACCAGGGCGAGCGGCACGGTGCGTCCTCGGCTCAGTACTTGCCGGAGCGCAGACCGGCGATGTCCGCCTGGTCCGCCTGGTCGAAGGTGTCCGGCGGCGGGCCGCTGAAGACCTGACCGATCAGGGTCGTCTCGATGGCCCAGTACATGACCGACTGCTTGTTGCTCGAGTGTCCGGGGTGGTCGGCGTCCTCGTGGTCGATCGACGACTGGTAGGTGAGGTTGACGAGCCCGAGCGTGTGGCCGAACTCGTGGGTGATCACAGCCCGCTCGACCCGGCCGCCCCCGCCGAGCAGCGAACCGAGGCCGGCCCACTTGTCCGGGAAGATCCCCACCTCGCTGGCGTTGTAGGTGACGCCGAGGGCGTTCGTCTCCTGGCCGCCGCTGTAGAAGCCGCCGCGCACGTAGAGGAGATAGAGCACCACCTGCTGCTGGTCGGAGTGGTTGTTCCGGTTCGCCTCGGCGGCGGCACGCAGATCGTCGGCCGTCCAGTTCGTGCGGTCCGAGGCGAAGGTGTTGCCCCCGGCGACGGACACGCCGCCGGGCTTGTCGGCGACCTGCCGGATGATCGAGACCAGGTGGTCGACCGCGGCCTGGTCGACGTTGACGCCCTGCTGCCGGTCGATCTCGACCACGAGCTTCGGCACCCCGGCCTGCAGCAGCGCATGACCGTTGGCCCCGACACCGCCGAGGTCGTCGACGGCCACGGCGGACGCAGCGCCGTTGCCGCCCTGGGTGGTGCCGTCGCCGCCGGTCCCGTTCTCGCCGCCCTGCGTCTGACCGCCCTCGCCCGCCTGGCCGCCCGCGCCGCCGCCCTCGGTCGACGGCGCGGTGCCCTCGCCGCCGGCGGATCCGTCACCATCGGGGGAGGTCAGAGCGGTCTGGACCTCGGAGGCGGCGTTCGAGATGGCCTCCTGCGCCTGGTCGGAGACCTGCCGCGCGGTCGAGCACGAAGCGGCGAGCATGCCGAGAGCGAGCAGGAGGGCAGCACCGCGCAGGCGCACGTCGGGCTCCTTTGCGAGCACAGACCGCAGTCGAGGGGGCACGCACAGGGTAGGACTCTCCAGCGTGACTCTCACATCACCCCGGCCCGGCCACCCGGGCGGGCCGTCAGCCCCGGACGACGAGGTCGGCGCGCTGGAAGGCGGTCAGCGACTCGTACCCGCAGACGCCCATGGCGCGACGCAACCCGCCGACGAGGTTGAGCGTGCCGTCGTCGCGGTGTGCCGGGCCCGTGAGGACCTCGGCCATCGTCCCCAGCGTCTCAACGCGCGTGTACCGGCCGCGCGGCAGCTCGTGGTGCGCCGCGGACAGGCCCCAGTACGCGCCCCGCCCGGGCGCCTCCTCGGCGGCGGCCAGGGGACGGCCGAGCATCGCGGCGTCCGCGCCGCAGGCGATGGCCTTCGCGAGGTCGCCGCCGGTGTGCAGCCCGCCGCTGGCGATCACGTGGACGTAGCGGCCGGACTCCTGGAGGTAGCGGGCGCGCGCCTCGGCCACCTCGGCGATCGCGGTCCCCTGCGGCATACCGACGCCGAGCGCGGCGTCGGTCGTGGACACCCCGCTGACGCCGAGCCCCACGATGACGCCGACGGCACCGGTGCGCATCAGGTGCAGGGCGGACTTGCGGCTGGCCACACCGCCCACGACGACGGGGATGTCGTAGCGGGCCGTGAAGCTCCGCAGGTCGAGCGGCTCGGCGTCGGCCTGCCCGACGTGCTGCGCGGTGACCACGACACCCTGGACCACGAGGAGATCGAGCCCGGCCTCGAGCGCGGCGTGGTGGTAGCGGCCGACCTTCTGTGGGGTGAGGCTGCCGGCCGCGAGCCCGTGCTCCTTGAGCTCGCTGACCCGCCGGCCGATGAGCTCCTCCTTCACCGGCTCGTCGTAGAGCTGCTGGAGGCGGGTCGTGGCCTCCGGGCCGGGCTGCAGGGAGCTGATCTCCTCGAGCACCTCGGTGGGGTCCTCGTAGCGGGTCCAGACCCCTTCGAGGTTGAGCACACCGAGCCCACCGAGATCGGCGACGAGCCCGGCCGTGGCCGGGGAGGTCACCGCGTCCAGGGGCGCCGCGAGCACGGGCAGGTCGAACTCGTACGCGTCGAGGGTCCAGGAGATGTCGACGAGATCCCGGTCGCGGGTCCGTCGCCGTGGGACGAGGCTGATGTCGTCGAGGCCGTAGCCGACCCAGGCGCGGCGACCGCCGCCGATGTCCGTCTCGAACATGTGCAGGTCTCCTGGTCGGTCGGCAGCTGACGGGTGCGGGGCGCCGGCAGCGTAGTCGCGGCGCCCACAGGCTGTGTCGGCGCCGTTGGCCGGTGCTCCACCCGCGTGCGACACTGGCACCGCTGCGCCGACCACGCCCGGAAAGCCCCTGATGAGTGACGACCGCGACGACCTGCCCGAGGACGACGACTACGAGGAGTTCGACGACCTCGACGGTGACGACTACGACGGCGACGACTACGACGACGTGGACTTCGCCCAGCTCGACGACACCGAGTCGGCACTCGTCCAGCAGGATCTGATCGACCTCGACAAGTTCGAGGCGACGTTCCACGCCGAGGGCTACAAGGGCGTGTCGGTCTACTGCCAGGACTGCGCCGAGGATCACTTCTACCCCTGGGACATGCTGCGCGGCAGCCTCGAGATGCTGCTGCAGACGGGCGAGGCCCCGGTGCACGAGCCGGCCTACCAGCCGGATCCCGACGACTACGTCCCGTGGGAGTACGCGCGCGGGTACGTCGACGCGCTCCAGGACGTGGGGGTCGCGTCGCGCCGGGACATCGAGGCGTGCCCCCGCTGCCAGTTCCGGCTGCCGGACGACCTCGAGCAGGGCAACTTCTGCCCGCGCTGTGGCACCCCGATGCTCTCCGAGCGGCTGCGCATGGCGCTCGTCGACCGGGGCTTCTCGGCGAGGGAGGCCGACGACGTGCTGCGCGAGGGCGGCCTGCCCACCTGAGTCCCGCCCCGGCCCCCGCGCCGCCTGCCGGAACCGTCAGATGCGGCGGGTCACGACCACCCAGACGGTGCGCAGCAGGATCTCGATGTCGAGCACCGGCGACCAGTTCACGAGGTACTGCAGGTCGTAGCCGAGCTTGTACTCCGGGTCGGTGTGGTAGCGGCCATGGATCTGCGCGAGGCCCGTCAGGCCCGGCGGGATCTCGTGGCGCCGGGCGTAGCCGGGGATGATCCGCTCGAACTCGGCCGTGAGCTCGGGACGCTCGGGGCGCGGGCCGACGAGCGACATGTCGCCCCGCAGGATGTTGTAGACCTGCGGCAGCTCGTCGAGCCGGGTCGCGCGTAGCCAGGTGCACGCCGGGATGATCCGCGGGTCCTCGCGGGACGCCAGCTGCGGGCGGCCGTCCTCCTCGGCGTTCGGGTACATGGTGCGGAACTTCACGAGCCGGAAGGTGCGCCCGCCGGCGCCCACACGGTCCTGCCAGAAGAGCACGGGCCGGCGTGCCACGGCGAGGACGTAGAGGGCGACGACCGCCAGCGCCGGCAGCACCACCGGCGCCATCGCGACGAGGACGACGACGTCCCAGAACCGCTTGAAGCGCGCCCGTGACGCCAGCATCGTCTGCGAGCGCAGCAGGACGAAGGGCATGCCGCCGATCTCGCGCACACGCTCGAGGCCGAACATCGTCTCCTTCGCGGTGACCCGCTGCAGCACGGCGACGCCGGCGCCCTCGAGCTGACGCAGGACCTCGGGATACAGCGAGTCCAGCCAGTGGCTCGAGAGCAGCACCACGTCGGTGATCTGCTGCGCGGCCACGGTGCCCACGAGCCCGTCGACGCTGGAGGCCTCGCCGGCGACGCGGGCACGGGACTCGTCCTCGGCGAGGTGGGACCGCGCCACGCTCACCTCGTCGGGGGCGCCGACGAGCAGGACGCGCGGCGGCCCCTCACGCCGGTAGCGCAGCCGGTGCGCGATGTGCCGGTTGGCCGCCACCCCGACCGCCGCCAGAGCGATCAGCACGGCGAGGTTCGAGATCGGCATCGGCAAGGCCCGGTTCGTGGCCCAGCCGAGCTGGTGGGCCGCCCCTGTCGCGGCCAGGTTGAACAGGGCGAACAGCCCGCCTGCGGCGAGCGTCTGTCGGGCGGCGCGGGGCAGCACCGGCGGGTAGCCGAGCCGCGGCTCGCGCTCGTAGAGCCCACCGAAGTAGAGGCTCGTCACGAAGAACCCCACCGCGACGGTGAACGAGATCAGGTACAGCGGCTTGGGGTAGTCCGGCCAGGCTCCGCCGTGCAGGACCAGCATGATCCCGACCGCGATCGCGTAGATCACCACGACGTCGGCGAGCTGGACCAGCCGCAGCCCGCGGGCGTTGAGTCGCGTCAGCAGCGGGGCGTCGTCGGGCTGGCCGGCGCCCTGGTGCTCGCCGGACCGGGCGTCGGCGATCGTGTCGGGGTCACGCATCAGTTCGTGGTCCCGGGTCGAGTTGCCAGCAGGCGACGCGGCCGGCACGTGAGGAAGCCTATCCCCCAGGCCACGTGCATCACGGCCAAGGCCGCCGCGGTCGCAGCGATGGATGCGCTGGCACCGGCCGCCCTCACCGCCGCCGCGACGACCACGGTGCCCCACGCGACGAGCAGCCCGACGAGCGGCACCCAGGAGAGCCACGCGAGCGTCCCCGAGGCGAGCCAGGCGCCCAGGACCCCGAGCAGGACGCCGGCTCCCAGCGACAGCACGAAGATCGGCGGGATCGCCTGCCGCAGCCGCAGGGAGCCCGGGTGCAGCCGGAGCACGACCCGCTTCCAGCGCCCGTACTCGAGATACTGGCGAGCGAGCGCCTCCGGCGTCGCCCGTGGGCGGTAGACGACGGCCAACGCGGGGTCGAACCACACGCGGCCGCCCGCTGCACGCAGCCGGTGGTTGAGCTCGTAGTCCTGGTTGCGGATCAGCCGCTCGTCGAACCCGCCGACGGCGTCGAGGGCCTCACGGCGGAAGACGCCGAGGTAGACGGTGTCGACGGGGCCGGCCTCGCCGCCCACCCGGTAGGTCGCGCCGCCGGCACCGACGGGCGAGCGCATCGCCGCGGCCACCGCCGCCTGGAACCCGTGCGACGCCGTGGGCACCTGCCGGCCGCCCACGTTGGCCGCCCCGGCGGTACGCAGGGTCGCGACGGCATGGGCGAGGTAGTCCGGTGGCAGGGTCGCGTGGGCGTCGAGCCGGGCGACGACCTGCCCGCTCGCGGCAGCCACCGCGACGTTCAGGGCGGCCGGTGTGCGCCCCGACGGGTTGTCGACCACCTGCACGCGCGGGTCCTCGTCGGCGAGCCGGCGTGCCACCGCCAGCGTGTCGTCCCGCGACGGGCCCACGGCGATCACGACCTCGAGCGAACCGTCCACCTCCTGGGCCAGCGCGGAGGCGACCGCGTCGGCGAGCGTGGCCGCCGAGTCGCGCGCCGGGATCACGACGGACACCGCCGGGGTCGCGCCGAGCGGCGGCAGCGACAGCCGTACGGCGGGCGCCGCCCCGCCGGCGTCGGTCCCGCCCGTCACGTGCGGCCCGCCCACCGGCGCAGCTGGTCGACGAAGGCGGGGCCGGCAACGTCCCAGGAGTAGCGCGAGGCCACGGCGGCACGGCCGCGCCTCCCCATCGCCGCGCGCCGGTCGGGATCGGCCCGCAGGGCCCGGATCGCCTCGGCGACCGCCTGCGGGTCCTCGAAGGGGACGACGACGCCGGCGTCCTCCTCCTCGACGATCCGCCGGGCGACCGCGAGCGGGGTGGTCACCGCCGGCACGCCGTGCGCGAGGTACTCGAGGATCTTCGTGGGCATGGAGTGGCGGTAGTTGGGCTCGTCGTGCAGCAGCGAGAGCCCGACGAGCGCCCCGTCCACCAGCGCGAGCGCCCGGTCGTTCGGCACGAACCCGTGCCAGGTCAGCACGCCGTCGCGGTCGGCTTCCGTGAGGAGATCACGCACGTCGGCATCGGCCGGACCGGCCAGCTCGACCTGCACCTCCCCCGACAGCTCGCGGGCCAGCGCGACCAGGTCGGCGGCCCCCCGGCGGGCGGAGATGCGCCCGATGTAGACGGCGCGGTCGTCCCAGCCCTCGCGGGGCGATGCGGGCAGGAACGGCACGTTGGGGACGACCGGGTGCTGGCCGGCGAACCGGTCGGCGTAGCCGTCCTCGGCGAGGGTGAGATGGAACCGGCGCTCGGCCCAGTGTTCGGCAGCGCGGACCAGCGCCGCGGCGCCCGGGCGGGCCCAGCCGGGGACCCACGGCCGGTCGGTGAGCGCGGCGGCGGTGTCCTCGTGCACGTCCCAGACCACCGGTGGCAGCCGCCGCAGGCCGGCGATGGCCAGGAGCAGCTCGGGGTCGTGCAGGACCACCACGTCGTGCTCGGCGGCATGGCGGTGCAGCAGGACCCGCGCGGCCTCGAGCGACCGGAGGCGGTCACGCCCGGCGGCGCGCGGAAGGTCCACCGCCCGTGCCACCTCGGCGGCGGACGGCTCGATGCCGTAGCCGGTGAAGGGCGCGGCGTAGGTCACGGCGGCGCCCGCTTCCCGCAGCGCCCGGATCTGGCGGTGGTAGATCCGGGCGTCGAGCGGCACGTGGACGACGGTCACGACCAGGACCCGCAGGGGCACGGTCACAGCGCGACCACGTTGTCGCGCGCGATGCCCCGCGACCGGTACGCACCCCGGGTGTCGAAGACGAGGTCGACCTGCTCGGCGACGGCGTCGAGGTCGAACGCGTCGTGGTCGGTGAGCAGCACCGCGAGCTGCCAGTCGCCCAGCGGCCCGCCGGTCGGCACCACCTCGTAGCCGCGGGAGGCCAGCCGCTCGGCCGGGACGTGCGGGTCGCTCACGCCGACGACGGCGCCGCGCGCGGCGAGCAGGCGCAGGACGTCGAGTGCGGGTGACTCGCGATCGTCGGACACGTTGGGCTTGTAGGCCGCGCCGAGCCCGACCACACGGGTGCCCTTCAGGGGCATGCCGCGGTCGTTGAGCGCGTCGACGACCCGCAGGGCGACGTAGTCGGGCATCGCCAGGTTCACCTGGTCGGCCAGGTCGATGAATCGGGTCGCGATCCGCAGCTCCCGGGCGCGCCACGCGAGGTACTGCGGGTCCAGCGGGATGCAGTGACCCCCGACGCCGGGCCCGGGCCGGAAGGGTTGGAACCCGAAGGGCTTGGTCGCCGCGGCGTCGATGACCTCCCAGATGTCGATGTCCAGCGCGTGAGCGATCTGGGCCATCTCGTTGATCATCGCGATGTTGACCGCGCGGTAGGTGTTCTCGAGCAGCTTCGTGAGCTCGGCGGCGCGGGCGGACGACACCGGGTGGACCTGGGAGACGAGCCGCCCGTAGGCCGCGACTCCCACCGCCGTCGACGCCGGGGTCACGCCGCCGACGACCTTCGGGATGTCACCGGTGTGCAGCACGTTGCCGGGGTCGACGCGCTCCGGCGAGTAGGCGACCCAGACGTCCTCGTCGAGGACGAGACCGGCGTCGGTGACGGCGGTGACGAAGAAGTCCTCGGTGGTGCCGGGATAGGTCGTCGACTCGAGCGAGACGAGCTGACCCGGACGCGCGACCGAGCGGACCGTGTCCGCGGCGGCGGCGATGTGGGACGTGTCGGGCTCGCGGTTGCGGCCCAGCGGGCTCGGCACGCAGACCAGCAGGGCGTCGGCGCGGCTCGAGCCGACGCGGGTCGTCGGTGATCTCGAGACCGGCGTCGAGCGCGGCGCGCAGCGCGTCGTCGGAGACGTCGTCGACGTGCGAGGAGCCGCCCCGCAGCCGGTCGACCGCACCGGGATCCACGTCGAAGCCGACGGCTGGCAGCCCGCGGGTGGCGGCCGTGACGAGCAGCGGCAGACCCACGTAGCCGAGGCCGATGACGCCGACCGTCCACGTCGACGTGGCGAAGAACTCCACAGCGTCCGGCACGGCGCTCGCTCCTACCAGGAGGATCGGGGCGCCGTCGGCGCCCGGGGTCGGCCACGGGGCGCAACCGTACACGTCACGTGCGGTGCATCCGTCGCCGTTCACCGCCCGCCTCGTCCGATGAGCGCGCGGACGAAGCGGACATCCCACCCGATCACGGCATGTGGTTTGAAGGACACCGTCCGCATCCGTACACCTCTCGCGGCTCCCGGACCTGCCCGCCCCCCCTCCCGACGCCCGGGGAGCCACGGCGTTCGACCGACCCGCGGTCGTGACGCTGTCCGATGCTGCCCGCGGCGCGCCGGCTGATGCGCGGTGCCGCACGCCGCGCGACCGGCCTCGACGGGCAGGACGAGTGGCGCCGACCAGCGCGGCTCGTGGGCGTCTCGGCGCGACCGGAGAACCCTCATGCCAGCCCCGAGTCCCCACGCCCGACCCGACGCCCGCCAGCCCGACGCCCGACCGGCACCCTCCATCAGCCGTGGCAGCACCAGCCCGCACGCGGACCACGCCCGGCGCCGCGTCGCTCGTCGCCGCTTCGATGGCCGCGGCGACCTGGTTCGCCGCGGCTGCGCCCCCGGCCCGGGCCGTGGACGCACACAGCACGACCCTCGACGCGTCCCACCGCCGGCAGGCCCGTGGCCTGCTCGCTGCCCTCGACCTCCGCGACGACGGCCAGCTCGACAACGCCGACCTGCTGCAGGCGGCAGAGAAGCTGGACGTGGCGGTTGGCGGGGTCGTCGGGCCGCACGACGTGGACCGACTCCTGGCGGCGCAGCGAGCCGGGGCAGGTCCGGTGCTCCGACGGTTGGGGCTCGACTTCGGCACGCGGGTCGACGAGGAGGACGTGCGCCACGCCGCGGCGCGGATCCATCTCGACGTTGGCCGCCACGTCGACCCGGCCGATGTGCGCCGCCTCGTCGAGGTGGGGACCACACCCAGCGTCGTCGCCCGCTACGCGACCACCCTCACGGCCCGTGCGGCCGCCATCGCCGCCATGCCGTTCGCGACCGTCGGCGCCGTCGCGCTCCTCCCCCCGTCCCACCACGTGCGGCTCGTCGGCTTCCACCAGGCCGCCTCGGGCCGCGCCGACGAGCTGGCGCCGACCGCCCGCCCCGGCATGCGGACGCTGCCCTCACGCGGCCGCGGGACGGGACGGCACACCGCGGCCGACGTCGCGGTGGCGCCCGGCACCACCGTGGTCGCGCCCGTCACCGGCCGGGTCGTGACGGTCGAGCACTACGCGCTGTACGGGCGCTACGACGACCTGCGTCTGACGATCGTCCCGTCGTCCGATCCGGGCCGCGTGGTCACGGTGCTCCACGTCGTCGGCGCGCGGGTGGCCGTCGGCGACGAGGTGGTCGCCGGCGAGACCCCGATCGCCGCCGAGGCGCACCAGCTGCCCTTCACGTCCCAGATCGACGAGTGGGCCGGCCACGGGCCGCACGTCCACGTGGAGCTCCGCGCCCGGTGACGGCCGTGCGCGGGGACGTCGGTACCGGCGGGCACGGGCGTGGCATACCGGGACGGGGTGGGACGCGTCCTTCGGCAGCGCAGGGGCCGGACTGAAGGGGCCCGGACCGATTCGGTCCCTCTCTTGCGCTGCGCGCACTCATCCGGGATATCGCGGGCCGGCAGGAACCATCGGACAGTGGTCGTCCGTTCGCTGAGCGGGTCCGAACGGCCACCGGCCATCGGACCGCAACCGACCACCGTGCTGGGGGACGACCCGATGCCGATGACCACACTGCGTGCCCGGGCGCGCACCACGATCCGACGAGCGCCGCAGGCCGGCGTCGCCGCCCTGCTGGCGGCGACGATGGTCCGCCCGCCTGCGGCGGCGGCCGCCGAGCCCGCCGCGGCACCGAAGCCGGTGACCGGCCCGCCCCTCGCCGCGAGCCTCCTCAGCGGACTGCTCCATCCCGACGCCCTGCTCGCCCTGGCGATGCCGACGCCTCCCCGGGGGCCGGCGGTTCTCGCGGACCTCACCTCCGCCCAGTGGGCGCAGGCGGAGGCGATCGTCGACCTCCTGAAGGTGCCCTACGGGTCACGGGTCGACGACGGCGACCTCGCCGAGGCGGCGCACCGGGTCGGCCTGGCGGTCGGGCAGAGCCTCGACGTCGACGACGTGCGCGGGCTCCTCGGCAACTTCGACAACCGGGCCGGCGCGCCGCTGCGTCGGCTCGGGTACGGCTACGGTGCCGTGCTCGACGCGTCGGACGTCGTCGCCGCCGCGCACGAGCTGGGCCTGAAGGTGGGCCGCGAGGTCGACCTCAGCGATGTCGACAACGTCGGTGCCGAGGCCACCGCTCGAGCCGACGCCCGCGACGAGCGACGGTCGCGGACCGACACGCGGACTCCCTTCGCGACCGTCCGCGGTGTCACCCTGTTTCCGCCGTCGCGCCACGTCCGGCTCGTCGGCTTCCACCAGGCCTCCTACCGGGTCGCCGAGGAGATGAACCCCACCGCCCGCCACGGGATGCGCACCCTCGCGTCCCGCCGCCGCGGCACCCCCCGGCAGTCTGCGGCCGACGTGGCCGTCGTCCCGGGCACCACCGTCTTCGCGCCGGTCACCGGCCGCGTCGTCGAGGTCCACCCCTACCGGCTGTACGGCAAGTACCCGGACACGAAGATCCGCATCGTTCCCGACAGCAACCCGAGCCAGCTCGTCACCATGCTGCACGTCACCGGGGCCAAGGTCCGGGTGGGTCAGCACGTCGAGGCGACGCGCACCCCGATCGCGGCGCACGCCACCTTCTTCCCGTTCTGGTCGCAGATCGAGAACACGACCGGGCGCAGCCCCCACGTCCACGTGGAGGTGCGGCACCGCTGATCGCCGACGCGGACCGGCTTCGGCCCCGACCGGTGCGACTCCGGTCGGGGCCGACCCATGTGCGGGCTCCGACATCCCCGCGGCACGTCAGCGTCACGAGACCCGCGACACCACTCCGTCGAGGACCGCGGTGTCGTACACGTCGCTCGGGTGGTAGTGGATCGTGAAGCCGCTGACCGTCACCGTCGCCCGGGTCGTGGTGCCCGGCGAGAAGTCCTGCACCGCCCGGTCGTGGTCGGTGAAGCACAGCCACGCGACACGAGGCTGGTGAGGTGCTTCGAGGTCTCCGGTCACGCGGTGCGCTCCCGGCGGGATGCCGGTGGCTGCACCGTTCACCCGGTCTGACGCGCAGCGGGTGTCGGAGGTTGCTTCGCATCCACCAGCGGGGCCACTGCGGTCAGCAGCTCGTGCGCCCGGTGCGCGAAGGTGTGACCGGACAGGACGGCCGCCCGCCCCCGCTGCCCCCGGTCCCGCCGGCCGTCGGGGTCGGAGAGCAGCTCCTCGACGGCGAGCCGCAGGTCGTCCGGCGTGCGGTAGGTGACGACCGCCCCGGCGAACAGCTCCTCGAGCCCGGGCACCTCGTCGGAGACGACCACCGCGCCGCAGGCGACCGCGTCGAAGAGCCGGTTGGACGCGTAGCCGTGCGTGCGCATGCCCGCCCAGTGGTCGTTGAGCAGCACCCGCGCCGACGAGTAGACGACCGGCAGATCCTCGTTGCGGACGTGCGTGGCCCGGACCAGCGACGGGTCGATGAACTTCTCCCAGTTCGCGCCGTAGACCACCGGGTGGAGGCCGGCCGCGAGCGCGTCGCGGATGACCGCCCGCATCACGAACCGCGAGTTGCCGACGAAGACCACGTCGTCGACGTGTGCGGGATCCGGCTGCCGGGGACGGAACCGGCGCTCGTCGGTCGCCTGCAGCATGACCGCGACCGGGGTGTCCGTCCGGCGACGCAGCTCCTCGTCGAAGCCCGTGTGCGAGGCGACGAGCACGAGGTCGGCGGCGTCGCACTCCTCGACCGTGAGCTCCTCGGGATGCGAGATGTTCCAGACGACGTGCACCTGTCCCTCGGCGCGCGGCGCCACCGAGCGGCCCTTGCAGTGCACGAACACGTCGTGCGACCGGGCCCGCCGGGACTCCCATTCGTCGGCCAGCAGCACCGATGTCGGGTGGCCGGCGGCGCGCAGCTCGCGGGCCAGCGCCTCGGCGAGGTGCCAGTCGCCCCAGCGGGGCGCCGCGTCGGCGTCGGGCACGCTGGTGGCGAGCGCGAACGACGGGCGTTCGACCCGCGCGACGAGCAGGTCGCGAAGCGCTCGGGCTCGCGCGTCGTAGGTGTGGGCGTCGAGCACCTCCTCGCGCAGCCGGCGGGCCCGCTCCGCGGTCGTGTCGGGCTCGGCGAGCAACCGCTGCACCAGGTCCGCGAGCGCCTCGGGCGAGTCGTAGGTGGGCAGGTCGTCGCCGAACAGCTCGGTGGCGCCGACGACCTGGTTCGTGACGGGCAGCGCCCCGGCCGCCAGCGCGTCGAAGACCCGCGAGTTCAGCGACCCGTAGGCCCGGGTGTGGTCGGCCGCCTGGTCGACGACGACGCTGCTGGATGCGTACACCCCGGCGAGCGCGTCGTAGGGCACCGACCCGTGCCAGGCCGACGCGACGGCGGGCACCTCGTCCCAGCCCTTGCCGTAGACGGCGAGCTCCGGGACGGCGGCGACGAGGTCGTCCAGCCGCGTGTCCCGGCCCCAGTAGTTGCCGGTGAACACGGCGCCGCGACGCTCGCCCTCGCCGAGCCGGAACCGGGCGGGGTTCGTGGCCAGCGGGAACACGACGGGCTCATGGCGGCTGTCGGCGGCGATCAGGTCGGCCGACGTGCGGCTCGACGCCAGGACCACGTCGTAGTCGTCGAACCACGGGTGCGAGGTCCAGCGCTCGGTCCAGTTGCGGACCCACGCGATGGTGGTCGTCCCGTCGACCTCGACGCGTCGGAGGTCGAACGTGTCGAGCAGCACCACCACCGCGTCGAGGCCGTCGGGCAGGTCGTACCAGGCGTCCCGGTAGCGCTCGACGTAGGTGATCTCCCAGCCGAGGCGGCCGAGCGCCTCCCCGAGCTCGTGCGCCGTGTACCAGTCCCCGTAGCCGGCGTCCTGGAGGTCGCGGGTGATGGTGATGGCGACCCGGTAGGGCGTGGACGCGAGGACGTGGCGGGCGGTCAGCCGGTCGAGGGCCACCGCACGGGTCAGCGCCGGCCCGTGCTTGGCGGCGAAGGCGTCCCAGTTCGCGGCCTGCCGCCGGTTGAGCACGGCCGGATCCTCACGGTGGCGGGTTGCGCCCTCGTGGTGGAGCAGGACGGCGTCGGTCGCGACGACGACCCGTCCGCCCTCGCGCCGCAGCGCCCAGCACAGGTCCACGTCCTCCGCGCCGTACACGTAGCGGGGGTCGAACCCGCCGACGGCGTCGAAGGCGGCACGGTCGACGCACAGGCACGCCGCCGTGGCGGCGGCGACCTCGCGCGTGCCCGCGACCACCTCGGGGTCGCGCCCGGCGCCGATGTTGCTCGCCCTCGGGACGGCGCCGGCCGCGGGCACGAACTCGATCCCGGCGTGCTGGACGCCGAGGTCGCGGGTCGCGCCGCCGAGCAGCGACCGGCGCGGATAGAGCAGCTGGGCCCCGACGGCCACAACGTCGTCGTCGAGCGCCGCGAGCATCCGGGACAGCCAGCCGTGGGAGACCGGCTCGAGGTCGTCGTTGCAGAAGCACAGCACGTCGCCGGTGGCCTCGGCGGCGGCCCGGTTGTTCGCCTCGGAGAACGACAGGTTCGTCTCCGAACGGATGACCCGGACGTCGTCCTGGGCGTCGAGGAAGGCCCGGGTGTCGGGCCCCGAGCCGTTGTCGAGAACCAGGATCTCGCGGTTCTCGTGGACGGTGTGGCGCCGCAGCGCCGGGAGCAGCCGCGCGAGGTTGTCCCGTCCGTCGCGGGTGAGGACGATCAGCGAGACGCGCCGTGTGTCGCGTGGCGGCTCGGGAAGCGCCGCGAGCGCCCGGTGCAGCGCCTGCTCGCGCCGGCCCGCGTCGAGCCGGTGGGGCAGCCCCTGCACGCCGCCGGCGACGCGCTTCGCCTCCCGGGTCGCGCGCCCGGCCCGGCGTGCCGCCCGCCGCAGGGGCGGCAGGAGCACCTGGGCGATCCGGAACAGCAGCCGGACGAGCGGGTGCTGGCGCAGCTTCTCGAGGGCGACACGGCGGTCCTCGGCGACCTCACGCCACTGCTCGGCGTGCTTGCGCTCCGACTCGAGCGCCTCGGTCAGCCGGGTCACCTCGGCACGCAGCCGCGCGACCTCTGATTTGGCGCGCCGTGCGTGCTCGCTTCGCTCCGCGCCTCCGGCGACCCTTCTGACTCCGGGGTCATGCGAGCGGGGCGCCGTCGGTCTCGATGAGGTAGCGCTCGACGATCTCGTCGGCCGGTCCGTCATCGACCATCTTGCCCTGGTCGAGCCAGATCGCCCGGCTGCAGTTGTCGAGGATCGACTCCATCGAGTGGCTGACCAGGAAGATCGTCCCGGCCTGCGCGACCATGCCCTTGATCCGGTCCTCGGACTTGCGCCGGAACTCCTGGTCGCCGACCGCCAGGGCCTCGTCGATCATGAGGATGTCGGGGATGACGACCGTCGCGATGGCGAACTGCAGGCGCGCCTGCATCCCGGACGAGTAGGCCCGGATCGGCACGTCCATGTAGTCCTCGAGGCCGGCGAACTCGACGATCTCGTCGAACTTCTCCTCGAGCTCGTCCCGGCTCACGCCGAGCGCCGTCCCACCGAGGAAGACGTTGCGCCGCCCCGAGAGCTCCGGGTGCAGCACGGCGCCGACCCCGAGCAGGACCGGGTCCGAGCGGGCCCAGATCGCGCCGGCGTTCGCGGGCAGCAGCCCGGCGATCACCCGCAGCAGGGTCGACTTGCCGGACCCGTTCCGACCGATGAGGCCGACGGCCTCGCCCTGCCGGGCAACGAAGCTGACCCCACGGACGGCGTAGATCTCACGTGACGGGCGGGACTGGAACTTGCGCGCCACCATGCGCCGTAGCGTCGGGCGCTGGTTGTCGGTGTAGACCTCGTAGATGAGGTGGGCGTCGTCCACGACGACCGAGATCGGCGCGTTCGGGTCGACCGCGCGCGTGTTGTCGCGCTTGCGCGTGAGCGATGCGATGGCTCCCTCGCGCAGACCCAGCTCCTCGTAGCGGCGGCGCTTCGCGATCAGCTCCGGATCGAACTCGGGGTAGGGATGGCCGCCGTGCGCCCTCGCCGTCCTCGCCCTCGCCGCTGTCCGGCCGCGTGCGGTTGGCCGGCTCGTGATCGCCCTGCGCCGAGCGCCGGTGGTCGCCGGTCGCGTCGTCCCGGCCGGTCGGGGCCTCGTCGGCGCGCGCCTCGGCTTCGTCGTCGCGCGCGCCCCCCTCCTCCGTGCGGGCGGCAGGCCGCTCCTGGCGGCGCAGGCCGCCGATCATGCGCTCGTGGCGGCCTTCGGCGAGGTCGGTGCCGCGCTCCTGCTCCTTGCGTGCCTCGGCGTCAGAAGCCACGGCTGTACTCCACCTCGTGGGCGCGGAACCACATGAATCCGGTGACGAGGAGCAACCCCGTCCACCCCGTGGCGGCGGCCCAGATGGGCACGCTGAAGTGGCCGTGGATGAGCGCGTTCCGGAAGATCTCGAAGAACTCCCACATCGGATTCAGCTTGAACAGGGTGACGATCCAGGTGTGGCTGTGCGCGCGCTTCTCGACGAAGCTGATGTCGTAGAACATGCCCGACAGGTACATCCAGATCCGCAGGACGTAGGGCAGGAACTGCTGCACGTCGCGGAAGTGGAAGGTCGCCCGCGCGGTGAAGAACGCGAGCCCGAGACCGAAGAGGCTGATGAGGATCGTCGCCGGGATCAGGTACAGCCAACCCCACATCGGCCACAGCACGGGCAGGGCGTGGCCGGACTTGTCGCTCGCGAACGCGCTCGTCGCCGTGACCAGCACCATCATCGTGAACACGGCGGGGACGTGGGCGATGAATTCGGAGATGCCGGTCGCGATCGGCAGGGACGCGCGCGGGAACTGGATCGACTGGATCAGCTTGATGTTCGCGACGACCGTACGGGCCCCCATCTGCATGACCTTGCCGATGTAGGTGAAGGTCATGATCCCGATGATGAGGAACGCCGGGTAGTAGAGGATGTCGCGGGCGGCGTTGAAGATGATGCCGAAGATCAGGTAGTAGACGCCGGCCAGCAGCAGCGGGTTCAACAGGTGCCAGAGGTTGCCGAACGCGGTGTTCTGGTTCTGCGCCCGCAGCTCGCCGAGCGGCACCGTGATGAGGAAGTCCCGATGCGTCCACAGGTCATGGATGTACTGGCGGAGGGGGGTCGGAACCCCGATCCGCTTGAGATCAGGCGGGATCTCGATCTGCCCCTCGGACGTGGTGTCCGAGGGCGCGGCTGTCGTGGACGCCATGGGCGGTGGGCTCCAGAACGTGGGGTGAGGGGCGCCGACGTGAGCGATGCCACCGGCGCCCGAGGCTAGCGCATGTGGTCTGGCCACCCGCGGGACCTACCCTGACCCGGCGATCACACTTCCTCCCGCCGTCCAGGACATGCCATGGGTTCCAAGCGATGAGCGAGCGGTACTGCGCCGCGTGCCGGCACCGCAGCGCCGACTTCCTGCCCGGCCCGGACGGCCGCGCGCAGGCCCGGTGCCCGCGCTGCCAGTCCCTGGAGCGCCACCGGTTCCTCGCACTCCTCCTCGACGTGCTGCGCCCCTACCTGGCAACGCAGGTGAGCACCGTCCTCAACGTCGCTCCCGCCCCCATCGTCCCGCGGCTGCTCCACGAGCGGTACCCGGACATCCACTACATCGGCACGGACCTGCTCGACGATCGGCACGCGGACCTGCTGGCCGACCTCACCTGCCTGCCGCTGCGGTCGGCCAGCATCGACCTCGTCTGGTGCTACCACGTCCTCGAGCACGTGCCCGACGACGCGGCCGCCATCGCGGAGATCCGCCGGGTCCTGCGCCCGTCCGGGCTTGCCCTGGTGCAGGTGCCACGCCGGCTCGCCGAGGCCACCGACGACGGGCCGCTCGTCCCGCCCGAGTCGCCGACGGTCCGCTTCGGGCAGGACGACCACGTGCGCTGGTACGGCTACGACTTCGAGCAGCGCCTGCTCGCGGGCGGGCTCGTCCCCCTGGTGGTCCGGCCCCGGGACGTGGTGTCGGGCGCGCAGATCGAGCGCCATCGGCTCACCGCCCGCGAGGAGGTCTGGGTGTGCGTCCCGCGGACCGACGGCGTGCCGATCGGCGAGCTCGACGGCCTGCTCGGGGCGCTGCTGGCCGACCGGGCCCGGACCGTGCGCGAGGTCGAGGGGTTCGCGGGTGACCCGGGGCCGCCCGTGCCCCTGCAGCTGCGGCTCGCCATGGCCGAGCGCGACCGCGACGCCGCGCGCGACCGTGCCTCCGCCGCGGAACGGCAGCTGCTGGTCGCCCGCCGCGAGCGAGAGCGCGTCGAGGAGCAGGCCGCCGTCTACCGCCGCTTCCACGACCGCATCAAGGGGCATCCGCTGTGGCGGACGGCCAGCACGCTGCGGACGTGGCTCCCCGGCGGGTGATCCCGGGTGCACGCGCCGCCGACCTGCGCCGGACCGCCGGGAAGCCCACAGGTCCCGTAACTCGGGCGGGTCACCCAGCATGCTGGACGTTCCGCTCGAGTTGCGTCGGCGGCCGGTACAAGCTCGGGCGGTTCACCCAGCATGCTGGACGTTCCGCTCGAGTTGCGTCGGCGAGGGACGAGGTCGGGTCCGGCTACGCCTCCGCGCGAGTCGACCGGGACGACGCCGACGCGGTCGCCGCGCCGGTCGACCGCACCGCCGCCACGCCGGCACGCGGCTTCTTGCGCTTCAGGAACCAGCGCTCCACGCCGTAGTAGGACACGCTCCCGGCGGCGAAGGCGAGAACGGCCCCGATCACCGCCGTCTCCGCCAGGTTCAGACCGGGCGCCTTCTCCCGCAGGACCCGGTAGATCGGGACGTGCCAGAGGTAGACGGCGTAGGACACCGTCCCGAACCACACGAGGAGCCGGTGCGACAGGACCCGGGTCACGACCGCGTCCTCGGCCACGATCCCGGCGACGATCACGAGCCCCCCGGCGACCGCGACCAACGTCGACGCGCCGGAGAACTGGACCTCGCGGTGGACCCCGAGCGTGGCGAACCAGGTGATCCATCCCATGCCGACGACGGCGAGCCAGCCGGTCAGCCGGGGCCGCCGACGGAACCACTCGAGCTTGCCGTGGAAGGCCGCCATGCCGAGCAGGCACCCGATGAGCAGCTGGTCGAGACGCATGTCGGTGCCGGCGTGGATCCGCCCGTACAGCCGCCGGTCGACGCCCCACCGGAAGTGCCACCACAGCGCGCGGACCACGACGACGGCGACGATGACGGCGATGGTCGTGCCGACGATCCGTCGCCAGGAGACGCCGCGCCGCAGCGCGACCCAGAACAGCACCGGGAACACGAGGTAGAACTGCACCTCGACCCCGACCGACCAGGTGTGCTGCACGAGGCGCGTCGGGATGTCGGTCAGCACCTCCACCCAGTTCGACACGAAGCCGAGCGTCGCGAGCACGGCGAGCCACTGGCTGCGGGCCGTGGACGGCGACGCGACGACCTGCACGTACAGCCCGGCGGCCAGCGAGAAGAGCACGAGCGCCGGGACGATCCGCAGGGCCCGCCGGCGGTAGAACTCCTTCATGTCGACGCCGCCGGTGGCCTCGAACTCCTGCAGCATCAGCACGGTGATCAGGAACCCGGAGAGGACGAAGAACAGGATGAGGCCGGCGTGCCCGAGCCGGACCCACGGCATCTCGGCGTGGAACAGGACGACGATCACCAGCGCGTAGCCCCGCAGCCCGTCCAGCGCCGGCCGGTGCCCGAGCCGGAACGGCGTCCGGGTCGGCCGCGACAGGACGGGACCACCACTCACGTCGTGTCGCCGCTCGCGCCGCTCGCCCGCTGCGCCACCACGAGGTCCTGCCAGCCCGTCGCTCCGTCGCCGCGGTCGGGCGAGTCGGGCCGGCCCCAGCGGCCGTGCCGGACGGGCTGGCGCAGCGCGAGCCCGGCGGACGCGAGCGCGTGGTCGAGCCAGTCGAGGTCGAACGCGATCGCCCGCAGCGGATCGTCGTCGGAGTAGGCGAGCGTGTGCTCGTCGAGCTCGACACCGAAGCGGTAGCCGGCGCGCTTGGCGTCGATGGCCGCCCGCGACTGGTCGTCGAGGAGCAGGAACGTCGCGTACAGGCGGCCGCCCGGGGTCAGGATCCTCGCCATCTCGGTGAGGTAGCGCACGATCTCGTCGCCGTACATGTGCGTGAACAGGCTGGTCGCGACCACCACGTCGGCGCTCGCGTCGTCGACCTCGAGCCGCAGCTGGTCGGCCGGCATCGCCCCGTCGGGGTTGTACCGATCGTTGCGCACGTCGAGATGGTGGAACGAGAACCGCCCACCGGTGCGCGCCCCGAGGTGGTCCTCGCACCAGCGCATGTGCTTCGCGAGCACGTCGAAGCCGCGGTAGCGACCGGCGAAGTCGTCGTCGCGCAGCAGCGCGTGGGCGAGCCGGCCGTAGCCGGCGCCAACGTCGACGACGGTCTCGCCGGCGCCGAGCCCGACGGTCGCCTTCACGTCGGCGAGCACCGCGTCGCCGACCTCGAGGAAGCTCTCCCGCGTCTCCCCCATGAACCGCAGGTCGGAGGGCGGGACGGGAAGGCCGAGCGCCGCGGTGATCCCGGGCCGGCGCCGGGCGACGAGCGGGCGCAGGTGCGCCAGGATCTCGGCCGTGCGCTGGGCGAAGGTGTGTCGGGCGAGCACGACCTCTCGTCCTCGGCGGGCCAGCTCCGCGCGCTCCCCGGGGTGACTCAGGTAGTGGTCGATTGTGGCCCGAAGGTCGTCGGGGTCGGTGTAGGTGACGATGGCACCATCGAACTCGTCCTCGACCCCGTCGACGTGGTCGGAGACGACGAGAGACCCGCACGCGAGCGCGTCGTAGAGCCGGTTCGACAGGAACCCGTGCGCACGCATGTCGTCCCAGTGGTCGTTGAGGACGATCGCGGCGCCGGCGTAGTAGCGGTACAGCTCCTTGTTCGGGACGTGCTCCCCGGCGACGTAGCGGGGGTCCACCAGGTCGGGCGTCCAGTTCGTCCCGTAGATCGCGAGCTCGTGGCCGAGGTCGCCCCCGGACGTGAGGTCGTCGACGATCCGCCGGCGCACCTTGCGGGAGTTCGCGACGAACAGCAGCTCGTGCTCGGGACCGGTCGAGTCGGGCCGGAACCGTGACGGCTCGGTGCACTGGTGCAGCGGGAGGACCTCGACGCCGTCGACCTTCGCCGCCAGCTCGTCGGCGAACGAGTCGGAGGCGGTGAAGGCGAGGTCGTAGCGGGCGACCAGGTCGGGGGTGACCTTCTCCGGGTGGCTGATGTTCCACAGCACGTTGACCTGGCCGGGCCGGGTCGTCAGCTCGGAGAGACCGAACAGGTGCAGGATCACGTCCTCGCGGGCCGTGTGGGCCTCCTCCCACTCCGGCAGGAGGTTGACGCGGGTCGGGTGGCCGGCGAGCTCGAGCTGGTGCTGCAGGTCACGGGCGTAGTGGTAGTCGCCCCACTCGTCGACGACCTCGCGCTTCGGGACGCCGATGGCGATGCCGACCTTGACGGCCTCGCACCACTCGAGGAGCAGGTCGCGCAGCTGCTCGGCCCGGTGGGCGTAGGTGTGGTCGCGCAGCACGACCCTGCGGTAGCGCTCGGCGAGCTGCGCGGCGGCGTCGGGGTCGTCGCGGAAGGCCTTGACCGCTCGGCGCAGGTCGTCACCGCCGGTCCAGGTCGGGAAGTCCGGGCCGAACAGGTCGCGGACGCCGTCGACGTTGTCGCTGACGACGAGCGCGCCGGCGGCCAGCGCATCGAACACGCGGGAGTTCACCGCGGCGTAGGGCTTGGTGTGGCCGGCGGTGTCGTCGACGACGACCTCGGCCGAGGAGTAGGCGTCGGGCAGCCGCCGGTAGTCGAGCGGCCCGTGCGAGAAGCCCGCCATCGACGGGACCTTCTCCCAGTTGGACCCGTGGACCCGCACGTCCGCGACCCCCCGCAGGGCGGGCAGCGCGTCGATGATGTCGCGGTGGCGGTCCCAGTAGTTGCCGGTGAACAGCACCTCGCTGGTCAGCGACGGGTCGGGCTCGCGCGGGTGGAAGCGGTCGGGGTTCGTGGCGAGCGGGAACAGGTGCGCCTTCTTGGCGCTGTCACGCTCGATGATGTGCTTCGAGCGCTTGCTGGACGCCAGGATCAGGTCGAAGTCGTCGAACCAGGCCCGCTGCACCCAGCGGTCGGTCCAGTTGCGCACCCAGGCGATCGTGATGATGTCGCGGCGGGCACGGGGCAGCTCGAAGGCGTCGAGGAGCACGACGAGCGCGTCGATGTCGTCGGCGAGGTCGTACCAGCGGTCGTCGTAGCGCTCGACGTAGGACACCTGGTAGCCGAGGTCGGCCAGCGCGTCGCCGAGCTCGTGCGCCGTGTAGTAGTCGCCCCAGCCGGCGGCCGGGTCGTCCTTCGTGACGGTGATCGCGATGTGGAAGGGCGTCAGCGACCAGCGCTCGTCCCCGGCGAGCCGGTCGGCGAGGATCTCGCGGAACACCCGCGGGCCCCAGGTGTCGACGAACTGCCGGCGGTTGTGGATGCGGTTGCGGCGCTTGCGCTCGCGCCCGGCCTCGTTCTGGGTGCCGTACTCGTGGTGCCACAGGACGGCCTGGCCGTCGTAGACGATGGTGCCGCCGGCCTCGCGCAGCTTCATGCACAGGTCAACGTCCTCGGTGCCGTACTGGTAACCCTCGGTCAGCCCGCCGACCGCGTCGAGGGCCTCCTTGTCGACGAGCAGGCAGGCGGCCGTCGCGGCCGGGACCTCGCGGACCCCGCTGGCCATCGCCGACAGCGGGTCCTCGCCGGCGCCGAGGTTGCGGCCGCGCGGGATGCCGTCGGTACCGCCGTCGAAGTGGACGCCGCGGTGCTGGAGCGTGAGGTCGGGGTGGACGGTGTCGCCGGCGTTGTCCAGCCCCGGCCGGCGCGGGTAGACCAGCCGCGCCCCGACCGCGGTCGCCTCGCGCTGCTCGAGGGTGTCGACCATGTGTCCGAGCCAGCCGGCGATCGCCGGCTCGATGTCGTTGTTGAGCAGCAGGACGTGCTCGCCGTTCGCGGCGGCGATGGCCTGGTTGTTGCCCTCGGAGAAGCTTCGGTTCTCGGTGTTGCGGATGACGCGGAGGTCGAAGTCGACCTGCCCGGCCTGCGTCTCGAGCCAGTCCGGGGACCCGTCGTCGGAGCCGTTGTCGACGACGACGAGCTCGAAGGACCGGTAGGTGGTGCGGCCCAGGCCGGGGACGAGCCGCTCGAGGTGGTCCTGACCGTTGCGGTTGAGCACCGCGATGGTGACGAGCGGGCCGTCGACGCGGTCGCTGCCGGGGGCGGTCTCGGCCAGCGTCTGCTGGAGCCGGGCGGCCTCCTCGGGGGTCGCGGGCTCGTGGGGCGGTTGGGCGGGTGCCGCCTCGCCCGTGACCTCCTTGATCTTGGCGAGCCAGCCCTGCTCGCGGGCGTAGGAGACGACGGGTCTGAGAGGCTGCACGGCCTTCAGGGCGGCCTTCACGACCCGCCGGTTCGAGAGGCGGCGGAACTCGCGCTCCCACCGCTCCGCGTCGCGGCGGGCCTGGTCGCGCTCGTTGGTGCGCTGGTTCATCTGCGCTCGGAGCTCGCGGACCTCGTCGTGGCGCTGGTCACGCTCGCGCAGCGCGGTACGCAGGTCGCGCTGGTGGACGCGGAGCTCGTGCTCGAGGCCGTGGATCTCGTCCTGGCGCAGCCGGGTCGCGTTGCGGTCGGCGAACAGCTGCGCCAGCAGCGGTCCGGCGAGCTCGGACGAGGCACCGGTGATCAGGTCGTGGACGGCCAGGGCCGTGGCGAGCTGCGGACCGGCGTCGGCCGGGACGGCCTCGGCCCGGCTGCGGCGCAGCGACGGGTCGCCGAACGCGTCGATCTCGGCGAGGGTGGCGTCGTCGGGCGCCGGCAGATCGAGGGCGTCGGCGAGCCGGCGGGCGGTCGTGCCCGGGTCGGCGAGCAGCTCGTCGTAGGTGACCAGGATCCGGTTCGGGTCGAAGATCCACGCGCCGGCGGTGTGGTCGAGCCACAGGCCTGCGCCGTGGTCGAGCTCGAAGCCGTCGCGGCGGTGGAGGCTGTCGGCGACCTCGGCCGGGTGGCGCAGGACGAGGACGGTCGCGTCAACGTCGGTGACGGTCCGCCAGAACGGGAGGGTGAGGCTCAGCCGCGGGTCCTTGAACCCGGCGACCTGCGCGCCGGGGAACAGCTCGTCGAGCACGTCGCGGGCGCGGGACCGGAAGGGCTCGAGCGCCGGGTCCTGCGCCCAGCCGTCCGGGAAGGCCGGCAGGCGGTGCCACCGGCCCCCGAGCTGCTCGATGAGGTCGTTGTCGAGCTCGGTGATCGCGGCGGCTTCCCAGTAGCCACGCGGGTTGTCTTCCGTGGCCGCCATCATGGCGTCCTCGGGACCGAGATCGACGCCGAGCAGGTTCAGCACGCGCGCCGCCAGGGACGTGCCGCTGCGGTGCATGCCGGTGATGCCGACCAGTCGCATAGACTCTCGCGTGCTCGTGAGGGCGGGCAGGACCGTGGCCGCGACGCTAGCAGTCGGTCCCCCACGCCCCGCGGCGGGTCCGACCGGTTGCCGTCCGGTCGCCCGACACGCCGACGGATCCTCCGGTCGAAGGCCACGCTGCCGTGCCACGCGATGCCACGCCGACCCCCGAGGGCGGCCCGGACCGGGGGCGGAGGGCGCCGGACCGCGGCAGCGGCGGGGAGCAGGCCTCCGGCGCCGGCGGGGAGCAGGCCTCCGGCGCCGGCGGGGAGCAGGCCTCCGGCGTGGGCGCGGCGCGGGCGACCGGCCCCGGCGGGGAGCAGGCCTCCGGCGTCGGCGCGGAGCAGGCGACCGGCCCCGGCCAGATCGACACCCCCCACTTTCCCCGCATGCGGGGAAAACGGGGGACGTCGACGGGGTCGCGGGCGCTCGGCTGGTGGACGTTGCTGCTCGTGGCCGTGTCCGTCGTGGCCACGATCGGGCTGCCGCTGTTCGGCGTCGGGTCGTTCCACGCCTCCGACGTGCTGCAGGCCTACCCGCCCTGGCGTGCCGACGCGCCGGCCGGCTTCCGGGTCGACAACGCCAACGTGTCCGACACCGTGGACGCGACCATCCCGATGCGGGCGGCGTGGCGCCGCCGGATCCTCGACGGCGACCTCCCGCTGTGGGAGTCCTATGCCGCCGGCGGAGCCCCGCTGTCCGCGATCCCGAACGCGTCGACGCTGTCACCCCTGAACGTGCCGTATCTGGTCGCGCCCCTGTGGTGGGCGCCGGCGCTGTCGAAGCTCCTCGAGCTGCTCGTCGCTGCGGGGTTCACGTTCCTGCTGGCGCGCCGCTGGGGCCTCGGGCGGCTGGCCGCAGGGACGGCCGCGCTGATCTACATGAACTCGGGCTTCCAGGTCGTGTGGACCAACTGGCCGCAGTCGCACGTCGGGGCGCTCGTGCCGGCGCTGTTCTGGGCGGTCGACCGCGGGATCGCGGCCCGCCGGGCCTGGGCGCTGTGGCCGATCCCGGTCGTCGCGGCGACGATGTGGTTCGAGGGGTTCCCGGCCGTCACGCTGTGGGCGCACGCCGCGGTGGGCGTCTATGCGCTCGTGCGTCTGGTACCGGCGGGGTGGGCCGGGGCGGTGCGGCGTCGGGGCCGCGCCGGGGCCCGCCAGGTGGCCGCACACGCCCGCCGAGGGGCAGCGGGCGTCGGCCGGTCGCTCGCGCAGCGCTGGTGGCGGCTCGTGGCCGTCGCGGTCGCGATGGCGGTCGGCGCCGGGGTCGCCGCCCTGCAGCTCGCCCCGTTCGCGTTCCGGCTGTCCGACCTCGATCTGAGCTACCGGTCGGGCAAGCAGATCGGGGCGCTGCAGTGGCGCAGCGTCATCACGCTGCTCGTGCCGCACGCCTTCGGGACGCCCGAGGACCACGTCTACTACGGCATCCGGCACATCGTCGAGATCCAGAGCTTCGTCGGGGTCGGGACGCTGGTGCTCGTGGTCGCCGCCGCCGTGTGGGCGGCACGGTCGCGGGTGTCGCGGCGCGTGCTGGCCTTCCTGTGGACGGCGGCGGCCGTGTCGGTCGTGCTGATCTACGTCGGCGGGCCGCTGCTGAGCGCGATCCAGGCCATGCCGATCGTGGGAGCGAACGCCATCGGGCGCATGCGGAGCCTGCTCGGGCTCTTCCTCGCCGTGCTCGCCGGGGTGGGGCTGCAGGCGCTCGTCGACACGACGACCGACCGACGGCGGTCGTGGTGGCTCCTCGGGATCCTCACGGTCGTCGTGGGCGGGGCGGGCGCCACCCTCTGGTCGGTCGGGCGGACGGCGGCGAAGGCCGGCTACCCCGGCTACTTCCGGTCGTCGCTCGTCATGCCTGCGGTGATGCTCGGGCTCGTCACGGGGCTGGCGGTGCTGATGGCGCGCCGTGGCGTCCGCCCCGAGGCCGCGCCGGGGCGCGGACGTCGGCTGGCGATCGCGGTCGTGCCGCTGCTCGTCGCCGTCGAGATGGTCACCTTCGCGCGGCCGTTCTTCCCGCGCATCCCGGTGGACGAGTTCTACCCGGTCACGCCCGCGCACGAGTTCGTCGAGGCCCGGCTCGGGCACGACCGGATCGCCGCCGGCGACTTCGCGATGTATCCGGGCACGACCGTGCTGTACGGGATCCGGTCGGTCACGGCGCACACCCTGACGACCAAGCCGTACGCCGAGCTGCTGCAGGCCGTGGACTGGTGGGTGTTCCTCCACAACCGGACGCTGCCGGTCATCCGTCCCCGCGAGGTCGCGGCCGCATCGCCGGTGCTCGACCGGATGGGGGCACGGTTCTTCGTGTCGCCGCCAGAGGCGCCCGTGTTCGGTCGCGAGGACTTCGTCGCCCCGGACGCCGGCCCGCAGCGTGTGCCGGCGGGCGCGTCGCTGAACACGCCGATCGACCCCGGGCCTCTGCGGGGCGTGCGGCTGCGCCTGCACGAGCCGAGCAACCCGCCGACGACCACGTTCCTCCGGGTCGACGTGCTCGACGCGGACGGGCGGGTCGTCGCGTCGGGCCGGCGCCGGATCCTGCCGCGCACACCCGCGGGCGACTTCGACGTGGCGGTGATGCCGTCCGGCGGCTCGTGGCCCGCCGGCCGTCCCTGGCGGGGAGCCCTGGACCGTGCAGGTCACCCCGGAGACCGAGGACTACCACGTCGTCCTCGGCACGGCGCGCCCCGGCGTGGCGGCGCTGCGCGTGGTGCGCCCCACCGACGACGGGCTCGCGGTCGTCTTCACGCACGGCGTGGTCATCTACCGGCGCGAGCACGCGCTGCCGCGGATCCGCTGGGCCTCCCGCGCCGAGACGGTGACCAGCCCACAGCTGCGCGTGCTCCGGCTGACGCAGGGCGTCCCCGCCGACACGGTGCTGCTCGACGCCCCCGGCGCGGACGCCGGCGGCGGGGACGCCCGCGGCGCTGACGCCCGCGGCGCTGAGGCCCCCGGCGCTGACGCCGGCGGCGGGCCCGCCCGCCTCGCGGTGCGCGAGGACTCCGGCGACGCCGTGCGCGTCAACGTCGACGCGCAGACCGCCGGCTACCTGGTTCTCGCGGACGCGATCCAGCACGACTGGGTCGCGACGGTCGACGGCGCCGCGGCGCCGGTGGTCGCCGCCGACCACGCGTTCGGGGCGGTGCACGTGCCGGCCGGCCGGCACACCGTGACGCTGCGCTACGAGCCGGCGGGCTGGGCCGCCGGGCAGGTGATCACCTGGGTGTCGCTGGGTGCGCTGCTGCTCGCCGCCGGGGCGGCTGCCGTGTCCGCTGCCCGCCGACGGCGTCGCCCCTGGCACCGCGAGCGCCTCTGACCGACCCGCCGCCCCCTCCCCACCCGGGGCGGCACACATGTGCGTCGACGCATGCCAGCGTGCGCGAACGCACATCGAGGCAGACAGCGCACGGGCCGGGCGGCGTGCCCGGCCCGTGCGCTGTCGTGCGTCGCGGGACGTCCTGGTGCGGGGTGGTGCGTCGCTGGCGGTGGTCAGCCCTCGTTGACCTCGAGCACCCGGTCGCTGCCCTGGAAGGTCACGTGGTTGCCCGCCGTGTCCTGCCAGGAGGACGACACGGAGACGACCGTCCCCGGGTACTGGAGCCCGGGGGTGCTCCCGGCCTGCACGATCGTCGGCTCGGCCGTCAGCGTGACGGTCAGGGTGGCTGGCGAGCCGAACGGCGCCGGCGCGTCCACCGCGTCCGAGTAGCTGCAGGTCGCGTTCGCGTCCTTGTCTGCGTTGTTCTCGCAGACGATGTCGGCGATCGTGCCGTCGGCGTCCGAGACCCGGTACCAGCCGGTCGAGATCTCGCTGAGCATGTTCTCCGAGAAGGTGAAGCGGTGCACGTCGCACGCGTCGGCCTGGCCGCTGTCGGCCGCGTCAGCGTTCGCGCAGTCGCTGGCGGCGGTGTTGTCGGCCGTCACCGTCGCGGTGTCGATCGTCGGCGGCGTGTCGTCGATGGTCCCGCCGGTGGCGACCTGGTCGCTGTTGTCCGACGCCTTCTCGGCCTGATCGACCGGCGTGGTCTCCAGGATCCGGTAGACGTAGCAGCCGTCGGTGAGGGGTCCGTCCGTGTAGCTCGTCGTACCGTCGGGCAGGGTCGTCACGTCGTCCCAGCTGTCGCTGGCCGGGGTCGTCGCCCCGTCGCACGACCCGGACGGGTTGATCGGGTTCGTGATGTTCTGGCGCTGCAGCGTGTACGACGTGGCCGGGTTGTTGCCGTAGGGCAGGGTGAACAGCAGTCCCACGTAGTCCGCCACGTCGTCGTTGTTCGGGCCGTCGACCGCGACGGCGATGGGGGCGTCGGGCACCTCGGTCACGTCCTGCGTGATGTTGAACGTCGACGGGCCGTTGCGGTCGTAGGAGATCGCCAGCACGTCACCGACGCTCAGCCGCGCGGCGAAGTCCGCCATCGTCGAGTTCTGGGACTTGAACTGGAACGTGTCGCTGCTGTCGTAGGCGAAGGTCTGCCCGTTCGTGGTCGCGAACCGCTTGACCCCGAGGGCGATGCCCTGGACCACCGGCGTGGACGACCCGGTCGCCGCTTCGGTGAGCGACCAGGTGCCCTCACCGCCGACGCCGACGGGCTCGGCGGCCTGATCGGAGCTGTCGAGGTCGAGCGCGTTGTCCGTGCCGCCCTGCGTGTCCGTCCAGAACACCGGGACGATGTCGGCATCGGCCGTGGACTGCACCGCGACCGACAGCGTGGTCCCGAAGCCCGTCGCGTCGTTGACCTGCTGAGTGTCGGTGACGCGCGACCCGTTGACGGCGATGATCCGGGCGTTCGTGGCGCCGAGGTCGGCGACGCCCGTCGGGGTGGCCGTGTCGTGGAACGTGGCCGAGCGGGACGAGATCGTCACGTCGCCGGCCGGGAAGAGGGCCACGTTGACCTTCGTGCCCTCCGGGACCTCCACCTGGTACTCGCGGACCTCGGCGAAGGTCAGCGTGTCGGGGCCGGACGGCGTCGGCTGGTAGGCCGTGTCGAGCGCGTTCGGGCTCGGCCAGTGTCCCTGCTCGGCGAGGTAGTCCCCGCTGCGGGCGACGAAGGTGGCCATGGGGGCGCGCCGGACGGCCTCGCCGGGCAGGTAGCTGCCCTGACCGTCTCCCTGGACGATGCCGAGGGAGGCCAGCGCGTTGATGTTGTCCTCGTGGACGCTGCCGTCGTCGTCGCCGAAGTAGTCGGTGTCGCTGGTCGGCGTCGTCCCGGTGACCACGCCGACGGCCTGGTTGATGTAGCTGGCCATCTGCGCCCGGTTGACGACCTGGCCGGGGTTGTAGTGGCCGTTGCCGTCGCCCTTCACGACGCCGGCGGCGGCGAGCTTGTTGATGTCGCCCTCGTGGACGTTGCCGTCGTCGTCGGTGAACGCGTCGTCCGGGTTGGCGGCGAACGTGTAGCCGGCGACGGTCATCTCGTTCACGATGTAGGTGGCCATCTGCGCCCGGTTCACCGGCAGGGACGGGCGGTAGGTGCCGTCCGCGTAGCCCTGCGCGATCTCCCAGTGGGCGATGCAGTTGATGTTGTCCTCGTGGACGGTGCCGTCGTCGTCGGCGAAGGCGTCCTGCGCGTTCGCGGGACAGGCCCGCGCCGTCCCGCGGTTGAACGTCTCCGCGGCATGCGCCACGCCCGCAGGCGTCAGCGCCGCCACCAGGACGGCGGCGGCGCCGGCAGCGAACGCCTGCCGTGCGGAGAGGCGCCACTGTCCTCTTGTGGTCACGGTCATCTCGTCTCCTGTGTCCCGTGCGTACGGAGGGCGACGGGGAAGGACTTCTGCACGCCGTGCCGGAGTTCCTGCCTGGCGCGCTGACTCTCGGTGGTCGGTTCGCGTCTTCGGGTGGCAGACCGTCACGCCGAGACGCACCGGCGACCCTTCCCCGTTGTAAGCGAGGTAACATTACCTCGTCACGCACGGTAACGTCCACGACGGGGTCCGGATGGGACGATCCCCACGCGAGAACCCGTTCACCCCGGGGTTCGGGAACCTGCCTCGCGTCTTCGCCGGGCGGCGCGCCGAGTTCGCCGACCTCGAGCTCATGGTCGAGCGTCTCGCCGACGGCACGTACGAGCAGGCCCGCATGGTCACGGCCGACCGGGGCTTCGGCAAGACCAGCCTGCTGCGCGAGCTCGAGCAGGAGCAGGCCGAGGCCGGACGCTGGGTGGTGCGCGCGGCCGCCACGCGGGGCGACGCCGTCGTCGGCCGCCTCTGTCGCCAGCTCGCCGAGCGGATCGCCGACGAGGACCTCGGGGCACGGCTCAGCGACACGGTCGTCGACGCCTTCCGGCGGCTCGCCGGCATCGCGATCGGCCCGGGCGGGGTGTCCGTCGAGCTCGCCCCGGACGACCGGGCCGACATGGGCACGGAGCTCGAGCACCTGCTCGGCGGCGCGGCCCGGCTGGCACGCGAGGCCGGGACCGTGCTCCTCCTGCTCGTCGACGAGGCGCAGAACATCAGCACCGACGCGCTCGGGGCGCTGTTCTACGCCATCCAGGAGGTCCAGGGCGCCGTCGTCGAGGTGCGTGACCCGATCAGCGGGGCGCTGCGCCGGGACGCGCTGCCGCTCGGCGTGGTCGTGGCCGGGCTGCCCGGGCTCGTCGACCGGCTGCGCCGGGCCGGGTCGACCTTCGGGGAGCGCTCGCGGCCATGGCGGCTCGGGGCGCTGTCGACCGCGGATCTACGCGAGGGCATCCGGGCGCTGGTGCGCGACGGCGGCGGCGACATCGACGCGGACGCACTGGACCTGCTGGCCGAGCAGTGCGGCGGCTATCCCTACTTCCTGCACGTGTACGGGCAGCAGGTCTGGAACGCCGGCGACGGGGCGGTCATCACGCTCGACGAGGTGCGGGCCGGCGTCGCCGCGGCCCAGCCGCTCGTCGACGACTTCTACGACCAGCGCCTGCGGGAGCTCGGCGACCGGCAGCGGGAGTACCTCGCCGCGGCGGCGGCGCTTCCGCCGAAGCGGCGGACGTCCGCGGGGATCGCCGCGTCGCTCGGGGTGTCCTCGTCGTCGCTCGGCTCGACCCAGCAGGCGCTGGTCGAGCGACACGGGCTGCTGCGGCACACGGCGACGGGCCAGCTCGAGTTCGCGCTGCCGGGACTGGACAGTCATCTGGCGGGGCGCGCTCGCTGAGCCCGCAGCGGACGACGGGTCGACGGTCAGCGCAGCCCGAAGAGGATGGCGGCTAGCGCCAGGACGAGTCCGAGCTGGGAGAACACGAGCGTCCGCGTCTGGGTGATGATGGCCTCGCTCATACGCCGCTCGAACGAAGCGGTCAGGCGATGCTCCATGCCTTCCATCTGCTGCGCCATGAGATCGAAGCGGTGGTCGATCCCGCCCAATCGCTGGTCGATCCCGTCCAATCGCTGGTCGATCCCGTCCAACCGCTGGTCGATCCCGTCCAATCGCAGGTCCACGCGATCCAACCGCTGGTCGATCCCGTCCAACCGCTGGTCCACCCCGTCAAGCCGCTGGTCCACCCCGTCGAGCCGCTCGACGAGCGGCACGAGATCACGTCGCCTGGCAACGTCATCGGCGGGGGTCGGCAACAGCTCCTCCAGGGCGCGAACTGCCTGCGGGCCGAGCGTCGCTTCGAGCTCCGCGAGCAGCTCGGCACGGCGTCGTTCCTCCACGGTCATGGTGTCACCCTCGATCGTCTGCGGCAACGGGCGACCGTAGGCATGGATGGTCGGACCGCCGCGATGGAGGTGCGGGAGGCTGGGGAAAGCCGCCGTCACTCGCCGCATGACGGCCGCCGTGCCGGCTCGGGGAACCCCGTCAGGAAGTCCGGGCGAACCCCGGAAGCCCCACGGTGCCCCGCAGCACGGCGCCGTCGAGCACGTTGCGGAGGAAGGTCGCCATCTGGTCGCGCTGGACCGCCCGGGCGGGCGCGAACGTGGTCGTCGACGTGCCCTTCGCCAGGCCGGCGGCCGCGGCCGCGTCGATGTCGGCCTCGTGGACGTTGCCGTCGTCGTCGCTGAACGCATCGCTGCCGGCGGTCAGGGGCTGCCCCGTCAGGTACTCCTGTGCCGCGACGAGGTAGGTCGCCATCTGCGCGCGGGTGACCGGCGCGCCGGGGGCGTAGCGGCCGTCACCGACGCCACGGACGATCCCCGCGGCGGCGAGCGTGTCGATCGAGCGCTCGTGCAGCGTGCCGTCGTCGTCGGTGAAGGCGTCCGGCGCCGCACCGGGCAGACGACCGCCGGCCTGCTCGATGAGGTGGACGAGGAACGTCGCCATCTGCCCGCGGGTCACCGCCGCGCCCGGTGCGTAGGTCCGCGCCGAGACGCCGTTCGTGATCGTCCACCACACCGCACAGTCGATGGAGGTGCGGTGGACGTTGCTCCAGCTCACGTCGTCGAAACGGGCCGGCGGGGCGACGCCGGCCGGGCAGGCCTCGGCGGGGCTGCCGAGGTCCCAGGTGCTCGCGTGGACGGTGCGCACGGTGAGCACGAGGTCACCGTCACGGTGCACGACACCGGCGACACAGGGATCGGGAGTCGCGCCGGCGCCGGCGCAGGCGGCCACCGGGTCACCGTCGCGGAACACGACGACGTCTCCGGTCGCCGGCAGCAGGCTCCCGTCCAGCGTGAGCTCGAGCAGCAGCGGGTTCGCTGCGGTGGCCGCCGGCGCGCTGATGGCCAGCGATCGGCCGAGCATCGAGAAGCCCTCGGCGGCGTTCGTGGTCGACGAGCGCAGGCTGATGGTGACCTGGCCGGCGTTGGGCGTGGTGACCGCGGCGTGCAGCGGGTCGTCGGCGGTCGTGCCGGTCCCCTGCGCATCCGTCGAGACCGTCTCGCCGGCGGCGGCGTTCACCGTGACCGTCCCGTCCCCCGTCGTCGTGCCACCGCCTCCTCCCCCGGTGCCGCCCGAGCCGCCCGAGCCGCCGGTACCGCCCGAGGTGCCTCCCCCTCCCGTGCCGCCCGTGCCGCCCGTCCCGCCGGTGTCGCCGCTCGAGGAGGTCGGTGTGACCGGGGTGGACGCCACCGACGGGGCGCTCGTCCCGACCGGGTTCGTGGCCGTCACGGTGAACGTGTAGGCGGTGCCGGCGGCGAGCCCCCTGACGGTGCCCTGGTTCGCCGGGCCGGGTACGTCGACGCTCGCGCCGCCGGGCGAGGCGGTGACGGTGTAGTGGTCGATCGGCTGCCCGCCGGTGTCGGTGGGCGGGATCCAGTGCACCGTCGCCCCGAGCACGCCCGCCGTCGCCGTCACTCCGGTCGGGGCAGCCGGCGCGGTCTGCTGCCGGGGTGATGCCCGGGACGGTGGCGGCCGCGGACGTCGCCCAGGTCGTTGCGGGCGGTCACGGCGACGGTGTAGGCGACGCCGTTGGTCAGCCCGGGAACCGACCCGCTCACGCCCGGCGCCGCGACCGTGGTCGACACGGACGAGCCGCTACCGGTGTCCGGCGTGGCCGTGACGGTGTAGCTGCGAACCGGGCTCCCGCCGTCGCTCGCGGGCGGCTGCCAGGTGACGTCGACGCGGGTGTTCGCCCCGGTCGCGGTCACGGCCGTCGGCCGCCCTGGGGCCGTGGCCGGGGCGAGCTGGATGCCCGGCGTCGACGGTCCGGTCCCTGCGCTGTTGGTGGCGCTCACGGACGCTGTGTAGGTCGTGCCGTTCGCGAGGCCGCCGAGGGTCGTGGTCGTCACGGACGCAGCGGTGCTCTTGGTGACGGTGGTGCCGCCGCCCGCGAGCGTGACGGTGTAGCCGGTCACGGGCGTGGGCGAGCCCACCGGAGGCTGCCATGACACGGTCACGGTGCCGTCTCCCCGGCTGCCCGTGACGTTGCGCGGCTCCGGGGGGACACGTGCCGCGACGACGACGGCCGCCTCGGCGTTCACCATGCCCCCGGTCGTCGTCGTGCCGGCGAGCGCCGGCAGTGGGACCGCCGTGCTGGTGATGATCGACGCGATCGAGGAGGCCGACAGCGTGCGGTCGGCGGTTGCCACGAGCGCCGCCGTCGCGGCGACGAAGGGGGCCGCCATGGAGGTCCCGGACATCGTCTGGTACGGGTAGGTGGCGTCGGGGAAGGTGCTGCCGATGTCGACCCCGGGCGCGCCCACGTCCACCGAGGTCGCGCCGTAGTTCGAGAAGGAGGGGAGCGTGCCGGCCCGGTCGACCGCCGTGACGGACACGATGTTGGTGAGGGTGTAGGCGGCGGGGTAGAGCTTCGTCCCGGCGCCGTCGACGTTCTGGCCGGCGTTGCCGGAGGCGGCCGCGACGACGAGGCCGGCGTCCGCGATGGCCTGGCGGAGCGCGGTGCTGTTGACGTCGACACCGAAGCTGGCGTTGACGACGGTGGCCCCCATTCGCTTGGCGTAGTCGAGCGCCTTCACGGCGTTCTCGGTCGATCCGCCGGTGCCGCCGCTGCCGGTGGGACCCATGAACTTCAGCGGCATGATCTTCACGTTCGGCGCGAGCCCGGCGACGCCCCGTCCGTTGTCCGCGACGGCCGCGATGATCCCGGCGACGTGGGTGCCGTGGTGCTCGGTCCCGTCACCGTCGTAGATGGTGGCGTCGTTGTTGAGGAAGTCCCAGCCGTGGACGTCGTCGACGTAGCCGTTGTGGTCGTCGTCGACGCCCGCGACGCCGTTCGCCTCGGCGGCGTTCGTCCAGATGTTGGCCTGCAGGTCGGGGTGGTCGATCTGGATGCCCGTGTCGATGACGGCGACGACCACGTCCGGGGCGCCGCGCGTGACCTGCCAGGCAGCCGTCGCGTCCACGTCGACGTTGGCGACGCCGCCGTTGCGGCCGTCGTTCTCGAGCCCCCACTGGCTGCCGAAGAAGGTGTCGCTGGTCAGCGGGACGAGGGGGCGGTCGGGCTCGGCGTACTCGACCGCCGGATCCCGGCTGAGCCGCTCGACGACCTGCTCGACCGTCTGGCCGGGAGGCACGTCGACGGCTTCGAGGCGGTCGAGCGGCAGCGCCTCGCCGGTGTTCGACGCCGGCCCGCCCGCGGGCCTCACGACGGCCGGCCTGGTCGGTGCCGGCGCGCCAGCGGACGAGCACCCGCGTCGCCGCGTCGTCGACTGGCCTGGGTATGGACGCCTGTTGTTCGCGGCGCTGTCGGCGAATCCGGCCGACGGTGGGACCGACGCCTCCGTCGAGGCCCAGGCGGCTGAACCGACGGGCAGTAGCAGCGACACGACGGCGAGCAGGCAGACGCCGACAGCCGCGCCCTTCACAGGGCGGCGCTCACCGGCCTCGAGGAGGCCGAGAGGCGACGCATCGGCTCGCCCTATCCACACCGTGCTCCCCGACCTCCCCGGCGAGGCGCCCCGCCGGGCGTCCGCAGCTGCGTCTGCTCATCCTGCTTGTTTGGCACCCTGTCGCCGGCGAGGGCGTCCGATTGGTCCGTGGAGCGTACCGCCGCGTCAGTGATCGAGTGCACAGCCTGGGGCATGAGGCGCAAGCCACGCAGAATTCGGAAACCCCGGCCCCCATCGTGTGGGGGCCGGGGCTCCTGTTGGCTGGGCGCTCAGGCCCTCAGCAGCTCAGAGCTGCCGATACGCCGATCAGTACTGGAACTGCGCTGCTGGCGACGCCGCAACGTTCTTCTTGCCGCCCGCGTCCTCGAACGCGTTGGCTGCGACGTTCACGTCATAGGTCAGGTCCGACGCGTTCGGGGCGTCGTTGAGCGACCCGTCCAGCGTGATGACCCGACTTCGTGCCCGAGGTGTTCGCCTTGGACGCCGACGTACCGTTGAGCGTGAAGCTCTGGCCGTTCGGGTTCACGGTGAACCCGGAGGCGTCCAGAACGTTCACGGCCTCGCTGAAGGTCACGAGGACCTGGTTCGTCGTCCCCACGCCGTCGTTGATGTCGTTCGCGATCGCGTCGGTCACGGTCGGAACGGCGTCAGCGTTGGTCGACTCCTCGGTGTTGGCCTTGTTGGCCGACTCATCGCCGTTCGTGGTCTGCGAGACGTAGATCTCGTAGTCCGTTGCCGACGTGAGACCGGTCAGGGTCACCTGGTAGTTGGCGGTCGTCGAGTCTTCGTGAGCCGTGAAGGTCTGCTTCGAGAACGTCGAGTCGTACGCCGGGTCACCCGCCGTGCCGACGTTGCTGTCGGTCTTGTAGTAGACGTTGACCGTCGCGCCGGAGGCGATACCCGTCAGCGTCATGCCGATGGTGCGCTCGCCCGGGTTACGTGCTCGAGATGGCCGGCGTCGCCGGACCAACGTTGGTGAGCTCGAAGGTGGAGACGAGCGCGGCGTCACGCTGGTAGTTCGTCACGTCGACGTTGTCGCCCTTCGTCAGCTTCGACTCGAAGTTCGCCATCGTCGCCTGGGCCCCGTCGACGCGGTACACGTCGTTGGAGTCATACTCGAACTGGTAGGTGTTGCCGCCGTTCGTGCCGATGAACGCGTCGTCGTCAGTCATGGCCGCGTCGACCGCGTAGGTCGTGGGAGCGCCACTGTTGTCCGTCGGCGCCTCCTGCGGCATGAAGTTGGTGACGCCACCCAGACCGAAGGCCTCTGTCGGCGCGTTGTCCGCGTCGAGGTCAAGGCCGTTGGCCGGCGAGTCCTCGTCGACGTAGACGACGGGGATGACGGACTCGTAGCTGACACCGTCGACCGTGAAGGTGATCTTGCCGTTGACGGGCTTGACCGTGACCTTCGTGCCGTTGGCCGCAGTAGCACCGTTCACGACGGTCAGCTGTGCGTTCGGCGCGGTCAGGTCGGCGAGGTCATCGGTGTTCGAGTCGGCGAACGTGGCGTTGCCGTTCGAGCCCACCGTGACGTTGCTCGGCGATCGAACAGCTGGACGGTGTAGTTCTTGGTGTCGTCCAGGCCGTCCGCCGTGTACTGACGGTCGTCACTGGTGTCGTCCGGGTTGGCGACAGTGAGCGTGGCGGCGTCCGACGGAGTGACCGTGATGGTCTGGTTGTTCGCCGTCGTCGCCGGGGCCCAGTCACCGTTCTGCTCGGCGTACTCGGCACCGTGCATCACGAAGGTCGCCATCTGGTCACGGCGAACGTCGTTCTTCGGGTTGTAGTTGCCGTTCTGGCCCTGGACGATGCCCTGCGCCGCGAGGTCGTTGATGTCGCCCTCGTGCACGTTGCCGTCGTCGTCGGGGAAGAAGTTCTCGCTCGAGGAGGCGACGGAGCCGTTGACCGCACCGTCGTCGATGTAGTCGAGCGCGTTCAGGATGTAGGTCGCCATCTGGTCACGCGGGACGACCATGCCCGGACGGTAGGTGCCGTCACCGAACCCGGAGACGATGCCGGCGTTCGCGATGGCGTTGATGTCGCCCTCGTGAACGTTGCCGTCGTCGTCCGAGAAGGCGTCGCTGCCCTCGGCGAGCGCGTTGCCCGTGGCGGTCTCCACGAGGTTGCGGATGAAGGTCGCCATCTGGGCGCGGTTGATGCCCTCCATCGGGCGGTAGGTCCCGTCGGAGAAGCCCTGCGCGATGCCGTACTCGACGACGCAGTTGATGTTGTCTTCGTGGACCGACGTGTCGTCGTCCGGGAACTCGTTCTGAGAACGTCTGACCCGGGGGCGGGCAAACGTCGGCGGTCCCAATGTTGGATGTGGTCTGTGCGAACGCTGTGCCGCTAGAGACCGGAGCGAGCGCGAAGACCATCGCGCCGGCCGCCGACATAGCGAGCGCACGCTTGACCGACCGCTTGGTCAGCCGATGCGTGTAACTCAAGGTGTGCCTCCTGGTTGGCGCCAGCACGGCGTTCGCCGAGCTGGTTCAGGCTTGCAGTCACGTAAGCGACGCCGCACCCGCAAGTGGGTACACGGGCAACAGAAGAATCTGCCCGACCGAGAATCGGTGACTCCCGTCCGAGCTTCGCCCCTGCTGCCCCTTGCGACGCGTGTTGTGGTCTGCTGCCACTTCCGTGTCACCGGCGTTGCACCCGTGTAAGGACGCAACAACCGCAACAGAAGTCGCACCAGGCAAACTAGACCCGACCCTGGATGCCTGCAAACATCGCAACCCGTTTGCATACCGCAGATTGGCCAGGGTTTCTCCCCCTTGACGGACTAGTCCTGATGCCCCCTGACCGAACAGGAGCATGCGCCCCATGCACGTCCTCGTCGCCGGCTGGATCGGATCGACGAATCTGGGCGATGAGCTGGTGTTCGCGGGGCTGCGACGCCTGCTGCGTGCGAGAGGTGCACAGGTCACGGCGGTCTCCCGCGATCCCGAGACCACCCGGAGCCTGCATGGGGTCGCCGCGACCCCCGCCGACACCCCGTGGCGCCTCCTCGAGTCCGTGCGCTCAGCGGACGCCATGGTGTTCGGTGGGGGTGGGCTGGTCCAGGACGAGACCAGCCCCTTCAACCTCCCGTACCACCTCGCACGACCGGCCGTGGCCGACCTCGGCGGGGTTCCATGGGCCGGCATCGGTCTCGGGGTGGGTCCGGTGCGCACGCTGGCGGGGCGCACGCTGACCCGGATCCTTCGTCGTGCGACGGGCCTGAGCGTGCGCGATCCCGCCTCCGCGGACCTGCTCACGACGCTCGGGGTGCCGGGCGCCGCCCCCGCCGCGGACCTCGCCTTCCACCTCCCTCGACCTGAGGTCGAGGTCCAGGATCGTCTGATCGTGTGCCTGCGTGCCTGGGGCGGAAGCGGCGGCGGACTCCTCCCCGTCCGCGGCGCCGCGCAGGTCGACGCGACGCCGGCATGGTTCGTCGACGGTGCCGCCGCCGCACTCGACGCGGCCGCGGACGCCACCGGCCTGGCCGTGACCTTCGTCGCGCTCCAGGCCGACCGCGACGATGCCATCCACGCCCGGGTGGCCGCCCGCATGCACACACCCAGCACCCGACACACACCGGGTCTCGACGACGTCGTCCCGCTCATCGCCAGCGGCCGGGTCGTCGTCGCGATGCGCTACCACGCCGCCATCGCTTCCATCCTCGGGGGTCGCCCGGTCGCCCTGCTCGGCTACTCCCCCAAGGTCGCGTCGCTCGCCGAGGCCCTCGGGGCCGGCGGTCGGCTGCTCGACTGGTCCCCCGCCGGCCTGGCACGCCTCCCCTCGGCCGCCACGGCCGTCGCCGGCAACGAGGCCGCGGTCGAGACCGCCTACGAGCGGCTCGCTGCCGACGCCTCGGGCAACGAGCGGGTGCTCGACCGCCTGCTGGCAGCCGCGTCGTGAGCGACGCAGACCACGCGCCCCCCGACGACCACGTCCACGCGCCGCCGCCTCATGGGTGTGGCCCGGGTCGTCTACCTCGTCGGACTCGCCGGCCTGCTGGCCTGGCTCGTCTTCACCCGACGACACCAGCTCGCCGACCTCGTCGCCGGGACCCGGCCCGGCTGGCTGGTCGCCGCCTTCGCCCTGTCGCTCGGCCAGCTCCTGCCATCGGTCGCCGTGTGGACCGTCGCGCTGCGGCGCCTCGGCAGCACGCGCGTCCCCTTCGGCGAGGTCGCACTCGCGACCGCGCAGTCGGTGCCGACCCGCTATCTGCCGGGCAGCGTGTGGTACGCACTCGGGCGGGCGACCTGGCTGCGGCGCCGGCACGAGACCTCGATCGCCGAGCTCGGAGCGACCGCCGCCCTCGAGTCGGTGCTGACCCTCGTCGTCGCCATCGCGCTCGGGTCGGGGCTGCTGCTGGCCGCCGGGCGGCTTCCGACCCACCGTGCATGGATCGCGGGCTGGTTCGTCGCCCTGTCGATCGTCGGGTCCCCGCCCGTGGTCAACGCCGTGGCCGGCTGGCTGTCGCGCCGACGTGGCCGCACGCTGCCCGTCCGCCTCGACTGGACCACGTGGGCCGCGCTCGTCGGGCTGACGCTGGTGCACTGGGTCTGGTCGGCGACGACGTTCACGGTCTACCTGCACGCCTTCCCGCGGCTGACGACGATCCCGGTGCTCGAGGTGGCCGGGTCGTTCCTCGTGGCGTGGGCGGTCGGGTTTCTCGCGCTCTTCGCGCCGCAGGGCGCCGGCGTGTTCGAGACGACGGTGGCGGCGATGCTCGTCAGCTCGGGGACCGCCAGCGTCGCCGTGGTGGCGGGCGGCTACCGCGCCATGGTCGTGGTGCGCGACGCCGCCGTCTTCCTCGGGTCGTGGCTCGTCCAGCGCCGGCAGCCTGACGGCGCGGCCGGCTCGGCGGACGGGTCGACGACGGACTGAGCGGCGGCCGCTCTGTCGTCCTACGCCCCCTGCGTCGCAGGCTCCGGGTCCACCGCCGACGTGGAGGCGGCGGTGGACGACCCGGTCGGTGACGGCTCGGGCGAGGGGGCCGCGGGACTCGGCGACGGGTGCGGCGACGGCGACGGGTCCGATGACGGTGATGGCGACGGGTCGTCAGTGGCCGACTCGGCCGTGCGCGGCTGGCAGCCGTCGTTGTCGGCGCTCGCCCCGTCGGTCCCCGGCGACGCCGACGGCAGCGGCGACGACGCCGGACTCGGTGACGCCGACGGGCTCGGCGACGGCGACGAGGATCCCGACGGGGACGGGCTGGCGCTCGTCGAGGGCGCCGGCGCGGGACCGGCATCGCCATCGTCCGCCGGGCATTCGGTCATCGGCGTGCCGCCGCTGCCGTCCTCGAGGGTCACGGCCGAGCCGGGGTCGCCGGTGGAGCTCGGCGACGGATCGGTGGCGGCCGGCTCCGTGGGCGTCTCGGTGGCGGTCGGTCCCTCGGTCGGCTTCGGCGAGGCCTGTACCTGCTCGGTCGGCTCGGACACCCCACCGTCGACCGGGACCTCGGGCGCTGGCGTCGTGCCCTCCGTGCTGGGCGCCACGGTCTCGGCGCTGCCGTTCGGACGTACCGGCGCGCCACCGGGAACGCCGCCGTCCGGTGACGGTGACGGTGAGGGCGAGAGCGTGTAGATCTCGGGACCGTCACCCGAGGGAAGGTTCACTCCGACGCTGCGGGCCATGCCCACGACCACGTGCTGGACCGGTCGTGGCATGTGACCGGTGGCGACGAGGCCGCCGGTGGCCGCCGCCGCGGCGGTCGCGCCGACGACGACCTTGACGGTGGCGGCGGCCGCCACCTTCCGCGCCCGTCCCCACCAGCTCAGAGCCGGCTCGGTCCGGCGCTGGCTGCCTGGGTCCTGCACGGCCGCCATGATCGCGGCGAGGTGATCGCGGCGGGTGCGGGGATCCGGCGGCGGCGTATGGCGCAGCCGGCGCAGGAAGCCGCCGACCATCACGTCGTCGGGGTCGACGCCATCGCCGGACAGGAGCTCGTCGAGCTCGTCGGGGCGATCGGAGGGTGAAGTCATGGCACCCGAGTGAGCGCCACGCCGCCGAAGAACGGGTATGGGTTGGTGGCAAGCTCTTCACGAAGCGCGGCCAGGGCCCGCTTCTGCAGGGCGCGAACGGACTCGTACTGCTTCCCCAGCACGCTCGCGACCTCGGGAAGGCTCAGACCACCGACGATGCGGAGCAGCAGCACTGCGCGCTGGTCGCGCGTCAGCACCTCGAACAGCATCTCGAGCTCCTCGGTGGTCACGTCCTCGACCACCTGCTCCTCGATCTCGATCGGGTCGAGGTGGCGGTCGAGGGTCGCGTGCTCCGTGGCCTGCGACGGCCGGCGCGCCTCGTGGCGCCGCGCGTCGACGAGACGGTGGTGGGCGATGGTGAAGATCCACGAACGGAAGTTCGACTCGCTGCCGGAGAAGCTCCCGAGGTCCCTGACGACCTGGAGGAGCACCTCGCTGGTCAGGTCCTCCGGTGTCGGGGCGCGCTGCGCCCGCAGGTAGCCGAGCAGGACCGGCGCCAGGTCGTCGTAGAGGCGGCGCCACGCCCCCTCGCGCCCGCTGCGCGCACCGGCCAGGACCGCGTCGAAGTCGTCACCGAGCGACACGGTGGGTCCCCCGCCGTTCCGGCATCTGTGCCACGCTCACCCTCTGCTGGACCGGGCCGAATCCCTCACCGGCTGCACGCTGCCCCAGGATCGAGTCTAGAGACATCTGCACCAGTGTCGATGGCATCCCCGAAAGTTCACGCACCGTGATGTGCGTCGTCATCTGTCGCGTGTCGTGGTCGAGCATCGCCATCACCCGAGTGCGCGTCGGAGGAACGCCGCGAGCTGACCGCGGTTCACGTTGGCTCCCGGACAGAACGTCGTCGTGGTGCAGCCCGCCGTGATCCCGGCGGCCGCGACCCGCTCGATCGCGTCCTGGTAGGCGGCCGGCAGCCGGTCGTCGTCGGTGAAGTGATCGCCCTCGGCAGCGGGCAGGTCCAGTGCGCGGGCCAGGAAGATCGCCATCTGCACCCGGTTCACGGGCTGCTCGGGACAGAACCGGTCGGCCGCGCAGCCGCTGGCGATGCCGGCCGCGGCGATCCGCTCGATCGCGCCCTCGTGGACGGAGCTGTCGTCGTCGGCGAAGTGATCGCCATTCGCCGCGGGCAGATC
This sequence comes from uncultured Nitriliruptorales bacterium, assembly GCA_963783045.1. Lineage (GTDB taxonomy): Bacteria > Actinomycetota > Nitriliruptoria > Nitriliruptorales > Nitriliruptoraceae > CAWAMD01. The sequence goes on from CAWAMD010000002.1 coordinate 370,711, forward strand.
CAGGGCGCGGGCGAGGAAGCTGGCCATCTGCGCGCGGGCGACGGCCCGCGACGGGCAGAACGCATCCGGACCGCACCCTGCGGTGATGCCCTGGTCGGCGACCCAGCCGATGTCGCCGAGGAACGGCGAGCTTGCCGCGTCCGCGAAGCGCGCGGTCGGCGTCCCCCCACGGCCGGTGACCCAGGCGTCGAGCCCGTCGAACAGCCAGGCGGTCCGGCTCCCGTCGGAGGAGGCCTGCAAGGCACGCGCGAACCCGGCCTCGACGGTCCCGTCCACGAGGACGCGGTAGTCGTGGTCGCGGTTCTTGCTGAAGTAGACGGCTCCGACGAGCTGCGGGTCCCGGGCGAGCCCCGTGACGAGCTCATCCAGCCACCGGGCACGGGTGTGCGCACCGTCGCCGGCGATCGAGGCGGTCTGTCCCACGAGGATGGGCTTGGTCGCGGAGACCTCTCGGCGCAGCGCGTCGACATGGGGCGCGATCATGTCGGCGTAGGTCAGCCACGGAGCGCCGCGGTTCAGACGGTTGAAGCCGATCAGGTCGACGGCGCCGTCGCCCGGGTAGTAGCGGGCGTAGTCCTGCCCCTTCGTGTTGATGCCGTTGACCATGAAGACGAAGCGGACGTCGTCGCTTCCGAGGCCGGCGTCGGTGAAGGCCGCGCGGATGCGGTGCCACGCCTGGACGAACCGCCCGGGGTCGCCGCTCCAGGTGTGGCTCGGCTCGACCAGATTCGGCTCGGGCAGTGGAGCGACGAGCAGATGACGGTCTGCCGCCCCGTTCAGCCAGGGAGCCAGCGACGCCACCATCGCGTCGAGCTGCGCGTCCCGGCGTCCGTCGGCCAAGGCGGCCAGGTCGTTCGTGGTCAGCTCGACGTAGGCCGTCATCCCGTGACGGTGCAGGTCATCGAGCATGGCGGCCGCCCACTCGTTCGGCCAGTCGAGCTCGGTGGTCCAGAACAGGCCGTACAGGGCCGGCGTCCGACCGACCTGCTGCTCGAAGGCCGCGGCCTCCTGGTTGCGAGTCGACGAGCCGGCATTGCCGGAGAAGCCCAGCAGCGTCGGCGGCTCGGCGGCGAAGGCGGCGGCAGGAAGCAGCCCTGCCAGCAGCAGCACTGCCAGGGCGGTCGCCACGCGGCGCGCTCGTGAGGTTCTCGTAGGACGACCCCCCGGTTCCGGTACGTCCCTTTTGGGCATGCTAACCGCTGTGTCAACAGAGACAGGTCGGACAAACACGGAGCGTGGTCCTTGATGCGATGACGGCCCCAGGCTGCCGACGTCCCCGATCGGCGTGGCGTTGCACGACCTGTGGCACCCGTCGCATTCCGTGCGCTCTACGTGGCACTACATGCGATAATCGCGCGGCACGCGCCCCCCGGTCGTGCTATGGCAGGAGCCCCACAACTAGTCCCTTCGAGCGGTTCGCGGACCACATTCGCCGCATTCCGTTCGATCCGGCCCTCCGGCGCCGTCATCACCAGTGAAGTCACTCTCCGTAGCGGAGGATCCCTCATCGTGATGACCTCGAACTGGTGGCAGTCCCACTCCCTGAGCGGCGGCCCGCTCATCGTCCGGCGCGACGACGCCGAGGGATGGCCGACCGCGACCGTGCGGCGATCGCCGGACGCGGTCCCGCGGACCATCGCGCTCCGCGAGGTCTGCGGCGACGTGGCCTGCGACCTCCGGCATCTCGAGGCGATCCCTCGCCTGCACTTCGAAGCGACCTACGACGCGGGCACGACCATCGCCCCGCGCGGCGACGTGGAGCGGCGGCTCACCGCCCTCGTCAGCGCTGCGCTCACCGGCGACGTCCCCGGTGATGTGGTGGTGCGCAGCCACCGGGTCGACGACCAGGTCGTCGTCGAGGTCGTCGTCGGTGACGCCGCTCCATCCGGCGAGCTGCGGCTGCCGCTCACGATCTGACCCCTCTTTCCAGCGAACGGGCGGCCCGGCCTATCGTGTGGCCGGGCCGCCTTCGTCGCACCGCTGGGCGGCCCCGCACCGCCACCGTCCAAGGGGCCGTTCGTGATCGAGGTCGTCGCCTTCGACGGTGACGACACCCTGTGGCACTCCGAGTCGCTCTTCGCCGTCACCGAGGAACGGCTCGCGGACCTGCTGGACGACTACGTGAGCCGCGAGGATCTCGCGGCCCGACTGCTGGTCACCGAGCAGCGCAACCTCGGCCTGTTCGGCTACGGGGTGAAGGGGTTCACCCTGTCCATGATCGAGACGGCCATCGAGGTCTCCGGGGCATGCATCAGCGCCCACGACATCGCGACGATCGTCGACTGGGGAAAGACGATGCTCGGCCATCCCGTCGAGCTGCTCGAGGGGGTGGCCGAGGTCCTCGACGACCTGTGCCGCCGCTACCGGCTCGCGCTCGTCACGAAGGGCGACCTCTTCCACCAGGAGAGCAAGCTGGCCGGCTCGGGCCTCGGCGACCTCTTCAGCCGCGTGGAGATCGTGTCCGAGAAGAACCCGGCGACCTACCAGCGGGTGCTCGACGCCCTTCAGGTCGGGCCGGCACGCTTCCTCATGGTCGGCAACTCGGTGCGGTCCGACATCACGCCGGTCGTGGAGCTCGGTGCTCGCGCCGCACACATCCCCTACCACGTCACCTGGGCCCACGAGCACGCCCCGCCTCCGAGCGCCACGGCAACGGCAGGCGGGTGGTGGGAGCTGGCGGACATTCGCGAGCTGCCGGAGCTGCTCGCCCGCCTCGAGGCCTGACCGGGTGTGAAGGTGTGACGGCGCGACGGCCTGGCCCCGGGGTCACGGCGCAGCAGCCTGGCCCGGGCGTCAGGCCGGCGCGCGTCCTGCCGTCAACCAGTCGTCGCGACCGCCTGTCCCGCCGACTTGGGTAGGAATCCTCCGAGGCGTCCGGAGGAAATCGACCCAGAACGTGCGGTCGCGGCGGGGTCAGCCCGCGGGGTCAGCCCGGGGGGTCAGCTCGCGGGGTCAGCCGGGGCGGCGGGGTCAGCCCGCGCGGTCGGCGGCGGCCGCGGCGGTCTCCTCGTCGGTGGCGGTGGCGCGGTCGAGCTCGGGGATCAGGGCGGCGATCAGAGCTGCGCCGGCGATGCACGCCAGCCCGCCGGAGACCACCGCGAACGGGGCGCTCGTCAGCGCGGCCACCCCGCCGGCCTCCATGTCGCCGAGCCGCGGTCCGCCGGTGACCACGGCGATGTGGACGCCGGACAGCCGGCCGCGCAGCCGGTCGGGAACGCGCAGCTGCAGCAGCGTGTTGCGGAACACCGCGGAGACGGCGTCGGCAGCGCCGGCGGCCGCCAACAGGAGCAGCGCCGCCGGGAGCCACGACACGAGCCCGAAGCCGGCGATGGCCGCGCCCCAGATCGCCACCGACACGAGCACCGCGCGTCCCTGGCGGTGCACGTTCGAGACCCAGCCGGACGTGAGGCCAGCGACGAGCGCACCCGCGGCCGGCGCCGCGTAGAGCAGCCCCACGGTCGTGGCGCCGCCCGCGAACAGGGTCGTGCCGAGCTCCGGGAACAGGGCCCGCGGCATCCCGAAGATCATCGCGTTGAGGTCGATGTAGAAGGTCGACTGGATCACGCGCCGGCCCTTCAGGAACCGGAAGCCCTCGACGACCGAGGACAGGCCGGCCCGGGTGCCGCCTCCCTCGGGGACCAGTGGCCGCATCAGCAGCAGCGCGGCGATGGAGGCGCCGAAGCTCGCCACGTCGATCCAGAAGGTCATCGCGAGGCCCAGCTGCGCGATCGTGAGCCCGGCCAGCGCCGGCCCGACGACCGAGGTGAGCTGGAACCCCATCTGGTTGAGCGCGTAGGCGGCCGGCAGCTGCTCGCGGACGACGAGCGACGGGATGGCGGCCGCCCGGGTCGGCGAGTCGATGGACGAGAAGCCGGCCCCGAGCGCGCTGAAGACGAACAGCGGCCACAGCTGCGGCGACGACGCCGCTGCGTTCACGGCCAGCGCGGCGCTCGTGCCGGCCAGCAGCAGCTGCATGGCGAGCATGATCCGCCGTCGGTCGTACGCATCGGCGACCGCCCCGCCGACGAGCGACCCGGCGAGCAACGGCACGAGCTGCGCGAGGCTCACGAGCCCGACGAGCAGCGACGACCGCGTGAGCAGGTAGACCTGATAGGGCACCGCCACGACGGTGAGCTGCCGGCCGACGAGCGACACGACCTGGCCGCTGTAGAGCAGGCGGAACTCACGCGACTCCCGCAGCGGGGTCACGTCGGCGAGGAAGCGGGAGGCAGGCATCGGCGGGGAGGCTAACCGGCGCCTCGCGGGGCCGGAACCGCTGCGCACCAGCCAACCGACGCTTCGCACGGCCGGAACCGCTGCGCACCAGCCAACCGACGCTTCGCACGGCCGGAACCGCTGCGCACCAGCCAACCGGCGCACCCGCCGGACCGACGCCCGCCACCCGACGCACCCGCCGGAGCGACAGGCCCGCCGGAGCGACGCCCCGCCGGGTCAGCGCCCCAGCGCCTCCTGGAGGGCGGACAGGATCTGCTCGGAGGGCGCGAGCCGGTCGGTGACCGCCGGCCGGCGGTACCGACCCGGGTCGGCGAGGAACGCGTCGATCAGCGCCCGGTCGTAGTCCGACACGACGACGTTCGCGCCGATGCCGTCCCCACGCTCCGAGCGACGCCGCCACAGCAGCGTCGGCACGCCGAGCTGCGCGCACTCCTCCTGGATGCTGCCCCCGTCGGTGATGACCCACGGGGCCGCGTGGAGCATCGACACGAACTCGGTATGCGGGGCGAGGGGGACGAGCTCGACGCCGGCCGCGCGCAGGCGGGCGTCCGCCCCGGTGCGACGCAGCGTCTCACGGGTCGGGCCGTGCACCACGAAGCGGACCGGCTGCGACGCCGCGACCCGCGCCACGGTGTCGACGAGCAGGTCGACGCGCGGGCGCCGGTTCAGGTTCTCGACGCGGTGCATCGTGACGACGGCCGGTCCCGTACCGGCCGGCGGGGCGCCGGCCACGTCGCGGGCGAGCGCCTCGACGACCGTGTTCGCCTCCAGCGGCACGACCCGACCGCGCACCCGCATGGTCCGCAGGTTGTCGACCGCCGTCGGGTCGGGCGCGAACAGCAGGTGGGCGATGCGCATGACGACGACCCGGATGAGCTCCTCGGGGAAGGGATGCAGCAGCGAGTGTGAGCGCAGTCCCGCCTCGAGGTGGGCGACCTGGAGGCCGGCGCGGCGGGCGAGCAGGGCCGACAGCAGCGTCGAGGGTGTGTCGCCGTGCACGACGCAGATGCCACCGCGGCCACCGAAGACCTCGCGGCGCAGCGCCCGGGCGTCGATCAGCTCGCGGGCGATCCCGGCAGCCCACCGCACGGCCTGCGGGATCGTGTCGATGTCGGTGTCGCCGCCGAGCACCACATCGGGCGCGCGGACGCCGAGCTCCGCGCGGAGGCCGACGGACAGCGCCGCATGCTGCCCGGAGTCGATCAGCCGGTAGTCGACGCCCTTGTCGTCCATGAGGCGCAGCAGCGGCGCGGTCTTGATGTACTGGGCCTTCGTCCCGATGAAGACCTGGATCGTTCCTGCGTGCTGCGCCCGACCGGGGCTACCCCGGCCAGCCCGACCGGCACCCCCGCCCGCGCGACCGGCGCGCCCACCGGTCCGCCCCGGCAGCCCCTGGTTCCGCCCCGTCATGGCGCGGAAGGGTCGACGCGGTCCTCGTGGTGGGGCCGGGTCACCCGGACGACGAGGTCGGCGAGCAGCCCGATCGAGATGACCTGGAACGCCGCGAAGAGGACGAGCAGCGTGTTCGTGGTGACCCGCAGGTCCTTCGTGAACAGGTCGAAGCCGAGCTTGCCGAACCCGATGGCCGCCAGCAGCACCCCGAGCGGCATGAAGACCCGCAGCGGGTTGTAGGACAGGATCATCCGCACGACCTGCAGCAGGTAGCGCTTCGTGTCGCGCCACCAGTGGAACTTCGACTCCCCTTCCCGCGGGTGGTACTCGATCGGGACGTAGCGCACGGAGTAGCCGTCGGCCAGGAACGACAGCGTGATCGTCGTCACGCACGAGAAGCCGTTCGGCAGCAGGTGCAGGAACTGCTCGGCGACCTCGCGTCGCATCGCACGGAAGCCGGAGTTGAGGTCGGGGATCTCGTACTCGACGAGGTACTCGGCGAGCTTGCGGATCGTCCACTTCGCAGGCACCCGCGCGAAGCGGAGCGTGCCCTGCTCCGAGGTCCGGGCGCCGACGACCTGGTCGTAACCGTCGAGCTCCTTCACGAGCTGCGGGATCTGCTCGTTCGGGTAGGTCATGTCGACGTCGGTCCAGACGACGATGTCGCCACGGGCGGCGCGCGTGCCGGTGCGCCGCGCACCGCCGGACCCGAGGTTGCGGCGGTGCTCGATCAGCCGGATGCCGGCCACGTCGCGGAGCACCTCGACGGTGCCGTCGCTGGAGGAGTCGTCGACGACCACGATCTCGTAGGTGTAGTCGGAGGCGTCCAGCGCGGCCTGGATCCGCTCGATCTCCTCGCGTGCGTGCCCGACCTCGTTGTAGACGGGCAGCACGACCGAGAACGTCCACGCCACTCCTCCTCACGGTGGTTGTTGCGGGTGACACGTCGTCGTGCCGGCGCTGCGCGAGGTTACCGTCCCGGCTCACGCTCCCAGACGAGCAGCCGCGCTCCCGGTCGCTGCTCCTCACGGGTGACGTGGAACCCGAGCGAGCGGAACTGGTCCTCCAGGACGTCGAGGTCGCCGCCCCAGTGGGAGGCGACGAACCAGACACGGTCGACGCCGCGGGTCATGCCACGCAGGCCGGAGAGGTACGCCTCCGGGTCGGCACGGTGTGGTCCGAGCACCCGCACGGCCCGGTGGTCGACGATGACCTCGAAGCCGTTCGCGGAGTCGGGGTTCGGTACGAGTCGGACGGGCGCGTCCGTGTAGAGGGCGTACGCCCAGCGGGTCGAGGGATAGACGACGATGGCGTCCCCCGGCGCGCGGCCGCGCTCGGCCATGGTGACGAGCGGCCGGACGTCCTCCTCCGGGTACGCCGGGACGTGCCAGATCGCACCGACGGCCAGGGCGAGGGCCGCCAGCCCCATGACGGTGGCAGCGGCGCGGCGGCCCGCCGTGCCGGCACGACGCGACGCGGGCGCCGACAGCACGTCGACACCGCCGGCGATCAGCAGCGCCAGCGTGGGCAGCAGGTACGTGTCGGTCCGCATCCCCCCGATCGGCGAGCGGCCGAGCGCCGCCAGGACGATCCCGACCAGCAGCGGACCGCCGAACAGCACGGCCTGCAGCGGGCGCCGGACCGCCAGCAGCAGGAGCGCGAGCGCCCCGACGGTGAGCGTGAGCCACGGAGGTGTCCACGACAGGGTCTCGGCGACGCGGACGAGTGCGGCACCGAGCGCTCTCAGGAAGGGGGACACGCCGCCCGTGGGCAGCATCTGCGCGGCCCAGTAGTCACGCAGGCCGTCGGTCACCGCGGGGGCGAGGACGAACCGCCACCAGACCAGGCCGACGAGCAGGTAGCCCCCACCGGCGGTGACGGCGGACCGCCATCCTGCACGGTCGCGCAGCGCTGCGAGCCCGGCGGCCGCGACCGCGGCCGCCATCGTCACGGCCGCCGGCGCCGACACGACCGTGGCGACGATCCCGACGCCGGCGAGGACGGCCCAGCGGCGGGGCCGGGCGGGGTCGTCCAGCAGCGGCCAGGCCACGGCCACGATGGCGATGGCCAGCAGCGCATCGATCGTGTAGGGCTTCACCCGCGTCGACGTGATCAGGTGGATGGGCGACGCGAGCAGGATCGCCGCGGCGAACGCCGCCGCCGCACGGGACCGTCCGCCGCGCACCGCCACGAGGTAGAGCGCACCGGGGCCGAGCACCCCGGCCGCGAACGCCGGCGCCTGCGCGGCCAGTGAGGACAGCCCGACGGCCCCGAGCCAGCCGGCGAGCCCGACCGTCCAGCCGGGAGCGGTGACGGCGACGAGGCGCAGGTCGCTCCACCCGTGGGCGCGGATGACGAGGGCGGCCCAGGCGTCGTCGAGCCACAGGCTCGGCGGCGCGAGGGCCGGCGCCCGCAACGCGGCGGCGACGCCGACGACGAGCAGGACGACGAGCCAGTCGACACGAGCTGGCCGCGTCGACCCACGGCTCGCCCGGGGCGTCGGAGCCTCGGCCGGCCGCGACGCCGAACGCAGGTCCGACCGCGTCGCGTCGGTCACCAGCCGAGGATCCGCACCCGCAGCAGCCGGCTGAGCCCGGTGATCCCGTCCTTGGCCCGGATCTTCTTGCCCTGCTCGCGCGTGCGGGCGGCGTAGGTGATGGGCAGCTCGAACACCCGCGCCCCGTTGCGGAGCAGGCCGCCGGCGAGCTCCGCCTCGATCTCGAAGCCGGTGGCGGTCAGCCGCAGCTCCTCGTAGCGCCGCCGGGTGAAGAACTTGTAGCAGGTGTAGATGTCGGTGACGTAGCGGTCGAAGACCGCCGACGCGAAGAGGCTGAGCGCCCGGTTCCCGACGACGTACCAGAACGAGTAGGACGCGTGGGCGCCGAACTCGCGGGTGCCGAACACGACCTCCGCACGACCTTCGACGAGCGGGGCGATCAGCGCAGGGATCTGGATCGGGTCGTACTCGAGGTCGGCGTCCTGGACCCCGAGGACGTCGCCGGTCGCGACCGAGAACCCCTTGCGCAGCGCCGCGCCCTTGCCCTGGTTGCGGCGGGCGCTGACGACGAGCACCTCCTCGGCGTTGGGGACCCAGCTGCGGTCGATGCGATCGACGGCGTCGTCGGTGGACCCGTCGTCGACGATGACGAGCTCGAAGGGGATCTGCAGGTCGACCTCTCCGAGGCGCTTGAGCACCTGCTGCAGGGTGTCGCCCTCGTTGTAGACAGGCATCACGAGGCTGAGCTTCATCGTGTTCCTCGGACGTGGGGCCGCCAGCGGTCGGTGGGCGCGGCCGTCAGGGGCGGTGGACCGCGTAGACGACGATGCGCTGGGTGTCGTACACCTTACGGAACCGGTCGGGGTAGGCGGAGACAAGCGCGTCCGTCAGGCCGGCCCGTCGTGCGTACAGCCCTCGGACCGAGACGAGCCAGTCCGCGCCCCGACCACCGCTCGCCGCCCACAGCGCCTGCGGGTCGGTGGTGTAGCCGAGCGGCAGGACGGGCCGGTCGAGGCGGTAGGCGATCTCCCGGTAGTCGAACGATGCGATCGCGTCGTCGCGGCTGAGGTGGTCGGCCGCCCAGCCGCGCAGGTCGGCGACAGAGGCCTCGAGCTCCGAGAGGTCGCGTCGTTCCGCCACCTTCTCCGCCCGGATGCGGGCGAGGGCCGACGGGACGTGCCAGCCGAGGGCACCGGCGACCACGAGCACCACGACGGCGGTGCCGGCCCACCCGGGCACCCGGCCGCCGCCGGGCGGGATGCGACCGGGCGTCCCGGGGTCCGACGGTGCCACCACGGCACGGATCCAGCCGAGCAGGCCGGCCGCCCCGACCGCCGCGAGCGGCACGAGCGGCAGCCCGAAGCGGGGGCTCGCGTAGGGCCACGCCGCGAGCACCGCCCAGTACACGACCAGGAACGCGGTCAGCGGCCAGCGCCAGCGGCGCACGAACACGATCGCGGCGACGAGCAGCGCGATGACGATGCCCGCCGCCACCCAGCCGTCGACCTGGGGCCCGAGCAGCGCGTGTCCGGCGTCGAAGAGCACCGTGTCGATGCGGTGCCACATGCGGGCCGGCAGGTCGGCGACACCGATCGTGCCGCGGGCCGCGTCCGCGGTGTCCGCGAGCCAGAACGTCGCCGCGTACCCGGTCGTGTGCTCCGGATAGCCGGCGACCGCCAGCGCCTGCAGCCCGGTGACGGCGACGCCCGCGACCGGCGGCAGCCACGCCCAGCGTCGTGTCGCGGGACGCTGCCACAGCGCGATCCCGAGCGCGCCACCGAGCACGACCCCGACCGTCTTCAGGGCAGCCGCCGCCACCGCCAGGAGCGTCAGCACGATCACGTCCCGCCGGACGTGCGCGAGGCGGGTGATCCAGCCGAAGGCGACGACCGTGACGGCCACCAGCATCAGGTCGGGCATGACGACGTAGACGCTGCTCCACAGCGCCGGGCTCACGCCGACCAGCGCCGCCGCGAACCAGCCGCCGACGGCGGTGAACGGACGCGCCAGCGCCCAGGTGACCGAGACGACGAGCAGGACGAGCCCGAGGTTCAGCACGAGCGCGGTGGCGGTCAGCGGCAGGCCCGCCCGGTCCAGCCCGCCGAGCACCAGGGAGTAGCCGAGGGGGTACTTCGTTCCCTCGAGCCCGTAGTCGATGACCGGCCGCGCGGTCGACCACAGCGAGGTGGCGAGCATCCGATACTCGTCGTTGTCGCTGCCGAAGGGCGGGTGGCCGGTCCAGCGCACCAGCGCGAGAACGCCGACGCCGACGAGCAGCAGCGCGAACGCGGCCCATTCCCACCGCGTCGGCCGAGAACCGGGCACGCGCGGGGAGATCAGGCCCGGCCGGCGGGCTTGCCGACCGGGTGGTAGTGCAGCCCGGCAGCGACCATCGCGGCGCCGTCGAGCGCGTTGCGGCCGTCGACCACGATCGGGTAGGCGAGCGCGTCACGCAGGGCCTCGGCGTCGAGCGCGGCGACCTGCGGCCACTCGGTGGTCACCACCGCGGCGTGCGCGTCGACGCAGGCCTGCAGCGGGTCGTCGAACAGCTCGACGGCGTCGCCGAGCTGCTCCTTGACCGCCCCGAGCGCGACCGGGTCGTAGATGCGCACCGTCGCCCCTTCGGCGAGCAGCGTGCGGGCCAGGTGCATCGCCGGGGCCTCACGCAGGTCGTCGGTCCCGGGCTTGAACGCCGCGCCGAGCAGCGTGATGACCTTCTGGTCGAGGTGCCACAGCTCGTTGCGGAGCTTGTCGATCACGGTCGCGCGCTGCGACACGTTGATCTGGCGCACGTTCTCGAGCAGGTCGAACTCGTAGCCGACCTGGCGCGCCAGGTGGATGAACGCGTCCACGTCCTTCGGGAAGCACGACCCGCCGTACCCGAGCCCGGCCTTGAGGAACTCCGGCCCGATCCGGGTGTCGTAGCCCATCCCGCGGGCGACCTGCTCGAACGTCGGCGCCGACCCGCTCGCAGATCTGCGACACCGCGTTGATGAACGAGATCTTGGTGGCCAGGAACGCGTTCGACGCGTGCTTGATCAGCTCCGCCGTCGGCACGTCGGTCTCGACCACCGGGCAGCCGTCCTCGGCCACCACCGTGGCGTAGACCTCGCGCAGCACGTCGCGGGCCTGCTGCGAGGAGGTCCCGTAGACGATCCGGTCAGGGTGCAGCGTGTCCACGACCGCGTTTCCCTCGCGCAGGAACTCCGGGTTGGACGCCACGTCGATCCGGGCGGTGCGGCCCAGCCGCTCCCGCTCCCGGTCGATCACCTGCGACAGGCGCTGGCCGGTGTTGGCCGGCACCGTCGACTTCTCGATCAGCACCACGTCGCGCTCGGCGTGGATCGCGACGTTGCGTCCCACCGCCTCCACGTAGGAGAGGTTCGGGCCGCCCCCCGGCAGGGGCGGGGTCCCCACGCACACGAAGACCGCCGCCACGTCGGCCAGCGCGTCGGCGATGTCGTGGGTGAACCGCAGCCGCCCGGCCTCGAGCCCCTCGGCGACCAGCTCCGGCAGGTCCGGCTCGAAGAAGGGCATCCCGCCGTCGTTGAGCGTCTCGATCTTCGACGCGTCGTCGTCCATCCCGACGACCTCGTGCCCCCACCGGGCGAAGCACGCCGCCGACACGAGCCCGACGTGCCCCACGCCGACCACTGCGATCTTCACTGTCCTACCTCCACGTCGGGCTGCCGTGCGTCGCACCGGATGGTGCACGGACCCGTGTGGCACCCGACGATGAACGATCCCGCCCCACGGGTGCCCGAGAACGGCCGCAACGATACCCGGTCAGCGGGAATCGCCCGGGTCCTCGATCGGCGGGTGCACGTCCGGATCGGCGACCCCGAGGTCGGGGTCGTGATGGTGGTGGTGGCCGTGCCCGTCGGGCTCGTTGTGCGTGTCGACGTAGCCCTCCGGGGTGCGCTCGCCGTAGGACGGCTCGTGCACGAGACCACCGACGTCTTCCAGCGACGGCACCTCGAGCTCCCCGGTGGTCAGGTACGCCATCACGTCGATCCCGACCTCGTCGGGGTCGACCGACCGCTCCACGCTCCAGCGGAACTCGTCATCGCGCCCGCGCAGGGAGAGGTCCCGCTCCTCGGCGTCGACGGGGTTGCCGGCGGCGTCGAGCACGATCAGGACCACGGGACGTGCCAGCAGCGAGTCGTGGTTGCGCACGACGAGGCCGATCTCGCCGGTGTCGAGCTCGACGAGCGACCCGACGGGGAAGAGCCCGAGCATGGCGACGAAGAGGCGCACGAGCTTCGGGTCGAAGCCCTTGCCCGAACCGCTCTCGAGGATCTGCAGCGCCTGTCGGCGCTCGGCGGCGGCCCGGTAGGCACGCTTGGACGTCACCGCGTCGAAGCAGTCGGCCACCGACACGAGCCGCGCCGGCAGCGAGGGCAGGGGCCGGTGGGACAGCGGCGGGTAGCCGGAGAGGTCGTAGGCCGCATGGTGCTCGAGGACGATGCTCGCGGCCGGGTGGTAGAGGCCCTCGTCGGTGGAGAAGATCATCCCGGCGCCGTTCACGGGGTGCTGCTGGATGAGGCGCCACTGCTCCTCGGAGAGCTTGCCGACGTGGAACAGCACGTCCTCGGGCAGCTCGATCTTGCCCACGTCGTGGAGCAGCCCGCCGAGGCCGAGGCTGATGATCTGGTCGCGCCGCAGCCCGATCGCCTGTCCCATGGCGATCGAGAGGAGCGCCACGTTGACCATGTGGTAGTAGGTGTACTCGTCGTAGGACTTGATGGTCGTCAGCAGCAGGGCGTGCGCCGGGTCGTGCATGACCTCGTCGGCCAGCTGCTCGACGGCCGAGGTCGCCCCGTCCAGATCCACGGCCGCGCCGGCCGCGACGCGCATCGCCGTGTCCCGGAGCATCTCGAGCCCGGCGGCGTAGGCCCGCCGGAGCTCGCTCAGGTCCATCTGCACCGGCTGGTCGACGACCGGGGAGATCCGGTTGATCGCAACCCCCCCGACGACCTCCTGCAGCGGTGCCTGACCGAGGATCATCAGGATGAGGGCGTCGACGTCCTCCTCGGTGATGCCGGGCAGGAGCTCGACCGACTCGATCCCCGCCCGCTCGAACGACTCGACGAGCCGGAACAGCGACAGCGACTCGCGTGCCAGCAGGGCCGGGCCGAGGTAGAAGCTGTGTCGCGTGGCGAAGACGACGGGAGGCTCGCCGAAGGTGCTCTGGAGGTCGCGGACCAGCGCCAGCAGGTTGCGGATGACCTCGACGCGGTTGGGGTGGCCGGCCGGGTACAGGGCGTAGACCTGCCGGGCCGACGACAGGGTCCGCAGCATGGGCCGCATGACGGCGAGGGCCTGCGGTGTCGGATGCTCCTGGCTCATGCCATGCCCCCGGCCGAACCGCGGCTGCGCAGCGCCTTGCGCGCATGACGACGGAGCGTGCGGGGAAGCTTGGGCCGCTCGCGCCGGGAGGCGAGCCGCCGTAGCCAGTCCGGGGCGGCCGGGGCGGGGTGGCGGGCGAGCACGTCGATGGCGCGGCGGCGCTCGTCGAGGTGCTGCCCGCCGCGGGCGACGTCGGCGAGCGCCTGGGCGGCCGCGTCGCTGCGGATGCCGAGCAGGGCCCCGATGGCGGCCCCGCGCACGCCGTCGTCCTGATCGCCGGCGAGACGCCGCAGGTCACGAACAACGTCTCCCCCGCCGCAGGCCACGAGGCTACGGACCACCTCGCGGCGGACGGCCGGGTGCGGGTGGTTCGCCGCCTGCACGAGGGGTGCGACACCCTCCGGCCGGGCGATCCGACCGATGATGGTCACGAGGTTGCGCACGACGTACCACCGCGGATCGCCGACCCGATCGAGGATGCGGTCGAGGTGCCCGGGCGCCAGCTCGACCGCCAGGCTGACCAGCTGCGCCCGCGCGCCGCGACCCTCCTCGATCCCGAGCTGGTCGAGCACGGCGTCGAGCGCGATGCCGCCGAACCGGGAGAGCAGGTCGCGGACCCCCGCTTCGTCGCGGCTCCCGTCCCGGAGCTGGGCGACGAGGTCGGCCACCAGCGCCGCGTCGACGGCCGCGTCGACGGCGAGGTCGAACGCGGCCCGGCGGGGCTCGTCGGCCGACGCGGCCGCACGGGGGTCCTCGATCACGTCGATGAGCCGGTCGAGGCGCGCAAGCTCGGTGCCTCGGACGGCCTCCCGCACCCCCGCCGCCCACACGTCGAGCACACGCTCGACCCGCTCGAGGTCGTCGTCGCGGAGGAGGTAGTCACGCAGCGAGAGCATCGTCAGGATCTCGTAGTCCTCTCGGGTGGCGGGGTAGAGCTCACGCAGGTAGGTGGCGTCCGAGTTCTGCTTGTCGACGAGTCGTCCCGCCAGCGCGTCGGCCATCGACTGCCGCACCCGGCGCTGGTCCTCGCTGTCGCTGGTGGCGGTGACGACCTGCCCCGCGTCGAGCACGTCGTCGATCTCCGCCTGGTCCCTCAGGCGGTTGGTGATCAGGTCGACGACGCTGGCGCGCCGGCCGGTGGACGCGACGACGCGACGCGCCACGTCGATGGGATCCGGGCCCTGGTCGCGTCCGAGCTCGACGATGATGCGGGCCAGCTCGGCGTCGCTCAGGTCGCCGGCGTAGCCGTTCGCGAACCCGTCCTTCTCCACGCGGGTCACGACGGTGGCGGTGAACTCACGGGACACCGACTGCGGCAGTGCCGCGAGCGCACGGCTGAGGTTGCGGAAGAAGTCCTTGCGGGCGGTCAGCTCCTCGGGCAGGACGGCGTGCAGCGTCCGGAACCGGCGGTAGATGTCCTGCGCGGTCTGGGCAGGGTTGGCCGAGCTGCCGCGGACGAGCAGGTTGGCGGCCATGCGGTCGGGATCCTGCACCTGCTTCCACAGGTCGAGCAGGTCCTCGCTCAGGCTCGCGAGCAGCGCGTCGAGCTCGTCGTCGCTGGCCCGCGGCTGCGCCGTGCCGGCATGGATGGACGTCACACCGGCCTTCTCGAGGAGCGTCGCGATGTCGCCGGCGGCCTCGACCTCCTCGACGGTGCGCGACAGCGCCTCGCCGAAGGCGGCGAGCTCCTGGTCGCTCGGGGGCTCGAGGATCTCGAGATGCTCGACGCGCCGTTCGAAGCAGGCGATGGCGAGCCGTGTGATGTGGTCGTTGTCCGCCAGGTCGCCCTCGGGCGAGCTCATCTGGCCGTGCTGGATCTCGAGGTGCACGTCACCGCCGGCGAGCGCAACCGTGGCGGCAGCACGCACGCGCTCGCCGGCCGCCATGAAGCCGGGCTGCGTCAGCTCCCCCGGATACAGCCGATAGGAGGACAGCGCCAGCGCGAGCTGGCGTGCGAGCTCGGCATAGGCCTTCTGTCGCTCTCCTGCAGGCTCCACCCAGACCACCTGTCGCCCGCGGCAGCCTACCGTCACGCCCCGTGGGAGAGCCGCTATTCCCGGACGGGCGCCCCGAAGCGGATCGAGTCGAGGATGGCGTCGAACTCGTCACGGTGGGCGAGGAAGCGCTGCGGCCCGTACGTCGATCCGCGCAGCACCAGCGGCTGCATCAGCACGACGACGTGCCGCGACGGGATGACGGTCACCATCTCCCGGATCGGGATGTCGCCGCTCGCGTGCCGGAACACGAGCCGGGTGGCCGGCACGCCGTCGAGCGTGATCTGCTCGTCGGTCTCGAGGGTGCCGTCGACCTGTCGCACGAAGTCGCGCCAGTCGTCCGGGCTCGTCTGCGGCTCGTAGGTGAAGAACGCTTCGGCTTCCCGCGTGCCCGGGTCGCCCGGCGAGCCGCCCAGCTGTCCGTCCGCGACCGACAGGTGGTCGTCGCCCTTCTCGAACGTGTGCCATCCCTCGGGCAGGCGCAGGTCGAGGCCCCGCCACGAGACGGCGGACGGGTCGGTGCAGGCGCCGGAAAGCAGCGCGACGGCGATCAGGAGGACGAACGCGAGCACCCGCGACGAGGCCCTCGTCGCCGACGACGAAGAACCTCCCGCAGGACCCACTAGGTGCGGTCCTCGTCCTGCGCCGACACGTCCGCGTCGAGGGCCTGCAGCGCGGCGGTGGCCTCGAGCGCGGCGGCCTCGCCGGGCTCGTCGGCGGCCAGCGGCTCGTCGGGCCAGGCCTCCGCGGGCGGCGAGTCGTCTGCGGGCGGATCGGGGTCGTCTGCGGGCGGGTCGGGGTCGTCTGCGCGCGGGTCGGGGTCGACGGTGGGCGGGTCGACGGTGGACGGGACCGGCTCGGTCGGCGGGGTGTCGGGCTCGGTCACGGCGGGGCGTCGGGCTCGGTCACCGGCGGGGCGTCGGGCTCGGTCGGCGGGGCGTCGGGCTCGGTCACCGGCGGGGCGGCTCGGTCACCGGCGGGGCGGGCTCGGCCGCGGCCGGTGCCGGCTTGCCGGATTCCGCCATCTCCTCGGTGTCCACGTCCGTGTCGGGCGTCGGGCGCGGACGGTCGGCGTCGACGAGGACGACGGCGACCGAGGAGGCGGAGGTCTCCACGGCGTCGAGCGTGGCGATGAGCGAGACGCGCGGCGTCCGGTCCTGCTCGGCGAGGACGATGACGTGGTCGAGCGCCGTGCACGCCGTGAGCGCGCCGCGACGGGACACCGGCGGCAGCGTGACGAGGACGATGTCAACGTCGGGGGGCACGCGGTCGTGCAGCGCCGGGAGCGCGGTCAGCCCCTCCTCCTGCGACGGGCCGGGGCCGACCCGGGCGAGCGACAGCACCGGATCGAACGCCACGCTCTGCGACAGACGGAGCCCGTCCCGCACGATCTCGGCCACGCCCGGCTGCCCCTCGGGGCTCGCCTCCGCGGCCAGGTCGATCACGAGCAACCGGCGGTCCCGACCGGCGAGGGCAGCGCCGATCGTCCCGGTCCAGGCGGGGACGTTGCGCACGTTGCTCGCCGCTGGGGCGAGACCGACCCAGACGGTCCCCTCCCGGGGCAGCTGGTCGTCGAGCTCGTCGACGAGCCCCCCGAGGGTGTCGGCTGCGGGCGGCCCGGTCACGGTGGCGAGCAGGTGGGCGCCGGCGGCCCGGATGTGACGGTCCCCGCGCACGGTCAGGTCGGCCATGTCGAGCCCGATGGCGACCACGACGGCGAGTGCGACCGCGACGACGCCGACGACGGCGCCGACCAGCGGGGTGGGCGGCACGAGGCCGGGCGCCACGATCGCCAGGACGAGACCCAGCAGGCTGACACCGGCCGCGGTCGCGATCATCCCGCGGCGTCGCAGCCGGAAGATCGCGAGCAGCTCGACGAGGCGGCCGGAGGGTTGCGTGCCATCCGGGGTCGGCACGTCGCCCGGAGGCTCGACGTGCGCCTTGGTCTCCTGCTCGTGCTGCTCCGATGAGGTCACGCGTCGAGACTACCCACCCCGTCGGGCCCGCCGGTGCAGGTCAGGTGCCCGTGGCCCCGACCGTCGGGCCAGGGCTGGCGTCGAGCGGGGGGTTCAGTGCCGCGACCAGATCGCGCAGGGAGGCCCGAACCTCCGCGGCCGCGAGAGGCGTCCGACCTCGCTCCTGCCAGCAGGACGCGTCGCGCGCGTCGAGGTCGCTCAGAAGCGCACCGAGTCCGAACGGGTCCGGGGCCAGCTCCTCCCGACGGGCGTCGAACTCGTTGCCGGCGCGGCGCTCGACGAGACCGTGCAGCTCGACGGATGCGGCGATCACCGCATGTGCGGCGTCCATGCGTCGCTGCAGGTAGGCCGAGCAGGGCGGTGGAGGCGCGGCCCGCATCCCGGTGAGCACCGTCCGTGCCTGATCGGTGAGCTCGGCGAACCGTGCGAGCTGCTGGCTGTAGGAACCGGGTGCGTCCCAGCCCGCCACCACGTCGTCGAGCGCGACCTCGGCGGACGCGAGCTCGGCCGCGAGCGTGAGGTCGTCGTCCGCTGCGGCCTCCAGACGGCGAGCCGCCTCCCTCGCGTGGTCCCAGGCCCGCCGGGCCGCCTGCACGTCCGCCGTGTCCCCCCCGAGCGAGATCCTCCCGGCACGCTGCTCGGCGGCACGCAGGTCCGCCAGCGCGCGGGAGCGGACGGCGTCCACCGCCTCCCTCCGGGCCCGGGGGTCGCTGATGGCGGCCAGGCGGATCTCGCCGACCTGCGTCTGGGTCTCGTTCGCGGCCTCTCCGAGCGCGGCGGCCACGTCGCCGACCGCTGCCCGCGCCGCGCGGATCTCGGCGACCCGTGCCTCGACCGACGAGCCGGCGTCGGGGCTGGCCGCGCTGCCGGTGCAGGCCGACAGGGCCACCGCCAGTGCGGTCAGCGTCAGGATGGAGCGGGCGATGCGCAGCACCCCGCGATCGTAGTGGCCAGGCCACCGTCGGACGCCGTCCGGGCGCGCCATCGGTCGCGACGCGGCCACGCACCGTAGGCTGCCGCCGATGCGCCGATCCCCCGTCCTGATCGCTCTGGTCGGTGCGACGCTGCTCGGCGCCGCGCCCGCTGGCTCCGTGCTGCCACGACCCGCCGAGATCCGGTCGCTGGCACCGGATGCAGGCGACGATCTGGTGCTCACACCGGCCGTGAGCATCGTCGCGCTCGGCCCGAACGAGGGCGCCACCGTCTCCCACCTGCTGGCCAACGGCGGCGACGCGACGCTGGACCTGGACCTCGCAGCGGTGCCGGTCGTCCCGGGCCGGTCCGGCGAACCGGTCCCCTCGCAGGCGGGGGGCGGTGGCGCGATCTCGTTCCTGCTCGCCGACGACGCCGTCCAGGTCGGGCCCCGCGAGGTGGCCACGCTCACGTCGGCGCTGCGCGCCGGCCCGGCGCTCGACGGCTGGGAGGCGTTCCGAGTCTCCGCCACCACCTCGGGTGCAGCGCCCGGGACGGCCGTCCAGGGGTACGTCGTCGCGGGGCCGGCCGCACCGCCGCCGGCCGTGGGAGTCACGGCACGGCTCGACGGCGCCGCCACGCCGCTCTCGCTCGAGGTGGTCATCGACAACCCCGGCGCCCGGCATGCCGTCGTCGACCTGCGCGTTCGGGTCGGGGCGTGGTGGGGGCCGACCGTGCTGGACCGGACGGTCCGCGACGTCCTCGTGTGGCCGGGCGCTTCCCGGACGCTGACCGTCCCGCTCACCGGCGAGACGGTCCCGGGCCGGTACGGCGTCGAGGTGGTGGCCGCCGACCGGCACGGCCCGTCTGCGCACGCGACCGCGAGCGCGTGGGTGTGGCGGCAGAGCCTGCTGGCGATCGTGGCCGCGGCACTCGTCCTGGTGACCGCGCTGCTCGTCTGGCGTGCTCTCCGACGCGGTTAGGCTCGGGTCAGCAACGAGGAGCACCCACATGGCAGCGACAGGGTTCGACGGTCCCGTGGCGGTCGTGGGCGCGGGGACCATGGGCCGAGGGATCGCCTACGTCAGCGCCGTCGGCGGGGCGCAGGTGCGGCTCGTCGACGTCGACACCGACCAGCTGACCGCCGCGGCGACGCAGATCGACGCCGACCTGCAGGCAGGCGTGGACCGCGGGAAGGTCGACGCGGACGAGGCCGACCGCGCGCGCGGCCGGATCAGTACCGCCAGCGACCTGGCCGCCGGCTGCGCCGACGCCGCGCTGGTCATCGAGGCCGTGGCCGAGCGCATGGACGTGAAGCACGAGGTGTTCGCCGCCGCCGAGCAGGTGGCGGCCGCGGACGCCGTCATCGCCACGAACACGAGCGCACTGTCGATCACCGAGATCGTCGGCGCCCTGCGCGACCCGTCCCGCGGGATCGGGATGCACTTCTTCAACCCGGTGCCGAAGATGAAGCTCTGCGAGCTCATCGTCGGGCTGCAGACCGGCGAGGACACCGTCCGGCGCGCCGAGGAGGCCGCCGCGGCCATGGGCAAGCAGACGGTCCGCGTCAGCGACGTGCCCGGCTTCGCAACGTCGCGGCTGAACGCCCTCATCGGCAACGAGGGCTTCCGGATGCTCGAGGAGGGCGTCGCCTCGCCCGAGGACATCGACCGCGCGGCGAAGCTCGGGCTCAACCACCCGATGGGACCGCTCGAGATGGCTGACCTCGTCGGGCTCGACGTGCGGCTGGCCGTGCTCGAGCACCTCGCGGACACGCTCGGCGACCGCTTCCGTCCGACGACGATCCATCGGCGGCTGGTCGCCGCGGGGCGGCTCGGACGCAAGGCCGGCCGCGGGATCTACCGCTACGAGGACGGCCGACGCACCGACGACGAGAGCGACCTCGGACGCTGAGGCCGCCGGCGCTCAGGCCGGACGGCGGACCCGGGTGAGGCGGCGCGCCGTCGCCGTCGCCGCCACCTCGCCGTCGAGCCCGGGTGGCGGCACGATCTCGGCCCAGGCGTCCGCGGCGGCCGCCAGCGCCCCGTCGTGGCCACGGTCCGCGCAGGCGAGCTCGACGGCCCAGCGCAGGACCGGCGGCGCCAGGGAACGCGCGGCCTCGAGCAGGCGGTCATCGCTGCGGGCGATGCCGGCGAACAGCAGCCCCTTCGCCTGGTGGAACTCCGTGCCGTGCCGGTAGTCCGCACCCAGCACCGCACGGCCGTCGCGCCACACCGGGAGCGTGGCGGTCGGAGGCTCCTCGCCCAGCAGGAACGCCACCTCGACGGCGACCCAGCTGGCGCGTAGCCGCTGCCGGGCGACCCGCGGCGAGTTCGGCAGCGTGGCGAGCAGCGACCGGGCAGCCGTCGCCCGCAACGGGACGACCACGGCCTGGCGCTGACCGACCGCATCGGCGACGAGCCCCAGGCGAGCCATGACGGCGTCGACGAGATCGGTGGCGTGCTCGAGCGCCCGC
Organism: uncultured Nitriliruptorales bacterium; assembly: GCA_963783045.1. Lineage (GTDB taxonomy): Bacteria > Actinomycetota > Nitriliruptoria > Nitriliruptorales > Nitriliruptoraceae > CAWAMD01. The sequence continues at coordinate 391,543 of CAWAMD010000002.1, forward strand.
ACGTCGTAGGCCTGCGCGCGGGTGTGGAGCCCGAGCTCCCGACAGACCCGGCCGCGTTCGGCGTCGATCCAGGGCTGCAGCGTCGCCGCCTCCACCCCGTCCCACCAGGCCCAGGCGAGATCGCCCCGGCCGAGACGCGACCAGACGACGCCGTGCCACACGTCGACCGCTTCGGGGTGGCGGAGGTCGGTCAGCCGCCCTCGCGCGTCGGCCGGGACGAGGCGGGACACCTCGTCGTCGGGCGGGAGCGGCGGTCGCGGCATGCGCCGAGCCTACGCGCCCCGCGCGCCACGGCTCGCGTCCCGACGACGGTAGCCGCGCCTCCCGTACCCCGCGACATCTCGCGGTTTCCGGATCGCCCCACCCGCGCAAAGGAGGGGCGGGGAACAGGGGAAGGCCCCGCCGTGTGGCGGGGCCTTCCCGATGATGCGTGGTCCGGCTGGCGCCGGGTGGCTGGACTCAGAAGTCCATGCCGCCCATGCCGCCCATGCCGTGGTCGTGACCGCCACCGGCCTCGCCCTCTTCCTCGGGCTTGTCCGCGATGAGGGCCTCGGTGGTCAGCAGCAGGCTGGCGATCGACGCGGCGTTCTGCAGCGCCGAACGGGTGACCTTGGCCGGGTCGATGATCCCGGCCTTCATCAGGTCGCCGTACTCGCCGGTCAGCGCGTTGAGACCCTGGCCGGGCTCCATGCCGCGGACCTTCTCCACGACGACCGAGCCCTCCATGCCGGCGTTGCTGGCGATCCAGTAGAGCGGCGCGGTGAGCGACGCCTGCAGGATCTTCGCGCCGGTGGCCTCGTCACCGGTGAGCTCGACCTTCTCCAGCGCCTTCTCGGCCTGCAGAAGTGCGGTCCCACCGCCGGCGACGATGCCCTCTTCGATGGCGGCACGCGTGGCCGACAGGGCGTCCTCGATGCGGTGCTTGACCTCCTTGAGCTCGGTCTCGGTGGCAGCACCGACCTTGATGACCGCGACGCCGCCGGAGAGCTTCGCGAGACGCTCCTGGAGCTTCTCGCGGTCCCAGTCGGAGTCGGTGCGGTCGATCTCGGCCTTGATCTGGGAGATCCGGCCCTTGATGTCGTCCTCGGAGCCAGCGCCCTCGACGATCGTGGTGTCGTCCTTGGTGACGACCACCTTGCGGGCACGGCCGAGCAGGTCCAGGGAGGTGTTCTCGAGCTTGAGACCGACCTCCTCGGAGATGACCTGGCCACCGGTCAGGATCGAGATGTCCTGCAGCATGGCCTTGCGGCGCTCACCGAACCCGGGGGCCTTGACGGCCGCGGACTGGAAGGTGCCACGGATCTTGTTGACCACGAGCGTGGCCAGGGCCTCGCCCTCGAGGTCCTCGGCGACGATCAGCAGGGGCTTGCCCGACTGCATGACCTTCTCGAGGACGGGCAGCAGGTCCTGCACGTTCCCGATCTTCTGGTTCGCGATGAGGATGTAGGGGTCCTCGAAGACGACCTCCATCCGCTCGGTGTCGGTCACCATGTACGGCGAGATGTAGCCCTTGTCGAACTGCATCCCCTCGACGAAGTCGAGGTCCATCCCGAAGGTCTGGGACTCCTCGACGGTGATGACGCCGTCCTTGCCGACCTTGTCCATCGCGTCGGCGATGATCTTGCCGATCTCGGTGTCGTTGTTCGCCGAGATGGCCGCGATCTGTGCGATCTCGTCCTGCGTCTCGATCTCGCGCGCCTGGTTCGCGATCTCCTCGACGACGCGCTGGACGGCGAGGTCGATACCGCGCTTCAGCGACATCGGGTTCGCGCCGGCGGCGACGTTGCGCAGGCCTTCCTTGACCATGGCCTGGGCGAGGACGGTCGCGGTCGTGGTGCCGTCACCAGCGACGTCGTTCGTCTTGGTGGCGACTTCCTTGGCGAGCTGGGCGCCCATGTTCTCGTAGGCGTCTTCGAGCTCGATCTCACGGGCGACGGTGACGCCGTCCTTGGTGATGGTGGGCGCGCCCCACTTCTTGTCGATGACGACGTTGCGACCGCGCGGGCCGAGTGTCACCTTGACGGCGTCAGCGAGCTTGTTGACGCCCCGCTCGAGCCGACGGCGCGCGTCCTCGGAGTAGCTGAGGATCTTCGCCATGCGTGCATGCCTCCTTGAAAGTCTGGATGTTCCAACCGCCGCGACGGGCGGTCGGGGATTGCCTGTCAGCCGAGGACGGCCAGGATGTCGCGGGCGGAGAGGATGAGGTACTCCTGCCCGGCCACCTTGACCTCGGTGCCGCCGTACTTGGAGAAGAGGACGGTGTCGCCCTCCTTCACGTCGAGCGGGATCACGTCACCGGTCTGCTCCGAGCGCTTGCCCGGGCCGACGGCCATGATCGTGCCCTGCTGCGGCTTCTCCTTGGCGGTGTCCGGGATGACGAGGCCAGACGCGGTGGTCTGCTCCTCTTCCTCCACCTGAACGAGCACCCGGTCCTCGAGAGGCTTGATTGTGACCTCAGTTGCCGTGGCCAACGTGCCCTCCCTTGGGTCTGTGGTTGGAGCCCCGCGCTGCGCGGGGCGACGGTTTCCGACTGGCTGGTGTGATGCGAGATGCACGCCACATGGTTGGCGGCGCCCATCGGGGACGTTCCCTCAAGGTCGGTCCACACGACCGGCACCGCGGCTCGTGGCGGCGGAACCACCACTGGCACTCTCACCATGTGAGTGCTAGGGCGGACGTTAGCAGTCACCCGCGGAGAGTGCAAGGCGGGGACGATCGGGACGGGCCGTTCCTGATCGCTGGCCGCAGCGATAACCTGAGTCTCATCGACTCATATGGTCACGGGTGGACGGCGAGACGCCATTCCTCGCGGTCCACGAACCCCGAGCCGAGGTACGCACGGATGGCCGCCCGGTTGTCGTAGCGGACGTGGAGCGTGACCGGCCGGTCGGCCGGCCCCTCGCCGAGGGCCTCGCGGACGGCCGCGGCCACGGCGGCGCGACCGAGGCCCTGGCCGCGGACCTGAGGGCGGGCGACGATCCCCGCGAGCTGGACCCCGTAGCGGCGCGACGACACCGAGCGCTCGATCTTGACGAGGGGGTCCCCGATCGGCCCGACGCAGCGCACCAGACCCCGGTGGACGGAGTCCTCGAGCCGTGCCCGGTAGCCACGCAGTCCCGCCCGGCCGGGGTTCGGTCCGAAGCGGTCGTCGACGTGGAGCTGCACCGCGAGCTCTGCGAGCGCCGGCAGATCCTTCGCCTCGGCGAGCCGCAGCCCCGGATCCGGCAGCGCCTGCTCGGTGGGGACGGTGGCGTGCTCGACCGTCATGAGACGCTGGACGTGGATCCGCAGGGTCCCGTCGTCGCGCTGGGCGCCCGGCTCGGTCACGCCGTAGGCGGCCAGCAGCGCGTCGGCGGCCGCCGCGTCGCCCACCAGCAGCCGCCAGCGACGCGTCGGCGACCCGGCCGCCCGGATGGCCGACGGGTCGCCGGCCGGTGCGACGAGCCGGCCCGGGAAGACGACGGCCACGGCCCACGCGCCCCGGTGCTCGACGACCCGCAACGGCTCGGTCCCGTAGTTCTCGAGCGCCGACAGGGCGAACATGTGGCGCACCTGGCCGCCGACCGGACAGTCCCACTGCTCGAGACGCGTGCGGATCTCGTCGATCTCCGCCGGGTCGGGCTGTCGCCAGCGGCTGTGGCGCCTCATCCGACGAGCGGCAGGTTCGGGTCGGCGGCGAGATCCAGGCTCGCGCGGACGCCCGACGCGATGAGGTTGGCCCCCGACGCGGCGACCATCGCTCCGTTGTCGGTGCACAGCTCGATGCTCGGGACGAGCAGCCGCAGTCCGTTCTCGTCGCATGCCGCCGCCATGCGCTCGCGCAGCCGGCTGTTCGCCGCCACGCCACCGGCGATCACCACCTGCTCGATGCCCTCCGCTGCGGCCGCCCGCAGGGACTTCTCGACCTGCACGTCGACGATCGCCTCCTGGAAGGACGCGGCCACGTCGGCGATGTCGGGCTCGACGCCGGCCGCCTCGAGCCGACGCAGCTCGCGGATGACCGCGGTCTTCAGCCCCGACAGGGAGAAGTCGTAGGTCCCGTCGCGGGACAGCGCCCGGGGGAACGCGAACGCGGTCCGATCGCCCTCACGCGCGAGCCGGTCGATCTCCGGACCACCCGGGTACCCGAGGCCGAGGAAGCGGGCGATCTTGTCGAAGGCCTCACCGGCGGCATCGTCGATCGTGCTCCCGAGCTGCCGGAACCGGCCGTCGGCCTCCATGACCACGAGGCTCGTGTGCCCGCCGGACACGACGAGCGCGACGACCGGCGGCGCGAGCTCCCCGTACTGCAGCTGCGCGACCTCGACGTGCGCCCGCAGGTGGTTGACGCCGACCAGCGGCTTGTCCTGGGCCAGGGCCAGCCCCTTGGCCGCGGACACGCCGACGAGCAGCGCCCCGATCAGCCCGGGACCGTTCGTGACGGCGATGGCGTCAACGTCGGACAGGCCGACGCCGGCCTCGACGAGCGCCTGGTCGATGGTGGGCAGCATGAGCTCGAGGTGGGCGCGGGCCGCCACCTCGGGGACCACGCCGCCGAAGGGGGCGTGCCGGGCCGCCTGGGACGCGATGACGTTGGACCGCAGCGTGAAGCGGTCCTCGACCACCCCGACGGCGGTCTCGTCGCAGGACGTCTCGATACCGAGGACGAGCACCTACAGCTCCTTCAACCACATGATGACCGCGCCCTCGTCGGTGTCGCGGTAGTAGTGCGGACGGACGCCGGCCTCCTCGAAGCCCCGGGCACGGTACAGCGACCGTGCGCCGTGGTTGTTCTCGCGGACCTCGAGGGTGACGGCGCCCGCGCCCTGCTCGGCCACCGCGTCGATCAGCGCGTCCAGCAGGCGGCGGGCGATCCCCTGCCGCCGGTGGTTCGGGTGCACGGCGACGGTCAGGACATGGGCCTCGCCGGCCCCGACGCTCGCGCCGGCGAACCCGACCACGGTCCCGTCGCGGCGGGCCACGAGGTAGGTGCGGTCGTCACGTCCGAGCTCGGTCACGAAGATCGCCGAGGGCCAGGGGCGCGGATAGGCGGCGGCCTCGATGGCCTCCACGTCCGGGAGGTCGCCGTGTGCCATGGGCGTCAGCGCGACGGCGGGCGCGCGCTGGTCGGGTGCCGCGGTCATCAGCTGGCCTTCTCGCCGCCCTCGCCGCCCTCGCCGCCCGTGCCGCCCTTGCCGCTGCGGCCGCCGCCGCGCAGCCGACCGCGCGTCTCCCAGCCGATCTTCGCGTCGGCCTTGCGCAGGTAGATCGGCTGGAGAGACTCGGGGCGGGTGGTCTCCTCGCGGACGAAGCGTGGCACCGCGAGCTCCACGAGGTCGGCGGCGTCGGGCCGCGCCATCTCGTTGGCCGCCACGTCGGCGCCGGCGTCGAGGAGCATGTCGCGGTAGCGCGCGCCGCCGTCGCCGATGACGAGGCACTCCTCCCCGAGCCCCTGGATCTCGGCGGCGAGGGTGTCGGGGCTGCCGACGGACAGCTCGGTCTCGCGCTGGACGCCACCGGGCGAGCAGCGGTAGAAGGCCCAGAAGACCTCGCTGCGCCGGGCGTCGATGGTGGCGCAGATGAGCCGCCGCACATGCCGCGCCTTGAAGGCGAGGGCGTCGAGTCCGGACAGCCCGACGACGGGGAGCTCCATCGCCGCCGCCAGCGTCTGGGCGGTCGCGATGCCGACCCGCAACCCCGTGTAGAGGCCGGGTCCGACCCCGACGGTGATCCCGGTGATGTCAGCGGCCCGGTAGCCGGCCTGGGTGAGACAGAAGTCGATGGCGGGCGCCAGGAACTCCCCGTGTCGCTGGGGGACGCCGAGGCTCGCCCCGGCGAGCACCCGGTCCTGGTTCGCGATGGCGACGGACGAGCGCGGCGTCGAGGACTCGATCCCGAGGATGAGCATCAGGACTCCTGTGGTTCCTGCAGGGACCAGCGGTCGAGCTCCGCCGTGATCAGCGACAGCCGGTCCGTCCACGCGCCGTGGCCGCGCAGGTGGACGTGACGGTCCGCGTCCACGTCGTGCTCGTCCTCGAGGAGGAGCTCGACCTCCAGGTGGTCCTCGGGCAGGATCGCCTCGACCGCGTCCCCCCACTCGATGAACGTGACGGCGTCCGGGCTGAAGACCTCGTCGCCGAGGTCGTAGACGTCCTGCAGGGTGTCGAGCCGGTAGACGTTGCAGTGGACGACGGGGAGGGCGCCGTCGTAGGTGCGCACGAGCATGAACGTCGGCGAGGTGACCCGCCGCTCGATGCCGAGCGCCGCGGCCGCGCCCTGCACGAAGCAGGTCTTGCCGGCACCGAGCTCACCGGTGAGCGCCACCACGTCGCCGGGGGCGAGCGCACCGGCGAGCACGGCCGCGAGCGCCCGGGTGTCCTCGACGCTCGTGGACCGCAGCGAGATGGGCTGCTCGCTCACTGACCGCCGTCTTGGGGCTGGCGGGCGCGGACATCGGCCATCGCCTCGGCGCCGCTGGCGAGCCGGCCGTCGAGGACGGCCTTCGCGGTGCGCAGATCGCGCTTGATCGAGGCCATGGCCCTGGCGTTGCCGCGCAGTGCCGCGACGGGCGCGAAGGTCGGCACGAGCGTGACGCCGTCGTACACGTCGAACCGGTAGCCGGCGATCTTCGCGATGGGCAGTCGCTTGCGGAGAACGAAGGTCGTCGGCAGCTCGCCGAGCGTGACGATCACCTTGGGCCTGACGCGGGCGATCTGCTCGACGAGGTGGCTGCCACACGCCTCGATCTCGGCGGCGAGCGGGTCGCGCTCGGGCAGCAGGCACTTCACCACGTCGGTGATGTAGCAGTCCTCGCGACCGAGCCCGGCGTCGGCGAGCATGTTGTCGAGGAGGTTGCCGGCCGCCCCGGCGAAGGGCTTGCCCTGCAGGTCCTCGTGGCGGCCGGGCGCGTCGCCGATGATCATGAGGTCGGCGTCGGTGTCGCCGTCGCCGAACACGACCTTCGTGCGTGTCTCGTGCAGGCCGCACCGGGTGCAGGCCGACACCTCGCGCTCGAACTGCTTCCAGCTGCGCAGCGCGTCGACGTCGACGGTCATCGGGTCGGTGTCAAGCGTGATCGCGGTGCTCTCGGCGTCCGCCACGGAAACCTCCTGGGCAGCATGATCGGAGCAGGCGACGCGGCGCGCGTCGTCCGCACTCCGTGAGTGACGAAGGGTACCGGGCCGAGGGAGCCCTCCGGCCCTCATGCCCGGTTCGCGTCCGCGAGGCCGGGAACACCCGCGCGATCGTGGGCCGCGAGCGGACCACGGCGGGCCGCCTCGGCGACCACGTCGGCGGCAAGGGCAGCGACCTCGTCGACCAGGGCGTCCACGCTCCCGGTCGCGAGGCAGAACAGTGCGTCGCCGTCCATGCTCGTGTGCGCGGGACGCAGCGCCCGAGCGATCCCCGAGTGGCCGAGGTCGGCGACGCGATGGGTTGCGAGCTTCGTGAGGCGGGCGTTCGTGACGACACAGCCGACGACGGTGTTGGTCGACGGGCCGTGAGCCGGTGGCGGCGCGGCGGACGACTCCGCCGACGCGGACGCCTCCGGTGATGCGGCCGCCTCCGGTGATGCGGCCGCGTCGGCGAGCAGCCCCGAGGGGTCCGCGGGATAGCGGGGCGCGTCGTCGGGGATCCGTGCACGGGCGACCCAGCTGCCGTCGTCGGCCACGACCTCGCCCACGGCGTTGTTGACGACGAGGGCGGCGACGACGAGGTCGCCGGAGACGCGGACCGCGATCCCCTGACCACCCCGCCAGGCGTGGTCGAGCCCGCCCACCTTCGCGACCGTGCAGCCGGTGCCGGCGCCAACGTCGCCTTCCGGCGGATCTTCCTCGACGGCGGCGGCGCAGGCGGCCCGTCCGGCGGCGGCATCCGGCCGGGCGTCGGGGACGGCCACACCCTGGTCGAGGACGATGGCCGCGCCGACGATTGGCACGATCGCCACCGAGGTCTGGTAGCCGACGCCCTGCTCCTCGCACCAGCGCATGACACCGTCCGCGGCGGCGAGCCCGTAGGCGGAGCCGCCGGCGAGCACCACGGCGTGGCAGACCTCGACCTTGCCGAAGGGACCGAGGGCGGCGGCCTCGCGCGTGCCGGGCGCCGCACCGCGCACGGCGACCGCGCCCACGGTGCCGGCCGGCGGGAGGAGCACCGTGCAGCCCGTCGGTGCGTGGGGGGAGGTCCAGGTCCCGATCCGCAGTCCGGGGATGCCGAGCGCCATCAGGCGGCCGTCCGCACGCGCTCCGCCGCGTGCTCGAGCAGGTCGTTGACCACGTCGTGCGCCTCGAGCTGGATCATGTGGCCGTACCCGCGGAGCACCATGAGGTCCGCCGTCGGGCATCGATCCGCCATCCGCCGCGACAGCCCCACCGGGGTGAGCCGGTCGCGGGACCCGACGACGATGGTGGTCGGCACGTCGATGCCCGCGAGCGACTCGTCCTCGTCGAGCGACAGGATCGGCGCGATGACGCCGGTCACCATGTCGAAGTCGCTGTCGAGCAGCAGCTGCTCGGTGAAGTCGACGTAGCGTGACTCGGCGTCGCTGGTCAGCGCCACCTCACGCGTGATCAGGTACGACAGGTCCGTCGATGCCTGGTAGACGGTCTCGGCGAGCGCGACCGCCGACGGGCGGACGAGGTCGAAGAGCCGCCGCACCCGGCGCTCGATCCGTGCGACCGCGTGGACCCCGAAGCCGAGCTTCACGTCGTCCACGATCGCCCGGGAGGTGGTCGCGAGCAGCAGCACCGACGCCACGCGGTCGAACAGGTCGGGGTAGCGGCGGGCGAAGTTCATGACCGTCATACCGCCGAGCGAGTGACCGCAGAGCACGATGGGGTCGGTGCCCGGGAGGGAGTCGACCACGGCGGCGAGCGCGTCCCCGAACAGGTCCATGTCGTAGACCTGGGTGCGCGAGCGGGAGCTGAGCCCGTGGCCGGGCTGGTCGTAGGTGACGAGCCGGAAGCGGTCGGACAGCCCGGCGACCTGCTCGTGCCAGACACGGCGCGTGTTGGTCCAGCCGTGCGCGAACACGATGGTCGGGGCGTCGACGCCGCCGTCACCGCCTGCGCCGGCCGGCCCGTACGACTCGACGAGCAGGCGGACCCCGTCCGGGCCGGCGACCTCGCGGGTCTCGCCGGCGATCTGGCCGAGCGGGGTGCCGGTGCCGGGGTCGCGCGCCGCCGATGCCGTCGCCGCCAGGCGGGGGCCGAGCGTGGCCCGCTCGGCGAGATAGCCGGCGGCCGCGCCGCCCGCGACCGCGACGGCGGTGAGCGCTCGTGACGACATGCTGACCTCCCCCACGCAGGGTAGCCAGGCGCCCGCCGGTCCCCCACCTCGCCCCGCTCCGCCGCCGCCTCGCGCCCTCCCGAGAACCGTCGCATCTCGCGGTTCCTGTGGCCCCGCACGGGCCGCCCTCCCGAGAACCGTCGCATCTCGCGGTTCCTGTGGCCCCGCACGGGCCGCCCTCCCGAAAACCGTCGCATCTCGCGGTTCCTGTCGAGGCCAGACGTGAGCACCTCGTCGACCGCCCCGGAAACCGTCGCATCTCACGGTTTCGGGGATGGGTGGTGCGCGCGGGTGCACGCGGAGCGCAGGGCGCGGGGCGCGAGGCGCGAGGCGCGAGGCGCGGGGCGCGGGGCGCGAGGCGCAAGGGGCGCAGCTCAGCCGCGGTGCAGGCGCGGGACCCGTGCGCTGATTCCGGTGGCGATCTCGTAGGTGATCGTGCCGACGATGCCGGCCCACTCCTCCGCGAGGACGGTCGCGTCGCCCTGCTGGCCGAGGAGCACGACCTCGTCCCCGACGGTCGGCTCGTGGTCGCCGCACCAGACGACGGTCTGGTCCATGCAGACGTTGCCGGCGATCCGGCAGCGCCGGCCGCCGATCAGCACGTCGGCCTTGTTGGACAGCAGCCGCGGCACCCCGTCCGCGTAGCCGAGCGGCAGGGTGGCGAGCCAGCCCTCGGCCGGCGCCTGCCAGGTGTGCCCGTAGGAGACGGGCGTGCCCGCAGGCACGTGCTTCACGTAGGAGACCTCGGTGGCCAGCCGCATGGCGGGTCGCAGTCCGGCGGCCTGCGCCGTGACCTGCGTCGAGGGCGACAGCCCGTACATGGCGATGCCGACCCGCACGAGACCACGGTGGGCACGCGGGTGCGCCATCGTCGCCGCGGAGTTGGCCGTGTGCGTGAAGGTCGGTCGCAGGCCGGCGTCGTGCGCCGCGGCCTCGAAGCGCTCGAAGGCATCGAGCTGCCAGTCGGTCGTGTCCTCGCCGGGTTCGTCGGCGCGGGCGAGGTGGGTCCACAGCGCCTCCACGTCGACGTGTGACCAGCCGGCGGCGGCGGTGAGCAGCTCCTTCCAGCGGGGCTCGGGGGCCCCGACGCGCCCCATGCCGGTGTCGGCCTTCAGGTGCGCCCGTGCCTGGACCCCGCGTGCGCCGGCCGCCGCGTCGACCGCATGGCCGAAGTCGACCCGGTAGACCGTGGGGGTCAACCCGGCGTCGAGCAGCCGGCCGGCCTCGTCGGGGGGCGGCTCGGAGAGCACGAGGATCGGCACATCGATCCCGGCGGCGCGCAGCACCTCGCCTTCCTCGACGAGGGCGACCGCGAGCCAGCTCGCACCCGCGTCCAGCGCGGCGCGGGCGACCGGGACCGAGCCGTGCCCGTAGCCGTCGGCCTTCACGACGGCACAGAAGCGAGCCTGAGGGGCGCGGGCGTGTAGCGCGGTCACATTGTGGCGGATCGCCCCGAGGTCGACCTGCGCCACCGTGGGGCGGGCATGCCGGGTCATGGGAGCGGGAACCCGGGACGGGTGCGGGCGAGGGCGAGGGTGCGCGCGAGCGCGATCGGGACGGCCGCGGCGACGGCGTCGCTCGCGGGCCGGTCGGCGCTGCCGGCGCCGGCCAGCTGCCCCGCGAACCCGTGCCACCACACGGCGCGGGCGACGGCGAGCGGCACGTCGTCGGCGGCGGCGACGGCTGCGCCGATCATGCCGGCCAGCACGTCCCCGGTCCCCCCGGTCCCGAGCGCCGGTCCGCCGGTCGGGGTCACCCACACGCGACCGTCGGGCGCGGCGACGATCGTGCCGGGCCCCTTCGCGACGATCGTCGACCCGAGCCGCGCCGCCAGCGCCGGGACGATCTCGACGCGCCGGCTCCAGGCGTCCTCGCCGTCGAGGTCGGGCTCGTCGGGAACGATCCGTGCGAGCTCGCGCTCGTGGGGCGTGAGCACGAGGTCGCCCGCGTGGTCGGTGAGCGCCAGGGGATCGTCGCGGAAGACGTTGAGGGCGTCGGCGTCCAGGACGGCCCGCCGGGCGCGCCCCAACAGCACCTCCACGACCTCGCGGGTGCCCGGACCGTGGCCGAGCCCCGGCCCCGCCACCACCGCACCGAACCCGTCGACCGCATCGGCGATCTGCCCGGCGGCGTCCCGTGCGAGCACGCCGTCCTCGTCGGCGAGTCCCATCGACATCGCCGGCGGCACGACCGGCGCCACGACGTCCTGGATCGGCTGGGGAACCGCGATCGTCACGAGCCCCCCGCCGGCCGCCAGCATCCCGCGGGTCGTCAGCACGGCCGCGCCGGCGGTCCCGACGGCACCCGCGATCCCGAGCACGACACCTCGGGCCCGCTTGTCCGACGCGGCACCGAGCGGCGGCGGGGCCGCGCCGGCCGCGGTCAGCGCCTGCCAGTCGACCGCCGGCGGCCGGTAGCCGGCGCCGAGCTCGCCGACGACCACGCGTCCGGCATGGGTGGCGCCGGGGTGGAGCAGCAGGCCGCGCTTCAGCCCGCCGAGGGTGACGGTCAGGTCGGCGCGCACCGAGCCGTCGGGGGCACTGCCGTCGTCGGAGGACACGCCCGACGGGATGTCGCAGGCCACGACGAGCGTGCCGGCGTCGCGGGCACGCAGCAGGGCCGCCGCGGCCTCGCCGGCCTCGCCGCGTGGTGCCCCCGAGATGCCGGTGCCGAGCAGGGCGTCGACGGCCACGTCGCACCAGGCGAGTGCTGTCTCGACGTCGGCCAGCCCGTCGCTGACGCGGCCGCCGGCGTCGATCCAGCGCTGGCGGTTCGCGTCCGCCTCGACGGACATCGCCACGTCCAGCCCCGTGACGGCGACGACCCAGGCGACCGCCCCGTGGGCGGCGAGCCGCCGGGCCGCACCCCAGCCGTCCCCGCCGTTGTTGCCCTTCCCGACGAGCACCGCCACCTTCAGGCCGTAGCCACGGCCTGCGCACTCGACCACGCCCCGCGCGAGGTGGCCGCTGGCCCGCTCCATGAGCCCGGCCCAGGTCCCGCCGGCCTCGACCGCGGCCTCGTCGCCGGCGCGTGCGGCGGCGGCGTCGAGGAGCGGGACGGCACCGGGATGGTCGGCGGCCGGGCTGGGGGACGGGGATGGCGACGCGGGGGGCATGGACCTCCTACTCCACGGTGACGGTCTTCGCGAGGTTGCGCGGCTGGTCCACGTCGGCGCCGCGCTGGGTCGCGACGTGGTAGCTGAACAGCTGCAGCGGGATGACGGCGAGGACCGGGGCGGCGAGCTCGTGGGACGCCTCCGGGAGGGTGAGCACGTGGTCGGCGTGCTCCTTCAGCTCGGCCGTGGAGCCCTCGGTCCCGATGGCGAGCACGGCCGCACCCCGCGCCTTGACCTCCTGGATGTTCGAGACCATCTTGCCGAACACGTGGCTCTGCGGGGCCACGGCGACGACGAGGCTGCCCTGCTCGATGAGCGCGATCGGACCGTGCTTCATCTCGCCGGCCGGGAACGCCTCGGCGTGGAGGTAGGAGATCTCCTTCAGCTTCAGGGCGCCCTCGTAGGCGATGGGCAGCCCGGCGTGCCGGCCGATGAACATCGTGTAGTAGGTGTCGTGGTACCGGTCGGCGAGCTCCTTCACCTCGCCGTCGAGATCGAGGACCCGCTCGATCGACTCGGGCAGCTGCTGCAGGCGGCGCAGGATGTCCTCGCACTCCGAGGGGTACATCGCGTGACGGACCTGCGCGAGATACAGCCCGATGAGCAGGCAGCCGACGATCTGGGTGGTGAAGGTCTTCGTCGCGGCGACGCCGATCTCGGGGCCTGCGTGCGTGTAGAGGACCGCGTCGGCCTCGCGCGCCAGGGTCGAGCCGACGACGTTGACGAGCGCGAGCACCGGCGCGCGCTGGTCGCGGGCGTGGGCGGCGGCAGCGATCGTGTCGGTCGTCTCGCCGGACTGCGAGATCGCGATCACCAGGGTGTGCGGGTTCAGGATCGGGTCGCGGTAGCGGAACTCGCTGGCGACCTCGACCTCGACGGGTATCCCGGCCCAGTGCTCGATCGCGAGCTTGCCGACCATCCCGGCGTGCAGCGAGGTACCGGCGGCGACGACGAAGACCTTGTCGACCCGGCCGAGCTCGCGCTCCTCGACGCGACACTCGTCGAGGCGGATGGCCCCCTCGACGAGCCGGTCGCGCAGGGTGTCGCGCACCGCGTCGGGCTGCTCGTGGATCTCCTTGAGCATGAAGTGCGGGTAGCCCTGCTTCTCGGCAGCGGCCAGATCCCAGTTCACGCTGAACGCGTGCGGTTCGGCCGGCGTGCCGTCGAGGTCGACCACCTCGACGCCCTCCGGGGTGATGCGCGCCGCCTGTCCGTCGAGCAGGGCGGCCACGTCCCGCGTGTGGGCGATGAGCGCCGCGACATCGGAGGCGCAGTAGCCGACCCCGTCGGCATGGGCGACGATCAGCGGCGCCTCGCGCTTGGCGACGACGATCTCGTCGGGGTGGTCGGCCGTGACGAAGCAGAGCGCGAACGCGCCCTCGAGCCGTCCGACGACCCGCCGCACGGCCGTCAGCAGGTCGTGCTCGTCCTGGGCGGCGAGCTCGTCGCCGACGAGGTGGGCGACGACCTCGGTGTCGGTGTCGGAGGCGAAGCGGCGGTCGCCGAGCGAGCGCTTCAGCGACTCGTAGTTCTCGATGATCCCGTTGTGCACGACGGCGACCCGGCCGTCGGGGTCGGCGTGCGGGTGGGCGTTGCGGTCGTTCGGCGCCCCGTGGGTGGCCCACCGGGTGTGCCCGATGCCGGTGCGGCCCGAGAGGTCCTTGCCGTCGAGCGCCCCGATCAGGTTGTCGAGCTTGCCGGCGCGCTTGACGATGCGCAGCCGGTGGTCGCCGTTGACCACGATCCCGGCCGAGTCGTACCCCCGGTACTCGAGACGCTGCAGCCCCGTCACGATGCCGTCGGCGGCGTCGTCACGACCGGTGATGCCGATGATCCCGCACATGCGTACTCCTCGAATGGCGCAGACCCGCGCCGGACGCGGGCCAGCCTACCCGCGCACCGGTTCTGGAAACCGTCGCCCGGTCACGTCCCCTGGACGGGTCAGGCGGCCGTCCCGAAGGTCTCGAGGATCGCCCACAGGTTCTCGGCCATGCGCTGGGTCGGCACCTTGTACCAGGCACCGCCGAGGATGAGATGGTCGACCTGCTCCTCGATCGCGGTGATCCGGTCACGCACCTCGTCGGGGGTACCGGCCACCGCGTAGCGCTCGACCGCCTCGTCCGGAACGGCGTCGACCATCGCGTCGATGTCCCGGTCCGTCTCCTTGAAGACCCGCCGGAGCTGGTCGGTGAGCTCCTCGTCGCCGTAGGAGGCGAACACGCCCTTGTAGTTGGGGGTCGTCCCGTAGAACGCGATCTGCTGCTTCGCCTCGCGGATCGCCGTGTCACGGTCGTCGCTGATGCACAGGATCACGCCCTGGCAGAGGGTGAACTCGCTGCGGTCGCGACCGGCGTCCTCGAGCGCCTCCTCGACGCGGGGCACCACGTCCTGCGCGAGGTAGCGGTCGGAGGTGAAGGGGTGGCCGAGCAGCCCGTCGGCGTGGGTCGCGGCCGCCTTCGTCATGAGCGGGCCGACGGCCGCCACGTAGGTGCGCGGAAGCGGCCGGTCGCTGGCGCTGCCGAGCCCGCCGAGGCCGGGGCGCAGGACCCGGTAGAGGTCGCCGTCGAACGTGACGTCCTCGCCGCGCTCCATCCGCCAGGCCGTCTGCATCGCCTGGACGTACTCGGCCATCCGCTTCGCCGGGTGCGAGAACTCGGCGGAGAAGCGCTCCTCGATGATGCGCTTCACCTGGCTGCCCAGCCCGAGGACGAACCGCTCGCCTGTGAGCTCGTTCAGGTCCCAGGCCGCCATCGCCGTCGCCACCGGCGAGCGCGGGAACGCGAGCGTGATGTTCGTGCCGATGTCGATCTGCTCGGTGGCGGTGGCGAGCACGCTCGCCTGCACCAGCGAGTCCTGCGTCGTCTCGCTCACCCAGACGGCGTCGAACCCGTGGGACTCGGCCTGCTTCGCCAGCTCCGGCAGCACCGCGTACGGCCCGCCGATGACGACACCCTTCGCTGCTGCCACCTGTCTGCCCTTCGTCGACGTCTCGGGCGGGCACCCTACCGGCGGCCGCGGGTCAGGGGCCCGACTGGACCGACTCCCAGGTGGCGCTGGCGCCGGTGTGGCCGACGTAGGCGACCTGGACGGTGGCGGCGACCGCGACGACGACCGCGAACACGGAGACGCCCAGCGTGACCGCACGCAACTCAGACCAGTGCTCGCCCGTCGTCCCGGCACGCCGCCGGCGCCGGCGCCGGCGCACGAGCTCGAGCCCGCCGACCCCGGCGGCGCCGGCGAACAGCGCCACCGAGAAGGCGGTCATCGCGTCGCCGAGCTCGGCGTGGTGCTCGACCGCGGCGGTCTCGTGGACCTGCTCCTCGAGCGCCTCGCCGCTGCTCGTCGCGAGTGGGGTGAACACGAGCGCGGCTGCGGCGACCGCCACCGTCGCCCAGAGCAGGTGGGGGCGCGACGCCGGCCAGACGGCGACGAGGATCAGTCCGAGCGCGGCCAGCGGGACGAGCACGACGACGGCGTGGACCACGAGCGGATGCGCCGGGAGCCCGAAGAGGCGGGAGAGGTTGAGTTCCATCGCGCGAGCATGCCGCGTCGGCCCGCGCCCCACCAACTCGGCGGCGTGCGGCGCCCCACGGCCACGTGGGCGATCAGAGGTCCCGGGAGGGCTCCTCGGTGTCCTCGTCGCGTTCGAACTCGGCGATGTCGCGCTGGGTCAGCACGCCGACGACCTGCCGGTCGTCGAGGACGGCCATCCGCTTCGCGCCGGCACGCTCCATCCGCTGGATCGCCGAGCGCAGCGTCGCGTTGTGCTCGACGGTCGGCAGGTCCCAGCGCATGACACGCTCCACGCGAACCCGCTCCCACCGGTCCGACGGCACGGTGGAGGCCTCGAGCAGCGACATGCTGCCGAGGTAGCGGCCGTCCGACACGACGGGGAACCAGCGGTGGCGCCGCTCGATCTGGAGCCGGTTGAAGTCGGCGATGTTCGCGTCCGCGGGCACGGTCTCGGGGTTCGGGTTCATGACCACGCTGACCGGGATCGACAGCAGCGCTTCGAGGCGGCCCTCGCGCTCGCGATGCTGGTACGGCGAGAAGCTGGCGCGCCCCATGACGACCTGCGCCGCGACCGCGGCGATCAGCGCGGGGACCACGAACCCGTGCTGCCCGGTCGCCTCCGCGACGAAGGCGACCCCCGCGAGCGGCGTGCGGTAGCCGGCACCGAGGAAGGCGGCGACGCCGACCACCGGGAACAGGGAGGCGTTGCGGATCCCGACGAGCGCCTGCACGGCCGCGCCGGTCACCGCTCCCTGCACCACCAGGGGGATGAACAGCCCACCGACCCCGCCGCCGGCGACGGCGAGCCACGTGGCCGCCGCCCGCACGGCGAACAGGACGACGAGGAGCCAGAACCCGCGGTGCGCCTCGACCGCCCAGGCCACGGTGCGGTAGCCGGGCCCGAGCGACAGCGGCTCGCCGAAGAGCCGGATCGACACGAGTGCGAGCACGCTCAGGGCGACACCGGCGCCGACCGCACGCTGCCACGACGGCAGGGTCAGCGCCTTCGCGTGGCGGATGGACCAGGCGCCGATGCGGGCGAGGACGCCGCAGGCCACGCCGAGGAGCAGCATGCCGGTGACCTCGGCCATGCTGAACGGCGCGGTCCCCGAGATCGGCAGGATGGGCTCGGTCCCGAGGAACGACGCGAAGACCAGATAGGAGGAGGCCGCCGCCACCAGTGCCGGCAGCAGCGCCCGACGCGCGAGGTCCTCCTGGAAGGGCACCTCGAGGGCGAACACGACGCCCGTCAGGGGCGCCTTGAACACGGCGGCCACGCCCGCGGCGGCACCGGCCACGATCATGGTGCGCGCTGCCTGCGCGGGCATCCAGCGCCGGAAGCGCCGAGCGGTGCTGACCGTTCCGAGGGTGCCGCCGATGAGGATGGACGGGCCCTCGAAGCCCATCGCGCCGCCGAAGCCGAGGGTGGCGGCGCTGGCAGCGAGCTTGCCCCAGAGATCGCGCAGTGGCAGCTGCGCATGACGCTTGTGGTAGGCGCGCACGTAGGCGTCGGTCGTGCCGTGGTCCCCGCTCGGCACGGTGTGGTGGACCAGCAGGTAGGTCAGGACGAACCCCACCAGCGGGGCCGCGACGGTGACGCCGACGGGCAGCCCGAGCAGCGCCGGGAGCAGCTGCTCGCCCACGAGGAAGTCGAATGCGACCACGCCGAGGCCCGTCAGCACCCCGAGCAGCGCGGCACCGAGCATGACGAAGCGGAACTGCCGACCGAGCTCCCCGATGCTCGTGGCGGCACGCGCCCGGCGGGCCATCTCGCGCAGGTCGGTGGGGGCCCGGTCGGCGATCCTCATTCGTCGCCGTCCAACGACAGCGAGGGCGACACCAGGCCGGCGAGCGGCCCGGCGTCGGCCAGCGTCTCGTCGAAGGAGAGCATCATGAGGTCGTGGAGCTCGCCCTCACGATCGCGGATGTGGCGTCGCAGGACGGCCTCGGGCTCGAACCCGAGCGATTCGAACAGGCTGATGGCGCTGCGATGCTCGGCCACGACCTCGACGATGACCTTGATCATGCCCATGTCGACCGCCTGCGCCACCCCCTGGCGGGCGAGCTCGTGACCGATGCCCCGGCGACGCTGGTCGGGGTCGACGACGACGCGGAGCTCGGCGACGTGGCTGGACCAGTGCAGGCCGGGGACGACGGCCGCGTACCCGATGATCGTGCCGTCCTCCACGGCGACGAGCCGGTGCCCGCTCGGCGCGTCGACCCACTCGTGGACGGTCGCCTCGTCGCTCACGTCCTCCTTGAAGAAGGTGCGGTCGCGCTCCGGGATGCGCCGGAAGAAGGCGAGCAGCGCGGCCGCGTCCTCGTGGCCAAGATCCCGGAACTCCACCATGGTCTCCTCGGCGCGCACCGGTGATGGCCCGGCGACCCGGACGCGACCGTCACCGTGCAGCGCGTCTGGAACGGACCCGCCACGCGCCGTCGAAGCATGACGCTAGTCATCGGAGGTCCTCGATCTCCACGTGGTCGGCCGTCGGAACGCCCCCGGCCGTCGGTGTCAGATCGTGAGGTGGTCCCGGACCGCGTCGGCGATGCGGTCGGCGGACGCCTGGGCGTCCTCCTCGCTCGCTGCCTCGACCATGACGCGGATCACCGGCTCGGTGCCCGACGGCCGGACGAGCACACGCCCGTCCTCGGCGAGCCGCTCCTCCTCGGCGCGCACCGCCTCCCACACCGGTTCGGTGTCGTCGAGCCGGTCCTTGTCGACGCTGCTGACGTTCACCAGCACCTGGGGCAGCCGCGACATGACCGTCGCCAGCTCCTTGAGCGGCTCGCCGGAGGTCCGAACGGCGGACAGCAGCCGGACGGCGGTGAGGATGCCGTCCCCGGTGGTCGCGTGGTCGAGGGAGATGATGTGCCCCGACTGCTCGCCGCCGAGGTTCAGGTCGCGCTCCCGCATCGCTTCGAGCACGTACCGGTCGCCGACCTTCGTCTCGACGACGTCGATCCCGAGGTCGTTCATGGCGTGGCGGAAGCCGAGGTTGGTCATGATCGTCGTCACGACCGTGTCCTGGTTCAGCGTGCCGTCGAGCTTCCCCTGCCGGGCGAGGATGGCCAGGATGGCGTCGCCGTCGACCTCGACGCCCTCGTGGGTGGCGGCGATGAGACGGTCGGCGTCGCCGTCGTGCGACACGCCGGCGTCGGCGTGGTGGGTGATGACGGCCTCGCAGATCACGTCGGGATGCGTCGAGCCGGCGTGCTCGTTGATGTTCGAACCGTCCGGCGAGCAGTTGATCGTCACCACCTCGGCACCGAGCTGCCGGTAGACCTGCGGCGCGACCTGGCTCGCGGCGCCGTTCGCGCCGTCGACGACGACGCGGAGGCCGGTCAGGTCGACCTCGGCGATGTCCACGAGGTGCTGGAGGTAGCGGGCGACCGCGGCGGTGTCCCGCAGGCGCCGGCCGACCTCGGTGCCCGTCGGGCGCTTGAACGTCCCGGCGGTGAGGAGGTCCTCGATTCGTGCCTCCTCGTCGTCGGTGAGCTTGAAGCCCGTCGAGCCGAAGAACTTGATGCCGTTGTCGCCGACCGGGTTGTGGGAGGCCGAGATCATGGCGCCCGCGACGGCGCTTCCCACGCAGGTGAGGTGAGCCACGGCCGGGGTGGGCAGGACACCGAGGCTGACCGCGTCGCCGCCCGCCGAGGTGATGCCGGCCATCAGCGCCGACTCGAGCATCTCCCCCGACCAGCGGGGGTCACGCCCGATGAGGACCGAGGGGCGGGTGTTGCCCTCCTCGACGAGCACCGTCACGAGCGCCTGGCCGAGCTGCATGGCGAGCTCGGGCGTGAGCTCCGCGTTCGCGAGCCCACGCACCCCGTCGGTGCCGAAGATCCGTCCCACCGCGCTCCTCCTGGGTCGTCGGTCGCGTGTCGCGCCTGGCTACCGCTGTCACGGCCGCTGCGGAGCGTAGAGAAAGGGTGACACACCGACAGGCGGCAGGGCCCGGTCGGTCGACCCTGGTGGTCGGTGCAGTGCCGGGCTGCGCCACGAAAGGGGCCGACGCGCGCGGACGCCGCCCACGCGGGGCGGCGTCCGTGACGAGCGGTGCGGCCGGTCAGCGCTTCGAGAACTGCGGCGCCTTGCGGGCCTTCTTGAGGCCGTACTTCTTGCGCTCGACCTTCCGGGCGTCGCGACGCAGCATGCCCGCCTCCTTCAGCGGGCCACGCCAGTCGGCGTCCTCGGCCGTGAGCGCGCGGGCGATGGCCAGGCGCAGCGCGCCGGCCTGGCCCGTCGTGCCGCCACCGTCGAGGCGTGCGGACACGTCCCACTTGCCGTCCTCCTCGAGGAGGGAGAACGGCTCCGTGACGAGGTACCGCAGCTTCTCGGTGGTGAAGTACTCCTCGAGGCCGCGGCCGTTGAGGGTGTACTGGCCACTGCCGCGGCTCAGGCGCACGCGCGCGACCGCGGACTTGCGACGGCCTACGTGGATGTCAGCCATGTCTGATTCCTACCTTCAGGCCCGGTGGAACGTCGGCAGCTGCTTCGGCTGCTGGGCGGCGTGGGGGTGCTCCGGACCGGCGTACACCTTCAGCTTCTTGGCCATCTGACGGCCGAGCTTGTTCTTCGGCAGCATGCCGTGCACCGCGCGCTCGACGACCTGGGTCGGCGACTTCGCGACGAGCTCGGTGAAGGGCACGGACTTGATGCCGCCCGGGTAGCCCGAGTGCCGGTGGTAGACCTTCTTGCCCTCCTTGAACCCGGACAGCTCGACCTTCTCGGCGTTGATCACGATGACGTGGTCGCCGGTGTCGAGGTGGGGCGTGAAGGTGGGCTTGTGCTTGCCACGCAACACGTGCGCGATACGGGTGGCGAGACGACCGAGGGTCTGGCCCTCGGCGTCCACCACGTACCACTCGCGCGTGATGTCCTTGGCGCTGGGCTGGTAGGTGCGCATCGGTGTCTCTCGGTCTTCTCGGGTCGAGTCGGTGCTCTGTCGGCGCTCCAAAGGGACGCGGGGCGCTGGTCGGCGGTGCCCGCCACTCACGTCGGGAGCGTCCAGGTGCTGCGGGTCGAGGACGCGGCCACCAACCGGGACGGGAGGAGGACGCCGAGCCCGTGCACACGACACGCGGCCCTCCGCGGGCCGCGGAGCCGCAGCGTACCGGCGACCCTCCGGCAGGGTCAACCGGGACGCTGGCCGGCTGGACGGGCCGTCACCCGGCGAGGCGGACCAGCGGGGACGACGGCCAGCGCCGTCCGTAGGACACCCGCTCGAGGACGAGCCCCTGCGGCGGCGCCACCCGCGCCGCCCGCGCACGGTCGCGGGACGCCAGCACGTCCGCCAGCCACCCCGGGTGCCGCCGGCCGGCACCGACCTCCACGAGGCAGCCGACGATCGAGCGCACCTGCTGGTGGCAGAAGGCCGGCCCGTCGAGCTTCACCTCGATCACCGCATCGTCACGCCGTCGGACGGTGACGTGGTCGAGGCGCCGGATCGTGTGCTTGCCCTCGGCGCGCCGGCACAGGGCCGCGAAGTCGTGCTCCCCGAGCAGGTGGCGGGCTGCCTGCCGCATGGCCGGGACGGACAGCGGGTCGTCGACGTGCCAGCGATCGTGCCGGGTGACCGGGTCCGGCAGGGGCGTGTCGACGAGCTGGTAGCGGTAGAAGCGCGCCGTCGCCGAGAACCGCGCGTCGAACCCGGCGCCGACACGCGTCACCGCCCACACCGTGATGGCGTCGCCGGTCATCGCGTCGAGGCGCTTGCGCAGACCGGGCAGATGGTCGACGGCGCGCGCGGCGCGCGGGACCTGTGTGTCCACGTCGACGTGGACGACCTGCCCGCGGGCATGGACGCCACGGTCGGTGCGGCCCGCGACGGTCAGGTCGACGTTCCTGGCCCAGGACACGCGACAGGGCACCCTCGAGGGTGCCCTGCACGGTGACCTGGTCGGGCTGGCGGGCGAACCCCGCGAACGGCGCTCCGTCGTAGGCGAGGTCGATGCGCAGCCGGGACCGGCCGTCGCTCACGACCGGCCGGCGTCCTTGCCCGTGCCGCCGCCGGCGTCGGCGTCGCCGCCCACGGCGTCCTCCGGCGGGTTGCCGGCGGTCACGTCGTCGGGGGCGGAGGGCTCCTGCGCGGGGCCGGGCTCGTCCTCGGGCGTCGCCTGCGCCTCGATGCCCTCGCCCTCGCCCGGGGTCGTCTCGACCGTCTCGTCGAGCAGCTCCTCCGGCTCCTCCTCGATGGCGTCCGCGATGGTGGCGGCACCGGCCGCCCCCTCGCCCACCGAGACGTCCCCGGAGCGCTTGCGCCGACGGCCGAACAGGCCGCGTGAGCGCCGCTGCTTCTCGACCTCGATGGCCTCGTCGCCGGAGCGCGCGCCGCGCTCGACGAGCTGGATCAGCGCCATGGGCGCGTTGTCCCCGGCCCGCGGCTCGAGCTTGAGGATGCGGGTGTAGCCGCCGGGACGGTCGGCGAACCGGGGCGCGACCTCCTCGAAGAGGTAGGCCACGACGTTGCGGTCCCGCAGCTTCGCCAGCACCTGCCGACGGGCCGCGACGTCGCCGCCCTTCGCCTTGGTGATGAGCTTCTCGGCGTACGGCCGCAGCGTCTTCGCCTTCGTCTCGGTCGTCTTGACCTCGCCGTGGCGGAACAGGTCGCTGGCCAGGTTGGCGAGCATCAGCTTCTGATGCGCCGGGCCGGCCCCCAAGCGGGGCCCACGCTTCGGACTCGGCATCGTGGTTCCTTACGTCGTGTCGCTCGTGGAGGTCGTGCGTGCGGACGGGCGGCGGACGAGCCGCCGCCCGGTCATCGTCACTCGGCCAGGCCCAGGCCCATCTCGGCGAGCTTCTCCTTGACCTCGTCGATGGACTTGGCGCCGAAGTTGCGGATCTCCAGCAGGTCCTGCTCGCTCTTCTTGACGAGCTCGCCGACCGTGCCGATGCCCTCGCGCTTCAGGCAGTTGTACGACCGGACCGACAGGTCGAGGTCCTCGATCGGCAGCTGCAGGTCGGGCGAGAGGGCCTCGAAGGCGTCCTCGGGGGACACGACGATTCCGCCCGGCCCGGACTGCTCGAACTCGGCGAACTGGTCGAAGAGCACCTTCAGGGTCTCACCGGCCGAGGACAGCGCCTGCGCCGGCGTGAGCGACCCGTCGGTCTCGACGTCGAGCACGAGACGGTCGTAGTTCGTCATCTGCTCGACACGCGTGGACTCGACCTTGTAGGCCACCCGCCGGATGGGCGAGAAGATGGAGTCGACCGGGATGACCCCGATCGGGTCGTTGCCACGCTTGTTGTCGTCGGCGGTCCGGTAGCCGCGGCCGCGCTCGACGGTCAGGTACATCTCGAGGTGACCGTTCGCGTTCAGCGTCGCGATGTGCAGGTCCTCGTTCACGACCTCCACCTGCGACGGCGCGAAGATGTTCTCCGCGGTCAGCACACCCGGACCGTCACCACCGAGGAAGATCTCGACCGGCTCGTCCGACTCGGAGCGGACGACGAGGTCCTTGATGTTCAGGATGATGTCGGTGACATCCTCCTTGACGCCCTCGATCGCGCTGAACTCGTGCAGCACGGAGCCGCCCTCGGGGCCGGCGGCCTGGGCGGAGGTGAACCGGATGCGGGTGACGGCCGCGCCCGGGATGGAGGACAGCAGGGTGCGCCGCAGGGAGTTGCCCAGCGTGTACCCGAAGCCCGGCTCGAGCGGCTCGATCGAGAACCGGGACCGCAGTCCCTCCTCGACCGTGTCCTCCTCGAGACGCGGACGGTAGGTGATGAACGGCGAGCCTCCGGGGGTCTCCCCGAGCGTGATCGCGCCGTCGTCCTCGTAGTAACCGAAGTCGGACATCGTTGCTCCTCGATTGCTTCGGCGGGGACGTCCCCCCGCCACGCGACGCCCTCGTTCCCAGGGCCATCGGCAGTCGCGCTCGTACCACCGTCGCCCGGTGTCCTGGGCCGAGCGACGGACCGCCGACGGGTGCCGGCAGCGACGGGTATGTGGGTGGACCGACTACTTGGAGTAGAGCTCGACGATGAGCTGCTCCTGCACCGGCACGTCGATCTGGGTGCGCTCCGGCGTGCCCTGCACGGTGACCTTGCGACCCTCGGTGTCGGTCGCGAGCCAGTCCGGCACCGGGCGACGGCCGAAGACCTCGAGCGCGCCCATGACGGGCTGGATGCTCTTCGCCTTCGGCTTGAAGGTGATCTCGTCACCGGGACGGACCCGGTACGACGGGATGTTGGTGACGCGACCGTTGACGAGGACGTGGCGGTGACGCACGAGCTGCCGGGCCTCGTCACGCGACCGGGACAGCCCGGCGCGGTAGACGACGTTGTCGAGCCGGAGCTCGAGCAGGCGCAGCAGGTTCTCGCCCGTGAGGCCCTCGCGGCGGTTGGCCTCCTCGTAGTAGTTGCGGAACTGCCGCTCGAGGACGCCGTAGATGCGGCGCGCCTTCTGCTTCTCCCGCAGCTGGAGGAGGTACTCGCTCTCCTTGATGCGCCCACGGCCGTTCTCGCCCGGCGGGTAGGGGCGCCGCTCGACGGGGCACTTCGGCGAGTCGCACTTGTTGCCCTTGAGGTAGAGCTTCTGGCGCTCGCGACGGCAGAGCTTGCAGTCTGGGCCGGTGTACCGAGCCATGTGTTTCTATCCCTCGTGTCGTGGTGACGCTGGCGGCCGCGTCGTCAGACGCGGCGCCGCTTCGGCGGGCGGCAGCCGTTGTGCGGAACCGGGGTGATGTCCTTGATGCTCAGGACCTCGAGGCCCGCCGCAGCGAGCGTCCGGATCGCGGTCTCACGACCGGCACCGGGGCCCTTGCACAGCACGTCGACCTTGCGTACGCCGTTGTCGATGGCCGTCTTCGTGGCCTGCTCCGCGGCGAGCTGCGCGGCGAACGGCGTCGACTTGCGGCTGCCCTTGAACCCGGCGTTGCCGCCAGACGACCAGGAGATCACGTTGCCCTGCTGGTCGGTGAACGTGATGGTCGTGTTGTTGAAGGTGGCCTTGATGTGCACCTTCGCGTGCAGGACGTTCTTGCGTTCGCGCTTCTTCGCGCGCTGCTTCTTCTGCGCCATGATGATCGCTCCGAGGACTCAGTGCTTGCGCGTGGGCTTGCGGATGCCGCCGACGGTGCGTCGGGGCCCCTTGCGGGTGCGCGCGTTCGTGTGCGTGCGCTGACCGCGGACCGGCAGACCGAGCCGGTGACGGATCCCCTGGTAGGACCCGATCTCGATCTTGCGCTTGATGTTGTTGGCGACCTCGCGGCGCAGATCACCCTCGACCCGGTACGCGTTCTCGATGTGCTGACGGATCGCCTGCACCTGGTCGTCGGTCAGATCCCGTACCCGGATGTCGGGCTCGATCCCCGACATCTGGAGGGTCTCCTCCGCGCGGGTACGGCCGACCCCGTAGATGTAGGTCAGCGCGATCACCACACGCTTGTCGCGAGGGATGTCGACTCCTGCAATACGTGCCATCGTCGTCCCCCTCAGCCCTGGCGCTGCTTGTGGCGCGGATTGGTGCAGATCACCCGGACCCGCCCTTTGCGGCGGATGATCTTGCAGTTGTCACACATCCTCTTCACAGAGGGATGGACCTTCATCGTTGTTCTCCTCCGGCGGACCGGCGCCGCTGCGCCGGCGACGCGATGGCCTCCACCTACGCGTCGGGGTCGAACCGGGAAGCTCCGGACCGACCGGCCGTCATGTCGTGTCTGCAGTTGTGGGATGCGCGGATGGTCGCGCGGCCTGGAGGAGCCGCGCCCGCGCGGGCCGCTACTTGTAGCGGTAGGTGATGCGACCGCGGGTCAGGTCGTAGGGCGAGAGCTCCACGACCACGCGGTCACCCGGAAGGATCCGGATGTAGTGCATCCGCATCTTCCCGGAGATGTGGGCCAGGACCTTGTGCCCGTTGTCGAGCTCGACACGGAACATCGTGTTGGGCAGCGGTTCGACGACCGTGCCCTCGACCTGGATGGAGTCTTCCTTCTGGCTCAAGCGCCAGCCTCCGGTTGTTCGCGGTTGCAGCTACAGGGTGAGTCGCTTCGCCACGGATGCACGGCGACGCCCATCAGGGGCGGGCGTCGGGTGAACGTCGACGCGTGGGTTCGCGCTGACGGTTCCGGGCGGGAGATCGCCACGGCGTGACGAAGACCCTGCCTCGCGGCAGGGCCGGTGCACGATGGTAGCAACCGTGGCGGGCAGCGTCCAACGGCGGGACGGGCGCCCGCAGATGTGCGCTGGGCGCCCGTCCGGCCGTGTGCGTGCAACCCTCGTCGAGCCGAACGCGTCGGAGTGACCGAAGCGTTGTGAGCCTGAAGGAGGATCAGTGGTTGACGCGGCCGAACTTCACGATGTCGCGGCGGTGCACCATCTCGCGGTCCTCCCGCACGGTGTACCCCGAGCGGGGCGCGTCGACGGCGCTGCCGTCGCCGACGTACACGGACACGTGATGCACCGGGTCGCCGTAGAAGATGAGGTCGCCGGGCAGCAGGTCCTCGCGGGAGACGCTGCGCGTGATGCCCGCCTGACTGCGCGAGCTGTGCGGCAGCGAGACGCCACCGGCGCGCCAGGCGTAGAGCGTCAGGCCGGAGCAGTCGAAGCGATCAGGGACCTGCCGCGCCCCACTGGTAGGGGTCGCCGATCTGGTCGCGGGCGGTCTGGACGACGCGCTGGACGCGATCGGCCCAGTCGATGAGCCACTGACGATCGGGGTCGTCGACACGGGTTCCCCAGTCGTGGCCGACGCGGTTGAGCGCGTAGGCGACATCGGGGTCGTCGACGTTGGTGCCCGGGTCGTGCCCGGTCATACGCACCGACTGCTCCAGGCTCGGTGCTGCTGAGGCGATGGTCTGGGTACTGAACAGCATGGCGATGGCCACACCGGACACGGTGATGCGACGGAGTGCACGCAGCACGAGATCGCTCCTGGTCGGGGGCAAGATGCAGGCAGCGGCGTGCGACGGGGTTGGGGAAGGACGCAGCGCGCGCTGCCGGTTCGGCTCGACGGTCGGTGCGAGGTCACGGCAAGAGGTCAGTGCCTGTATCGGCACGGTCGTATGGATGCTGTACACCCGGACTTGACCGGGCGTTCACCGACCGGCTGGAAAGGATGGTCGGTCAACCGCCCAGAATCAAGTTTGGCGCCCCGTCGGCTGTGGAGCACGCGCAGACCGAACACCCCGGAACTCGCCCAATCCGGACACCGCCGCCCCCTCCCCGGGCGCACATGTGCATCCACGTACGCCAGCGTGCGCGAACGCACATGTGCATCCACGTACGCCAGCGTGCGCGAACGCACATGTGCGCTGATGGGGTGGGCGCGAGGGGCGCGTGCGAGCGCGTGCGCGCGAGTGGTGGCGCGGGTGCCGGGCGCTGCTGGCGGCGCCTACCAGGTGGGGACCGGCTCGGTCGCCAGGTTCCGCGGCTCGTCGCTGCGTGCCGTCAGCACGACCGGGCCGTCCTCCGTGACGGCGATCGTGTGCTCCCAGTGGGCCGAGACCTGACCGTCCGCGGTGACGACCGTCCAACCGTCGCTGAGCTGGCGGGTCTCCTCCGTGCCGAGGTTGAACATCGGCTCGACCGCGATCACCCAGCCCTTCGAGAGCTTGAGCCCGCGACCGGCGGTGCCGTAGTTCGGGACCGACGGGTCCTCGTGCAGCGCACGGCCGATGCCGTGACCGACGTACTCGCGAACCACGCCGTAGCCGTGGCGGTCGGCGACGGACTCGACGGCGGCGCCGATGTCTCCGAGACGGTTCCCCGGCTTCACCTGGCCGAGCCCCTGCCACAGTGCGTTGCGCGTCTCGGTGATCAGCGTGCGGACGGGCTCGTCGGCCGCCTCCAGCCCGCCCACGACGAGCGTGACGGCGGAGTCGCCGTGGTACCCGTCGACGATCGCGCCGATGTCGAGCGAGATGACGTCGCCCTCGTCGAGGGGGACCGACGCCGACGGGATGCCGTGGACGATCTCGTGGTTCTTCGACGTGCAGATGGACGCCGGGAAGCCGCGGTAGCCCTTGAAGGAGGGCGTGGCCCCCTCGCCGCGGATGACCTGCTCGGCGATCTCGTCGAGGTCCAGGGTCGTCATGCCGGGCGCGAGCTTCTCGATGAGGGTCTCGGCCGTCTTCGCGACGACGGCACCGGCCGCCGCCATCTTCGCGATCTCGTCGCGAGACTTCTTGATGATCATGGTCGGTGGCCTCGTGGGGTTCAGTCGGCGGGGGGCTCCTCGTACTCGCGCAGGACCGCGAGCGCGCGCTGGGTCACCTCGTCGACCGTACCCAGGGCCTCGACGTCACGCAGCAGCCCACGCTCCCAGTAGAAGTACTCGAGCGGCTGGGTCTGGCGGTGGTAGACGTCGAGCCGGTTGAGGACGACCTCCTCGCGGTCGTCATCGCGCTGGTAGAGCTCTCCGCCGCAGGCGTCGCAGACACCCGGCTCGGACGGCGGGTTGTAGTCGACGTGGTAGACCGCGCCACAGTTGCGGCACACCCGGCGCCCCGTGAGACGGTGGACGACCTCGTCCTCGTCGACCGCGAGCCGCAGGACCACGTCCAGCGGCGTTCCCCGGTCGACGAGCAGATCCTCGAGCGACTGCGCCTGGGGCACCGTGCGCGGGAACCCGTCGAGGTTGAAGCCCGACTTCGCGTCGGGCTCCGCCAGGCGGGCGCCGACCATGCCGACGACCACGTCGTCGGGCACGAGCTCGCCCGCGTCCATGTACTGCTGCGCCTGGCGGCCGAGATCCGTGGCGGACTTCACGTTCTGGCGAAAGATGTCCCCCGTCGAGATGTGCGGGATCCGGTAGGCGTCCGCGATGCGGCTCGCCTGGGTCCCCTTCCCCGCACCGGGCGGACCGAGCATGATCACACGCATGGTTGCCGTAGCCTCCATCTGCTCGCGGTGGCCCCCTCCCGGCCACGCTGGGGGCGGCAGCCCAGCGTCAAGACAGGAACCCTTCGTAGTTGCGCTGCATCAGCTGGCTCTCCACCTGCTTCATGGTCTCCAGGGCCACGCCGACCATGATCAGCAGGGACACGCCTCCCAGGGGGAACGACTGGACGTTGAACACGGCGAGCGCGACGAACGGGATCACCGCCACCGCGGCGAGGTACAGGGACCCCGGCAGCGTGATCCGCGTCAGCACACGGTCGAGGTACTCCGCGGTCTGGCGTCCCGGACGAATCCCGGGAATGAACCCACCGTAGCGTTTCATGTTGTCGGCCACCTCGATCGGGTTGAACGCGATGGCCGTGTAGAAGTAGGCGAAGAAGATCGTCAGCGCCGCGAAGATGAGGATGTAGACGGGGCTGCGCGCGTTGCTGAGGTACTGCTGGTCGATGCGCTGCAGCCACGCGGATCCGCTGATGTTCGCCACGAGCGACGGCAGGTACAGCAGCGACGACGCGAAGATCACCGGGATGACGCCGGACTGGTTGACCTTCAGCGGGATGTAGGTGCTCTGGCCGCCGTAGGTGCGGCGCCCGACCTGACGGCGGGCGTACTGCACCGGGATCCGGCGCTGCCCCTGCTCCATGAAGACGACCGCGACGGTGATGAAGATCCCGAGGACCATCACCATGGTCAGCGCGCCCCAGCCGTTGACCTGCTGGACGATCCGGCTGCGCGACGGCATCTGGCTGATGATCGAGATGTAGATGATCAGCGACATGCCGTTGCCGACACCGCGCTGGGTGATGAGCTCGCCGAGCCACATGATGAACGAGGTGCCGGCGGTCAGGGTCAGCACGATGAGGATGATCGTGGCGGTCCCGGCGTCCGGCATGACGTTCTGGCCGAACAGGGTGCCGTTGCGGGCGAGCGTGACGAGACCCGTCGACTGGAGGATGGCCAGCGCGACCGTCGTGTAGCGCGTGTACTGCGTGATCTTGCGCTGGCCGGACTCGCCCTCCTGCTGCATCTCCTCGAGACGGGGGATGACCACCGCCAGCAGCTGCAGGATGATGCTCGCCGTGATGTAGGGCATGATCCCGAGGGCGAACACCGCCATCTGGGTGAGCGCCCCGCCCGAGAAGACGTTGATGATCCCGACGATGCCGCCACCGGCGCCGGTCGCCACGGCGTTGCGCAGCTGGGCCACGTCAACCCCGGGAACGGGGATCCAGGAGCCGACCCGGTAGACGGCGATGATGAAGAGGGTGAAGAGCAGCTTCCGCCGCAGATCCGGGATCTTGAAGGCGTTGACGAATGCCCTGAGCATCGGGACCTCTCGATGTGCCGTCAGACGCGCCA
Organism: uncultured Nitriliruptorales bacterium; assembly: GCA_963783045.1. Taxonomy (GTDB): domain Bacteria; phylum Actinomycetota; class Nitriliruptoria; order Nitriliruptorales; family Nitriliruptoraceae; genus CAWAMD01. Next base: position 421,638 of record CAWAMD010000002.1, read on the forward strand.
GGGGCCGGCGGTACTCCCCCGCAGCGTCTGCGCTGGCCCGGCGGGACCGGCCCTCGCCGACCCCGCCATCCTAGTGGGTGTTGCGCGCTACTCCCGGACGGTACCGCCAGCAGCCTCGATCTTCTGTCGAGCGCTCGCCGAGACGCGGTCGACGTTGACCGTCAGCGCCTTCGTGAGCTCGCCGTGACCGAGCACCTTGACCGGGCGCCCCTTGCGCACGAGCCCGCGAGCGCGCAGCGTGGCGACGGTCACCTCGTCGTTCGCGGCGAACTCGTCCTCGAGACGCTCGAGGTTGATGACCGCGTACGTGACCTTGTTCGGGTTGTTGAACCCGGGCAGCTTCGGCTGGCGGCGGACGATGGGCATCTGGCCGCCCTCGAACCCCGCGGGCACGGTGCCCCGCGCGCCGGTCCCCTTGGTGCCCCGGCCGGCGGTCTTGCCGCCGCGGCCACGGTCACCGCGGGCGACGCGCTTCTTGCGGAACTTCGCGCCCTCGGCAGGCTTCAGGTGATGGATCTTCATGAGGCGTCGACCTCCTCCCACCGGATCAGGTGGGGGATCTTGTTCAGCATGCCCCGGATCTCCGGGCGGTCAGGCTGCTCGACGGTGTGACGGATGCGCTTGAGCCCGAGCGAGCGGACGATGGCCCGCTGCCGCTGGGGCGTCCCGATGGTGGAGCGCACCTGCGTGATGCGCAGCATCTTCTCGGCCATCAGGAACCACCCCCGCGCATGGCCTCCAGCATCGCCTTCGGCGCAACGTCCTCGACCGCCTTGTCACGCAGCCGCGCGATCTCGTGCGGGCTGCGCAGGGCCTTGAGGCCGGTCTCGACGGCGTAGACGACGTTGACCGGGTTGGCGCTCCCGAGCGACTTCGCCAGCAGGTCGGTGATCCCGGCAGCCTCGATGACCGCACGGACCGGCCCACCCGCGATGACCCCGGTACCGGGAGCGGCGGGCTTCAGCAGGACCCTGCCGGCGCCGGCGTGGCCGAGGATCGGGTGCACGATGGTGGAGCCCACCATCGGGACCTTGAAGAAGTTCTTCTTGGCCTCCTCCACGCCCTTCTGGATCGCGGCCTGGACCTCCTTGGCCTTGCCGTGGCCGATGCCGACCATGCCCTGGCCGTCGCCGACGACGACGAGCGCCGTGAACTGGAACCGGCGTCCGCCCTTGACGACCTTGGCGACACGGTTGATGGCGACGACGCGCTCGTCGTACTGGTCGCGGTCGTTGTCCCGACCGCGCCCGCGACGGCCGCCGCCTGAACGGGTGTTGGCTGCCATTGGTTACTCCTCGTCCGCCCGGGGGCGGGGCAGGTTTCTCACAGGGTCAGGCCCGCTTCTCGCGCGGCGTCCGCCAGGGCCTTCACGCGGCCTGCGTAGCGGTTGCCGCCACGGTCGAACACGGCCGACGAGACGCCGGCCTCCACGGCCCGCTGCCCGATCAGCTCGCCGACCTGGCGAGCGACGCCCACCTTGCCGTCGTCGCTCTTGGCGACGCCGTTCTCGAGCGACGACGCAGCGACCAGCGTGCTGCCGGCCACGTCGTCGATGAGCTGGGCGTAGATGTGCTGGTTGCTGCGGTACACCGACAGGCGGGGGCGCTGGGCCGTCCCGGTGATGCGCTTGCGCAGCCGCTTGTGGCGCCGCTCGCGCGCGGCGCGCTTCTTCGTCGGGTCCATTGCGTCTCTCCTCGTACCTCGCCCGCCAGTGGGGCGGCTACTCCGGCACCGTGGTGGACGGCACCGGTGGATGTCGTTGTGGGGTGCGCCCGGTCGACCTAGCGGCCGGCGGCCTTCCCGGCCTTGCGGCGGATCCGCTCACCCTCGTACTTGATGCCCTTGCCCTTGTACGGCTCCGGCGGGCGGATGCTGCGCACGTTCGCGGCGACCTGGCCGACGAGCACCTTGTCGATGCCCGAGATCAGGATGCGGGTCGGCTGCGGGACCTCGAAGGTGATGCCCTCGGGAGCCTCCACGACGACCGGGTGGCTGTAGCCCACCTGGACCTCGAGGTCGCTGCCGCGCGACTGTGCGCGGTAGCCGACGCCGACGAGCTCGAGCGACTTCTGGTAGCCCGCGGTCACGCCCTCCACCATGTTGAACGTGAGCGAGCGCACGAGGCCCCAGCGCGAGCGGTGCATCCGCGTCTCGCCGGTCGGGGTGACGACGACGCCGTCGTCGGTGACCGAGAGCTCGACGCCGTCGGGCATGGTCCGTGTGAGCGTTCCCCTCGGACCCGTCACCGTGATCGTCGAGCCGTCGATCGACACGTCGACGCCGTCAGGGATGGGAACAGGGAGCTTGCCGATGCGGGACATGTGCAGGCTCCTTTACCAGACGTAGGCGACGACCTCGCCGCCACGCCCTTCCTTGCGGGCGGTGCGGTCGGTCATCAGGCCGGCGTTGGTGGACAGAATGGCGACACCGAGGCCACCGAGGACACGCGGGATCTCGTCACGCTTGACGTAGACGCGCAACCCCGGCTTGCTGATGCGGCGGAGACCCGTGAGCGTGCGCTCGCGGTTGGGGCCGTACTTCAGGCGCACCGTCAGCGTCGGCTGCGGCTTGGTCGGTTCGACCTCGTAGCCGGTGACGTAGCCCTCTTCGGTGAGCAGCTTCGCGATGCCCTCCTTCATTCTGGAGGACGGCATGATGGTCTCATCGTGGTAGGCGATGGACGCATTGCGGATGCGGGTGAGCATGTCCGCGACGGGGTCCGTCATCGTCATGGTCGTTCATTCCTTTCGGGGTTACGGGGACGCACGCGCCCCGCACTTCCCTCGTCGTGGCACCGGGGATGTGGACCGGTGCAAGAGTGGCTACCAGCTGGCCTTGCGGATCCCGGGCAGCTCGCCGTTGTGCGCCATCTCGCGGAAGCACACGCGGCAGAGCTTGAACCGGCGGTAGACGGCACGGGGCCGGCCGCAGCGGTCGCAGCGGGTGTAGTCGCGCACACCGAACTTGGGGGTGCGCTTGGCCTTGGCGATCTGAGACTTCTTCGCCACGTCAGCTCTCCTGGGTCTTGGCGAACGGGAACCCGAAGGCGTCGAGCAGGGCGCGGCCGTACTCGTCGTTGTCCGCCGTGGTCACGATGGTGATGTCCATGCCGCGGACCGAGTCGATGTCGTCGTAGTTGATCTCCGGGAAGATCAGCTGCTCGGTGACGCCGAAGGTGTAGTTGCCGGCGCCGTCGAAGCTGTTGGGGTTGAGTCCGCGGAAGTCACGGATGCGGGGCAGCGCGACCGACAGAAGCCGGTCGAAGAACTCCCACATCCGGTCGCCGCGCAGGGTGACCTTGACGCCGATGACCATGCCCTCGCGCAGCTTGAAGCCGGCGATCGACTTCCTGGCCCGGTTCACCCGCGGCTTCTGGCCGGTGATCGTCGCGAGGTCGCTCATCGCGCCCTCGAGGGCCTTCGCGTCGTTGATGGCCTCGCCGAGCCCGACGTTGACGACGATCTTGGAGAACCGTGGCAGCTCCATCACGTTCGTGATGCCGAGCTGCTCGCGGATTGTCGGCGCGAGCTCGCTGAGGTACAGGCGCTTGAGCCGCGGCATCTCGCGCAGCGGCGTTTCCTGGGTCTCGGTGATGGCAGTCATTACTCGCCTCGTTCTCGGGCGTGGTTGCTACGTCGCCGGTCAGCGGCGGTGTCGCACGGTCAGAACGTCCCGCCGCACTTCTTGCAGACGCGCACCTTCGTGCGGCGTTCGCCTTCGTCGGTCTCGGTGTAGCCCACCCGCACGGCGTCGTCGCACGACGGGCAGACGGGCATGACGTTGGAGAGGTGGATCGGCGCCTCGGTCTCGATGATCCCGCCCTCCTGCATACCGCGGGTCGTCTGCTGCAGGCGCTGATGCTTCTTCACGTAGTTCACGCCCTCGACGAGGACCTTGTCGCGGTCCGGGAAGACCTTGACCACGCGGCCTTCCTTGCCGCGGTCCTTGCCGGCGGTGACGCGAACCCGGTCGTCCTTGCGTACGCGCTGCATCTACAGCACCTCCGGGGCGAGCGAGATGATCTTCATGAACCTGGCCTCACGCAGCTCACGGGCAACGGGCCCGAAGATGCGCGTCCCACGCGGCGCGCCGTCGGGACGCACGATCACGCAGGCGTTCTCGTCGAAGCGGATGTAGCTCCCGTCGGCACGACGGCGCTCCTTGGCCGTGCGGACCACGACGCACCGCACGACCTCCCCCTTCTTCACGTTCGAGGAGGGGATGGCGTGCTTGACGGTGCCGATGAACTCGTCGCCCACGGACGCGTAGCGGCGACCCGAGCCTCCCAGGACCCGGATCACGAGCACCTCGCGCGCGCCCGAGTTGTCCGCGACCTTCAGCCGCGATTCCTGCTGGATCATCGTTCTTCCCTACTTCTTCGTCACACTCGTGTGGGGTCAGCCCCAGTACCCATCGGGGCTACTTGGCGCGCTCCACGACCTGGGCGAGGCGCCACCGCTTCGTCTTCGACAGCGGGCGGGTCTCGATGATCCGCACGGTGTCGCCGACGTTCGCGTCGTTCGTCTCGTCGTGCACGTGGTACTTCTTGGACCGCTTGATGGTCTTGCCGTAGAGCGCGTGGGTCGTGCGCCGCTCGACGCGGACGACGACCGTCTTGTCCTGCGCGTCGCTGACGACGACGCCCTGGCGCTCCTTGCGGGTGGACCGCTCGGTCGTCGGGGTCGTGGTGGTGGGAGTCGGGTTGTCACTCACGTCGTTCACCTCTGGGCCTGCTCGGCGGCGATGTCACGCTCGCGCAGCACCGTGAGGCTGCGGGCGATCTCGCGCTTCACCTGCTTGATCCTGCGGGGGTTGTCGAGCTGACCGGTGACGTTCTGGAAGCGGAGATTGAACAGCTCCTCCTTGTGCTCCGCCAGGTGCTGGCGCAGCTCGTCGTCGGGTAGCTCGCGGAGCTCCGATGCAGTCACTCTCCGGCCTCCTCGCGCATGACGAACTTCGTCTTGACGGGCAGCTTGTGGGCCGCGCGACGCATCGCCTCACGGGCGAGGTCCTCGCTGACACCCGAGATCTCGAACATGACCCGTCCGGGCTTCACCGCCGCCACCCAGGCCTCGGGTGAGCCCTTCCCCGAGCCCATGCGGGTCTCGAGCGGCTTCTTCGTGATGGAGCGATCGGGGAAGATCGTGATACGGACCTTCCCACCACGCTTCATGGCACGGGTCATGGCAACACGGGCCGCCTCGATCTGGCGGGCGGTGATCCACCCCGGCTCGAGGGCCTTCAGGCCGTAGTCACCGACGTAGATCTCGGTGTGGCCCTTCGACGTGCCCTTCAGCGGGCGTGGGCGGTGCTGCTTGCGGTACTTGACGCGCTTCGGAGCCAGCATCAGCTGCCCTCCTCCTGCTCGCCGTCCTCGGGCATCGGCGTGCCCTCGGTCGGGGACTCGGTGTCCGCGGCCTTCTCGACCTCGGTCACGTCGTCGCTCGGCTTCTCGCCCGGGCTCGGGCGCTCGGACTCGGCCGGCGCCTCGCCGCTCGGCGCGGTGGCCGGTGGTGGCGTGGCGTCGGTCGTGTCGGCGGGCGTCATCGGCCCGGACTGCGGCGGCGCAGCCTCGGTCGTGGCCTCGGCCACGTCGTGCTTCGCGGTGTCGCCGGCCTCGGTGACGGAGGTGGCCTGCTCCTGACCCGACGCGGGCGCGGCGGACGTGTCCTGCGGCGCAGCCTCGGCGGGGCGGGTCTCGGTCTGGGCCTGCTGGTCCGCCTTGACCTGCTGCTTGGCCTCCTGCTGCTTCTTGCCGACGCCGGTGACCTTCTTCGCGACGCTGGCCGCCTTGCGGGCCGACTTGCGACGGGGGCGGTCCTCGACGGGACGGCCCTCGGCGAGCGCGCGGGCACGGTCCATGGCGCGCTGTGCCTCGGCCTCCTCGCCCGATCCGAGCTGGTCACCGGTGTAGATCCAGACCTTCACGCCGATCCGGCCGAAGGTGGTGCGGGCCTCGTCGAAGCCGTAGTCGACCTTCGCCCGCAGCGTGTGCAGCGGGACGCGGCCCTCGCGGTACCACTCGGTCCGGCTCATCTCGGAGCCACCGAGGCGGCCCGAGACCTGGACCCGGATGCCCTTGGCCCCGGCCTTCAGCGCGGACTGCACGGCGCGGCGCATGGCACGACGGAACGACACGCGGCCGCGCAGCTGCTCAGCCACGTTGAACGCGACGACCTGGGCGTCGAGCTCCGGCGTCTTGATCTCGATGATGTTGAGCTTGACCTTCTTCGAGGTCATCTTCTCGAGCGCGCTCCGGATCGCGTCGGCCTCGCTCCCGCGACGGCCGATGACGATGCCTGGCCGCGCCGCCTGGACGCTCACCTCGACGTTGTCACGCGTCCGCGTGATGTCGATACGGCTGACGCCTGCGTGGCGGACCCGCTCCTTGATGTAGAACCGGACCCGGTCGTCCTCGTGGAGGTACGCGGCATAGTCCTCCTTGCCGGCGATCCACTTGGACTTCCAGTCGGTCGTGACACCGAGCCGGAACCCGTAGGGGTTGACCTTCTGACCCATCGGTTACTGCTCCTCTGCCGGCGCGACGACGACGGTGATATGGCTGGTGCGCTTGCGGACCCGGTAGGCGCGTCCCAGCGCGCGGGGCTGGAAGCGCTTGAGTGTGGGGCCTTCGTCGACGAAGGCGTTGTGCACGACCAGCTCGTCGGGGTCGAGACCGTCGTTGTTCTCTGCGTTGGCGATCGCCGACTCGAGGACCTTGCGCAACGGCCGTGCTGCTCCCTTGTCGGAGAACTGCAGGATCCGTCGGGCCTCGTCGACGTGCTCGCCCTTGATCAGGCGCGTCAGCTGCCGGACCTTCGTCGGCGACACGCGTACGTACTTCGCGGTCGCTTTGACCTGGGTGATCATCACAGGACTCCTACCGGCGACGCTTCGCGGCCGACTTCTCGCCGGCGCCGCTCCACTTGATGACGCGGGTGGGGGCGAACTCGCCGAGCTTGTGTCCGACCATCGACTCGCTGATGTACACGGGGACGTGCTTGCGCCCGTCGTGCACGGCGATCGTGTGGCCGACCATCTCGGGGAAGATCGTCGAGCGCCTCGACCACGTCTTGATGACGCGCTTCGAGCCCTCGGCGTTCTGCGCCTCCACCTTGTCCATGAGGTGGTCGTCGACGAACGGCCCCTTCTTCAGTGACCGGGGCATCTATCGCCTCCTGTTCTTGCCGCGACGGCGGATGATGTACTTGTCGGATTCCTTCTTGGGCTTGCGCGTGCGCCGCTCCGGGTTGCCCCAGGGGTCGACCGGGTGGCGACCGCCGGAGGAGCGACCCTCACCACCACCGAGCGGGTGGTCGATCGGGTTCATCGCCACACCACGGGTCTGCGGGCGGCGCCCCTTCCAGCGGGTGCGGCCGGCCTTGCCGAGGTTGATGAGCTCGTGCTCCTCGTTGCCCACGGCGCCGATGGCGCCACGGCAGCGGGCGTCCACCAGCCGGATCTCGCCGCTCGGCAGTCGAAGGGCGGCCATCTTGCCTTCCTTCGCGAGCAGCTGGATCGATGCGCCCGCCGAGCGCCCGAGCTTCGCACCACCGCCGGGCCGCAGCTCGACCGCGTGCACGGTCGTACCGACCGGGATGTTCGCGAGCGGCAGCGCGTTGCCGATCTGGATGTCGGCCTGCGGACCCGACTCGACGAGCTGCCCGATCCGCAGGTTCTTCGGCGCGAGGATGTAGCGCTTCTCTCCATCGTGGTAGTGGAGGAGCGCGATCCGGGCCGAGCGGTTCGGGTCGTACTCGACGGCCGCGACGGTCGCGGGTACGCCGTCCTTGTTGCGGCGGAAGTCGATGACGCGGTACTTGCGCTTGTGCCGACCGCCGCGGTGGCGGCTCGTGATCCGGCCGTAGGTGTTGCGACCGGCCTTGTCGGACAGCGGCGCGAGCAGCGACTTCTCCGGACGGCCACGAGTGACCGTGTCGAAGTCGCTCACCGACGCGCCGCGGCGTGCCGCGGTCGTTGGCTTGTACTTACGGATAGCCATGGGCGTTATCCCGTCAGGTCTCGTTCGGGCGGCGGCGGCCTACAGGCCGCCCTCGAACAGCTCGATCTCGTCGCCTTCGGCGAGCGTCACGATGGCGCGCTTGATGTCGGGGCGCTTCCCGACGATCCAGCCGCGGCGCTTGTGCTTGCCGCGCCGGTTCTGCGTGTTCACGCTGGTGACCCGCACGCCGAAGATGGCCTGCACGGCCTGCTTGATCTCGGTCTTGTTGGCGCGGGGGTCGACGACGAAGGTGTACTTGTTCTCGTCGAGCAGCCCGTAGCTCTTCTCGGAGATGACGGGCCGCAGGATCACGTCTCGGGGGTCCTTCACGCCTCGACCTCCTCGCTGTCGGCCAGCGTCTGCTGGCGCTCGGTGGTGCGCTCGACGGACGGCGTCCCGGAGCCGGCCCGACGGCCGGTGCCGATGAGCTCGATCGACGACTCGTCGAAGACCACCACGTCCGCGCGGAGCACGTCGTAGGTGTTGAGCTGGTCGACGACGATCGTGCGGACGGTCGGCAGGTTCCGGAAGGAGCGCTGCGTCGCGGTGTCCTTGTCGGCGAGCACCACGAGCACGCGCTTCTCGGCGTGGCCGAGGGCCGTCAGCGTCGCGACCGCCGCCTTCGTCTTCGGCTCGTCGTAGGCGAGGCCGCGCACGACGGCCAGGCCCTGGTTGCGGACCCGGTCGGTCAGCGCGGAGCGCAACGCGGACCGCTTCAGCTTCTTGTTGACCCGCTTCGCCCAGTTGGAGGGGGTGCGACCGTGGGCGATCCCGCCGCCGACCCACTGCGGGGAGCGGATGGAGCCCTGACGTGCCCGGCCGGTGCCCTTCTGGCGGAAGGGCTTGCGCCCACCACCACGGACCTGCCCGCGGGTCTTCGTCTTGTGCGTCCCCTGCCGCGCTGCGGCGAGCTGGGCCGTGACGACCTCATGCATGACATGAGGCTTGACCTCGGCGTCGAACCACTCGCTCGGAAGCTCGAGCGTGTCGACCTCCGTGCCTTCGAGGTCGTAGACGTTTGTCACCGGTGCCATCAGGCCTCACCGCCCTTCTGGGTCTTGACCGCGCTCCGGATGAACACCACGTCGCCGTTCGAGCCGGGCACCGCACCCTTCACGAGGATGAGGCCGTGCTCGGTGTCGACGTCGACGACCCGCAGGTTCTGCATCGTGACGCGGCGGCCGCCCATGCGACCGGCCATGCGCTGGCCCTTGAACGTGCGGCCGGGAGTGGCACACGCGCCGACGGCACCGGGGTGGCGGTTCTTCTTCTTGACGCCGTGGCCGTCGCCCATGCCGCGGAAGTTGTGGCGCTTCATGACGCCGGCGTAGCCCTTGCCCGTGCTGGTGCCGGTCACGTCGATCGCCTCGCCCTTGGCGAACACGTCGCAGGTGACCTGGCTGCCGGCTTCGGGCAGCTCGTCGTCGGCGCTCAGCCGGAGCTCGGCCAGCACCTTCGCGCCGCCCTCGACACCAGCCTTCGCCAGATGTCCGGCGAGCGGCTTGTTCGTCTTCCGGCGGCTGCCGAACGCGAGCTGGACAGCGGTGTAGCCGTCCGTTGCTGCGGTCTTGACCTGCGTCACGGTGCACGGCCCGGCCTGGACGACGGTGACGGGAACGACCCGTGCTTCGTCGTCGAAGACCTGGGTCATCCCGAGCTTCGTGCCCAAGATCCCTCTCGTGGCCATCGTCGTTTCCTCTTTCCTGCGTCTTTGCTGTCTCGGGCGCTGCTGGAGCCGGCCCGGACGCCGTGTGAACACGCCGCGTCCGAGAGACAGCACGTCTACAGCTTGATCTCGATGTCGACACCCGCCGGCAGGCTGAGACCCATCAGCTTGTCGATGGTCTTCTGGGTGGGCTGGTGGATGTCGATGAGCCGCTTGTGCGTCCGCATCTCGAAGTGCTCGCGCGAGTCCTTGTACTTGTGCGGCGACTTGATGACGCACCACACGTTGCGCTCGGTCGGGAGCGGCACCGGCCCGGTGACGTGCGCACCGGTGGCCTCGACGGTCTCCACGATCTCGCGGGCGGACCGATCGAGCACCTCGTGGTCATATGCCTTGAGGCGGATCCGAATCTTCTGATCAGCAGCCATCTGTCTCTTCTTCTCTTCTCACGTTCGCGAGCCGTCGAGGTCCATGACATCCCGCCATGCGCGGTGCCAGGCGGCTACTTGAGGATCTTGGTGACCCGGCCGGCACCAACCGTGCGGCCACCCTCACGGATCGCGAACCGCAGCCCCTCGTCCATCGCGATCGGCTGGATCAGCTCCACCGTCATCTCGGTGTTGTCACCCGGCATCACCATCTCCACCCCGTCCGGCAGCGTGACCGACCCGGTCACATCCGTCGTGCGGAAGTAGAACTGCGGCCGATAGTTGTTGAAGAACGGCGTATGACGGCCACCCTCCTCCTTGGAGAGCACATACACCTGCGCCTCGAACTGGGTGTGGGGCGTGATCGAGGACGGCTTGGCCAACACCTGACCCCGCTCGATGTCCTCACGCTTGGTGCCACGCAGCAGCACCCCCACGTTGTCGCCCGCCTGCCCCTCATCGAGCAGCTTGCGGAACATCTCCACACCGGTCACCGTCGTCTTGGTCGTGTCCTTGAGACCGACGATCTCGACCTCCTCACCGACCTTGACCTTGCCCTGCTCCACCCGGCCCGTGGCCACCGTCCCACGCCCGGTGATCGAGAACACGTCCTCGACCGGCATCAGGAAGTCCTTGTCCAGATCCCGCGTCGGGTCCTCGAAATAGGTGTCACACGCCTCCATCAGCTCCAGCACCGCCGACTCCGAGGCCTCATCACCCTCCAACGCCTTGAGCGCCGACCCACGGATCACCGGCGTGTCATCACCCGGGAACTCGTACTGGTCGAGCAGCTCACGCACCTCCATCTCGACCAGCTCGAGCAGCTCCTCGTCATCGACCATGTCGACCTTGTTCAGAAACACGATCAGCCGCGGCACCCCCACCTGCCGCGCCAACAGCACATGCTCACGCGTCTGCGGCATCGGCCCATCCGCCGCAGACACCACCAGGATCGCACCATCCATCTGCGCCGCACCCGTGATCATGTTCTTCACATAATCCGCGTGCCCCGGCGCATCCACATGCGCGTAATGCCGGTTGTCGGTCTCATACTCCACATGCGCCAACGAGATCGTGATCCCACGCTCCCGCTCCTCCGGCGCCTTGTCGATCGCATCGAACGCCATCGTCTGCACATTCGGGTTGTGCTTGTGCAGCACCGTCGTGATCGCCGCCGTCAACGTCGTCTTCCCGTGGTCGACGTGCCCGATCGTCCCGATGTTCATATGCGGCTTGGTCCGCTCGAACTTCGCCTTGGCCATGTCTTGCCTCCGTAGGTGCGCGCTGGGCGCGGTCTCGCGTCTCTCGGTGCTGGGGTGGGGTGGGGGGTGCGGTGGCGCGGCGGCTACTCGCCCCGAGCCTTCGCGACGATCTCCTCCTGGATGCTGTTCGGTGCCGACTCGTAGGAGGAGAACTGCATCGTGTAGCTGGCGCGTCCCTGTGACATGGAGCGCACGTCGGTCGCGTAGCCGAACATCTCGGACAGCGGCACGACGGCGCGGATGACCTGGGCCTGGCCGCGGGGCTCCATGCCCTCGATGCGGCCGCGGCGCCCGGTCAGGTCGCCCATCACGTCACCCATGTACTCCTCGGGGGTGACGACCTCCACGTCCATGACCGGCTCGAGCAGCTTCAGGCCGGCCTTGCGCACGCCGTCCTTGAGCGCCATGGAGCCGGCGATCTTGAACGCCATCTCCGAGGAGTCCACGTCGTGGTAGGAGCCGTCCACGAGCTGGACCTTCAGGTCGACGATCGGGTACCCGGCGAGCACGCCGGACTCCATCGCCTCGCGAATGCCCTGGTCGACCGAGGGGATGTACTCCTTCGGGATCGACCCACCGACGATCTTGTTCTCGAAGTAGTAGTGGTCGTCCTCGTCGAGCTCGTGCTCCTCGCGGTCCTCGTCGGTCAGCGGGGCGAGGTTCAGGACCACGTGCCCGTACTGGCCACGACCACCGGTCTGGCGCGCGTACTTGAGGTCGACCTTGTCGATCGCCTTCTTGATGGCCTCGCGGTAGGCGACCTGCGGCCGGCCGACGTTGGCCTCGACCTTGAACTCGCGCAGCAGCCGGTCGACGATGATCTCGAGGTGGAGCTCGCCCATCCCGCCGATGATCGTCTGCCCGGTCTCCTCGTCGGTGCGGACCCGGAAGGTCGGGTCCTCCTCGGCGAGCTTCTGCAGGGCCGTGGAGAGCTTCTCCTGGTCGGCCTTCGTCTTCGGCTCGATGGCGATGTGGATGACCGGCTCGGGGAACTCCATCGACTCGAGCAGGACCGGGTGGCTCCCGTCGGCGATCGTGTCACCGGTGGAGGTGTTCTTCAGCCCGACCAGGGCGACGATGTCGCCGGTCATGGCCGCGTCCTTCTCCTCGCGGTGGTTGGCGTGCATCTGCAGGATGCGGCCGACGCGCTGCTTCTCGTCCTTCGTCACGTTCGTGATGTGGGAGCCGGCCTCGAGCGTGCCGCTGTAGACCCGGCTGAACGTCAGCGTGCCGACGTAGGGGTCGGTCATGACCTTGAACGCAAGGGCCGCGAACGGCGCGTCGTCCTTCGGCTCGCGAGTCATCGGCTCGCCCGACTTCGGGTCCTTGCCCCGCACCGGCGGGACCTCGAGCGGCGAGGGGAGGAAGTCGACGACCGCGTCGAGCAGGGGCTGGACGCCCTTGTTCTTGAAGGCGGAGCCCATGAGCACCGGCACGAGGGTGTTGCTCGTCGTTCCCTTGCGCAGACCGTCACGAAGCTGGTCGGCCGTGAGGTCGCCCTCCTCGAGGTAGGCCTCGAGGAGCTCCTCGTCGGACTCGGCGACCTTCTCGACGAGGACGTGGCGCCACTTCTCCGCCTCGACCTGCAGGTCGGCCGGGATGTCGACGATGTCCCACTTCGCGCCGAGGTCCTCGGAGCGCCAGGTCAGCCCCTTCATGTTGATGAGGTCGACGACGCCCTGGAGGTTGTCCTCGATGCCGATCGGGATCTGCACCGCGACGGCGTCCTTGGTGAGCCGCTCCTGGATCGAGTTCAGCGAGAACTCGAAGGACGCGCCCGTGCGGTCGAGCTTGTTGATGAAGCAGATCCGCGGCACGCCGTACTTGTCGGCCTGGCGCCACACGGTCTCGGACTGCGGCTCGACACCGGCCACCCCGTCGAACACGGCGACGGCACCGTCGAGCACGCGCAGCGAGCGCTCCACCTCGACGGTGAAGTCCACGTGCCCGGGCGTGTCGATGATGTTGATCGTGTAGTCGCGCCACTTGCAGGTCGTCGCGGCGGACGTGATCGTGATGCCGCGCTCCTGCTCCTGCTCCATCCAGTCCATCGTGGCAGCGCCCTCGTGGACCTCACCGATCTTGTAGGTGCGACCGGTGTAGAAGAGGATGCGCTCGGTGGTGGTGGTCTTGCCGGCATCGATGTGCGCCATGATGCCGATGTTGCGCAGCTGCTTCAGGTTGACCGTGCGCTTGGCCATGGTTGGAAACTTCCTCTGCGTCTCGTCGTCGTGGAGGGGTGCCGGCGTCGGACCCCTTCACGTCGGGGCCCCGGTGCGGCCCCGAGCGGGGCGCTACCAGCGGTAGTGGGCGAATGCCCGGTTCGCTTCGGCCATCTTGTGGGTGTCCTCGCGGCGCTTGACCGCGGCACCGACACCGTTCGAGGCGTCGAGCAGCTCGCCGGCGAGGCGCTCTGCCATCGTGTGCTCGCGGCGGATCCGCGCGTAACCGACGATCCAGCGCATGGCCAGCGTCGTGCCGCGGGTGGGACGCACCTCGATCGGCACCTGGTAGGTGGCACCACCGACGCGGCGGGACTTCACCTCGAGGTTCGGCTTCACGTTGTCGACGGCGCGCTTGACCACGGAGAGCGGGTCGCCGCCCTGCGTGCGGCCGCCGATGTGCGCGAGCGCGTCGTAGACGATGCGCTCGGACAGCGAGCGCTTGCCACCCTTCATGATCCGGTTGATCAGCTGGGTCACGATGACCGAGCCGTACTTCGGGTCCGGCTTGATCTGGTGGCGTCCCGGGGAGCCCTTGCGCGGCATGTCAGCTCTCCTTCTTCACGCCGTAGCGCGAACGCGACTGCTTCCGGTCACGGACCGGCGCCGCGTCGAGCGCGCCGCGGATGACCTTGTAACGAACGCCCGGCAGGTCCTTCACTCGGCCGCCACGCACGAGGACGATCGAGTGCTCCTGGAGGTTGTGGCCCTCACCGGGGATGTAGGCCGTGACCTCGATGCCCGACGTGAGCCGCACACGACAGACCTTCCGAAGCGCGGAGTTCGGCTTCTTCGGCGTGGTCGTGTAGACGCGGGTGCAGACCCCGCGGCGCTGCGGCGATCCCTTGAGCGCGGGGGACTTGCGCTTCCCCGGCTTGTCGGAACGCCCCTTGCGCACCAGCTGCTGAATCGTGGGCATGCCTGGTGTCTCCGTTGTCCTGATGCACCGCAGGGTGCACGTCACGTTTCGCGCGGTCGCTCACGCGCCATGGGCGCGGCTCGCCGCTTCTGGTCGTTCGGGTTGGGTGTCACGGTCGCCGGCCGGGGTCCCGGTCTGCGGGGGCGCGCTGCGCCCCGACCCACGGGGCCGGGCGTTCCGCTCCTGGGAGCCTGCGCTGCGGTACACACACGTTCGTGTCGGTCGAACGCAGGTCGTTGCGGGATCGGCGCTTTCGCGCCCGGACGCGCCACGGCGACTGCACATGGCGCGAAACGGGACAGTACCGCCGCTCGCGACGAGGTGTCAACCCGGCCCTGGCGGGTCGAGCTGCTCCGCGTCCAGGTGTTCGGGCCGACGGTTCGCGTCCGTGCCGTGGTGGCTGGCCACCATATCCGGGGGTCGTTCCCGACGCACACGGTCCCCCGCGGCCGCGCGAACGCCGGACGAACCCTGCGGGTCGCCGCGCCGGACCCGGGCGGTCCGGGGGCGGCCGCCCGACGCCAGGCAGGTGGCAGCCCGTCGGGCACCGGCCGTACGGAGCAGGGCCTCGTGGCCAGTACGTACTAGTCCGTGCCGCTGCCGGGTGCGTACCGTATGCCGCTCCGCGGCGGGCGGGCCCGCCGCGGCCACCGACAGGAGGATCGCACCATGAAGCGCTCGAAGCTGTTGAAGGTCTCCAGTGCAGGCATGCTCGCGGCACTCGCCATCGCCGGGACCGCCTGCGGCTCCAGCGGCAGCGCCGGGACCTCGCCCGGCCAGTCCGAGAACTCGTCCGTCGGCACGAGCAGCAGCGAGTCCGGCTCCATCGGGGGAACGGACCAGGACTCCGGGTCGGACACGGGGTCGCTGTCGACCGAGCCCGGTACCAGCTCGAGCGAGTCCAGCTACTGACGCCCCGACGGTCTGGTGCTGATCCGTGCGGCCACCACGTTTCGTGGTGGCCGCACGGGCGTTCACCAGCCGCGCTCCTGCCTGCTCGCTCCGCCCTTGTCATCACGTCGGAGCCCACTCATGTCGATGCCCGTTGCGTGAGCGGCGGAGGTCGGCATGCGACACAATGGGGCCGGGGAATCCGGACATCCACGACTGTGGGACTGGCAGTCTTTGCGTACGAGCCTGCGCCGCGTGACCGCGGGGCGCCTGTGGCGCCTCGTCGTGCCGCTCGGGCTCGCTGTCGTCATCCTCGTCGGGAGCTCGCCCGCGCCGGTCGCGTCCGGCCCCCGGCCGCCCGTTCCGCTCGCCGGTAGCTACATCGGCGGTCCCTACCAGCCGGCGCGGCCCTTCGTCGGTGCCCGCTTCACCACGCTGCCGTTCACGGCGAACGACGGGACGCCGGGCATCTGGCACCTCGTCGACGACGACGTGCCCCTGCACCTCGTCGTCGAGAAGGATGCGGTGGAGCGGTTCGGACGCGGCCTGCTCGACGAGGCGCTGACGAGCTGGAACGGGACCACGGGTTCACGCTTCGAGGTGGTGGTCGACGGCGAGGTCGACGATCACGTCGACCGGCCGCGCCGCGACGGCGTGTCGCGCGTGTTCATGGACACGACGACCTGTGGTGAGCGGTTCCTCGCCCGCTCGCACCTCTACCCCGTCGCCGAGGAGGTCCGACCCGGCGGCGCCATCGCCTGGGTCGACGAGGTGGACATCAGCATCTGCGAGCGTCTCGATCCTGCCCGCGCTCCGAACGTCCTGCGCCACGAGGTCGCGCACGTCGCCGGGCTCGGCCATCTGTGCAACCCCGACGAGGGATGCTGGGTGCCGGCGATGGGAACCGACACACAGTGCCGCATCATGAACACGGCAGCCTTCAGCTGCCAGGGAGTCACCGACGGCGACCGCGACGCGTTCGCCTACCTGTACCCGAAGCTACGGCGCGTGGCCGGGGTCAACCGGCTCGGGACCCTCGCCGCCGTCTCGCAGCTGCTCCATCCGGCCATCCGGAAGGCCGACACGGTCGTCGTGACGGCGGCCGACGCACCCGCGGCGCTGCATGCGTCCGCGACGACCCTGGCGACGGCCCTGTCGGCGCCGGTCCTCGCGATGGACGATCGCTGCACCGACAGCGTGGCCGGCGAGGAGCTCAACCGGGTCGCAGCCGTGAGCGCCACCGTCCTCCTCGTGGGTGACGTGTCGAAGCACTGCGCCGATCAGCTCCGCGCCGGCTGGGACCTGCCCGTCGAGCGGCTGCCCGACGCCGCGGCGGTGACGCGTCGGATGCTCGAGCCCGGTTCCGACGGGACGCCGCCGCTGCTCGCAGAGCCGACCCGGGTGGTGGTGTTCTCCACGGACGACCGCGCCGACGTGCTCCCCGACGCGGCCCTCGCCGTCCCCGTTGCCACGGCCATGGGCGCGCCCCTGGTCCCGCTCGAGTCAGGGTCGGTCCCCGGCCTGCTCCGCGACCTCGTGCGCCGCTACCCCACCATCAAGGTGGCAGTCGTGATCGGTGGCGCGTCCCCTCCGCTGTCCGCGGACGCCCGCACGGCGCTGACCGAGGACCTCGGGCTGCGGCTGCGCGAGCTCGACGCCCGCGCGCTCGTCCCCGCAGCCGTGAAGATCGCCCACATGCGTGACGTGTTCCCCCGGTCCGCCGGCACGGCCGTCGTCGTCGACGGGGGCCGTCCCGCCGACGCGATGGCGGCGGCGACGCTGGCCGCCGCGACGGGCGCCCCCCTGCTGCCGGTCTGGTCCGGAGCACCCGACGAGCGGATCGAGACGCTGCTCACGAGCCAGATGACGTCGGGCTTCGTCGTGGGCGGTGTCGACGCCGTGCCCGCCGAGCTGCAGATGCGCCTCTCCCAAGCGCTCGACGGCGGCCTGCCGAGCAGCGACGAGTCCGGCTAGCGACCAGCTCAGGGCGCGACACCCAGGACGGGAAGACGGCGGCGGGCGCCCCGAAGGGCGCCCGCCGTGATGGTGCTGTGAGCCGGTCTACTGCTGGCCCTCGGCCTCGCTGTAGCCGCCTTCGCCGTACCCCCAGCCGTCCGAGAAGCCCCAGGACCCGTCGCCCTCGTAGGACTCGGTCGAGGCCAGGAACTCGGCGATGTCCGCCGGCAGCGCCTGCTCGGGCAGCTCGGTGTGGCCCACCTCGATCCGGCGGTACGGGTCGACGCCCGTGCCGGCCGGGATGAGCTTGCCGATGATGACGTTCTCCTTCAGACCGACGAGCGGGTCCACCTTGGACTCGATCGCGGCCTCGGTCAGCACGCGGGTCGTCTCCTGGAAGGAGGCGGCGGACAGCCACGAGTCGGTGGCCAGCGACGCCTTGGTGATGCCCATCAGCGTCTGACGACCGGCGGCCGGCTGGCCACCCTCGGCCAGCACCCGCTCGTTCTCCTTCTTGAACTTGACCCGGTCGATGTTGTCGCCCGGCAGGAAGCTCGCGTCGCCGGGGTCGACGACGTTCACCCGCCGGAACATCTGACGCACGATCAGCTCGACGTGCTTGTCGTGGATCGGGACACCCTGGGAGCGGTACACGTCCTGCACCTCGCCGACCAGGTGCAGCTGCGCCGCGCGGACGCCGAGCACCTCGAGCAGCTCGTGCGGGTCGATCGCACCCTCGGTCAGCTTCACGCCGACCTCGATCGTGTCGCCGTCGCCGACCGTCAGCCGGGCACGACGCGAGACCTCGTGCTCGTCGACCTGGTCGCGCGAACCCTTGATCCGGATGATCCGACCCTTGTCGGTCTCCTCGAGCTCGACACGGCCGGCCATCCGGGCGATCTCGGCCTTGCCTCGCGGGCTGCGGGCCTCGAACAGCTCGACGACACGCGGCAGACCCTGCGTGATGTCGTCCCCGGCCACACCACCGGTGTGGAAGGTCCGCATCGTCAGCTGGGTCCCGGGCTCACCGATCGACTGGGCGGCGATGATCCCGACCGCCTCGCCGAGATCCACCATCTGCCCCGTGGCCAGCATCTGGCCGTAGCAGGCCCGGCAGATCCCGACCTCGGTGTCGCAGGTCAGCACCGAGCGGACCCAGATCGTGCGGTCCGCGTCGGACTCGGCCGTCGACTCCAGCGGCTCACCGGTCGCCGGTTCCACGCCCTTGAGCAGCACCGACCGCAGATCACGGACCTGCTGGTCGGCGACGTGCGTGCCGGCCGGCATGAACACCTCGTCGGTGCCCGGGTAGAGCACGTCCTTGGCGAGCGACCGCCCGTACAGCGACTGCGAGTCGTGGTCGCCCACGACCACCTCGATGCCACGGGTCGACCCACAGTCGTCCTCGCGGACGATGAGGTCCTGCGACACGTCGACCAGCCGGCGGGTCAGGTAGCCCGAGTCCGCCGTCCGCAGCGCCGTGTCGGCCAGACCCTTCCGGGCACCGTGCGTCGAGATGAAGTACTCGAGGACGGTCAGCCCCTCGCGGAAGTTCGCCTTGATCGGCCGCGGGATGATCTCACCCTGCGGGTTGGCGACCAGTCCACGCATGGCGGCGATCTGACGCAGCTGCGTCATGTTCCCTCGGGCACCCGAGTTCGCCATCATGAAGAACGGGTTGGTGTTCTTGAAGTTGTCCTCCATCGCGTCGGCGACGCGGTGGGTGGCCTCCGTCCAGATCTCGATCAGCTCCTGGCGGCGCTCGTCATCGGTGATGACACCGCGGGAGAACTGCTTCTCGATCTTGACCGCACGCTCCTCGGACTCCGCGAGCACCTGGGCCTTGATCTCCGGCGTCTCGACATCCGAGATGGCCACGGTGACCCCGGCCCGGGTCGCGTTCTTGAACCCCATGTCCTTCAGGGCGTCGAGGATCTCGGTCACCTGCCAGCGCGGGAACAGGTCGGTGCACCGGTTGACGATGTCGCCGATCCCCTTCTTCGTGACGACGTAGTTGACGAAGGGGAAGTCGGTCGGCAGCGCCTCGTTGAGCAGCGCCCGGCCGGCCGTCGTCAGGATGCGCACGGGCTCGCCGGCCTCACGGTGGGCCGCCCATGCCTCCTCGTCACGCAGCGCCTCGGGACGGTCCTCGAGCTCGAGCTGCTTGCCGCGGGTGCGCAGCCACAGCCAGTCCTGCAGGCCGAGCGCCTTGCGGTCCAGCGCCATCTCGATCTCGCCCGGGGACGAGTAGACGGGCAGGGTCTTGACGTCGGTGCCCTCGGGCGGACCGACGGCCGAGCCGTGCTCGCCGTCGACACCCTCGGTGTAGGTCAGCCAGTAGATGCCGAGCACCATGTCCTGGGTCGGCGTCGCGATCGGACGCCCCGTCGCCGGCGAGAGGATGTTGTTCGCCGACAGCATGAGGATGCGGGCCTCGGCCTGCGCCTCGGCAGAGAGCGGCAGGTGGACCGCCATCTGGTCACCGTCGAAGTCGGCGTTGAAGGCGGTGCACACCAGCGGGTGCAGCTGGATGGCCTTGCCTTCCACCAGCACCGGCATGAACGCCTGGATGCCCAGACGGTGCAGCGTCGGCGCACGGTTGAGCATCACCGGGTGGTCCTGGATGACCTCCTCGAGGACGTCCCACACCTGGGCGCGCGAGCGCTCGACCATCCGCTTCGCCGACTTGATGTTCTGGGCGTAGTTGAGGTCGACGAGCCGCTTCATCACGAAGGGCTTGAAGAGCTCGAGCGCCATCTGCTTGGGCAGCCCGCACTGGTGCAGCCGCAGCGTCGGCCCCACCACGATCACGGACCGGCCCGAGTAGTCAACGCGCTTGCCGAGCAGGTTCTGACGGAACCGGCCCTGCTTGCCCTTGAGCATGTCGGACAGCGACTTGAGCGGCCGGTTCCCAGGCCCGGTCACCGGGCGGCCACGACGGCCGTTGTCGAACAGCGCGTCGACGGCCTCCTGCAGCATCCGCTTCTCGTTGTTGACGATGATCTCGGGGGCGCCGAGATCGAGCAGACGCTTCAGCCGGTTGTTGCGGTTGATGACACGGCGGTACAGGTCGTTGAGGTCCGAGGTCGCGAACCGGCCACCGTCGAGCTGCACCATCGGGCGCAGGTCCGGCGGGATGACCGGGATGGCCTCGAGCACCATCGCCGACGGCTTGTTCTTCGTGACGCGGAATGCCTCGACGACCTTCAGGCGCTTCGTGGAGCGCTGCTTCTTCTGGCCCTTCGAGGTCTGGATCGTCTCGCGCAGCTCGACGGCCTCGGTCTCGAGGTCCATCGAGTCGAGCAGGTCGCGGATCGCCTCGGCACCCATGCCGCCGGAGAAGTAGTCACCGAACCGGTCGCGCATGTCGCGGTAGACCAGCTCCTCCTGCACGAGATCCTTCGGCTTGATCTTCTTGAAGGTGTCGAGGACCTTGTCCAGGTGCTCCATCTCGTTCTGGGTGCGCACCGAGACCGACTTGAGCTGCTTCTCGATCTCCTTGCGCTCCTTGCGGACCACGTCCGGCTTGGCGCCGGACTCCTCGAGGTCGGACAGGGTGACCTCGAGCTGCTGGAGCAGCTCCTGGCGGTCCATCTCGAGCAGCCGCTCGAGCTCCTTCTTCTCCGCCTTGATCTCCTCCTCGATCTCTGGCAGCGCCTCGTGGCGCTTGTCGTCGTCGACGGAGGTGATCACGTACGCCGCGAAGTAGATGACCTTCTCGAGGTCCTTCGGGGACATGTCGAGCAGGTAGCCGAGCCGCGACGGCACACCCTTCAGATACCAGATGTGGGTGACGGGGGCGGCGAGCTCGATGTGGCCCATCCGCTCACGGCGCACCTTGGCGCGGGTGACCTCGACGCCACAGCGCTCGCAGATGATGCCCTTGAAGCGCACCCGCTTGTACTTGCCGCAGTAGCACTCCCAGTCCCGCGTGGGACCGAAGATCTTCTCGCAGAACAGCCCGTCCTTCTCGGGCTTCAGCGTCCGGTAGTTGATGGTCTCCGGCTTCTTGACCTCGCCGTTCGACCACATCCGGATCTGGTGGGCCTCAGCGAGGCTGATCCGAAGCGACTCGAAGTGGTTCACGTCCAGCATGTAGGACGCTCCTCCCTACTTCCATATGTGTCTCCCCTCCCGTTCCGGGAGGCGGAGCCGCGACCGGGGCCGCGGTACAAACCGTTCAGTTTTCGATCTCAGACCGGGCCGTCTGCGGCCGATCCCTGCCACCGAGGCGGTGGAGGCGGGGCCGGACGCCGGAGTCGGCCGGGGCTCCGAGCGAGCGAAGCGATGCGAGGCCGAGCGAGTGAATGGGGCTTCGAGCGCCCCCGGCCGGCCCGGCGGTCGGCACCGCCGGAGCCGCCGGGCCGGAGCACGGGAGCGCGCGACACCCTCATCAACCCTCGGCGGTGGGACGCTCGGGACGCGACAGGTCGATGCCGAGAGCCTCGGCCGCCCGGAACGCGTCCTCCTCCGTCTCGCGCAGCTCGATCTCCTCGCCCGTGGCGGCGAGAACCTCGACGTTGAGCGACAGCGACTGCATCTCCTTGACGAGCACCTTGAAGGACTCCGGGATGCCCGGCTCGGGGATGTTGTCGCCCTTGACGATGGCCTCGTAGACCTTCACGCGGCCGAGCACGTCGTCGGACTTGATCGTGAGCAGCTCCTGCAGGGCGTAGGCGGCGCCGTAGGCCTCGAGGGCCCACACCTCCATCTCCCCGAAGCGCTGCCCGCCGAACTGGGCCTTCCCGCCCAGCGGCTGCTGGGTGATCATCGAGTACGGCCCGGTCGAGCGCGCGTGGATCTTGTCGTCGACGAGGTGGTGGAGCTTCAGGATGTAGATGTAGCCCACCGTGATGTCGGCGTCGATCGGCTCGCCGGAACGCCCGTCGAACAGGCGCGTCTTGCCGCGCGGGTCGACGATCTGGATGCCCTCGTCGGTCGCCCGCGTGTTCGTCAGCAGGTCGGAGAGCTCCTGCTCCCGACAGCCGTCGAAGACGGGGGTCGCGAAGTTGATCGGCCCCTCCACGTCGGTCTTCTCGTCGCCCCAGCCGACCGAGTCGAACCAGTCGGGCTTCGTCTGGAAGTGCCACCCGTTGGCGGCGGCCCAGCCGAGGTGGGTCTCGAGGACCTGTCCGACGTTCATACGCGACGGCACACCGAGCGGGTTCAGCACGATGTCGACCGGCGTACCGTCGGCGAGGAACGGCATGTCCTCGACGGGGAGCACCTTCGAGATGACACCCTTGTTGCCGTGACGGCCGGCGAGCTTGTCACCCTCGGAGATCTTGCGCTTCTGGGCGACGAACACGCGCACGAGGTCGTTGACGCCCGGCGGCAGCTCGTCGCCGTCGGCGCGCGAGAACCGCTGCACGCCGATGACGATCCCGCGGTCACCGTGGGGCACCTTCAGCGAGGTGTCACGCACCTCGCGCGCCTTCTCGCCGAAGATGGCACGCAGCAGGCGTTCCTCCGGCGTCAGCTCGGTCTCGCCCTTCGGGGTGACCTTGCCGACCAGGATGTCGCCCGGCTGGACCTCCGCACCGATGCGGATGATGCCTTCCTCGTCGAGGTTGGCGAGCACGTCCTCGGAGACGTTCGGGATGTCGCGGGTGATCTCCTCGGGACCGAGCTTCGTCTCGCGCGCGTCGACCTCGTGCTGCTCGATGTGGATCGAGGTCAGCACGTCCTCGCGCACGAGCCGCTCGGACACGATGATCGCGTCCTCGTAGTTGAAGCCCTCCCAGGACATGAACGCGACGAGCAGGTTGCGTCCGAGCGCGAGCTCGCCCTGGTCGGTCGACGGGCCGTCGGCGATGGCCTGCTTCGCCTCGACCCGCTCGCCCTCGGTGACGATCGGCTTCTGGTTCATGCAGGTGCCCTGGTTCGAGCGCATGAACTTCGTGAGGTAGTAGCGGTCGATCTGGTCGTCGTCGGTCTTGACGACGATGTGGTCGGCCGCGACCTCGACGACGACCCCGCCGCTGCGGGCGACGACCACGTCGCCGGCGTCGCGGGCGGCCTTGCCCTCGATGCCGGTGCCGACGTAGGGCGACTGGGCGCGCAGCAGCGGCACGGCCTGCCGCTGCATGTTCGCGCCCATCAGGGCCCGGTTGGCGTCGTCGTGCTCGAGGAACGGGATCAGCGCCGCCGAGATCGACACGATCTGGCGCGGCGAGACGTCCATGAAGTCGACCTGGTCGCCCGGGACCTCCCGGACCTCGCCGCCCTTCGCGCGGCAGAGCACCAGCTCGTTCGTGAAGGTTCCCGCGTCGTCGACCGGCGCGTTGGCCTGGGCGACGATGAAGCGGTCCTCGTCGTCGGCGGTCAGGTACTCGATCTGGTCGGTGACCTTGCCGTCGGTGACCTGGCGGTACGGCGTCTCGATGAACCCGAAGGCGTTGATCCGGGCGTACGAGGCCAGCGACCCGATCAGGCCGATGTTCGGACCCTCCGGCGTCTCGATCGGGCACATGCGGCCGTAGTGGGACGGGTGCACGTCACGCACCTCGAACCCGGCGCGCTCACGCGACAGACCGCCCGGCCCCAGCGCGGACAGACGCCGCTTGTGGGTCAGGCCGCCGAGTGGGTTCGTCTGGTCCATGAACTGCGACAGCTGCGAGGTCCCGAAGAACTCACGGATCGCCGAGACGACGGGCCGGATGTTGATCAGGGTCTGCGGGGTGATCGCCTCGAGGTCCTGGGTCGTCATGCGCTCCCGGACCACGCGCTCCATGCGGGAGAGCCCGATGCGCACCTGGTTCTGGATGAGCTCGCCGACCGACCGCAGCCGACGGTTGCCGAAGTGGTCGATGTCGTCGGTGTCGTAGCTGTCCTCGCCGGCGTGCAGCTTGACGAGGTACGACATCGTGGCGAGGCAGTCCTCACGGGTGAGGACCATGGACTCCGGCGCCTCGAAGTCGAGCTTCTCGTACTCGTCGGAGAGCTTGCCGCGCTTCGCGTGGTGCTCGCCGACCGCGGCCGCGCCGGTGATCTTGTACCGGCCGACACGGGCGAGGTCGTACTTCTTCGGGGTGAAGAACATGGACAGCAGCAGCTGCCCGGCCTGGTCCGCGTTCGGCGGCTCGCCCGGGCGCAGCTTCCGGTAGATCTCCTCGAGGGCCTTGGCGGGCGTCCGCTCGGTGTTGTCCTTCTCGAGCGTCAGCGCCATGGACTCGGCACCACCGAAGAACTCGAGGATCTCCTCGTCGGGGACCGGCTCGTTCAGCACCTCCGGCGGGGCGAGCTCGTAGCGGCCGAGCTCCGCGTTCCACTCGAAGGCCTTCAGCGCCCGGTAGAACACCGAGATCGGCTGCTTGCGCTTGCGGTCGACGCGAACGGCGACGAGGTCGCGCTTGTCGACCTCGAACTCCAGCCACGCGCCCCGGCCCGGGATGATCTTGCAGCCGTAGACGTCGCGCCCCGTCGTCTTGTCGATCGACTTGTCGAAGTAGACGCCGGGGGAACGAACGAGCTGCGACACGACGACACGCTCGGTGCCGTTGATGATGAAGGTCCCCTTGTCGGACATCATGGGGAAGTCGCCCATGAAGACCGTCTGGGACTTGATCGTGCCGTCGTCCTTGTTCAGGAACTCCGCCGTGACGAACAGCGGCGCGGCGAACGTGTAATCCTTCTCCTTGCACTCCTCGACGGAGTACTTCGGTTCCTCGAACCGGTGGTTCAAGAAGCTCAGGGCCATCTTGCCCTGGCTGTCCTCAATGGGCGAGATCTCATCGAAGATCTCGCCGAGGCCGTCATCGAGGAGCCACCTGAAGGACTCCCGCTGGATGGCGACGAGGTCGAGTTCCTCGATCGGTAGGGCCTCGCGGATCTTCGCGAAGCTGAGACGCTCGTTGACGGCGGTGCCAGCCAACTAGGGACCTCCCTGGTTGCGCGTAAGGAAAGGGGCTCGCGCGGCGCGGAGACGACCTGCCGGCCTCCGGAACCTCGCGCTGGGGCGTCAGGACGACGGTCCGACGCCACGTGCTGACGGGCTAGGTGGGGCTACCCATCGCCGGTGGACGACGCACGGCGCGCGGCTGCATCACGGCGACCCCCTGCGGTGTTCGGCGACGCACGGTGCGACCTTCGCATCCACACGCCCGGTCACGCACGGACACACCGGCGGGAACGGATCCCGAGCCGGTGGTGCAGGTGCGGAAGGTGCGAATGGGATGCAACCTTTGAGGCTGTTCGGCCTCCCGCGCTGGGCGACGACGAGGGCGGCTCGACACAAGGGCACACGGCAGCAGCGCAGTGTAGGGCCCAAGTGTGTGAACCGTCAACTACCGGCTCGTCGTCACGTTGGTGACGAGCCGGTTCGTGCGCCTGGCCCGAGGGCGTTGCGCCCGTAACGGTGCCTGCGGCATGGTCTGCGGTTGGGGGGAGAATAGCGCGCCGGGCGCCCGTCGGCGACCGGTACGGCCGGGGGCCCGCCTCGACAGGCCCCCGCCGTGCGGTTCGTGCTACTGCAGCTCCACGCTGGCGCCGGCAGCCTCGAGCTTCTCCTTGGCCTCGTCGGCCTGCTCCTTGGCCACGCCCTCGAGGACGGCCTTCGGGGCGGACTCGACGAGCTCCTTGGCCTCCTTGAGGCCCAGGCTCGTGAGGCCGCGGACCTCCTTGATGACCTGGATCTTCTTCTCGCCGGCCGAGGTGAGGACCACGTCGAACTCGGTCTTCTCCTCCTCGGCTGCCTCGCCGCCGCCGGCACCGGCGCCGGGGGCCGCGACGGCGACCGGAGCGGCCGCGGTCACGTCGAACGTGTCCTCGAACTTCTTGACGAGGTCCGAGAGCTCCATGAGCGTGAGCTCCTTGAAGGCCTCGATCAGCTCGTCGGTGCTCATCTTCGCCATGTCTGTTCTTCCTCCTCGGGGCGCCGCTCGGCGCCGTGTTTCCGTCTGTCTGAGGTCTGTCGGTGTCGTGCTGGTCGTGCTGCGACGCGATCAGGACTGCTCGTCGTCGCCGTCCTCTGTCTTCTCGTCGGCCTCGGCCTCGTCGGTGGCCTCGGCCTCGTCGGTGGCCTCGGGCTCGTCG
Organism: uncultured Nitriliruptorales bacterium; assembly: GCA_963783045.1. Taxonomy (GTDB): domain Bacteria; phylum Actinomycetota; class Nitriliruptoria; order Nitriliruptorales; family Nitriliruptoraceae; genus CAWAMD01. The sequence continues at coordinate 448,017 of CAWAMD010000002.1, forward strand.
GTGGCCTCGGGTGACACGTCGGCGCCGGTGACCGCTTCGGTCACCTGCTCGACGGTCTCCGCCACCGTCTCTGCGGCGGACTCGACGGCCCCCGCGGCCGTTTCCGCGACCGTCGCGGCCACGTCAGCGGCGCGGCCAGCGACGGACTCCGCCGCGTCGGCGGTCGTGTCGGCCGCGTCGGCCACGGCCTCGCTGTCGGTCGCCTCGACGGCGGCGGCGCCAGCAGTCTCGGCGGCGTCGGCGGCCGTGTCACCGGCGGTCTCGGCCGCAGCGGCAGCAGCCTCGCCGGCGTCCTCCACCGTCTCGGCGACGGCCTCCCCCGCGTCCGAGGCGGCCTCGGCCGGGGTGGCGGCGTCCGGCGACGCTCCACCCTTGTCCTCGAGCGCGGCGAGGAGCCGTCCCATGTCGGTGAGCGGCGCCTGCAGCAGCCGGACGAAGTTGGCCAGCGCGCCGTGCATGAGACCGGCGAGGTGGGTCAGCAGCTCCTCGCGGGACTCGAGGTCCGCGAGCTTGCGGGTCGACTCCTCGTCGAGGACGTTGCCCTCGAGGAAGCCGGCCTTCACGAGCAGCTCGGGGTGGTCCTTCGCGAAGGCGCGCAGCGCCTTCGAGGGGCCGACCGGGTCGTCCTCGCAGAAGACCAGCGCGGTCGGGCCGACGAGGTAGTCCTCGAGCCCGGCGATGCCGGCCTGGTCGGCGGCCCGCCGCGTCATCGTGTTCTTGACCACCTTGTAGGTGGCCCCGGACTTGCGGAGCTCGGCGCGGAGCTCGGCGAGCTCGGCGACGCTCAGCCCGCGATAGTCCGTGAGCAGGGTCGCGGCGCTGCTCGAGAGCTGCTGCTCGAGCTCCTCGACGGCGGCGACCTTGTCTGGCCGTGCCATGGGGTCCTCCGTGCGGGTCTGGATGGCGCACGGCGCGAGCCAGGAGCGGCTGACCTGTCGCAAACGCCCCCTGGGCGGGGATCCGCGCAGAGGGCGACACGTTGAACCGGGCGACACAGGGTGTGCCGGGTCCGTCATATCGGCCTGCGCGGGATGAGCGTCCTGGTCATCGGGCGCCGCGGTCCGTCCCGGTGTGGGACGCTGGACAGGGCGCGGGATGTGCCGCCACCTTCGGCCCGCCGTGCAGCGGGCATCCTGCGGTCTTTGGCTGTGTTGTGGTGAGCCACGGACTGTACGGCGACGACCGTGACCGGTCAAACCGTCAGGCGGTGAGCTGCTCGACCTTCTTCAGCAGCGCGAACGCCGTGAAGGGCTTGGCGAGCTCGTCGTCGACGCCGAGGTCCCGGGCGTGGTCGCGGTCCACCGGGCGGGTGCGATCGAACAGGAGCACGACCTGCGCGCCGGCGGTCTCTGGCTGCGCCTTGATGCTCTTCGCCACGGCCAGCCCCCCGTGGCCCGGCAGGTCCATGTCGATGACGACGAGATCCGGCCGGTGGCGGGCGACGGCCAGGATGGCTTCGTCGGTCGCGGCTGCCTCCACCACGCGATACGACTCGCCGGTGAGGGTCAGACGCACGAGCGAGCGCACATCCTCGTCCGCGTCCGCGACGAGGATGGTGCGGGCCGAGGTGGGCTCCGCCGCCGTCACCGTCGAACCACCATGGGGCCACCTTCCTGATCGTCATCACGCACAGCATCGGACGGGGCTGCTGAGCGCATCGCCGACACTGCGGATCGTAGCCGAGCCCTGCGTCGTGGGCCGTCCACCGGCACCAGGAAGCCCGCCACGCGGGCGGGCTCCGTGGGGTCGTGACGACCGCCGGTCAGGAGGCCTCTTCGTCCTCGAGCAGGTCGCGAGACTTGGCCGGGTCGAGCGGCACCGACGGGCTCGCCGAGGTCGACACGGCCACGGTCCGCAGGTAGCGGCCCTTCGCGGCCGCGGGCCGCTGCCGGACGATCTCGTCGAGCAGTGCCTCGTAGTTGTCGAGCAGCTGGTCGACGCTGAACGAGGCCTTGCCGAGGATCGTGTGGACGTTGCCGTTGCGGTCAGAGCGGTACTCGACGCGACCGGCCTTGATCTCGGACACGGCCTTGCCCACGTCCATGGTGACCGTGCCCGACTTCGGGTTCGGCATCAGGCCACGGGGACCCAGCAGCTTCCCGAGCCGCCCGAGCTTGCCCATCATGTCCGGGGTGGCGATGACCGAGTCGACCTCGTCGAGCAGCTCACCGCTGCCGAGACGCTCGACCAGGTCGTCCGCGCCCACGTAGTCGGCGCCGGCCTGCTCGGCCTCGGTCGCCTTCTCGCCCGCGGCCACGACCGCGACCCGGACCTCCTTGCCGGTGCCGTGCGGCAGCGACACCGCACCACGGACCATCTGGTCCGCCTTGCGCGGGTCGATGCCGAGCCGGAAGGCCACGTCCACGGTCGGGTCGTAGTTGACCGCGGTGACCTCCTTCAGCAGGCCGAACCCGGCTCGGGGGCCGTACAGACGGCCTGCACCGATCTTCTCCTTGGCCTCGCGGTACCGCTTGCCACGCTTCGCCATCGTGTCTGTCTCCTCGTGGTACCAGCGGCGGGCGGACCCGCCTCCCACGTTCGTGTTTGGTCGGAGGTGTGACGCTCCGGTCAGCCCTCGACGGTGAGTCCCATCGAGCGGGCCGTGCCCTCGATGATCTTCATCGCACCAGCGACGTCGATCGCGTTGAGGTCCGGCATCTTCTTCTCGGCGATCTCGCGGACCTGGTCGCGCGTGACCTTGCCGACCTTCTCGGTGTGCGGGACGCCCGATCCCTTCGGGATGCCGGCGGCCTTGAGCAACAGCTGCGCCGCCGGTGGCGTCTTCATGATGAAGGTGAAGGAGCGGTCCTCGAAGACCGTGATCTCCACCGGGATGATGTCGCCCGTCTGCTGCTGCGTCTTCTCGTTGAAGTTCTTGCAGAACTCCATGATGTTGACGCCGTGCTGACCGAGCGCCGGGCCGACCGGAGGAGCCGGATTGGCCTGGCCGGCCGGGATCTGCAACTTGATGAGGCCGATGACCTTCTTCGCCATGGTTCATACTTTCGTCCCGTGGTGCGAACGGCGCAGCGCGCCTCCCACGTCGGTTGGTGGTTGCCCGCCGCGATCCGGTCAGGCAGGTCGGGCGTGGCCTACAGCTTCGCCACGTTGTCGAAGGGCAGTTCGAGCGGTGTCTCGCGGCCGAACACGGACACGAGCACCTTGAGCTTCGCCTGGTCGAGGTTGATCTCGGAGATGGTCCCGGTGAAGTCGGCGAACGGGCCAGAGGTGACGCGGATGGTCTCGCCGACCTCGAGATCGATCTCGATCTCGGGCTTCTCGGGCTCGGCTGCCTCCTCGCCCTCGGGCTCCTCGACGACCTCGTCCGGGATCTTCAGCGTCGAGGCGACCTCACGCAGCGAGAGCGGCACGGGACGCGACCCGGGCGAGCCGACGAACCCGGTGACAGCCGGCGTGTTCCGCACGATGCCCCAGGTCTCGTCGTCCATGTCGAGGCGCACGAGCACGTAGCCGGGGAGGAACTTCTTCTGGGCTGTGGTCTTCTTGCCCTTCTTGTACTCGGTGACCTCTTCGGTCGGGATCACGATCTCGTAGATGCGGTCCTCGGCGTTGAGGGTCTCGACGCGGTTGGTCAGGTTGTCCTTGACCCGCTGCTCGTAGCCGGCATAGGTGTGCACGACATACCAGTCGCCGGGCAGCCGGATCAGGTCCTTGCGGTCGCGCACGTCCTCCATCGAGCGGGGCCGGCGGCGGACCGGCTCCTCGGCGGTGGTGACGTCGGTCTCGCCCTCGGCCTCCGGCGCCTCGTCAGTGGCCTCCGGGTGCTCGGCCGGGATCTGGTCGCCGGGCTCGGGGTACTCGTCGCCGGCGTCGGCGCCGGCCATGCCGAGCAGGTCGTCGAGGTCGTCGCCGCCTTCCTCGGCCGCGTCCTCGGCGGCTTCCTCGGCCACCGAGAGCCCGCCGGCCGGCGGCTCGTCGTCCTCGGGCGAGGTCACGGGCGCATCGTCCGACCGCCGGCGAGCCTGCTGGTCGGTGGCGTCGCCGAGCACCTCGTCCTCGGTCTCGACGTGACCTGCCTGGTCGGGCTGCTCCGGAGGGGACGTCACGCCGACCCGCTCGACGTCCTCGTCGGTCGCGGGATCCTCGGGGCGGCCCTCGGCGCTCTCGTACACCACCTCGTCGAGGGGCGCATTGTCCATCTCACCCGAGGTCGGAAGGTCCTCGGGTGACGCGCCGGAGGTCGGCTCCTCGTCGGGAGCCTGCGGTTCGGGGTTCGTCTGGTTGGCCACGATTACCTATCCGAAGATCCTGAAGACGCCTTTACCGATCACCCAGTCGAGGCCGAAGGTGAACGCGGTCAGCACGGCCGTCGTGATGAGCACGACGAACGTGTAGGAGGTGACCTCCTTGCGGTTGGGCCACGCCACCTTGCGCAGCTCGCCCCGGACCTCCCGAAGGAACTGCGCCGGTGGTGTCCGCCGACGCTTGGTCGCCTCGGCGTGGTATTCACGCTCGAGGTGCGCCTCGGTCTCGGGCTGGTCACGCTCGTCGCGTGCCTGCTGACGCCTGGACTCGCGGTTCATCGGATCCTCGACTCGATCGCCACGTGGGACGGCCATGACCGACGTGGACTTCGTGATGGGACATCGGGCGGGGTGGATGGGTCGGTGGGTGCCGGGCCCCTCCAGTGTGCCGAACGTCCCTGCCTCGCGCGCGAGGCCGTCACACGCGCAGTCCGCCGTGTGACGGATGATCAAGCACGGGAGGAGGGACTTGAACCCCCAGCCGCCGGTTTTGGAGACCGGTGCTCTGCCAAATTGAGCTACTCCCGTCCGCTCCGGCACCGGATGGCGTTCGCCGTCAGCGCCTTCGCGGGCACGTCGGGTGATGGGCCATCTGACACGGGAACGCTGCCCGACGCGGGCAGCCCCATCAGGGTAACGGCCCGGTGGCCCACACGACAACCGGCGCGCTCCATGCGAGCGACAACCGGCGCGCTCCATGCGAGCGACAACCGGCACGCTCTACGCGAGCGACAACCGGCGCGCTCTACGCGAGCGACAACCGGCACGCTAGTCGACCACGACCTTGCCGGTCCCCTTGATGACCGTCTCGCCGCTCTCGTTCGTCGCCCACAGCGAGACCGTCGCCACGCCCTCACTCACGTCGGTGACCGTCCCCCCGAAGGTCGTCGTGGTCCCGAGCGGCCAGGGCTTCGTGAACCGCACCGAGACCTCGCGGACCTTCTCCGGCCCGCCGGCCCAGCTCGTCAGCACCCGCGAGGCGAGCCCCATCGAGTACATGCCGTGGGCGATGATCCCACCCGTGGGGCTGATCTGGCTCGCGAACTCCTCGTCGAAGTGCAGCGGGTTCATGTCGCCGGACGCGCCGGCGTACAGGACCGATCGGGTCAGGTCGTGGGTCTGCTCGATCGTGGGCAGCTCGGTGCCCTCGGTGACCTCGCTCATGCGGACGCCTCCTGCTCGGGTGCGGAACCGAGGAAGACGATGACGCCACGGGACAGCACCGCGCGAGCATCGTCGGCGGCGAACCGGCAGTCCACCTCGATCGTCAGGAACTCGTTGCGGCCACGGGCGGCGATGTCCGCGATCCGCGGCGTGCAGCGCAGGACGTTGCCCGGCTCGATCGGCCGCAGACCGTACTCGTACGACTGTGAGCCGTGGACGAGCGCCGGATGCGCCCCGAGATCCGGGTCGGTGAAGAGCGCCTGGCCACCCTTGATCACGGTGAAGCAGGCCGCGAAGGTGGGCGGCGCCACGCAGTCGTCGCCGTCGCTGAAGTAGCGGGGGTCGCTCTCGCCGAGAGCTGCGGCGTACTCACGGATCTTCTCGCGGCACACCTCGTAGGTGTAGGAGGGATACTCCGTCCCGATCTTGTCGCGGTTGAGGGCCATGCTGCTCCTGACCGTGGGCGAGGGTCCGGCCGGTCACCGACCGGGAAGACATGCTAGTGACGCCCGCGCCGCCACCAACGCGAAACGGTCCGCCGTCAGCGGCGGACCGTCCGGGTGCCACGACGCGGCCATCAGCCGCGACGCATGCGGGACCTCAGCGGGTCTCCTTGTGGAGCGTGTGCGTCCGGCAGCGCGGGCAGAACTTGCGCAGCTCGATGCGCTCACGCTGGTTCACCCGGTGCTTCGTCGTGATGTAGTTGCGTTCCTTGCACTCCTGGCAGGCCAGGGTGACCTTCGGTCGGTTGTCGTTCTTCGGCATGGCTGTGTCTTTTCACGTCGGGGGCGGCGGTCGCCGCCTGCGTTGCTCGAAGGTCAGGGTGCCAGGTCGGTCAACCCGTGCAAGACGCGAGGCCCGCCTGGGGCCTCGCGTCCGCACCGTCGTCGCGCTACTTGAGGATCTTGGTGACCCGGCCGGCACCAACCGTGCGGCCACCCTCACGGATCGCGAACCGCAGCCCCTCGTCCATCGCGATCGGCTGGATCAGCTCCACCGTCATCTCGGTGTTGTCACCCGGCATCACCATCTCCACCCCGTCCGGCAGCGTGACCGACCCGGTCACATCCGTCGTGCGGAAGTAGAACTGCGGCCGATAGTTGTTGAAGAACGGCGTATGACGGCCACCCTCCTCCTTGGAGAGCACATACACCTGCGCCTCGAACTGGGTGTGCGGCGTGATCGAGGACGGCTTGGCCAACACCTGACCCCGCTCGATGTCCTCACGCTTGGTGCCACGCAGCAGCACCCCCACGTTGTCGCCCGCCTGCCCCTCATCGAGCAGCTTGCGGAACATCTCCACACCGGTCACCGTCGTCTTGGTCGTGTCCTTGAGACCGACGATCTCGACCTCCTCACCGACCTTGACCTTGCCCTGCTCCACCCGGCCCGTGGCCACCGTCCCACGCCCGGTGATCGAGAACACGTCCTCGACCGGCATCAGGAAGTCCTTGTCCAGATCCCGCGTCGGGTCCTCGAAATAGGTGTCACACGCCTCCATCAGCTCCAGCACCGCCGACTCCGAGGCCTCATCACCCTCCAACGCCTTGAGCGCCGACCCACGGATCACCGGCGTGTCATCACCCGGGAACTCGTACTGGTCGAGCAGCTCACGCACCTCCATCTCGACCAGCTCGAGCAGCTCCTCGTCATCGACCATGTCGACCTTGTTCAGAAACACGATCAGCCGCGGCACCCCCACCTGCCGCGCCAACAGCACATGCTCACGCGTCTGCGGCATCGGCCCATCCGCCGCAGACACCACCAGGATCGCACCATCCATCTGCGCCGCACCCGTGATCATGTTCTTCACATAATCCGCGTGCCCCGGCGCATCCACATGCGCGTAATGCCGGTTGTCGGTCTCATACTCCACATGCGCCAACGAGATCGTGATCCCACGCTCCCGCTCCTCCGGCGCCTTGTCGATCGCATCGAACGCCATCGTCTGCACATTCGGGTTGTGCTTGTGCAGCACCGTCGTGATCGCCGCCGTCAACGTCGTCTTCCCGTGGTCGACGTGCCCGATCGTCCCGATGTTCATATGCGGCTTGGTCCGCTCGAACTTCGCCTTGGCCATCCTGGGCCCTCCTGGGGTGGTAGCGCGGTCCGCTGTTGACGGAGCTCTTGTGCATGTTGACAGTCGGCATGGGAGCATAGTGCAGCCCGGGGCCCACTCACATCGCGGAGGGCCGCGGACGCGCCGGCCCCTCCGGCTCCTGGCGCGTTGCCATCCCGGATGCCGGGCCACGATGGTGCTCGTGGTCGCTGGACGGTGGACCGTCCGACGTTTCCGATTGCGTAGCGGCGGGAGGACTCGAACCTCCGACACAGCGATTATGAGCCGCTTGCTCTACCTCTGAGCTACGCCGCCTCGACCGGGCGCCATGTTCGGCGTCCCAGAGCCCCCTGGCGGAATCGAACCGCCGACACCATCCTTACCATGGATGTGCTCTGCCGACTGAGCTAAGGGGGCAGGTTTCGCGAGGCGCCAGCCTACTGTCGGCGCACAGGCGCGTCGAACCGGCGTCGGCTGGCGCGCGTGTGCGGGACGGGTGGAGACTGGACCTGCGTTCTTGTCGGTGGAGGGAGGAGGATTCGAACCTCCGTAGGCTGAGCCGGCGAATTTACAGTCCGCTCCCTTTGGCCACTCGGGCATCCCTCCGGGGCCGGTGCCGGGCACCGGGCGCGGGGCATGTTACCGAGGGGGCGGCCGATCGCAAGCTTCGGCGCGGCCTGCCCGCAGCGGCCCGCCGGCACGGGCGCTCAGCGTGACCGGCGGCCGGCCCCGAGGGCGCTCGCCGGCGGCGTCGAGACACCGCCGACCGCCCACTACGCTTGGAGAGGAACGACCGCGTCGAGGGAGGAAGCCGTGGCGGAGTCGAGCTTCGACATCGAGGCCAGCGTCGACCTGCAGGAGGTCGACAACGCGATCAACCAGGCCCGGAAGGAGGTCGCCTCCCGCTTCGACTTCAAGGGCACCGACACCGAGATCACCTGGCAGGACGACAAGGCGGGGATCCGGCTCGTGTCGAGCTCCGAGGACCGCGTGAAGGCCGCCCTCGACGTGCTCGAGTCGAAGCTCGTCAAGCGGCACGTGTCGCTGAAGGCGCTCGACACCGGTGCCCCCGAGGCCGCGGCGGGCGGGCGCAGCCGGATCGACGTGGCGTTGAGGACGGGCCTGTCGGCGGAGCTCGGCAAGGAGATCGTCAAGCAGATCAAGGCCACGAAGATCAAGGTCACCCCGACGAACATGGGCGACCGGATCCGTGTCAGCGGCAAGAAGCGCGACGACCTCCAGGAGATCATCGCCATGGTCAAGGCGCAGGACTACGACGCGCCACTGGCGTTCACGAACTTCAAGTCGTAGCGCGGGTCCCGATACCCCGGGTGGGGTCCGGGCGGAACCGCACCGGGCGGGCGGCGGGGGAACCGGTCGCGCCGGGCGGGCGCCGGGGGCGTCGTGGCGGTGGGTAGCCGTAGCATGGACGGCGACTCGGGCCGTTCACTCAGCATGCTGGGCGAACGGCCCGAGTTCCGCGGTCAGGGCGCGGAAACTCGGGCGCGTTGCCTGACATGCTGGACGATCCGCTCGAGTTACCGGCGGTGTCTGACCCGAGGGCCGCGCCCGCCGCCGCCGTGACCTGAGCTGAGGGAGTCGTGGGCGGGACGGCTCCTCGGACGGCGACGGGCGGAGAGCGGTCAGCCGTAGATGGTCTGGCCCGGACCGAGCTGGCCCATCTGGCGCGCCATCTCCTCGAGGGCGGCGATGCGCTCGGGGACCGGCGGGTGGGTCGAGAAGAGCTTGCCGAGGCTCATCCGGCCGCCGAAGGGCGCAGAGATGTAGAGGTGGCTGAACGCGGGGTTGGTCTCGGCGGGCGTGCCGCCGGCGCGCAGCCGCCGCGGGTCCTTGTTGCCGGCCTCGAGCTTGGCGAGGGCCCGTGCGAGGGCCAGCGGCTTGCCGGACAGCTCGGCACCGGTGCGGTCCGCGGTCGACTCGCGCGAGCGGGTGACGGCGAACTGGATCATCATCGCGGCGATCGGGGCCAGGAAGATCAGGGCCAGCTGCCCGAACGCCCCGCCGTCGCGGTCGCGGCCACCGCCACCACCGAAGATCGCGCCCCACATCGCGATGCGGGCGATGAACGTGATGGTCGTCGCGATCATCGCCGCGACCGAGCCGATCAGGATGTCGCGGTTGTAGACGTGCTGGAGCTCGTGGGCGAGCACGCCTTCGAGCTCGTCACGGTCCATGACCTGGTAGAGGCCCTGGTTCACACAGACGGCGGCGTGCTCGGGGTTGCGGCCGGTGGCGAACGCGTTGAGCTGCGGCGACGGGCTCATGAACAGCTTCGGCATGGGCTTGCTCGCGCGCTGGGACAGCCCGCGGACGATCGAGTAGATGTCCGGGTAGTCCGACTCCTCGATCGGCTGGGCCCGCGCCGCCTTGATCGCGATCTTGTCGCTGTAGAAGTACCCGACGAAGTTCATCGCGACGGAGATGAACAGCATCAGGTACAGGAACGAGTTACCGCCGCCGCCGTATCGACCATCGAGGATCGTGCCGACCCACAGCAGCAGGCCGGACAGGGCGGCGAGCAGGACGAACGTCTTGGCGCTCTTGAACATGGTCCTTCGGCGATCGGTCGGGCGCCTGCACCGGGGCGGGCGCGTCTCGGCTTCTCAACAACACGGGAAACGCCGGCGGGTTGCCCCGGCTTCCCGTGTCTGGTGTTCGTTCGTGCGGCGCACCGGGATCGGTGGCGTCACCACGAGGCTACCGAGGCGGGCGCTCCCCTCCGCCGTGCAGCGGTCAACGTCGGGTAAAGACCGGGTCAAGGCGCCCGCCGGCCCCGGTCGCCCGTCCCTCTTGCGCAGAACCTCAGGTCCGGCGGTTTCCGGGGCGCTCGGACGACGCGCGCAGCGGGCCGGCGCCGGGCACCGGCGGGGCGCTCACGGCCGGGTCAGGGGCCCGTGGCGAGCAGCGCACCGACGGACGAGTACGACGAGATCAGCCCGGGCAGGATCCCGAGCAGCACCGTGACGAGCATCAGGACGACCACGACCGCTGACAGATTCAGGCCGGGCTGCAGGCGTCCGACGCCGACGCGGGCGCTGTCCATCCACATCGTGCGGATGACCTTCAGGTAGTAGAAGAAGGCCACCACCGAGTTCAGGACGAGGAAGCCCAGCAGCACGTAGCCGAACCCCGTGCCGGCGTTGGCGGCCGCCTGGATGATCGCGAACTTCGCCCACAGGCCGACGGTCGGCGGGGCCCCTCCGAGGCTGAGCAGGAAGACCGTCATCGCCAGCGCCAGCAGCGGCGAACGAGACCCGAGGCCGGCGTAGTCGGACAGCGACCGCTCCCCCGTCTTGCGGTTCACCGCGACCGCGACACCGAACGCCCCGATGTTCATGACCGCATAGGCGGCGAGGTAGAAGACGATCGCCTGCACGGCGCCGTCGTTGACGCTCGCGTTGCCCGACTGCGCCACCCCGAACGGGATGAGCATGTAGCCGGCCTGGGCGATCGAGGAGTAGGCCAGCAGGCGGACGATGTCGCGCTGCTGCAGCGCGAGCAGGTTGCCGAGGCTCATCGTGAGGATCGCCAGGAGCCCGAGGACCGGGGCCCACACGTCGGCGAGCGGACCGAACGCGATGAATGCCACGGCGATCATCCCGGCGAAGCCGGCGGCCTTGGAGGCGACCGCGAGCATGGCAGCGACCGGCATCGGCGACCCGGCGTAGGTGTCGGGCGCCCAGAAGTGGAACGGCACCGCCGAGATCTTGAAGCCGAACCCCGTCAGGACGAGCAGGACCGAGGCCAGCAGCAGCGGCGCCGGCGCCGTCTGCGCCGCCAGGGCATCGGCGATGCCGGTCAGCGAGGTGGTGCCCGTGAACCCGTACACCATCGACATGCCGAACAGCATCATCGCGACCGACAGGACGCCGATGAGGAAGAACTTCAGTGCCGCCTCCGAGGAGTACAGGTCCCGCTTGCGGAGCCCCGCCATGACGAACGCCGGGATCGAGACGGTCTCGAGCGCCACGAAGAGGAGCAGCAGGTCGCGGGCCGACGGCATGATGATCATGCCGAGGAACGAGGTCAGCAGCAGGAAGTAGTACTCGCTCTGGAAGTAGCGGCCCTCGGCGAACCAGCGCCACGAGATCCCGAGGATGGCCAGCAGGCTGCCGAGGAACACGAGCGTGAACACGACGGTGTAGTCGTTGACGACGAACATGCCGCCGAAGGTCGAGCGCGGGTGCCCCCAGGCGGCGACCGTGAAGCCGATCGCCACGGCTGTCCCGAGCCCTGCCACCGGATTGACCAGCTGCTTGTAGTCGGCCTTGATCACGAGGTCGACGAGCAGCACGACCAGCGCCGTGATGGTGAGCACGAGCTCGGGCGCGATGGCCAGGTAGTCGATGGTCATGGTGTGCTCCACCTCCGGGCGGCGGCGAGGGGCAGGTCCGTCACCGCCCCACGAACTGCATCAGGGTGTCCACCGCGCCGTTCTGGACGCCGAACACGAGCCGGGGCCAGATCCCCATGGCCAGGATGATGACGAGCAGCGGCAGCCAGGCCACCCACTCGACGGCCACGACGTCCGTGAGCGCCCGGTCGGCCCAGGACCGCGGCGGCAGCCCGAGGTTGATCCGCTGCAGCAGCCACAGGAAGTAGGCGGCGGTCAGGACCGTGCCGACGGCGGCGGTGATCACGAGCCCGAGGTAGAGCCCGCCGTAGCTCGTCGCCAGGTGACCGGCCGGGTTGATGGCGGCCCACATCGCCGAGAACTCGCCCCAGAAGCCGGCCAGGCCCGGCAGCCCGAGCGAGGCGATCGCCACGAAGGCGAGCAGCACCCCGTAGCGGGGCATCTTCACGAGCAGGCCGCCGCCGATCGTCGCGATGTCGCGGGTGTGGTAGCGCTCGTGCAGCGAGCCGGCGAGGAAGAACAGCATCCCGGTGATGACGCCATGGGCGATGTTGCCGTACAGCGCCGCCTGGATGCCGCTGGCCGTCATGGAGGCGATCCCGAGCATCACGAAGCCCATGTGGCCGACGGACGAGAACGCGATGAGCCGCTTCACGTCGGACTGGGCGAGGCAGCACAGCGAGCCGTAGATGATGCCGATGACCGCGAGCACACCGATGACCGGCGCGAAGCGCAGCGCTCCCTCGTGCAGGATCGGCAGCCCGATGCGGATGAAGCCGTAGGTCCCCATCTTCAGCAGCACGCCGGCCAGCAGCACGGAGCCGATCGTCGGCGCCTCGGTGTGGGCGTCGGGCAGCCACGTGTGGAACGGCCACATCGGGACCTTGATCGCGAACCCGAGGAAGAGCCCGAGGAACGCCCAGGTCTGGAAGGTCCGGTTGCCGATCGCCATCTGCGAGAGCTGCTGGATGTCCCAGGTGGACCCGCCGGCCTTGAAGAAGATGGCCAGGAAGGCCACGAGCATGAACACCGACCCGAACAGCGTGTAGAGGAAGAACTTGACGCTCGCGTACTCGCGCCGGGGACCGCCCCACATGCCGATCATGAAGTACATCGGGACGAGGACGAGCTCCCAGAAGATGAAGAAGAGCACGAGGTCGAACGCGATGAAGGTGCCGCCCATGCCGGTCTGCAGCAGCAGCATGAGCGCGAGCAGCCCCTTGGGCTTGCCGGGATCCGGCACGTACCTCAGCGTGTAGATCGCGCACAGGAAGGTCAGCAGGTAGGTCAGCACGAACAGCGGGAGGCTGATCCCGTCCACGCCGATGTGGTAGTTGGCGTGGATGGCGCTGATCCATCCGGTGTTCGTCACGAACTGGAGGTCGCCGGCCCGCGAGTAGTCGAAGCTCGCCGCGATCGCCACGACCAGCGCGAGGGCGATCCCGGTGATGCCGACGGCGGTCAGACGGATCTCACGGTCCATCCGCGACGGCATGACGGCCAGCAGGCCGGCCCCGGCGAGGGGCAGGAAGACCGCGAGCGTCAGCGCCCACCCTGCGGTTGAGGGGTCCATCGTTGTGCCTCCAGGTCGCTCCGTCCTCGGACGGGGCGTCGTTGCCGCATTGGTCTGTTCTGCTGTGCTGCCTGTCCCCTACCGTGCGCCCGCGAACACGAGCACCAGCACGATGACCCCGGCGACGAGCGTCGCCGCATAGCGCTGGACGTGGCCGGACTGGATCCGCTTGAGCTTGCCGCTCCACCAGGCGGCGCTGAACGCCGCGCCGTTCACCCCGCCGTCGATGACCTTCTGGTCGACCGTGGTGTAGGTGACGCCGGCCACGCGCCCGACCGTGTCGCCGACCCAGTTCACGACGGCGTCGATGCCCCGCTGGTTGCTCGCGTAGGCCGCCGGACCGAGCCGATCGCGCACCGGGGCGACCACGAGCGCGTACCCGAGGTCGTCGAGCCAGAGCTTGCGCTCGAGCGCCGTGCTGAAACCGCCCATGTGCAGCGTCGGATCTCGCTCGGGGAGCCCGTCGCCGTAGTAGCGCCACGCAAGCGCCGCCGCGGCCAGGAACACGGCCAGCGCCTCGAGCGCCACGTCGAGGTGGAAGGTCGGTGGGCCGACCAGCATCCCCTCGGAGGGCTCGGCGCCTGCGGCCGCCGGGAAGCTGGCCTGCTCGAGGGTCTCGGTGGCGGTCCACTGCTCGAAGTTGGCGTCCTTCGGCCACCACGGCGAGCCGAGGTAGCCGGCGCCGATGGACAGCGCCGCGAGCGCGACGAGCGGCACGAGGATCCAGCGCCCGGACTCGTGCGGGTGGCCATGGGCGCGGGTCTCGCCCCAGAAGATGAGGAAGACCGCGCGGCCCATGTAGAAGGTCGTCACACCGGCTGCGGCGAGCCCGAGCCAGAACACGAGCGGTCCGGTGGCGAATCCCTGGCCGCCCCAGTGCTGGGCGGTGACCAGGATCTCGTCCTTCGAGAAGAACCCGGCGGTCAGCGGGAACCCGGCCAGCGCCAGGGATCCGACGACGAAGGTCCAGAAGGTGGTCGGCATCTTCCTGCGCAGCCCACCCATGTCGGACATGTTGTTGCTGTGCACCGCATGGATGAGCGACCCGGCGGCGAGGAACAGCAGCGCCTTGAAGAACCCGTGGGTGAACAGGTGGAAGATGCCGGCCGTGTACCCGCCGACGCCGAGGGCCGCGATCATGTAGCCGAGCTGGCTCACGGTCGAGTAGGCGAGCACCTTCTTCACGTCGTCCTGGACCATCGCGAGGAACCCGGCGACGAACAGCGTCACCGTGCCGACGATGGCGATCGTGTGCATGACGCCGATCGACTGGGCGAAGATCGGATACAGCCGGGCGATGAAGAACACGCCGGCCGTCACCATCGTGGCGGCGTGGATGAGCGCCGAGACCGGCGTCGGTCCGGCCATCGCGTCTGGCAGCCACACGTGCAGCGGGAACTGGCCCGACTTGCCGACCGCACCGAGGAAGATCAGCAGCGTGCCGAGCACGATCCGGCCGTGGGGCAGCGCGCCGGAGGTCGCGGCGTCGATCGTCCCCTGGATGTTGAAGGGGTTGGTCGTCCCGGTCTGCGCGAACGCGCTCGACAGGACGATGACGCCGACGATGAGGCCGATGTCGGCGAACTTCGTGACGAGGAACGCCTTGTTGCCGGCGTCCTGGTTCGACTTCTCCTCCCAGTAGAAGCCGATGAGCAGGTAGGAGCAGACCCCGACGAGCTCCCAGCCCACCACGGCCAGCAGCGTGTTGTTCGCGATGACGAGCAGCAGCATCGAGAACGTGAACAGCGAGAGCATCGCGTAGAAGTAGGTGAAGCGGACCTCGCCCCGCATGTACTCCCGGGAGTAGATCTGCACCATCAGCGAGACGGTGGTCACGAGCAGGAACATCATCGACGTGAGCCCGTCGACGAGCATGCCCAGCTCGAGCTGGAAGCCACCGCCGAGCGGCGCCCACACGATCGCCTGCTCGAGCGGCTCGATCGGGGCGTTGAACAGCGTGTGCCAGGCGATCCCGATGCTGATGATCCAGGCGATCGCGATCGCGGCGATCCCGACCTCCGCCCCCTTCCAGGGCATCAGGTTGCCGAAGAGGGCGATGACCGCGGTCGCGATGAGGGGCAGCAGCGGCACCCAGTACGCGTTCTCCATCAGCTGCACGGCAGGACGCTCCTTGTCACCAGCGCATCAGGTCGGCGTCGTCAACGTCGATCGAGGCGCGGTTGCGGAACATGTTCAGGACGATGGCGAGGCCGACGCCGACCTCCGCCGCGGCGATGGCGATGACGAAGAGCGCGAACACCTGACCGGTGGCGTGCTCGTCGGCGGCGAAGAGCAGATCGTGGAAGGCGACCAGGTTGATGTTCACGGCGTTGAGCATCAGCTCGACGCTCATGAGCACCAGCACGGCGTTGCGTCGCGCGATGATCCCGTAGATCCCGACGCAGAACAGGAACGCGGCGAGGATCAGTGGCCCGAGCAGGCTCATGCGGCACCACCCCCGGGGTGGCTCGGCACGCGGTCCTCGGGGCGCGGGGTGTGCTCGAAGGGGGGTGCGTCGCCCATCTCGATGCGGGTCGGCGGGGCTTCCTGGCCGGAGTCGCCGGTCTCGCGCCGGGCGAGCAGCACCGTGCCGACGAGCGCCCCGAGCAGCAGCATCGAGGCGATCTCGAACGGCAAGACCCAGGTGGAGAAGAGGGCGGTGCCGAGCGCGCCGATGTCGAGGGTCGCGACGGGCAGTCCGGCGGTCGCGTCCCGGAACGCCTGCACGATCAGCGCGACGAGCACGCCGAACATGGCGAGCGCGACGCCGGCACCGAGCCCGCGGTTGTCGCTGTCGAGCGCCTCCCGGCCGATCGGGGCGCGGGTGAGCATGAGTCCGAAGAGGAAGAGCACCGCCACCGCGCCGACGTAGACGACGATCTGCACGAAGGCCACGAAGTCGGCACCGAGGACCAGGAACACGCCGCCGATGCCGGCGAGCGTCGCCGCCAGGAAGAGCGCGGCGTGGACGAGGTTCCTGGAGGTCACCACCGCGAGCGCGGACAGTCCGGTGGCGATGGCGACCAGGATGAAGACAACGTCCCGGATCGTCACTGGTCGTCTCCCTCGTCGAGCTGGGCCGCCTTCTGCTTCTTGACCCAGGCTGCCTTCGCCTTCGCACGCGCGATCCGCTCCGACTTGCCCTCCGCGACCAGCCGGTCGTAGGTCTCCTGATCGATCTCGCCCGCACCCTCGACGTGCACGTCCGCGAGCTTCCGCGAGGCCGCGCCGGGTCGGGCCGCCGTCTCCGACGCCTCGGCCGGGGGCGCTGGATCCGCCGCTGCCCGGGCGGCGGCCTTCGCCTTCTTCACGTAGGCGGCCTTGGCCTTGGCTCTGGCGATCCGCTCCGACTTGCCCTCCGCGATCAGCCGGTCGTAGGTCTCCTGATCGATCGTGCCCGCCTCGACCTCCACCTCGGCGGCGGCCACGGGGGCGGGTGCCTGCTCGGCGGCGCGCGCCTTCGCCTTCTTGACGTAGGCGGCCTTCGCCTTGGACCGGGCGATCCGCTCCGACTTGCCCTCCGCGATCAGCCGGTCGTAGGTCTCCTGATCGATCGCACCGGCCTCGACCTCCACCTCGGCGGCGGCCGGCCTGGCGGCGCGTGCGGCGGTCTTCTTCGCCGCCGGCTTCGACGGAGCCCGCGTGGCTGCGGACGTCTTCGCCGGCGCCGGCTTGTTCTTCTTCTCGATCGCGGTGGTGACCTCGCCCGCGGGCTCCGCACCGTCGTCGAGCGCCGGTGGCGGCGGCACCGTGTCCATCCAGGCCCGCAGCCGCTCCATCTCGTGGGTCATCTCACCGATCGCGTACGTCGAGTACTCGAACTCGGGGCTCCAGAACAGCGCGTCGAACGGGCACACCTCGATGCAGATGCCGCAGTACATGCACAGGGCGAAGTCGATCGCGAACCGGTCGAGGACGTTGCGGGTCCGTGCGCGGCCGCCTTCCTTCGCCGGCGGCACCGTCTCCTTGTGGGACTCGATGTAGATGCACCAGTCCGGGCACTCGCGGGCGCAGAGCATGCAGACGGTGCAGTTCTCGTCCATCAGGCCGATGACGCCCCGGGTGCGCGGCGGCAGCTCGGGACGCACGTGCGGGTACTGCTGGGTCGTGGCCGGCTTCAGCATGTGCTTGAGCGTGACGCCGAGCCCCTTGACGAGGCCCAGCCCGACCGGCGCGCTTCGTGCAGTCATGGCTAGAAGACCACCTTGCCGACGGCGACGACGGCGACGTTGAGCAGCGCGAGAGGGATGAACACGAGCCACGACAGCCGCTGCAGCTGATCCTCACGGAGCCGCGGGAAGGTGACGCGGGCCCAGATGATCATGAACGCCAGCGCGAAGATCTTCGCGAACGTCACGACCACGCCGACGACGACCCCGATCCAGCTGCACGTCGCGGCGGCGCCCGTCCCGGCGCATCCGGGCAGGCCCACCCCCGGCCAGATCCACCAGCCGCCGAGGTAGAGCACCGTCATCAGACCCGACATCGAGACGATGCCCGCGTACTCGGTGAGCATGTACATCGCGAACTTCAGGCCGCTGTACTCGGTCATGTAGCCGAACACGAGCTCGGACTCGGCGATCGGCATGTCGAAGGGCGGGCGGGAGAGCTCGGCCATCGCCGCGACGAAGAAGAGGCCGAACCCGAGCGCCTGCGGGACGATGAACGGCAGCCCGATCGAGGTGCCCGAGACATGGAAGGCAGCCTGCGCGTTGACGATGTCGACCAGCGACAGCGACTGGGCCTGCAGCGCCACGGCCGCGGCCGCGAGGATGAGCGGCAGCTCGTAGGCGATCAGCTGCGCGGCCGCGCGGATCCCGCCGATGAGGGAGAACTTGTTCGCCGACGACCAGCCGCCCATCAGGACGCCGAGGACCGAGATGGACCCGATCGCCAGCGCGTAGAACAGCCCGATCTGCAGGTCCTCGGCGAACAGACCCGGCGCCAGCGGCAGCACGAGGAAGACGAGCAGCGCCGGGATCATCGCGACACCGGGTCCCATCGCGAAGACCCACCGGTCGGCGGCCCGCGGGATGATGTCCTCCTTCTGGATGAACTTGATCCCGTCGGCCACCAGCTGCAGCGTCCCGTGCGGTCCGGCCTCCATCGGGCCGAGGCGGGACTGCTGGTGGGCCATGACCTTGTGCTCCAGGTAGCCCACGACCAGGGACACCACGAAGAACATGGCGAGCACCAGGACGAGCTTCAGGAGCAGGCCGATCCAGAAGCTGCCACCGACGTTCAGCAGCGAGTCGGTGACCGACAGCAGCGCGGGAGTGGAGGCCATCATCTGTCGATCCGATCCGCGCCCAGCGAGCTCGCTGACATCGCGTCCACGTGACCGGTCAGGGGCGTCCGCTCGCTCATCGGTCGACATCCCCCACGACGAAGAACACGGAGCCCAGTACCGCCACCGCATCCGGGATCAGCACGCCTTGCAGCAGGTACGGCAGGACGGAGATGTTCGAGAACGACGCGGTCCGCATCTTGAGCCGCCACGGGGTCCGGCCCCCGTCGGACTCGAGGTAGTAGCCGAGCTGGCCCAGCGGGTTCTCGGTGCGCAGGTAGGTTGCCCCCTCGGGGGCCTTCACGATCTTCGGCAGCTTCACGTTGACGGGGCCGGCGGGGATGCGGCCGTGGACCTGCTCGATGATGTCCAGCGAGGCCCGGATCCGGCCGAGCAGCACCGCGAACCGGTCGAACGCGTCGCCGTTCTCGCCCACCGGCACGGGCACGTGAACCTGGTCGTAGAACAGGTACGGCTCGCTGACCCGGGCGTCCTCACCGAGCCCCGTCGCGTGCAGCGTCGGCCCGGTCACCCCATACGAGGCCGCGATCTCCGGGGTCAGCACGCCGACGCCCTTGGTGCGGGCCTGGAAGATGTCGTTGCCGAGCACCAGATCGTCGTAGTCGTCCATGCGGGCCCGCACGGCCGCGAGCACCCGCTCCGACTCGGCGAGGAACCCCCTGGGCACGTCGATCTTGAGGCCGCCGACCTGGTTGTAGGTGAAGTGGAGCCGGCCGCCGGTGGCGGACTCGAGGAGATGCTGGACGTCCTCGCGCTCGCGGAACGCGTAGAACATCGGGGTGATCGCCCCGAGCTCGAGCGCGAAGGAGCCGACGAACATCAGGTGGTTGAGGACGCGGTTCCACTCGGCGATCAGCATCCGCAGCCACTGGGCGCGCGCGGGCACCTCCCAGCCGAGCATGCGCTCGACCGCCAGGGCCACGCCGAGCTCGTTCGAGAACCCGGACAGCCAGTCGTGCCGGTTCGTCAGGGCCATGATCTGGCGGTAGTCGCGGTGCTCGGCCAGCTTCTCGAAGCCGCGGTGCATGTAGCCGATGACGGGCTCGGCGTGCTTGATCCGCTCCCCGTCCATCTCGAGGACGACGCGCAGCACACCGTGGGTGGCCGGGTGCTGGGGCCCCACCGACAGCGTCATCTCGCCGGTGAGGAAGTCGCCTTCGCCGTGCAGCTCGAGGACCATGCCCTCGCCCGGCGCGCTCGCGGGGTGGATGCGCTCGCGGGCGTCGAGGTCGCTCATGACTCACCCCCCTCGTCGCCATCGGTCTCGGCACCGCGGTCCTCGGAGGCCCGTGCACTGGGGACCTCGGGAACCTCCTGGTCGGCGGTGGCCGCCTGCTGTGCGGCGCGGGCCTTCTTCACGTAGGCGGCCTTGGCCTTGGACCGGGCGATCCGCTCCGACTTGCCTTCGGCGATCAGCCGGTCGTAGGTCTCCTGATCGATCGTCCCCGCCTCGACCTCGCCGCCAGCGCCCTCGGCACCCTCGGCACGCTCGGCCGCCTTGCGCGCACGTGCCTCGGCCTTCGCCTTGCGCTGCTCCTCGGCACGGTGCTTCGCGGTCGTCGCGGCGTCCTCAACGTCCTCGCGGACCCGCTCGATGCTGGATTCGACGACCCGCTCGTCGTCGCCGGCGCCGACCGTCGTCACGTGTCCCTCGGCCGGGCCCGGCTCGGGCTCGGGGTTCGCGAGCTTTGCCTGCTCGGCCATCGCCTTGTCGAGCGCCATCGGCCCGGGCGCGTCGCCGGGGCCGGGCACGTACTCGATGACGTTGCCCGCCTCGTCGGTCTCGGCCGGTTCCTTCACCCCTGGCCACGGCTTGGCTGCCCGCGAGGCGAGGTAGAAGTCCTTGCGCAGCGGCCACCCCTCGAAGTTCTCGATGCACAGGATGCGGGGCGCCAGGCCCGGGTGGCCGTCGAACTCGATGCCGAACATGTCCCAGGTCTCGCGCTCCATCCAGTTCGCGCCCGGGTAGAGGTGGGTCAGGGTCGGCGCCACCGGCGTCTCACGCCCGCCGGCGCACCGGTGCGCGAGCAGCACACGGTGGTGGTGCGTCGTCGAGTACAGGATGGTCACGACGTCGAAGCCGTCCTCACCGCGATCGACCCCGAAGGTGGAGTCGAAGAAGTCGCACGCGAGCAACCGCTCGTCGCGGCACAGCCGGGCGGCCTCGACGTAGCCCTCGGCGTCGACGGCCATCGTGTAGGTCTCGTACTCCCAGGTGGTGGCGTGCAGATGCTCGCCGAGCCGGCGGGTGAAGAGGTCGGTGAGCTGGGCGTGGTCCATGACGAGGCTCACCCCTCGATCACGATCGGGGCGCGCCGCTCACGCATGCGCTGCGGGAAGGACTCGTCCGCGATGCGGGCCTGCAGCGCCACGATCCCGTCGAGCAGCGCCTCCGGACGGGGCGGGCAGCCCGGCACGTAGACGTCGACCGGGATGATCTGGTCGACGCCCTTCGTCACGGAGTAGCTGTCCCAGTAGGGCCCGCCGCAGTTCGCGCACGAACCGAACGAGATGACGTACTTCGGCTCGGGCATCTCGTCGTAGAGGCGCTTGACCGCCGGCGCCATCTTGTCGGTCAGGGTGCCCGACACGACCATGAGGTCGGCCTGCCGGGGCCCGTTCGCGAACGGGATGACACCGAGCCGGATGAAGTCGTGACGCGAGGTCGAGGTGGCGATGAACTCGATCGCGCAGCAGGCCAGGCCGAAGTTGAACACCCAGAGGGAGTACTTGCGCCCCCAGTTGAAGACGAACTTGAACGGCTTGGGCAGCTCGACGGTGTCGATCACTCCCATACGAGCACCTTCTTCCGCCAGGCGTACACCAGGCCGATAGCGAGGATCCCGATGAACACGAACATCTCGACGAGGGCGAACACCGCGGTGACGCGCCCCGTGTCGGACAGCCCCCCGAGGATCCGCGCCCACGGGAACAGGAAGATCGCCTCGACGTCGAAGATGACGAACAGGAACGCGAAGACGTAGTAGCGGATGTTCATCTGGCTCCAGCCGGAGCCGACCGCCTCGACGCCACACTCGTAGGTCGAGAGCTTCTCCGGGCTCGGCACGCTCGGCCGCATGATGCGGCTGACGACCATGATCACGCCATAGAGCGCGATGCCGACGAGGACGAAGATCCCGAAGGTCGCATACTGCTGACTGACGCTCACCCCCGACCTCCACTGTCGGCTGCGGCGTTTCCGGCCGTCCCTGCGGGACTGCCCCCAAAGACGGTTCCCGCTTCTGCGGCCGCCGTCGCCGGATGCTAGCAACGGGACTGGAACGGAAACAGGGCAGATCCGGCGTTCGAGGTCGCGCGGGTCACGTACCGGGACCGGTGTCCGCCACGCACCGGGCCGGTCGCCGTCACCGGGCGGGCCATGTGGCCGGTGGCACGCGCGCCGACGCGTGCCGTGGGTCGGGCTCTGCCGTCGTCAACCGGCGCGGCACGCCTCCACCGGAACCCGTGACATCGAGGGGGGTTCCGGGAGGCGGTCAGGGCAGGCGCCAGTCCACCGGGTCCGCGCCCTGCCGCTCGAGCAGGGCGTTCGCCCGGCTGAAGGGCCGGGAGCCGAAGAACCCGCGCGACGCCGACAGCGGGCTCGGGTGGGCGCTCTCGATCGTGGGGATGTCCCCGAGCAACGGCTTGAGGTTGCGCGCGTCGCGTCCCCACAGGATGGCCACGAGCGGGCCGCCGCGGGCCGCGAGGGACCGGATGGCGGTCTCGGTGACCTCCTCCCAGCCCTTGCCGCGATGCGAGGCCGGCTGCCCGGGCCGGACGGTCAGCGACCGGTTCAGCAGCATGACGCCCTGGCGCACCCAGGGCGTCAGGTCGCCGTTCGACGGCATCGGGTGGCCGAGGTCGTCGCAGTACTCCCGGTAGATGTTCTGCAGGCTCTTCGGCAGGGGGGCCACGTCGGGCGCCACGGCGAAGCAGAGCCCGATCGGGTGTCCCGGCGTCGGGTAGGGGTCCTGCCCGACGACGAGCACCTTCACCTCGTCGAGGGGCAGCTCGAACGCGGCGAAGATCCGCTCCCCCGAGGGCAGGAAGCGCCGGCCGGCCGTCACCTCGGCGCGCAGGAAGTCGCCGAGCCGGGTGATCGTCGGGCGGACCGGCTCGAGGACCCGGTCCCAGCCCGGCCCGACGAGCCGGGAGAAGTCACGCGGGGTGGCAGCGTCCGGCACGGCTCAGCCGACGCGGTCGACCGCGTACTCGGCGAGGCGGTGCAGCGCCTTGCGGACCGGTCGGTCGGCGAAGCCCTGCAGGTGGCTGACGGCCGCCTCGACGTAGGCGGCGGCGGTCTGACCGGCCCGCCGCAGCCCGTCGCCGCCGCGCAGCACCTCGAGGGCGCGCGCAACGTCGGCCTCGCTGAGCGTGGGCGCGTGGAGCAGCGCCGACAGCTCGCCGTCCCTGTCGGCCTCGAGCGCGTAGAGCACGGGGAGCGTGAACACGCCCTCGCGCAGGTCGGTACCGGGCGTCTTGCCGGACAGCTCGTGGTCGCTCGCGATGTCGAGGATGTCGTCGGACAGCTGGAAGGCCATCCCGACGTTCCACCCGTAGGCGGCCACCTCCTCGGTCTCCGCCGGCGAGCAGCCGGCCAGCAGCGCACCGAGCCGGCACGAGGTGGCGATCAGCGACGCCGTCTTCTCGGAGACCACGGTGAGGTAGTGGTCGAGGTCCGGGTCGAGCGCCGGCACGTCCGGCGGCAGCGCGCCCCGGGAGCCCTGCACCTCGCGGACCTGGCCTTCGCACAGGGTGGCGATCGTCTGCGCCATGATCCGGGTGACCTCGACGCCGAGATCGGCGGACAGCTCGGAGGCACGCGCGAAGAGATAGTCGCCGGTCAGGATCGCGACCGTGTTGTCCCAGCGCACGTTCGCCGACGGGGTCCCGCGCCGGGCGACGGCCTCGTCGATCACGTCGTCGTGGTAGAGCGTCGCGAGGTGCACGAGCTCGACGACGACGCCCGCATCCGCGATCTCGTCGCGGTCCACGTCCCCGAGGTGGGCGGTCAGCCCGACGAGCATCGGACGGAACCGCTTCCCCCCGGCGTCCAGCAGGTACCGGGCCGCGCGGTCGACGAACGCATGCGACAACGTCACCTGCTCGTGCAGGCGCTGCTCGACACGGTCCAGGATCCCACCGACCTTCAGCCCGTGGGCCTCGAGCTCCTCGAGGACCGGCGCGGGGATCGCCAGCGTCGCTGGCTGCTGGAGTGGGCTCACGTCGTCACCTTGCGAGGTGGGCGGCGTTGCGAGCCAGGGTCAGGAAGACCTCCGGCTGAACACCAAGGTAGACCACCAGCGCCGTGGCGACGGACACACCGAAGGACAGCCCGGTCGTGACCACCGGCAGGTGCTCGACGGCGGCATCCTCGCCTTCGCCGACCTCCCCCGGCTCCTCGAGGAACATCATGCCGATGAGCCGCAGGTAGAAGAAGGCGGCGATGACGCTGCTCGCCACGCCGACGACGACCAGCCACTCGTAGTTCGCCGCCACGCCGGCCTGGAAGACGGCCAGCTTCCCGGCGAACCCGGCCGTCGGCGGGATGCCGGCGAGCGAGAGCAGCGCGACGGTCAGGATGCCGGCGAGCGTCGGCGACGTCTTGCCGAGCCCACGCAGGTCGACGAGCGCGACCTCCCCGCGACGCCGGCGTTCGATCGCGATGACCGCCCCGAAGGCCGCCACCACCGTCACGGCGTAGGTGAGCAGGTACCACAGGGTCGCCGACATGCCCGCGGCGGACCCGGCCACGATCCCGATGACGGCATAGCCGGCATGGGCGATCGACGAGTACGCCAGCACGCGCTTCACGTCCCGCTGGACGATCGCCACGATCGCGCCGTACAGCATCGTGATCGCGCCGAGGACGGCGAGCATCGGCACCCAGTAGCTCTCGAACCGGCCGAACGCGAGCAGGTAGAGGCGGAGCACCGCGGCGAACCCGGCGGCCTTCGTCGCGGCTGCCATGAAGGCCGTCACGTTCGTCGGCGAGCCCTGGTACACGTCCGGCGTCCACATCTGGAACGGCACGATGGCGATCTTGAAGCCGATGCCGACCGTCACGAGGGCGAGGCCGACGATCCCGACCCGCGCCGGGGTCGTCACGAGCCCGAGGCCGTCGCTGATGGCGCCGAGGTCGAGGGATCCCGTCGCGATGTAGATGAGCGCCATGCCGTAGAGCAGGACCGCCGAGGCCACCGCCCCCATGACGAAGTACTTGATCCCGGCCTCCTGCGACCGGCGGTCGCGCCGGGCGAGACCGGCCAGGATGTACAGCGCGATGGACAGCGTCTCGAGCGCGACGAACAGCATGATGAGGTCGCCGGCGGCGCCGAGCAGGGCCATGCCGGTCGCCGAGAGCAGGATGAGCGGCTCGACCTCCGGCCGGTTGATCTCGCGCTCCTGGAGGTAGCCGTAGCCGATCGGGATGACGAGCAGCACCGTCACGTACACCGACAGGCGGGTGAACAGGGAGATGCCGTCGACGGCGACCGACCCCTGCATGTGCATGGACGCCTGCGAGGCGCCGCCACCACCGGCGGTGGCCATGATGGCCGCGTACTGCCAGACGCTCATCGCCAGCGCAGCGGCGGCGGACAGGGTCGCGATCCAGGCCGGGATCAGCTGGGGGCGCGCCCCGAAGGCGACGGTCACGGCGATGCCCAGGGCCCCCATCGCGACGGCCAGCGCCCCGGGCAGGGCGAAGCCGGCGGTCACGAGCCAGACGCCGACGGCGATCGCGCCGGCGCCGGCGATCGAGGCGACGATCAGCCGGTGACGGCCGGCGACGGCCATCATCATCAGCACCAGCGCCGTCGCGGCGACGAGGAGCTCGGGCGCGAAGGACGACCAGGCGACGTCCGGCGCCCCGACGGTGGTCTGCTGTGCGAGAAGCATCGATGCGCTCCTAGTTGCCGGCGCCGGCGGGCCGCGCGTCCGAGGTGGTGGTTGCGGCGGGCGCCGCCGGGGCCGGGAGGACCGGGGTGGTGTCGGCGGCCTCGACGCCCATCTGGCTCAGGACACGGTCCACGGAGGGCTGGACGGTCCGGTAGAGCGGTTGCGGGTAGATCCCGATGGCCACGATGAGCACGACGAGCGGGACCATCACGCCGATCTCGAGCGGCTTGAGGTCGGCGGTGTTCTCGTTGTCGGCGCCCTCGAGCGGACCGTGGAAGAGGCGCTGGTAGGCCCACAGCAGGTAGAGGGCCGCGAGCACCGCGCCGAAGGCGGAGAAGATCGCCGCCCACCGGGCGACCTGGAAGGTGCCGAGCAGGATCGGGAACTCGCCGACGAACCCGTTCAGGCCGGGCAGCGCCAGCGAGGACAGCGCCACGACCAGGAACAGGCCGGCGAACACGGGGGTGCGCTTGGCGAGTCCGCCGAACGCGGCGATCTGGCGGGTGTGGCGGCGGTCGTAGAGGAACCCGATGAGGAGGAAGAGCGCCCCGGTGGACAGCCCGTGGTTGATCATCTGCACGACGCCGGCCGACGCCGAGATGCCGTTCAGGGCGAAGATGCCGAGCATCACGAAGCCCATGTGGCTGACCGACGAGTACGCGACGAGCCGCTTGATGTCCTTCTGGATCAGCGCCACGATCGCGCCGTAGAGGATGCCGATGACCGCCAGGCCGAGCAGCCAGGGGCCCCAGTCCTTCGTGGCGTCGGGGAACAGCGGCAGCGAGTAGCGCAGCAGCCCGAAGGCACCCATCTTCAGCAGGACGCCGGCAAGGATGACCGACCCGCCCGTCGGCGCCTCGGTGTGGGCGTCCGGGAGCCAGGTGTGCAGCGGGAAGAGCGGCACCTTCACGGCGAAGGCCACGAAGAACGCTCCGAAGAGCCACTTCTGGACGACCGGCGACAGCGCGAGCTCGCGCATCGTCAGGTAGTCGAAGCTCGTGCCGCCGGTCTGCGCGTACAGGTAGAGGATCGCCACCAGCATGAGCAGGCCGCCGAGCAGCGTGTAGAGGAAGAACTTCACCGCCGCGTAGCGCCGGTCCTTGCCGCCCCAGATCCCGATGATGAGGTACATCGGGACGAGCATGACCTCCCAGAAGACGTAGAACAGCAGCAGGTCGAGCGACATGAAGACGCCGAGGACCGCCGTCTCGAGGATGAGGAACGCCGCGAAGTAGCCCTTGACCCGCTCGGTCTTCTCCCAGGAGGACAGGAACACGAGCGGTGTCAGGAAGGTGGTCAGCAGGATCAGCACGACGCTGATTCCGTCGACGCCGAGGTGGTAGCTCGCGCCGATCGACGGGATCCAGCTGACCTGCTCGGTGAGCTGATAGTTCGCGGACCCGGCGTCGAAGCCGACCGCCATGGCCACCGAGGAGGCGAAGGCGGCCAGTGCCGCGCCGAATGCGGTCCACCGGATCGTGCGCACGTCGTCCTGACGCACGAACGCGATGATCAGCGCACCCAGCAGCGGCAGGCCGAGGGTCAGACTCAGGATGCCCATCGGTTACCTCACCTGGAACAGAAGGACGGCGACGAGGACCACCGCGCCGAGCACGAGGCTCGCGACGTAGCCGCGCACCAGGCCGGTCTGGGCCCGTCGCGTGTAGCGGGCAGAGAACGTGGAGAGTGAACCGGCGCCGTTGACCACCCCGTCGATGACGGTGCGGTCGAACCACGCCAGGCCCTCGGCGACCCAGCCACCGAAGGTGACGAAGATGGCCTGGTAGAGCTCGTCGACGAAGAACTTGCGCTCCATCAGCTCGGCGAAGCGGCCACGGATCGGCTCGGAGATCTGGCCGGCCTCCATCGGCTTGCGCATGTACGCGAACCAGGCCGCGCCGATGCCGACGATGGCGGCGATCACGGAGATGGCGATGAGCGCCGGCTCCCCGAGCGCACCGCCCTCGGCGAAGCCGACCCCCTCGATCGAGGCGACGGCCGGGGCAAGCCAGTGGAAGAACGGGCCTTCGTGGGTCCAGTTCAGGAGGAACCCACCGACGACGGACAGGATGCCGAGCACGACGAGCGGACCGGTCATGGTCCACGGCGACTCGTGCGGATGCAGGTGTGTGACGTGGGCGTCCTGGGACGACGGCGCCGGGCCGGTCTCGTCGCTCGCCGGTGGCGGCGAGGCGTGCGGGTCGGACACGGCCTCCCCGGCCGTCCAGCGTGGCTTGCCGAGGAAGATCAGGAAGAACCAGCGGCTCATGTAGAAGGCCGTCAGGGCCGCCGTGATCACGCCGAGCAGCCACACCCAGAAGAACCCGTGGTCGTAGGCGGACGACAGGATCTGGTCCTTCGAGAAGAAGCCGGCGAAGGGCGGCAGGCCGCTGATGGCCAGCCACGCCGCTCCGGCCGTCCAGAACGTCACGGGCATGACCTTGCGCAGTCCGCCCATCTTCCAGATGTCGGTGCGGTTCGCCATGGCGTGCATCACCGAGCCGGCGGCGAGGAAGAGCAGTCCCTTGAAGAAGGCGTGGGTGACGAGATGGAAGACGCCGGAGCTGAACGCCCCGACTCCCACGCCGACGAACATGTAGCCGAGCTGCGACACCGTCGAGTAGGCGAGGATCTTCTTGATGTCGTCCTGGCGGATGGCGATCAGAGCGGCGAGCAGGGCCGTGGCCACGCCGATCCAGGCGATGATCTCCATGCCGCCGAGCGACTGCACGACGAGCGGCGAGGTGCGGGCGAACAGGTAGACGCCGGCGGTCACCATGGTGGCGGCGTGGATCAGGGCCGAGACGGGGGTCGGGCCCGCCATGGCGTCGGGCAGCCAGACGTACAGCGGGATCTGTGCCGACTTCGCGGTGGCGCCGCCGAGCAGGAGCAGCACGATGGCCAGGGCGTACCCGCCGGAGAGCTGCCCGGCGCCGGGCAGCACGTCGGTGAAGGCGAGGCTGCCGAAGAGGTTGAAGATCAGGAACATCCCGATCATGAAGGAGACGTCACCGACCCGGTTGGTGATGAACGCCTTCTTCGCCGCGCTGGCGAACTCGCGGTTCTCGAACCAGAACCCGATGAGCAGGTACGAGGACAGCCCGACGAGCTCCCAGCCGAGGAACAGCCCGAGGAAGTTCGAGCCGAGCACGAGCATGAGCATCGAGAACAGGAACAGGTTCAGGTAGGAGAAGAAGCGCTCGTAGCGCTCGTCGCCGTGCATGTACCCGAGCGAGTAGATGTGGATCAGCGAGCCGACCCCGGTCACGACGAGCAGCATGACGACCGTGAGGTGGTCGATCAGCAGGTCGAGGGTGACGGTGAAGCTCCCGGCGCTGATCCAGGTGAACATCGGCCGGATGTGGGTCGCGCCGTCGCCGATGAGCTGCAGCCAGATGGCGACGGAGACGGCGAAGCTGGCCAGCGCGGCACCGATGGCGATCCACGCCGTCTTCTCGCGCAGCGGCTTTCGCAGCGCGAGGACCGCCACGAAGCCGAGCAGCGGGAAGGCCGGGATGAGCCAGGCGAGGCCGACGGCGCCCGTGGTCGTGGTGACCACGTGCTCCATCGCCTTGTGGCCCGCTTCCTGTGCGAGGAGGAGGTTCGTCACGGCGTCACCACTTCAGGAGGTTGGGGGCGTCCACGTCGAGCGTGCCGCGCCGGTAGAAGACGTTGACGATGAGCGCCAGGCCCACCACGACCTCGGCGGCCGCCACCACGATGACGAAGAACACGAACACCTGGCCGTCGGCGCCGCCCCAGAGCCGGGCAGCCGACGCCAGCGACAGGTTGACCGCGTTCAGCATCAGCTCGACGCACATGAACAGCACGATGGCGTTCCGGCGGATGAGCACGCCCGTCAGGCCGATGCTGAACAGGATCGCCGAGACGGCGAAGTAGTAACCGATCGGCATCAGTCGTTCTCCGTGTCGTCGCGACGGTCCTCGGTCCCGTGCCACTCGTTCGCCTCGCCGGCGCCGGGCTCGCCCTCCGGACCGGTGCTGGTGCGTGCCCCGATGAGCGCGCCGACCTGCTCAACGTCCTCGTCCGTCGGCCGGCGGCCGGTGGGCTCGTAGGCCGGGTCGTCGCCGGGGGGCGGGTCGTTGCGGCGCCCGAGGATGAGCGCGCCGATGGTGGCGACCGTCAGCAGCAGGGCGGCGGCCTCGAACGGGAACGTGTAGCGGTTGAACAGCCGGCCGGCGACGAAGCCCACGGAGCCGTTGCGACTGTTCACGAGCGCCTCGTCGAGCCCGACGCAGGGCTGCGCCGACGAGGACGGGTTGGTCTGCTCCGCCGCCTGCCCGCCGCACCTCGACGCAGCCGACGTGTAGGTCCCGGCGAACGCGAACAGCAGGAGCCCGGCGAGCGCGGCGCCACCGAGCCCGGCCGCGACCTTGTGCCAGGTCTTCAGGTCGAAGAGCAGGTCGTCACGGTCGACACCGAGCAGCATGATCACGAACAGGAAGAGCACGACGATCGCGCCGGCGTAGACGATGACCTGGATGATGCCGAGGAACTGGGACTGCACCAGCAGGTACATCCCCGCGATGGCGAGGAGGTTCAGCACCAGCATCAACGCCGCGTGGACGATGTTCCTCATCGTGATGACGGCGAGGGCGGAGCCGACCGCCAGCACGGCGATGATCCAGAAGCCCACGGCTTCCGCGGTCGCGTTGGACGTGGCGGCCTGGCCCGCCTGGGCGAGTAGCAGCATCAGACGCGCCCTTCCCCGCTCGAGGTGTGCTTCTCGCCGCCGACGAAGGCCGGATCCTCAGGGATGGCCTTCGTGGACGGCAGCGTGCCGGTCGGCACCACGTCGCTGGCGCGCTTCGCCGGCGCGTTGCGGGCGGGCTCGTAGTCGCCACCGTGGAGGTTCGGCGGGCTGACGGCCAGACCGCCGTAGTAGTTCATCCCCCGCTCGCGGACCTCCGCGTCGGTCTGGGGCGTGTCCTGGGTGCCGGGAGGCAGCGGCGCGAGCAGCTGCTCCTTCGTCCAGATCAGACCGGCGCGCTTGTCGAACGAGAACTCGTACTCGTGCGTCATCGTGAGCGCCCGGGTCGGGCACGCCTCGATGCACAGGCCGCAGAGGATGCACCGGTTGTAGTTGATCTGGTAGTCCTCGGCGTACCGCTCGCCCGGCGAGTACCGCGCCTCGAGGGTGTTCTGGGCGCCCTGGACGTAGATCGCGTCGGCCGGGCAGGCCCAGGCGCACAGCTCGCACCCGATGCACTTCTCGAGCCCGTCCGCGTAGCGGTTGAGCTGGTGGCGTCCGTGGAAGCGCGGCGCGACGGGGCGCGGCTTCTCCGGGTACTGCGCCGTCTCGGGCTTCTTGAACATCGTGCGCAGCGGCACGGCGAAGCCACGGCCGAGAACCGTCCGGGTCAGGGCCAGCCACACCAGCCCGATCAGGACGATGACGGCGATGAACGATGCGACCGCGTCTGGCATCAGGCGGTCACCTCCCTGGTGTCAGTGGAGACGGGCGGCGTGGGCGAGGACCCACGGCGCGCGAACAGCGGCGCGACGAGATAGAGCACGAGGGCGAGGAAGACCCCGACACCGGCGATGGCCAGCCGCGCGTTGCTCGCGAAGTTCTGGTTCACGAGCACCATGGCCGCGGTGACCAGCACCCAGACGAGGCCCGTGGGGATCAGGACCTTCCAGCCCAGGTTCATCAGCTTGTCGTAGCGCATGCGGGGCAGCGCGGCGCGCAGCAGCACGAAGAAGACGATGAAGATCAGCGTCTTCAACATGAACCAGATGATCGGGAAGATCCACGAGATGCTGCTCGGACCGAACACCGGTCCGGCCGGGCCGCCGAGGAACAGCGTCACGACCATCGCGGACATGGTCACCACGTTCATGAACTCGGCGAGCATGAACATCCCGAAGCGCATGCCCGAGTACTCGGTGTGGAAACCACCGACGAGCTCGCCCTCGGCCTCGGCGAGGTCGAAGGGGGGACGGCCGGCCTCGGCGACCATCCCGATGACGAACAGCACGAAGGCGGGGAACAGCGGGATCGCGTACCAGTTCGGGACGCCCTGGAAGATCCCGGGCTGGGTCGCCTGGGCGTGCACGATGTCGGAGACCCGCAGCGAGCCCGTGTAGATGAAGACGCTCGCGACCGCGAGGCCCTGGGCGATCTCGTAGCTGATCATCTGGGCGCTCGAGCGGACGCCGCCCATGAGCGGGTACGGGGACTGCGACGACCAGCCGGCGAGGACGATCCCGTAGACGTGGATCGAGCCCATGGCGAGGAACCAGAGCACCCCGACGTTCAGGTCGGCGGCCTGCAGCGTGAAGGTCGTGTTCGCGATCGTGACCTCGCCGCCGAACGGGATGATGGCGATCGACAGGAAGCCGACGATGACGGACAGCAGCGGCGCCAGCGTGAAGAGGAACTTGTCGACCATCGACGGCGTGACGTCCTCCTTGAAGAACATCTTGATGCCGTCGACGAGCGTCTGGAGGATGCCGAGGGGGCCGACCCGGTTGGGGCCGAGGCGGTTCTGCATGAACGCGACGATGCGGCGTTCCGCCCAGATCAGCATGGCCGTGGTCAGCAGGAAGAGCAGGAACACCGCGACCGTGCGGAGCAGGTGGACCCAGATGGGGAACGACTCGGTCATGCGCTCACCTCCGCGGTCTGGGCTGCGGTGACCGACACACGGACATGGCCGCTGCCCTCACCGCGCAGGGCGGCGGCGGTCGTGTCGGTCGCGTTCGTCGGCACGAAGACGGCGCCCTCGACGATGTCGTCCTCGATGTGGGCCGGCAGGCGGACGGTGCCGTCGCCGGTGGACACCTCGAGCAGGTCGCCCTCGCTGATCCCGAGCCGCTCGGCATCGGCCGGGTTCATGGCCACCGTCGGCCGGGGTGCGGTGGCGGCGAGCTCGTCGGCGCCGGTCAGCATGGTGCCCCGGTCGAGCAGCGTCGGGTAGGTGATCATCACCGGCCCGTCGCCCTCCTCGACCGGCGTGGGGGCGGCAACGTCCGGCCACGGCGTGGTGGTGGCCAGCGCGGGCAGCCGCTCGAGCTCGGCGTGCAGGCCGTCGAGGTCGTTGAACCCGAGATCCTCGCCGAGCAGCCCGGCGAGCTGGACGAGGATCTCCCAGTCGTCCTGCACGAGGTCGGGTCCGTCGATCGCCTGGCGGAACTGCTGGGTGCGGCCTTCCCAGTTGGTCAGGCTGCCGCTGCGCTCCTGGGTGGCCGAGACCGGCAGGACCACGTCGGCGTACTGCTCGGCCGTCTCGTTGCGGGCGAGGTCCTGGACGATGACGGTGCCGACTGTGGCCAGCGCCTTCGCGGCGAGGGCCGGCGACTCGCAGTCACGCGCGAGGTCGACGCCGATGAGGTGCAGCACGTCGATCTTGCCGGCGGCCGCGTCGGTCAGGACCTGATGCAGGTTGCGGCCCGGCTGCGACGGCAGCGTGCCCCAGACCTCCTCGACGGCAGCGCGGTGCTCGTCGTCGGCCAGGCGGCGACCACCGGGCAGCAGCCCGGGGGCGAGGCCGGCGTCGAGTGCCCCGCGGGCACCGGCCCGACGGGGAACCCATGCGACCTTGCCGCCGATCGCGTCGGCGACCTTGCCGGCCGCGGCGAGGGCCCCGGCCGGGGCACGCTCGCCGACGAGGATGACGGCGTCCGCCCGGTCGCGCAGCGCGGCGGCGACGTCGTCGAGGTGGCCGGTGGCGTACCCGGACGACGCGGCGACCTGCGCGAGCCCGGCCACGCCGAGGGCGCGTCCGAGACGGGCGAGCGCGGCCACCTCCTCGCCGGGGCCGGTGGGCAGGCGGCGCCAGGCGTACTCGGCGAGCGAGCCCATGCGCGGACCGACGGGGACGATCTTGGCCTTGTTCTTGCGCCAGGCCTTGCGCATGCGCAGGAAGAGGATCGGCACCTCCTCGCGCGGGTCGAGCCCGACGCTCAGGATCACCGGCGCGTTCTCGACGTCCGCGTAGGTGGCGGTCTGGCGGCCGGCGAGGGCGGCGAGTGCCTCCTCCTCACCCTCGGCGGCGAACCGGGTGCGGAAGTCCACGTCGTTGGTCCGCAGCACCGTGCGCGCGTACTTGCTGACCGCGTAGGCGTCCTCGTCGGCGACCCGCGAGCCGGTCAGCACCGCGACGCGGCCCTCACCGGCGTCGCGTGCGTCGCCGAGCGCGGTGACCGTCGCCATCAGCGCATCGGCCCAGGTGGCGTCTGCGAGCCCGTCGCCGCCACGGACCTGCGGCCGGGTGTAGCGGACCTCGTGGTCGAGCAGCGCGAAGCCGAAGCGGCCCTTGTCGCAGTTCCACATCTCGTTGACGGGCATGTTCGTGCGCGCGAGCTGGCGCTGAATGGTGCCGCGACGGGACTGGACGGTCTGGGTGCAGCCGGCCGAGCAGAGGTTGCACACGCTCGGGGCCGTCCGCACGTCGAAGGGGCGGGCCTTGAAGCGGTAGTTCGCGGAGGTCAGCGCACCGACCGGGCAGATCTGGATGACGTTGCCCGAGAAGTAGGACTCGTACGGCTCGTCCTCGTAGATGGCCACCTGCTCGAGCGCGCCACGCTCGAAGAGCTCGATGAACGGGTCACCGGAGATCTGCTCGGAGAACCGGGTGCAGCGGGCGCACAGCACGCAGCGCTCTCGGTCGAGCAGGATCTGCGGGCTGACCGCCACCGGCTTGTTGTAGCGGCGCTTCTCGTCGATGAAGCGCGACATGTTCGTGCCGTGCTTGAGCGACTGGTCCTGCAGGGGGCACTCCCCGCCCTTGTCGCACATCGGGCAGTCGAGCGGGTGGTTGATGAGGAGGAACTCGAGCGTGCCCTCCTGCGCCTTGCGGGCCACGTCCGAGGTCAGGTGGGTCTTGACGACCATCTCGTCGGCCACCGGGGTGGTGCAGGCCATCATCGGCTTGCGCTGTCCCTCGATGTCGACGACGCACTGGCGGCAGGCGCCGACCGGGTCGAGCAGCGGGTGGTCGCAGAAGCGCGGGACGATGATCCCGAGCTGCTCGGCGGCACGGATGACGAGCGTCCCCTTGGGGACGGTCACCTCCTTGCCGTCGATCGTGAGGGTGACGGTTGCTGGGGTCTCGTCGGTCACTTCGTCCCCGCCTGGTCCTGGTAGTGCAGCGGCTTGGTGACGCCGGTGGGCGTGAGTGCGGCCTCGCCGAGGTTGTGGTGCTCGACGCTGGCACGCCCGACCTCCACGTAGGAGGGCCGGTTCTCGAGCCGGTGGGACGGCGTCACCCCCTTCGGGCATCGGCCCTGCTCGATGTGGGCGACGTAGTCGTCGCGGAAGTACTTCAGGCTCGACACGATCGGGCTCGTCGCGCCGTCGCCGAGGGCACAGAAGGCCCGGCCGAAGATGTTGTCGCACACGTCCTGGAGGAGCTCGAGGTCCTCCATCCGGCCGTTGCCGGTCTCGATCCGGCGCAGGACCTGCGACAGCCAGTAGGTGCCCTCACGGCAGGGTGTGCACTTGCCGCAGGACTCGTGCTCGTAGAACTCGGTGAAGCGCAGCGTGGCGTCGACGATGCACGTCTTGTCCGAGTAGACCATCAGCGCGCCGGTCCCGAGCAGGGTGCCGGCCTCCATCATGTCCTCGAACGTGTACGGGATGTCCGCCATCGAGGCCGGCAGGTACGGCGTCGAGGAGCCGCCCGGACAGAAGAAGCTGAGCTCGCGGCCGTCGAGCATCCCGCCGGCCGCCTCGATCATCTCCGCGACCGGCGTGCCCAGGGCGAACTCGTAGTTGCCCGGCTTGTTCACCTCGCCGGAGATGCACATGAGCTTCGCGCCGGGGGACTTCTCGCTCCCCCACTGGGTGAACCACTCCGCACCGTTCATGACCAGGTAGGGCACGGTCGCGATGGACTCGACGTTGTTCACGGTGGTCGGGCAGCCGAACAGCCCGTGCGTGGCGGGGAACGGCGGACGCAGCCGCGGCTGGCCACGCCGACCCTCGAGCGAATCGAGGAGCGCGGTCTCCTCGCCGCAGATGTAGGCGCCCGCGCCGCGGTGCAGGGTGAGGTGGTAGGTCTTGCCCGAGGAGAAGATGTCGTCGCCGAGGTAGCCCTTCTCGTAGGCCTGCCGGATGGCGGCCCGCAGCCGGCGACCGGCGAAGGCGAACTCGCCGCGCAGGTAGATGTAGCCGTGGACCGAGTTGAGGGCGAGCCCCGCCAGGATCATGCCCTCCACGAGCGAGTGAGGGTCACGCTCCATCAGCTCGCGGTCCTTGAACGTGCCCGGCTCGCCCTCGTCGGCGTTGCAGACGACGTAGACCGGCTTGCCGGTGTCCTGCGCCACGAAGGACCACTTCATGCCCGTCGGGAAGCCGGCGCCACCGCGGCCGCGGAGCCCCGAGTCCTTGACGAGCTGGATGAGGTCGGCAGGTGCGATGTCGAGCGCGCGACGGGCGCCCTCGTACCCGCCGTGCTGCTCGTAGGTGTCGATGTCGTGCGCGCCCGCGACGTCGTAGCGGGCCGTGAGCGCCTTGACCGGTCCGGTGGTCCCCATGCTCAGGCCTCCTCGTCCGTGTCGCCGGTATCGGCGCGGCGCGGATCGGCGTCGTCGGCGTCCTGGTCCTCGCCCCGGTCGACGCCGCCGGCCACCCGCTCGTCGTGCAGCCTCGGTTCACCCTCGTGCTTGCGTGCGCCCATGGACTCGCCCTTCTCCATGGCGCTGCTGCGCTCGGTCGTCTCGCCGCCCGTGCGTCGGTCCACCTGCGACTCGTCGGTGGCGGTGACGGTCTCGTCGGTCTGCCCGGCGGTCGTCGCGCCCTTGGCCTCGATCGTCGGCTGGTCGCCGGCGGCGGGAGTGGGCGGCGTGCCGTGTGCGGCGGTCTCGGCGCGCTCCTGGGCGGCACCGGCCGTCTCGGGAGCCACCTCCTCGGCCTTCCGGCGCTGCCCGTTGTCGGCCTGCGTGGCGATCGACGGCGGGGCGGCGGTCACGTCGTGGCCCTGCCGCTCACGCAGGAGCCGCCCGCCCGGACCCTTCGGGTCGCCGCCGGGGTGGGTCACCGGCAGGTCGGTCTCGCCCGTGCGGTAGGCGGGCGGCACGTTGGACTGCACCTCGGCGCGCGCCGCGGCCGCGAGGTAGTCGTCGATGCCGTCACCGGCGCCGGAGAGGTCCCACTCGACCTCCTTGAAGGTGCCGGGAACCTCGTCGGACCAGTTCGACGGCGGCGGGCTGCCGGCGCGCACGTTGTCGATGAGCTCGTCGGCCTGCTCGACGGTCAGCGGGCCGTACATCTCGTAGTTGACCTGCACGACCGGCGCGGCGTCGCAGATGCCGAGGCACTCGGCGTGCTCGACGCTGACGCCCGACTCGGCGTCGTGGTGGCCGCCGAGCTTCTCCTGGTAGCGCTCGTAGATGGTCTGGGCCCCGGCGATCTTGCAGGTCGGGTTCGTGCAGACCGAGAGCAGATAGTCGCCGACGGGCTCGCGCTTGAACATGGTGTAGAAGGTCGCGACCGCACCGACCTCCGCCTTCGTCAGGCCGACCATCTCGGCACAGAAGGCGATGCCCTCGTCGGTCACGTAGCCCTGCTCGGACTGGACGAGGTGGAGCAGCGGTAGGAGCGCAGCGCGGGCGACCGGGTAGCGGTCGACGAGCCGCTGGGCGGCGTCGCGCGTGGTCGAGGACAGGGGCACGTCCGGGTCTCCGTCTCGCGGGTACGGCTGGGGGGACTGGAAGAGCTAGCGGTCGACGCCGCCCATGACGGGGTCGATGCTCGCGACGACGGCGATGACGTCGGCGACCATGTGGCCACGGCTCATGAAGTCGGCGGCCTGCAGGTTCACGAACGAGGGCTCGCGCATGTGGACGCGGTAGGGCTTGTTCGTCCCGGTGGAGGTGATGGCGCAGCCGATCTCGCCGCGGGGCGACTCGATCGCCGAGTAGACCTGGCCGGCCGGCACCGTGTAGCCCTGGGTCACCAGCTTGAAGTGGTTGATCAGGGACTCCATCGACTCGCCCATGATGTGGCGGATGTACTGCGGGTCGTTGCCGATGCCGTCCGCCCCGAGGGACTGCTGCGACGGCCAGGCGATGCGCTTGTCGGCCACCATGACCGGGCCGCCCGGCAGGTTGTCGATGGCCTGGCGGATGATGCGCAGGCTCTGGCGGATCTCCTCGATCCGCACGACGTAGCGCGAGTAGGAGTCCCCCGCCGAGTCGGTGGGGATGTCGAAGTCGTACTGCTCGTACCCGCAGTAGGGGCGCGCCTTGCGCAGGTCCCAGGGCAGGCCGGCCGCGCGCAGCAGCGGCCCGGTGACCCCGAACTGCTTCGCTTCGTCGATCGTGAGGACGCCCACGTTGCGCAGGCGCTCGTTCCAGATGGGGTTCCTGGTGAGCAGGTCCTCGTACTCGCCGAGACGCTCGGGGATGAGCTTCAGCAGCCCCTCGACGCGCTCGGTGAAGTCCTCGGTGACGTCCTGGGCGAGGCCACCGGGGCGGATGTAGGCGTGGTTCATCCGCAGACCGGACTGCGACTCGAACAGGTCGAGGATGTGCTCACGGTCACGGAAGCCGTAGACCATCATCGAGATGGCGCCGAGCTCCATGCCGCCGGTGGCGAGCCACACCATGTGGCTGGCGATGCGGTTGAACTCCATGAGGATCACGCGCACGGCCTGGGCGCGCTCCGGCGCCTCGATGTCCAGCAGCTTCTCGACGCCGAGGGAGTACACGCACTCGTTGTAGAACGGCGCGAGGTAGTCCATGCGGGTCAGGAACGTGACCGCCTGGGTCCAGGTGCGGTACTCGGCGTTCTTCTCGATGCCCGTGTGCAGGTAGCCGATCACCGGGGTGACCGACTTCACGATCTCGCCCTCGAGCTCGAGGACGAGGCGGAGCACCCCGTGGGTGGAGGGGTGCTGGGGCCCCATGTTGACCGTGATCGCGTTGTCGGTGATGGCGTCGCTGACCGACTCCCAGTCGGCCCCTTCGACGAAGATGTCGTCAGAGAAGTCGTCGCTGGGGGTCAGGCCGCCCGTGACGTTGGGATTGGCGGTCATTCGACGACCTCCCGGAGATCGCGCTCGTGGGGTGGCGGGATGAACTTGTCGTTCTTGTAGGGGATGTCCACGCCACCGAGCGGGTAGTCCTTGCGCTGCGGGTGCCCGACCCAGTCGTCGGGCATGAGGATGCGGGTCAGGTTGGGGTGCCCTTCGAACTCGACACCGAAGAAGTCGTAGACCTCGCGCTCGTGGAAGTTGGCGGTCGCGTACAGCCCGGTGACCGACGGGATGCGCGGATCCTCGTCGTCGGTGCCGACCGAGATGCGGAACACGTGGTTCTGCTCGAGCGACCGCATCATGTAGAGGACCTCGATGACGCCGCGCTCGCGGTCGACGCGGTACTCGGGCCAGCCGGTCGTCGACGTCTGGCGCTCGATGATGTGCTCGCCGGCGGGCCAGTGCACGCCGGAGAGGTCGGCGAGCATCCCGCAGGCCAGCTCGTCGTCGTCCCGGCAGAACGTCATGAGCTCGATGAGCTGCTCCGGTCGCGCGAACAGCGTCAGCTCGCCGTGCTGGATGTTCGCGGCAACGTCCGGGAAGTGGTCCTGGACGCGCTTCTCGATCTCCTCGAGGGTGGCCATCACTTGGCTCCCTGCTCGGCGAAGGTCTGGTGACGGATCTTCTCGTGCAGCTTGAGGATCCCGTCGAGCAGCATCTCGGGGCGCGGCGGGCAGCCGGGGACGTACATGTCGACGGGCACGACGTGGTCGACGCCCTGCACGAGCGCGTAGTTGTTGAACATGCCGCCGGAGGTCGCGCACACGCCCATCGACAGGACCCACTTCGGGTCCGACATCTGGTCGTAGATGCGGCGCAGCACCGGGGCCATCTTCTGGCTGACGCGACCGGCGACGATCATGAGGTCGGCCTGCCGCGGCGAGGCACGGAAGACCTCCATGCCGAAGCGGGAGATGTCGTGGCGCGAGTCACCGACGGACATCATCTCGATCGCGCAGCATGCGAGCCCGAAGGTGGCGGGCCACAGCGAGGTGCTCCGGCTGTAGTTGACGAACTTCTCGATGTTCGTCAGCAGGAGCCCGGCGGGGAGCTTCTCCTCTAGTCCCACTTGAGACCTCCTCGGCCGATCTCGTAGATGAAGGCGAGTCCGAGCACGCCCAGGAAGATGGTCATCTGCGCCAGCCCGAACCAACCGAGGCTGCGGTACTCGACCGCCCACGGGTAGAGGAACACGGTCTCGATGTCGAAGATGAGGAACATCATCGCGACCATGTAGAACTTGACCGAGAAGCGGGTGCCCTTGACGTCGGCGAGTGGCTCGTTGCCGCACTCGTAGGCGGCGAGCTTCGTCGGGTTGGGGCGTGAGGGCCCCACGAGGCTCGACACGGCGATCGACCCGACGGCGAACGCCACGGCGATCCCGAAGAGCAGCAGGATCGGGATGTACTCGGACAGCACGGTCGTCGATCTCCTCGGGTTTGTCGTGTGAACGGTAGGGGTGGCTCGCAGGCAGTCGCAAGACGCCGGACGGCCCCGCGGGACCCGGCGACGGCGGCTCGAGGTGGTCAGGCGGCGGGTGCCAGTCGTTGCAGCGTGTTGATGATCGCGTCCTTCGCGTCGGACGGGCGCTCGTCGGTCAGGTGCGCCATCAGCTTGAAGACGAACTCCATCAGCGGCCGGTAGGGCATGCCGTACTCGGTGCAGACGTGCATCACGGTGGGGTGGCCCATGAGGTCCACGAAGAGGTTGCCGAGCGTGTAGTAGCCACCCCAGCGGCGCCGCAGCTCGCGGTCGTAGGCATCGAGCGCGGCGGTGCGACGCTGGGCCAGCGCGCGGTCGGCGACCTCGGCGGCGAGCCGGCCGGCCTCCATCGCGTAGGAGATGCCCTCGCCGTTGAAGGGGTTGACCATGCCGGCGCTGTCACCGACGAGCAGGACACCGCGGTGGTGCAGCGGCGTCCGGTTGAAGCCCATCGGAAGGGGGCCGGAGCCGACGCGACCGCGCTGGTTGTCCGGGGTGGTCCCCCACTCGTCCGCGAGCCCGTTCGACCAGCGGTCCATGAGGCGGCGGTAGTTGACCTTGCCGAAGTTCGGGGAGCTGTCGAGCAGGCCGAGACCGACGTTCACCGTGCCGTCGTCGAGCGGGAAGATCCAGCCGTAGCCGGGCAGCAGGTCGTCGCCGTCGGTCAGGTCCAGGTAGGACGAGATGTGGTCGTCGGCGGCGGCCGGCGTCTCGTAGTAGGTCCGGACCGCGACGGCCATGTGGCGGTCCTTGCGGCGGTGGATGCCGAGGTCGCGGACAAACTTGCCGCTGGCGCCGTCGGAGGCGATCACGATCGGCGCGAGCACCTCGCCCTGCGCCCCGTCGGCGTCCTTCCACGCCACGCCCGCGACACGGGTCTGGCTGTCATCGCGCCAGACGGGCCCGGTGGCGGTCGTCGACTCCCACAGCTGCACGCCCTGCGCGACCGCATGCCGTGCCAGCGTCTCGTCGAAGAGCCGGCGGGTGGCTGTCAGGCTGTAGGCCGGCCAGTCGTGCAGCTGCGGCCAGGGCAGCTCCATGACGGTGTGGCCGCCGTGGATGCGCAGCCCCACCTGCTTGCGCCAACCGGGCAGGGTGCCGGCGGCTTCCTCGGTGAGGCCGAGCGCGACCAGCTCGGGGATCACCCGGGGGGTCAGTCCGTCACCGCAGACCTTGTCGCGCGGGAAGGCTTCCTTCTCGATCAGGACAACGTCGCGCCCGGCCATGGCGAGGTAGGCGGCGGTCGTCGAGCCGCCCGGGCCGGCGCCGACGACGACAACGTCGGCGGATGTGACGGTGTCGCGCATCGCCGTGCCTCCTCGTCGGTGGTCGTCGCCGGGTGGTGGCCACCTCGTCGCAGCGGGATCCGACGACGCACCCCTCAGGGCACGCCCGTCGTCGCCAGAGGCGTCGGGAAGCCGCGGTCAGGAGCAGTCAGGGATTCGGTGGCATCGACGAGTCTGTCACCCGGGACGCCGATCCGCTGTGTCGCCTGGACACGCGACTTCGTGAAGAACTTCACAAGCAGCCGCGCGCAGTGTAACCAGGGCCCCCACCGTGCCCGCAACTCGTGACCGGGTCGGGCTGACCCCCCCGGTCATTCGGTCGGGGCGTCGCCGGTGTCCGCGGCAGGGGCTGTTCGCGCGGATGCTCGCGCGTCGGCGGGCGGACCGCCGACGGGCGCGTCCGAGGCGAGCAGACCGCGATGGACCGCGACGATGCCACCGGACAGATCCTTGACGGCGACCTGCTCGAAGCCGGCCGCGGCGAACCAGTCGCCGACCGCACGACGGTCGGGCCAGGCGAGGATGCTGTCGGCGAGGTAGCGGTAGGCCTGCGGGGAGGACGAGACGACGCGCGCGATCCGCGGCAGCATCCCGACGAGGTACTCCTCGTAGACGCGACGGAACGGCGGCCAGGTCGGCGACGCGAACTCGCAGACGACGAGCCGGCCGCCGGGGCGCAGCACCCGGGCGAACTCGGCGATGGCCGCCGGCGGGTCGGTGACGTTGCGCAGCCCGAAGCTGATCGTGCAGGCGTCGAACGTGTCGTCGCCGAACGGCAGCCGCAGCGCGTCGGCGTTCACCCAGCGCACCGACGGGTACCCGCGACGCGCCCCCTCACGGAGCATGTTGAGGGACAGGTCGAGCGCGACGACCTCGCGGGCGCCCTGGCGGATCAGCTCGATCGCGACGTTGCCCGGGCCGGCCGCCACGTCGAGCACCTGCCCGCCGGCCGGGCGCGCGGCCCGGGCGGTCACCCGGCGCCAGTGGGCGTCCTGCCCGAGCGACAGCACGGCGTTCGCGAGGTCGTAGCGGGGTGCGACGCGGTCGAACATGGCCTGCACGAGGTCACGTTGCTTGCCCTCGGTCCCGGCGGCGGGCAG
Source organism: uncultured Nitriliruptorales bacterium (assembly GCA_963783045.1). Classification (GTDB taxonomy): domain Bacteria; phylum Actinomycetota; class Nitriliruptoria; order Nitriliruptorales; family Nitriliruptoraceae; genus CAWAMD01. The sequence continues at coordinate 490,533 of CAWAMD010000002.1, forward strand.
CGTCGGGTCCGGGGAGTGCGCAGCGGGGGTCACGGGCAGCCTCTCGGGACGAAGCAGGGGCACGATGCCGGTACGCCCGGCCGTTGTGTGGCAGGCTAGTGGCGTCCCGGGGTGCGTCCGTCCCCGTGGCCACCCGCCGCGACCAGCAGGGAGCACCATGCCGCGCGCGTTCTGCTCACAATGCGGAGCCGAGGTGCCCGTCGACGAGAACGGGCGCTGCTACGTCGGCCACTCCGTCGACATCGGCGCCGCCGACCAGTCGCTCCAGGCGATCGCGGACAAGGCCGCGCGCGACGCCGACCCTGCCGACACCGACTCCTGGTCGCCGGAGCCCGGCACCGAGACGGCCGACCAGCGCCGCTTCGACCTCGACGGCGGCGCGGACGAGGCCGCAGACGCGGGCCCCGAGGCGGAGGGCGAGGGGGAAAGCGGCCCGCCGGAGTCGGCCTTCGACATCGCAGCCCTGGAGGCCGCCGTGGCGGAGCTCGGCTTCTCCCGCGACGACCTGGCGTCGGTCCCCGCGGACGAGCGGGAGGAGCTCGCCCTCGGCAACCAGGAACGCCGGCTGCCCGACGCGGACGCGGAGGACGGGACGGCGGGGCGGCCGGCCGCGCTCGCCGACGACGACGCGCCCGCCGACGAGGCGCCCGACGACGACGCGCCCCACGACGACGCGCCCGACGAGGACGATGCGGACGAGGACGCCGAGGAGCACGAGGACGACGGCGAGCCCCGGGGCCAGGAGCGCCCGAGCCCGAGGTCGACCTGTCGAGCTTCACCGCGCGCGGCAAGCAGGGCGGGAAGAAGGGCCGACGCTTCCCGTTCGGTCGCGGCTGACGCCGGCGCACCGGGGCGCGTGGCCCGCGGCGAGGGCAGCGGGGCGCGACCGGCCCTGCAGCGTCGAGGGGGGAGCGCATCGGGCGATGCCGTAGCCTGTGCGCCGCATTGCCGACCGTCTCCCCGCGACCTCTCCCGGTGCCCTGTGAGCGACGATCCGACCCTCGATGCTTCCGACGAGGCACTGGTCTCGGCCCTGGCCGGGCCGCTGCCGGGTGAGGACGCGGACGGCGCGGCGCTGATGACGCTCGAGGAGCTGGCCGAGGCGAGCGACCTGCCGCTCGCCGTGCTCGAGGCCATCGAACGGGAGGGGTTCCTCCTCCCCCGCTCGGCCGCACCGCGATCGGCGCAGGAGCGCCGGTACAGCAGCGCCGACGCCCGCGCCGTGAAGGCAGGGATGACCCTGCTGGAGGCGGGACTGCCGCTCGGTGAGCTGCTCGACCTGGCCCGTCGCTACGACGCGGCGATGCAGGACGTCGCCGACCACGCCGTGGAGCTCTTCGTCCGGTTCGTCCGCGACCCCGTCCACGCGGCGACCGACTCGGAGGACGAGGCCGCCACGCGGCTCGTGAGCGCCTTCCAGCAGATGCTGCCGGCCACGGGCGACCTGGTCGCGCACCACTTCCGGCGGCTCCTGCTGGCACGCGCCCAGCTGCGCCTGGCCCGTGAGCTCGAGCGCGACCGGAACGCGGCGGGCGGCAGCACACCCCGGGACGGGGCGGCGAGGGACGAGGGATGAGCCTCGTCGCGCGGAGCGAGCCGCTCACCGACGACCGGCCGCTCGTCGACTTCCTGCCCCCCGCTGGCGGATTCGCCTGGGTCCGGGGCGTCGGCGCCGCGCAGACCGGCATGGTCGGCATCGGCGAGGCGGTCCGTCTGGAGACCGGCCGAGGACCCGACCGGTTCGCCCGCGCTGCAGCCGGGCTCGCCCGCCTGGCCGACGAGATCACGGTCGACGACGCCGTCGGCAGACGCGGCAGCGGCCTGGTGGCCATGACGAGCTTCACGTTCGACGACGGCTCGGCCGGGTCGGCCGTCGTCGTCCCCGAGGTTGCCGTGTGGCGAGCCGAGGGACGGACCTGGTGGACCCGCGTGGCGGAGCGTGACCGCCTGGCGTCCCTGCGCCTGTCGCCGGTGACGGCCGACCCGGACACGCCGCCACCCGACCGCGTGCGCTACGCCGGGTCGTCGATCCCCGACGTGCACTGGCTCGACGCGGTCGCACAGGCCATCACACGCATCCGCGACGGGGTGCTCGACAAGGTCGTGCTGGCCCGCGACCACGCCGTCTGGTCGAAGCAGCCCTTCGAGGCACGGGTGCTCGCCGCACGCCTGAACCGGCGCTTCCCGGAGTGCTACACGTTCCTGATCGACGGCCTCGTCGGTGCGACCCCCGAGCTGCTGGTCCGCCGCGACGGCACGCGGGTGGAGGCGCTTCCGCTCGCCGGGTCGGCGCGCCGCGGCGACGACGCCGAGGAGGACCGGCGGGTCGGGGCGGCGCTGCTCGCCAGCGAGAAGGACCGCTGGGAGCACGCGCTGGCGGTGGGCTCCGTCGTCGACGCCCTCCGAGCACGGTGCGAGGAGCTCGACGCCGACCGGGAGCCGTTCCTGCTCCGGCTCGACAACGTCCAGCATCTCGCGACCCGGGTCACCGGGCGCCTGCGGACCACCGAGACGGCGCTGGAGCTCGCCGGCGCCCTGCATCCGACCGCCGCGGTGGGTGGGATCCCGACCGACCGGGCCGTCGCGGCGATCCGCGAGCTCGAGCGCATGGACCGCGGCCGCTACAGCGGTCCCGTCGGCTGGGTCGACGCGGTCGGCGACGGCGAGTTCGGGATCGCGTTGCGCTGCGCCGAGCTGTCCGGGGCGCGGGCACGGCTGTTCGCGGGCGCCGGGATCGTCGCGGGGTCGCTCCCCGAGGACGAGCTCGAGGAGACCCGGCTGAAGCTGCGTGCCATGGAGTCGGCGCTCGACCCGACCGGCCGCTAACCGATCGCGGCGCCCACGGCCTCCTGCAGACGGCGGTGGAGGGCCAGATTCGCGTCTCGCCGGGTGCGGACCTCGACGAGCCGGATACCACCCGCCTCCCGGGCGCGCTCGACGGCGGGGAGCAGATCGACCGCACGCTCCACGAGCTCGTGCCCGAGACCGTGGGTGGCTGCCTCGTCGGCCGGCGCGACCCCGTGCGGGGTACCGAAGACCCGCTCGAAGCTGTCGGTCCACCGGGCCTGTGGCAGGAAGGAGAAGATGCCGCCACCGTCGTTGTTCACCACGACGATCGTCAGGTCGACGGCGCCGTCCGGCCGCAGCAGGAACCCGTTGCGGTCGTGCAGGAGCGACAGGTCGCCGGCGAGCGCGACCGTCGGGTCGCCGGCGAGCGCGACGCCGAGCGCGGTCGACACGAAGCCGTCGATGCCGCTCGCGCCCCGGTTCCCGAGCAGCCGCAGCCCCACCCGGGGCGCCATCATCTGGTCGAGATCGCGCACCGGCATGCTGGACGCGACGACCAGGGTCGTGCCGTCGGGCAGCCCGGCGGCGAGATCGCGCGCGGTGCGTGGCTCGGTCGGGGCGTCCTCGGCGTCGAGGACGGTCGCCACGGCGTCGGCGGCGGCCCGGTCCGCGGCGCGCCACCCCTCCAGCCAGCCGTCGTCCGCAGGGACCACCGCGTCGAGGGTGGCCGCGCACAGCGCCGCCGGGTCGGCGACGACGAGGTCGGCGACCGCACGCTCGGGGTCGTGCCAGGCGCCGTCCCGGTCGACGAGCACCTGCGGGACGTGCTCCCCGGCAAGCCGGGTGACCGGTCGGGAGAGGCCCGTCCGGCCGATGCGGACCACGAGGTCGGGCTGGTGTGCCGCGGCGAAGGCCGGATCCCCGGCGAGCAGCGGTGCATGCGCGAGGGCGGGGGCGCCGGTGCGGCCGTTGGAGAGCGGCTCGGCGATCACGGGCCAGCGGGCTGCCCGGGCGAGCGCCAGGGCCGGCCCCACGTCGCCGGCGGTGTCGCCGAGCAGCAGCACACCGCGACGGGCGGCGCCGAGGATGGCGGCGAAGGCGGCGACCTGATCGGCGCTCGGCACGCCCCGATCGGCATGGACCGTGGCCCAGGGGCGGCCGTCCGGCCGCCCGTCGAGGGACTGGCGGAACTCGTGTGCGACGCTCGTGCGGCCGTCGTCGCGGGCGGGCACGGTCGGCTCGCGGAAGGCGAGGTTCGCGTGCACCGGACCGGGGCGCGAGGCAAGCCCCCGGGCCTGCGCCAGCAGCCGGGACGCGGTCGCCCGCCAGTACGGCACGGCATCCGCGCGGTCCTCGGGCACGCCCACCTCAACGAACCAGCGCACCGCGTCGCCGTAGAGCTTGAGCTGGTCGATCGTCTGGTTGGCGCCCGTGTGCCGCAGCTCGGGCGGGCGGTCGGCGGTGAGCACCAGCATCGGCACGCCGGACTCGTGCGCCTCGACGACGGCCGGGTGCAGGTTCACGCCGGCGGTCCCCGACGTGCAGACGACCACGGCAGGCCGTGCGGTGGCCCGCCCGAGCCCGAGGGCGGTGTAGGCGGCGGAGCGCTCGTCGATCTGGACGTGCAGGCGGATCCGCGGCTCGTCGTGCAGGGCCATCGCCAGTGCGGTGGAGCGGGAACCCGGGGCCAGCACGGCGTCGGTCACGCCGCCGCGGGCGAGCTCGTCGACGAGGACGAGGGCCAGGGCGTGGGAGGGGTTCGCCGCGGTCACACGAAGTCTCCGGACTCGGCGGCGGCCACGGCGGCGGCGAGCCGGTCGAGGAGCTCGGCGCCGAGGCCGGGCTCGGGGGCCCAGGTGTCGAGCAGCGACGGGCTCGGCTCCGGTCGACGCACGGCGATCGCCCCGTCGATCGGGACGAGTGGATCGGCGACCACGTCACCGGCGAGCAGGAGCCCGGTCCCGAGCCCGCAGGCGTAGGGCAGCTCGGGCAGCGCCGCGGCGAACGCCACACCGGCGGCGAGGCCCACCGAGGTCTCGACGGCCGAGGACACGACGACCGGCAGGCCGGCAGCCTCCGCGACCTCGAGCGCCCGCCAGACACCGCCGAGCGGCTGCACCTTGAGCACGAGCAGGTCAGCGGCGTCGAGCCCGGCGATGCGCAGCGGGTCGCGGGCCGTGCGCACCGACTCGTCGGCCGCGAGGGGCACGTCGACGCGCCGGCGCAGCTCGGCCATCTCCGAGAGGGTCGCGACGGGCTGCTCGACGTACTCGAGGTCGTAGCGGTCGAGCGCGGGCGATCGCGAGTGCGGCGGTGGCCACGTCCCAGGCCCCGTTCGCGTCGATCCGGAGCCGACCGTCGGGCCCGAGCGCCTCACGGACCGCCGCGACCCGTTCGAGGTCGTCGGCGAGGGTCTGGCCGGGCTCGGCCACCTTCACCTTCGCGGTCGCGCAGCCGGAGGAGGCGACGAGCGTCGTGGGCGGTGGCGGGGTCGAGCGCCGGGACGGTGACGTTCACCGGGATGGTGCCGCGCTGCGGGGCGGGCCACGGTCGCTCCGCGGCCTCCCGCGAGCGCGGCGAGCCAGCGGGCCGCGTACTCGGGGCCGTACTCGGGGAACGGGGAGAACTCGCCCCAGCCGACCTCGCCATGGAGCAGGAGCCGGCGCGCCGTGGTCGACGCGGCGGAACCGCAGTGCGCAGCGCGACCCGGAACGGTCGGAGGTCCATCACCGGCCAGCCCGGCCGATGAGCGAGGCCGACGGCCAGGAGCACGCCGAACGCGAGGTCGAGCCGGCGCCGTGAGCTCGAGCGCCCGGATGAGCCGCGGACCGAGCGGGGCGCGGCTCACGATCCGCGTGGCACCGTAGGCGAAGGTGCCCGCGCCGCAGGCCAGCAGGGCCCAGGGGGCCCCCACCGCGGCGATGGGCACGAGCACGGCGAACGCGCCCCACGCCAGCGCCTGGAACAGCAGACGCGTTCGCTGCTCGCCGAGCCGCACCGCCAGGGTGTGCTTGCCGGTCACCTGGTCCGTCGGGATGTCGCGCAGGTTGTTCACGACGAGGATCGCCGTCGTGATCATGCCCACCGGCACGGCCACGAGCACGGCGTACCAGGACCAGGTCTCGTCCTGGACGTACTGCGAGCCGACGGTCGCCACCAGCCCGAAGAAGACGAAGACGAAGACCTCGCCGAGGGCACGGGAGGCGTAGGGCCGGTCCCGCCGCTGTAGCCGAGCGCCGCCAGCATCGCGGCGGCGCCGACGAGGAGCAGCTCCCAGCCCGCCGCCGCGGCCAGGCCGAGACCGGCGAGCCCGGCCACGCCGAGCGCGACAGCCGTCGCACGCTTCATGGCGGCGGGCGGCACCAGGCCGGCGGCGACGGCACGACGCGGCCCGACGCGACCGGCCGTGTCGATCCCGGCGATCCCGTCGAAGTAGTCGTTCGCGTAGTTGACCGCCACCTGGAGCGCCAGCGAGACGACCAGGGCGGCGACGAACCGCCACGCCACGAACGTGGACGCGACCGCGGTCCCCACCAGGACGGGCGCCACCGCGGCGGGCAACGTCTTCGGCCGTGCGGCCTCGAGCCACACGCTCATGCCCGCGCCACACGGCGTGGGCGTCGCCGCGGACGACCGGCCGGCCGCCGACGGACTGCGGCAGGAGGCATCGAGGGTCCTTCCCGGGCAGCGTGGGTGGTGCAGCGGACAGCGGCCTACGCTACCAACGCCCGGAGGGACCCATGGAACCTGAGCTCGTCGCGATCCGGCTGCCGCACGCCGAAAACGTCATCACCGCCGTCGAGCGGGTGTGGTCGTCGGGCGGGGCGGCACTGCCGCTGGATCCCGCGGCTCCCGACGCCGTCGTCGGACGCATCCTGTCGGCGCTGCGTCCCGCTGCGCTCATCCAGCCACGCCCCGGCAGCGGGACGGCCGTCCGCCGGCTCCCCGGCGCGCAGCCGGTGCCACCCGGAACCGCCTTCGTCGTGGCGACGTCGGGCACGACCGGCGAGCCGAAGGGGGTGGAGCTGGCCCGGGCGGCCGTCGACCACGCCGTCCGCGCCAGCGTCGAGCGGCTCGGCTGCGAGCAGGGTGACCGCTGGCTCGCGTGCCTCCCGATGCACCACGTCGCCGGTCTGCTCGTCTGGCTGCGCTCACGGCTGCTCGGCACCGACCCGGTCCTGCACGACACCTTCAACGTCGACGCGGTGGCCGGCGAGACCCGTGCCCGTCACGTGTCGCTGGTCCCGACGATGCTCGCCCGGCTGCTCGACGCCGGCGCCGACCTCTCGCGCTTCGACAGCGTGCTGCTCGGCGGGGCGGCAGCGCCACCGGGGCTCGTCGCCCGCGCCAGGGAGGCGGGCGTCCCCGTCGTCGTGTCCTACGGGATGACCGAGACCTGCGGCGGGTGCGTCTACGACGGCGTGCCGCTCGACGGCGTGGAGGTCAACGTCGAGGCCGACGGCCGGATCTGGCTGCGGGGGGCGGTGCTCATGCGCGGGTACCGCGGGCGGGCCGATCTGACCACCGCCATGATCCACGACGGATGGCTGCGCACGGCGGACGTGGGGCGGATCGACGACGACGGCCGGCTCGAGGTGCTCGGCCGGGCCGACGACGTGATCATCACCGGCGGCGAGAACGTGGCGGCGTCCGCCGTGGCACGTCTGCTGCGCCACCATCCCAAGGTCGCCGACGCGGCCGTCGTCGGCCGGCCCGACGACGAATGGGGTCAGGTCGTCGTCGCCGTCTGCGTCCCCCGGGACCCGGCGGATCCGCCGACCCTCGCGGAGCTGCGCGCACACGTCGCCGCCTCGATGCCCGCGCATGCCGCACCGAGGGAGCGCTGGCTCGTCGACGCGCTGCCCCGCAACGACATGGGGAAGCTGTCGGCGACCGCGCTCACGCGGCTCGTCACCGGGGGCTAGCTGGGGGTCGAGGTGACCTCGACCCCACCGAAGAGCGCGGTGGCGTTCACGTGGAGGACCGGCGGGTTGCTCGGGGGCGACTGCGGCAGGGGACGCTTGTCGTCGATGCCGCCGAAGAGGGGCAGGCCGCGCAGCTGCACCTGCCACGTCTCGGGGACGATCAGCGTGACGCCACCGAACATGGCGAAGGCGTGTACGTGCGCGCCCTCCGCGACGGGCAGTGCCTGCCGCAGATCGAGATCGACACCGCCGAAGAGCGCCGTCGCGCTGCCCGACTCCAGCGCGTGCGAGGTGATGATCGTGTGGTTGCCGCTGAAGACCGCGATGCGTTCGACGCGGGGATCGTCGACCTGACGGGTGCCGGTCCCGAACGCGCTCAGGCCGGGACGACGGAAGAGGATGGCAACACCGAGGAGGATCAGCAGCAGCGGCCACGCCGTGCCGAGCCAGTCGTCGCCGATCACGTCCAGGTTCGCGAGCAGGAAGCCGCCGCCGAGGAACGTGAGGATCCACGGGCCCACCCCGGTGCCGCGGGTGGTCGCCAGACCAGCGACACCCGGCAGCAGCAGAACCAGCGGCCAGATCGTGCCGAACACGTCCCCCACGTCGACGGCCGCGAACCGCTCGAGAAGCAGCGCGCCACCGACCAGGACGAGCACGATCCCGATGAGGATCCGACCCGGGTCGGGCCGCGTCGTTCGACGGACCGCATGCGTGGACACGATGGCCCTCCTGAGAAGCGCTCGACCAGAATGGTCCGCCCCCTGCTGCCGGGTGGCAAGAGGGGGCGGACTCCAGCGCGTGGGCCGTTCAGCCCTTGATGGAGGTCTCGAGGACGATCTCCGAGACGGCGAGCGCACGCGAGACCGGGCAGTTCTCCTTCGCCTGCTGCGCGTACTCCTCGAACTGGGAGGCGTCGATCCCCTCGATGTCGCCCTCGGTCGTGAGCTTGATCGTCGTGATCGTCCAGTCGCCATCGACCTTCTCGATGGTCACGTCGGCCGAGGTGGCGATCTCGCGCACCTCGTGACCGGCGCGCGTGATCACGCCCGAGAGCGCCATGGAGAAGCAGCCGGCGTGAGCGGCGGCGATGAGCTCCTCGGGGTTGGTTCCCTCGCCCTCCTCGAAGCGGGACGGCACGTCGTACGCGCCCTCCCAGGCTCCGGCGCCCAGGCGCATCCTGCCCTGTCCCTTGGCGAGGGAGCCCTTCCAGTTGGCCTGCGAGCTGCGTGTCGGCATGAGCGTCGTGTCCTTGTGTGTCGGTCGGTCGGTCTCCCTGCACCGTAATACGCCAGCCGACGCACGATCGTCTCCGATGCAACCGGACGGCCGGTTCGTGCGTCGATCCGGATGACGATGCCGGCGCCGACGCCCCGAACGAGGCGGCGCCGACCGGCCCAGGACACGAAAGAACTGCGTTGGACGTCGTCTCCCTCCTCGCTGCCGGTCCGCTCGACCGGCGGACGTTGCGGATGCAGGTCGCGCGACTCGACCCTGACGGCCGCAACCGGCTCATCGACTCGCTCGTGGACCGCTGCGCCGGGCGGCTCACGCTCGCCGCCGGGCGTGGCGGCCCGCCCCCCGACCAGCATCTGGCCGAGCTCCGGCGGTCGTGGCTGCGACGGGTGCGGCGGGGCGCGATCGCCGACCGTGGCGTCGAGATCGACCGCGCGATCGCGTGTGTCGACGGCCGGCTGACCGTGGGGGGCTCCACCCGGTCGTCCGCAGGCCGGCGTGCGGACACCCAGCTCGCCGTGGACCTGCTCTCGCTCGACCGGGCGCTCGCACACGCCGTGCGTCTGCCCCGCTGACCCGCCCCGTCCGTTCGGCGGCCCCGCCACGCCAAACCTCCCTCCTCGGTTCTGCGAACCACTCCACACACCGGGCACGCAGGCAACGCGCCCGTGGTGTGGAACGATCCACCCGGCAAGGAGGGAGCATGCCCGCCCGCGACCGACCGCTCCGTGCGGTCCCGGACGACGGCGCGCCGAGCGCCGCCCCGTCCGACGACGAGCTGTTGACGCGCGTCGCACGCGGCGACCGCGACGCGTTCTCCGTCCTCTACGACCGCCTGGCGGGCATCGTGATGGGCGTGGTCCGCCGGGTGGTGCGCGATCCCGCCCAGTCCGAGGAGGTTGCCCAGGAGGTGCTGGTCGAGGTCTGGCGCACCGCCGGGCGCTTCGACCCCCACCGCGGCAGCGCCCGGACCTGGGTCATCACCATGGCGCATCGGCGGGCCATCGACCGGGTGCGCAGCGAGCAGGCCGCCCGGGACCGGACCGAACGGGTCGGGCACCGCCACCGCGACCGCGCGCACGACAGCGTGGCCGAACAGGTCCAGACACGCTTCGAGCACGAACAGGTTCGGGAGGCGCTCGACGCGCTCACCCCGCTGCAACGAGAGGCCGTGGACCTCGCCTACTACAACGGCCTCACGTACCGTGAGGTGGCCGAGCTCCTCGACGTGCCCCTCGGCACCATCAAGACACGCATGCGTGACGGACTCATCCGTCTCCGCGACGCCATGGGGGTGCAAGCATGAGCCCCGACATCCACGTACTGACCGGCGCCTACGCTGCCGACGCGCTCGACGACGACGAGCGCGACATGTTCGAGCAGCACCTCGCCGTCTGTGACGCCTGCGCCCGCGAGGTCGCCGAGCTCCAGGCCACGACCGCCCGGCTCGCCGCCGGCGTCGCGCAGGAGCCGCCGTCCGGTATGAAGGACGCGGTCATGGCCCGCATCGACGAGGTGCGCCAGGACCCGCCGCCGGTGTCGCGGGAGCCCGTCCGGCGCCCGTCCCGGCCCTGGGCGACGCGGATCGTCGCCGCCGCCGCGGCCGTGCTCCTCCTCGCGGTCGTCGGCCTCGCCGCCACGGTCGCGCGGCTCGACGGCCGGCTCGACGCGCTCCAGGACCACGACCAGCAGGTGGCCCAGGTGCTCGCCGCCCCCGACGCAGACGTGGTCGGCGGCACCAGCAACGCCGTGGTCCCCCGTGACGCGACCGCACGGGCCGTCGTGTCGCGCCGTCTCGGCCAGGCGGTGTTCCTGGCGAGCTCGCTGCCGCCCGCCGGCGACGAGCGGACCTACGAGCTCTGGCTCATCGGCGCCGACGGCGCCGCCCCGGCCGGCCTGTTCGACGCCGGCGCGGACGGGCAGGTCACCCAGGTCCTGAGCGGGGACCTGCGCACGGCCGTCGCGATCGGGGTGACCCTGGAGCCTGCTGGTGGCTCGTCGCAGCCGACGAGCGACCCGATCATCGTGCTGGACCTCCCCGCCGGGACCTGACGAGCCAGGTCGTGGCGGGTCGGCCCCCGCTCAGCGCGGCAGGCCGGCGTAGGAGTGGAGCCCGACCACCATCAGGTTCACGACGTAGTAGGTGAACATGAGGACGGCGAAGGCGCCGATCCCGAACCACGCGGCCTTGCGCCCCCGCATCCCGTGGGTGGCGCGGGCGTGCAGGTAGCCGGCGTAGGCCACCCAGGTCAGGAACGCCGAGGTCTCCTTCGGGTCCCAGCCCCAGTAGCGGCCCCATGACTGCTCGGCCCAGATGGCGCCGGCGATGACCGCGAAGGTCCAGACCGGGAAGCCGAAGGCGGTGGTGCGGTAGGCCAGGGAGTCGAGGGTGGCGGCCGACGGGAGGCTCGGCAGGAACCACCACGCGATCGTGACGGCCGCGATGGCGACGAGCGGCATCGAGATGGTCGCGCTCGGCCGCTGGAAGACGAGGGAGAACACGGCGGCGACCAACGCCGTCCACGCCGCGATCTTCACCGGGAAGTGGACGGTCCGCCCTCCGAGGTCGATGCGCTGCGCGATCGCGCGCCGCAGCGCCCGGGCGTACGCGGCCGAGTCGTCGGCCTCGGGCTCATCCGTGAACGCCGGGTCGGGCGAGGTGTGCTCGGGGACGGCGTCCTCCACGACGTCGCCCCGGTCCTCGTCGACGGTGGAGCCTGCGTAGGCAGCGCCGACGGTGGAGCCCTGGGCCCGCTCGGTCTGCCACTCGGCCACGCGGCGCTCGGCGGCGTCCCGCATCAGGTACAGCGCGGTGAAGACGAAGGCGACGGTGAAGATGCCGGCCGCCAGGACGATGGCGGTGACGTGGATCGCGCGCCACCAGGAGTCGAGGATCGGCATCAGCGGACCCGGTGCCGTGTACAGGAACGTCGAGAGGCCGAGGGTGAGCAGCGTGCCGAGCAGGACGAAGCCCATGACCTCGGGCTTCTTCATCCGCCACTGGAAGACGACGAGGCTGCCGACGACCGCGATCAGCGCCATCAGCGACGAGAACTCGAACATGTTGCCGAGCGGCATGCGACCGGCCGCCAGCGAACGGGTGACGATGTGCGCGACGTGGGCGCCCACGCCGAGGACGGCGAGACCGGTCGCGAGGCGCAGCGCGCGCCGACCGGAACGCGAGCGCTCCCCTGCCTTGCGGTCGACCTTCGTGAACGCCATGGCGTACAGGTAGGCGCCCATCGCCGACACGTACAGCAGGAACGTCACGGGGGAGAACAGGATCTTGCTGATCTCGCCGAGCTGGGTCTGGCTCATCGGTGCACCACCTCGGTGGTCGAGGGTTCTCCCGGCCCGGTCCGGGCCGGTGGGCGGGTGGGCCCGTCGTCGGTGGGCTGCCCGTCGAGGACGTCCGTGAGGCCGGCGAGCAGGCCGGCGTGCTCGGACTCGAACGCCTGCGGCCGCTGGAAGGCACGGCCTGCGACGGTGACGACGGTCCGGCCGGTTTCGGCGTCGACCGCTGCGGTGACCCACAGACGGCGACGGTAAGCGTACAGGGCGGGTAGGAGGCCGAGCAGCACGAGCCCGGCGCCCAGCAGCAGGAAGGGGATGGTGGGCTGGCGGCTGACCTGGAAGCCCACCCAGCGCCGCAGCTCGGGGAAGGTCACGACGACGCCGTCACCGAGGTCGTAGCCCTGCCCCACCCGCACGGCGCCGGCGCCCTTGGACTCGAGGAAGGTCGTGTCGAGTTTGTTGACGTTCTGGCTCACCTCGGGCTGCAGGTCGCCGCGGTACTCCTCGAATCCGAGGAGCGGTGCGTCGGCCCACGGTGCGCCGGTCAGCTGCGGCTTGCCGTCCCGCTCCGGCGCGTACGGCCACAGGTAGACGTCGAGACCGATGTCGGGGTCGGCCGAGGGCGCCTTCACCGCGCCCTGGTAGTACGGGCCGTCCTTGCTCGTCTGCATGGTGATGAAGCCGTCGTGGACGACCTTGCCGTGGTCGGTCACGACGACCCGGGCGGCGTAGCCCCAGTCGAGCTGGTGGATCTTCATCCCGTCGACGTTCATCGGGTCGTTGCCGCCCACGGTGTCCTGGTGCGTCGTGCCGTCGGGCTCGGTGACGGTGACGTGGGACAGGAACAACTTCGGCTGGCCGGCGAACCGCAGGCTGCGCTCCCAGGCGATGTCGAACTTGTCGAGGGTCAGCCCGAAGCCCGGATGGTCGCTCGGCTGCCACCACCGGCCGGGCTGGTAGGTCCAGTAGCTGATCGGGCCGTCGGTCCAGGACTGGCCCTCGACGACGCCGATCTGCCCCTTGAAGCCGAGCAGCTGGCCCATGATGACGGCGACGAGCAGCACGTAGAAGGCCGTGTGGAAGACGAGGCTGCCGCCCTCGCGGAGCAGGTGCCCCTTCTCGGCGGCCACCTGCGGCTCGCGGTCGGCGTCGAGGGACGGATCGCGCAGCCGCCAGTGCTTGCGGGCGAGGTGGGCGCGTGCGCGGCTCAGTGCCTGGTCGGGCGTGAGGTCGGTGGCGAGACGTTCCGACCTCGGGCTGCCGGTCCACGTGACGGCTACGCGGCGGCCGGGTGTGCCGCAGGATCCGCCACCAGGCGCGGTAGCGCGGGATGAGGCACGCGGTCAGGCTGATGAACAGCAGCATGAGCAGCGCCATGAACAGCGGCGAGCCGAAGACGTCGTAGCCGCCGAAGACGTCGATGATCTTCGACACGACGACGCCCGGGCCGGCGGTGCCGGCACGCCACCGACCCACGGTCGCCGGGACGTTCGGCTCCTGTGGCACGGCCGTCGCGAGCAGGGTGAGCGTGGCGAGGCCGGCCAGCAGGTACAGCGCGGTCCGCATGCGGCTCAGCCAGCGCCACCCCATGAGCAGCGACTGGCGCACGAACGCACCGGGCCCCTGCTGGTGCGGCGGGGTGGGCGAGGCCGGCCGGACGGCGGGATTCGCCTCCGGCGGGTCGAAGGAGTCGTAGCGGGTCACGAGGGCACCACCCTACCCGCGGCCGGCACACGCCCGTCCCCGGCGCCGACCCAACGGCGGGTATCGCGACGGCGGCGCATCAGATCGGCGGCGTGAAGTCGCGGATCAGCGGTCGCAGGAGCCCGATGAACTGGTCCCAGACCCCGGTCGCGATGGCCAGTCCGACCAGGACCAGCAGCCCCCCGCCGGCGATCTGCAGCGTCCGCGCGTTGCGCTTGAGCAGGTCCAGGGCACCTGCCATCCGCTTGAAGAGAAGCCCCACGACGATGAAGGGGACGCCGATGCCGAGGGCGAACACGAACCCGAGGACGCCACCGCGCCAGGAGATCTGTCCGGGCGGCAGGGCCATCGACAGCGTCAGGATGGCACCGAGCGCGGGACCGACGCAGGGAGTCCACCCGACGCCGAAGACGAACCCCAGGAGCGGGGCGGTCGCCACGCCGCCCGTCGGGGCCCGGTGGCTGAACCGGTACTCGCGCATCAACGTCCCGCGTGCCATCAGCAGCCCGAGAACAGCCACCACGGCCCCCATCACGATCCGGGCCACGATGCTGGTCTGCAGGAACGTCAGCGCACCGATGGCCACGCCGAGCATCGTGAACGGAATCGCGAACCCCACGACGAACAGCACGGAGCCGATCAGGACCCGCCCCTTGCCGGCGGCCCCCGCCTCGGCGATCTCCTCGCCCGACAGCCCGGTCATGTAGGAGAGGTAGCCGGGCACGAGCGGGACGACGCAGGGGCTGGCGAACGAGATGATGCCGGCCACGAACGAGACCAGGACGGCGAGCAGCAGGTTGGCGTCGCTGATGATCGAGATGACGTGCTGGACCATGGAGGGCTTCCTGGTCGGTGCCGATGACGGTGCGCGCAGCCCCGGGACGGGCATGGGTGGTGCCGTGCCAGTAACGCACGAGGTGGCCGCAGGTTTCCCGCTGCGCGGTCATCGGTCGGACTCGAGCAGCGCGGAGACGAGCGCGACGATCTCTGAAGTCGTGGTCTGACCGATGATGGATGCGGCCACACGTCCCTGCGCGTCGACGACGACGGTGCTCGGGATGGAACGGGGACCGACGCCGCGGAACTTCGCGGCGTACGCGTTGGCCGGGTCGTACAGCGACGGGTAGGGCACCTCGAACTCGTCGAGGTGGGCCTGCGCGTTGGCCCGGGCCGGGCCGGGCTCCTGGATGTTGACCCCCAGGAACGCCACCTGGTCGCCGGGCAGGGACCGGTACGCCTCGTTGAGGTCGGGCTGCTCGGCGCGGCACGGGCCGCACCAGGACGCCCAGAAGTTGAGGACGACCACCTTGCCCCGCAGGTCAGTGAGCGACATCGTCTCGCCCGGCTTGCGGACGAGCTCGACGGCGGTGGTCGGTGCCGGCTGACGGGAGGCGGCGTCGGTGAGGCAGACCCCGGCGCGGACGCCCGGCAGGTCGTCGCAGGACGCCCCGGCGCTCCCGCCGCCACAGGCGGCGGCCAGGAGGGCGACGGACAGCAGCACCGCCACCAGGCGGTGAGGACGCGGGAGCGACACGGACGGCAAGCGGCCGACTCCAGGCAGGAGCGTGCAGGGACCGGGACGGGGCACCGGCGACGGCCGCGTGACGCGGCACCGGGGGGCGCCCGATAGGGGGCGGGGGTATCGCGGTCACAGGGTACGGATCGGCGCGGCGCGGCCAAATGCGAGCGCCGACCGTTGCGGTACCGGCGGTCGGGGGGCCTCGGTGGCCCGCCCGGCGAGACCCTCGGACTCAGGCGCTGACGCGGACGCGCTCGGGCTCCTCGGCACGCAGCTGCTCGCGCTTCTCGCGCTGCTCGATGCGGTCGAGGCCGAGCAGGCAGCCGATGAAGGCCAGGAGCGAGATGCCGGTCCACACCGCCTGGGGGAACCACCGGGCGCCCGGGTCGCGGAAGGCGAACCACGTGCCCTGCTCGACGGGGACCTGGCGGGTCGTGCCGTCCGGGGTGGCGAAGTTCGCGAACGTGGTCAGCTTCGCCGCGGCGACGAGGGTCCCGTCCCGGGCGGTCGCCACGCGGGTCTCGTCGACCTGTGCCGTGAAGAACGGCGTCGCGCGGGTCTCGCCCTGCTGCGGATCCCCCGCGGCATCCTGGAGCTTCTGGCGGCGGGTCGCGCCGAGGATGGCGCTGCCCTGCTCGTCGTGGGGCAGGTACTGCGCCAGCATCTGCTCGCCGGCCTGAGCAACGTCACCGTGGATGAACGCGAACCGCGGCTGCTTCTCGAGCTCTCCCAACGGGGTGCCCTCGGCGCCGACGTAGGCGGCGACGCTCTCGAAGTTGTCGTAGCTGTTCGTGATCGGGAAGAAGCCGGCGCGCTCCGAGCCGGGCTCCATCGGGTACCACTTCGGCGCGTATGTCGCGCCGTTCTGACCCGGGAAGTACTCCATGGCGGTCCCCTGCGGGGTGCCGGGGGCACCGAACCACCAGAAGATGCCGATCATCGTGCAGAAGGCGAAGAACGCGGTGCCATAGACGAGGCCGCCCTTCTTGGCGCCGTACACGGACCACAGCAGCATGAAGGCGCTGCCCATGAAGATGAGCAGGCCGATCGGCAGGCCGATCTTCGCAGCGATGTGCTGCGGCGGGATGAACTCGCTGCTCCCCGCGGCCAGTATGAGCGTCTGAAGCATGTGTGAGGCCCTCGCTACCGCTGGATGGACTGCAGGTACTCGATCACCGCGTTGATGGCGTCCTCGGAGAGCACGTCCTTCCACGCCGGCATCGGCGCGCCCGTCGGGATGTACCGCCCGTTCTCGATCGTGGACTTCACGGCCTTGACGGCCTCCTGCGTGGCGGCCGGGTCGTCCGGCGAGGCGCCGTAGCGCTCGAAGACGTTGACGAGCGACGGCCCGACGTAGCCCTCGGCGTTCTGGCCGTGGCAGCGGGCGCAGTTGTCCTGGAAGACGTTCTCGCCGCTGGCGCCGACGAAGGCCTGTGCCTGGGGGACCTTGCCGGTCTGGATGGAGAGCAGGTAGTCGACGATCGACTCGACCTGCTGGTCGTTCATCGGACCGTTGTAGGCCGCGCCCCACGACGGCATCGGCGTGCCGGGGCGGCCCTGCTTGATCGTCTCGATCATGAACTGGCGCACGTCGCTGACCGTGTCGGAGTCCTGGTAGCGCGCGACGATGTTGTCGAGCGCCGGCGCCGGCCACGGCGCGTCGACGTTCGGATCCGGGTGGGGAGCGAAGCCTCCCTGCGCGTTCTCGCCGTGGCAGTTCGTGCAGTTCTGGGCGAACTGCTCGCGACCGAAGGCGACGTCCTGCTGGTAGAGGTCGTCGATCCGGTTGTTGATGCGGGCCGGCTCGATCAGCCAGTAGGTCGGCAGGAACAGGGCGGCGAAGGCGGCGAGCGCTACGCCCCAGGCCATGGCCCGCTCGAGCCCGGTCGTCTCGAGGTCCTCGTCGGCGTAGTGGGGCCGCATCGCCAGCGGGATGTCGCCGTGGGGCTCGGGCCCGCGACGGCGCGGCCGGCCGGGGCCGACGACGAAGTAGGCGATGGCGAACGCCCCCAGCGCGGCCAGCAGGATGAGGACGGCCAGCGTCGCGGAGGACATCCCCCCGGACGCGGCGGCGTCCCCGGTTCCCTCGCTCGCGGCCTGCGCGAGGATCAGCTGGTGCAACATGCGCTCTCTCTCGGGTCGGACGGTGAGCGGGTCACAGGCTGACGCAGTGGGGGCCCTCGGCCTCCTGCTGGATCACGTGGATCGTCCGCGCCGGGCCGGTGATGATCGTGCCGGTGGAGATGACGAGGTCACCGTCGCTGTTGATCTGCGACGGGAAGCGGTCGAGGCCGCGTGGCGCCGGCCCGTCCATCCACTCGCCGTACCGGTTGTACTTCGACCCGTGGCACGGGCACTCGAACCACTGGGAGGTCTGGCACCACGGCACCCGGCAGCCGAGGTGGACGCACTTCTGGTAGAGCGCCATCAGCCCCAGGTTGTCCGACAGGGTGGGGTGGTCGTCGCCGTACACCTTCTTGGCATCGGGGAGACTCGGATCCCACGTCACGACGTAGAGGCGGCCGGCCGGGTAGACGAACGGCGTCTTGTCGGCCTTGATCCCGTCGGCGATCGACTGCGCGTTGCCGACGTTGATGTCGGCCCCGAACCCACCGGCGAGGTTCGGCCACAGGTAGCCGATGACCCCTCCCCCGAAGGAGAGCAGGCCGGTGCCGACGGCACCCCAGAGCCCGTAGCGCAGCACGGTCCGTCGCTTCACGGGCTGCCGGGTCCGGCCCCCGGCAGGCGGTTGCTGCTGGTTCTCAGTCATCGTCGTCCCTTTACGGCAGCTCGAAGAAGAGGCCGTCCTGCCACGGGTAGGTCCAGTTGAAGCCGGGGCCGCGGAAGAAGATCCCGATCACCATCAGCACGGTCCAGAGCACGATGAAGAAGGTCATGGCCATGTTGGCGAACTTCCGGTTGTCCGGCTTGGCGGACGGGTTCTTGTCGAAGTACGCCGTCCCGGCCAGGATCGCAAGGGCCATTCCGGGCAGCAGTACACCCGCGACCATCGGGTGGAAGTAGTGCAGCATCTCCTGCAGGCCCAGGAAGTACCACGGGGCCTTCGACGGGTTCGGCGTGAGGTTCGGGTTCGCCAGCTGCCGCAGGGGGGCGTCGAGGAAGAAGCTCAGCACGAGGATGAGCGAGCCCATCGACAGCAGGGCGACGAACTCGATGATGAGCAGGTGCGGCCAGGTGTAGACCCGGTCCTCCTGCTTGGCGCGGATCTCGCGCAGCTGCTCGGAGGGCGGCACGAGCGCGAGCAGGCGTGCCCGGGACTCGCCGTTACCGGAGCCCATCGACGCGGCGACGCGTTGCGCGCGCTCCTCCGGCGTCAGCTGGCCGCCGATCGGCCGTGCCCCGCCCCGCGGGCTGGCGCCGACCTCCGCGGGCTGCTTGGCGGCCTCCTCGTCGTGCTCGGCCGCGTCCTTGGTGGCCCGGTAGGGCTCGGGCGGGTCGTGGGCGTCGCCGTCGGACGCGAGCGCACCCTTGCGGATGGCCGCGGCCTTCGCCTGGGCGCGAGCGGTTTCCTCGCTCTTGCCCTCGGCGATGAGACGGTCGTACGTCTCCTGGTCGAAGTGTTCCTGCTCGGACATCGGCGCCTTGTCCTCCTCGCCGCGGTGTGGCTGCGGATCCTGGTCGGGGCTCACAGCGGGCCGGAGATCCCGCCGTCCTTCCGGATGCGCCAGAAGTGGACGGCCATGAAGATGACCGTGATGAAGGGAACGAACAGCACGTGCAGCACGTACCACCTCAGCAGGGTGCTCGGGCCGATCTCGACCCCACCGAGCAGGACGAACTGCACCTGCTTGCCGAACACGGGGGTGAAGCCGGCCATCGAGGTACCGACCGTGACCGCCCAGATCGCGAGCTGGTCCCAGGGCAGCAGGTAGCCGGTGAAGGAGAGGAACAGCGTCAGCCCCAGCAGGATGACACCGACCACCCAGTTGAACTCGCGCGGCGGCTTGTAGGCGCCGTGATAGAAGACCCGCGCCATGTGGAGGAACACCGTGAAGACCATCAGGTGGGCCGACCACCGGTGCATGTTGCGCACGAGCTGGCCGAACGTCACCGAGGACGCCAGCTGGCGCATGTCGAGGTAGGCGAGCTCGGATCCCGATCCGGCCGTCGGGTGGTAGAAGAACATCAGGAAGATGCCCGTGATGGTCAGCAGGATGAACAGGAAGAAGCTCAGGCCACCGAGGCAGTACGTGTAGGTGAGCTTCAGGCCGTGCCGCTTCACCCGCACCGGGTGCAGGTGGTAGAGCACGTTGTTCATGGAGGCCAGCGCCCGATCCCGGGACGTGTCCCGGTATCCCTGGCGGTAGATGGAGCCAGGGCGGAAGATCGACTTCCAGATGACGTTGTCCTGGACGCCCTTCCTGACGTCCGCCAGACTCGGTGGCTTCGGGAGCTTCTTCGCCACGGTCCTCACTTCCTCGTATGTGGTGCCGGCCGTGCCGGCGGTGCCGGCGGGTGCACAGGGCGCTGCTACTTCCGGAACATCGAGTCGCGGGCCTCGCCAGGCTCGATCGTCTTCGGGAAGCGACGCTGGATGCGCAGCGCCGCGAAGAGCGTCAGGGCGACCACGACCATGTTGATCGTCACGACCGTGATGTCGCGGATCACGTCGTAGAGGTTCGAGGCCAGGTCGACGCGGTAGGTGCCGATGCTGAAGCCGGCGGTGGCCGGGATGATCGGGCCCGCCAGCAGCTCCTTGTTGGAGTCGATGAAGTAGATGATGGCCGACGGGATGATGCCGAGCGCCCACCACAGGATCGCGAGACCGCCGATCACGCCGAGGGTCGCCGAGATCCAGCCGTGGTCCTCGCGCAGCCGGTAGGCGAGGCCCAGCGGCACGGCGATCAGGAACACCGCCCAGATGCCCAGGATGAGGAATCCCCACCAGCCGCTGCCGACACCGTTCGGGTCGCCGAACTGGTAGACGGCACGGCCCACGTCGGGCAGGGTGGAGAAGAAGTCCCCGAACCAGCTCAGTGTCACGCCCAGTCCTCGTCAGATCGTCGCCTGGTGACGTGTGCGGACGGCAGGCCTCGGTGGAGTCCAACCTCTGCGCACGTCGTGTGGCCATGCGTGCGGATCATCCGCGTGCGAGCCTCGTGGTGACCGCGTCGGCGACCCTCCCAGGCGCCGTGGCAACGCGGGACCACCGAGGCGGGGCGAGACTAGCGTGGTGCCCACGAGGTGGACAAACGACCGTGATCGGACGTCGGGCGGTCCGGGCTAGTCCGCCGGCGGGTTCTCAACCGATGGCCGTCGCTGCGCCCTCGACCGCCGTTGCGAGGTGGGCCAGCGCCTCCTCGTCCAGCGCCGTCGATGCGAACATGACCTCGTAGCCCGACGGGGCGAGGTAGACGCCGCGGTCGAGCAGCGCATGGAAGAAGGCCGCGTAGCGGTCGTGGTCAGCGGCGGCGACCCCGGCCTTGTCCACCGGGGGCGCGTCGGTGAACAGCACCCCGATCAGGGTCCCCTCCCGACGGACGACGACCGGGATGCCTGCGCCTGCCAGCGCGGTGCGGAAGATCGACTCGACCCGTTCGGCGATCGCCTCGAGGTCGCGGAAGAGCTCGTCGTCGAGCAGGCGGAGCTGGGCGATGCCGGCGGCGACGGCGACCGGGTTCCCGCTGAGCGTGCCCGCCTGGTAGACGGGGCCGGTCGGGGCGATCTGCTGCATGAGATCGGCCCGTCCACCGAACGCGGCCAGCGGGAAGCCGCCCCCGATCGCCTTCCCGAGCACGGTGAGGTCCGGCGTCACGCCGGCGCGTGCCTGCGCCCCGCCCCGTCCCAGCCGGAACCCGGTGATCACCTCGTCGAACACGAGGACCGCGCCGGCACGGTCGGCCTGCCTGCGCAGTTCGGCCAGGAAGCCGTCGACGGGCGGGACGAGGTTCATGTTCGCGGCGACCGGTTCGCAGATGATCGCGGCCAGGTCGTCGCCGTGCTCCTCCACGGCGGCCGCGACGGCGTCACGGTCGTTCCACCCGACGACCACGGTGTCACGGGCGGCACCCTCGGTGACGCCGGGCGACCCGGGGATGCCGAGGGTGGCGACGCCCGAGCCGGCGTCGACGAGCAGCGCGTCGGAATGACCGTGGTAGTGCCCGGCGAACTTGAGGATCGTCGAACGTCCGGTCGCACCGCGGGCGAGCCGGACGGCGCTCATGGCCGCCTCGGTGCCCGAGCTGACGAGCCGCACCTGCTCGATGGAGGGGACGGCGTCGACGATCATCTCCGCGAGGACGACCTCGCCACGCGTCGGCGCGCCGAAGGTCGAGCCCCGCTCGAGTGCTTCACGCGCTGCCGCGACGACCTCCGGACGGGCGTGGCCGAGCGGCAGCGGGCCCCACGACTGGACGAGGTCGACGTAGCGTTGACCGTCCTCGTCGGTGATCCACGCACCCTCGGCGGCCGCCATGAACCGCGGCACACCACCGACGGACCCGAAGGCCCGCACGGGCGAGTTGACGCCACCGGGGATGACCGCGGACGCGCGTTCGAACAGTTCCTTGGAATGGGTTTCGCTCATGGCGGGGCAGGCTAGTGGCCGGGCGCAGACCCGCCTCAGATCGACACGCCCTCGAAGATGAAGTTGTCGGCGACGGTGCGCGCCTTGGCGACGTCCGCGGCGGTGCGCACCGTCCAGGTGATGAGGGGCAGCCCGCGCTCCCGCCAGCGCTCGACGGGCTCGCTCGGCAGGTCGCGCAGGTCGTAGCTCAGGAAGTGGGGCCGCGACCAGCGGTTGGCGACCATGCCACGCAGCGCGACGCGGACCGGCGCCGGCATGGCGACGTCGGCGAAGGACGAGGCCGTCTGCCCGCGAACCACCTCGGGGGCGTTGCGGGCGAACCAGAGGATGCTCCGCGGGTTGAAGGAGGCGACACAGGCGGGCCCGCCGTAGGTGCCGAGACGGTCGTGCACCGCCTGCTCGAGCGGACCGACGGCGCCGGAGAGGTTCTTCAGCTCGATCATGACCGCGACACGACCGCCGAGGACGTCGAGCACCTCGTCGAGGGTGGGCACGTGCTCGTCGGTCCCGAGGACCCGGGCGGCGTACAGATCCTCGACGGAGGCGTCGCGGATCTTCAGGGGTCGGCCGGCCACCCGCCGCAGGTCGTCGTCGTGGATGACGGCGACCTGCCCGTCGCGGGTGAGGTGCACGTCGAGCTCGACCGGGAGCTCGCGGTCGCACGCGGCCCGGAAGGCGGCCAGGGTGTTCTCGGGGATCCCGTCGCCGTGCAGACCACGGTGCGCGAGCGGAGTCGCGGTCAGCCAGTCCACGGTCGCCTCCCGGCCCGACCGGCGGCGGTTCGCAGGACGGTCACGACGTGAGCGACTCGGCGATCTCGGGGGCCGCGTAGGTGATGACCTGTCCCGCCCCGGCGCGCCGGATGGACGTCACGGCCTCACGCATCGCCCGCGGGCCGTCGAGCCACCCACGTTCGGCTGCGGCCCGGAGCATCGCGTACTCCCCGGACACGTGGTAGGCGGCGATCGGCACGTCGAAGCGCTCGCGCGCCTCGTGGATCACGTCGAGGTAGGGCAGGGCGGGCTTCGCGATGATCGCATCGGCCCCTTCGGCGAGGTCGAGGGCGATCTCGCGCATCGCCTCACGACGGTTGCCCGGGTCCATCTGGTAGCTCGACCGGTCACCGAACGACATGCCGGAGTCGGCCGCCTCCCGGAACGGCCCGTAGAAGGCGGAGGCGAACTTGGCGGCGTAGGCGACGACGCCGACCTGCGTGTGCGCGGCCTCGTCGAGACCCGCCCGGATCGCCGCGACCTGGCCGTCCATCATCCCCGACGGGGCGACGAGGTCCGCGCCGGCGTCGGCGTAGACGCGTGCCTCGCGGACGTAGCCGGCGACGGCCGCGTCGTTGATCACGGTCCCCTCGTCGTCGAGCGGGCCGCAGTGGCCGTGGTCCGTGTACTCGCAGGAGCACACGTCGGCCCACAGGACCACCTCGTCGCCGAGGTCGTCGCGCAGGGCGCGCAGAGCGGCCGGCACGGGGCCCGCAGGGTCCCAACCCGAGGAACCGACCGCGTCCTTCGACGCCGGGATGCCGAAGAGCAGGAAGCTCGAGACGCCGAGCGCATGGCACCGCTTCGCCTCGGCCCGCACGCTGTCGAGCGTGTGCTGGACGACGCCGGGCATCGAGCCGACCGGCACGGGGTCGGTGATGTCCTGGCGGACGAACAGCGGCAGGACGAGATCGGCCGGGGTGAGGCGGGTCTCGGCGACCGCGCGGCGCAGCGCCGGCGTGCGACGCAGGCGCCGCATGCGGAGCTCGGGGAACTGGCTCGTCGGTGGCGTGGATGGCATCGCGCTGCTCCGGACGGGGTGGGCGCCGAGGGGCGTCGGGCGGGCGGCGACCGTGGACCGGTCGGCCCGGCCGCGTCGGCGGTCGAGTGTACGAAGGCGGGGCGCCACCCCGGCGGTCGCGCGTTGTCGACGCCGGGTCCGCCCCCCGCCCGGAACCGGCGGATGCGGCGGTTGTTGCGACGTGGCCCGGCGACGCCTCGCGACGGACCCACCGAAACCGGCGGATGCGGCGGTTACTGCGACGTGGCCCCGCCCTGCCGCCCCGGCGTTCAGCGTCGGGGCGGGTCAGGCCACGCGGCGGGGCACGGCGACGCCGAGCTCACGCGCCCGGACCAGCATCTCGGCCTCCATCAGACGCATCAGGCCCTCCGGATCGGCGAGGTCGGCGGCCGTCACGGGGACCCGGCGGACGCCGACCTCGGCGAGCGCTTCCTCCCGGCGGCGGTCCTCGGCTCGGCCGGCGGCGTGGGCGTGATCGATGACGCCGTCGTACTCGGGCGCGAGCCGGAGCTGGCGCCAGTACCAGTCGACGCGGATAGCGGGCGTGACCCAGACCTGCGGCTCCGGAGCCGGGTCGAAGCACTCGAGGTGGCGCCCGAGCCGGACCTCCCCGTCGCTCTCGCTCGCGAGCACGCCCTCGTCGAACAAGGAGCGGACGACGTCGCTGCCCTCGTCGGCGTCGCGCAGCCGGTCCATCCACTCGCCGAGGCGCGCCGGTGTGATGAGACCTCGCCACCGGGCGCTCTGGACGCCCACGCGAAGGCGGCGCGGATCATCGGCGAGGACCCGGGCGGTCGAGACGAACGCCCGGGAGGGCGTCACGATCGGGAGCGCCCCGAACGCCGCGTGACCGTCGTCCGGAGCCGGGTCCACCCGCCAGCGGAAGTCGACGTTGCACAGCCGACGCCCGGGGCTGACCAGGACCTCGAAGGGGTCCTCGCGGGTGAAACCGTCGACGTGCAGGAGACCGAGGACGAACGGCCCGTCGATGCGCGCTCCGGCTCCGGCCCGCAGGACGGCCGCCAGGGCACCCTGCTCCGGGCTCGTCGCTCCCCCGTCGACCCGGTAGACACCGCGCTGGATGACGCGCAGGACTCCTCGGCGCACCAGACCGTCGATCTGATCGGGCGTGAGGCCCTCCGCGAGCAGCTGTCGCCTCGAGATGGCCCCGAACTGCCGATCGAGCCGGTCACGGACGGCGGCGGGGAAGGTGTGCATAGCGGGAGGATCGCTGCCAGCGGACGGGCCGGGGCAGCGGGAAGGGGCGTGCCTGTGGATCTCGCCCGTGGTCCCGCCGCTACGGCGACGACGGTTTCTGCATGTCCCCGTGCCCCCTGGACCACAGGAACCGGCGCATCCGGCGGTTTCCGCCAACGGGGGCCGCGGCCGCGGAGCGCCCCGCCCCAGGAACCGGCGCATCCGGCGGTTTCCGCCAACGGGGGCCGCGGCCGCGGAGCGCCCCGCCCCAGGAACCGGCGCATCCGGCGGTTTCCGCCTACGGGGGCCGCGACCGCGGAGCACCCCGCCCCACAAACCGGGCGTCGCCGGTCAGTCGTCGCGCTCCCACGGGCGGGTCGCGACGACCAGGCCGCCGACGGCGCCGATCGCGAGCGTGAAGGCGATCGCGTGACGGACGGGCGCCGGCGCGTCGGGGTCGCGGCGCGCGTCGGCCTCGGCGAGCCGCGCGCGGGTCGCCTCGGTCACGGCCGGCGACGGCGTGCGCGACGCGCGGGCGAGGCTCCGCGACCGCTCGGTCGCCATCGCGCTGGCGTCGCTGCGGTCGGCGTCCGACTCGCCGCTGGGGACGCCTCGGGCCTCCGCGTGTCCTGCGCCTCTGCCGTCCCCGACCGGTCGGTCGTCGGAGGCGGGCAGCGTCCGCTCGTCGACGCTGCCCGCGAGCCGGTCGGCGCCGTCCCGACCGTCGCTGCTCCGGCCGTCGTCGTCAGGGCTGGCACCGGGCCCCGAACCGGTGCGTTCGTCGACGCGGCGCAGCACGACGGAGAGCTCGGCCCCGTACACGTAGAGCCGGCCGGCGAGGTAGAAGAGCGCGAGCAGCGCGATGATCCCGCCGAACAGGCCGTACAGCTCGTTCGCGGAGGCGGCCTTGCTGGCGAGGAACGTCGACCCGAAGACCTTCAGCGCGGTCCATCCCGCACCCGCGAGCAGCGCACCAGGTAGCAGGTCGCCCCAGGCCGGCCCCTCGGTGGCGACGAGGATCCGGTAGGCGACGAGGAAGAGCAGCACGTCGAGCGCCAGCGTGACGAGCGTGCTCACCGCCACCGTGACCGCATGGGGCACGAACGAGAACTCGAACCCGGCCAGCGACGACACGACGGTCGCGACCAGCGCCAGGGTGCCGAGCAGCGCAAGGGCTCCGAGCTGACGCAGCTTGAGCTTGACGCCGGTCGGCAGCTCGACGCGGAAGAACTTGCTGGTCGCCGTCATGGCCGAGTTCACGACCCGGAGCCCCGACAGGAGCAGGAGCACGAAGGAGATCCCACCGATGGCTCCCGCATTCTTCGCCACCGTGTCGACGATGCCGGACACGCCCTCGACGCCGCCACCGAGTCCCGGGATCGCGTCGCTGATCGCCTGGGCCACATCGAGGTTCGCGCCGGGCGTGTTCCGCATGACGAACCCACCGACCGCCACGCCCAGGGCGATGAGCGGGAAGAGCGACAGGAACCCGAAGAACCCGATGCTCGCGGCGAACTGGTCGCCGGTGTCGTCCTTGTAGCGGTCCTGGACACGAAGCGCCGTGCCCAGCACGGGCACGTCGTAGAAGCGGTCCTTGAAGGCCACCCTCTGCTCCTCACCGCTCGCCGTGCCGGATCAGCGTAGGAGGTGACCGGCCCGTGGGGGCCGCCCAGGCGGACGGGCCTCGGGCGGACGGGGCCGGGGTCTCGGCTCAGGCAGACCGCCGCCCAGGCGGACGGGCATCACGCGGACGGGCCGGGGTCTCGGCTCAGGCGGACCGCCGCCCACGCGGACGGGCCATCGTGCCGCGCGACAACGTCCTGACGAGGGCGCCACCCGGGCGCGCCGCGGCGCAGGTCAGTCGCGCGCCGCCGCGGCGAGCGCGTCCACGAGCCCGTCGAGGTCGTGCTCGGTGGCCTGGCGCGCCACCTGGATGCCGAGCTCGCGGCAGGTCGCGGAGGTGACGGGCCCGATCGAGACGACCCGGCCCCGCCAGGAGCGCTCCTGCATCAGGGCGGCGAAGCTTCGCACCATCGACGAGGACAGGAAGGGGACGAGGTCGATCCGGCCGGCGGTCAGCTCGTCGCGGACGGCATCGGACAGCGCGTCGGTGGTGACCGTCCGGTAGGCGGCGATCTCGACGGGCGTCCAGCCGCGGGCCCGCAGCTCGTCGGCGAGCGTGTTCGTCGCGATGTCTGCGCGGGGGAGCAGCACCTCGCCCGTCCCCGTCGGGAAGGCGTCGGCCAGACCCCGGGTGGTGGACACGTCCGGAACGAGGTCGGCGGTGACGGTCAGCCGCTCCGCGAGGGCGGCGGCCGTGCCCGGTCCGACGGCAGCGACCCGGCCACAGCCGGCGAGCGCCCTGGCGTCGAGCCCGGTGCGTGCCAGTGCCGCGGCCAGCGCGTCGACGCCGTTCGGGGAGGTGAGGCAGCAGGCGGCGAACCGTCCTCCCGGCAGGTCGCGGACCGCCGCATCGAGCGAGGCGAGGTCACCCGGGGCGATTGCCACGGCCGGGGCCTCGACCGGGATGCCCCCGAGCGAGCGGACGTGGGCCGACAGTGCCGGCGCCTGGTGGGGCGCCCGGAGGTTGAGCACACGCCGCCCGGCGAGCGGCAGCCCGGCACGGACCACGGATGGGTCCGGCGCGGCCGCGGACGGGACGAGCTCGACCGTGAGGCCCGCCTCGCGAAGCCGCACGACGACCCCCGGCGCTCCGGCGCCCTGACCGAACGCCCCGAACGCCCCGACCGGCACGACCTGGACCGAGAACGTCCTGGACGGCGAGGTCGGACGGACCGAGCTCCTCCAGCGCCCCGCGCACCAGCGCGGCGTCGGGGGCGAGCGTCGCGAGCCACGGCACGGGCTCCGTGAACCGGACCACGTCCGCACTGGCGAGCAGCACCGCGCCCCGGATGCTCAGCGTCGTGGGGTCGCCGGCGGCGGCCTCGACGACGTGGAGCACCCCCGGCCGCCCGGGCGCGCCGCCGAGCCCCGCCAACCCCGCGGCGAGCTCCGTCGCACGCCGGGTGGAGCGGGCGGTCATCCCGCCGCCCGCAGCCGCTGGAGGACCTCCTCGCCACCGTTGGCCAGCAGCGTGGCGGCCAGGGTCTGGGCCAGCTTCTCGGGCTCGGTCTCGGCCGCCTCGTGCGAGGCGCGCAGCAGGCGTGTGCCGTTCGGGTCCGAGAGCATCCCGAGCAGCTCGAGCCGGCGGGTGCCCGTCGGGCCGTCCATGAGGGTGGCGTGGGCCCCGATCGGCGCCGTGCACCCGCCCTGCAGGACCCGGAGGAACTCGCGCTCGGCCCGGGTGACGGTGCGGGTGTCCGGGTCGTCGAGCTTCCGCAGAGCCTTCCGGGTGGTGGCGTCGTCGACGCGGCACTCGACGGCCAGCGCGCCCTGCGCGGGCGCGTGGAGCAGCTCGCCGTGCTCGAGGGCCACGGCACGCAGGTCGAGATCCTTCGGCCCCGCCCGCAGCAGACCGGCCATCGCGATCACGACCCCGTCGAGCGACCCGTCGGCGACCTTCCCCATCCGGGTCCCGATGTTGCCGCGCAGGGGTTGGACGAGCAGGTCACGCCGTGCCTTCTGCAGCTGCGCCTTGCGGCGGGCGGAGGAGGTCCCGATGATGAACGGCTGGCCCCGCGGGATGGTGGCGAGCCGGTGTCCCTCGCGGGTGACCAGCACGTCGCGCGGGTCCACGCGGCGAGGGACCGCGCCGATGACGAGCCCGTCCGCGGGCTCCGTCGGCAGGTCCTTGTAGGAGTGGACCACCATGTGACACTCGCCGCCGAGCACCGCGCCCCGGGTGGCGTCGACGAACAGACCCTTCGCGTCGAACGCCTCGATGGCCCGGTCGGGATGCTCGTCGCCGGAGGTGGCCAGGGGCACCAGCTCGGCCGGCCGGTCCGTGACGGTGGACAGGGCGTCGGCGACGGCGCGGGCCTGGGCCTGGGCGAGCGCGGAGCGCCGCGTCGCGATCCGCCATGGCCCCTCGTCGGCGGCTCGTGTTGGCACGGGGGCTTCCCTACTCGTCGAGGTCGAAGAGCTCGTGGAGCACGTTCGCGTGGTGCTCGGCGCCGTTGCCGTCGGCCAGCTCCTTGAGCCGGATGGTCGGCTCGTGCAGCAGCGTGTTGACGATG
The DNA here is from genome assembly GCA_963783045.1 of uncultured Nitriliruptorales bacterium. Lineage (GTDB taxonomy): Bacteria > Actinomycetota > Nitriliruptoria > Nitriliruptorales > Nitriliruptoraceae > CAWAMD01. The sequence continues at coordinate 519,672 of CAWAMD010000002.1, forward strand.
CCGCGGGTCAGCGCCTCGACCGCCTCGCGCTGCCGGTCGTCGAGGGTCGAGAGCTTCGAGGCGAGCCGGTCGAGCTCGGAGCGCCGCACGTCCTCGGCCCGCCGGCGCAGGGCCTTGATCGTCGGGTCGACCGTGACCGCGCGGGTCCAGGACAGGAACCGGGCGGCCTCCTCGTCGACGATCGCCCGGGCCGCGGCGACCACCGGCCCGGTGACCGCGCGGTCTGCGGCCGCGCGCACGGCGCCGATGTCGTCGACGTGGACGCCCTCGATCCGGGCGGCGGCCGGGTCGACGTTGCGGGGCAGGGCGAGGTCGAGCAGCACCATCGGCCGGCCGGCCCGGGACGCCATGACGGCGGCGATCATGTCGGCGTCGAGCACCGGTTGGGGCGCGCCCGTTGTGCACACGACGAGATCGGCGTCGGCGAGCGCGTCCCGCAGGTCGTCGGCGTCCTCGCCGCCGACCCGCTGGGCCAGCCGCGACGCCTTGTCGGCGCTGCGGTTCCAGACCGTCACGCCCGCCAGGGGCTCGTGACGGAGCCGGTCGGCGGTCAGACCGCCGATCTTGCCGGCCCCGACGATGAGGGCCTGCCGGCCGGTCAGGTCACCGCCGAGGTGACGCAGGGCGGCGTCGATGCCGACGTCGACCATCGACGAGGCGCCGGTGTCGACCTCGGTCTCGCGACGTACCCGTCGCGAGGCCTCGGCGGCCTGGCGGAACAGCCGCTGGAGCATCCGACGCGCCGCGCCTTCGGCACGCGCGGTCTCCATCGCCGCCCGGACCTGCACGGCGATCTGTCGCTCGCCCACGACCATGGAGTCGATCCCGGAGGCGACCGAGAACAGGTGGGCGGCCGCACGGTCGTCGTAGTGGACGTAGGCGAGATCGTCGAGGTCGTCGAGCGTCAGGTTGCCGCGCGCCGCCATCCACTCGCGGATCTCCTCCAGCCCCGGGTGGAAGCGAGTGACGTAGGCGTAGACCTCGACCCGATTGCACGTCGAGAGGACGACCGCCTCGATGACGTGTTCGAGGTCGAGGAGGGTTCCGAGCACCTTGGACTCGTCATCGCTCGGGACGGCGAGCCGCTCCAGCAGCGCCAGCGGGGCGCTGCGATGGTTGAGGCCCACGACGAGGACTGACATCTGGTTCCCGAGGTCGAGGTTGCCGGGCACCCGGAGGCCGGTGGCGGCGCGCCGGCGACAGGCCGCCCTGACGACCACGATCACACCACCCGCCGAACGGTCCGAGCCGCCATGTTCAGGGCGCCAAGGTGCGGGCGGGGGTCCGTTCAGCGCGGGGGGCGATCCGCGTGGGTCGACCGGGATGCCGGTGCGCTGAGGGAGGATATCGGCTCGCAGGCCCACCCCCAATGCCGGGCGCGCCCTGTTTCACGCGATCCCCGCCGGCAACGACGGGTCACGCCCGTTCGGACAGGTCCTGACCGCCGGAGGGTTCGGCATGCAGCTGCTCGTAGAAGGAGAGGATCTGCAGCTCGGTCGACAGGTCGACCTTGCGCACGTGGACGCGGTCCTCGACGCGCAGGTGTGCGGGCGCGAAGTTGAGGATCGCCGTGACCCCGGCGTCGACGAGCACGTCCGCGACCGCCTGGGCGGACTCGGCGGGGGTGGCGAGGACCGCGATGGACACGTCCCGGTCGGCGACGATGTCCCCGAGGCTCGACAGCGGCTCGATCTCGACCCCGCCGACGCGTCGGCCGACCTTGCGTGGGTCGGCGTCGACGAGTGCCGTGACCGTGAACCCGCGGCGTCGGAACCCGTCGTAGCTCGCGAGGGCCCGGCCGAGGTTGCCGATCCCGACGATGACGACCGCCCGGTCGCGCGTCAGGCCGAGCACCTGGGAGATCTCCTCGATGAGCTCGTCGACCTGGTAGCCGACGCCCCGCGTGCCGTACGAGCCGAGGTAGGACAGGTCCTTGCGGACCTTCGCGGAGTTCACGCCCGACGCCGCGGCGAGCCCCTCGCTCGACATCGTCTCCGTCCCGTGCTCAGCGGACGCCGCGAGGGCCTCGAGGTAGATGGGCAGCCGAGCGACCGTCGCGTCAGGGATCCGCTGCCTGCTCACGGCGTTGGCTCCGTCGTCCGGGTGGCTGATGGCGCCCGGGCAGCGTAGGGGGGTCGTCACGGCGGCCGGTAATGGACGGCCGCTACGCCCCGCGCCAGAACGCCCACCGGCCCTGTCGTGCTCGGCGCAGCGCCTGGCGGATCGTCCCCGGCGACACGTGTCCCTCCGCGACCTCCCGGCCGTCGACGGTCACGACGGGGACGCGCACGTGGTACCGGCGCAGCACGTCTTCGCCCGCGGCGTCGATGTCGACGTGCTCGACGTGCGCACCTCGTGCCTCCGCCGCGACGAGCTCCTCGGCCTCGCGGCACAGCCCACAGCCCGTGCGGGTGTAGACGACGACGTGGGCGGGCTCGCGCCTGCCTGCTCCGAGCGTGAGCGCCACGGCAGCTCCTTTCCGCCGGGGTCAGCGGGGGTCAGCGGGGGTCAGCGGCCATCTCGGCGGTGTCCCTCGGCGCGTCGGGGCGGGTCGTGCGGACGAACCCGAGGTACATGATGGTCACGCCGATGCTGAGCGCGACGGCGTTCGCCGTGGTCTGGCCGAGGAAGGATGCCGCTCCGCCGGACGCAGCGACGAGGACGCCGAGGGCGATGAGGAGGTTGCCCTTCGCGATGTGGCTCAGACCGGCGCGGCGGGCGGCTCGTGCCCCGGTCAGTGCGAGCTGTGCCAGCGCCTCGACCGGCGCCCGCCACGCGACGCGCGAGACCTCGCGGCGCAGGTGCGGGCGCATCGCGGTCACGGCGAGGACGATCGTGCTGATGATCGCGCCGAGCACCACGATCACGGATCCGACGGCGTTCCCGCCCACGGCGAAGCCACGGGCGGCCACGGGGAAGAGGTCGCGCCCCTCGGGCAGCACATGGTGCGGAACGGGGGCGGTCAGCGCGACCGACAGCACCGTGAAGGCCGCCGAGGCCGCGAAGACGCCCAGCAGGGCGGTCGACGCGGCGCCGATCCCGTCCTCGTCGGCGACCAGCAGCACCAGCCCCCACAGGATGCCGAGAGCGGCTCCCGGCGCGACCAGCAGCGGTTGGCTGGACATCAGCGCGATCGCGAGGAAGGCCCCGCCCGTCGCGAGCGTCACCGCCCCGGTGGCGCGGGTCGTCGGCCGCGACCGTGCGTTGATCCGGACGCTGCCCATGGCGAGCCACGGCACGTTGAGGACGGCCCCGAAGAGGTAGAACAGCCGGAACACGGACGGCGACCAGCCGGCGAGCACCCCGACGGCGAGCATCGCCGAGGCGAGACAGAACATCCCGAGCGAGATGCCCCAGTGCAGCAGCGCACGGTTCCGCCGGCCGCCGGACGTGTAGCGCCGCGCCAGCGTGATGCTGAACAGGCCGCTCACGGCGGTGGCGACCAGGCTGGCGACGGCGGCCACGGGGATCCTCCGGCGGCTAGCGCAGATCCACGCGGCGGATCTTGCCGGACGCGGTCTGGGGCAGGGAGCTGACGAGATCGATCGTTCTCGGGCACTTGTACCGCGCCAGGCGGTCGCGGCAGAACGCGTCGAGCTCGTCGACCGAGACCTCGGACCCGGCGACGGAGACCACGAAGGCGCGCACCGACTCGCCCGTGTAGGGGTGCGGGATCCCGACGACGGCGCAGGCAGCGACCCGCTCGTGCTGGAGCAGGACGCGTTCGACCTCCCGCGGGTAGACGTTGAAGCCGCTGACGATGATCAGGTCCTGGCGTCGGTCGACGAGGTAGACGAAGCCGTCGCCGTCGCGGACGGCAACGTCACCGGTCCGCAGCCAGCCGTCGGCGGTGAGGGCGGCGGCCGTCGCCTCGGGATCCTGCCAGTAGCCAGCGAAGACGTTCGGGCCCTTCACCCAGATCTCACCGGGGTCGCCCTGGCTGACGTCACGACCGGCCGCATCGACCAGCCGCAGCTCGAGGTCGGGCAGCGGCAGGCCGACGGACCCGGGTCGCGGCCGCGGGGCCATCGAGTTGCTCGTCACCGACGGGGCGGCCTCGGTGAGCCCGTACCCCTCCTCGATGGTGATCCCGAACTCGTGGGCGAATCGCCGGAACACCCAGTCCGGTAGCGGCGCGGCACCCGAGATGGCGAGGCGGACGTGGGAGAGGTCGTAGTCCTGGGTGTCGGGCGTGTTCAGCCACGCGATGTACATCTGCGGCGCACCGAGGATGATGCTGACGCGGTGTTCGACGATGGCCTGGAGCGAGGCGACGGGGTCGAAGCGCTCGGCGAGGAGCATCGTGGCGCCGACCCGCACGCAGGTGCCGATCCCCACGTTCATCGCGTAGATGTGGGAGAGCGGCAGGACGAGCAGGACCACGTCGTCGGCGGTGATCTGGAACCGCCCGGCCAGGGACTGCTCCTGGTTGGCGAGCAGGTTGCCGCGGGTGAGCATCGCACCCCGCGCCTGCCCGGTGGTGCCCGAGGTGTAGACGATCGCTGCAAGATCGTCGCGGTGGCGCTCGATCTCCTCCAGCGGATGGCCGGCCTCGAGCAGGGCCCGCCACCCGACGACCTCCACGGGCGGCGGGGCCTGAGGAAGGGCGTCGACGGTGCCGGCGACGAGGACATGGCTCAGCAGCTCGACCTCGGGTGCCAGACCGCAGACGGTCCCGGCGAGCACCGTGCCGGTCACGCAGACGCGAGCCCCTGCGTCCCGGAGCGCGTGCGCCACCTCGGGGCCGGCCAGCTCCGGGTTCAGCGGCACGGCGACCGCGCCGGCCCGCTGCGTCGCGAAGTACGCCTCGACGAACGCGGGCACGTTGCCGAGGAGGATGGCGACCCGGTCGCCGCGACCGACCCCGAGGTGCTGGAGCGCCGCGGCGGCCGCGCTCACACGCGCGTCGAGCTCGGCGTAGGTCAGCGTGTGCTGCCGCCAGCGCAGCGCGACGTTGTCGCCGAACCGCTCGGCGGTCGCGCGCAGCCGGGACGCCACGTCGGGGACGTTGGTCACCGCCTGCTCCTCGATCGACGGCTCGTCCGCCGGACGGCGGCAGGGTAACAGCAGCGCCTGCGCCCCTGGATCGCAGCACGCTGCGCGGTCACTCGTCACGTTGCGTAGCTCAAGAGCCCCTGCCGGCGTGTCGAAACCCTGGTCACAGGTTCGACGGAGCCCACTGCGAGGACGATGACCGTGACTGCACTGACCAGGATGGTCCGATCCACGGTGCTCGCGCTGGCGCTGGCCCTCGCGACGACGGTCGTGGTCGCCGTGCCGGCGAGCGCAGCGGACGCGGGGATCGAGGCGCAGTTCGTGCAGCTGCTCAACGCCGAGCGCAGCGCTCGCGGGCTCGGGGCCCTGTCGGTCGCCGGGGACCTCGTGAGCGTCGCCCGGACCCAGTCGAGCCGGATGCGCAGCGCCGGGCACATCTACCACAACCCGAACCTCGCCTCTGAGGTGCCGAACTGGCAGAAGGCCGGCGAGAACGTGGGGACGGGCATCTCCGTACGCAGCATCCACGCCGCCTTCATGCAGTCGCCGAGCCACCGGCGCAACGTCCTCGACCCCGACTGGCGCGACATCGGCATCGGCGTGCAGATGGCCGGCGACCGGATCTACGTGACGCAGGTGTTCCGACGCCCCATGCACGCGACGGCCAGCGCCCCGGCACCCGCCCCGGCCCCGGCACCCGCCCCGGCACCCGCCCCGGCACCCGCCCCGGCCCCGGCACCGGCGCCGAAGCCGGCAGCCGCCGCACCGGCCCCGTCGGCACCGTCGTCCCCCCGCGCCACGGCCCCGACGACCCGGACCGCCACGGAGCGGGCCGCCGCGACCGCGGCCACCGACCGGCCCACGCGTGCGGCACCGGCCCCGCACCGCCCCGACCGGGCGACCGTGATGCTCGCGTGGGTGGAGGCCAGCGAGCGCGGGACCTCGGTGGGCGCGCTGCTCGGCCGCTGACGGAGGTCGACCACCGGCCCGGACAGCCCGTCGGGCCGGCGTCCCGGGAGGGATACCCTCCCGCTCATGACTGACGTGAAGATCCTCGCCTCGACCGGCCCGCTGTTCGCGCGGCCGCTGGACTGGGCGTGCGGCGTCATCGCCGAGGCCGGCTACGACGGCGCGGAGCTGATGGTCACCCAGGATCCGACGACCCAGGACGCCGACCGCGTCGGACCGATCGCCGCCCGGGAGGGGACGCCGGTCCTCGCCGTGCACGGGCCGTTCCTGTTGCTGACCCGCCGTGTCTTCGGTACGGACCTGATCGAGAAGGCGCACCGGTCGCTCGAGCTGGCGAGCTCACTCGAGTCGCCGACGATGATCGTCCACCCGCCGTTCAGGTGGCAGCGCAGCTTCCACCGCTGGCTCCTCGAGGAGGGGGAGCAGCAGGCGGCGAAGCTCGACACACGGATCGGCGTGGAGAACCTCTATCCCGTCGCCGTTGCCGGCCGCCCGGTCCGCTTCCACCGCTACACCGAGCCCGACCACCTTGCACCGTTCCCGCACGTCGTGCTCGACACGAGCCACTTCGGGGTCGCCAAGGTGGACATCAACGAGGCGTGGCGGCGGCTCAAGCGCACCGCCGTGCACCTGCACGTTTCGGACAATCGGGGCGCGGGGCGCGACAGCCACGCTCCGCTCGGCCACGGCATCCTCCCATTGGCCAGTTTCCTGCATTCGGTCGGCGATGACACACTCGGTAACCTCAACATCACGCTCGAGCTCGACTGCCGTCGCTATCTCGATGATCGCGCGGCGCTGGTGGGCTACCTCCGCCAGGAGCGCGAGAAGTGCCTGGCGCTGCTCGACGGCGCGCCAGCGGAAGAGGTTCTCGGTCGACCGGACGACGTGAGCGTTCCTCCGGGCTCCACCGAGGACGACGCCGACCAGCCGACAGCCCCGCCCGACGAGGTCGTGACGACCCCGGTCGACGGCTAGGGACCCGCGGGTTCTCGCCGAAGAGCCGGACCCACCCCGCCGACGGGCGGGGGGAGCCGACAACCAGACAAATCACGGGACACGGTACTAGTTCGTCCTGGCCATCCGTCATGACCATGACGGGTGACAGACAGCGCGGAATGGCCTTCATACGCTCGATCACGCAGTGATTGCGCGGCGGGGAGGTCGCCGCCGGGAGCCGGCGACCGCGAGGAGAGGGAAGCGAGCGGCATGACGCCGACGACGGAGGGACCGCCAGGTGCGCACCGGCACGGCCATCGCACTCGCCATCCTGCTGCTGATCATCGTGGGCGGGGCGGCGGCACAGCTCCTGCTCGCGGGACGGTGAACTGAATGGCCGTGGGAGGCGCTGCGACCGTGGATCGGGACGATCGCCGGGACGGGATCGATCCCGAGGTCGTGTCCCTGGTCGAGCGAGCCCAGAACGGCGACAGCGAGGCGTTCGCGCGTCTCTACGACCTCTACGTCGACCAGACCTTCGGGTACATCTACCGACGCGTCGGCCACCGCCAGACCGCGGAGGATCTGACCGGCGATGTCTTCCTGCGGGCCTACCGGCGCCTGTCCTCCTTCTCCTGGCAGGGCGTCGACCTCGGCGCCTGGATCGTCACGATCGCCCGCAACCGTGTGAACGACCACTTCAAGTCGGCGCGCTTCCGGCTCGAGCGCTCCACCGAGAAGATCATCGACAGCCCCGCCGACACGCCGCCCGACGACCCCGAGCGGGTCACCGTCGCGCGCGACATGGCGCGGGCACTCGGTCAGGCGCTCGAGCGGCTCAAGGACGACCACCGTGAGGTCATCGAGCTGCGGTTCGTGCACAACATGAGCGTCGCCGAGACCGCCGAGATCATGGGGCGCAGCGTGGGCGCGACGAAGGCGCTCCAGTACCGGGCACTGCGGTCGCTCGCGTCCGAGGTCAAGGACACGCCCGGCCTCTCGTCGCTCGCCGCGATGGGGCTCGGCGGACTGATCACGCTGCTGAGGATGGTGGCACTGTGAACAGGCCGCACGCACAGCGCGCACCGGAGGGCCAGCGGCGTCACCTCCAGGCCACTCGCTCGTTGTCATGGATGTCCCCGGGCTCACACCGCCCGGGAGGGGGACGACCATGAGGCGCCGCGACCAGGCCACCATCGAGGAGCTCGCCGAGCTGCTCGATGGCACCCGCACATCCGAAGACGCCCGCAAGGGGGTGCAGGCCCTCGCCACGCTCGCCCGCGAGGTCTCCGAGTCCAGCGAGGTGGCCGCGCCGACCCCCGCGTTCCGGACCCGGCTGCGCGCCGAGCTGATCGAGGAGATCGACCGGGCGGAGGTGTCGCTGGCCGAGCGCGTTCGGGACGCCTTCTGGGAGAAGACGGCACGCTGGCGCAACTCGGCCCGCGTCGGCGTGGCCACCGCCGTGTTCGCGTCGATGGTCGGGAGCGCGGGCGTCGCCGCGGCGGCCCAGCAGGCGCTGCCCGGCGAGATGCTCTACCCGGTCAAGCAGGCCACCGAGTCCCTGCGGCTGTCGCTCGCGAGCGGCGACGTGGCGACCGGACGCCTGCACCTCGCCTTCGCCCGCGAGCGCCTCGAGGAGCTCGAGGACGGGGCCGGCGAGCTGACACCCGACGAGGTCGTGTCGACCCTCCAGCGCATGGACGACGCCACGATCGCCGGGACGAACGAGCTGATCGCCGCCGTCCAGGCGGGGCAGCCCGCGTCGCTCCTCGACACGGTGGCGACCTTCACGAACGACCAGCAGATCAGCCTGATCCGGCTCATGGACCGCCTGCCCTACGAGAGCCGCCCGTTCGTCGAGGACTCCCTGGAGGTGCTGCGCCACATCGGCGTGCGCCTGTCCGACGTGGCCGGGTGCGACTGCCTGAACGCCGCCGCCACCGGGCTCGACACCGACTCGTCGCTGCGCCCCGGCGAGGGCCCGGCCCTCGGGCCGGACGGCTGCCCGTGCGTGCCGGCGGCCGAGCCGGCTGCCAGCGGGCAGACGGCGGATGGCGAGACCGGTGACGCTCCAGCCGTGTCCGACGGGGCGACGACCGCGCCGACCGGCTCGCTGCCGGGCGATCCCGACGGCGCCGGTGAGCCGTCCGGCACCATCGGGGACGTGACCGGCGAGGTCGGCGAGACCGTCGGCACGATCACCGGCCAGCTCGGCGACGGTGTCGGCAGCACCGTCGACAACGTCCTGCCCACCCCGACCCCGAGCCTGCCCACCGTCGGCGGCACGGTCGGGGACACGGCGGGCCAGGTCGGCGACACGGCGGGCCAGGTCGGCGACACGGTCGGCGACACCACCACGGGCGTCACCGACACGGCGACCGGGACGGTCGGCGGCGTGACGGACACGGCGAGCGACACGGTCACGGACACCACGACCTCGGTGACCGACACGGTGACCGGAACGGTCGGCGGAGCGACGGGCTCGACGACTGCCTCGCCCAGTCCGACCACCTCGCCCGCGCCGACGACCTCGCCCACCGGCAGCGTCGGCGGCACCGTGCAGGACGCCACCAACACCGTCACGGACACGGCGACGGACACGGTCGGTGGGCTGCTCGGTGGCGGCTGAGCCCGGGGCCGCCGTGTAGCCGTGCCGCCCCCTCGGGGGCGGCACCGCGATTCGGGGAGGCGACGCGGCTCGGATGGGGAGACCGTCCGCGCGATCTCCCCGTCCACTCGTGCGGGCGGCGCACATAGCGTATTCGTGGCGCCACCGTCCGCATCCTCGTCCGGGGTGGCTCGTTGCGTGGGGTGGCGAACCACCGAGCCTGAGCCGGTCCACCGACGACCGGGGGCAGCGGGGCGCACGACCACCATCGGCAGCACGGCGCCGAGAGTGCCGCCGACACGACGCGGAGGACCAGGGGATGACCGGACGACACCTACGACGCACCGCCGCAGTGGCGACCGCGGCACTCACGACACTCGCGCTGGCCGCTCCCGGCGCCCGGGCGGACGGCGCCGGCCCCGAACGTCTTCGCCGGTCAGGCCCAGGCACTGGCCGCGGAGCTGACCGTCACGGCACCGGCGGAGCTGATCGGAAGCATCACCGGCGGCGCGAACAGCCTCGCCCAGAAGGTCTCGTTCACGACCTCCGAGCTCACGTCGAAGGATGTGGCCAACGCCACCGCGACCCTGCTCGACGGCCTGCTCAGCGAAGGCAGTCTCAGCTCGAGCAAGGCCAGTGACGAGGGCCACTCGGCCATCGCCGAGCGCAACGTCGACGACATCCTCCAGGTCGGCGCCGGCACGGTCGACTACACCACCGACGCAGCCCAGCACCTGAGCCGGTCGTCGTCCGAGCTGGCCCATCTCACCGTGTCGATCGCCCCGCTGTTCTCCAGCGGCGCGGTCCCCGCCGAGGCGGCGCAGCCACTGCAGGACGCCGTCGGGCAGGTCAGCGACACGGTCAACGGGCTCGTCGACCAGCTCAACGGCGCGCTCGGTCAGGTGGAGTCGACGGTCAAGGAGACCGCCGGACAGGTCGTCGACATCCCGGAGGTCACCCCCGACGAGGTGCCGCACGTCCCGGACGTGACCTCGGTCGACCTCGTCGACATCCGAAAGCTGTGGTCCGAGTCCACGGTGACCACGGCCGGCGACCTCGTCACCTCGACCGCCAAGGGGGGCATCGCCTCCGCCAGCCTCCTGGGCGGCATCATCCAGGTGCCGGCGCTCGAGTACACGTCCTGGGCCACAACCGCCGGCACGCCCGGCAGCGCGGACGCCGGCACCGACATCACCACCATCGCCGTGAAGGTGGGCGACGAGATCGTGAAGGTCGCGGGCGAGAAGCTCTCCGTCGGCGACGTGACCATCGACCTCGCCGACCCCTCGCTCTCCGGTGTCCCGGCCGACCAGGTCCTCAGCCCGGTCACCGACCTGCTGGGGCAGATCGTGAACGCCGCCGGCCTCTCGATCGCCCAGGGACAGGGCGCCACGAACATCGCAGACGACGGCTCCAGCGCCAGCGCCACCACGAGCGCATTCGCGCTGTCCCTCGCGCCCCTGCACGCGGCGGGACAGGACCAGACGCTGGCCGTCGCGCTCGACCTGCTGCCGACCAAGGCCGCCGTCTCCGGTGCGCCTGCGCCCGCCGTGAAGGCGCAGCCGGCCGCCCCGAACCTCCCGCGGACGGGTGGCGGCGCCGCCGCCATGGTGCTCGGCACGCTCGCCATGGGCTCCGCGACGCTGCTGCGGCGCCGCCGGTAGCGCGCCGAGACGCAGACGGAAGGGGCGGACCGATCGGTCCGCCCCTTCGCCATGTCCGTTCGCCACGCCAGCCCGGTGCCGGGTGCGTCAGCGGGGCAGGATCAGCTGCGCGCGTCACCGGGCGGCGCGGCGACGGGGCCACCGGCACCGGGGCGGTCGGCGTCCCGCCGCTGCTGGCGGTACAGGTACCACCACAGCAGCCCGTGAGCGACGATCCCGATGCCGAGCACGATCACCACGACCCACAGCTGGTAGATCGCGCCGACGATGACCGCCAGCGCCGCGCCACCCACGAGGATGCCGCGAAGGGTGTTCAGCGAGCCGCCCATGCCCTGCTCCGTTCCGTCTGGACGCTTAGAAGAAGACCGACCGGCGCCCCATGAGGTTGCGGAACAGCATCTGCTGGATGGTGTCGCGCACCCGGTCGGTCAGGTCGAAAACCGCCATCGGGTCGTCGGCGGCCTCGGGTCCGTACTCCGTCGTGTCGATCGGCTCGCCGTACTCGATGTGCCACTTCGACGGCAGTGGCAGCAGCGCGACCGGGCCGAGCACCGGCAGCAGCGGCATCTGGGCGACGACCGGGAAGTACGGGAACCCGAGGAGCCGCGCCAGCGTCTTCAGGTTGTACAGCAGCGGGTAGATCTCCTCGCTGCCGATGATGGCGGTCGGCACGATCGGCACCTGCGAGCGCAGAGCCGTGGCCACGAACCCGCCACGACCGAACCGCTGCAGCTTGTAACGGTCCTTGTAGGGCTTCCCGATGCCCTTGAAGCCCTCCGGCCAGACGGCGACGAGCTCACCGCTGTCGAGCAACCGGTCAGCATCTCCGCCCGACGCCAGGGTCGCGCCGGACTTGCGGCCGATCTCGCCGACGACCGGCAGACGGAAGACGAGGTCGGCCGCGAGCTCGCGGGCGTGCCGGCCGGTCTGCTCGTAGATGTCGAGCCGGGTCATGAGCGCGTCGGCGGGCAGGGTCCCGGCGTGGTTGGCCACGATGAGTCCGCCACCGCCCGGCAGGTGCTCGGCGCCCTGGCTCGTGACCCGCCAGTAGTAGCGGTAGAACGGGCGCAGCAGCGGCATCAGGGCGTGGGTGGTGAAGTCCGCGTCGAAGCCGAACTCGTCGATGTGGTAGTCGCCGGTGAGCCGCCGACGGAGGAACCCGGCGACGACCTTCACGTGGTCGAGCCAGCGGTCGCCGAGGGCGTCACGCAGCCCCTCGAGGAGGTCGATGCCACCGCTCGGGCGGACCGGCTCGGGCTCGGGCCGTCCCCCGGACGGCTCGGGCGGCAGGGCGTCCTCCGGTGCGTGGACACGGCAGTACCCGTCGATGACCGCGTAGTTCCGGCACGGCCGGCCGTCGGCGGTCAGCGCCGCACACCGCGGCCGTCCACCGCCGTGAGCCCGGGCGGCGCGCTCCTCCTCGATGGAGATCACGCGGGCGTCCCCGTTCGCCATCGTCACGTCCTCCTCACATCCCGCGCCGGGCGGCCACGAACCGTTCCTGTCCCTTGCGCTGGATGAAGTCGTAGAGCTCGCGCTCCCAGCGCACGACCTCCTCACGGTTCACGATGCCGCTGATCCGTCGCCGCGCGACGAAGTCCTCGAAGGTGGACCTCGTCGAGTACGCCGGCTCGTACCCGAACACGTTCCGCAACCGGGCGATGTCGGCGACGCGCCCGAACTGCAGGAACCGCAGCTGTTCCGGTGAGAAGTCGACCCGCCGGCTGCGACGCACCACCGCGGCCACCGCGCTGACGAGCGGCATCGGGACGGGCACCGGCGGCCGCCCGGAGAGCCGGCTGCACTGCGAGAGGTAGAGCACGCCGGGCCCCGCGACGTTGTACACGCCGCTGTGATCCTCGGTGACCGCGCGCCGCAGCACCTCGACAGCATCGTCCTCGTGCACGAACTGCAGCCGCGGGTCGTAGCCGAACACGCTCGGCAGCACCGGCAGCGAGAAGAAGCCGGCCATCGCCGAGTTCATGCGTGCGCCGAGGAAGTTCGCGAACCGGAGCATGGTCAGGGTGACGTCGCGGCGGCGACGCCCGAAGGCCCGCGCGTACCCCTCGATCTCGGTCGCGTCCTTCGCGTACCCGGACTTCGGGGGGACGCGCGGGGTGTCCTCCTCGCGGAACAGCGCCGGGTCGGTGTAGTCGCTGCCGTAGACCGCGGTGGTCGACTTCAGGACGAAGCGGCGCACGGTGTCGGCCTTCTGCGCCGCCGCGAGCAGCTGCATCGCCCCGATGACGTTCTGCTCCTTCATGGGTCCCCGACCGCCGGCGCTGCCCGGCGCCGTGTGGGTGCTCATGTGGACGATCGTGTCGACCTCCGTGGCCGTGATCACCCGCGCGACGAGCGGGTTGCGGATGTCCGCACGGACGAACTCGGTGCGGGTGAGGTCGTGATGGGGCTCGTGCGTGTCCACGCCGACCAGATAGGCGACGTCGTCACGCTGCTCGAGCTCGCCCGCGAGCATCCCCGCGAGCTCGCCCGAGATGCCGGTGATGAGGACGCGGCGGCCCTTCACGTTGTCAGCCACGCGATCGCCTCCTCGCGGTGGTGGTGCGTGGTGCCGGTGCGACGGTCGATCCCGCCCACCGGTGATCCTTCGCCGGTCACGGCGCTCGCCGCGCCGTGCAGTGGCGGTTCGTGCCGTGGCGGTCCTTCGTCACTGCAGTGAACCAGAAGGCGGGGAACCCGCGTTCATCACCGGGCGTCGAGCACGACCCGATCGCCCGGTCCCAGTCCGAACCGACGTGCCGCGGACCCGCCGTTCACGGTGAGCGCGATGTGCTCGTCGCTGTCCACGAGCACGCCGGGCTCACCGGGTCCGAGGTCACCGAACGTACGCACCACCGCGAGCCGGTGCACGTCGCCGGCGTGCTCGAAGACCACGACGTCGCCCGGAACGAGGCCCGCCGCCGGCAGCGCATCCGCCGTCGCCGCGAGCTGCAGGTTGCCGAAGTGGTCGGCCAGCGCGATCTCGGCCGCGATACGACCGGAGGCGACCTCAGCGCCGGGGACCGGAAGGGTGACGAGCCCGTCGCGTGCCGGCCCGAGGCCGGCGGGGTCGGCACCCGCGGCGATGGACGCTGCCGACGGCGAGAACAGGTCGCGGCCGTGGAAGGTCGCCGACATCGATCCGGCCCGGGGCACGCTGAGCTCGTGGACGGCCGTGACGCCACCGAGCGCCTGCGCCGCCGCGCCGAGCAGACCGTTGTCGGGGCCGACGAGCACGTCGCCGCGTGCGGTCTCCGCGGCCACCGCGACGCGCGCGGTGCCCACCCCGGGGTCGACGACCGCCAGATGCACCGCGACGGGAAGGTGGACGACCGCCCGCGCGAGCAGCAGCGAACCACCGCGCACGTCCTGTGGCCCCACGTCGTGCGTCAGGTCGATGATGCGCGCATGCGGTGCCCGCGCCGCGATGACGCCGTGGCACACGCCGACAAAGACGTTCCGAGCGTCCGAAGTCGGACAGAAAGGTCACGACGTCGAAGCGTCGGCTCACAGGTCGGCAGGCAGCTGCACGTCGTCCGGATTCACGATCTGCGACTCGAGATACTGCTCGAGGTCGCGCTCACGAACCCGGTAGTTGCGCCCCACGCGGACAGCCGGGAGCTCTCCGCTCCGGATGAGCCGATAGACGGTCATCGTCGAGACGCGGAGCTGCTCAGCCACCTCGGCAGCGGTCAGGAGCGTGTCGGTCATTGCACGAGTCTATCCACGACACACCTGGCACAGCGCCTGTTCGGCGGTCCATTGCTGCCGGCGTGCCATGCCGGGCCGGTCGGCGGGTGGTACACCATCGCTCTGCCCCGTCAGGAGTTCGGTCCCGCGTGCGTCGTTGCGTCCCCCGCGCCCAGGCGGCGAGCCACCGGCGGCGTCTCGGCGTGGTCGCCGTCGCAATGCTCGGCTGGCTGATGGCGTCGGCGACCGCGGCCTCGGCCCACCCGGTGGGCCTGCCCTCGTTCGCGCTCGTGGCGGCCACCGGTCCCCGCACGTTCACCGTCGAGTGGACGCCGGCGCCCGACGACCTGGTCGTGCTCGCCCGGGCGCTCGGCCTCCCGGCGGCGGATCGGGCGGCGCTGTCGGCGGACGAGCGGCGTGCGCTGCTGGCGGCGCCGGGCTTCCGTCGCTACCTGCTCCAGCACGCGTCGGCGACGCAGGACGGCACGCCGTGTGCCGCGGACGTCACGCTCCCCGACGATCTGGAGCAGGGCAGCCCGCGCTACTCCTTCACCTGTCCCGCGCCCCTGGTCGAGGTCCGTCTGCGACTCGACCCGCTGACGGATCTCGACGCGCGCTACCGCACCCTCGCGGTCATCCCGGGCTCACGTGGGGGTGACCAGCAGGTGCTGTTCTCCTCGGCGGCGGTCGAGCACCCGGTCGCCTTCGCCGCCGCAGCCACGGCCGCCGTGGGCGAGCGCGGTGGCGAGCCGGCCGACGGGCCCGTGGCGGCCCGTCCATCGGGGCCCGACCGGTCCGTCACAGCGGGCGCCTTCGGTGGCAGCTTCCCCTTCGAGCAGCGACTCGTCGCGCTCGTCGACGCCCCGGGTTCCGTCGGGCTGGTCGCCGGCGGGGTGCTGCTCGCCCTGGCCATCGGGGCCGCCCACGCGCTGGCTCCCGGCCACGGCAAGACGATCGCAGCGGCCTACCTGGTCGGCGATCGCGGGCGCCCCCGCGACGCGCTGCTGCTGGGGCTCACCGTCTCGGCGATGCACACCGTGTCGGTGCTGGCGCTCGCCGCCGCGTTGTGGTGGCTGGCGGCGCGACCGTCGGCCGCCGCGCTGACGGGCTGGCTGTCGCTCGTCAGCGGGGTCGTGGTGCTCGTCGTCGGGCTGTGGCTCGTCCGCCGGCGCGCCAGCGAGCTACGGGATCGCCGGCCACGGTCTCCCCACGGTCACGGTCCGGCCCACGACCACGCCCACGTCCACGGACCGGCCCACGACCACGGGCACGGACACGACCATCTGCTCCCCGACAACGTCCATCCGCTCTCGCGGCGGGGCCTCGCGGCGCTCGGCGCGGCGGGCGGGCTGCTTCCGTCGCCGACGGCGCTGCTCGTGCTCCTCACGGCGCTCAGCCTGGGGCGTGCCGTGTTCGGGCTCGCGCTCGTCGGCGCGTTCAGCGTCGGGCTCGCGGCGACCTTGACCGCCGTGGGGCTCGCGGTCGTCCACGGACGCGAGGTGGTGCGGCTGCGCGTCGCCTCCCGCGGACGCCTGCGTCCCGCGCTGCAGGCGCTGCCGATGCTCGGCGCGGGTGCCGTCGTCGTACTCGGCCTCGTGCTCACGGCACGGGCCGCCGCGTTCCTCTGATCAGGCGCGGGCTGCGTGGTGGGGCAGCACGAGGCGGCGGAGCGCCTCGACCGCCTCGTCGGCCTCCTGGCGGGCCCGCTCGCGCATCGGCTCGGCGACGGTGACCGGGTCGTCGTGGAAGGAGTGCGGCGGCCGGCTGTTCGTCCGGTCGGCGGCGTACTCCCGCCAGGCCATCGGTGTCTCGGGTGGCAGCTTCGTGCCGGTCATCTCGGCGAAGGCGATGGTCCAGGCGCGCGGGACGACCTGGACGAGCTGGTACCCGCCCCCGCCCGTGGCGACCCAGCGGCCGGCACAAACGTCGTGGGCGAGCCGGTGCACACGGGCGACGATGTCCGCGAAGTCGTCGACGGTGAGCGACAGATGGGCCAGGGGGTCGGTGACGTGCGTGTCGCATCCGAGCTGGGACACGATCACGTCGGGCGCGAACGCGCGGACGAGCGGCTCGACCGCCGCATCGAAGGCCTGCAGCCACACCTCGCCGGGGGTGCCGGGACGGAAGGGCAGGTTGGCCGCGGACCCGGGTGCGCCCGGGCCGCCGATGTCGTCGGAGAAGCCGGTGCCCGGGAACAGGAAGCGGCCGGACTCGTGGAGCGAGACCGTGAGCACGCGGGGGTCGTCGGCGAACATCCGCTCGACCCCGTCACCGTGGTGGACGTCCACGTCGAGGTAGCAGACCCGCTCGGCGCCGTGCTCGAGCAGCCAGTCGACGGCGACGGCGGCGTCGTTGTAGACGCAGAAGCCCGACGCGCGGTCCGGCATGGCGTGGTGCAGACCGCCGGCGGGGTTGAAGGCGTGGTCGGACTCACCGGTCCAGACCTGTCGTGCGGCCTCCTTCGACGCAGCACAGACGTGCATGGACGCCTGGTGCATCTGCGGGAAGATCGGGTTGTCGCCCGGGCCGAGGCCGTAGGCCCAGTCGGCCTGGACGGACGGGTCGGCGCTGACGCGCTTGACCGCGTCGACGAAGTCCTGGCGGTGCAGGCGCAGCAGCTCGGCCTCGTCGTAGGCGCCCGGGAGCACCTCGGTGATCGCACGACCGTCGATCATGCCGAGCTCGCGGATCAGCCGGACGGTCAGCTCGACGCGGACCGGATGGAGCGGGTGGCTGTCACCGAACTTGTACGCCCCGAGGTCGTCGTCCCAGACGAGCGCGACACGCCCGATCGCGTTCGGGCCCTCTCCTGCCATGAACGGCGCCTCCTGCTCTCCTGCTGCGAGGGTACGCCTCCGGTGGCATCGCTGTGCCGGCGCTACTCATGGTCGCCGGTGGCGCGCAGCGGAGCGAGCACGCACGGCGCTACTCGTGGTCGCCGGTGGCGCGCAGCGGAGCGAGCACGCACGGCGCTACTCGTGGTCGCCGGTGGCGCGCAGCGGAGCGAGCACGCACGGCGCTACTCGTGGTCGCCGGTGGCGCGCAGCGGAGCGAGCACGCACGGCGCTACTCGTGCCTGAGTGCTTCGACCGGGTCGAGGCGGCCGGCACGCCGCGCCGGCCAGACGCCGAAGAACACCCCGACGGCGACCGACACGCCGAGCGCGAGTGCCACCGACCAGCCGGTGACCACCGCGGGGATGGGCGCCAGACGGTCGACGAGCACGGCGAGACCGATCCCGGCGCCGAGCCCGATGAGCCCACCGACGCCCGTGAGCACGACGGCCTCGAGCAGGAACTGCCGGGTGATGTCGCGGGTCCGGGCCCCGAGCGCCTTGCGGAGCCCGATCTCCCGGGTCCGCTCGCTGACGGACACGAGCATGATGTTCGACACCCCGACGCCGCCGACGAGCAGGGAGATCCCGGCGATGGCGGCGAGGACGAGCGTGAGGATGCGCAGGACGTCGCCGACGATGCCGATGATCTCCTGCTGGGTCAGCACGGAGAACTCGCTCGGGTCGAGGGTGCGTGACAGGACCTGCTCGACGAGCCGGGTCTCGCCCGGGATGGCGGCGGTGGAGGGCGCCTCGACGAACAGCGCGTCGAGGAAGGTCGTGCCGAACAGCCGCTGGGCCGCCGTCACCGGCACGAGCACCTGCGAGTCGCGGTCGGGCCCGAACGCGCTCCCGCCGACGGGCGCGAGCACGCCGACGACCCGGAAGCGCACGCCGGCCACGGTCATCGTGCGTCCGAGCGGGTCCAGATCGCCGAAGAGGGTCCGGGCGACGCTGTCACCGAGCACGGCCACACGGCGGCCGGTCACCACGTCGGACTCGCTGAACCCGTCCCCACGTGCGACGTCCCGGGACGCCACGTCGAGGAAGGAGTCGGTGACGCCGAGGACGGTGGAGAAGGAGCGCTCACCGGAGGCGCGGACGGCCTCGCCGGAGACGAGGTAGCCGGCGACGCGGTCCCGGTCGCCGACGGCCCGCTGGAGCCGCTCCACGTCGGCGAGCGTGAACCGCGACCGGGACGGCCCCTGGGAGAAGTTGCCCTCCCCCGGCACGATGATGAGGAGGTTGGATCCGAGGCCCTCGATCTGCGACGTGATCTCCTGCCGGGCACCCTGGCCGATCGCGACGAGCAGGACGACGGCCAGCACGCCGATGACGACCCCGAGGGTGGTCAGCGCCGACCGGAGCCGGTTCGCCACCACGGCCTGGAGGGCGACGCGGAGGGCCTCGCGGAGGCTCATGGGGGCGGCTCCCGGCCGACCCCGCCGGGGTGGGCCCGCGCCGGGTCGGTGGGCGCGTCGGCCACGATCCGGCCGTCGCGCATCTCCACCCGGCGCTGGGCGCGTAGCGCCACCTCGTCGTCGTGGGTGATGACGACGAGCGCGGTGCCCCGCTCGGTGTGGAACCGGTCGAGGAGCGTGAGGATCTCCTCGCCAGTCGCCGTGTCGAGGTTGCCGGTGGGCTCGTCGGCGAGGATGACGTCGGGTGCGGTGACGATGGCGCGCGCGATCGCGACCCGCTGCTGCTGGCCGCCCGAGAGCTCGGTCGGGCGATGGTTCATCCGGTCGGCCAGGCCGACCTGCTCGAGGGCGTCCTCGGCGAGGCGGCTGCGCTCGCGACCGGTCAGGCCGCGGTACACGAGCGGCAGCGTCACGTTGTCCCGGGCCGTCAGTCGGGACAGCAGGTGGAAGGACTGGAAGACGAACCCGATACGACGGTTGCGGAGATCCGCGAGCTCGTCGTCTGCGAGGTCACGCACGTCCCGTCCCTCGAAGCGGACCTGTCCCTCGTCGGGCCGGTCGAGCGCCCCGAGCAGGTTGAGCAGCGTGGACTTCCCGGAGCCGGACGTGCCGACCACCGCCACGTACTCCCCGGGTCCCACGGCGAGGTCGACGCCCCGTAGCGCCTGGACCACCACGTCGCTGCCGAGGTGGTAGCGGCGGTGCACGTCGACGGTCTCGATGACCGGGGCGGCTGCCGCGGTCACGGCAGCGGGTCGCCGTCGTGCAGGTCCTCGAGGCCGCGCGTGACGACCTGCTCGCCGGGGCGGAGGTCGCCGCTGACGGCGCTGCGCTCCTCGCCGGTCGCCTCGACCTGGACGGGCACCTCGACGGCGTGGCCGTCCCGGGCGACGACCACGACCTCCGTGCCGTCGCGACGACGCAGCGCGGCGGCGGGCACGGTGGTGTCCGACGAGACCTTGCGGACCTCGACCTCCACCGAGCCGGTGAGGCCGACACGCAGCGCCACGTCCGCCGGCAGCGGCCCGAGCGACACCCGGACCGGGTAGACGACGCCGCCGGCGTCGCCACGCTCCGGCTCGATGGCGATGTGCTCCACGGCGCCGGTGAACACCGCATCGGGCAGCGCGTCGAGACGCACGCTGGTCCGCTGACCGTCGGCGACGAGCACGGCGTCGATCTCGTCGATCGACGCCGTCCCGTAGAAGGACGAGAGGTCGAACAGGGTCGCGAGCGTCTGGCCGCCGGTCACCGTCGCGCCGGCGACGAGCGGTCCGCCGTCGGCCTGCGGAGCGGCTCCGCCGCCGAGGAGTCCCGCCACGTCGCCCGCGCCAGCGGGGAGCCCGGAGCCCAGCGCCGCCGCGCTGCCGCCACCGGCGGACGCACGGCCGAGCTCGACGACGCCGTCGGCGGGAGCGGTCACGGTCAGCGCGTCCGACTGCTCCTTCGCGGCCTCGAGCGCCACCTCGGCCTGCCGCCGCTGGGCATCGGCGGCAGCACGCTGGCTGGCGGTCGCGCGCCGGGCGGTGGCCTGGGCCTGCGCCTCGGCGTCCTTCAGCTGGGCACGGGCCTGCTCGTAGCTCGCCTGGGCGTCGGCGATGCGCTGGCGGGCGGCGTCCCGGGCGGGCCCCTCGGGCAGCTGTGCGGCCTGGTCGCCGAGCGCGCCGAGCACGCCGGGCAGGACGGCCTCGAGCTGACCGCGGACGGCGGCGAGCAGCGGCGAGAGGTCCACGCCGCCCGTCACGCCACCGAGCGCGCCGGCCGCGTCGACGGCCGCCTGTGCCTGGGCGATCTGCAGGTCCACGCCGTCGGACTGCAGCCGGGCGATGGGGTCGCCGCTGGACACGTGGTCACCGTCGGCCACGAGCAGCTCGGTCACGGTCCCGCTCGCGGGTGCGGCGACGACCACGCGTGAGCGCGGTGCGATCGTCACCGGGGCGGCGACGGTCTGGACGACCTCGGCCTTCGTGACCCGGCCGAGCTCGACGGTGGCCGCGGGCGTGGACGAGCAGCCGCTCAGCGCCAGCACGGCGACGAGTGATGCCGCGACCGGCACGACGCCGCGTGGCCGGGGGCGGGGACGAGCCGACGGGCGGGGCGGGGTCACGGACGGGCTCCGAGCGGGGATGCGTGCGCCGAGCCGACAGGGTACGCCCCGCCGCCACCCCGGTACGCCCCGCCGCCACCCCGGTACGCCCCGCCGCCACCCCGGTACGCCCCGCCGCCACCCCGGGGCGGCACGGGCCACACCGTCACCGACCGCGGCCGAGCTCCTCGCCCCGCCGCTTGGCGGCCTCGATGGCGTCGAGGAAGGCGGCCCTCACCCGGGCGCGCTCGAGCTCGCGGATCGCCGCGATGGTCGTCCCGCCGGGCGACGTGACCATCTCACGGAGCTCGACGGGATGCTTGCCGGCGTCCCGGAGCATCTTCGCGGAGCCGACCATCGTCTGCACGATCAGCTCGGTCGACACGTCCCGGGGCAGGCCGAGCAGGATCCCCGCGTCGATCATGGCCTCGGCCAGCAGGAAGAAGTAGGCCGGCCCGGAGCCCGACAGCGCGGTCACGCTGTCCAGGTACTCCTCGTCCATGCGGATGACCTTGCCGACGTGCGAGAAGATCTCCTGGGCGACCTGCACGTCGTCGTCGGTCGCGTGGGCGCCGGGACAGACGACGCTCATGGCCTCGTCGACCTGCACCGGCGTGTTCGTCATCACGCGGACGACGGGCACGCCGGAGGGCAGGTGCTCCTCGATGCTGCCCGTCGGGGTCCCGGCCGCGACGCTGATCACCGTCTGCCCGGCGTGGAATGCGGTCCCGACCGCGGCGAGCACCTGATGGATGGTCTGGGGTTTGAGGCCGATGATGACCACGTCGGCCTTCTCGACCGCCGCCCGGTTGTCGGTCGTCGCCGCCACGCCGTGGGCGGCCACCAGCTCGTCGCAGCGTTCCTGGCGCCGGGCGGTGCACACCACCTGCTCGGGCGTGACCCAGTCCGAGCGCAGCAGGCCACGCAGCAGCGCCTCCCCGATGCGGCCCGTCCCGATGATTGCCAGTGTGAAGTTCATGAGCGGCTCTCGTCCTCGCGTCTGCTGGCCAGCGCACGGAGGAAGAACAGCAAGTTCGCGGGTCGCTCCGCAAGCCGGCGGGTCAGGTACGGGTACCACTCGTCCCCGAAGGGCAGGTAGATCCGCAGCCGGAGGCCGGCGTCGACGAGCTCCTGCTGGAGGGGCTCCCGGATGCCGTGGAGCATCTGGAACTCGTAGCCGTCGGGGCCGACCTGGTAGCGGCGGGCGAGGTTGCGGATGATGCGGATGATGCGGTGGTCGTGGGTCGCGAAGCGTCCGTACACGCCGCTGCGGAGCACGTGGTCGGCCGCCCGGACGAAGGTCGCGTCGATCTCGTCGTCGTCCTGCGTCGCGATCTCCTCCGGCTCGGCGTAGGCGCCCTTGCACAGGCGGACCGAGACACCGAGGCCGGTCAGCGCGTGGACGTCGTCGAGCGTGCGGTGCAGGTAGGTCTGCAGCGCGCACCCGACGTTGTCATGACCCTCATCACGCAGTCGTCGGACGAGATCGACGGTGGCCTGGGTGTGGTCGCTGCCCTCCATGTCGATGGTGACGTGCTGGCTCATCCGCGCCGCGCGCGCGCAGATGGTGGCGACCAGGTCGTGGCAGAGCTCGGGATCCACGTCGAGACCGACCTGGGTGAGCTTCACCGACACGGAGCAGGCGAGTCCGGCCACCTCGATGCGTTCCAGTGCCTCGAGGTAGACGTCGGCGGCCCGCCGCGCGACCGCCTCGTCGTGGACGGCCTCACCGAGGTAGTCGAGCGTGACGGTGCGGCCCCGCGCGTCGAGGTCGACGACACGCGCGAGGGCGTCGTCGAGCGTCTCGCCGGCGACGAACCGGCGGGCGACCTGACGGGTCATCGGGACGTCGGTGGCCAGCCGACGAAGGGACTCGCTGCGTGACGCGGCGACGAGGGTCCGACGGAGCACCGGTCAGCCGGACGTGGAGACCGGGTTCGGCGGGAGCCCGTTCTTCTCGCGCCAGCGCTGCTCGGTCTCGATGTAGCCGGCGAAGCCGGCGCGGAGCACCTTGTTGAACGTCTCGTCGGAGATCGTCAGGACGGCACCGAGCACCTGGTCGAGCATGGTCTCGTCGAGCGCCGCGACCGGGATGTGGCCGGTGAGGATGATGTCGCCCTCGTCATCGAGGGCGAAGTGGACCGGGGCGGGCTTCTCGTTGCGGTGCAGCAGGATCTCGTACACGGACTCGTGCCCCTCGTCCGGGACGCCGGCGAGCAGGCTCGTCACGTGGAGGTTGCGCTCGTCGAGGTCGAGCAGGAGCGGGATGGTCCGCTTCCACTGCCCGGCCATCATCGTCATCCAGGCGCTCTCGCGCACCTCGGTCACGTCGAGGTCCGCCGCCTCGAGCGTGTCGACGATCATCCTCCGGGCGCGCTCGTGGTCGGTGGCGGGCTCATTCATGGTCGCTCCGGTCCCGCCCGGGGCAACCGGGCGTCAGCTTGCGTGCCTCGCCGGCCGGCGTTCGGCCACCACGTCAGCGTAGACCTCGAGGAGCCGGTCGACGGTGCGGTCCCACGACGCCCGTGCAGCGGTCAGAGGTCCAGCCTCGGTGGCGGCGGCGCGCAGCGCCGGGTCGTCGAGGTAGGCGAGGACGGCCGCGGCGTGGTCGGCGGGATCGTGGCCGGCGACGAGCGTGCCACCGTCCCCGACGACGGCACGCAGCCCCCCGACCGCCGCCGCGACGACGGGGGTGCCACAGGCCTGCGCCTCGAGCGCCACGAGCCCGAAGGTCTCGCTGCGGCTCGGGACGAGGACCACGTCGGAGGCGCAGTAGAGCGCGGCCAGGTCGCGCTGCGGTCGTGCCGGCAGCAGGTCGACCGCGTCGCCGACCCCGCAGTCCTCGGCGAGACGACGCAGCTGGCTCGGCTCGGCGCGCCCCACCCCGGACCCGGACGGGCCGCCCACGATCCGCAGCCGCGCTTGCGGGTAGCGCTCACGCACGAGCGCCAGCGTGCGGATCGCGACGTCCGGGCCCTTCAGCGGCTGGAGACGACCGACGAACAGCAGCTGCGGCGGGCGCGTCCGACCGGGGCGATCCCCGGTGCGCCGCGGCGCGAAGACGTCGAGGTCCACCCCGGCGGGGACGATGGAGATGTCGCGACCGGACAGGCCGAACGCGCGGTACAGCAGGCGCCCCTCACCGCAGGTGAGGCCGAGCACCCGGTCGGCGGCGTGGGCCACCCGGCGCTCGACGGCGAGACGCAGCGGCGACTCGGGCACGTCGCCGGGCGCGAGGGTCGCGTTCTTCAGCATCCCGAGGGTGTGGAAGGTCTGGACGAAGGGAACGTCCCACCGTCGGGCGAGCCGGTGGCCGACCCAGCCCGACAGCCAGTACTGGCCGTGGACGACGTCGTGGCTGCCGGCCGTCGGGTGGCGCATCATCCCGAGCGCGAAGGCGGACAGGTGGTCGGCGACCTCCGCCTTCGGGATCGGGGCGACGGGGCCCGCGACGATGTGGTGGACGAGGACCCGGTCGGCGACGGACACCGTCGGGGGCGACGACGGGTCGGCGGCGCGGGTGAACACGTCGACGTGCACCCCCCGGGCGGCCAGCCGGCGGGCGATCTGGAGGACGTAGACGTTCAGGCCGCCGCCGTCGCCGGTCCCCGGCTGGTCGAGGGGCGACGTGTGCACGGACAGCAGCGCGACCCGATCGACCGCGCGGGCACGGTCGAGGGACGGGGCGGTACACGACGCGGTCATGGTCAGCCCCGGCTCAGCGCGACACGGCGCAGCGTCCGGTCGTCGGCACCGAACCGGTACTTGTAGGGCTCGTCGCCACGCAACAGGTCGAAGACGGCGAGCTTCTCCTCGGCCGCGGCACGGATGAGCTCACCGACGAGCACCATGCCGGGAGCGAGGTTGCGCAGCCCCACGTCGAAGGTCGAGTTGTACAGACCCCACCGGGCCTTGTGGACGAGCGAGATCGTGGCCGCACCGACCGCGCCGGCGACCTCGAGCGCATGGATCCGGAAGGTCCCGTCGGGGCCGAACTCGTCGGCCAGCGCCCCGAAGAACGCACGCATCTCGTCGCTCAGGAAGAACCGGCCCTTCTCGCCGTCGACCTCGGCCGCCATGGCGAAGAAGGAGTCGAGCGCCTGCTGGTGATGCTCGGCCGGGACGGCCACGAGGTTCACCTCGCCCGCGTCGCGCGCGAGCTTGCGAGCCTTGCGGCGCAGCTCGTGACGCTGCTTGCTGCCGAGGGTCTTCAGGTACTCGTCGTAACCGTCCGTCAGCGAGATCCGGGGGCACACGTCGTCGACGGCCTCGTCGACGATCTCGAGGCCACGCGTGCGCACATGCCGGACCAGCGCTTCGCGCCATCCGCTGTCGGCCGCGAGACCGCCCGCCACGACCTCGTCCCAGTCACGACGCTCCGCGAGCGCATCGACATAGGCGCCGGCCACGTCGTCGCGGTCCTCGAGGCGGCTGACCGGCCCGAGGTAGTCCGTCACGTCGGTCCCGCCGAGGAAGCGCAGCACCTCCATCGGGCCCGTCGGGCCACCGACGCGTTCGCGGGACAGAGGGATCACCCCGATCAGCCGTCCGTCCCGGTGCACCGTGTCGACACGCACGACACCACCGCCGAGCGTGTCCGCCCACACCTGCAGGTAGCGGGGGGTGTGGAAGATGGTCGCGTGGGGGTCCTCGTCCACGAGCAGCTCCCACTCGGCGCGCAGCGACGCGCCGGGGAAGCCATCATGGGTGCGGAGTTCGATCACGTGCTCCTCGCCGTGGACAGGCCGGCGCCGGGGGGACGCACCGAGGGTAGTCGCGTCAGCAACGACCGCCGCATCGACGCGGGGAGCCATCGGACAGCGCGCTTCGCCACGCGGGCAGGCTCAGGCCTCGTCGGCGGTCTCCCCTTCGGGGCTGGCCGCGGCGATGGCCGCGTCGTCGACCTCGCCGGCGCTGACGGCGTCGATGATGCCGCGGATGGCCTTGCGCGCGCCCCGCGGCTCCTGGGGCGGCGGTGCGGTGTCCTGGAGCTCCGCGAGCCGGCGGAACGACCGGTACATCTCGATGAGCGCCTGCCGCTGCGGCTCGGTCAGGTAGGGGTCGCGAGCGATCGCGGACTCGAGGTCGTGCTCGTCGTCACGCTCCTCGAGGATCCCCGCCTTCACGTAGAGGGTCTCCGCCGAGATCGAGAGGGCCTTCGCGATAGCCTGCAGGATCTCGGCCGAGGGCTTGCGCAGTCCGCGCTCGATCTGGCTCAGGTACGGGTTGCTGACACCGGCGAGCTTCGCGAGGTTGCGCAGCGAGAGCTGGGCGCTGTTGCGCTGACTGCGGATGTAGGTCCCGAGGTCGCGCAGCCGCGAGGAGGGAGCGTCGCTGCGCGTCCCGTCCGCATGATCACGGGGCGTGTCGCTACCGGCCGCACCCGCGGCGCTGGTGTCGCGGGAAGTGTCGGCCACGCCCGGCGCTCCTCCTGGTTCGATGATCCACCCCCTCGCCCGGGGTGGTGCTCACTCTTGCGAGCACCACGATACCAACGCACCCGGGAACCGGGCCAACGGTCCCGCTACGCGCTGCTGGCGCCCACTGCGGCAGCGAGCTCGCGTACTGCGGTCGCGGGGCGAACCTGCCCGACGGGGTGTCCCCCGCCCAGGACGGGGGGCGGCGACCATGTGCCGGCAGGCAGCAGTCCGAGGTCCCGGGTGAGGGCATCGAGCGCCACCGACGCGGCTCGCTCGGCACCGTCCTCGCACTTGACCGCGACCGACCAGGGCCGGCCGTCGGCGTCCCGCCACGCCGCACCGTAGACGCCCTCGGCGCCCGCCTTGGCGAGCACGCTGGCGTCGAGCAGGGCCGAGTCCAGCCGGCCCCGCCCGCCGACGAGACCCCCGTGGGCGATCCCGGCCCGGCGGACACGGGCGAACCGCTCCTCCGTGAGCAGCCGATGGAAGCCTCGCGCGAGGCCCGACAGGGACGTGGGCACGGCCGGCGCGCCGCAGCCGTCGACGGCGACGGCGTCCACGCCCTCGAGGACGTCGTCGAGCAGCGCGAGCACCCGTCGCTGGAGCGGGGCGGCGGGGTCGAGCAGCGCGTCACGCGGCACGCCGAGCGCAGCGCCGGCCCGAACAGCTGTCCGGCCACCCCGGACACTGGACCGCCCTCGACCTACCCGACCAGCTCACCATCCACCACGGCACCCGACACGTCGACCTCACTGACCCCCACACCCGCCGGCAGGTGCTCGCGCTCTGGCTCGAAACCGGACCGGCCGACCTGCTCGCCGCCACCATCACCTTCCCCCAACTCCACGCCGAATGGCCCCACCTCCCCCTCAGCGACCTACTCCGCAACACCTGGGAAGCCGCCTACCCCAGCCTCTCGCACGAGAGCACCCACCCAGCAGCCAACGCCGGCGCATCGAACTGACCCAGCACCCCCGACCCCCGGACCACAGAAGTCTGGACTTGCCCCCTGCAGCTGGACACCTCGACTGAGGCGACTGAGCTGAGAGGACGTCCGCATGGCACACGAGCAGAGCAAACGTAAGAGACGGAAGTTCTCGGACGAGTTCAAGCGTGACGCGGTCGCGCTGGTTCGGGACACGGGCCGGCCGATCGCGGAGGTCGCCGACGAGCAGCCTTGACATCCGTTAGGAACTCACCGCCGGCAGGGTCGGCTTCGGGTCGGTGGTGCTTGGGTCGGGTGAGGCCGAGGTCGCGGCGGATGGTCTGGAGCAGACGGACATCGGCGGGCGTGTAGGTGATCCCGCGCCAGCCCGCGGCGGCACGGTCGAGCACGGCCCACGCCAGCGACAGCGCGGAGCGCTCGCCGGGGAGCCGGCCGATGACCTTCAGCCGCCGGCGGGACTCACCGAAGGTGCACTCGATATTTGCCGCCCGATATGAGGTTGGTGTGGCGGATACGGCCCCAGTGCGCCCGCGGGTGATGCAGGTGGGCGGCGAGCAGCTCGAGGTCGTTGGTCACGCACGCGACCGCCCGCGGGTAGGCGCCACCCCAGGTCGAGGCGAACTGTGCGGGTCGGCGGGCCTCGGCGACGGCGTCGCGGCCGGGGGCGACCTCGTCCGCCAGGTCGAAGATCTCCCAGAAGTCGCCACGCACGGCATCCTGGTCGATCTCGGCGACCTTGGCCAGCAGATGCCTGGCGCGATGGATGAGACAGCGCTGCCGGCGGGCGTGCGGGAAGACCTGGTCGAGCGCGGCGCACAGTCCGGGCGCGCCGTCGGAGATGGTGAGCGCCGGCGAGGGCATCCCGCGGGCGACCATGTCCTCCAGGAACGCGATGCACGCGTCGGTGGACTCGGCCGAGCCCCCGTCCAGATGCAAGAACACGGGGGTGCCCGCGGTGGTGATGCCGTAGTCGACCAGCACCGGCTCCGAGCGGGCGCCGTCGTGCATCTTGAAGTGCGAAGCGTCGACGAACAGGTAGTCGAGCTCGACCTGCGTCAGGTCACGGGTCTGCCACTGTGCGAACTCATACTTGATCTGCTCGCAGATCCGCGACACCGTCGACGTGGACACGGTCGCCTCGTCGCCCAGCGTCTCGCGCAGCGCCGCCTCGATGTCGCGGTCGGACAGGCCCCGTACCCAGCCGGAGATCACCAGCGACTCCAGCGCGTTGGTGCGGGTGACGTGCTTGCCCAGCAGCCGTGACGAGAACCGCTGCAGGGTGCCGCGCACCTTGGGCCGGGCCAGGGTGACCGGCCCCGCAGTGGTCTTGACCGTGGTCGGCGCGTAGCCGTTGCGGTGGCCGTCACGGGCACGCTCGCCGCGGGCGTAGCGCTCGCGGCCCAGGAACTCGGTGACCTCGGCCTCCAACGCGGCCTGGAAGACGAGGCGGATGCTGAGCTGGGCGACGGTCTTGAGGATCTCGCCGAGCTCCCGGTCGGGGTCGGCGAACAACACGTCGATCTCGGAACGGATCTTCTCGGTGGCAGTTAGTTAGGGCTTGGTACAAAATAACGTTTGGAAGTGGGATGGTCGGTTAGTCTTGCCTGGTGACCGTGGACGAGAGCGTGCTGGCGGACAAGTTGGCGGCGGTGTTGCCGCATCTGGACGAGCGGCAACGTCGGGTGCTTCTGGGCGCCGAGGCTCGTGCGTGGGGGTGGGGTGGGATCAGCGCGGTGGCACGGGCGGCGGGGGTGTCGCAGCCGACGGTGTCCAAGGCGGTCCGCGAGCTCGACGAGCCGGGCGAGGTGCTGCCGGTGGGTCGGGCCCGGCGGGCGGGTGGGGGCCGCAAGCCGCTGACCGAGACCGACCCGGGGCTGGTGGAGACGCTGGAGGCGATGGTAGATCCGGCCACCCGTGGGGATCCGGAATCGCCGCTGCGGTGGTCGTCGAAGTCGACTCGTGAGCTGGCGGATGCGCTCGGCGAGAAGGGCCATGAGGTCAGCCACGTCAGCGTGGAGCAAGGCGGCCATAAGACGGATCCGGCAACGGCTCCGCAGCGAGATGCGCTCGTTGCGTGGGGCCAACATCGCCAGAGTGCTGCAACGGCTCACCCCCAATCGTGCGGGGGTGGGCGGCCTACTACCGGACGGTGGTGTCCAGCGAGGTCTTCTCGTCGCTGGACCGCTACATGTGGCGGCTCGCCTACAAGTGGGCCAAACACAGCCACCCGAGGAAACCGAAGCGCTGGATCACCGACCGATACTTCGGCAGGTTCAACAAGTCCAGGCAAGACCGGTGGGTGTTCGGCGACAGCGGCGCCTATCTGGTCAAGTTCGCCTGGACCAAGATCGGGTTCTCCTCACGTTTCTGTGGGTAGGTGGACGGTGATGCCGCCGCAGCAGAGGTAGATCATGGCGATCAGCGGGGCGGGGGTGTGGTGGCCGTAGCCGCGGTGGTTGATGATCCGGATCTTGGAGTTGAGGCCCTCGAGTTTGGAGTTCGACAGGCCGTGCTCGATCGCGGCGAGGATGCGGTGGCGCTCCTTGCGCAGGGTGCGGGAGAGCTTGACGAAGGCGGGGATGCGTGACCGGCAGGCCCAGGCGAGCCAGCGGTCGAGCAGGTCTGGCGCTTGGGAGGGGTCGTCGAGCCGGTAGAGGTCACGCAGGGCTTCTTTGAGCAGCCATGCCCGGTAGAGGACCGATCGGTCGCGTTTGAGCTGGGCCATGACCTGACGCTGCGAGTCACGCCAGTTGCTGGGGTCTTTGACTAGCGCCCAGCGGGTGGCCTTGACCCAGGCCGCTCGGCCCGAGGCGAGGGTGCGGTGCAGGTTCCAGGCTCACCGGCGGGTCTCGTCGATCGCCTTGTTCGCGAGCGCGACCACGTGGAAGGGGTCGGCGGCCTGCACCGCCTGGGGAGCGTGGTCGCGGGTGGCCTTGGCGTAGGCGTTGCCGAGGTCGAGGGTGACCACCTGCAGGCGCCGGCAGCGGTCCTCGCCCAGCTGTTCGTAGAAACGGCCCAACGTGGCGGCGTCCTTGCCGGATCTGCCGTCACGGCCCTCGCCGGCCCACACCACCGCGCCGTCACGGTCGTGGTCGGCGACGACCGTGAGATACCGGTGGCCCTTGCGGTAGGAGATCTCGTCGACGCCGATGCGGAACAGCTCGTCGAGCCGGGTGTCGTCGAGCTGCTCGGCCACGACCATGGTCACCGCGTTGCGGACCGCGGCCCACGACACCCGTAGCAGCCGCCGGACGGTGTCCTTGTCGCACCGTCTGGCGAGCCAGGCGATCACGTCCTGCAGGTCGCGGGAGTGGCAGGCACCGTGACGGGCCCAGGGGACCTGTTCGGTGACCACCCGTCCGCAGCGGCGGCAGTCGAGCCGGCGGATCTCGGCCTCCAGCCACACCTTCGAACTGCCCGCGTCCACGTGCCGCCAGCGGCGCACCGACCGGTCGTAGCACGCCGCGCTCGACCAGCCACAGCGTGGGCAGGTCAGCCGCCGCGCCCGACGGCGCGAGTCATTGTCAAGTGTTGTGGATGAGGTCGGGCATCAGGCGGCGCGCTCCTGGTCGTTGTCGTGGTGTTCCTCCTCAGTTCGGGTGTCGTCTCGCTCGACGAGTTTGCCGTCGATGAACGTGGCGCCGGCACGCACGAGCGCGACGAGCTCGTGGCCGTCGACCCGTCGCCAGCGCTGCTGGGCGGCGTCGAGCAGCTTGTAGGCCATGGCGGTCGCGGCCTCGCGTGAGCCGGCGCCACGGGTGACCCGGGTGCGTAGCCGCACCGTGGCGAAGGTGGACTCGATCGGGTTGGTGGTGCGCAGGTGCTTCCAGTGCTCGGCCGGGAAGTCGAAGAAGGTCAGCAGCCGGTCGAGATGGTCGGTGATCTTGGCGACCGCCTTGGGGTGCGAGGCGAGCTCGTCGGCCAGGACCTTGACGGCCTGCACCGCCGCGGTGCGCGAGTCGGCGTAGGCGATGTCGTGGAGCAGCCCCTTGGCCCTGGGGTGGAGCCGCTTGGGCAGCGCGGAGAGCACCCGGGCGGTCTTGTGAACCCAGCACAGCTGTTGGCGGGTGGCCGGCCATACCTGGCGTAGCGCGGCCCACAGGCCGAGCGCGCCGTCGCCGACCATCAGCTCGGGGGCCCGCATCCCGCGGGCGGTCAGGTCACGCAGGATCTCGGCCCACGAGTCGGTCGACTCCCGATACCCGTCCACCACGGCGACCAGTTCCTTGGTCCCATCCGCCCGTACGCCCACGATCGTGAGCAGACACAGCGCGTCACGGTGTCCGTCTGCATCGGGCAGCCGCACGTTGGGGTAGACCCCGTCGGCCCAGCAGTAGACGTAGTCGACCGCCGAGAGATCCCGGGCCGCCCAGCGGGCGTGCTCGGCCTGCCATGCGGCGGTCAGCCGGGTCACCGTGGCCGCGGACAGCCCCGCGTCGGTGCCGAAGAAGCTGGTCAGCGCCGGGGCGAAGTCCCCGGTCGACAGGCCCCGCAGGTAGAGGATCGGCAGCACCTCGGTCACCTTCGCCGAGCGGCGCATGTAGGGCGGCAGGATCGACGAGGCGTAGGGCTCGCGCTCCTCCTCAGCCCGCCGGTCGTGCACCCGCGGCGCTTTGACCTCGACCTGCCCGGCACCGGTCACGATCGTGCGTTCGCGGTGGTAGCCGTTGCCCACCACCAGCCGCTTGCCGGCCGCGTCGAGCAGGTCCGCGTGCTCGGCGAGCCACGCCCGCCGCTCGGCCTCGAGCGCGACCGCGAGCATCTCGCGTGCCGCGACCCGACACAGCTCATCCAAATCGATCCCCACCGACGCGTCGTCACGCTCGTCGTGCTCGACGGCGTCTTCGTCACCCAGTAGCTTCAACATGCGGCGTACCTTCCTGCCCGCACTCCGCGGGCGTTCGAACTTTGGTCAGGGCGTGCTCGATGGTGATGGTCTCGGCGTCGACGTCCTCGAGATAGGTGACGAACTGGGCCAGCAGCCCGCCGGTGCGGGTGAGCTTGTAGCCCATCGCCCGACGCACGGTCAGGTAGTCGGCGAGCGCGGCACGCAGCGGGCTCATGCCTCACCCCCGACCCAAGGGCGGGCGAGAGAGCGCAGCGCCTCGATGTCGACCTTCGCATAGATCGCCGTGGACAGCTGTGAGCGATGTCGCAGCAGCTGCCCGATCTCGGTCAGCGACGCTCCCGCGGCCAGCAGCTGTGTCGCGGTGGAATGTCGTAGCCGGTGGGCCCGAACCGGCCCGAGCCCGGCGCGCTGACCTGCGGCGAACACCGCGTGGGAGACCGCGCCGGTGGTCATGGGACCATGCGGGGCACGGACGCGGATGAACAGGTGCCGTGTCAGGGCGGTTGCGGGCCGGCCGCGCTGGAGATAGCCCACCAGCGCCTGGCCGACATCGTCGGGCAGCGGTAGCCGCTCACGCCGGTTGCCCTTGCCTCGTACGGTCAGGTCTCCGGCACGCCAGTCGATGTCGTCCAATGTCAGGGCAGCGACCTCGCCCGCGCGGAGCCCCAGCCGGATCAGCAGCATCAGCATCGCGTAGTCCCGACGGCCGGTGCCGCGGCGGCGGTCTGGTGCGGCCAGCAGCTGTTGCACCTCGTCCGGCTTCAGCCCTCGGGGCAACCCCGCCAACCGCCACGACGCCGCCGAGGGGACGGCGGCAACCAGGGACGTCGGCAGGATCCCGGCGACGTGCAAGAACCCCAGCAGCGACCGCAACGCGGTCACGGTCCGCTTGGCCGAACTGCGTGTCTGGCCGGCACACGCCGCGACGACGAACCCCGTGACATCAGCCGCGATCAGGCCGATCAGATCGAGCGTGTCGTCGACCTCGTGGCGGAGAACGAAGGGCCGGACCGTGTCGCTGTAGCTTCGGGCGGTCGTGGTGGCCAGGCCACGCTCATCGACCAGATAGCTGTGGTAGCGCGCTAGCAGCGCCTCCGTGGGTGTGAG
The DNA here is from genome assembly GCA_963783045.1 of uncultured Nitriliruptorales bacterium. Classification (GTDB taxonomy): domain Bacteria; phylum Actinomycetota; class Nitriliruptoria; order Nitriliruptorales; family Nitriliruptoraceae; genus CAWAMD01. Next base: position 553,199 of record CAWAMD010000002.1, read on the forward strand.
CTCGACCGCCGGCGCGCGGGCGACCAGTCCCAGATGCTGCAGATGATCAAGCAGGGGCACCAGCGCCACACGCGTTCGCCGGCTGACGTAGCCCAGCCTGCGTCGCTCCGCGAGAAACGCCTCGACGACCTCCGGGCACGCCAGGGCCGACACGTCCCGGCCCTGGCTGGCCAGCCACCGGCTCAAGTGCGAGACGAAGAACAACTGGTCCCTCATCCCCGTCATCGGGCGATAGCCCTGGCGCAACAGTTCGTCAGCGAACCCCTGCGCATAGGGCTCCAACGGGCCCACGAACCGAACCCGGGCAACGATCACCATGCTCGTTCCTCTCCATCGATGGAAAGACGAGCATCCGGCCGCCACAGGATTATGCCGACCCCGCGACCAGCAGAACCGCCCTACACGACCGTCAACGGCCCACTGCGACCCACGATTGGCATAACCCGGAGGTCGGCGTAATAGAGCGGGTCGCCGGTCCGGCCGCGGTGGCCGGTGGTCTCCTGCTGGACCCGTCGGCGGACGTCGTCGACGGCGGCGTTGGCGAGCTTGGCGATGTGGAACCTGTCCACCACCAGCCTCGCGCGGTGCAGGCCGAACTGCGGGTCGGTCAGCGCTGCCCGGTACGGGGCGGCCGGGTCGAGCGCCACGATCTTGACGGCGTCCCGCCAGACCTGGGTCTGGGCCGCCAACCAGGCCTTGAGGACCCGTTTCGAGCGTCCTTCGACGATGTCGAGCGGCCGGCCCGTGGCCAGGTTGACCAGCACCGTCACGAACCGCCGACGCCGGCCGGGACCGGCCCGGTTCATCACCTTCTCGTCCACCCCCAACGCCAGGCACAACCGGCTCTGGGTCGTGAACACCCCCTGGTCGGCGAAGACCTCGGCGGCCACGTCATCGACCGCACGCATCACCGTCTGCCAGCCCACCCCGAACGCCCGCGCCACCGGCGCGACCGGCATGCCGTCCTGACCCACCCGGCGGGCCGCCTCACGGCGCGCCCGATCGGTCCACGCCGCCCGTGACGGGACCGCGGGATGGGTCTCGCGCCACGAGCTCCGGCAGACGCGACAGCGCCACTCGCGATTGTGCCACACCAGCCGGGTCGCCTTGCCAGCAGCCGGCAGATCCCGGACCCCCACGACATGACGGCCGCCAGACTCGGCCCGTAGCCCGCAGCCCCGATACCAGTCCCGGTCGGCGCCCGTCTCGACGAACACCTGCCGCTCATCGACGAACTCGAACACTGCCAGCACCCGCATCCCCGGGATACCCAGCAGCGTCACCTCGAACGAAGACGGACACGACGACGTAGCATGACCCATGCGTATGGCCTCTCGACTTGGTTGTTCAGCGCTTCCAAGTCTCGCGGGGCCATACGCCCTTTCCGAGCGCCTATCGCCGTCTCGTCACCTCACCCCACCCCCGCGTCCATCAAGAGGGGCCCGAAATACCGCACCCTGTTCGTCGCCTGCCAGTATCGACTATATGCTTGACAAGGCGGGTCTCGTGTGCGACTGTCACTGCTGTCTGGGGAAGCGCAATCGCGCGAACCAACGTCGGGGGTCGGGGGTCGGCATCATTGCCAACGCATGTCCAACGTGGGTGAAAAGCCTGACGGGATGTTGCGAGAAGGACGCCCAATGTCACATCGCTGACAACGACACTTGGCATTCACGGGCCGCGGTGCGCGAAATCCAAGAAGAGACACAGCGATGGAGTACGAAATGTGGAGAGTTGACGACGAGTGCAATGCGGGGCGGCCCTTGTTGGGATTCCGGTCATTTCAGTGGTCTGTCGCCGTCGGCTTTCTATGCCTTGCTCTTCTTGTGACGGGATCCGGCGTCGCACGCGCGGGGAACTTTGGGTCCACGTTCTGTTACGGATCATCAGATCCCTTTTCAGACAATCCTTCAAATTGCGTTGTCCTCGGGAACAATTACACCCACACCTACGAGTTCGTGGGTATGTCGAATCCCGACGTCGTAAGCGCGGTGCGTAACCGAGCCGCGGCTGAGTATGACCAGAGGACCGATCTTGTTGTGTGGGAGCGCAGCCCAGCAGATGTTGTTGTCATGGACAACGACTATGGAAACAATGGCCTCGTCGCATGGGTTGACTGCCCAGCAACTGCTACAACAGGGGTCAGAAATGGAGGTGCGTGGTGCTATGGGTCCTATCTGCGTTTCAACTATGACAACCCGAGTTACTATGACACGCTTGCTGAACGCCAGAATTTGGCCTGTCACGAGTTCGGGCACACGGTCGGTTTGCAGCACGAAGCTGGCGGTCTAACATCTTGCACCCGGACCATAAAGAGTGGAGGAGGGCTGATGATCTCTCTAAGCGACCACGACATCAGTCAGATCAACTACGAGTATCCAGAGGGCGATCCGGCGTAGGGAATGTAGGAGTGTGATGTCGCAGACATTTCAAAGGGTGAAACAGTGAAGTCTCGCGAGCGAGTTGCCCCAAGCATAGTTGTCGTTCTTGGTGTCGCCGCCATTCTGCTAGGCGCCAGACCGTCGGTGGACGGAGACCCATCAGTTTGGCAAGCTTTGGACTACTACCAGGCCACTGAAGCTGAGTCAATGAATTCACTCAGAGACGCTGTTAGTCTGTCTGACGTTGTTGTACTGGGCGAGGTCATCAGCTCTCAACCGGGTCGCTCCTTCGGCGCCAACGAACAGATCGGAGTAGTGCATTACGCTACTCTAAGTCTCAAGGTCGATGAAGTGATCTCCATGAATGACGAGATCGCCTCCCTTCCTAAGGGTCACCCCGCTTATCCGTCAACGGATAGTGACCTCTTGCTGGAGGTAATGGTTCACGACGCCAAGGAGGCGCGCCAGATCAACGCCAGCCTCCCGACGGAGCAGGGGGTCTACTTCCTTCGCAACAAGGCAACAAACTATGCCGGAGGAGCGTACGAGCCTGAGGGGAAGGAAGTACCTCGAGACGAGAGTCGCCGGTATTACAGATTCGTGAGTAGTCAGGGGCTTGTTGCGAATGTCGATGGCCGGGCTGACTCCCCAATGCACCACGGCGGTGGTTTCCCGAGCGAATACGATGGCTCGAACTTCGCTGACTTCGTGCAGTGGACTCGCGAAGAGGCAGGTCGCTAGCTTGCTGCGTCTTGTCACTTCGCCGTTGCTAGTACTGGTCCTCGTATTCGGCCTCGTGGGCTGTGGCACTTCAGCGGATCACAGTAGTCGCGATGAGTATCTAGGTCAATGGGTGGGCGACGATGGTCGGCCGGCTGAACGGGGTTCGGGGCCCAAGCGTGAGTATGAGGTTGACAGCATGGTGGGCAGCCGTCACTGCGGCTGGAGTTCGGCGATAATTCTGTCCGTTGCCTGGCCCATTGGGTCCACTTACACGGTTTCAAGCGGCCCCAATGATGTTCGTTATTACGTGCGCGACCCTATACATGTCCTTGGCTATTCGCGCAGCTTCGGGGAATTTGATCCTGATACTTCCCTCCCACGGGATGCTGTGGACGGGGGGTTCGAGACCGAGTCTGGCTCGGAACTTTGGTTCAGTTCCGACTACGATCGCGCATATCTTGTCTCGGAGGATCGTACCGAGGAATGGCCGCGTGTGGTCGGCCTCATTCCTTGCGACTGACAAGTGGACGGTGCCCCTGGCTCGGCTGCGGGCGATAGGATTGCCGACGGTCCGGGTATGGCTTGGGGGAGGCCTTGGAGCGACGGTTTGCGGGATTGCGGCAGGGCAATGTCGTATGCGGGCTTGTCGAGCTGGGGACGGTCGCGGCGAGCCACACGTTGCGCCGGGTTGTGGGGCATGGACTCGCGCTTACCGCAGGCTTGTTGTGCCCGGGACAGCTCAGCTCGACGCACGAAGGCAGTGGCTGGGGAAGCCGGACACGTCCGCGTCAGTCTCGGGGACGATAACCTTTGCGGTATCTTGGCCGACCCCTCGGATCGTTCTGACGGCCGCTGACCACTTGGTGCTGGCGCTGCTCGGCACGGCGGGTGTGCCGCTGGGCCCGCTCCGCCGCAGTGATGAGCGACCACGCTCGCGGGGCCAGGGGCCAGGGGCCAGGGCCCGTGGCACCGCGGCTGACCAGCGTGACGGGCTACGGACGTGCGGGGCGTGTGGGCTGTATGGTCCGCCGGATGCGGTCTCGCTGGCACCACCCCCCGGGTGCTGGTGGGGCCACGTCCACTCCCGCAGGCCAGGGAGCTACGCGAGCTGGTTCCTGGATCGGTTGCAGCGCGGGCTGGTCGGCGGGGCCGGATGGCCGGACTACGTTTCCGTCCGATGATGGCCAACACGCGGTGAGGAAGCTGTTGCATTGGCGATGAGCAAGGAACACAAGCAGGCGCTGGCGGAGGGCCGACGTCAGGGCCGTGTCGTGCGGGACTATCTCGAGGCGCTGGAGTCCGCGGCGGGGACGCCCGGCCGGTCGTCGGATCCGACGCAGGTGCAGGGAAAGATCGACGACTATCAGCAGCGCATCGAGCAGGAACCCAACCCGGTCAAGCGGGTGGAGCTGATCCAGAAGCGGTTGGATGCCGAGGCTCATCTGGCCAGCCTGCAGGCCCGACCCGATGTCGCCGAGCTCGAGCGGGAGTTCGTCGAGGTCGCGGCGGACTACTCCGACCGCAAGGGCATCAGCTACAGCGCCTGGCGTGAGCAGGGCGTGTCGGCGTCGGTGCTACGTGAGGCTGGTGTGCCACGTACCCGACGGTCCACCGGCTCGTAGCCCGGCGGCGATCTCGAAGCGGGAACGGCGGCGCCTGCCCGCTGCCTTGGAGTGTTGGCGTGCCGGTTATCGGCGGCGTGCGACCGGGCGGCGGGTCAACGCGCCGCGACGCCGTTGGCGTTCGAGTCCGATCTGGCGTTGCAGGTCGCGGGCCTGGGCGGCGTCGGGGCCCCCTACAGGGCGGACAGGGCATGCTTGCCGGAGCAGTTGTGGTGCAGGCGGGCCGCGCCGGCGCCCGGGTCGGCCTCCGGGACGGCGACCGGACAGGTGAGGTCGTGCGGCGCCGTGCCGGATCGGGCGAGCAGCGACCGGACCGCCGCGAGGTGTCGTGGCTCGCCCCGATGCGACGCCCACCCGATGGCGACGTCCACGGGGTCGAGGTCGTCCCGGCCGCACTGGGCGAGGATTGCCAGGCTGGCCGTCGCCTGGAACGGCTTCACCGCCGATCGGGGAAAGATTCGACGGTGCGGGTCACCGATGCTGCCGCGGATCTCGGCCTCCGGACCGAGGACGACGACGTGCCCGACATGGCGCGACTCGACGGTCTCCGTGCCGAAGCCCCCGCGGGTGACCTCGGCCAGCGGGCCGGGAGGGACGGGCGTCACGGGCGTTCAGCGCACGAAGGTGAGCCGGCCGGCGTCGCCGTCCTCCACCTTGAGGTCCTTGCACAGCCCGATGAACGCGCTGACGACGTTGGGGTCGAACTGTGTACCGGCGTTGCGGTCGATCTCCTCGAGCGCGGCGCTCACCGGCAGGCCCTTGCGGTAGGGGCGGTCCGAGGTCATCGCGTCGTAGGTGTCGATGATCGAGAAGATCCGTGCAGGCAGATGGATCTCCTCGCCCTTGAGACCCTCGGGATAGCCGCGCCCGTCCCAGCGCTCGTGGTGGGACCGGATCACCGAGATCGCGTCCCCGAGGAACTTGATCGGCTGCACCAGCTGGAGCCCGATGAGCGGGTGGGTCCGCATGACCCGCCACTCGTCCTCGTCGAGCGGCCCCGGCTTGTTGAGGATGCTGTCGGGCACCCCGACCTTGCCGATGTCGTGCAGCAGATAGCCGTAGCCGACGCGGACGTCCTCGGCGAGCTCGGGCGCGACCCGCTGGGTGAGCGTCATCGCGTACTGGTAGGTGCGGTCGAGGTGGTGCTTCGTGTAGTTGTCCTTCGCCTCGGCGACGAAGGCGAGCGTGCGCACCACCGCGAGCTGCTGCCGCTGTATCTCGCGCAGGGCGGCCTCGGCTTCCTCCCGGCGCAGACGCTCCTCCCCCACGATCGTGCGGAGGTCCTGGGCGAACATCAGCAGCTGACGCTGCGTCACCTCGAGCTCGTCAGCGCGGGTCGGATCCACCTAGGCCCCTTCCTGCTGCCACGCGCCCACGTCGGTGATCGTGTCGATCAACGACAGGGGTGAGAAGGGCTTCGTGACGTACGCGTCGGCACCGGCGGTCAGCCCCATCCGCCGGTCCTCCTCGCGATCCCGTGCGGTGAGGAGCACCACGGGAATCCCGGCCGTGGCCGGGTCGGCCTTCAGGCGCCGGCAGACCTCGTAGCCGTCGATCCCCGGCATCATCACGTCGAGCACCAGCACGTCGGGGACGACCTCGGCCACGATGTCGAGCGTCTGCTCCCCGGACGTCGCCGTCTCGACCTCGAACTCCTCGAGATCCAGGATGGTCTTCAGGATCTCGACGATGAGGGGATCGTCGTCGACGACGAGGACCCGACGTTTCACGACCACCTCCCGACCGCGCCAGAGTGTAGGGCTGCTGCGCCCCTTCATGCGGCGAGCGTCACGCTACGTGCGTCATCCATGACCGCCGATCACGTCACCGACGCGCGCGGCGCCAGACTTGTACCGACGGGTGAGCTCGTCCTGGAGGGCGTCGATCCGGTCGAACAGCGAGCGCCGGAGGTCGGACAGCTGCCGCTCCTTCGTCGCGAGCCGTTCCACGATGTCGGCGAGCACCTCCGGCGTGCGGTCCTGCAGATCCGACAGCGCCTCGTCGTCGGCGATCTGGTCGATCTCCCGACGGTGGTACTGCACGTGCGGTGGCACGAGGTGCCGGCTGATCCGCGTACCGGGCGTCCCCGACGAGCGCTCCTGGTTGCCGAGGATGCCGGGCAGCGCATCGAGGATGCGACCGGTGTCCTCGCCATCGCGCTGGCGACGGGCCACCTCGGCACGGACGATGTCGAGCTTGCCCTGGATGACCCGCCGCGCGTAGGAGACGCCGCTCTCCTCCTCGTCGCAGTCGTCGCGCATCCGCCGGATCTCTTCGACGCTGCGCTGGTCGAGCCCCGCGAGGTAGTCGTCCTGCAGGATCCGGTCGAGCCGTCGCTGGTAGGCCACTTGTGTGCTCCGTTACCTCGGCGTGAGCGTCGACGCACCGTCGAAGGGCGCCGACCGTCGACCGCCACCGTGCCACAGCCAACGGTAGGGCGCTCACCGTGTCATGTTCGGCAGATCGAGACCGAACATGTAGCCGCTCCCGCACGATTGAACCACATAACTCGCTCCGTACGGAGATAGACACGTTCCGTGGCCACATGGGCACCGGAACGTCGCTACCGTGTGCGCCAGTCCACGCAATGCGCGTGGGACCAGATCGCTGCGGACCCGAAGTACGATGGCTGCCATGCGTGGGGCTCTAGCCGAGACAACCGTTGCCGTGCTCTGCCGCGAGCTCGCCGAGCGGCAGGCCACCGGCGTGGCCGAGTTCACGACCGACCGCGGCAGCGGACAGATCGTCTTCCGTGACGGCCTGACGATCTGGGCGTCCTCGCCGGCACCGAGGGCCCGCCTCGGCGATCGGCTCGTCAACGCGGGCCTGGTCGACGAGCAGCACCTGAGCGAGGTGCTCGAGGAGCAGGAGCAGGGCTCCCCGAGCCACGTGAAGCTCGGCGCGCTGCTCGTGCAGCGGGGTCTGGCCGGGCGGGACGCCATCCGGGTGTTCGTCCAGGAGCAGATCCTCGACGCCGTCCTCGAGCTCGTGCACTGGGATGCGACCGACCACACGTGGCACGACGATGCACCCCCCGAGGACGAGGTCGCCGTCGAGCTCGCCGTGGACGACCTCCTCGTCGAGGTGGCCCGCCGGCAGCGGGAGTGGGACCAGGTGTCCCGGCTGATCCCCGACCTCGGGATGGTGCCCGAGTTCGTGACGGGTGCGAGCTCCGCCGCCGCGTCGCTCGAGCCCGACGAGTTCGCGATGCTGGCCAGCATCGACGGCCACCGCACCATCCGCGATCTCGCGGACGACCTGGGCTACGGCGAGTTCGAGGCGGCCCGGCTCGTCTACGGGCTCGTGCTGCTCGGCATCGTGCGGATCGGGGACCTGCCGGCTGACGCGGAGAAGGACGGGCGGACGCCCGGCGAGGACGAGGTGCCGGCCGCGTCGTCCACCGGCCAGGAGCCGCCCGCGTTCGTTGCCTGGGACGAGCCGGGCACTCCGACCGGGTCCGACTCCGACGACGAGGACGAGCTCGGACCAGCACCGTGGGTCGTCGCCGACGTCGACGCCGAGCCCGACGACGTCGGTGAGGAGGACCTCGCGGACTGGATCATCGACAGCGCCGACGGACCGATGGCCGCCGACGCGACGGAGCGAGAGGCAACCCCGACGAACCGCGAGCAACCGGACGGGAACGCCGGAGACGTGGACGTGGGTGCGGCGCTCGACGACGCGCTGTTCGGTGAGGCCGACCCGACCCCGGGCTCGTCGTCGCCCCCACGCACCGGCGACGACGTCGGCACCATCCTCTCCGAGGTCGGCCGGGCCGACGCGGATGATCCCTCCACCGAGGCGTCCGGCCAGCCGACCACGGGCGTCTCGGAGTTCCTCCGCGAGCTGTCCCGCCTCGCGCTCGACGACGACCCGGACGACGAGGCCCCGAGCCCGCCGAGCGACGCATCGTCGCCCGCGTCAAGCGAGAAGCCGGCGTCCAGCGGCCCGCCCCAGGGTTCGCCGCCGCCCCCCTCCGAGCGCCAGCAGCGCCGCGAGGAGAACCGCAGCGACCAGCGGAGCAGGTGGCGGCTGTTCGGCCGCAAGAACGGCTGAGCCCGACGCTGCCCGTGCCGACCGCCCGACGCTGCCCGTACCGGGGCGGACCGGCCGCGGTGCGTCACTCCTCGTAGCGGGCCGCCGAGTCGTCGATCGTGGCCATCGCGTCCTGGCGGCCGTGCCAGCCGTGGACGTGCACCTGCTTCTGCTCGAGGTCCTTGTAGATGCCGAAGAAGTGCGCGATCTCGTCGAGCATGTGGTCGGGGACGTCGTTGAGCTCCGCGACGTGCTGCCAGCGCGGGTCGCTGTCGGGCACGCACAGGATCTTCTCGTCGGGGCCCTTCTCGTCCTCCATGTCGAGCATGCCGACGACCCGACCACGGATGTGGCAGCCGGGGAACGTCGGCTCGCCGAGGATGACGAGCGCATCGAGCGGATCGCCGTCACGTGCCAGCGTGTCGGGGATGTAGCCGTAGTCGCCCGGGTACCGAACGGCGGAGAAGAGCATCCGGTCGAGGACGAACACGCCCCGTATCGGATCGAACTCGTACTTGTTGCGTGAGCCCATCGGGACCTCGACGAACACGTCGATGGTGACCACGGTCTGCCTCCTTCGCCTGACGCCGGGAGCCTAGGACCCCGCCGGGCCGGCGCACGCACCGGACCCTGGCCCAGGGTAGGTTGCCGCGCCGACGCCCCGGCGCGGGCCGGCGGCCGCCGAGCAGCGAGAAACCCAGGAGGGCCCATGTCGGTCGAGGTCGGGAAGAAGGCACCCCGGTTCACGCTCGCGGACGAGCGCGGCACGAAGGTCGCGCTGACGGACCTGCGGGGCGCCCCGGTGCTGCTCTACTTCTACCCGCGGGACGAGACCCCGGGATGCACCCAGCAGGCGTGCGACATCCGCGACCGGTGGGACGAGTTCGCGGACGCGGGCATCCAGGTGCTCGGCATCTCACCCGACGCCGTGGACTCGCACGAGTCGTTCAAGGCGCACCACGACCTGCCCCACACCCTGCTCAGCGACCCCGATCACCGGGTCATGGAGAAGTACGGGGCGTGGGGCGAGAAGAACCTGTACGGGAAGAAGACGGTCGGCGTCATCCGATCGAGCGTGCTGCTCGATTCCGAAGGCCGGGTCGTGAAGCACTGGAAGCGGGTCCAGGCGAAGAAGCACGCCGAGCAGGTGCTGAAGGCGGCGGGCGACCTGCTCTAGCGAACCAAGGTCCTCTAGCCCGCCGACGCGACCGTGAAGGACTCGGTGAACAGCGACTGATCCCCGAGGGTGACGTCGACCTCGTAGTCGCCGGCATGCTGCTCGCGCTTGTCCAGGATCACCTGCGTCGTCTGCTCTGCCCGGGGCAGCCGCACCCGCAGCTCGTAGAGCACGTCACCGTCCCGGCGCCACACGACCGACACCCGGACGGGCTCGTCGCTGCCCAGCTCGTAGGACATCCACAGCCGGACGTCGTCGTCCGTCGTGAAGCGGTCGCGAGCCGGACCCGGGGTCGCGCCGGTGACCTCGCTGACGAGGCGGTGGTCGCCGACGCACACGGCCTCCTGGCAACCCGTCGGTGACGGCGCCGCCGAGGCGGTGCCCGCGCCCGCCGGCGCGCTCGGCGTCGGCCCGCCGGATGCGCTCGTCGTCGGCGCCTCCGTGGCCTCGGGAGTGCCTCCGGCCTGCTGCTCCTGTCGGCCGCCGCCGAGGGCCTGGAGCGCCACCGCGAGGGCCGCGAGGAGCACCACCGTCGCGATCAGGGCGGTGAAGCGTCGACGACGCTCGCCCGACCGCTCCTCGGCCTGGGCGGCCGTGCCAACCTCTGCGGCGGACGACGACTCGCGTGACTCGGCCGAGGAGATGACGCGGATGCTCTCGTGGCGCTCCTCCGGCTCGGTCTCGGCGGCCCCCCAGCCACGCTCAGCGGGCTCCTCGGCCTGGTCGGGCTCCTCGGGGGACTGCACCGGCGCTTCGTCGTCCCCGGCCGCCTCGGGCTCGCGCCCTGCCGTCGGCTCCTCGGCGCGGACTGGGATGCCCTGCTCCTCCTCGAGGACCGCGAGCGCTTCCGCGTACAGCTCCTCGACCTCGGCGGCGGAGAGCCCCATGACCGTGGCGGCGTCGTCCGCGTCGATCCCCACGTCCTCCCGCAGGACGAGAACCTCGAGATCCGAGGCGATCCGCAGCCGTTCGCCGAGCACGTCATGCGCGTGGCGCAGGACCGTCGGCGTCGCGAGGTCGTCACCGACCGTGCGCCGCAGCTGGTCGAGCGCTGCGTCGGCCGCATCCGGGGACAGGAACGCGCCGAAATAGGTGCGGGCCCGCGCCACGAGATCGTCAGGCAGCGGGCTCGGACCGGAGGAAGGCGTCTCGGGCATCGACGGGAGCGTAACGCAGGGAGGCCACCGCCCGTGGCTACTTCACCCCTGTTGGTCCCGGCGGCGCCGCATCGCCGGGTCGTGGCCCGGCACAGCCAGACCCTCCCCGACGAGCTCACGGACGGTCACGCCGGCGCCTACAGGACCGAGGTGGTCGCCCCTCGATGCGTCGGCCGGCACGAACCCGAGCCCGATCCGCGCCGCGTCGCGCGCGGCCACGCTGGTGACCTCGACGCGTCGACGCCCGGATCCCTCGCGCCAGCCGGCTGTCACCCCGTCGTCGAGGTCGAGGACCGCGAGCCGGCGCCGGGGACGTCCCAGCATCCACATCCGCGCGACCGCCTCCTGGCCCGGGTAGCAGCCCTTGGCGAGATGAACGTGGGTCGGCAGCAGGCCCAGCTCCTCCGGCAGATGCGGCGCGGTGATCTCGTGGCCCCACGCCGGGACGCCGGCGGCGATCCGTTCGGCCTCGAGCTCGGCCGGGTCCGCCGATCGCGCGCCGGCCGCGCGCAGCTGCTCCTCGGCGGTCGCCAGGTCGTCGCCGGCGCCGATCAGGTCGACGCCCTCGCGACGGCCGACGACGAGCACCCCGGCCACCTCCCGCACACGTCCCGGCTCGGCGTCGAGACCCGCGGCTGCCGCACCGTCGTGGGCGTCGTCGCCGCGCACGGCCAGCACCGCGTCCTGCGTGCCCGCGAAGGATGCGTCGCTCAGGAAGGTCCGCCCGCCGAGCCCGGACACCACCTGCTCGGCGAGCGCGGCGTCGGGCACGATCAGCAGGAGCCGGTCCTCGAGCGTCACGATGTCGAAGACCGCCTGCGGCCGGCCCTGTGGATCCAGCCACAGCGAGCCGCGGACCGCCCCCGCCGCCAGGTCGACGACGCGCTGCGAGAGGACCGCTTCGAGGTAGGACTGCCGGTCGGCACCGCGCACCTCGACGACGCGGTGTGGCAGGGGACCGATCAGGACGTGTCCGGGCACGGCAGGAGCTCCTCAGGGGTGGCGCCGCCGGCCAGGGTACGGCCCCCGCCGGTCGGTCAGCCGAGCAGGGTCCGGGCGATGATCATCTTCTGGATCTCGGTCGTACCGCCACCGATGGTCGCGAGCTTCGCATCCCGCAGGCCACGCTCGACGTTGAAGTCGTGGATGTAGCCCCACCCACCGTGCAGCTGGATCCCGTCGAGCGCCGAGGACACCGCAGCCTCGCCGACGAACGCCTTCGCGATGGAGGCCTCGACCTGGTGGTCGTGTCCGTTGTCCTTCAGCCACGCGGCCTTGCGCTGGAGCAGCTGCGCCGCTTCGAGTCTGATCCGCATGTCGGCGACCTTCTCCTGGATGGCACCGAACCGGGCGATCGGCTTTCCGAACGCCTCGCGCTGCTTCGCATAGGCGACGCACTCCTCGAGGTCGCGCTGCATCCCTCCGACCGCGGAGGCGATCATGCAGGTGCGCTCCCAGTCGAAGCACTCGAACCCGATGGCCCACAGCGCCGTACCGGGCTGGCCGAGGATGGCGGTATCGGGGACCTCGACGTCCTGGAGCGAGAGCTCGACGGTCGGGCTCGACCGGTTGCCCATCTTCTTCAGCTCGCGACTGACCGAGAAGCCGGGCGCGTCGGTGGGGACGAGGAAGGCGGTCATCGCCTGGCCGGCCGGCGCGTCGGGGTCGCTGCGGGCGATGACGATCACCATGTCGGCGAGGCTGCCGTTCGTGATGAAGGTCTTCGTGCCGTTGAGGATCCAGGTGCCGCCCTCCTGCCGCGCGGAGGTGCGGATGGAGGCCGTGTCGGATCCGGCATCGGGCTCGGTGATGGCGAAGGCGCCGACGGACTCGCCGCGGGCCAGACGCGGGAGCCAGGTCTGCTTCTGCTCCTCGGTGCCATGGAGCGCGATCGGCATGGTCCCGATCGTCAGGTGGGCGCCGAGCGACAGGTTGAGCCCCGCGTCGCGCCCACCGTAGGCCAGCGCCTCGAGCGCCAGGCCGGTCGTCAGCACGTCCGCGCCGGAGCCGCCGTACTCGGTCGGCACCGGCAGGCCGGCCAGGCCGAAGTCGGCGACCTTCCGCCAGACGTCCGGGTCCCAGCGTCCCTCGAGGTCGCGGTCGCCGGCCCCCGGCTCGACGTGCTCACGCGCGAAGTCCCGCACGCTCGTGACGAATGCCTGCTGCTCGTCGCTGAGGAGAAAGTCCACCCGGATCCCAACTGTGCCGGTGCGGGCCGCCCGCCGTCCCGCGCTCGGGCGAGCGTGCCAGCCAGCGACCGGAACGACAAAACCAGAATCGTTCCGTTCCTTCGGGCCGATCGCCGGGGTCGACCCCCCCGGCCCGGTCGGCGCCGGGCCGCCGTCGACACCGCCGGGACTGATTCCTCCCTGTCATCCCGAACATACGAACAGTGAGCGCACGGGCAGCCTGCAGGAACCACCGTCCGTATTCGGACCACCACGCAACTCGTCGGACTAGTGGATGTTTCGTGAAATGACATGGTTGTGATTCGCTGTGCCTGTCCGGTGGTGGTGCCGGGTCAGGAGATGACGATGAGTGTGTTGGCGCCGTTGGCGATCACGGATGGGCAGCGGGCGGAGTTGGAACGGCTGGTGCGGGCACGCACGACCGAGCAGCGGCTTGCCCAGCGGGCACGGATGGTGCTGGCGGCTGCGGATGGGCGGGCGTCTGCGGCGATCGCTCGGGACGAGGGGGTGGCCACCGACACGGTGTCGCGGTGGCGGCACCGGTTCGCCGAGCACGGGCTGGCCGGGCTGGCGGATCGGCCGCGGCCGGGGCGTCCACCGGCGTACGGCCACGACGACCGCATCGCGATCGTGGCCCAGGCGTGTGAGCCGCCGCCGGCGGGGACCTCGCACTGGACGTTGACGGCGTTGCACGAGGCGCTGCATCCGCGGCTGGGGATCTCGCTGTCGCATCTGTACAAGATCCTGGACGAGCTGGACCTCAAGCCGTGGAAGACCCGGTCGTGGTTGACGTCCAAGGACCCGGCGTTTTGGGACAAGGCCGCTGACGTGTGTGGGCTGTACCTGCACGAACCGGGCGACAATGCGGTGGTGTACTCGGTCGACGAGAAGACCGGCATCCAGGCCAAGTCGCGGGTCAACCCGACCCTTCCGGCCCGGCCGGGACGCATCGAGCGTCGCGAGTTCGAGTACCGCCGCAACGGCACCACCTCGCTGTTCGCCGCCCTGGACGTGCACACCGGCACGATCATCGGCCAGCCCACCGCCCGCAACCGGGCGGTCGACTTCATCGGGTTCCTCCAACATCTCGACACGGTCACCGACGACGGGCTGACCATCCACCTGGTCCTGGACAACGGCTCCAGCCATGTCGCCAAGGACACCAGGACGTGGCTGGCCGATCCGGTACGTGCCGGCCGGTTCGTGGTCCACCACACCCCCACGCACGCGTCGTGGCTCAACCAGATCGAGTTGTTCTTCTCGATCCTGACCCGCCGGGTCGTCACCCGTGGCGAGTTCGACTCCGTCGACGACCTGATCGCCAAGCTCATGACGTTCATCGACGCCTACAACCGCACCGCCACACCCTTCCGCTGGACCTACGACGGCCGCCCCCTCAAGATCGCCTGAACACACCATGATCACTTACGAATCACAGCACTAGTCACTTCTGATCATCGACCGACCGTCCGCCCAGTCCCGGGGGATCCTCATGCACACCACTCGTCGTCTCGCACATGGGGCCGTCGCCGCGTGCGCCGTCGTGGGCGCACTGGCGCTGCCCGCGGCCGCGCAGGCCGCAACGCCGGCCGGATCGTCGGCGCCGCCGCATGCGGTGCGCGCCGGCCATCGGGCACACGGCACTGACGACCGGGTCACGGAGGACCGCGACGACGACGGCACGCCCGACGACGTCGCGGACGACGGCGACAACGCCCACCCCTCGGGCCGGGACCGGTCCGTGGACTCCGATGCCGCGGGCGCCGGCACGCACGCCGACCCGGACGACGACGGGCGGGGCCCCGACCGGACCAACGGCGGTGCCGACGTTCCCGGCGGCAGCGGCGGGGTCGACCAGGCCGACCAGGACCGCAACAACGGCTGCGGCAACGACGACGACTTCGAGGACGACAACGAGGGCTGGTGCGGGCGGAACCCGGCCCGACGCAACGTCGGACGCGTCGCAGCCGAGGGCCGCCGGCCAGACGCCGCGGACGCGCCGACGAGCGGCGACACCCTCGTGCTCGGCGCGTCGCTCACCCGCCCGGACCGGCTCCTCACCGGCGACGTGGCCGTCGCCACCACGACGGTCGTCCCGCCGACGCCGACGGCGAGCGAGCCGGCCGGCAGTCAGCCGTTCGCCGCCGCGGGGACCGGCACCGCGGTGGCCGCCGCAGGGACCGGCACCGTGGTGACGGCCGCGGGGACCGGCACCGTGGTGGCCGCCGCGCCGATCGGGGCGCTGCCCCGTACCGGCGGTCCGATCGCGTTGCTCGCTGCGGCGGCCATGGCCGCTCTCGGGACGGGATCCGGACTCCTCCGCCGCACCACCGCCGAGTAGCTGGCGAGTCGCTGGCGAGTCAGGCGACGAGGTCCCCGTCCCGGTCGAGCGCGCGGAGCAGGTCGTGCTTGGCCGGGACGCCGCTCGTCCGTGCGACGATCCGCCCACGCTCGTCCAGCAGGAAGAGCGTCGGCACCCGCAGCACGCGCAGACGCGAGGTCAGGCCGAGGTGGTCGCCGGCGTCGACGTAGTGCCAACGGAAGTCGGTCCGCTCGCTGGCGACCGCGGCGAGGATGCCCTTGACGGTCACGCACGGCGCGCACGTCGGTGAGCCGAGGAGCAGCCCGACGGTCTCCCCGGACGCCACGGCGCCCACGCCGAGCGCGTCCAGCTCGTCGCCACGCACGTCGCCGGCCGCCTCGGTCGCCTCGGTGGTCGTGTCGCGGGTCGTCAGCCGGCCGTCGCGTCGGGTGAACCAGCGGCCGGCGAGCACGGCGAGGCCCATGACCCCGCCGACGAGCACGAGCCGGAGCAGCACGCTGGGCATGTCAGACCTCCTCACCGCGGGCGCGCAGCCGGTGGCCGACGAGGTAGAGCTCGCAGCCGACGCACACGCCGGTGAACGCGAGCAGCGTCGACAGCGCGAGCACGACGGCCGTCAGTGCCCAGCCGACCGTGTTGGCGCCGACCGCGAAGGCCACGAGGGCGCCGACGCTGACGACCAGGCCGCAGGTCTGCGCGAACCGGGGTGGGCCCTCGGGCTCCGTCGCCGGTGGTGGGCCCCAGTCGAGGCGGCGCTTCAGCGCCCGGAACACGTTCCCGTAGGGCGACCAGCGCAGACCGAAGAAGGACGAGATCGCGAACACGATCCCCTGCCAGGCGACGAGGCCGATCCCGGCGGTCCCCTGCAGGACGAGCGCGATGGCGAGCACGGCCGTGGTCACCGCAGCCCCGAAGCGGGGGCCACGGACGTCGATGATCAGGCCGCCGTCGGTGTCGTAGGCCAGCTGTTGCGGCATGGTCGGATACCTCGGGAGTGGACGGAGACGGTCAGGAGGTCGTGGTGAGGGTGCGGTCGTGGCTGGCGACGAGCCCGGCGAGCTCGCGCTGGGCGACCACCCCGATGCCCTCGAGCAGGTCGGTGGCCTCGAGCCCGCGGGCGCGCAGGTCCTCGGCGACGGCGAGCACGGTGACGCCGCTGCTGAGCAGCGCGCGGAGGTCGGTGGCCGGGGTTGCGGCCGGCACCTCGACGCCGCCGATGCGGGCCGGGTGGCAGACCGCGTCGCGCAGCCCCAGCTCGACGCCGTGGTCGGTGAGCACGAGGGTGAGCTCGACGTCGTCGGCGACCGCGTAGGCGTTCACGTCGAGTGCCGGGTCGGCGGTACGCGCGGCACCGGCGTCCGTGCCGCGGATCAGGGAGAGGACGCGGGCGACCATCAGCGCGTCACCCCCAGGGCCACGTCGGCATCGCGGACGAAGCGCCACAGGTCACCGCCGTCGCCGGCGATGGCGCCGGGGACCTGGCGCTGCGCGGCGCACTCGTCGAGCCCCCGTCGGTCGACCACCCAGCTCAGCAGTCCACCGTGGACGCCGAGCCGGAGCAGCTCGCGGACGTGCTCGGCGGTCGCCGATCCGGCGGCTCCGACCCGGACGCCGTCGCCGTAGGCGTAGACCGCGACCCGGTGCCCGCGGGCGATCGCCTGCTCCGCGAGGCGCAGGGCGGCGATGGTGGCACCGTCCTGGGGGTCGGTGCCGACCGCGAGCGCGAGCGTGTTGCCGGTCGGTCTGGTCATCAGCGTTCCTCCTACAGCCACGCCTGGCGGTCGGACCACTCCATGAGCAGGTCGACGACCTCGGGCATCCCGACCGGCTTGACCTCGCCGCCAGGTCGGACGACGGCCCGCCGCGCGAGCGCCTCCTCCTCGGCGAGCACGCGGACGCCGGCCGACGCTGCCTCGGCGAGCTGGTCGGCGAAGCGGTGACCGGCCCGGGCGAGCACGACCGCGTCCTCGAGCAGGACGAGGACGACCTCGTGGTCCTCGGCCGCGAGCTGGGCGGCGAGCGTCGTGGGCGCGTCGCCGTCTGCGGCCCGCAGCGGGTCGCGTGCGGTGAGCAGCAGCACCTTCATCGTGCAGCCTTCCGAAGCAGCAGCCGGACCGCCTCGTGACCCTTCAGGTCACGGATGCGCGCCACGTCGACGACCTGGTGGCCGGCGCGGTCGGCCCACCGGGCGAACGCGGCGGGTGCCCCCTCCGTGTCGGTCAGGACCTCGAGGTGCTCCCCCGCCGTGAGCGGGACGATGGCGCGCATCGTGGCCACGACCCCGGCCTGGTAGGTCTGGCCGCGGGCGTCGACGGTGTCCACGGGCGACGGGGTCCGGCCGAGACCGCCCTCGTCGAGGGTGGCGCGGACGCGTCCCTCGCGGGACTCGACGACCGCGGGCGCACCCGCTGCGGCGATCGCGCCACGCAGGAACCCGCGGGCGAGCGCGTCCCCGACGCGACCGTCGACCTCACCGATCAGCCGCAGTCCGACCTCGAGGCCCTCGACGAGCACCGTGTCCGCGCCGGCCTCGCTGATGCGGACCTCGGGGAAGGCGCTGCGCAGCGCCTCGACGGCGACGACGGACGCGGCGTCGAAGTCGCGGCCGGTCGCCCGACCGGCCGTTGCCGCCACGAGCTTGCGGCCCTGCTCCTCCGCGAGCAGCTCGAGCTTCGGCTCGTGCTCCGCGAGCCCGGCGATGAGCTGCACGACCACGTTCACGCCGAGCTGGCTGCCGGGCGGGACCGCCACCTGACGGGTCAGGGCCTGCTCCCGGGCGACGTAGACCTTCGCCGGGCGACCGCCGCCCGGGTGCTTGCGCCGGCCGGTGACGACGAGCCCGGCGTCGGCGAGCAGGTCGAGGTGGTTGCGGGCGACGTTGGCGTGCAGCCCGAACATCTCGGCGACCTCGCGGGCCGACAGCGGCTGCCCCTCCGTGCGCAGCCGACGGTAGATGCCGGCGCGCGTGGGCACGGCGAGGGCCCGCTCGACGGCATCGGGATCGGGCGACCCGTCGGACGACACCGCGGCCGTGCTGGCGCTCACACCTACCTCCCCACGCTCGTCGGGTCCGTGCCACGGACCGGTTCTCACTGTTGCAACCGCGATGGTGGCCTGTCCGACGCCCATGACGCGACACGGGCAGTGTAAACCGTGGATACCCGACGGGGCTGCGGCCGTTCCGAGGGTCTCAGCCGCCGGCGAAGGGTGGCAGGAGGACCACCTCGCGGGCGCCGGCGAGCGACCGCCCGTGCGCGTCCGCCGGGACGTCGTCGCCGTCGACGACCACCTTCGCGGTGCGCCGGCGGGCGGCGAACACGGGGCCGTAGCGGTCGTCGAGGTCGGCGAGCAGCGCCTCGACGGTCGCGGCGTCGCTCGTGACGCGGCCGGCTCCGGCAGCCTCCCGCAGGCCGGCGAACAGACGGACCGAGACGCTCACGGGTCGCTCACCGCAGCGCGGTCGGGGAAGCATCCGTCACGGACGACGATCTCGACCGCCCGACCCAGCGCGACCGAGAAGGCAGCGGTCACCCCGTCCTCCGCGTGCCCGAACCCGGCCGGCTCGCACCACAGCGCGACGGGGCCGGCCGCCGCACGGGCGAGCTCCTTGGCGTCCGAGATCGGGAAGTAGGGGTCGTCCTCGCCGTGGGCCACGAGCAGCGGCATGGACACGCCGGAGATGGCCTCGACCGGCTGTGGCGGCGCGTGCCAGTCGCTCGGGGGCACCATGCGGACGCCGATGAGGGCGCGCATCGCGTTGCGCTTGAGGGGCGAGAACCAGAACGTCGTGCAGGTCCTTCATGGCATCGGTCTGCGGCGTCGCATGGAGCCAGGCCGGCGCCGAGACCGTCACGAGCCCGGTCACGTCGAGTCCCCGCGCCGCCGCGTGGTAGAGCGCCGTTCCGCCCATCGAGACGCCGATCGGGACGACGTGCTCGTGCCCATAGGCGCGCAGCCACTGGACCCCGGCGTCGACGTCGAGGGCCTCGCGGTCCCCGAGCGTCGTCCACCCGTCGGAGTCGCCGTGGCCCCGCAGGTCGATGGACAGGACGTGCGCGAAGTTGCGCAGCACGTCGGCGAGGTACGCGTAGGCCGGCTTCTTGCGGTGGGCTCCGAACCCGTGCAGCAGCAGCACGGCCGGGGCGTCCGGCGCGGGGCCGGGCAGGTACGTGCCCGCGAGGAGGATTCCGTCGGACGCCCGCAGCCGTGTCTCCACGTGCGGGGCCTCGTGGTCGCCGATGACGCCGCGGGTCTCGAGGAACCGCCGGAGCTGGCTCCGAGGCCGCTGGGTCGGCGACTCGGGAAGGGAATGGACGGAGATACTCACCTCTGGCATCCTGCCAGACGCGTCACTCGTGAGCGATTGCCGGCCCTCCCCGTTCGGTCGGTGCACGTCACCAGCGGCGGCCGAGAGGAGCAGATCGGGTGCACGTGCTCGTCCTCACCGATCGCGCCGGTGGCGGCAAGTCGCTCGTCCCGGCGCTCGAGTATCTCGACCACACGCTTCAGGATGCGCCGCTGGACGCATCGTCGCTCGCCGGGATCTCGGACTGCGACCTCGTGCTCATCGACGCCACGACCGACCTGCGGGAGGCCGCGTCGGCGACGCGCGCGGCTGCCGTCCACGACATCGAGCGACCGGTCGTGGTCGTCATCTCGGAGGGCGGTCTGGCCGCGCTGAAGTCGAGCTGGGGCTTCGACAACTGGTTCCTGCCCCATGCGTCCCCCGCCGAGGTGGAGACGCGGCTGCGGATCGCCTACGAACGCACCCAGGCGACCCACCCGCAGCGGGCAGCCAGCGTCGGCGACCTCGTCGTGGACGAGGACAGCTACCAGGTGCGCCTGCGCGGGCAGCCGCTCGACCTCACCTACAAGGAGTTCGAGCTCCTGAAGACGCTCGCCGGCAGCCCGAACCGGGTCTTCACCCGCGACCTGCTCCTGCAGGAGGTGTGGGGCTACGACTACTTCGGAGGCTCGCGGACCGTGGACGTCCACATCCGGCGCGTCCGGGCGAAGCTCGGGCCCGAGTACGAGTCGATGATCGTGACCGTGCGGGGCGTCGGCTACAAGCTCGTGCCGCCCGGTCGGCGGGGCGACCCGGCCGAGGGCGGCGACGCCTGAGGCCCTACCGCGGGCCACGGAGCGTCCGTCGCAGCGCCACGTCCTCCCAGCGGGTGACGAAACCCCGCGAGGTGTAGAGGCGGACGGCCGGCTCGTTCGCGAGGTCGACCCACAGCAGCACGTCGTCGCAGCCGATCTCGCGCAGGTGGCGCATCCCGGCATCGAGCAGGACACGACCCAGGCCCTCGCCCTGCGCCTCCGGGGCGATGGCGAGGTTGTAGACCTCGCCGGTGGCCGGTCCCCGGCGCTTCAGCCAGTGAAGGCCGCGCAGCCGGCCGTCGTCACCCTCGGCGACGAGCAGGTCGGCAGGATCGAACCAGTCGTAACCGCGCCGCTCCCGCAGGTCAGCGACGCTCCAGCCGGCCTCGGCGGTGCCGGCGTAGGCAGCCGCGAGCACGCCGACGACGGCCTCGTCGTCCTCGTCGGGGCGGTACGCCCGGATCCGCACGCCGCTCCCGACGTCAGCGCCCTCCTCGCCGACACGTGCCTCGTCGACAGGCGCGTCCAACCGGCGGCCGAGAACCGCGAGGCGCCGCTCGATCCCGTAGCCGGCGTCGGTCGCGGGCGTGAGCTCGCGCACCGTCGCATGGCGGATCCAGACCTGCAGCCTGGCGGCCGCGTACCGCCAGGCGAGCGCCTCCAGGCCAGCCAGCAGGCTCTGGACCGCGGCCGCGATCACGGGGCCCTCCGGCAGCACGGCGAGGTCGGCGACCGCGGCGTCACCCGGGCCCGCGGGCAGGGTCATGCCCGCATAGCCGACGGCCCTCCCGTCGCGCCGTGCCAGCAGGCCGTGCCAGTGCGGTGCGCGCTCGTCGTCGCCGGCGGCGAGCCCCTCGAGGCGGACACGTTCGGCCTCGTCGACCAGCGGCACCGCGACGGCGGCCTCTGCGGCGTCGAGCAGCGCCAGCGCCTCGCCGACGGCCTGCTGCTCGGCCAGGACACCGACGGCCACGCCGTCGCGGACGGCGAGCACGTCGCCGTGATCTGCACCTACCACCACGCTGCCTCCTCGCGCCGCAGGCTAGTGGTCCGCCATGTCGGCGAACCGGTTGGCGCCGGAGAGCCATGGTGGTTACTATTCCGCCGCGCTGCGAGGTCGCGCGAGACGGAACCCCCTGCCAGCCAGGGCCGCTAGCTCAACTGGCAGAGCATCGGACTTTTAATCCGCTGGTTGCAGGTTCGAGTCCTGCGCGGCCCACCACAACACCACGGACCTGTGGAGCAGCTAGGAGTGCTCGCCACCCTGTCAAGGTGGAGGCCGCGGGTTCAAATCCCGTCAGGTCCGCTCGGCCGCTCCGGCGGCCACGTCCGGCCGGCCGCGTCGCCCGCCGGCCCGTCTCCGGACGCGGCCGCCGGAGCGGCGGGACGCCGACAACCGGATGCGGTCAGGTAGCTCAGTAGGTAGAGCACGCGACTGAAAATCGCGGTGTCGGCAGTTCGATTCTGCCCCTGACCACCACGCGAAACCCCTGCTCGGCGGGGGTTTTCGTCTGTCCGGGCCCGTCACGGACTCCGTCGTGCCGCCGCGCCGGCGCCGGCCAACCCGGGACCGTGGGCTGGCCGCCGTAGGCTTGCGGCCATGGGTGGATCCGGGTCGGTGGCGGCGCTGCGGTTCGAGGACGTGGTCGTGCGACGCGGCGACGCCACGATCCTGGCCGGGGTCGACGGCACGGTCCCCGAGCGCCAGGTCACCGTGGTTGCCGGACCCTCGGGGGCGGGCAAGACCAGCCTGCTGCGGCTGTGCAACCGCCTCGACGTGCCCGACCGCGGGCGGGTCGCCTACCGCGGGCAGGACGTGACCGAGCTCGATCCGCTGTCGCTGCGTCGCCGGGTGGGGATGGTGTTCCAGACCGCCCGGCTGCTACCGGGGACGGTGGCCGACAACCTGCAGGTCGCGGCCCCGGACGCCGACCGGGACGAGATGGCCGCGGCGCTGGAGCGGGTGTCGCTGCCGGCCGCGATGCTGGACCGTCCCGGCGACGGACTGTCGGGCGGCGAGGCCCAGCGGGTCTGCCTCGCCCGCACGCTGATCACCGGACCGGACGTGCTGCTGGCCGACGAGCCCACGTCCGCGCTGGATGCGACCCCGAAGCTCGCGTTCGAGCGGCTGACCCGGCAGCTGACCGCCGACGGGCTGACGGTGCTGTGGGTCACCCACGACCTGGCGCAGCTGCGGCGTCTGGCCGACCACGTCCTCGTGCTGCTCGACGGACGGGTCCGCTACGAGGGCGGCCCCGAGGGGCTGGATCACCGCGCCGATCTGGCAGCGTTCCTCCAAGGAGAGCCCGATGCCTCAGGGTGACGTGTCGTTCGTCGGGCTGGCGCTGTCGCTCGTGCTGGTCGCGGTCGCGGTCGGCCTGTCGGTCTGGCAGCGGCTCGGCCTGGAGCCCCGCATCCTGTGGGCCACCGCCCGGGCGATCGCCCAGCTGCTGCTGGTCGGCTACGCGCTCGCGCTGATCATCGAGCCCACCACCCCGCTGCTCTGGTCGTGGCTGTGGATCGCCGGCATGACGGTGTTCGCCGCCGACGTGGTGCGGCGCCGTGTTCAGGAGATCGGCGGGGTGTTCGCCCTCGCGCTCGCGGCGTACCTCGCCTCCGCGGCCGTGACGCTGACGACCCTGTTCGGGCTCGGCATCTTCCCGCTGCAGGCGCGGACCCTCGTGCCGCTGGGCGGCATGATGGTCGGCAACTCCATGAACGCCACCGTGCTCGCCGCCCGCCGGGTCATCGAGGAGATCCGCGACAAGTCGGACGAGGTCGAGATACGGCTCGCGCTCGGTCAGCCCTCCCGGCAGGCCGCCCGCCCCTACCTCGCCGCGGCGCTACGTACCGCACTCATCCCCCAGGTCGAGACCACCAAGGCCGTGGGCCTCGTCTTCCTCCCCGGCGCGATGACCGGCCTCATCCTCGCCGGCGTCGACCCGGTGGACGCCGTCCTCGTCCAGGCCGTCGTGATGTTCCTCGTGCTCGGCGCAGCCGCGACCACCACCACGGTCATCGGGCTCGGCATGCTCAACCGCCTCTTCACCCACGACCACCGGCTGGTCCGCCTGCCTCGCGGCGACCACGCCGGCGACCGACGCTGACCGTCGAGACGCCGGCCCCCAGGTCGGCGGAGCCGGGGAGCCGCTGACCGCACGGGGACGTTTCTTGAGCGGTTCTTGAACGGGCCGAGACCGGGTCCGGACCTCGCGGCTCGACACTGGCTGGCGACGGAAGGACCGGCGTGGCGCCGGGCGAGGCGACCACCCTCACCACCGCCCGACCGGCGCGGGTACCGTGGAGTCCTCGCTGGAGCGTGCCCGGACATGCTGCGGCGGCGATGCACGGTCGGCTCGCCGTCGCTCGATGACCGTCACGACCGACGCGAACAAGGAACGACGATGATGTGGGGAATGGGCTGGGGCATCGGGCTCGGCTGGCTGTGGATGCTGCTCGTCTGGGCCCTGGTCATCGGCGGCATCGTGTGGGCCGTGGGCCGCCTGACGCCGTCGGGCACGTCCCGTCGCCCACCGGAGCGGGACGACACTGCCCGCCGAATCCTGGACGAGCGGTTGGCCCGCGGCGAGATCGACACGGACGAGTACCGGCGGCTGCGCGACGAGCTGACGCGGTGAGACGGTGACCCTCGGCCCCGACACGCACGCTCCGGCGCGGGTCCTGGTCGTCGACGACGAGCGGCCGCTGGTGGAGCTGCTGACCCGCTACCTCACGCATGCGGGGTACCGGGTGGAGGTCGCCTTCGACGGCGAGGCGGCGCTGGCCGCGACGCGGGCCCTGGACCCGGACGTGATCGTGCTCGACCTGATGCTGCCCGGGATCGACGGGGTGGAGGTCGCCCGGCAGGTCCGCACGTTCTCCGACGCGTACATCCTCATGCTCACCGCACGCACCGACGAGGTCGACCGGATCGTCGGCCTGTCGGTCGGCGCCGACGACTACGTGACCAAGCCCTTCTCACCGCGTGAGCTGGTCGCGCGAGTCCAGGCGATGCTGCGCCGGCCCCGCAGCCAGGCCGCAACCGAGGACACGCCGGCGGGCGTGCGCCGGTTCGGGGCGCTGACGATCGACCCGGCGGCGCACGAGGTCCGGGTGGATGGCGACCCCGTCGCGCTCACCCGCCTCGAGTTCGACCTGCTCGACACGCTGTCCGCGGCCCCGCAGGTCGCGTTCAGCAAGCAGCGACTGCTCGACACGGTGTGGGGCTCCGCGTCGTACCGTGACGAGCACGTGGTCGCCGTGCACATCGCCAACCTGCGTCGCAAGCTCGGCGACGACCCCGACGATCCACGCTGGATCCGGACGATCCGCGGGGTCGGCTACCGCATGGGACCGGCATGAGCGGCGGTCGGACGCCCCACCGGCGGCTGGTTCGCCGGCTGCTGATCGCGCAGGCGCTGGTCATCGCCGCGGGCGGCGTGACCCTGGCCGTGGTCGCGATCCTCGTCAGCCCGCCGCTGTTCCGCACCCACACGAGCCGGGCGCTGGGACCGGTCAGCGACGTCGTCGCCGACCACCTCGAGGAGGCCTTCTCCGGTGCCCTGTCGATCTCGCTGGGGGTGGGCGTCCTGGCCGCCGTCGTCACCGCGCTGACGATCAGCTGGCTCCTCGCGACCCGTATCGCCCGCCCCATCGAGGCGCTCTCCGACGCCGCCGACCAGCTCGCGCGCGGCGAGCTGACCGCGCGTGCCCCCCGGCCGGCGTCCGACGACGAGCTGACCGACCTGACCGACGCGTTCAACCGGATGGCTGACGAGCTCGAGCACACCGAGGCGACCCGCCGGCGACTGCTGGCCGACCTCGCCCACGAGCTGCGCACGCCGCTGTCCACCATCGAGGGGTACCTCGAGGCGCTCGCCGACGGCGTGGTCGAACCCGGCCAGGACACGTGGGCGCTGCTGCAGGAGGCGACCGGCCGCCTGCACCGGCTGGTCGCCAACGTCGATCTCGTGTCCCGTGCCGAGGAGGGCCGGCTCGACCTCGAGCGCGAACGGACCGCGGTCGCCACGCTGGTCGAGGACGCGGCGGCCGCGGCTGCCGCGCGGCTGCAGGCGGCAGGTGTGGAGCTGCAGGTGGCCCTCGTCCCGGGCTGCCCGGAACGTCGAGGTCGACCGCCAGCGCATCGCTCAGGTGCTCGCCAACCTCCTCGACAATGCTGCCCGCCACACGCCGGCCGGAGGCAGGGTCGAGATCCGGGCCGGCCACGAGGACGGCGAGGTGACCGTGGCGGTCTCCGACACCGGGGAGGGCATCACCCCCGCGCAGCTGCCCCGACTGTTCGAGCGCTTCTACCGCGCGGACCCCGCCCGCCGCCAGGACCGCGGCAGCGGCATCGGGCTCACGATCGCCCGGGCGATCGCGCGTGGGCACGACGGTGACGTCACCGCTGCCAGCGACGGCCCCGGCCACGGCGCCACCTTCACCCTGAGCCTGCCGGCCAGCGCGACCGCCCGGCCCCCCGACGCCGGAGATGGACGCCTCCGGTCCCGGACCTGATCCGGCGGCCCTCGGCCGGGCCGCCTCTCTTGACCGGTTCTTGATCGGGTCTTGCCGGGGACTTCGTCGGTGTCGGGCATCGTGTGCGCCGTCACGTCCGCACCGACCGGAGCCCCGATGGACCCGCATCCCGATCGACCGACCACCGGGGGCGCCGCCCCCGAACGTCCCACCCGCGGGCCCTGGGCCGCGCTGCTGCTGGCCGCCGTCGCCTTCGGTGTGGCCGGCGTGCTGATCCTCGCCACCGGCCGGCCCGGCACCGCTCCGGCGGCCGACGCGGCCGGGGCGCCGATGCTGGACGTGGCTCCCGGCGGACACATCAGCCTGGCCGAGCTCCCGCCCGACCACCGGGCCCTCTACGAGGCCGCCAAGGCGAGCCTCGACACGTTCGCGGTGGTGACCTGCTACTGCGGCTGCGAGGAGTTCCTCGGCCACCGCAACCTCGGCGACTGCTTCGTGCGCCCCGACGACGGCGCCTGGGAGCGGCACGCCACCGGCTGCGCCGTGTGCCTGACCGAAGCACGCCAGGTGATCGACCTGCAGGACCAGGGCACGACCCCCGCCGAGATCGCCGACACGATCGACGCCCGCTTCGGCGCGATCGTCCCCGGCACCGATGACCCGTCCACGCCGGCCGGCGAGCCGGCCACCGCCTGACCGGAGACGCCATGTCCACCTCCACCTCGCACCACGCCGCCGAAGCCGCGAAGGCCGAACACCGCCTGCGGCTGATCGCCGTGACCGTCACGGTCGCGCTCGGCGCGTTCCTGATCTACGCGCTCGTGGTCTCCTACATGCAGCGGGCCCCGTCCAGCTTCGACGCGTCGCTGCCCAACCCCATGGGCGGACCGGCCCGCACCGCACCCGGCACCGCCGACGGCGAGCTGACGCTGGCAGGACTCGCGATTGCGGACACGGCGGTGGCCATGGGCGAGGTCGGGCTCGGGATCACCTACGTCCCGGACTGGACCGTCACCAACCCCACCGACACGGACGTGCCGCTCGTGGTCGGCCAGCCCCAGGTGCTCGAGGGCTGCTGCCCCGGTCCCGTCTACGCCGACGGGGCGCTCACCCAGCCCGGCCAGACCCTGACCGTCCCCGCCGGCGGCACCGTGCTGCTGCAGTTCCCCCTGCAGATGCACCCCGGCATGGACGGCCCCCACCACCTCGCGGTACCGCTGAGCGCCGGCGGCACCACCGGCGCGCTGCACGTCACGGGCGACTTCACCGCCAACGCATGAGCCACGACCCTGGGGCGGTGGCCGGCCCCGTCGGAGCCCCGGCTCGCCGCGCCGGCGGCTGGCCCGCGGTGTTCAAGGTCACCCCGCGGGATGCCGATCAGAGGGGCGCCGGACGGACGCGTGGCCGTGGGACGCCACCGACCGCCTCCGCATGACGACGCCGAGCGCAGGGGACGGCATGGCAGCAGCAACCCGGGTCCTTCTGATCGACGACGACCTGGCCATCACCGAGATGATCGAGATGTCCCTCCTGCTCGACGGCTTCCACGTGCGCACCGCCCACAACGGTCTCGAGGGCATCAAGGCCGCTCGGGAGCTGAGGCCCAACGTCGTCGTGCTCGATCTCATGATGCCGGGCAAGGACGGGTGGGACGTGGCGCACGAGCTGCGGGCCGACCCGGAGCTCCTCGGCACGCCCATCGTGGTGGTCACCGCACGGGCCACCGAGGACGACCAGTGGTCGGGATGGCTCGAAGGCGTCGACTCCTATGTGACCAAGCCGTTCGACATGGACGTGCTGCGCTCGGAGATCCGACGGGTCCGGCGCGAGCCCGCCAGCTGACACCGACGGGCCACCGCCCCGCCACCCGCCGGTACGACGCGACGGGCCGAAGGACCCCCGAGTCGGCCGCCCTTCGGAGGCTTCGCAGCACCTGATGTCCCCGCACCATGGAGGACGACGGTCCTTCGATCGGTGATGCTCCGTGGACACGGTCGTCCCACCCGCTGTCGCATCGAACCCGCCACCGTCGCCGACGGGGCTGCGCAGCACCGAGGCGGCCCGTCGTCTCGCCGAGGTGGGCCCGAACGTCCTGCCGCCGCCTCGCCACGACCCGATCGCGGTGCGTATCGGCCGGCAGCTCGCCGAACCCATGTCCCTGTTGCTGGTCACGGCCGCGCTCGTGTCCGGCGTCTGGCTGGACGAGCTCGTCGAGGCGGCGGCGATCGTCGGGATCGTCCTGCTGAACGCCGTCATCGCCCTGGTCCAGGAGGGCCGCGCCTCCCGGGCGCTCGAGGCGCTGCAGTCACTGGAGACCCCGACCGCGACCGTCCGCCGCGACGGTCGCGACCTCGTGGTCGACGCCGCCGAGCTCGTCCCCGGGGATCTGGTCCGTCTGACCGCCGGCGACCGGGTGCCCGCCGATCTCACGCTGACCTCGGCGAGCGCCCTGGAGGTCGACGAGTCCGCCCTGACCGGCGAGTCGCTCCCCTCCCGCAAGGCCGCGGGAGCGCCGCCGACGGGCGACGGCATCACCGACCGGCCGGGCCGGGTCTGGTCGGGGACGATGGTGACGCGCGGCAGCGGGCGGGGTGTCGTCGATGCGACGGGGGCGGACACCGCTCTCGGTCGGATCGCGGTCGAGCTGCAGCAGCGCCGCCCGCCGACGCCGCTCCAGCGCGAGCTCGCGCGGGTCACCCGCCGTCTCGGCGTCGCGGCGATCGTCATCTCGGCCATCGTCTTCGCCGTCCTGCTGCTCCGCGCCTCGAGCGTCGGGGGCGGGCTGCACGACGCGTTCCTGTCCGCCGTGGCCCTGGCGGTGGCGGCGGTACCCGAGGGGCTCGCGACGGTGACGACGGTCGCCCTCGCCCTGGGGGTCCGCCGCATGGCGCAGCGCGGGGCGATCATCCGCCGCCTGTCGGCCGTGGAGACGCTCGGGTGCACCAGCGTCATCGCCTTCGACAAGACCGGCACCGTGACCGAGAACCGGATGCACGTCGGCCTCCTCATCACGAGCGCCGGACGCACCGACGGCCTCGACGGCCTGCCGGGTCCGGTGCGTGACCGGATCATGGACGTCTTCGCCCTCTGCAACGACGCCGATCTCGACCCGGTCACGGGCGACCCGATGGAGGTGGCCCTCCTGCTCGCCCTGCCCGACGGCACCCCCCGTCGAGCACGCGCGCAGCGTCCCCGACTCGCCGACGAGCCCTTCGACGAGACGCGACGGCGCATGACGACCGCGCATCCCGCCGGCAGCCGGGTGGCACTCCTCGTGAAGGGCGCACCCGAGGTGGTGCTCGCGCGCTGCCGCCGTGAGCTGGCGCCGGACGGCGAGGCGGTGCCGCTGGGAGACGAGCGGGTCGCCGCGCTGACACGGACCGCCCACGAGTGCGCCGAGACGGGTGCGCGCATGCTCGCGCTCGCCGAGCGGGTCCTCGACACGGTGCCGTCGGCGATCGAGGACGCAGAGGACGACCTCACGCTCCTCGGGCTCGTCGGCCTGCGGGATCCCGTCCGGGCCCATGCGCCGTCCGCCATCGCGGCGGCGCGAGCCGCCGGCGTCGCGCTCCTCATGATCACCGGCGATCACCCCGGCACGGCCAAGGCCGTGGCCTCGGAGGCCGGCCTCCTCCCCGACCGCGAGAGCGAGGTCCGCACGGGCGACGAGGTGCGCAGGACCGGTTACCCGGAGGACCTGCTCACGGTCCCGGTCTACGCGCGGTTCGAGCCGACACAGAAGCTCGAGCTCGTCCGGGCGCTGCAGGACCAGGGGCACGTCGTCGCCATGACCGGAGACGGGGTGAACGACGCCCCGGCGCTGCGTCACGCCGACATCGGGGTGGCCCTCGGCGCCCGTGGGACGGCCGTGGCCCGCGAGGCGGGCGACATGGTCATCACCGACGACGACCTCGCGACGATCGTGTCGGCGATCCGCGAGGGCCGTGGCATCTACGACAACATCCGCAAGGTCGTCGAGTACCTCGTCGCGGCGAACGTGGCCGAGATCGTCGTGATGCTCGGTGCGCTCGTCGTGGCACCCTCGCTCGGAGCGCCCCTGCTGCCGCTGCAGCTGCTGTGGATCAACCTGCTGACCGACGGGCTGCCTGCCCTCGCACTCGGCGTCGATCCGATCGACGCCTCGCTCATGCAGCGACCGCCCCGTGACCCGTCCAGCGGCCTGCTCTCGGGCCGGCGGCTCGTCCGGCTCGGTGTCCGCGGGCTCGTCCTCGGGCTGCCGACCCTGGCCCTGGCCCCGATCGCCCTGCACCTGCTCGGGCTGAGTCCGTCGGCGGCGAGGACCATGCTCTTCGACGCGCTCGTCGTGGCCCAGGTCCTCTTCTCCCTCGAGGTGCGTCTCCCGGAGGGCGCCCGCCGCCCGCAGCGGGGCTGGTTCGGCAACCGGCTCCTCGTCGTCGCGCTGGCCGGCAGCCTGTCACTCCACCTCATCATGGTCACGCTGCCGGGGGTCCGCGACCTGTTCGGTGTCACCCCCATCGGCGCGGGACCCTGGGCGCTGGTCGTCGCTGCCGGTCTCCTGTCCAGTGCGGCCCTCGTCGTCGCCGCACGGCTGCGTACCGGCGGCGCTCCGACCCAGCGCCGAGGGGCCCAACGGCCCTTCGGGCGGCCACACCGACCACGTAGCGTCTCACCAGAACCGGACGTTTCACGTCCGTCCGGCAGGAGGCAGCCGTGACTGCGGCCACGCCGACCGCGTCGGTCGTCCCCGTCGAGGGACTCGATGCGCTCATCCATCTGCTCCAGGACCAGGGATACCGGACGGTCGGTCCGACCGTGCGCGACGGCGCCATCGTCTACGCCGACATCGCCGGCGTCGACGACCTGCCGCGGGGCGTCACCGACGAGCAGGACGCCGGCAGCTACCGGCTCGTCCCACGCGACGACGACGCGCTGTTCGGCTTCGGCGTCGGCCCCCACTCGTTCAAGCGTGAGCTGTTCCCGCCGGTCCAGCGCCTGTGGACCGCACGACGCGACGGCGACGTCACCTGGGACGTGGTCCCCACCGGACGCGAGTCCCCGAGGCTCGCGCTGATCGGGGTCCGGCCGTGTGAGCTGGCGGCCATCGCGATCCATGACGAGGTGTTCCTGGCCGGCCCCTATCCCGACGAGATCTACCGGGCACGCCGGGCGGACGTGGTGACGGTGGCGGTCAACTGCGGATCGCCGTCCGGGACCTGTTTCTGCGTGTCGATGGGCACCGGTCCGCGCGCGACCGGCGGGTACGACCTCGTGTGCACGGAGCTCGTCGGTGACGAGCCGCACCGCTTCGTGGTCGAGGCCGGCTCCGACCTGGGCAACGAGCTCCTGGCCACGATCGCGACGACGGAGGCCGACGCCGACGACCTGGCCGCCGCGGCGACGGTGGTGACCGAGGCCAGCCAGCGTATGGGGCGCCACCTCGACACCTCCGGGATCGTCGAGCTGCTGACGCACAACCCCGACCATCCCCACTGGGACGACGTTGCCGAGCGCTGCCTGACCTGCGGCAACTGCACCCTCGTGTGCCCCACCTGCTTCTGCACGACCGTGGAGGACACGACGGACCTCACGGCCAGCGAGGCCTACCGCGACCGCCGCTGGGACTCGTGCTTCACGGTGGCGTTCACCCACGCCGGCCCCACCAGCGTGCGTACCTCCTCGCGCTCGCGCTACCGCCAGTGGCTCACGCACAAGCTCGGCACCTGGGTCGAGCAGTTCGGCACCTCTGGCTGCGTCGGGTGCGGACGGTGCATCACCTGGTGCCCCGTCGGTATCGACATCACCGCGGAGGTGTCGGCCATGCGACGTGACACGCCCGCGACGACCCGCCCGGTCGCTGGCTCCGCGCCGCGGCCGCCTGCCGTCACGGACGGCACCCCAACAGCCTCCGCGTCACGTTCCTGAGAGAGGTCACGATGGACAACCTGCATCGGATCCTCGCCGGACATCCGATCTTCGAAGGCCTCGACGAGAGCATGATCGAGATCCTCGTCGGGTGCGCCTCGAACGTCCGGCTCGAGCGCGGGACCTACGTCTTCCACGAGGGCGACCCGGCCGACCGCTTCTACCTGGTACGGGAGGGCACCATCGCGCTCGAGGTCCACGCCCCG
The DNA here is from genome assembly GCA_963783045.1 of uncultured Nitriliruptorales bacterium. Classification (GTDB taxonomy): domain Bacteria; phylum Actinomycetota; class Nitriliruptoria; order Nitriliruptorales; family Nitriliruptoraceae; genus CAWAMD01. The sequence continues at coordinate 585,494 of CAWAMD010000002.1, forward strand.
AACGCACCGTCGCTGCTCGTCGACACGCTCCACGCCGGCGACGTCCTCGGATGGTCGTGGCTGTTCCCGCCCTACCACTGGCGCCACGACGCGCGCGTCGTGGAGCCGACACGGGCCATCGCGATGGACGGAACCTGCCTGCGCGGCAAGTGCGACCAGGACCCGGTGCTCGGGTACGAGCTGATGGGGCGGTTCGCCCGGATCGTCATCGACCGCCTGCAGGCCACGCGCCTGCAGCTGATGGATGTCTACGGCCATGCCGCCCGTGTCTGAGCTCACCCGCCCCGACCTCATGGTCCCCCGCGCCCACACCGTCATGACGGTGCGGCAGGAGACCCACGACATCGTGTCGATCGACGTGGAACCGGCCGGCGAGACGATCGCCTTCCGACCGGGCCAGTTCGACATGGTGTACGTGTTCGGTGTCGGCGAGGCAGCGATCTCGATCAGCAGCGACACCGCGCACCCCGAGGTGCTCACCCACACCATCCGCGCGGTCGGCTGGGTGACCCAGGCTCTCAACACCATGCAGCCGGGCTCGACGATCGGCATCCGCGGCCCCTTCGGGACCCCCTGGCCGGTCGAGGACGCGCAGGGTGGCGACCTGCTCATCGTCGCCGGCGGCATCGGGCTGGCACCGGTCCGCCCCGCACTGCTCGCGGCGCTCGCCGCACGCGACCGCTACGACCGGGTCTCGCTGCTCGTCGGCGCGCGCAGCCCGCAGGACCTCGTCTTCCGGGCGGACCTGCACCGCTGGGAGGCCCGCGACGACCTCGACGTACACGTCACGGTCGACAGCGCCACCCGCGGCTGGACCGGGCGGGTCGGCGTCGTCACGCGGATGATCCCGCAGATCCCGTTCACCCCGCAGCGCACGACCGTGTTCACCTGCGGCCCCGAGGTGATGATGCGTTACACCGCGCAGGCCCTCCTGGACCGTGGCGTCCCCCCCGAGCGCATCCACGTGACCCTCGAGCGCAACATGCGCTGCGGCCTCGGGTTCTGCGGCCACTGCCAGCTCGGCGGCGAGTTCGTGTGCCGCGACGGCCCGGTCTTCACCTACAAGCGTGTGTCGCAGCTCATGGAGGTGCGCGAGCTATGAGCGGCCTACCCCGCCTCGCCGTGTGGAAGTTCGCCTCCTGCGACGGCTGCCAGCTCTCGCTGCTCTCGTGCGAGGACGAGCTGCTGGCGCTCACGGGCGAGCTCGAGATCGCCTACTTCCTGGAGGCGAGCCGCGCCGTGGTCGACGGGCCCTACGACGTGTCGCTCGTCGAGGGGTCGATCACGACCTCCCACGACGCCGAGCGGATCCGCCACGTCCGGTCGATCTCGAAGACGCTGATCACGATCGGGGCCTGTGCGACCGCCGGCGGGATCCAGGCGCTGCGCAACGGTGCCGACGTTGCCGAGTACCGGCGGATCGTCTACGCCCAGCCGCACTACATCGACACGCTCGCCGACTCGACGGCGATCCGTGACCACGTCACCGTCGACTTCGAGCTCCGGGGCTGCCCGATCGACAAGGGGCAGCTGCTCGAGACGGTCAGCGCCCACCTGGCGGGCCGCAAGCCGAACGTGCCGCCGCACAGCGTCTGTGTCCCCTGCAAGCTCGCCGGGAACGTCTGCGTGGCCGTGGCACGGGACATCCCCTGCCTCGGTCCGGTGACGCAGGCCGGCTGCGGGGCGCTGTGCCCGAGCTTCCAGCGGGGTTGCTACGGCTGCTTCGGGCCCATGGAGACACCCAACACCGAAGCGCTCGGAGACTGGCTGCACGACCGCGCCGGCGTCGACGACCCGGCGCTCGCGCGGCTCTTCGCCACATTCAACGCCGACGCCCCCGCCTTCCGCGACGAGCGTCGCCGCCGGGAGGCGGTGGGATGACCCACACCTACGATCGCCGTATCGACGTCCAGGCCCTCGCACGGGTCGAGGGCGAGGGCGCCATGCACGTCCACGTCGACGACGGCCAGGTCCGCGACGTGCAGCTCGAGATCTACGAACCGCCGCGGTTCTTCGAGGCGATGCTGCGCGGCCGGGCACACACCGAGCCGCCGGACCTCACCGCACGGATCTGCGGGATCTGCCCCGTCGCGTACCAGATGAGCGCCTGTCAGGCGATCGAGGACGCCTGCGGTGTCCGGGTCGAGGGGCCGATCCGCGACCTGCGCCGGCTGCTCTACTGCGCCGAGTGGATCGAGAGCCACGCCCTGCACGTCTACCTGCTGCACGCGCCCGACTTCCTCGGCTACGAGAGCGCCATCGAGATGGCGGGCGACCACCGGGCCCTCGTCGAGCGCGGGCTCTCACTCCGCAAGCTCGGCAACCGTCTGCTCGAGGTCGTCGGGGGGCGGGCCATCCATCCGATCAACGTCCGGCTCGGGGGCTTCTACCGCGCCCCGCGCGTCGCAGAGCTGCGGGACCTGGTCGACGACCTGGAGCGCGCCCGCGAGGCGGCCGTCGCGACGGTGGCGTGGGTCGCCGACTTCGACTTCCCGGACCTGATCCAGGAGCACTGCTACGTCGCGCTGCGCGACGACGAGGGCTACCCGCTGGATCGGGGTCGGCTCGTGTCGACCGCCGGGCTCGACGCGCCCGTGTCGGACTGGCCCAGCCTCTTCGTCGAGGACCACGTCGCACACTCCACCGCGCTGCACGGACGGATGACCGACGGCACCCGCTACATGGTCGGCCCGGCGGCACGGTTCGTGCTCAACGCCGACCGGCTCTCGCCCGTCGCCAGGCAGGCCGCCGCCGACGCCGACCTCGACGCGGACAACGCCCGCAACCCGTTCCGCAGCATCGTGGTGCGGGCCGTCGAGCTGCTCTACGCGATCGACGAGGCGCTGCGGCTCGTGACCGCCTACGAGGAGCCCGACCGCCCCGCCGTCGAGGTGCCGGCCCGTCCCGGGACCGGCCACGGCGCGACCGAGGCGCCCCGCGGGATCCTCTACCACCGCTACGCCATCGACGGCCGCGGCCTGGTCGCCGACGCCTGCATCGTGCCACCGACCGCGCAGAACCAGCCGGCCATCGAGGCCGACCTCGCCTCGTTCGTCCAGGCCCACCTGCATCTCGCCGATCCGGAGCTGCAGTGGCGATGCGAGCAGGCGATCCGCAACTACGACCCCTGCATCTCGTGCTCGACGCACTTCCTGAACCTGGAGGTGGAACGGACATGACCTGTCTGGTCGTCGGAGTCGGACACCCCGACCGGGGGGATGACGCAGCGGGACCGGCGGTCATCCATGCCCTGCGCGACCTCGAGCTCACGGGCATGACACTCGTGGAGTGGACCGGCGACCCGGCCGGACTGCTCGACCTCGACGGGTGGACCGGCGGCTGCGTCGTCCTCGTGGACGCCACGACCACCGGCGCCGAGCCCGGGACGCTGCGGCGATGGGACGCGACCGCCGAGGACCTCACCGGTGTGAGGACGTCGGCCGGTGGCACCCACGATCTCGGTCTTCCGGAGGTGATCGCACTGGGTCGCCGTCTCGGGCGCTTCCCGGCTCGCCTCATCGTCTTCGGGATCGAGGGCGAGCGCTTCGACATCGGTGCACCGGTCAGCGCCGCCGTCGCGCGCGGGATCGCCCAGGCGACCGTTCGGATCGCCGTCGACGCGCGGCTCGCTCTCGAATCCATCGGCCATGGGACGGAGCGCTGACATGTGCCTGGCCCTGCTGGCGCGTGTCGTCGCCGTCACCGGCGGCGGGACCGAGCGCACGGCCACGCTGGTGGCGGACGACGGCGCCTTCGCCGCCAGCCTGCTGCTGTGCCCCGACGTGCGGCCCGGCGACCACGTGCTCGTCCACACCGGCTACGTCGTCGAGCGGCTCCCCCCCGACCTCGCGGCGGACGCGGCACGCCTTCGCGGGACGGTCGAGACGGCCGACCCGCGATCCTGCTGACGCCGCCACCGGTACGGTGGCGGCATGGATCTCGCACGTCGGCAGCAGGTGAACCGCGCGCTCGACGGGTACTTCGACACCCGGACGAGCACGCTCGTCGAACGGGTGGTGGATCTCGTCGACCCCGACGACCTCGACGACGACGCCGCGCTCACGGCGCTGCTCGACGCGTTCCTCGACGTGCTCGAGGAGCGCTACGGGCGCGCGGACCCGGGCTGGCGGGACGCCTCCGCGGCGCTCCTCGGCGTCGAGTTCGACCGCCAGGTGGAGGAGCGCCGGCGGTTCCACCGCTCACTCGAGTGAACCGCGGCGACCGGGTCGGGACGTCACGACTCGTCGTCGGTTTCGAGGTCGGCGGCGAGCGCGGCCTCGAGCTCGGACCGACCACCGATGCCGAGCTTGCGGTAGACGCGCGAGAGGTGGTTGTCGACCGTCCGGCGGGAGACGACGAGGCGCTTCGCGATCTCCGCGGACGAGAAGCCACGGCCGGCGAGCAGGGCCACCTCCCGCTCTCGCCGCGTCAGCGGATCCTCGGCGAGACCGCGTAGGGCCGGGGTGGCGGCGCCCGGGCAGCGGGCCAGGAAGGACGTTGCCCGGGCCCGGGCCAGGTTCGCGCGCCCGGCGCGCCGGCTGCGGCCGTGGAGGTCCGCCGCCTGCGCGAGCGCTTCGGCGGCGAACAGCAGCGCGCCCGCCTCCGCGAGGGAGTTGGCGGCGCGCTCCAGCCGAGCGACGTCACCGGCCGCGAGCGCGGTCGCCTGCTCCGACATCGCGTGGATGAACGGCACGTCCATCTCGACGGCCAGCTGGTGCATCGGACCGTGCGCCTCCTCGGGGTAGCCCAGGCGGACCGCGTCGTGGAACGCCAGGAACGCCCAGGCAGGGTGCTCGGCATCCAGGGCTCGCAGGCCCAGCGCCACGGCGCGCCTGGCGGCCGACGCGAGCTCCCCGTTCGCGGCGAGCGTGGCCACACGGGCACGCTCGACCGTGGCGTGGCCCCGCAGCCCTGGCCCGCCACCACCGGCGGCCTCGACCTCGCGCAGGATCGAGGTCGCCGCCCGCGGCTGGCCGCCCTCCGCCGCCGCCCGCGCGACGAGCGCCAGGGCCTGGGGACGCACGCTCACCGTGTCGGCAACGCTCAGCAGGTGCTCGGCCTCCGTCGCCGCACGCCGGGCCCCGCGGACGTCGCCTGCCGTGATGCGGATCGTGCCGAGCGTCACCGCCAGGACCGAGGCGGACGCCGTGGCGTCCGCCTCGAGCGCGCTCGCGTACGCCTGCTCGCAGTCGGGCAGCGCCCGGCCCGGCCCGACGGCGTAGAGCGTGCCGACGTGCCGGCTCTGTTCCAGGAGCGGGAGCACGTCCGTCATCCCGCTGACCGGGCCGTACCGCTCCACCGTGACGTCGAGTCGCGAACGGGCCTCGGCGAAGCGGCCCAGCATGACCAGCGACCAGCACTGCGCGTTGCCGGCCACGACGTGCGCGTCGGCCCCCACGTCCTCCATGGCCGCGACCTCTTCGGCGCGAGCCACCGCGGCGAGGTTCTCACCCGCCAGCATGTGGATCATGGCGCGCCACGCGATCAGGTCGCCCGTGAGCACGGTCGACCCGACGCGTTCGAGCGCGTCGTCGAGCACCGGTTCGGCGTCGGCCGGACGACCCAGCCGGAAGGCGAGCTGTGTGCGCAGTGCCGCGACGCGGGCCACGTGTTCCGGCGAGTCGTCCGCGCCCCGGGCCGCCTCGAGAACGCTGGCGGCCTCGTCGTTGCGGCCCTGCTGGATCAGGATGCGGGCGAGCAGGAGCGACCCCTCCGCGCCGGCGGCGGGGAGGGCGGCGCGGGCGAAGCGTTCGGCGGCGGCCTCGTCGTTCGCCTCCCCCGCGGCCGCGGCCGCCCGGAGCAGCAGGGAGGTGTCCTTCGAGCCGTCGGCCGCGAGCGACCACGCGGCGAGCCGGCGGAGCGGCCCGTCGTCGAGGGCCTGCGGGTCGTCGACGGCGGCGACGAGCTGACGCGACAGGCTCCGGACCGCAGCCGGGGTCAGCGACCGCCGCAGCGCCACCGTGAGGGCCGGCACGTGGCAGCACAGCGCGTCGTGGGCATCGGTCACGATGATCCCGCGACGCTGGATCGGCGAGATCGTCTCGTCGGGGAAGAGCGTCTCGGCGAGCTCGGGCTCGAGCGGCTCGCCGAGGGCGACGAGCCCGACGGCACGTCGCTGCTCGTCGGACAGCCCGTCGAGGAGGTCGGCGGCGAGGTCGAGGAGCCGGTGCGACGGCTCCAGGGCCCCCTCCGTGACCCAGAGCCCGCCACGCTCGAGGAGCGTGCCGGCGCCGCGACTGCCGGCGACCATCTCGATGAGGTAGAGCGGGTGGCCGCGGGCGAGGTCCCACAGCTGCGTGAGCGTGGACGAGTCGACGCTGCCGCCGAGTCCCCGCTCGACGAGCGCGTCGTTCGCCTCACGGCCGAGGGGCCCGACCTCGAGCCGCTCGAGGGGACCGTCCTTCCAGAGCGACACGATGGCCTCGGGGGCCGGCTGACCCGCCCGCACCGTCAGCGCGATGCGCAGGTCGGTCTCGACCGCCAGATGGCGCAGCAGCAGCGCGCTGTGGTCGTCGAGGAGGTGCGCGTCGTCCACCCCGAGCAGGACCCGGTGGCCGGTACCGAGGACCGCCGTGACGTCGGACGACCACGACACGGGCGTCCCGGCGTCGTGCGGCGCGAGAGCGCCGAGCGCCCCGAAGGCGACGCCGCGTGAGCTCTCGGTCGCGGTGACCAGGCGTGCGTCCCCGAATCGCCGCCACTGACGGACGATCTCCTCGAGGAGGCGGGTCCGGCCGACGGTGGGCGGACCTGCGAACACCACCCCGCTTCTGGACGGGTCGCGCAGCAGCGCGAGTGCCCGGCGAACGTCCCCGTCGCGGCCCGTGAACGGCCACTTCATGGTCGTCACGCTAGGCGACACGTCGTGGCGATGTGTCCTGAACGGGCCCCGCTATGTGAGTACTTGGCTACTCAGGACGTCCACACCGGCATGCCACACCATGCTGTTCACAACGAAAAACGGTGAACTCGGACACCGGTCGATGCGTCCCGCCTGCCACACCTGCTGGCGTGCGAGGAGGGGTGCACGTCGGCGGTGGTTCCGGCGAGGCGGTCACGGGGGGCGCCTCGACCGGACCCACACACGGGGGGCATGGGCCGCGGGGGGCGGCTCATGCCGCCCGGGTGGGGCGCAGCGGAGCGAGCACGCACGGCGCTCACACAGTGTCGCCGGTGGCGCGCAGCGGAGCGAGCACGCCCGGCGCTAGACCGTGTCGCCGGTGGCGCGCAGCGCAGCGAGCACGCACGGCGCTCACACAGTGACGTCCCCGGTGTCGGTCGCGCCGACGAAGGGCAGCTCGTCGACGTTGAGCCCGTACTCGTCGATGGCCTTCGTGACAACGTCCCAGCCGATGCGCTCGTCCTGTGCGAGCTCGGAGAGCACGGTCACGACGACCGACTCGGCGTCGATGAGGTGGAACCGGCGCATCCGTTCACGGGTGTCGGACCGGCCGAAGCCGTCGGTGCCGAGCACCGCGTACCGGCCGGGGATCCAGTCGGCGAGCTGGGTGGGCGTGGCCTTCATCCAGTCGGTGACGGCGACGTAGGGGCCGGTCGTGCCCTCGAGCATCTGGGTGACCCACGGGATCCGCTGCTCCCCTTCGGGGTGCAGCCGGTTGTAGTTGTCGCACTCCCCGCCGTCGCGGAGCAGCTCGTTCCAGCCGGGCACGCTCCACACGTCGGCGGCCACGTCCCAGTCCTGGGCGAGCAGCTCCTGTGCGCGCAGGGCCTGGAACATGATGGTGCCCGACGAGAGGATGTGGGCCTCGTGGGTGGCCTCGGGCGCCTCCTTGTAGCGGTACATGCCCTTGACGATGAGCTCCTCGTCGAGCCCCTCGGGCATCGGCGGCTGCTTCACCGGCTCGTTGTAGACCGTGATGTAGTACATGAGGTCACGGTCGTCGTCGGGCCCGTTGCCGTACATCTCCTTCAGGCCGTGCTCGACGATGACGGCGATCTCGAAGGCGAACGAGGGGTCGTAGGCCTTCACGGCCGGGTTGGTCAGCGCGTAGAGCTGGGAGCCGCGATCCATGTGCTGCAGCCCCTCGCCGGTCAGGGTGGTGCCGCCGGCCGTGGCCCCGATGAGGAAGCCACGCGTGCGCTGGTCGGCGGCGGACCAGATCTCGTCGCCGGTGCGCTGGAAGCCGAACATCGAGTAGAAGATGTACAGCGGGATCATCGGCACCGCGTGGGTGGCGTAGGAGGTGCCCACCGCCGCGAAGGAGCCCATGGCGCCGGCTTCGGTGATGCCCTCGTGGAGCATCTGGCCGTCGGTGGCCTGCTCGTAGCTGAGCAGCATCTCCCGGTCGACGGGCTCGTAGGTCTGCCCGTGGGGGTCGTAGAGCTTGAGCTTCGGGAACAGCGAGTCCAACCCGAAGGTGCGTGCCTCGTCCGGGATGATCGGCACGATCCGCGGGCCGAGCTCGCCGTCGTCCAGGAGGTTCTTGAACTGGCGCACGAGCGCCATGGTCGTGGCGACCTCCTGGTTGCCCGACCCCTGCTTGAGCTCGTCGTAGATGCTGTGCTCGGGCAGGGTCAGGGCGGTGTAGCGCCGGGGCTGCCGGTGCGGGACGTACCCGCCGAGCTCGGCGCGGCGCTGCTGGAGGTACTCGATCTCCTCGCTGTCCTCACCGGGGTGGACGTAGGGGGGCAGGTCGCCTTCGAGGTCCTCGTCGGACACGTCGATGTGAAGCCGGTCCCGGAAGGTCTTCAGGGCCTTCTGGGACAGCTTCTTCATCTGGTGGACGGCGTTGCGGGCCTCGAAGTCCGGGCCCAGCGTCCAGCCCTTGATGGTCTGGGCGAGGATGACGGTCGGCTGCCCCGTCTGCTCGGAGGCGGCGCGGAAGGCGGCGTAGACCTTGCGGTAGTCGTGCCCGCCGCGGGGGAGGCGCTCGATCTGCTCGTCGGAGAGGTGTTCGACGAGCTTCCTGAGCCGCGGGTCGGTGCCGAAGAAGTCGTCGCGGATGTAGCTGCCGGGCTTGACCGTGTAGGTCTGGAACTGGCCGTCGGGCACCTCGTTCATGCGGTTGACGAGCACGCCGTCGACGTCGCGGGCGAGCAGGTCGTCCCACTCGCGGCCCCAGACGACCTTGATGACGTTCCAGCCGTTGCCGCGGAAGATCCCCTCGAGCTCCTGGATGATCTTGCCGTTGCCGCGTACCGGCCCGTCGAGCTGCTGCAGGTTGCAGTTGACGACGAACACGAGGTTGTCGAGCTCCTCGCGCCCGGCGACGTTGAGCGCGCCCATCGCCTCGACCTCGCTCGTCTCGCCGTCGCCGAGGAAGGCCCAGACCATCTGGTCAGAGGTGTCCTTGATCCCGCGGTTGTGCAGATAGCGATTGAAGCGGGCCTGGTAGATCGCGTTCAGCGGCGAGAGTCCCATCGAGACGGTCGGGAACTCCCAGAAGTCGGGCATGAGCCGCGGGTGCGGGTAGCTCGACAGCCCGCCGGGGTCGACCTCGCGGCGGAACCGGTCCATCTGCTCCTCGCTAAGGCGCCCCTCGAGGTACGCACGGGCGTAGATGCCCGGCGAGGCATGCCCCTGGATGAACACCTGGTCGCCGCCGCCGGGATGGTCCTTGCCGCGGAAGAAGTGGTTGAACCCGACCTCGAAGAGGCTGGCGGCCGACGCGTAGGTCCCGATGTGGCCGCCCACGCTGTAGCGCAGGTTGGCGCGGTGGACCATGACGGCCGCGTTCCACCGGATGAACCGGCGGATGCGGCGCTCGACGTCCTCGTTGCCGGGGAACCGCGGCTCGCGCTCGGGCGGGATGGTGTTGATGTAGTCGGTGGTCGTCAGCGACGGGATCCCGATGTTGCGCTGCCGGGCGCGCTCGAGGATCTTCAGCAGCAGGAAGCGTCCGCGGGCCCGACCGCGCTGGTCCACCACCGCGTCGAGCGAGTCCAGCCACTCCTGCGTCTCGACGTCGTCGATGTCGGGGTACTGGCTCGGCATCCCATCGGTGATGATGGGTTGGTCCGTGAACCACTGCTGCTCGCGCATCTCCGTCACGCCGAACTCCCGGTCTCGCGTTGGTGGACACGGTAACCCTCGCCGTCCGTTGCTGCCCCGTGGGCGGCGGGGACGACCGCTCGTGGCCGGCGGGGTGGCGACGGAGGGCCGCGACCCGACATACTCGGGCCGATGGAACGCACCTTCACGATCGACGAGGCCCGGGCGCTGATGCCCGAGGTCCTGCTCCGCGCGGAACGGCTGGTCCCGATCCGGGCAGACCTCTCCGAGCGGGCGCACGCGATGGCGACGGGCGCACAGACCGGGATCCCCGAGGTCAAGGCGCTCGAGGCCCAGATGAGCGAGCTGCTCGACTGGTTCACCGCGCAGGGGATCCAGGTGAAGGGCTACGCCCCGCTGCTGCTCGACTTCCCGATGCGCGACGGGGACCGCACCCTGCTGCTGTGCTGGCTCGAGGGCGAGTCGAGCCTCGACTGGTACCACGACGCCACGCTCGGGTTCATGGGTCGCCGGCGCATCGACGACCTGCTGGGCGAGACGGGCGGCGCCGGCCTCAGCTGACCAGCATGGCGTCGACGGCCGTGAGCACCTCGACGGCGCCCCCAGCGATGCCGACCTGGCCGGGCGGAACCTCGGGTTCGCGGGGATTGATGCGCACGAGCGCCGCGCCGTACCGGCGGACCAGCATCTCCGAGAAGCGGCGGATGGTGGGCTCGTCCACGGCGACGTGGTCGTCGGGCTCCCACGGAGGCCCGCCGCACGCGGCCAGGCACTGGTCGCGGTGGATGGTCCCGTGGACCTCGTAGAGGGCGTCGGGGTCGAAGCCAGCGGCCTGGAACTGCCCGTCGACGTTCGACGTCACGGTGAACCCGCCGACCGGCAGCCGCTCGATCCAGCGGCGGAGGATGGCGAAGCCCCGGTGCGGGGTCGTCTCGCGGTAGAGCGCCCGGCGGTGGCCGTAGAAGCCCCAGGCGAGCTCGGGGTCACGGAAGAAGCCTGCCGGGTTCGCGAGCTCGACGAAGGACATCCCGAGCCGCGCGTACGGCGGGTACGCCCGCCAGAACCCCTCGTCGCCCCGGAAGTCGGGCAGGCCGGAGTCGACGCCCATGCCCGCACCGGCGGCCACGATCAGCGCGTCCGCTTTCGCGACTGCCTCCCCGGCGGCCGCCAGCTGCTGTGGGTCCACCCGTCAATCCCCTCATCGACCTGTCACAGGGCCCGAGGCGCGGCGATAGCCTGCCGAGGGTCGAAGGAGAGCCCCGCCGATGGTGCGACCACGCTACAAGCCGGTCACCCCCGATCAGCGAATCCGCGAGCTCCGCAAGGAGTTCAAGGCGGTGCAGAAGGAGGACCCCGGACCGGAGCGGGCGAAGCGGCTGGCCGCCTTCACACGGGACGCGCACGACGAGCGTCAGCTCAACATGGCCATGCACACGGCGGCGCTCTGCCTCGAGGAGGATCCCGACGCCCCGGACCTGCTCGTCGGCGCCTACCTCGACGACCAGGAGGATGATCCGGAGTCGCGGTTGCGCGGCTACCAGGAGCTGAAGGATCTCGCCCGCTACGTGGACCGCGACGACATCGCACAGATCGCCCAGGCGCGCATCGACGAGGAGGCGCCGGCCTGGATCGCCGGCGCGGACGAGGCCGAGCAGCGACACCGACTGCGAACGCTGGCGTCGATGTTCTCCCGCGAGTTCGCGGACCAGATCCGTGACCAGCTGCGCTTCGGATGACCTCGTGGATCGCTCTGCCTACACGTCGGTCGCCGCGGTGAACCGGGCCTACTACGAGGCGTTCGAGCGTCGCGACCTCGCCGCCATGGATCTCATCTGGGAGCACTCCGACCGCACCGTCTGCACCCATCCCGGCTGGAGTCGGCTGCACGGCTGGGAGGCCATCCGCCCGTCCTTCGCGGCCATCTTCCGTGCCGGTGAGAGCCTGCAGTTCATCATCACCGACGAGCAGGTCGAGGTCGCGGGCGACGTGGGCTGGGTCGTCGTCGACGAGAACCTCTGGGGCGAGGAGGTCCAGGGCACGGTGTCAGCGATGAACGTGTTCGTCCGTGCGGCCAGCGACGGCGGCTGGCGGATGGTGGCGCACCACGCGTCGCCCGTGAACCAGCGCCTGTGATGATCGACATCGAGGACGTCCGTGCCGCGGCGACCCGGCTGGCAGGCGTGGCCCACCGCACGCCGGTGCTGCGCTCCCGGTTGCTGGACGAGGAGGTGGGCGCCCAGGTCCTCTGCAAGGCCGAGAACCTGCAGCGGGTGGGCGCCTTCAAGTTCCGTGGCGCCTACAACGCGCTGTCGGCGCTGACCGACGAGCGGGGCGCCACCGGCGTCTTCACCTACTCCTCGGGCAACCACGCCCAGGCCGTCGCGCTCGCGGCGCAGCTCCTCGGCGTGCCGGCGACCATCCTCATGCCCGAGGACGCTCCTGCGGGAAAGCTCGCCGCGACCCGTGGCTACGGCGCGACGGTCATCACCTACGACCGCTACCGCCAGGACCGGGAGGCCCTCGGGCGGACGCTCGCCGAGGATCTCGGCCTCGTGCTCATCCCGCCGTACGACCACGCGCACGTCATGGCGGGGCAGGGCACCAGCGCGCTCGAGCTCCTCGACGAGGTGGGCGAACTCGACGCGCTCGTGGTCCCCGTCGGCGGCGGCGGGCTGCTCTCCGGCTGCGCCACCGTCGCCGCCGCGCTGGCGCCGCACACCGAGGTCTGGGGGGTGGAGCCGGCCGTGCGCACGACGGCGCGGGACGCGCTCGCAGCCGGCCACCCCGTGCAGCGACCGGTCCCCCGCACGATCGCCGACGGTCAGCAGACCCCCAACATCGGCCGGCTGCCCTTCGAGGTCATCGCGGCGCGGGCCACGGGAGTCGTGGGCGTCGAGGACGACACGCTCCGCCGTGCCATGGCGTTCGCGTTCACGAGGATGAAGGTCGTGCTCGAACCGTCGGGAGCCGCGGCGCTCGCGGCGGTGCTCAGCGGGGCGGTCGACGTCGCCGGCCGCCGGGTCGGTGTGATCCTGTCGGGCGGGAACGTCGACCCGGGCCGGTTCTGCGAGCTGCTCGGCTAACGCCGGCCAGCGCGTGCGCCGGGCGTCTCGGTCGCGCTCCGGCCGAGCAGCGCGTGCACCTCCGAGGCGCGGTACCGACGGTGGCCGCCCAGGGTGCGCAGGGGGGAGAGCTTTCCTGCCGACGCCCACCGGGTCACCGTCTTGGGGTCGACGCCGAAGAGCTTCGCCACGTCGCCGGGGGTGAGGAGCTCGTCGTCGCTCGCGATGGGGTTTTCCGTCACAGCGTCGTTCACGTCGGTCCCTCCATCCACGAACGGACCGGTGCCGTCCCGGCCATGCGTCGCCGGAATCGGCGCGACCGGTGCGCCCGATGTCTTGAGCGTGCAGTACGCACGGATCGGGCGATATGGCCCATCGAGTCCGTTTCTGTCCGGTCTCCTCACCCACCCGGGTGGTCACTTCTGGCTACCTCGAGGCGCCCACCCGGCGGGGGTGGCCGACGGGGCGGTCAGTTGACGCGCTCGCGGGCCCGCAGCCGTGCCCAGCGGCCACGAGCCACGCCGTAACGAGCGACGGCTCCGAGGGGGTTCCCGGCCTCGAGCTCGTCGACGGCCTCGCGCACGTCCTCGCAGGTGGCGTCCTCGGCGAGCTCTGCGGCCGTGAGCAGGTCGGCCACACCGCCGTAGTCGAGCTCGACCAGGGAGTCGTCGTCGAAGGCGTCGAGCCAGCCCGTCAGCTCCTCGAGCGCGAGCAGCAGCTCCGTGGCGTCGTCGACCGTCTGCGCCAGGACGCGCTGGACCCGCCGGAGCCGCGCCTGGGCACGCACGATCGCCACCACGTACGACACGCGGGTGGGAGCGGGGCGACCGTCCGCGGCGCCGCCACGACCCCCGTCGGCGTGTGCCCCTCGCTCGTCCAGGGACGCCTGACGGTCGTCAGGGTGGAAGAGGACGAACCACTCGAGCGGCACCGTCCAGGGCGACTCCTTGATGTGCGGCACGCCCACGGTCGCGTCCAGGACCGTCATCGCCTGGCGGGCCGTGTCCTCGTCGACGAAGGCGTCGACGAGCACGTCGGGCATCACCTGACGGAACTCGTGCAGCGCGAAGGCGGCCCGCAGCTCGAGCTGCAGCGGGCAGATACGCACCACGCCACTGTCCCGGCGCACGAGCGCGGCGTCGGCGACGAGCTGTCCGTGTCCGGTGACGAGCCGGCTCGCCGTGATCCGCGCCTCCCAGCGCACGGCATCGCCGACGCTCATCCAGCGCCCGGCCTCGCCGTCGCGGTGCCAACGCTGTCGCTCGGCCGCCGGGAAGGCGGTCAGGGGCTCGAAGACCCGCAGGTAGGCGCAGGGGATCATGACGGTCACGCTAGCTCACCCCCGCCCGTCGATCCCACGCCCACGACGGGCGGCACCGTTAGGCTCGCCGGGACAGCACGTGGCGGGCGGGCGCGATCCGTTCCTCGCCACGCATCGACACGGCGGCGCGACCCGAACGCCGCCGGCACGACGAGGAGCGACACCGTGGAGGTCTTCTCCCAGTTCAACGGGCACGAGCAGGTGGTCTTCGGTTCGGATCCCACCAGCGGCCTGCGCTGCATCATCGCCGTCCACTCGACGGCGCTCGGCCCGGCGCTCGGCGGCACCCGTTTCTACCCCTACGCGAACGAGGATGCCGCACTCACCGACGTGCTGCGGCTGTCACGCGCCATGAGCTACAAGGCAGCCTGCGCCGGCCTGGATCTGGGCGGTGGGAAGGCCGTCATCATCGGCGACCCGGAGGCCGACAAGTCCGAGGCGCTGCTGCGCGCCTACGGGCGGATGGTCCAGAGCCTGGACGGGCGCTACGTGACCGCGTGCGACGTCGGTACCTACCCGGCGGACATGGAGATCGTCGGACGTGAGACCCGGTGGGCCACGGGCATGGACCGTGAGCACGGCGGCTCGGGCGACTCGGGTGTGCTCACCGCCGCCGGCGTGTTCATCGGAATGCAGGCCACGGCCACGCAGCTCTGGGGCAGCCCGACGCTGTCCGGCGTGCACGTGGCCGTGCAGGGACTCGGCAAGGTGGGACGACGGCTCGTCAACCTGCTGCTCGAGGACGGCGCGAAGGTCACCGTGGCCGACACCGACGGCGACGCGGTCGCCGCGGTCGAAGCGCTCGACGGCGTGGACGTCGTGGCACCCGAGGCGATCCTCAACGTCGACGCGGACATCCTCTCACCCAACGCGCTCGGCGCGATCCTGAACGAGGCGACCATCCCGCAGCTGCGCGTCCAGGCGGTCTGCGGCGGCGCGAACAACCAGCTGGCCACGGTGGAGGACGCCGACCGCCTGACGGCACGAGGGATCCTGTACGCGCCGGACTACGTCGTCAATGCCGGCGGTCTCATCAGCGTCTCCGACGAGCTGCACCCCGACGGGTACAACACGGAGCGTGCCCGCCACAAGGCGCAGCGCATCGGCGAGACCCTGCTCGAGATCTTCGCGCACGCACGCGACTCGGCCACCTCGACCGAGCTCGCGGCGGAGCAGGTGGCCGAGGCACGGATGCGCTCGGTCGGCCGACTGCGGGGCTTCTACCTGACGTGAGCCGCGGCCGGTTCCCGGAGCGGCTCGTCGTCGTCCCAGGGCGAGCCGTCGTCCGCCCGCACGGGCAGGATCACGACGAAGTCGCTGCCGACACCGACCTCGGACGAGACCTCGATCCGTCCGCCGTGTGCCTGCACCAGCGTGCGGACGATGTAGAGGCCGAGCCCGACGCCGCCGCTCGAGCTGTGTCCGCTCTGGCGGAAGCGCTCGAAGACGTGGGGCAGCGCGTCGGCGCTGATGCCGAAGCCCCGATCCACGACGTGGATCCGTGCCGCGTGCTCGTCGCGCTCGACCCGCAGGCTGATGGGCGTGTCCGGCGGTGAGTACTTGACCGCGTTCTCCACGAGGTTCGCGAACACGTGTCGCAGGGCCTCGGGGTCCCCCCACACCACGGTCTCGTCGTCGACGCCGTCGACCTCGATCAGGCGGTCCTCCGCCCGCGCGGCGCCGAGGCTGCGGACCAGATCGCGGGCCTCGACGAGGAGCTGCGACACGTCGACACGTTCGCGGCGCATCTGCGCGCCGGCCTCGATGCTCGCGGAGGTGAGGACCTCGTCGATCATCATCTGGAGCCGCTCCCCTTGGCGGGTGAGCCCGTCGAGCGCCTGCAGCCGCTGCGTCGGGGACATCTTCGCCGGCTGGGCGCGCAGCAGCTGGGCGTAGCCGAGCATCGCGACCAGTGGCGAGCGCAGGTCGTGGACCAGACGCGCCACGAACTCGGAGCGCTGCTCGGCCGCGTCGACCAGCTGGGCGACGCGAGCCCGTTCCTGCTCGTACCGGCTCGCGTTCGCGACGGCCGTCGCGGCGTGCTCGGCGAAGAGGACGACGGTGGAGACGTCCGCGGTGGTGAGCGGCGTGGCGTCACCCGAGCGCTCGACGGCCAGGACGCCGACCCGGCGACCCTTCACGACCAGCGGCGCGCAGACCCCGGAGGGAACCGCGGAGCCGTCTTCACGCAGCCCACCTCCGACGACCTGCGGCTCGCCGGTCTCGACGACGCGTCCCACTGGCCCCTGCCCGACCGCGATCCGGCTACCCCGCACCGGGGCCTGGTCCCCTTCGCTGACGGCCACGGTGAGGACGTCCCGGACCCGCAGGAACACGGCACCGGAGGACGCACCTGCGAGCTCCAAGGCGGAGCGCAGCAACGCCTCGAACACCTCCTCGGGAGCGAGCACCGAGTTGACCGTCCGTGCGGCGCCGACCAGGGTGGTCAGGTCGTCGACGCGGGTCTGCAGCTTCGTCGCCCGGTCGCGCTGGTCGAAGAGCGCGCGGGTCATGCGCCGCATCGTGCGCTCCTGCTCCGCGACGTACAGCAGGAACGCGACCGAGACGGCGAGGAACCCCCAGGGCAGCCCCGGGCTGTCCGGGATGACCGTGAGCCCGGACAGATCGCCGCCGAGCACGATCACGACGGCGGACGAGATCGCGAGCAGCAGGACGGCGGCCACGACCCACAGGTGCCACCGCCGCCGCTCGAGCTCGGCCAGGGTCGTCTGTAGCTGCCGCTCCGCGTCGTCGACCGCCGCGTTCTCGGCCATCTTCGGGTTGTCGCCGCTCATGGGTACCCCGCGCGCCGGGGACCATCGACGCTCCGCCTGGTCCCGTCAGGTCCCGGCCAGATCGACGCCCGCGCCGCCGACCACACGCCCGGCCACCCAGCTGTCCACGCCCCGACGGTTCAGGACGTTGACGGCGGTGGCCGCCTGGTCGTCCGGCAGGACGGCAAGCATGCCGACACCACAGTTGAACGTTCTCCACATCTCGGCTTCGGCCACTGGACCGGATTCCTGTAGGAAGTCGAAGATCGGGTCCCGCTGCCAGGTGGTGGTGTCGACGACCGCCCCGAGCCCGTCCGGCAGCACCCGGGGCAGGTTGCCCGGTATGCCGCCCCCCGTGACGTGGCAGAGGGCGTGGAGCTCGACCTCGTCCCGGAGCGCCAGGCAGTCGCGGGCGTAGATCCGGGTCGGCTCCAGCAGCACGTCGCTGAGCGGACGGTCGAGCCCGTGCGTGGCCGACAGGTCGAGGTCGGCGACGATGCGGCGCACCAGGCTGTAGCCGTTGCTGTGGAGACCGCTCGAGGCGAGGGCGACCACGGCGTCTCCCTCGACCACACGGTGGGAGCCGAGCATCTCGTCGCGCTCGACGATCCCCACCCCGAAGCCGGCCAGGTCGAACTCGTCGTCGCCGAGCAGCCCGGGGTGCTCCGCGGTCTCCCCACCGACGAGGGCGCAGCCGGCGAGCCGGCAGCCCTCGGCGATGCCCCGCACGATCGTGGCGACCCGGTCGGGATCGAGCCGGCCGACCGACACGTAGTCGTTGAAGAACAGCGGCTCCGCACCGGTGACCACGAGGTCGTCGACGACCATCGCGACGAGATCCCGTCCGACCGTGCCGAGGCGCCCGAGCCGCCGCGCGAGGTCGACCTTCGTGCCGACGCCGTCCGTCCCGCTGACGAGGACGGGACTCCGGTAGCGGCTCGCGTCGAGGGCGAACAGCCCCCCGAACCCCCCGATCGAGCCGAGGACCTCCGGCCGCTGCGCCTGCGCCACCGCGTCCGCGATGAGCGCCACGGAGCGGTCGGCGGCATCGAGGTCGACGCCAGCGTCGGCGTAGGAGACGTCCTCGCGGGCAAGGTCCTCGGTGCGGTCGTCGGTCATCGTTCCCGTCGGTCCACTCGCGGCCGTCTGCCGGGGCATGGTCGCACAAACGGCGCACGATCCGGAGTCGGCCCCCGTCATGCGGGAGGTCGCGGGCGAGGGACGCCCGAGGCTCCCCCGGCCCCTGCGCCGTTGCCAGCCGCTACCGTCGGCGCCCATGACGATCGACATCCGGCTGCTGCGCGCCGCGGACCGACAGGCGGCGCACCATCTCGGCAGCCAGGCCTTCAGCGCTCGGCCGGTCCCCTACGACCCGGACCGGCCGGCCATGCCCGACGACCAGCGGCTCGGCGCGTTCGACGGCGACCGGCTGGTGGGCCACTGCGGTGTCTGGGCGATGCACCAGTGGTTCGGTGGTCGGGCGGTCCCGATGGGTGGGGTGGGCGGGGTCGCGGTGGCGCCCGACCATCGCGGCACCGGGATCGCAGCAGCGCTGCTTCGGCACGCGCTCGAGCTCATGAGCAGCCGTGGCGATGCCGTCAGCGTCCTGTTCCCCGCCACGGTCCCGCCCTACCGCGCCGCCGGCTGGGAGCTCGCCGGCTCGTGGCTGCGCCGTACCGTTCCCGCCGCCTCCCTGGCAGACCTGCCCCGCCCCGACGACACCACGGTGCGGCCAGCGACCGACGACGACCTGCCCGCCATGGTCGCCTGCTACGACCACCTCGCGCCGGCGCACAACGGCATGATCGGACGTCCGGCTCCCCTCACGCAGCGGCTGCTCGGCGACAGCGAGGGCAGGTTCCGGTACGTCGCCTGCCGTGCCGACGAGATCGTGGGCTACGTCGTCTACACGCACACCCCGGGGTCCGACGACGATCGCGGCTTCTACCGGATCCGGGTCAGCGAGCTGGTCGGCGTGGACGGCGACGCCGAGCTGGCCCTGCTCCGTCTGCTCGGATCACACCGGTCGGTGGTGGACACGGTCGAGCTCGTCGTGGGACCGGCCGATCCCCTGCTGCTGCACCTCGACGAGGACGACCTCCGTGCGCCGCCGCGGACCTGGCACTGGATGGCGCGGCTCGTCGACGCGTCGGCGGCCGTGGCGGCGCGCGGCTACCCCATGGGCGTGACCGCCCGCTGCGACCTCACGATCGACGACCCGCTGCGGCCCGACAACGCCGGGGCACACGTGCTGGAGGTCGGCGGCGGCGTCGGCCGCCTCGTGCCGGGCGGGAGCGGCCGGGTGCGGTGCACGATCGGCACGCTCGCCACGCTCTTCACCGGCTGGGCGAACCCTGCCGACCTGCGTCGGCACGGTCGGCTGTCCGGCGCGAGCGACGACGACGTGGCCGCCCTCGCCCGCACCTTCGCGGGCCCACCGCCCTGGCTGCGGACCTTCTTCTGATTGGGTGGCGCCGTGCGTGCTCGCTGCGCTCCGCGCCACCGGCGACTGAGGCCGCGCCGTGCGTGCTCGCTGCGCTCCGCGCCACCGGCGACTCCGGCCGCCTTCAGGCGGCGTCGTCGAGGCGTGCCATCTCGTCGTCGGTCAGCTCCAGCCCGGCGGCGCCGACGTTCTCCTCGAGGTGGGTGACCGACGACGTGCCCGGGATCGGCAGGGTGACCGGCGAACGGTGCAGCAGCCATGCGAGCGCGACCTGGACCGGGCTCGCGTCGTGCGCCGACGCGATCTCGTCGACCACACCGCCCGGCTTCGCGAGGTCGCCGGTCGCGATCGGGAACCAGGGCAGGAAGCCGAGCCCGCGCTCCTCGCAGGCGTCGAGCACCGGCTCCCACTCGCGGTCGGTCAGGTTGAACCGGTTCTGGACGCTCACGATCTCGGCGAGCTCGCTCGCCTGCTCGAGCTGCTCCACGGTCACCTCGGACAGGCCGATGTGGCGGATCTTGCCCTCCTCCTGGAGGTCGGTGAGCGTGCCGATCGACTCCTCCATCGGCACGTCCGGATCGATCCGGTGCAGCTGGTAGAGGTCGATCTGATCGAGCTTCAGCCGCTTCAGGCTGCCCTCGCAGGCCTGGCGGAGATGCTCCGGCCGGCCGTCGGGGCGCCAGTCACCCGGCCCCGGGCGGGTCAGGCCGGCCTTCGTGGCGATGACGAGCTCGTCGGGGTAAGGGTGCAGGGTCTCGGCGATGAGCTCCTCGCTGACCTCCGGGCCGTACGAGTCGGCGGTGTCGATGAGGGTGATACCGAGCTCGAGCGCCCGCTTCAGGACGGCCTGGCACGCCTCGCGGTCCTCGGGCGGCCCCCAGATCCCGTCGCCGGTGATGCGCATCGCCCCGTAGCCGAGGCGGTGCACCTCGAGGTCCTCCCCGATCGTGAACGTTCCGCTCGCTGCCGCCGAGGTCGCCAAGGCATGCTCCTGTGTGTCGTCGGATGCTCTTACCCCAGCATGCCGGCCGGATCGGTGCGCGACGTGCCGCACCGCCCCCGCGATCGACCGGTGATCCCACGATACGTGCGGAGCTATCCCGCTCACGTGGGTAAAACCCCGCACGTATCCCGGATGACCGGTGGCGCGGGGCTACTCGACGGGGCGCCCCTCGTGGGCCTCGGCGATCGCGTCGAAGTCGAACTTGTACTGGGCGAGCTCCTCGTGCTCGCCCGGCACGGGGATCGGGTACTCGCCGGAGAAGCAGGCCGTGCACAGTCCGTCACGGGGGTTGGGCGTCGCCGAGATCAGCCCGTCGAGCGACACGTAGTGGAGCGAGTCCGCGCCGATGAACTCCCGGATCTCCTCGACGGCCATGTCCGCGCCGATGAGCTGGGCGCGGGTGGCCATGTCGATCCCGTAGTAGCAGGGGTGCTTGATCGGCGGCGACGTGACCCGCATGTGGACCTCGGCGGCCCCGGCGGAACGCAACATGGCCACGAGCTGCCGGGACGTGTTGCCGCGCACGATCGAGTCGTCCACCACGACGAGCCGCCGGCCCTCGATGACCTCGCGCACGGGCGAGAGCTTCAGCCGGATGCCGAGCTGGCGCAGCGACTGCGTGGGCTCGATGAACGTCCGGCCCACGTAGCGGTTCTTCACCAGCCCCTCGGCGTAGGGCAGACCGGCCTCCGCGGCGTACCCGGCCGCCGCCGCCGTGCCGGAGTCGGGCACGGGGATGACCACGTCGGCCTCGACGGGCGCCTGCCGGGCCAGCACGCGGCCGGTCTCGCGGCGGGCCGCGTAGACGGACTCGCCGTCCTGCCGGTGGTCGGGCCGCGCCAGGTACACCCACTCGAAGAGGCAGAAGTGGCGGGTGGGCTCGGCGAACCGCTGGGCGGTCAGCCCCTGCTCGTCGACGGCGACGACCTCGCCGGGCTCCACGTCGCGGACGGAGACGGCCCCGACGATCTCGAGGGCCGCGGTCTCGGAGGCGACGACCCACCCCCCGCGCGGGAGCCGGCCGATGACGAGCGGCCGGACGCCGTGCGGATCCCGGAACGCGTAGAGGCGCTCCTCGTCCATCGCGACCACCGAGAACGCACCGACGAGGTCGGGGGCGATCCGCGCGATCGCCTCCTGCATCGACACGTCGACCTCGCGGGCGAGCAGGGCCGCCATCAGCTCGGAGTCGTTGCTCGGCGCGACGTTCCAGCCGGCGTGCCAGCTCGGCGGTGTTCACCAGGTTGCCGTTGTGTCCGAGTGCCAGCCCGCCGCCCGTCGGCGTCTCCCGATACTGCGGCTGCGCGTTCGCCCAGGAGCTCGACCCGGTCGTCGAGTAGCGGTTGTGGCCGACCGCGAGGTGCCCCTCGAGGGCCGCGAGGTTCGACGGCCGGAAGACCTGGTTGACGAGCCCCATGTCCTTGTGGACGACGATCCGGTGACCGTCGGAGACCGCGATGCCCGCCGACTCCTGCCCCCGGTGCTGGAGCGCGTAGAGGCCGAAGTAGGTGAGGGTGGCCACGTCCTCCCCCGGCGCGAAGATGCCGAAGACCCCGCACTCCTCGCGCGGGCCCTCGGCGTAGGCCGACAGGTCGACACCGGCGGGCAGCGCGGCGTCGTCGTCGACCGCGTGCGCCGGATCGTGGGACGGGGGCATCGACGCGGAGACAGAGGGCACGCCAGCAGCTCCTGGAAGGGGCAGCGGCAGTGTACGACCCGCCCCGGCGGTCGCGTCAGTCCGTCGACGCCTCGTCGCGGAGCCGGGCCTGCAGCTTGCGCTGGCGACGGCGGAGGTACTCGACGGCGACGGCACGAGCCCGGTCCGACCGGCGTCGGTGACGGTCCTCGGCCGCTGGCCGGTGGGCGGAGACGAGCAGCTCCGTCGTCGTCAGCTCGTCACGCGGGAGCGTGTCGTCCACGGTGGATCCTTCTCCGTCGCGGCCATGGTGCCCCCCACAGGCGCCCGTCCCCGGTCGTGCCCGGAACGTGCGTGGGCGGGTCGTCGCGTGCTCCCGCGTGGTCGACGCCGGTCCCGTGAAGCAGGGTCCCGGATCGCGCGACGGCGTTCACCTCGCGCCCCATCCGTCCGGACAGGGCCCGGTGGCGTCGTGGCCGAGCGGTCAGGCCGGCAGCTCCTCGCCCAGGGCGGCAGGCAGCCCACCCTCGAGGGCCTCACGCACGTCCTCGAGGGGCCGATCGACGTAGCCTTCGATCACGAACCGGTCGCCGCCGACCGTCCCGGCGTCCCGGATCGGGATGCCGCCGTCGCCGCAGATGCGCGCGAAGGCGGGCACGTTGGTCGACGGCACGGTGACGATGACGCGCCCGGGAGCCTCGCTGAACAGCGCCTGCTCCGGCGCCACGTCCCCTTCGAGCGTGAAGGTCACCCCCACGTCGCCGGCGACGGCGCACTCGGCGAGCGTCGCGACGAGGCCGCCGGCGGACACGTCATGGGCGCTGTGCAGCAGCCCCTCGAGCGCACACTGGATGAGCACCTCGGCGAGCGCCGCCTCCTGCTCGAGGTTCACGCGGGCGAGTCGGCCCCCCAGCGGCTCACCGAGGAAGCGCTGCAGCTCGGAGCCGGCGAGCCCCTCGGCGGTCGGCGCACCGAGCGCGAAGACGAGGTCGCCCTCGGACTCGAAGGCGAGCCCGACGGCGTTGGACGCCTCCTCGAGCAGGCCGACGATCCCGACGACCGGTGTCGGGTGGATGGCCTGCGGCGGCTGGGCCGGATCCATCTGCGTCTCGTTGTAGAAGGAGACGTTCCCGCCCGTCACGGGGACCTCGAGCGCCCCACAGGCCTCCCCGAGCCCCGCGACCGACTCGGCGAACTGCCACATGATCTCGGGCCGCTCGGGGTTGCCGAAGTTCAGGCAGTTCGTCGTGGCCATCGGACGGGCACCGGTGCACGCCACGTTGCGGAAGGCCTCCGCGACGATCCGTCGCGTGCCCTCGCGCGGGTCGAGCTCGCACCAGCGGCCGTTGCCGTCGGTCGACGCGGCGATCCCGCGGCGGCTGCCCGGCAGTCGCACCACCCCGGCGTCGCCCTGGCCGGGGCCGAGCACGGTCCCGTGGCCGACGAGCCAGTCGTACTGCTGCCACACCCACCGCTTCGACGCGATGTTGGGCGAGGCGAGGAAGTCGAGGACGAACGCGTCGAGCGCGTCACTCCGGCCCTCGGCGTCCCCCTCCCCGGCGTCGAGCCCGGGCACGGCCGGGGACTCGGCATCCATCAGCGCGTAGTCGTCGAGCCAGCGCGGACGTGCCATGGGACGCTCGTAGACGGGCCCCTCGTCGGCCAGCGACCGGGCCGGCAGGTCGGCCACCACGTCGCCGTGGCGCCACAGCTCGAGGTTCGTGCCCTCGACGACCTGCCCGATGACCGAGGCCTGCACGCCCCAGCGGTCGGCGATGGCGAGAACGGCGTCGAGGTTGTCGGGGTGGACGAGCGCCAGCATCCGCTCCTGCGACTCGGACGCCAGGATCTCCCAGGAGGCCATGCCCGGCTCGCGCAGGTGGACCGCGTCGAGGTCGACGCGCATCCCCATCGACGCCTTCGACGTGAGCTCGGCCGTCGAGCAGGCGATCCCGGCCGCGCCCATGTCCTGGATGCCGGCGAGCAGATCCTCCTCGTAGAGCTCGAGGCAGCACTCGATGAGGAGCTTCTCGGCGAAGGGATCGCCGACCTGCACGTTCGGCCGCTTCGCGGCGAGCCCCTCGTCGAAGGCCTGGCTGGCCAGCACCGACGCGCCGCCGATCCCGTCGCGTCCGGTCGACGAGCCGAGCAGCACGGCCACGTCCCCGGGGCGCTCCGCCTTGGCCAGCTGCAGGCGCTCGCGGGGCATGACGCCGAGCGCGAAGACGTTGACGAGCGGGTTGCCGGCGTAGCAGTCGTCGAAGACGGTCTCGCCGCCGAGGTTGGCGACCCCGACGCAGTTGCCGTACCCGCTGATGCCGCGGACGACCCCGTCGACGAGGTGGCGCTGGAACGCGTCGGCCGGCGAACCGAACCGGAGCGGGTCCATCAGCGCGATCGGCCGCGCGCCCATCGTGAAGATGTCGCGCAGGATCCCACCGACCCCGGTCGCGGCCCCCTGGTAGGGCTCGACGAAGGACGGGTGGTTGTGGGACTCGATCTTGAAGGTGACGGCGAGTCCGTCCCCCACGTCGACGACGCCGGCGTTCTCCCCCGGGCCCACGAGGACGAAGGGCCCTTCGGTCGGCAGGTCGCGCAGGTGCACCTTGCTGGACTTGTACGAGGCGTGCTCGGACCACATGACCGAGTACATGCCGAGCTCGGAGACGGTCGGTACCCGCCCGAGGGTGTCGACGATGCGGTCGAACTCGTCGGCCGTCAGCCCCAGCTCGCGGGCCAGCTCGAGCCCCCGGGTGCGGTCCAGGGTCTCGTCGGGCGGGAAGGTGCGGGTGTCGCTCACGGCGGTCTCACGGGACGGGGATGACGCAGGAGCCTACCGAGGCGCCGTCACCGACCCACTCCCGGCGCTGCGGTGGTGGCCGACCGCGGGTCAGCCAGCCGCCGCGGCGGCCTGCTCGAGGAGGCCGGCGAAGATCGCCCGGGCACCGGTGCCCCCGGCGAGCCGGGCGTCGACGCCGTGCTCGGGGTGCGGCATGAGCCCGACGACGTTCCCGGTCTGGTTGCTGACGCCGGCGATGTCGCGGACGGCACCCGTGGGGTTCTGGCCGGGCGCGTAGCGGAACACGACCTGTCCGTTGGCCTCGAGCCGGTCGAGGGTGGCCTCGTCCGCGTAGTAGCGGCCCTCGCCGTTCTTGATCGGAACGGCGCGCAGGACCGTGCCGGGCTCGATGCCGGCGGTCCAGGCCGTGCGCCCTTCGACGACCAGGTCGACCTGCGTGCAGACGAACCGGAGGCCGGCGTTGCGCAGCAGCGCACCGGGGAGCAGCCCGGCCTCGCACAGGATCTGGAACCCGTTGCAGATGCCGAGCACGGGCCCGCCGTCCGCGGCGAAGCCCTTCAGCGAGCTCCATGATCGGTGCGTGGTCGGCGATGGCCCCGGGGCGCAGGTAGTCGCCGTAGCTGAACCCGCCGGGCAGGACGACCGCATCGACCCCGCGCAGGTCCGTGTCCCCGTGCCACAGGGTGACGGCCTCGCTGCCCATGACCTCGACGGCGTGGCGGGCGTCACGGTCGTCGAGCGACCCCGGGAACGTGATGACACCGATGCGCATGGGATCCTCGCAGCCACGACGAAAAGAGGTGGTCAGCCGTCCGAGCCGGCCGAGCCCGTGGAACGGTAGCCCGCGGCCTGCAGCCGGGCCAGCGGGTCGTCGGCGGCCGCGAGCGTCTCGGCGTCGACACAGCCACGCGGGGCCTGGGTCGCGAAGGCGAGGCGTCCGCAGGCGGCCGCCTGTGCCTGCATGGCGGCGAGCTCGCCGGCGGCGGTCACGGGGGCGCCCGGCCAGCCGCCGGATGCCAGGTGGACGAGCTCGTGGACGACGAACGGTGCCGCCTGGGTGGCGTCCTGGAACTGGTAGCGGGCGTTGAGCTCGATCACCGGGTGCCCGTCGTCGATCCGTGCGCTCGAGTCGACGCCGCTGCGCTCGAACACCGCGAAGCGGAGGACGCCGTCCTCGGCGGCCCAACGGGCCAGCCCCTGCTGCGCGGTCGGGAAGCGGCCCGACTCGAGCAGCTGGCAGGTGGCCGACAGCGCACGGCGACCGGCTGCGGTGGCGCCACGGTCGCCGACGAGGGTGATCCCGCCGGCGCAGCCCGGTCCTGCGACGCGGTCGGTCGTCCGGTTGAGGGCGGCGTCCCCACGGTCGTGCGTGACCGTCGCCGTGCCGACCGGGCGGCGTGCGGCGACGTCGATCGACTCGCGACCGATCGACAGGAAGGCCCAGACGGTCACGGCGATCCCGGCCGGAACCAGGACGAGCATGAGGATGACGAACCACCGGTGCAGCACCGGCTCACCCGACGGCAGGGACGGCAGCCCGTCGCCGACGCCGCCCGGGCTGACCCGCGGTCCGCCGGCGTCGCGAGCCGGATCTCCGCTGCGCGTACCGGTCACGTCGCGGACGACGCCTCGTCGATCACGTGCCACGTGTAGCTCTCGATGACCGGGTTCGTGAGGAAGTCGGCGCACATCTTCTCGATCTGCGCGGCCAGCTCGTCACCGTCGGCGTCGACGGTCAGCTCCATGTGCTTGCCGACGCGCACGTCGCTGACACCGTCGTAGCCGAGGCCCGGAAGCGCACGCTCCACCGTCCGACCCTGCGGGTCGAGGATCTCGGGCTTGAGGAGGACGTCGATGGCGACGCGCGGCATGCGGGCTTCCGTTCGGCGATGCGGGACAGGCGCGGGCGTCGGCCGCCCGCGCCGGAGTGTAACGCCGCCGGCCCGCTGGTCGGCCGGCGGCGTCGCTGGAGCGGGCCCGGGAGACGGGCCCATTCGGACATTCCCCGGATTGGCGGGACGCGGCCGACGCGGGCGACACTCCCGCCACCCGCTCTGCGTTTCACCCACCCTCCGACCCGAAGGCACCTCCCGTGAGCGCCCTGCCCGCAAGCCCCCTCCGGCACGTCGTCGACCCGCAGTTCGAGCTCGAAGGGCACCAGACGCCGCGCGTGCTGCTCGACTGCGGTCACGCCCTCGCCCAGAGCCCGGCGGCGCCGCGGGACGCGAGCCCCCGCGCCTGCTGGAAGTGCCGCGCCGGCCAGCCCGCCGACGCGCCGCTGCACGGCGCCGCCTGAGCCTCGCCGGGCTACGACACGCCCAGCAGCCGACGCAGGTAGGGGCTGAGGAACACGCCGTCGGGGTCGACCTCGCCACGCACCCGCTGGAAGTCGGTCCAGCGGGGGTAGATCGTCGCGAGCTCGTCGGCCCAGAGGTTGTGCATCTTGCCCCAGTGCGGGCGACCGTCGTGGGCACGGAAGATCTCCTGCACACCGAGGAAGTAGTCCCGGTAGGGCATGCCTTCGTACATGTGCACCGCGACGTAGGCCGTGTCCCGACCATGGGCGGGTGACAGCCAGATGTCGTCGCCCTTGACGAAGCGGACCTCGACCGGGAAGTTGACCGCCGTCCGCTGCCGGTCGACGAGGGCCCGCACCTCGGCCAGCACGTCCGGGAGGTCGGCGACGGGGATCGCGTACTCCATCTCCTGGAAGCGGACCAGCCGCGGGGTGGCGAAGGCCTCGTAGCTGTGGGCGACCGTCTCGGTGGAGGGGATCGCGGCAGCCGTGAGCTTCGTGATGGCCGGTGCCGCCCTCGGCACGAGCTTCGTGGCCTCGGACAGGACCTTCAGCGCCGCGTTCTCGACGACGACCTCGTTGATCCAGGTGCCCACCCCCCGCGGGTCGGCCGGCGCGTCGGTGGGATTGCTGTACTTCGCCTGCGCGCTGTCGGTGTGCGGGAACCAGAAGAACTCGAAGTGGCGGTTGTCGCGGACGCGGGCCGGCAGGTCGGCGAGGATCGCGTCGAGCCGCTCCCGGCGGGTGACCATGTGCAGGCGGTAGGCCGGGATCGCGTCGAGCGTGACCTCGGTGATGATCCCGAGGGCGCCGAGCGACACCTGGGCGGCGCGGAACAGGTCCGGCTGGTCGTCGAGGGAGCAGGTGACGACCTCGCCGGTACCGGTGACCAGCGTGATCCGTGACACCTGCGTGGCGATGATGCCGAGGCCGGCGCCGGTCCCGTGGGTGCCGGTCGTGAACGCGCCGACGATGGCCTGGGCGTCGATGTCCCCGAGGTTCTGCATCGCGAGGTCGTGTGCCAGCAGCGCCGGGGAGAGCTCGCGCAGCGTCGTGCCGCCCCGCACGGTGGCGGTCCGTGCCCGGGGGTCCACGTCCACCACGCCCTGCATGCCGTCGAGGCTGAGCACGAGGTCGTCGCCGGCCGCCACCGGGGTGAAGGAGTGGCCGGAGCCGACGGGCCGCACCGTGCGTCCGTCCGCCCGGGCGCGCGACACGATCCGCGCGACCTCGTCGGTGCTCGTCGGGTGCAGCACCTCGCGCGGGGTGGTGCGCACCGACCCGGACCAGTTGCGCCAGGAGGGCATGGGATCTCCAGTCAGGGACGAAGGGCGAGGCCGGTCACAGGAAGGTCCGGCCCTCACCGCGGTAGGTCGGGTACTCGTCGACGACCGTCCCGTCCGCGATGACGTGCAGCCGGTCGAAGCGCTCGCACAGCTCGCCGGCCTTCGCGTGCCGCATCAGGATCGGGTCACCGAGCTGCAGGGGGACGGGCCCGCGGTAGCGGACGGGCGTCTGTACCTCGCCGGCGCCCTCGTTGGCGAGCAGGTCGGCCCCGCGGGGCAGGTAGGGCGACGGCGCCTTGTCGGGACCCACGGCACCCGACGCGATGTAGCCGCCGCCGAGGCAGGTGTACACGTCGGGCGACGGCCGGCGGACGATCTGGATCGCGAACCCGGCCGCCGGCAGGAACCTGAAGTCCTCGTAGTGGTCGAACAGCGTCGGCGCGAAGAACCCGGACCCGGCGGTCACCTCGGTCACGACGCGCTCGCGGGCGGTCGACGCGAGGCTGCCCGTCCCGCCGCCGTTGACGAAGCGCAGCTCGACGCCGAGCTGCTCGACGGCCGCGACCACCTCCGCCCGCCGACGGGCGACCTCGGGGATCGACCGCCGCTTGAGCAGCCGGATGACCGCGTTCTTCGCCGCCTGGCCGGGCAACCGGTCGGCGACCCCGGCGATCTGTGCCTCGTAGCCCATGATCCCGTCGAGGTCGAGATGGTCGCTCGCGACGATCCGCTCGACGACGCCGATGGCTGCCTCGACGCCACGCACCGGCGAGCGGTAGACGCCGAAGCGCAGGCCCGGGAGGTCGACCGAGAGGTCGAGGTCGAGGCACAGCGGGAGGCGGACACCCCGGGTGCGGGCGAGCGACTCCAGATGCGCGACGTGGGTGAGCGAGTCGACCATGAGCACGATGTGGCGGCCGTCGGCCACGGCGGCCGCCACCGCCTCGACGTGGGACGGCTCCCAGGTCGGGTAGGCCACGACCAGGTCGTCGAAGCCCTGGCCGGCCAGCCACACGGCCTCGTCGGCGGTGAAGCACAGCAGCCCCTGGAACCGCTCGTCGGACGCGAGCAGCCGGGACAGGACCGGGACGCTGCGGACCGACTTCGACGCGATCCGCACCGGCTTCGTGCCGGCGCGGGTCAGCACGTCCCGCGCGTTGCGGTCGAGGATGTCGAGGTCGACGAAGGCGAGCGGCATCGGCCGGCCGGCGAGCGCCTGCCGGTAGTACGCGTGGTCCCGCTCCAACACCGTCGTCCCTCGTGCCGCGTCGACGGGCAACCGTAGCGGCCGCCACCGCCAGCCCCGAAGGCGAGCGACCCGGCAGTCCACAGGTCCGCGACCCCGGCCGGCCGGCCACCCACCGGGACCTCGTACGGTCGCGGCATGGACCGCTCCCCCGCCCCGTCCCGCCGCCCGCTGCTCGCGCTCGTCGGGCTGCTCGCCGTCGAGGTCGTGGTGGTGGCCGGCCTCGTCGCGGTCGGCCGCGCCCCGTGGGCCGCCGTCGACCTCCAGCATCCGGCGTGGTGGCTCACGGCCACGCCGGCCGACCAGGTGCTCGCCGCCGTCGGGCGTCTGGTGGCGCTCGTGGCGGCCGGCTGGCTGCTGGCCGTCACCTGCCTCGCGACGGCCCAGGCCGTCGCCCGCGGCAGCGTCGGCTGGGTCCGCCGCCTCACCCCGGCGGCCGTCCGCCGGGTCGCTGAGGCGGGTGTCGGCGTCGTGCTCAGCGTCGGGGTCGCCGCCCCGCCGGCCCTGGCCGCCGCGCCACCGCCGGCGCCGGCTCTGGCCCCGGTGTCAACGTCGGCATCAACGTCGGCATCAACGTCGGCGTCGGCCGCCCGTCCTGGCGCCCAGCGCACCGTCCCCCACCGGCCGGCCACGGTGCTCCCACCGATCCCACGTCCGTCCAGCCCCGCCCCTGCCGGCGCCGCCGCCCGCGCCACCGACGCCGCCGGGACGCGACCCGCCCCGTCCGTCACCGGCGCGGTCCACGTCGTGCGGCCCGGCGACAACCTCTGGACGATCGCGGCGGCCCACCTGACGGCGCGGACGGGCACGCGCCCGGCGACGGCCGTCGTCGCCCGGTACTGGCGCCGGGTGGTGGCGGCGAACCGGGACAGGCTCCCGAGCCGCGACCCGGACCTGATCCACCCCGGCGATCGCGTCGTGCTGCCGCCCAGCGAGTAGGTTGCGCACCGCCGATGGGAGGAGCACGACGTGGCCGACGACGCGGCCCGCGTGCGGCTGGGGATCTCGGCGTGCCTGCTCGGCGAGGCGGTCCGGTTCGACGGCGGGCACAAGCACGACCGGTTCCTCACCGAGAGCCTCGGCGAGTACGCGGACTGGGTCGCGGTGTGTCCGGAGGTCGAGCTCGGCCTCGGCACGCCGCGTGAGTCCCTCCGCCTCGTCGGTGACCCGGTCGCGCCCCGGCTCGTGGCGCCCCGCTCCGGCAGCGATCACACAGACGGGATGGCCGCGCTGGCCCGGCGTCGCGCCGACGAGCTGGCCGGCGCGGACCTCGACGGTTTCGTCCTGAAGAAGGGCTCGCCGTCCTGCGGGATGGAGCGGGTGCGCGTCTACGGCGAGGAGGGGCACCCGCCGGCGCGTACAGGGCGTGGGCCTGTTCGCCCACGCGCTCGTCGAGCGACTCCCGCTCCTGCCCGTCGAGGAGGAGGGACGCCTGCAGGATCCCCACCTGCGGGAGAACTTCGTCGGGCGGGTGTTCGCGCACCACCGGTGGCGCCGCTTCCTGGCCACTGATCCCGGCCCGGGGGACCTCGTCACCTTCCACACCGCGCACAAGCTGGCACTGCAGGCACACGACGAGCAGGCCTACCGGACGCTCGGCCGGCTCGTTGCGGGCGCCGGCGCCACGGACCGGGGCGGCTTCGGGGCGCTGCTCGACGACTACGGGCGCCGGTTCATGGCGGCCCAGCGGCGACCGGCCACCCGAGGCCGCCACGCGAACGTCCTGTTCCACCTGCTCGGGTTCCTCGGCGAGGCGATCGACGCCGGCGACCGCGCCGAGCTGGTCGACACGGTCGAGCGCTACCGGACAGGGCTCGTGCCGCTGGTCGTGCCGATCACCCTCCTGCGCCACCACTTCCGGCGACATCCGCACGACTGGGTGGACGCCCAGACCTACCTGCAGCCCTACCCGGGCGAGCTGATGCTTCGCAACCACGTCTGACCGCACCCGAAAGGTTGTCACCATGTCCGACTACGATGTCGTCGTCGTGGGGGCCGGCATCGCCGGGCTGACCGCTGCCCGGCGGCTCGTGGCGGGTGGCGCCACCGTCGGCGTGCTCGAGGCCGCCGACCGCGTCGGCGGTCGCACGCTCAACCACGACCTCGGCGACGGGCAGGTCGTCGAGATCGGCGGCCAGTGGATCGGGCCGACCCAGGACCGCGTCGCGGCGCTCGCCCGCGAGCTCGAGCTCGAGACCTTCCCGACCTACGACCAGGGCGAGAACATCGTCGAGTGGCAGGGTGAGCTCAAGCGCTACACGGGCACGATCCCGCCGATCGGCGCGATCGCGCTCGCGGACATCGGCCAGGCCATGTGGCGGCTCGACCGGCTCGCCCGCCGGGTGCCCCTCGAGGCCCCCTGGCTGGCCGGCGAGGCCGAGGACTGGGACTCGCAGACGGCCTGGAGCTGGATCCGCCGTAACGTGCGGACCGCCGGCGCCCGGCAGGCAATCGAGATGGCCGTCGAGGCCGTCTCGGCTCAGCAGTCGAAGGACCTCTCGCTGCTGCACCTGCTCTTCTACGTCCACAGCGCCGGCGGCCTCGACCGGCTGCTCGACACCGACGGCGGGGCGCAGCAGGACCGCTTCGTGGGCGGGTCGCAGCTGCTGTCGATCCGGATGGCCGAGGGCCTCGGCGACGCGCTGCACACCTCGGCGCCGGTGCGACGCATCCGCCATGACGACCGGGGCGTCGTGGTCGAGGCCGAGGAGACCAGCGTGTCCGCCGGGCACGTGATCGTCGCGATGCCCCCCACCATGACGAGCCGCATCGCCGTGGACCCACCGCTGCCGGGCTACCGGGACCAGCTGACCCAGCGGATGCCGCAGGGCAGCGTCATCAAGTGCCTCGCCGTCTACGACGAGCCCTTCTGGCGGGCCGAGGGTCTCACCGGGCAGGCCACGAGCGATCTCGGACCCGTGAAGGTCGTGTTCGACAACACCCCGCAGAGCGGCAGCCCGGGGATCCTGCTGGGCTTCCTCGAGGGCCACGCCGCCCGCCAGCTCGGCCGTATGGATGCGTCGGCCCGACGCGACCAGGTCATCGAGGTGTTCGGACGCCTGTTCGGGCCCCGGGCCCGAACCCCGGTCGACTACGTCGACAAGGCCTGGGCCGACGAGCCGTGGTCGCGCGGCTGCTACGGCTGCGCCATGACGACCGGCGCCTGGACGGAGTTCGGCCCGGCGCTGCGGGCGCCGATCGGACGGATCCACTGGGCGGGCGCCGAGACCGCCACCGTCTGGAGCGGGTACATGGACGGGGCGGTGCGCTCGGGCGAGCGGGCTGCGCAGGAGGTGCTGGCGACCCGCCGCTGAACGGGGTCAGACCATCGCCGCCGAGGACGTGTCCCGGTGCGTCCGCACGTACTCGACGAGCCGGTGCACGTACTCGTGGCGGTCCGGGAGCAGCACGCCGGAGCCCTTGAGGTCCTCCTCGGCCTTCGTCGTGAGGTAGTACGTCGGGTGGGTGAGGTAGTCCATGAGCTCGGCGGGCACCCCGAGCAGCGCCTCGAGGCCGGGAACGCGCCGCACGGCGGCCTTGGCCGGCTCACGCGGGAGGCGGACCTGAACCAGTCGCTTGCCGGCTGCCTGGCCCATCACGTCCCACAGCTCGCGCCAGGTCAGCGGATCCGGGTCGGCCAGCGCATAGACCTTCCCGAGCGACTCGTCACGGGCACTGAGGGCGGCGATCCCGTCGACCACGAAGTCACGCGGGACGAAGTTGAGCCGGATGGCCGAGGGGTCGCCCATCTTCGGGACGATCGCGACCGGACCCGGCTGGCGCAGCACGAGGCGGATTCCGTAGTACGGCCCGTCGAACTTCTGCGTCTCGCCCGTCGCGCTGTCGCCGGCGACGACCGACGGCCGGTAGATCGTCGTCGGCAGGTCGTCCATGCGCCGCTGGACCTCGACCTCCGCCAGGTACTTCGTCTCCTCGTAATGGTTGTTGAAGGGCTGCCCCTTCGCGAGATCCGTCTCCTTGAAGATCCCCGGGTGGCGCCCGGACACGTAGCACGTGCTGACGTACTGGAGCCGGGTGAGGCCCGGGCAGCGCTCCGCGAAGTCGAGCACGTGCCGGGTGCCGTCGACGTTGACCCGCATGGCGAGGTCGCGGGCGACCGCGAGGTCGTAGACGGCGGCGAGGTGGAAGATCTCGACCGTGTCGGCCTGGATCGCCGACGCGTCGGCCAGCCCGAGGTCGGGGCGGGTGATGTCGCCGGCCTCGAGGCGGATACGGCCGACCAGCGCGGGGTTGGCCTTCTCGATCTCCTCGCGTCGCTGCTGGGCGAGCGCGAGGAACTTTGGCTGGACGAGGCACACGGCCTCGTGATCCTCGGAGCGGGCGAGGACGCGCGGAAGCAGCTGGACCCCGAGGAATCCGGGGAAGCCGGTGAAGAAGACGGTCGGCATGGCGTCCTCCTTGACAGGAGCCGGTCGGTGCTCAGGGTCGGCGCAGGCCGGGGATCTTGTGCATGAGCGGCAGCACGCGGCTGAGGATCCTCGCGAGCTGCTCACCGTCGACGCCCGGCAGCTGCGCGACGGGCAGCAGGTGCTGCACGGCGACGTTCTGGACCTCGGTGTACTTCGTGATGCCGATGGAGCCGTGGCGCCGGCCGTGGCCCGACTCCTTGTAGCCGCCCATCGGGGCGTCGACGGACGCCCACGCGGCCGCGTAGGCCTCGTTCACGTTCACGGTGCCGGCCTCGATCCGAGCGGCGAGGTCGGCGCCGCGGCGGGTGTCGCGCGTCCACACGCTCGCGTTCAGGCCGTAGCGGGAGTCGTTGGCGAGCGCGACGGCCTCGTCCTCGGTGTCGAAGGAGTAGACGCTGATGACCGGGCCGAAGGTCTCCTCGCAGGCGAGCTCCATGCGATCGTCGACGTCGGTCAGCAGGGTGGGCTCGAAGAAGAGCGGCCCGATGTCGGGCCGCGGACGGCCGCCGGTGAGCACCGTGGCGCCCTTGGCCACCGCCTCCTCGACGTGACGGGTGACGGTGTCGAACTGGTCACGTGAGGCCAGCGAGCCCATGTCGCCGTCGAAGGCGAGCGACGCGGACAGGCGCATGCCCTCGACCCGTTCGACGAAGCGGCGGACGAACTCGTCGCGGATCGAGCTGTGGACGTAAAGGCGCTCGACCGAGATGCACAGCTGGCCGGCGGACGCGAAGCACCCGGCGACCGCACCCTCGACGGCCTTGTCGAGGTCGGCGTCGGCGAGGATGAGCATCGGGTTCTTCCCACCGAGCTCGAGCGAGCAGCCGATGAGCCGCTCGGCGGCGTGACGGGCGACGGTCCTGCCGGTCTCGGTGCTGCCGGTGAACGTGACGAAGTCGACGCTGTCGATCAGCGGGGTGCCGAGCACCGAGCCGCGGCCGGTCACGACCTGCAGCAGGTCCGCCGGCAACCCGGCCTCGTACATGAGGTCCGCGGCCCACAGGGCGGTCAGCGGCGTCTGGGCTGCCGGCTTCAGCAGCGCCGCATTGCCGGCCATGAGCGCGGGGATCGCGTCGGTGATCGCCATGCTCAGCGGGTAGTTCCAGGGCGCGATGAATCCGACGAGCCCGAGCGGGTGGCGCAGCTCACGGGTGCGCGTCAAGCCGGGCAGGGCACCCTCCCGGCGGCGCGGCGTGAGATGCGTGGCCGCCGTCCGCGCGTAGTAGGCGGCGACGATGGCCGTGTCGGCGACCTCCTCGAAGGCGTGGGAGCGGGCCTTGCCGGACTCGAGCTGGATGAGGTCGAGGACCTCGTGCTGGCGCGCGAAGACGAGGTCGTGGAACCGCATCATGATCCGGGCGCGGTCCTTGAAGCCGAAGCGTGCCCAGCGTCGCTGCGCCTCACGGGCGCGCCGGGCCGCCTCGACCACGTCGTCGGCGGTGCAGCTCGGGACCTGCGCGATCACCTGCTCGGTGAACGGAGCCGTCACGGCGAAGGTGTCACGGGAGCCCACCGTCGTGACGCGGCCGAGCAGCCGCTGCCGCAAGGAGGTCTCGATCGGGTCGTCGGGCACCGTCGTCAGGTGCCGCCCCTGCGCGTCCGCGAGATCCGTGGCCTTCGTCGCCATGTCCTGCTCCCCTCCTGCCGTGCTGTTGACCGAGCGGTCAATAGTATGGTGCACGCTATCCACCGTCCGATCGGGCGGTCAACTGCGGCCACCCGCCACCACGCCGGCCCCACCGGCGCGGCGACGAGAGGATCCATGTGCCCGGCCAGCGTGCCTCCGAGGAGCAGCGTCGCGAGCAGATCCTCGCGGCGGCCTTCGCCGTGGCGGCCCGGGATCGGCTCGACGGTCTCACGATCCGCCGGGTGGCGAGTCACGCCGGCCTGTCGCCGGGCCTCGTGTTCTTCCACTTCGGGTCGAAGGACGAGCTCCTGGTCGCCTTGCTGGACCGCGTCATCGCCTCCACGATCGACACCGTGGTGCCCGACGAGGTGTGGGCGCTGCCGACGGCGCACGACCGGCTCAGGGCCCGCCTGCGGGGCGAGCTCGAGCGGCTTCCCGAGCGCCGAGACGGGGTCGAGCTCTTCTTCGACTACTGGGTCATGGGCACCCGCCACCCCACCGTCCGGGCCCGTATCGTCGCGGCGCTGGCGGCCTACCGTCACTCGTTCCTCCCGCTGGTCGAGGATCTCGTCGCCGAGGACCAGGTCCGGTTCGCCGCGACCACGCCCGCGCGGCTGGCTGCTGTGGTCGTCAGCCTCGTCGAGGGAACGGCGGTGCAGGCGGTCATGGAGCCGGGCTCCATCGACGTGGAAGGCTTCATGGCCACGGTCGAGTCGCTGATCGCCGGCCCGAGCGCTCCTGCGGGCGCCCCGCGGGGCGCCGGCAGGGTGTCGGGCCGTCAGCCGTAGAGGCGCTCGATCACCGCTCCGTACTCCTTGACGAGCACGTTGCGCTTGACCTTCAGGGTCGGGGTGAGCTCACCGCCTTCGATGGACAGATCGTGGGGCAGGATCACGAACTTCTTGATCGCCTCGGCCCGCGAGACCATTGTGTTCGCCTCGTCGATGGCGCGCTGCACCTCGCCACGCAGCTCGGGGTCGTCGACCAGCTCGCCGACGGTGGCGCCGCTGCGGCCGTGGTCGGCCGCCCAGAGTGCGAACGCCTCCTCGTCGATGGCGACCAGCGCCGCGACGAAGGGGCGGGCGTCGCCCACGACCATGGCCTGGCTGACGAGCGGGTGCCCACGCAGCCGGTCCTCGAGCGGCGCCGGTGCGACGTTCTTTCCCCCGGCGGTGACGAGGAGGTCCTTTGCGCGCCCCGTGATCCGCAGGAAGCCCTGCTCGTCGAGCTCGCCGAGGTCGCCGGTGTGGAACCAGCCGTCACCGTCGAACACCTCTGCGGTCGCCACGTCGTTGTTCCAGTAGCCGCGGAAGACCTGCGGGCCCTTGATGAGGATCTCCCCGCTCCCGTCGACGGCGATGGTCGTGCCGGGCACGGGGCGGCCGACGCTGCCGATGCCCCAGGAACCCTCGACGTTCAGGTTCGTGGTCGGGCTCGTCTCGGTCAGGCCGTACCCCTCGAGCACCATGATCCCGATGCCGTTGAAGAAGTGGGTCAGGCGGGTGCCGAGCGGGCCGCCGCCGGAGACGGCGAAGCGGAGCTCACCGCCGAACACGGCGCGCAGCTTGCGGTACACGAGCCGGTCGAACACGGCGTGGAGTACCCGCAGACCCACGCCGGGCCCGCCGGTGAGCTGGGCCTCCGACCAGCGCGTCGCGACGTCGGCCGCGCGGTCGAAGATGGCACCCTTGCCCTCCTGCTGGAGCTTGCGCTGGATGCCGTTGAAGATCGTCTCGAACACGCGGGGTACCGACACGACGTAGCTCGGCTGCAGCATCGGCAGCTCCTCGGGGAGCGCCTTGATGTCGGTGGCGAAGCCGAGCGTCTTGCCGGCCTCGATCGAGGTCAGCGCGATGGCCTTGGCCAGCGAGTGCGCGAGCGGCAGGAACAGCAGGGTCCGGTCGCCCTCGCGCAGCATGGGGGTGATGACGGCCAGGGACTGGCGGGCGTTCGAACGCAGGTTGCCGTGGGTCAGCACGCAGCCCTTCGGACGCCCGGTCGTGCCCGACGTGTAGATGATCGTGGCGATGTCGTCGGCTTGCAGCGCGCCCGTGCGCTGCTCGATCTCCTCGTCGGTCACAGCCTCGGCGCGCTCCTCGAGCTCGTCGAGTCCGCCACCGTCGATGACGAGCACGTGCCGGCAGTCGGGCAGCGTCGAGGCGATGGTCTGGTAGCCCTCGAGCAGCTGTGGCGTCTCGAGCAGCAGCACCGTGGCACCACTGTCGCCCACGATCCAGTGCACCTGCTCCATCGACGAGGTCTCGTAGATCGGCACCGTGACGGCGCCGTTCGACAGGATCGCGTAGTCGAGGAGCAGCCACTCGATCCGCGTGCTCGACATGAGCGCCACCCGGTCCCCGGGTCGGACGCCGAGTGCCGCGAGCCCCCGCGCGTAGCGTCGGACCCGGCCCGCCACCTCCTCGGCGCTGACCATGACGAACCCGTCACCCTGACGGGTCGCCATCATGGGCATCCGCGGCTGGGTGCGTGCGCGCTCGAGGAGTGGCGCCACGAGGTGGTCGCTCCCGGTGGCCGGCACCCCGGCGGACGGCGGAACGGTGAACTCCTTCATCTCCCTGTCACCTCACTGTGCAGGCATGGACGACGTACGGCTGCGCGCCGTCCCGCGATCAGAACGTGTCTCCATCCGCCACCATGCTCCCTGTGCGGGCACGTACCAGGGCTGAACGGCCCGCCGGCGGTGGCGGCTCCGCCCTGTCCGGTCGACGCGTCATCGACCACGCCCCGTCCGACCGTCGGTGGGACCAGGGCGACCGTGCGTGACTCCTCCGCCACGGTCGAGTCGAGGGGCGGGACGAAGGCGCGACGTGGACCGGACGGCCAGCGAGGCCGGGCGGACGGAGGAGGATCAGCAGCAGTGGCTCACCGTGGATTCACCGACCGGGTTCGTGCGCTGTGGCATCGGCGCGGCGTCCGGCTCGGGGTGCTCGGAGCGCTCGGCGCCGTCGTGCTCGTCGTCGTGCTCGGCGCCGTTGCGTTCGCCTGGTTCTACGCCACCTCCGACGTGCCGACGGCTGCGGCGCTCGAGCAGCCCGACCCCACCGTGGTGTACGACGCGGCCGGCACGAAGGTGGCGACGCTCGACCCCGGTGCGGTCCACAAGAACCTCGAGCTGAGCACGATCCCCGAGGACGTGATCCACGCCACGTTGGCCGCCGAGGACCGCGGCTTCCGCGGGCATCCAGGATTCTCGCCGACCGGCATCCTGCGGGCCGCCTGGGCGGACCTGACGTCCGGCCACGTCGTGCAGGGCGCGTCGACCATCGACCAGCAGTACGTCGATCTCGCCGTCGAGGGCATCGGCTCCGGCTGGATCGACAAGCTGCGCGAGGTGGCGATCGCCAGCCGGCTCGACCGGCGCTACCCGAAGGACCGCATCCTGCAGATGTACCTCAACGCCGTGCCCTACGGACGCGGCGCCCGCGGCATCGAGGCTGCCGCCCAGACCTACTTCCGGGTACCGGCGTCCCGGCTGAACGTGAACCAGGCCGCGACGCTGGCCGGCATGATCGCCGCCCCGTCCGCCTACGACCCGGCCCGGCATCCCGACGAGGCGCGGGCGCGCCGCGACTACGTGCTGGGTGGCATGGCCGCCGAGGGCTGGCTCTCCGACGCCCGTGCCCAACAGCTGAAGGACGCGCCGCTGCCCGACGTCGCCACCGATCCGCTGGTGGAGTTCGGCCCGAACGCGTACTTCCTCGACGCCGTGCGCTCGAAGCTGCCCGCACTGCTCGAGCGCCGCTACGGCCGCGACATCTACTCGGGGCTCGACGTGTACACGACCCTGGACCGCCGGCTGCAGCAGACCGGGGTGTCGAGCCTTCGCGACGGGCTGTCCGACGCACCGTACGCGGGGGCGCTGGTGACGGTCGACCCGCGCTCGGGTGCCGTCCGCAGCGTCGTGGGCGGCACCGACTACACCTCGCAGCGCTTCAACGTCGTCACCCAGGGCGCACGGCAGGCCGGTTCCTCGTTCAAGCCGTTCACGCTCACGGCGTTCGTGCAGGAGGGCAACTCGCCGGCCACGCGCTACCGCGCGCCCGCCTCCATCGAGGTGGACACCGCGTCCGGGTCGTCGACGATCGCCAACTACTCGCACCACGGCTGGGGCCGGGTGTCGGTGCGCACGGCAACCGTCCACTCGATCAACACCGTCTACGTGCAGGTCGCGCAGGACATCGGGCCACAGACGGTCGTGGACACGGCACACCAGCTCGGCATCGACCACGAGCTGCCGGCGGTGCCGAGCATCACGCTCGGGACCGGATCGGTCAGCCCCCTCGAGATGGTCGAGTCCTACGCGACGATCGCGGACAAGGGGGTCCACCACAATTCCTACCTGGTCCGCCGGGTGGCGACGCACGACGGCGAGACGCTCTACACCCACGAGGACGGCGGCGGTGAGGTCGCCGCGAACGAGAACACGGCGGCTGTGGTGACCGACGTGCTCACCGGTGTGATCAAGAAGGGGACGGGTGGAGCCGCGCAGATCGGGCGCCCGGCCGCTGGCAAGACCGGGACCACCGACGACTACCGCGACGCGTGGTTCGTCGGCTACGTCCCCCAGCTCGCGACCGCCGTGTGGGTGGGCAACCTCGACAACAGCCCCACGGACGGCGTGACCGGCGGGAGCCTGCCAGCGGCGATCTGGGGCGACTACATGAGCCAGGCGGTCGAGCCGCTGCCGGTCCAGGACTTCCCCGAGCCGAACCTGTCGTTGCTCTCGACGGACGGTGTCGGATCCTCGCCGACCGCCACGGCCACCGGCAGCGGGAGCGCCCAGCCGAGCCCCACCTCGTCGCCGAGCCCCTCCCCGTCGCCGAGCCCCTCGCCGAGCCCGTCAGCGAGCCCCAGCGCCAAACCGAGCCCATCGCCGACCTCGAGCCCGACCGCCACCGCCAGCCCGACCGCCACCGCCAGCCCGACCGCCACCGCCAGCCCGACCGCCACCTCGAGCCCGACCGCCACCTCGAGCCCCACCGCCACCTCGAGCCCGACCGCCACCTCGAGCCCGAGCCCGTCGTCGAGCCCGAGCTCGGACGGCGGGCCCGTGCCGGACCCGGGGCAGCAGTCGTCGGGCTCCTCCACCTCCTCGTCGAGCCCCTCACCGGAGCCGAGCCCGTCTCCCTCGTGACGCCGAGGACCGTGACCACCCGAGCCCACCTCGCGCGCCGCGCTCGGCGAGGAGCCCCTACGGTCGGTGGCAGGCAGGAGGTGACGCATGACCGAGCGGACACCATCAGACGGCTCGCTGCAGCCGGGACGGCCGGCGGAAGCCGGCGTCGAGGAGCGCCAGACCGGCGTCTCACGGACCGAGGGCGCCCATCTGCTGGCCAACGAGGCGCGGTCCCACCTCGAACCGCGGGGCTTCCGCTACGACGAGATCCTCGCCTGGGCGGAGACCTACGTCGCCGGCGAGGGCAGCGGGGACCTGGCGGCCTTCCTGCAGTGGGTCGAGGACCGCGAGTCCACAGCAGAGGCGTGAGCCGTTCGTCGCGAGGGCAGGCCCGGAGTGAACCTGCGGAATGCACGCGGGCCACGACACGTTACCTGTGGTGACCGGGGCAAACCCTCCGGGGTATGCCCGCCCCTCTTCTGCCGTACACCCGAATCGCTGAAGACCGCATCGCCGCACACTTGCGTCCACACGCTGGAGTATCCATGGCAACCGTAGAGCTGACCACCGAGAACTTCGAGGACACGGTCGTCGACAACGACATCGTCCTGGTCGACTTCTGGGCCGACTGGTGCGCCCCGTGCCGCATGTTCGCGCCGACCTTCGAGAAGAAGTCGGAGGAGCGCCAGGACATCGTCTTCGGGAAGGTCGACACCGAGGACCAGCAGCAGCTGGCCGCCCAGTTCGGGATCCGCTCGATCCCGACGCTCATGGCCTTCCGGGAGCAGGTTCTCGTCTTCGCACAGCCAGGCGCCCTGCCCGAGGAGTCGTTGAGCGAGCTCATTCGTCAGGTCGAGGCACTCGACATGGACGACGTGCGCCGCCAGATCGCCGAGCACGAGTCCGAGCACGCGAGCTGACCAGCCCGCAGGACCACACCACACGGGCTCCCGCGCCACCGCGGGAGCCCGTTCACGCGGGCGGC
Organism: uncultured Nitriliruptorales bacterium; assembly: GCA_963783045.1. GTDB lineage: Bacteria > Actinomycetota > Nitriliruptoria > Nitriliruptorales > Nitriliruptoraceae > CAWAMD01. The sequence continues at coordinate 627,513 of CAWAMD010000002.1, forward strand.
TCAGCCCGTCCGGGACACGTCGAGACGGGTGATGGGCCAGTCGGGCAGCGAGCAGGAGCGCGCCGCGTCCCGCCACAGCCGCGCAGCCTCGGTGGCCGCGGCGAGCGCGTCGTTCTCCCACACCGTCAGTCGCGTGGAGAACTGGCGCGGCCGGTGGCTCACCGACGCGTTGTACTCCCCGAGCCGGCTCAGGATCGCCTGCACGGCCACCGGATCGACGGGTTGCGCGCGGAGCTCCCCGCTCGCCTCGATCGTCACGATCCACTCGTCCGGCATGACCGGCTTCGGACTCATTCAGCTGCCTCCGGACGTCGTCGATCGCGCACGAACGAGGGCGAGGTCTACCAGCGCGGCTGCGCGCCGTCGAACGGACGACCGTTCAGTGACCCGTATCAGTGCTCAAGGATGCGCCGGGTCGTGCGCACCGCCATCGCCATGATCGTGAGCTGCGGGTTGACGCCGAGGCAGGACGGCAGCAGGCTCGCGTCCGCCACCCAGCAGCCCTCGACCGCCCGGACCCGGCCCCAGGGATCCGCGGGCCCCGGGGCGCCCGGCCCGCCGACCCGGTGGGTCCCGACCGGGTGGTAGGCGGACAGCTTCAGGGCGTCGGCGGGCAGCCCGTTCGTCCGGATGTCCTCGAGCTCACGCCGTGTCGATGCCCACGGCTGCTCGCTGCGGCCGACGAGCACGCGGCTGGCGCCGGCCTCCAGGAAGGCCTCGGCCACCCACGCGAACCCGGTGGCGATCCGGCGCAGGTCCGCGTCACGCAGCTGGTAGGTCCCGAGCGCGCGGCCCCGTGGACCCGGATACACCCGGCCGCTCGTCGAGTCCTCGATGAGGAAGCCGCACGTCGCGAGGTGGTCCGCCCGGCCGAGGAGCGCCTTGAGGGCATGCCCGGTGAAGGGCATCTGGCCACCGGTGACCTGCATCGGCGCGGCCGTCACCTCCACCGTGATGCCGTGCTGGGCCATCAGGGCATGCGTGCCCCAGCTCTGCAGCACGCCTTCCCAGGCCCGCACCTGCTCGGGCATGTCCGCGGTCACCCCGATGGCCGGGTGCAGCTGGAGGTTGCGTCCTCGAAGCCCCGAGGGATCGTCGATCCCCGAGCGCTGCAGCAGCACGGGGGTGTGGAAGGCACCGGCCGCCACCACGACGATCCCCGCGTCGATGCGGAGCCGGCCGCGCGCCACGTCCTGGGGCCCCGGATCGAGCAGCGTCGCGTCGACGCCCGTCGCGCGCCCGGCCTCGTGCCGGACACGGTCGACGCGGACCCGGGAGAGGATGCGTGCCCCGGCCGCCTCCGCACGCGGGAGCCAGGTCAGGTGGACGGCCTGCTTCGCCCCGTAGGGGCAGCCGACCACCGACTCGCCGCAGCCACGGCAGCCACGATGGTTGCGCGGCAGAGTGTGCCCGTCGGGGGCCATGGGCAGAGCGCCGCGGCGGAAGATCTCGGCGTTGCGACCGAGCACGTCCTCGGGCGGTAGCCCGACGGCCTGCACCTTCTCCACCTCGTCGAACACGGGCCGCATCGCCGCGGGGCCGAGGTCCTCGAGCCGCAGGTCGCGGGACCAGCGGGCGAGCACGTCGTCGGGCGCCCGGTAGCTCGTGCCGGCGTTGACGACGGTGGTGCCGCCGACCGCCCGACCGACGGGCGTCGGGATCGGCGGGCGGCCGACCGTCCCGGTCATGCCGAGGTCGCGGTAGAGGCCGACGAGCCGCTCGAAGACCGGCGTCGCGCGGAACTCCTCGGGCGTGTGGTAGCCGCCTTCCTCGAGCACGACCACGTCGAGGCCGGCCTCGGCGAGGAGCGCGGCGACCGGTGCCCCGCCGGCGCCCGACCCGACGACCACGGCGTCGCAGCGCAGTCGCGGCGGGATGTCCGGCCAGGTCAACGGCGAGAGGATGGCAGGGGTGTCGGCGCCGGGACGCTCGTCGCAGGTCGCGAGGTGCTCCTCGCGGCGCTCACCGATCGCGCGGGCGACCCCGCGGTCGCTGAGGTAGGCGTTGACGAGCACGTGCTTGAGGAGCACCACCTGGTTCGACCGCAACGGGTTGCCGCTGTGGTTGGCCTTCTCGGTGACGGTGCGCTGGGTGTTCACCGGCAGACGGGTGAAGGGACGGAGGTGGCTGAGCAGGGTCCACAGCTCGAAGGCCCACAGGGTCAGGCGCAGGACCCAGCCGATGTCGCGCACGACGAGGCGACCGACGACCTCGGCGGTGCGCTGCGCGGTGTCGACCTCGGAGGCCGCCTGGGCCGGCGTCCCGCCCGGAGGGACCAGCGCGTCGGCGACCGCGGCGAGGATCGCCACCTCGCGGTCGGTCAGGTGCAGTCCGTTGCCCCGTCTCACCGGCGCGAGTCGCCGCGACGCGCGCGGATCAGACGGCGGCCGAGCGTCGGCCAGAGCGGATAGGTGGCGAACAGCAGCGCCGCGACGGTGTTCACGCGGGCGGAGGTGTCCCGGTGCTCGAAGCGGAACACCCCCGAGTTGAGCATCCAGTCACGGCCGGACTCCGCGCGGCAGAGCTCCCACAGCCACCGGGTCGGCGGCGCGTTCAGGTAGAGGCCGATCGAGGTGCCGACGAAGGTGGCCACCACCGCGTTCTCCAGGAGGTCGGCGGTGTCCCGGTCCGGTGCGAGCCGCTCGATCAGCGCGCCGGCGCCGGCCAGCAGTGGCGGATCGACCAGGAAGCTCATGGGACGTTCCCCTCGGCAGCGGACCACGGAACACTGCCACAACGGAACGGTTGGCGTCCAACCGTTCCGCCGTCGCCCTTCCAAGGAAGGCGATCAGTCTCTACGGTGGTGCCACGCCCGCCAGGGAGGGCCCGAGCCGGCGGGTGGCAGGTGCGACGTCCCGGGAGCGGGACGATCGGGGTCGTGATGCAACGGGTCGACACCGACTACCTCGTGGTGGGCGCAGGTGCGATGGGCATGGCCTTCACGGATGCCCTGACCGATCACGCGGACGTCGAGGTCACGCTCGTCGACCGTCGTCACGCTGCCGGGGGGCATTGGCGGGACGCCTACCCCTTCGTCCGTCTGCACCAGGCGTCGGTCTTCTACGGCGTTGCGTCGACCGTGCTGGGGGGCGGTGCGATCCAGCAGGAGGGCCCTGAGGCCGGCCTCAACGAGCGGGCGGGGCTGTCCGAGATCCAGGCCTACTACGACGACGTCATGCAGCGCCGGTTGCTGGGCTCGGGCAAGGTCACCTTCCTCGCGGGCAGCGAGTACCGAACGGACGGGTCGGTCCACCGGGTCACCTCGCGGTTGTCGGGTGAGCAGGTGGAGGTGGCGGTCCGGCGCCGGGTCGTGGACGCTGCCTATCTGGCTCCGACGATCCCGGCGACCTCGCCGCCACCGTTCGGCGTGGCCGACGACGGCCGGGTCGTGACGATCAACGAGCTGGCGTCGGTGGGCGATGCTCCCAGCCAGTACGTGATCGTCGGCTCGGGCAAGACCGCCACCGACGCGATCGTGTGGCTCGTCGGCAACGGCGTGGAGCCATCCCGGATCGTGTGGGTCCGGCCACGCGATCCCTGGATGCTCAACCGCGCCGTCGTGCAGCCGGACCCGGCGGTGTTCGTCGGGCTGGCGGCGGACACGATGGTCGCGGCTGCAGCAGCCGCATCGCTCGACGAGCTGTTCCTCCGCCTCGAGGCCGCAGGCGTGATGCTTCGGATCGATCCTGGCGTCGTGCCGACGATGGCGAAGACCCCGACCCTCGCGGCGTGGGAGCTCGAGGTGCTGCGGAGCATCGAGAACGTGGTACGCATGGGCCACGTCCGCCACGTCGCGGGTGGGGAGATGGTCCTCGAGCACGGCGTGGTCCGGCTCGCCAGGGACGCGCTGGTCGTGCACTGCGCCGCCGCGGGCCTCCAGTACCCGCCGGTGGTGCCCATCTGGGGGCGGGACCGGATCCGGCTGCAGACCATCCGGTCCGGGTTCCCGTGCTTCTGCGCCGCCCTGACGGGCTACGTCGAGGCGACCCGCGACGACGACCGCGAGCGCAATCGGCTGTGCCCACCGAACCTCTACGGGAACAGTCTCGCCGAATGGGCACGGATGCAGACCCGCGGCGCGCTCGCTGCGGCGGCCTTCGGCGCCGAGCCGGACATCGCCGCCTGGGCCAACGAGTGCATGCTCAACCCGTCGCGCCTCGAACCCGACCAGCGTGGACGGCCGGCGGTGCAGGCAGCCGCCGCGCGGCTGGCCGACCACGCCCAGCCCGGGCTCGCTCGCCTGGCCGAGCTCGCGCACGAGCCACTGCCCGCACAGCCGGCCGCCGGCCGCTGACCGGACACGACCGGTGCGCCGTCGTCGCTCGGCGCCGGAGCTGCCACCCGCCGCGACGGGCGAGCCGCGAACGTCAGCCGGTTGCGACGTCGTGGCCGACGAGCTCGCCGCCGGCCATGCGCGCGAGGTCGCCGCCGGCCTGCTCGAGCCGCTCGCGACCGCTGCGCTGGCCCGCCCGGCGGAGGACCATCTCGATCGGTCGGAGCCAGAACCTCGTCGTGCGCACATGGAAGCCGTAGCGCACACGGCTGCCGCCGTCCCGCGCCTCGACGGCCAGCTCACCCTCGCCCTGCAGCCCGCCGCGGGAGGAGGCCACCGTCAGCCGCTCGGGGGGTGCGAGGTCGGTGATCTGCGCCTCGACCGTGAACTGCCGGAGCGGCGAGGGGGCGTCGAACGTCATCCGCACCTCGCCCGGTCGCCCGTTCGCGACGTCGCTGCCGACCTCCTCGGCGTCCCGCATCGCCGGCCACCATTGCCGCCAGCAGGTCAGGTCGCTCATGACGCGCCAGACCTCCTCCGGCGGCACAGAGATGTCCCAGGTGCCCGAGAGCTGGAAACCGGCCATGCTGCTCCGTTGTCACGCGTCCTGCGTGCAGCGTGCCACCTCGCAGCGCGCACGGGCGTGCGCGGCGCCCCCGAACGTCCGGGCCGTGGCGGTCGGCGGGCGCGCCGCGGCGCGCGACGACCGCCCCGATCGCCGGACGTCCGCCTTCGTACCGAGGTATTGTGGCGCAGACTCCGGACGATACGTAGGGACCGGCATGGATGACCGCGATGCACTACGCATCGGGCAGGCCGCCACGCTGCTGGGCGTGAGCGTCGACACGCTGCGCCGCTGGGAGGAGGAGCAGCGGGTCGTGCTGGTGCGGTCGGCCGGTGGTCAGCGGCTGGTTCCGCTGTCCGAGATCCAGCGGCTGCTGGCCGACGAGCGTGCTCCGCAGCACACGATCGCGGCGTCGTCGGCCCGCAACCAGTTCGACGCCGTGGTGGTGGAGGTGGTCCGCGGCACCGCGGCCGCGACGGTCGCCATGCGTGCGGGCCCCTTCCGCCTGCTCTCCCTCATCACGGCCGAGAGCGTCGACGAGCTCGGCCTGCGGCCCGGGATGCGCGTGGTGGCCTCGGTGAAGGCGACCAACGTCGTCGTCGGGGTCCCCGGTGAGGAGTGACGCCGTGTCCGGTGCGCTGCGCCTGGGGTCCGTCCGGGCGCTGACCGTGCTGGTCGTGCTGGCGCTGGCCGCCGCAGGCTGCGCACACGGGGCGGCACCGGAGGCCGACGCCGCGGGCGGATCGGCCGCCTCGGAGGTCGTCGTGTTCGCGGCCGCCTCCCTCACCGATGCCCTCCGGGAGGTGGATGGCGCCTTCACGGAGCAGCATCCGGGCGTCACGCCACGGCTGAACCTCGCGGGCAGCCAGCAGCTCGCCACCCAGATCGCCCAGGGGGCGCCAGCGGACGTGTTCGTGTCCGCGAATCCGGCTCAGATGGACGCCGTCGTCGCCCGCGGTCTGGTCGTGGGCGACCCGCAACCGGTCGCCACGAACCGGCTCGCCATCGCCGTCGAGGCCGGCAACCCGCGCGGCATCGCGACACTCGGCGACCTCGCCCGCCAGGACGTGTCGGTCGTGCTCGGCGCCCCGGAGGTCCCGGCGGGCCGGTACGCGCGCGAGGTGCTGGACCGGGCCGGTGTCTCGCTGCATCCTGTCTCGCTCGAGCCGGACGTGCGGTCGGTGCTGGGCAAGGTCCGGCTGGGAGAGGCCGACGCGGCCATCGTGTACCGCTCGGACCTCGTCGACGCGGGCCCGCACGTGGCCGCCGTGACGATCCCGGACGACGCCAACGTGCTCGCCTCCTACCCGGCCGCCCGGCTCGCCGACGCCCCGCATCCGGCGGCGGCCGCCGCCTACCTCGACTTCCTCCGCTCGCCGACGGCCCAGCAGATCCTGGGCCGGCACGGCTTCGGACCGCCGGCGCCGGTATGAGCAGGACGACACGCCCCGCCCCGAGCCGTTCGCCGTCGGGACTCTCCACGGTGATGACCGCGCTCGGCGTCGTCGCCGTGGCCATGCTGGTCCTGCCGCTGGTCGCCCTGGTTGCCCGGGTGCCGTGGTCGGGCGTCGGCCGGCTGGTGCGCGACCCCCAGGTCGTGGCCGCCCTGCGCCTGTCGCTGATCACGTCCGTGGCCGCGCTCGCGCTGGCGACCATCCTCGGGCTCCCCCTCGCCTGGCTCTTCGCGCGCCGCAGCTTCCCCGGCCGGTCGCTGCTGCGGGCGCTCGCGTTGCTCCCGATGGTGCTCCCGCCGGTGGTCGCCGGGTTCGCGCTGCTGCTCGCCTTCGGGCGTCGGGGGCTCGTCGGCGGTCCGCTGGCCTCGCTGACGGGGATCACCCTGCCGTTCTCCACCGCCGGCGTGGTGCTCGCCGAGGCGTTCGTGGCGATGCCGTTCCTCGTCATCACGGTCGAGTCGGGGCTGCGGCTGCTCGACGAGCGGCTGGAGGACGCCGCCGCGACCCTCGGGGCGAGCCGGTGGACGGTGTTCCGCCGCGTCACCCTCCCGCTGCTCGCCCCGTCGCTCGGCGCCGGCCTCGCGCTGACCTGGGCGCGGGCGCTCGGTGAGTTCGGCGCGACCATCACGTTCGCCGGCAACCTCAGCGGACGCACGCAGACCGTGCCGCTCGCCGTCTACCTGCTGCTCGAGACCGACCCGGGGGCGGCCGAGCTGCTCAGCGTCTGCCTGCTCGCGGTCTCCGTCGCCGTCCTGGTGGCCCTGCGGGGCCGCCTGCTGGGCACACGATGAGCCTGGACGCTGCCATCGCGCTGCAGCAGGGGCCGCTCGACCTGGCGGTCGACCTCACCGTCGCCGGCGGGGAGGTCGTGGCCGTGCTCGGTCCGAACGGCGCCGGCAAGACGACGCTGCTACGTGCCCTGGCCGGGCTCGTGCCGCTGGCGGGGGGCCACGTGCGGCTCGGGAAGCGGACGCTGGAGGACGTGGCGACCGGCGTCCGGCTCCCGCCCGAGCAGCGCCGGGTCGGCATGGTCTTCCAGGACCACCTGCTGTTCCCGCACCTGTCGGCCCGGGACAACGTGGCCTTCGGGCTGCGCGCCACCGGGTCATCACGACGGACGGCGAACCGGACCGCGGACGCGTGGCTCGCGCGGATGCGCCTCGCCGACCACGCCGGCGCGCGCCCCGACGCCCTGTCCGGTGGCCAGGCGCAGCGGGTGGCGCTGGCCCGCGCCCTCGCCGGCGACCCGGGCCTGCTGCTCCTGGACGAGCCGCTCGCGGCGCTCGACGTCGACACCCGGCTCGCGGTCCGCCGCCAGCTCGCAGACCACCTCGACGCCTTCGGGGGTCCCTGCCTCGTCGTCACCCACGAGCCGCTGGAGGCCATCGCCCTCGCCGACCGGATCGCGGTGCTCGAGCACGGGCACATCGTCCAGGTCGGGTCGGTCGAGGAGGTCGCGCGGCGACCGCGGTCGGACTGGGCGGCGCGTCTGGTCGGGCTCAACCTCTACCGGGGACGCGCGGACGGCACGACGATCCACCTGGAGCGGGGCGGGGTACTGACGACGGCCGTCCGCCAGCGCGGCGCGGTGTTCGTGACCGTGCAGCCGCGTGCCGTCGCGCTCTACCGCAGCCCGCCGGCGGGCAGCCCGCGCAACGTCTGGCAGGGCCGGGTGGACGGCCTGGACGTGCACGGCGACCACGTCCGCGTTCACGTCGACGGTCCGATCACGATCGCGGCGGAGGTCACGCCGGCGGCCGTGGCCGAGCTGCGGCTGGCCAGCGACGCGCCGGTCTGGGTGGCGGTCAAGGCGACGGAGATCGAGGTGTACCCCGCCTGAGGAACGTTGCACCGCCGGTGCCGCCCATGTGCCGCGCGGTCGGCACCGAGCTCGAACGGCGCAGGGCGATCAGGCCCGCAGGTCGAGGCGGAACGCGATCAGCTCGACGGTCTGCACCGGCCACCAGTCGAGCGACGGGTCGCGCCGGAACCCGAGCCGCTCGTAGAGCCGGTGGGCGCGGCCCATGCTCCGGGTCGAGTGGATGATGATCTCGTGCCGGCCCTCGGCCCGGGCACGGGCGACGCACGCCTCCACCAGCGCGCGCCCGGCGCCGCGCCGCTGCGCGGCCGGGGACACGCCGAGCATCCGGAAGCTCGCGGCGTCGGGCACGTCCATCTCGGCCAGCGGCGAGCTGCGATCGGACACGTAGGTCACGCCGCCGAGCAGCTCGTCGCCCGCCAGGGCCACGAGCACGGTCCCCTGCCGTGCCCGCGTCGCCACGTCGGCGAGCTCCTCGGCGTAGCCGTCGTCGAGGACGCTCGGGTCGTCGTCGCGATAGCTGTCCACCACCAGCCGCCCGAGCGCGTCATGCTCGTCGGGCCGTATCTCGCGCACCGTGACGGCCTCGTGCCGCGCCACGGCCGGCAGGGACGGAGCCCGTGACGGGGCGCCGTGGGAGGCGCTCATCCGCCGAACAGCGAGGGGAGCCAGCCGGCGTCCCCGAACAGGAACAGCGCACCGACCGCGAGGCTGAACAGCCCCGTCACGAGCGAGATGCCGGCGTAGAGCGGGAAGGATCGCTCGGCGCTGAAGAACCCGAAGCTCGACGCGACGGCGATGGCGGTGTTGGAGACGAGCAGGCCGAGGAGGAAGACCACGAGCAGCGCGATCCCGCCGGTGATACCGGCGACGCCGGCGGCGGTGAGGAACACGACGACCTGCGTCGGTGTCTCGGCGCCGACGCCGTGGAGCATGCCGACCCCGAAGGCGGTGCTTCTGCCGTAGGTGGCGAAGGGGTCGTCGGGCACAGCAGCGACGTGCCGGTGACGGTGCCGGTGGGTGCGGGGCGCCGTGGTCACCACCGAGGTGGAGGCGGCGGCGCGGGTGCCGTCGGCGGCCGCGGGCGGGACGCCCGGGTCGGCGGGCGCGCGCCGGGGGGTGTCGTCCACGCCGGCCGGCCCGTGGTGGGGCTCGTCGAGGGGATGCTCGTGGTCGTGGTCGATCGCGACCTCGCGGCGCCGGCGGGTCAGCCAGCGCCAGCTCCGACGGGCGCCAGCGAACAGGAGCATCCAGCGGCTGCGCATGCGGAAGTCCCGGCCATGGCGCACCAGCGCGTAGAGGACGTAGACACCGAGCAGGAGCAGCGTCACACCGACGAAGCGCTCCATGACCGCGTCGAGGCCGGCGGGCAGGCGCTCACCGAAGGCGATGGCGGCGACGCCGAGGACGAAGACGACCGAGGCGTGACCGAGCGCGTAGAGGGTCGAGAGCGCGAGCCCGTCGCGGCTCGAGTCCTGGGAGCTCGCGATGTCGGTGATGGCCGCGATGTGGTCCCAGTCGATGCCGTGCCGCAGACCGAACCCGAAGGTGGTGGCCAGCACGCCGACGGTCAGCGCATCACCGGCCGCCGATCCGATCGCCACGTGGCCTCCTCGTTCACCCAGCGGAGAGACACCACGCTATGGCAGCTGCGAACCGTTCGCAATAGGGCGGGACGCCGGGCATCGTGCTCAGTCCTCGTCCACGGCGTTAATGTCGCCGGTCGACCTCGCCACGCCACGATCCGGTCGGCATGCAGGACATGCGTCCCTGGCATGCCCGCACACCCGTCGCATCCTCGGATGGGGCGAACCACGGTCGGTGCACCGCGCACCGACGACCCGACCCGCCCCTGAAGGACGCAACCGTGAGTGCACCGAACGCTGACCAGACCCCCGAGCACACCTCCATCGGGCTCGACCCCCACCTCGCCGGGCTGCTCGCGTACCTCTTCGGCTGGGTCTCCGGGCTCATCCTCCTGCTGGTGGAGAAGGAGCACCGCGAGGTCCGCTACCACGCAGCGCAGTCGCTGGTCCTCTCCCTGGCGCTGACCGTCCTCTACGTCGCGTTCATGGTGATCTCGTTCATCCCGGTCCTCGGGCTCATCTTCCTGCTCGTCGAGATCGTCGTGGGCATCGCCGCCTTCGCGCTCTGGATCTACCTCCTGATCCAGGGCTACCAGCTCAACCACGTCAAGCTGCCCGTCGCGGGCGACCTGGCCGAGCAGTGGTCGGCCAAGGTCGGGCTCGCCTAGGGCGGCGGGTGCCGGAACAGGACCCAGCGCTCTCGGCGCGTGACCGGGAGCGATGGGAACGGGTCCGGCAGCTCTCGCGACTGCTCGACTCCGCCTTCCGCGTTCCCGGCACGTCGTGGCGGTTCGGTCTGGACGGCCTGCTCGGGCTGCTCCCGGGCGTCGGTGACGCGGCCGGACTCGCTGCGTCGGCGGTCGTCGTGGGCCAGGGTGTCCTGCTGGGCGCCAGAGGATGGACCCTCACCGGCATGCTCCTGCTGGTGACCGTCGACGCGCTGGTCGGCGCGATCCCGATCGTCGGGTCCGTGTTCGACTTCGTGTTCAAGGCGAACCAGCGGGCGCTGCGCCTGCTCGAGGCGCACGCCCGCGACCCGGCCGGGGCGCGGGAGCAGGCCCGCCGGGCGGTGCTGTGGCCGCTCGCCGCAGTCGTCGCGGTGTCCGTCGTCGTCGGCACCCTCCTCGTCGCGGGCGCCCTCTACCTCGTGAGTCGCCTGACCTGACCGGTGACCGCGCGCACCGGCGCCGGGCAGGCGGGCCGCGGAGACCGACGGTCAGCGGCCGGACTGGCGCAGCCGGACGTCCACCAGCCGCTCGACCTCGTCGGCCACGTCCTGCTGCGACCGGTCGGTGGCGACGACGCGGACGACGTCCGGTAGGCCGCGGACCACGTCGCGGAAGCGGTCGTGGACGACCGCGACCTCAGCCACGCTGTGCTCGCCGTCCCGGGCCGCCAGCACCGCCGGGTCCGCATCCAGCCACACGGTCGTGCCGCAGAGCGCCGCGAGCCGACGGTAGAGCCAGCGCGCCTGAGGACCAGCGACGGTCTGGTGCTTCACCATGCCGTCCAGCGGCCCCCGGTCGGCGATCGCCACCCGGGCGGGGCCGACGGCCGCCCAGGCCACGAGCAGCAGGAGGCGGGCGGCGAGCTCGAGCGCGTCGACGACCGCATGGAGGCGTCCGAGCGTGTGGGAGCCGCGCACGTCCTCCCACGTGGGGATCGACCACCGCCGGGGGACGCGGCGGCAGACGACACACCCGTACAGGTGGCGGGTCCGGACCACGTGCCCCTCGGCACGCAGGTGCGTCGCGAGGTGGGCGACGACACCGGTCTTGCCGGCCCCGTCGGGACCCGAGATGGCGACGACACGCCTCATGGTCTTCTCCAGCGCCGCCGCGTCTTCGCGGCGAAGAGGGGGCCGCGCAGCGCGAGCTCGCGCACGGCGGTGGCGTGGTCGCCGGCCCGCCATCGGGACCGGGCGTGCTCGACGCCCGCCAGCACAGCGGTACCGGGGGTGAGCCAGACCGGCAGCGCGACCGCCTGTCCGGCGTCCAGGCGGCGGACGGCATCCCGGCAGCGGGACACCACCCGGCGGTAGGTCCGGAGCCAGCCCTCGGCCTGCGCGTGCCGTGCCGCGAGCGCCACCGTGTCACCGTCGCAATGGTGGCGCACGGCCCGCAGCTCGCGCAGCGGGATCGCGAGGTTCTGGAACGCGGCGTGGGCGAGGTAGCTCCGCAGGTCGTCCGCAGGCGACGGGCGGTGCCAGGCGCCGTCCGTCGCAGGCGCGGCGCGGGCGAGCACGGCGTCGCCGGGGATGACCGGGACGCCGAACCAGCCGATGTGCTGGTGCAGGTGCGCGGCGGGTCCGTCGGCGGGGTGGAGCAGGATCTTGTCGGGCTCGAGCCGGTGGGTCTCGGTTCGGACCGTCCAGGGACGCAGTGCCGCGACGGCATCCTGGAAGCGCCGGGGGCCGACCACCAGATCGAAGTTGGTGTACGTCAGATCCTCGTCGGGACGGCACTTCACGAGCACCGCCGGGATGCCGGCGGCCGCCAGCCGGTCGGTGGCCTCGGCGAGGTTGCGCCGGAAGGCGTCGGCGTGCGCCGCCACGCGGCGCCGCCGGGCAGCGAGCTGCGTCGGGTAGTACCCGGCCAGGTCGGCCTCGACCTCGTTGGCGACGGCCAGCCGCCAGGCGGCCTCGAGCGTGGCGACCGACCCGTCGACGGCGACGGGGGCACCGTCCCAGACGGCGGCGATGAGCAGCCGGGCGGGCGTGGTGGCACCGGCTCCACCCATCGCAACACCCCCGTTCGTGGACTGGAGAGGTCGGCCGCCGGAGCGTGGACGCCGACGCGGCTCGCGGACCCGTTCACGCTACCGCCAGGCACCTGCCCGAGCGGCCGGCTCGGGCCGTCTCTTTCCGACAGCGGGCGGCAGGACCGACTCGCAGCCCTGCCGCCCCGTCGGGTGCCGCCCGGTCAGCGGCTCATGATGTCGGCGAGCTCCTGCGCCACCGCGTCGGACACCGCGCTGCGGCCACCCAGGATGACGATCCGGTCGGGGTTCAGCCGGGCGACCTCCTGGTGCTGCACGTCGGGCAGGTCGTCGGCCGCCGTCAGGATCACCGGTCCGGGCGTCGCGCCGGCGACGGCGCCGGCGGAAAGGGCGTCCGCGAACACGAACCCGGTCGCGACGTACACGGTCGACGCCCCGTTGGGGAAGGCGTCGGCGCTGATCGCCGCGGAGGTCGCGAACCGGTCGGGACCCTGCAGCCGGCGGGTGGGGGCGATGCCGTCGATCTCCGCCTCGACGCGGTCGCTGACCGCGCTCGGACCGCCGAGGATCACGATCTCGTTCGGGGCGAGACGCTGGAGCTCGTCCCACGTCGCGTCGGGCGTGACGTCCGGCTCGACGAGCAGGATCGGACCGTTCCAGGTCGCCGCCGCCGGCACCCCCGACAGCGCATCGGGGAAGGTCCTGCCCGACGCGACCAGGACCGTGCCGGCCCCGTTCGGGAACGTGTCGCGCGAGATCGCGGCGGCGGTCGCGTACCGGTCGGGGCCGGCGAGCCGCTCGACCGGGCCGGAGGTGTAGCCGGCAAGCTGCTGCTCCACGGACTGGCTCACCGCTGCCGTGCCGCCGAGGATCACGATTCGCTGAGGCGCCAGCCGCTGGAGCTCGTCGGTCACGACCTGCGGGATCACGTCACGGCCGACGAGCAGCGCCGGCGCGTCCTCGATGGCCGCCGGGACGCCGCCGGCGAGCGCGTCGGGGAAGGTCGTGCCGGTCGCGATGTAGACCGCCGGGACCCCCGGGGAGAAGGTGGCCTGCGAGAGCTTGACCGCGGTCGCGTACCGGTCGACGCCCGACAGCCGCTGCGGCTGGTCCTGGGGGGAGCTGTCCTCGACCGTGAAGCCGGTGTAGAGCACGTCGGACTGCGAGTAGTTGTAGAACCCGAAGGCGCCTTCGGGGAACGTGCCCGGGATGTCGAAGACCTGCTGGCCGTCGATCGAGATCGTGACGCGGTCGGGCTGGTAGTCGAGCGTGAAGTCGTACGCCGTGTCGTCGTCCCAGCCCATGCCGTCCCCGAACCGGGTGTCGAGCACGTCGACGGTCATGCTGTAGCCGCGAGCGTCGGCCTCGGCCTGCGACTCGCACCAGAACGCGGGGTGCGAGGTGCCGCCGGGCGTGTAGTCCGCGTTCGGGTCCTCCTCGCCCCGCACCCGGATGACCGACATGCCCTCCTGCGCCTCGCAGCCGCCGAAGGTCTGGGTCGACTGCTTCCAGTTGAACGCGTAGAGGTCGTAGGACGTCCGGTTCGGGCTGCGCGGGCCGCGGTAGCCGAACACGAAGCCGATGAAGTCGTCGTCGCTGCCCGTCTGCACCTTGATGGTGCCGTCGATCGTGGCCGAGGTGAAGGTCTCCGGGCTCACGAAGAAGGTGGGCGAGTCGTTGATGGTCTGCACGACCTGCTGGCCGTCGCTGGACACGTCCCAGTTGCCCCAGTCCGGAACGCCCTCCTGCGACCAGGTCCGCAGGTCGAAGTCGATGGGCTGCGAGGACTGCTGCGCCTGCGCGACGCCGACCGGCAGCAGCAGCATCAGTGCCAGGAAGGTGAGCAGCATCGTGTGTGATCGTCGCCGAAACATGGTGCCCCTGTGTGTCGTGGATGGTCGCCGTCCACGAGGACCGTCCGGGGGCGCCCCGGGCCGTCTGCGGCTGCTGAGCCCCCTCGCCTGCCGCCGCGGTCCATACGAATCCCCGTGGGCCGTCGACCCTACGCAGGCATGCGTTTTGTCCGCAATGGATTCTGCAGGGTTTCTGCGCGACCGCGGGCCTCAGGTCGCCGGCCCGTCCACCACCCACGCGCGGTCCAGTCCCCAGGTCACCGTCTCCCCGGCCACGGCGCGGGGGGTGCCCGGATGCCGCACGACCACCTCACCCGCGGCGGTCTCGATCGCGTGGTCGGTGTGGGGCCCCCGGAACCAGGTCCGCCGCACCGTCCCCGCCAGCGGGCCGTCGAGATGCGCCCAGCCGGGGCGCACCACGACCGTCACCTCGGCGTCCGTGGTGAGCCGGGGACCCTCGACACGCCCGCCGGCGAGACGGTCGCCCAGCGCGACCCGGGGCCCGCTGTCGGTAACCACGACACGAGCGCGCAGGAGGGACGCCGGACCGGTGAGCCGCGCCGCCCAGGGGTCGACGGGCCGCTCGAACACGACGTGGGGCGCCCCGACCTGGATCACCCGCCCGTCGCGGAGCAGCGCGACCCGGTCGGCGAGCGACAGCGCCTCGGCCCAGTCGTGGGTGGCGTACACGGTGGCGGCGTCGCGCTCCCGCTGGCGCTCGCCCATCTCCTGGGCCAGCCGCTCCCGCAGCGTGGTGTCGAGGTGGGCCGTCGGCTCGTCGAACAGATACAGGTCCGCGTCGCGTGCGAGGGCCCGCGCCACGCCGACGCGCTGCTGCTGTCCACCGGAGAGCTCCGCCGGCCGCCGGTCGGCGAGCGCGGCGATGTCCATGGACGCGAGGAGCTCGCGTGCCCGGGCACGGGCGGTCGCGCGGTCGGCTCCGGCGCGGCGCAGCGGGTAGGCGACGTTGTCCAGGGCGGTCAGGTGGGGCCAGAGGGCGTAGTGCTGGAAGACGACCCCGACCCGCCGGCGTTCCGGCGGCAGCTGGCGTGCTGCGGACGCCACCGGCTGCCCGCCGATGTGGATCTCGCCGGCGGTCGGCGGGACGAACCCGGCGATTGCGTACAGCAGCGTCGTCTTGCCCGACCCGGAGGGCCCGAGGACCGCGAGCACCTCGCCCCGGCCCACGAGGAGGTCGACCCCGTCGAGGACCGGCGGCCCGCCGTAGGTGACGGTCAGGGCGCGGCACTCGAGAGCGGGCGACGACATCACGCGCCCCGCCGGCGGCGGCGACCGATGAGCGCCAGCGGGAGGGAGACGACGAGCAGCAGGAGCGTCAGGAGCACGGCCAGGGACGCGGTGACCGTGTCGTCGCCGAGCTGCTCGGCGTTCAGGACCGCGACGGCGAGGGTCCGGGTGCCGGGGCCGTAGAGCAGCGACGACATGGTCAGCTCGTGCATACCGGCGAGGACGACGAGGACCCAGGCCGCACCCACGGCCGGGGCGACGGCCGGGGCGACGACCGTGAGCAGGGACTCGGCCCGGCTGGCACCGCCGGCACGCGCCGCCCAGGCCGTCTCCCGGGGGACGGTGTCGGCGGCGCCGGCGAGCGCCCGGTGCCCGAGCGCCCAGAACTTCGCGACGTAGGCGAGCAGGATCAGCGCGAGCGTGTCTCGCAGCCACGACCCGTAGGCGAGCAGCATCGCCACCGCGAGCGTCGAGCCGGGAACGGCGAAGGTCAGGACCGCCGCCGTGCCGAGCGACGCGCCGGAGCGGGTGCGGCGTACCGCGGTGAGCAGCCCGCCGAGCAGGAGGACCACCGTCGCCGCGGTGACCGCCAGGACCGCGGAGTTGCCCAGCGCCTCGAGCGTGTGGCTCGACAGGGCCTGCCGCAGGTTCGCGAGCGTCCAGTTCGCCGGTACCGGCGGGAGCCCGATGCCGCGGGTGAGGGCGGTCAGGACCAGCGCGATCAGGGGCACGGCCACCGTCACCGCCACGTAGGCCCACAGTGCTGCGGCCCCGAGCGAGGAGGCGCGGCCCGGGGCCGGGGAGCCGCCGGGCGCCGCGCTGCGCAGCGCGGCCTGCCGCGCGCCACCTCGCAGGTCGGCGAGCCCGACGGTGGCGGCTGCCAGCAGGACCAGCCCCGTCGCGAGCACGACGACCCGGTTGAAGGCGGCCGGATCGGCGGAGAGGTTCAGGTCGCGGTAGATGCGTGTGGTCATCGTGACGAAGCCACCGGGCAGTCCGAGGACCGCCGGCGCCCCGAAGGCGTTGATCGTCAGGACGAAGGTGAGGGCACCCGCGGCGATCAGGGCCGGTCGCAGCAGGGGCAGGGTGACCGTCCGCAGGGCGACGAGCCGGCCGGCGCCGGCCGCCCGCGCCGCTCGCTCCAGATCGGGCTCCGCGCGGGACGCCAGCCCGGCCGCCACCAGGAGCCAGACGAGCGGGACCGCGTCGATGACCAGCACCACCAGCACGCCGAGCGGCCCGTAGGTGCCGGGCAGCGACCAGCCCAGGAGGTGGTCGAGGAACCCGCCGGGGCCGTAGGCGCGGGCCCAGCTCTCGGCGGTGACGAAGGGCGGGACGATCAGCGCGAGCAGCAGCCCGCCCCGCACGGCACGTGGTGCCACGACACCGAGCCGCTCGGTGACCAGCGCGGCGGTGGTGCCGATCACGAGTGCCAGCGGCGTCACCACCGCCGCCAGCCAGCAGGTGTTGGCCACGGCCGTCCACGCCCCGACACCGTGGAAGGCCGCCGACACGCCCGACCATCCCCGGTCGACCGCGGCGGCGACCAGCTGGACCAGCGGCCACGCCACGACCGCCGTCAGGGCGACGCCCACGGTCAGGAGCGCCAGCCTCCGCTCGCGGTCGGCGGAGGACGCCCCGGCGGGCACCGCGGCACGGTGTGCGGCGTCCTGCCCGCGCTCATCCACCGATGAGCGCCCGGTAGCGCGCGAGCAGGGAGTCCCGCTCCGCGAAGGCCCGGTCCCAGTCGACCGTCACGGCCGGCGCGGTCGGCTGCTCCCAGGCGACGTCGGAGCGGATCGGCTGCCACCCGGTTGCCGCCACCGCCTCCTGGGCGTCCCTGGTGATCGTGAAGGCGGCGAAGGACTCCGCGAGATCGGTCACGTCGCCGCCCGTGACCACGGCGATCGGGCTGTAGAAGGCGATGGCCCCCGGCTCGGGCAGGACGTAGTCGATCGGTGAGCCCTTGTCGCGTGCGGCACGCGCCGTGCGGGCGAGCGTGATGCCGGCCCAGAACCGCCCCTCGGCCACGCCGGTCACGACATCGCCGGGCGCCTGGACCTGCACCGCACCGGCGGCGTCGAGCGACCGGTAGAAGTCGAGGCCGTAGTCCTTTGCCAGCCCGAACCAGGCGAGCGCAGCGAACGCGGATCCCGCGAACCCCGGGTCCGGGACCGCGACCGGCAGGTCGCGCCGCGCGGCGAGATCCTGCCACGAGCGCGGCACCGGGTCCGTACCGGCCCGGTAGACGAGCACGAGGTCGAGGATCCGTGTGCCGAAGAACGTCGTCGTGCGGTACTCGGCGGGCACGGCGTCGATCCCGTCGGGCGTCCAGGACGCGAGCAGCCCGTCCGCCGCGTACTGCTCCATGGAGAGGGGATCGGTCAGCCACAGGACGTCCGCGGTGACCTCGCCGTCGCGACGTTCGGCCGCCAGCCGGGCGTTGATCTCCCCCGTCGGGGCGCGGAACACGTCGAGGCGCACCTGCGGGTGGGTCCGTTCGAACCGGCCGACCACGGCGTCCACGGTGTCCTCGGTCACCGAGGTGTAGAGCCGGATCGTCCCGCCGGCCGTCGTGCTCGAGGAGGGACCGGCGGTCACGTCCGGGACCTGTTCCCCGCAGGCGGTCGCGACCAGCGCGAGGACCGCACTCAGGACCAGCGACCACCGGCGCGCCCGCGATCGAACCACGAAGCCCCCTTTCGCCGCTGGCGGTCAGCCGCCGGACAGGACGACACCGGGACCGCTGTGGGCGACCCGGTCGTTCGTGATGTCGAGCTGGCGGGCGGTGTAGCGGCGCAGGTTGCCGAGCTGGCGACGGTCGAGCCGGTCGCAGATCCAGTGCCAGTGCATCGACACCCAGTCGCCGACGGCGAGATCCCGCACGAACGCGGTGCCGTCGAGGGCGCGCGTCACCGTCTCGAGGCGGGGCGGGTCCAGGACCAGGCGGGTGCCGTCCCACCCGAGGGGGCGGAAGCGGACGATGGCCTGGTCGCGCTCGAGGCCGACCACCCGGCCCCAGCGGATGCGGCACCGGTCGAGCTGGTGCAGCGGCTCGTCGACCCGGCCGGACTCGAGGATCCCGACCCAGGGGTAGACGCCGAAGACGTGGAACCCGTGGTGGGCCACCGCACCGTGCGGAACGGCTTCGGCGAGCAGGCCGAACCGGCTGCCCGCCTTCGGCTTGAAGTACTCCTCGAGCGTGCGGCCGAAGTCGTGCATGCGGACCCGCTCGAGCAGCTCGTTGCCGACCCAGTACGCCTCGACGACCCGGGCGTCGAAGGGGTCCTCGACGCCGGCGGCGCCCGCCAGAGCGGTCAGGTAGGGCCAGGGTCCGTGGAAGCCACGGGCGATCTCGCCGAGCCCGCGGTCGGAGACGCCGGCGGTCCCGTAGTCGAAGAGCGCACGATGGTCGCCGGGACCGCAGAAACCGAGCTCGTTCGGCGCGTACGCGTACCGCGCGAAGAGCTGCAGCCCGTCGATACGACGCACCCTCGACACGGTGACTCCCTGCGGTCGGACGCTCGACGCCACGGTAGCCAACCGACGTGATGGCGGCGCCGGGGACGGGCGCCCGGCGCCCTCCTGCGCCGCCGGCGGACCGGCCCGACCGCGCGGTGTCGGTCGGGGCCTCTGGCACTCGCCGTCAGGCGTCGACGGCGGCAGGGACCGGCGCCCGCATGCCGGCGACGAGCATCGCCACGAGGTCGGCCACGAACGCCTCGTCGCTGAGCGCCACCGGCGCGCCCTCCTCGACACGCCGCGCCCGCTCCGAGAGCGCCGCGACGATCATCATGCTGAGGCTGACGATGCGCTCCTCGACCAGGGCGGCGGGCAGGTCCGACACACAGCGACGGAGCAGCTGCTGGCCGGCGCGGACGTTGGCCAGCGCCGGGTTCTCGACCTGGGCACGCAGGCCGCTCCCGGCCGCCAGCTGCCCGATGATCATCAGGTAGTGGCGGCCGTCGGGCGTGCCCAGCCAGGTGCTCGTCGGTCGCACGAGGGCGTCCATGACCGCGGCGAGATCGCCCTCGCGACCGTCCGCCGCGAGCGCCTGCAGCATCTCGCCCCGGATCTGCTCGCTGCGGGACTGGTGGCCGGCGACGATCGCGTGCAGCAGGCCGTGACGGGACCCGAAGTGGTAGTAGACGGTCGACGCGTTGCGCTGCCCGGCCAGGGCGTTGAGATCCTGGATGCGCACGGCGTCGATGCCCTCGACCGCGAACAGCTGCCGACCCGCGTCGATGAGCCTGCGGCGGGTGCCCTCGCGGTCGCGTGGCATGACGGTCGAGGTCCTTGTGGGAGGGGACGGGCAGGCTACGTCACGGCCGCGGGTGCGGCGGCCGCCGCGAAGACGAGCGGCGCCTCCTTCAGCCCCGACAGGACCGACGACGGCGCCCAGCGGACCTCACCCGCACGGGCGATGGTCGTGACCCGGTCCAGGAGCTCCTCGAGCAGGACCCGCACCTCGAGTCGGGCCAGCGCGGCACCGATGCAGAAGTGCGGCCCGTGCCCGAACGCGACGTGCGGGTTGGGGTCGCGGCCCACGTCGAAGGTGCCGGCGGTCGGCCCGAAGACCTGCTCGTCGCGGTTCGCCGACGCGTACAGGAGCAGCAGCGGGTCGCCGGCGGCCACCGGCTGCTCACCGACGTGCGTGTCCGCGGTGGCGGTGCGCATGAACGAGGTGACCGGCGAGGTGAAGCGCACCATCTCCTCGACGGCGCCCGGGATCAGCGTGCGGTCGGCCCGCAGCCGCTCCCACTGGTCGGGGTGGTCGGCGAAGGCGACGAGGCCGCCGGAGATGACGTTGCGGGTCGTCTCGTTGCCGGCCACAAGCAGCTGCACGAGGAACATGACGATCTCGTCGTCGGTGAGCTGCCGGCCGTCGACCTCGGCGGTCGCGAGGTCGGCGATGACGCCGGGCCCCTCGCCCTGCTCGCGGCGCTGTGCGGTCTCGCTGAGCAGGTACTCGACCATCTCGAGCTGGAGGCGCTGACGTTCCTCGCCCTCGACACCGGAGCCGGGGACGACCGCCTCGGACCAGATGAAGAAGCGGGGCCAGACCTCCTCGGGGATGCCGAGCAGGTCCCCGATCACCTGGATGGGGAACGGCACGGCGATCGCCTCGACCACGTCGAGCGGCGTCCCCGGGGTCACCTCCGCGTCGAGCAGGTCGACGATCCGGGCCCGGACGGTCGCCTCGAGCCCGCGGATCACCGCCGGGCGGAACGCGGGCTGGACGAGCTTGCGGTAGCGGGTGTGCTCCGGCGGGTCGGTGTGCATGATCGTCGGCGGGGCGTCGTAGGTGACCCCGATCTCCTCGACCATCACCCCGTCGCTGGAGCAGAACCGCGCCGGGTGGGCGACGACCTCCATGACCTCGGCGTGGTGGCTGACGATCCACACGCCGGGGTCGTCGTGCCACAGCAGCGGGCCGGCCTCCCGAAGGCGCGCGTAGTGGTCGAAGGGGTCGGAGGCGTAGAAGTCGTCGGTGAGCAGCGGCGCGGTCAGCCCCTCGTCGGCGGGGCGGACGCGCCGGGCCTGGGTGCCGGCGCTCATGCGTCAGCCCAGGATGCCGGTGGGGGCGTCGAAGCCCTGCGCCTCGCACAGCGCCAGGTAGGCCGCCAGGGTGTTGGGGCCGTTGAAGACGCTCTCGACGTTGTCGTCCTCGTCGAGGTTGAGGTTCGAGCCCTCCATGTCGAAGATCACGTCGGTGATCTCGTCGTTGTCCTCGGGCACGACGAGCGTGTGGATCGAGCCGGCGGGCTCCATGATGAACGAGCCGGCCGTGTAGTACTCGCCGTACTCGGGGTAGGTCCAGCGGCCGGCGATCGTGAAGCCGTGGACGGGGCCGGTGTGCAGGTGGCGCTGCACGGTGACCCCCGGCTGGAACCGGTTGCGCACGACCCAGCGCCCCGCGGGCTCGTCGACACGGAGGACCTTGAGCTCGACCCCGTCGCCGGCGTCGACCCAGGGCAGCGCCTCGTCGGGCACGTGACGGACGGTGGACAGCTGCTGCGTGTCTGGCATCGCGGGTTCCCCTCCCTCGGATGGACCGAGGCTAGGAACGGACACCGACGGCTGTCAAAGGTTTTATTAGAATCTCGTCGAACGACTCGCCCCCGTCCGGAGCGCCCGATGACCCGCTACGCCGACCTCGACCCGCGCACGCCCGTCGTGGTCGGCGTGGGGCAGGCGTCGGAGCGCCTGGGCGACGACGACTTCCGGGCGTGCGCGCCGGTGGAGCTGGCCGCGGCGGCGGCGCGCGGGGCGCTTGCCGACGCGGGCGCCGACGCGCCGGAGGCCGTCGACGCGCTGGCCGGCGCCATCGACACGATCGCCGCGATCCGCCAGTTCCACCACTCCTACCCGGGCGCCGAGGCGCCGTTGGGGCGCTCCGACAACGTGCCCCGGTCGGTGGCGGCGCGGCTCGGGGCGGACCCCCGCCGCGCGATCCTGGAGGTGGTGGGCGGCCAGTCGCCACAGCACCTGGTCACCGAGCTCGCCGGGGACATCGCCGCCGGCGAGGCGGAGGTGGCGCTGGTCGTCGGCGCCGAGGCGATCTCCACCATCGACCACTACCTCGGCCGTGACGACGCGCCCGACTTCACCGAGCACGTCGACGGGCCGATCGAGGACCGCGGGTTCGGGCTCGAGGGGCTCGTCACCGAGCACCTGGCGGCGCACGGGCTCATCGCCCCGCCGGCGCAGTACGCGGTGCTCGAGAACGCCCGCCGTGCCCGGCTCGGCCTGTCCCGCGAGGCGTACGCGCAGCGGATGGGCGCGCTCTTCGCCCCGTTCACCCGCGTCGCTGCCGGCAACCCGCACGCGGCCGCCCCGACCGAGCGCTCCGCCGAGGAGCTGGCCACCCCGACCGACCGCAACCGACCCATCGCCGACCCGTACACGAAGTTCCTCGTCGCCCGCGAGAAGGTCAACCAGGGGGCGGCCGTGCTCGTCACCTCCGTCGAGGCGGCCCGGCGCCTCGGTGTCCCCGAGGACCGCTGGGTGTTCCTCGCCGGCCACGCCGACCTTCGGGAGCGCGACCTCCTCGACCGCGCAGACCTCGATCGCGCGCCGGCGTCGGTCCTGGCCGTCGAGCACGCCCTCGAGGTGGCCGGCATCCACCTCGACAACGTCGCCGCGTTCGACCTCTACAGCTGCTTCCCGATCGCCGTGTTCGCGGTGTGCGACGGACTCGGCCTGTCCCCCACCGACCCGCGCGGGCTGACCGTGACCGGCGGACTGCCCTTCTTCGGCGGGCCGGGCAACGGCTACTCGCTGCACGCGATCGCCGCGATGGTCCGGCGGGTCCGCGAGGCCCCCGGCAGCCACGGGCTGGTCGGGGCGAACGGCGGGATCTGCTCGAAGTACTCGGTCGGCATCTACACCACCGCCCCGATGCCGTGGCGGGCGGACCGCAGCGGGGCTTTGCAGGCCGAGGTCGACGCCTGGCCGGCGCCGCAGGTGGCGTACCAGGCCGACGGGCCGGCGACGATCGAGACCTACACGGTCACCCACAACTGGTCCGAGGTCACCGGCATCGTCATCGGCAGGCTCGACGACGGCCGGCGGTTCGTCGCCCGGAGCGCCGAGGGCGACGAGCAGATGCTCGCCCTGCTCACCGACGGCGAGCCGCTCGGCGCCCGCGTGTTCGTCCGCTCCTCCGAGCACGGCAACCGCGTGACGACCGTCCGAGACCCGTGACCAGATCGACGGACCCAGAAATGCCGGCATGCGGGCAGTTCGGGGTCCGTCGATCCAGGTGCCCGCGTCGATCAGCACGGTCGTCGCGTCGGTATCACGCGTCGGTGTCGAGGCCGTGGTCGAACCAGCCGTCGGGGTCCACCGCGTCCTTGACGGCCCGGAACCGCTGCCAGCCCTCGGGCGTGAACGCCTGCACGGACCGCTCGCGCCGTTCGGCACCTTCGAGGAAGTTCAGGTACGCGCCGCCGGTCGTGTGGGGGGCCAGCGCGGCGCGCATCGGCACCAGGAAGTCGTCCAGCGCCGCCGCGGCCTCGGGGGTCGGGGTCATCCCGACGCTGTGCGTGACGAACCTGGCGCCGCGCAGCTGCTCGGTCGCCGACGAGTCGCCCCGGTCCAGCGCCCCGCCGAGGTGACGGATCTCGGTGAACATCAGCGGCGGTGGCCCGGCGACCTCGAGGGTGTGGCTCACGATCGTGTCGATGGCGTCGTCGGGGAGGTCCGTGAGCAGCTCGGCGGTGGAGGTCCCGGGCACGGGGTCGACCGGGTCCTGGCTGACGGCGGCGACCTCGGTGAACGGCATGGGGCCGAACAGGTCGATCTCGGGCGCCTGCCAGCGGCGCCAGTGGTCGAGCAGCCGGACGGCCTCGTCCGGGTCGCCGGCGTGGCAGCCGCGGACGATGGTGAACTGCCGGCCGCGCAGCGGTTCGGGCACCACGTCGAGCGGCGGGAAGCTCATCACCGCTACGGCGGCCGTGAGGTCCTCCGGGACGTCGGCGACCCAGTCGCGGAACCGTGCCATGACCTCCCGGGCCATGGACGCCGGGTAGAAGAGGTTGCCGCCCACCACGGTGTGCACCGGGACGAGCTCGATCTCCAGGGCGGTCACGATGCCGAGCGTGCCCGCGCCGCCGCCGCGCAGTGCCCAGAACAGGTCGGGGTCCGTCTCGCGGGTCACCTGCCGGATCTGCCCGTCGGCGGTGACGAGCTCGATGGCGATCACGTGGTCGGCCGACAGGCCGTGGCGGCGCGCCAACCAGCCCATCCCGCCGCCCAGCGTGTAGCCGACGGCGCCCACGTGCGGGGCGGACCCGAGCAGCGGCGCCAGGCCGTGGACGTGGGCGGCGGCCAGGATCGGGCCCCAGGTGGCTCCGGCACCGATCCGGGCGCGGCGGGTGGTGGGGTCGATCGTGACGTGTCCGAGCCGCCGGGTGTTGACGAGCAGCGCTCCGTCGGCCACACGAGCGAGCCCGTGGCCGGTGGCTTGCACGGCCACGTGCAGGCCGGTCGCCCGGGCGAAGCGCATGGCCACGACCACGTCGTCGGCGGTCTCGGGCTCGACGACGACCGTGGGGGCCTGCGCGAAGCTGAGGTTCCAGGTGGCCCGCGCCGCGTCGTAGTCGGCGTCGGCAGAGGTGTGGACGGTGCCGGCCAGCTGCAGGCGGAGCTGGGCCACGGCGGCGTCGAGGGTGGTCGGGACGGGGACGGTGGACGACATGGCGTTCCTCGCTGGACGGCGACCGGGTGGACGACTGGGCGGTCGATCGGGTGCGCGGCCGAGGGGTCGACCTTGCGGACGCCACGATCCAGGTCACGGCCCCCGCCGGCCATCCCGCAAACGGGGGATTGTCGCGCAGCGATCTCCCACGATCAGGGGATTGCCGCCCGCGCCGCGCTCGCTCATACTTCGGCGATGAGCCACCTGCTGAGCCAACCGCGCGTCCGCCACCAGCTCGATGCCATCGCGGCCGCCTGTGCGACCGCCGCCGGTCCCGCCTTCCTCGACGACATCGCGGGCCGGCTACGGCGCATCGTGCCCTTCGACGGGGCGTTCATCTCCGCGACCGACCCGGTCACGACCCTGTCGACCTCCCCGGCGCTCATCGAGAACATCTCCACGGCCTCGTGCGTGCCGTACTGGGAGTCGGAGTTCCTGACCGAGGACGTCCTGCGCTTCACGGACCTCGTGGGCGCCCCTCGCCCCGTCGCCACCCTGCACGACGTGACCGGAGGGCATCCCGCCCGCAGTGCTCGCCACCGCGCCGTGAACGTCCCGAACGGGTTCGGCGACGAGCTGCGGGCGGCACTGCGGCTCGGCGACGCGCTGTGGGGGGCGATGGTGCTGTACCGGGCGGCGGACGCGCCGGTGTTCTCGTCCGCCGACCAGGACGTGGTCGCCGACCTGTCCGAGACGCTCGCCACGGGCTTCCGGCGACTGGCGGTCACCGAACCCTCGCCGATGCAGGGCGGAGGGCCGCCTCCCGGCGTGCTGCTCTTCGACCCGGACGGGACGCTGCTGGCGGCCAACGAGTCCGTGCAGGCGTGGCTGTCCGAGCTGCACCCGTCCACCCCGGTCACGGTCGAGCACGGCCTCGTCGTCCCCACGGAGGTGTTCACCGTCGTCAACCGTGCGCGGGCGATCGCCGCGGGGCGCAGCGGCGGCAGCGCGCGGGCCCGCATCCTCGGGCGGGCCGGGCGCTGGCTGGTCGCGCACGCGACGGTGCTCGCGAGCGCCGGCGACCCCGGCCGGGGACAGATCGCGGTCGTGATCGAACCGGCCAACCCGTCCGAGGTCGTGCCGATCATCGTGGAGGCGTTCGGTCTGACGTCCCGCGAGCGCGAGATCACCGTCTGCGTCGCCCGGGGCCTCGACACCGGCGAGATCGCCGCCACCCTGTTCCTGTCGCCTCACACCGTCCGCGACCACCTGAAGTCGGTCTTCGAGAAGGTCGGCGTGTCGAGCCGGGGCGAACTGGTCGCCCGGATCTTCTCGACCGTGAACGACATCGGGGCACACGTCGCGTAGCGCGGCGGACGCCGAGTCCTTGCCCGTCGCGGCCGGTCAGCGGCGCAGCGCGAGCACCTGGTCGGCGGCGCCGGCGGCGATGGCGGCCGGGCCGCCGACGAGCACCACGCGGCGCAGGTGCGGCGCGAGCTCGCGAACCAGGACGGCCGTCGCCGAGGGGGTCGTCGGTCCGGCCGCCGGGCTGAGCAGCAGCACGCCGCCCCGCTGCGCCACGGCCGCGCCGGCGGCCAGCGCGTCCGGCCAGTTCGCGTCGGTCGCCAGCCACAGCTGCGACGGGTCGGCGCCGGCGTCGATGGCGGCGCGGGCGACCGCGACGCTGGTACCCAGCCGGTCCGTCCCGGCGAGCCGAGCCACCGACGTGCCGGACGCGTCCGCGACCTGCCCCAGGACCGCGTCGGACACCGCCACCCGGCCCCCGACGACCCGCACGTCCTCGGCGCCGAGCGTGCGCAGCGCCTCGCGGGTGGCGCTGGGGAGGGTGTCCGTGCCGGTCAGCAGCACGGCCCGGCCGGAGGTTGCCGCGAACCCGGACGCGGACACGGCGTCGGGCCAGCCGCGCGCCGGGTCGGGGTCGGCGCCTTCGACGACGAGCACGCCGGCGGGGTCGCTCAGCTGCCCCGCCACGGCGGCGGCCGTGGCGAAGCGGTTGGAACCGGCCACGCGCCGGACGGTCACGCCGAGCGCCGTGAGCGCATCGGTGGCCGCGGGCGACACGGCGTGCTCGCCGCCGAGCACGACCGCGTCGGTCGCCCCGAGCCGCAGCACCTCCCGACGCACGTCGTCGTCGAGCGCGTCGGGCGGGGTGAGCAGGATCGGTGCGTCGAGCTGCGCCGCCAGCGGGGCGCCGGCGAGCGCGTCGGCGTAGTCGTCGTCGCGCGCCACGACGACCGTCGTCGCGGACGGGCGATCGCGCGAGACCTCCATGGCGGTCGCGGTGCGGTCGGGGCCGGCGAGCCGGTCCACGACGAGCGGCCGGGTCGGGACCGCGACGGTGCCGTCGACCTGCACGTCCGAGGCGCCCCGGGACTGCGAGTACTGCAGCGACGAGGTGGCGAGCTGGAACACCAGCCGGTGGCCGGCGGGCAGCGTGTAGCTGGTGGGGACGAGGTCGAGGTCGACGTGGGTGGTGCCGCCGGTGGCGGGCACGTCGACACGGACGGGGGTCTCCTGCATCTGCAGCGCGTGGCCGGCCGGGGACTCGGCGACGAAGGTGCCGGCGTCGAGGTCGACGAGCTTGGCGAACAGGAACGTCTCGCCGGCGCCGGTGACCGTCACGTCCGCGCTCAGGTGCGGGGTGCCGACGACCTCCAGCGGCTGGTCGCCGGCGGTGGCGATCGGGACCTGGAGCGCCGAGCCGGACGTCGACGGGGTCGCGAAGATCACCGCGCCGCCCGTCGGCGCGGACGACCCGGGCACGGTGCCGGCCACGTCGGTGGTGATCGTGTGGGTGCCGCGTCCGCCGAGCACGTCGAGGGCGTCCGCGGTGTGCCACACGCCCTCGTTCGAGGTCCACTCCACGGGCGGGCCGGTGTCGACCGGCCGGGCCTTCAGCCACCGGTCGAACCAGCGCACCTGCAGGTCGATGACCCGTGAGGCGTTGCCGTTCACCGTGTACCAGGGCGGGCAGATGCCGTGGACGACGGTCTTGTCGCTGCTGCCGGACGCGGCGTCGAGCCCGCCGCAGAGCCCGACGAGCTTGACGGGCGCGCCGGTGGCGGCGATCGCCCGGGCGTTCGCCAGCGCCTGGTCGAACGGGAAGAGGGTGTCGTTGAAGCCCTGGATGAGCATCGTCGGCCGGGTGACGGGATGCTGGTCGCCGTAGACGGCGAGCGACGCGTCGCGGAAGAGCTTCAGGTTCGCGTCGCTGATCCGGTTGTCGACCAGCCCGTCGATGAGCGCCTGGTAGATCTCGGGGGCGAGCGCCCCGGTCTCGACCTGCCCCTGCTGGTCCGGCGCGAGCCCGGCCAGCGTGCCGCTCCCCGCCCCGAGGCCGACGAGCAGCGCGATCCAGCCCTGCTTGATGACCTCGTTCGGGTAGAGCGACTGCACGAGCGAGTTCCAGGTGATCTCCGGCTCGAGCACGTCGACGCGCGGATCGAACGCCGCCGTGTTGGGCTGGATGCCGCCGCCGTAGGACTGTCCCGCCATGCCGACCCGCGGGTCACCCGGTCCGTCGAGGAGGATCCCGTCCTGCGTGGCGGCGAAGTCGAGCAGGGCGCTCACGTCGCGTCCCTCGATGTCGGGCTGGTCGACATGGGCCTGCCCGCCGGAGGCACCGAAGCCGCGGGCGTCCCAGGTCATCACGGCGTACCCGGCGGCGAGCAGCCGCGGGTACAGCCCGGTCTCGACGGTCTCCTTGGTCGCGCCCCAGCCGTGGCCGATCAGCACCAGCGGCACGTCGCCGTCCACGTCGGTGGGGATGGCGAGCTTCGTGGCGATGTGCGTGCCGTCGAACGACGGCACGTCGGTCGCGATCACCCGGGCGTTGCTCGAGCCGCCGCTACCCGGCGGGACCTGCGCCACCGCGGGCGCCGTCGGCGCCACCGCGAGGAGCACCACGAGCACGACCCACCCGACGATGCTCCGCCCCACGTTCGCTCTCCCCGTCGCTGACCGTCGAGGAGCGATCGTAGTGACCGCCGCGGTCGCCCACGTGCCGTGGCGATGACCGTTGCGCGGCCCTCGTCGCGGCGCGGACCGAGACCGCCCGGCGGCCTCGGTCCGTGCCTCGTCAGCCGTGGAGGTCGAAGCGGTCGTTGTCCATCACCTTGGCGAACGCCTGCACGAACTGCTCGACCATGTGCTTCTCGCCACCGTTCGCGGCGTACTCCTCGGCGATCGCCCGCAGCTGCGAGTTCGAGCCGAACACGAGATCGACGCGGGTGGCGGTCCACCGGGCCTCGCCGGTGGCCCGGTCGGTGCCCTCGAAGACCGACTCGCCCTCGCCGACCGGTGACCAGACGGTGCCCATGTCGGTGAGGTTGACGAAGAAGTCGTTCGTCAGCTGGCCCGACCGGTCCGTGAGATACCCGTGGGTGTTGTCGTCGCCGGCGTTGCAGCCGATGGCCCGCATGCCGCCGAGGAGCGCCGTCATCTCCGGCGCGGTCAGGTTGAGCATGAAGGCCCGGTCGATCATGAGGTGCTCGGGCGGGATGCCGCTGCTCTTCTGCAGGTAGTTGCGGAAGGCGTCGTGCTTCGGCTCGAGGTGCTGGAACGTGTCGACCTCGGTCATGTCCTGGGTCGCGTCGGTGCGCCCCGGGTGGAACGGGACCGTCACGTCGTGCCCGGCCGCCTTCGCCGCCATCTCGACGCCGACGCACCCGCCGAGGACGATCAGGTCGGCCAGCGAGATGTCCGCGTCGGAGGCGTCCTTGATCCCCTCGAGCCGGCTGATCACCGCGGCGACGCCGGAGCGGACGTTGACGTCCCAGCCGGCCTGCGGCTCGAGGCGGATCCGGGCGCCGTTGGCACCACCGCGGTAGTCGGTCTGGCGGAACGTCGAGGCCGACGCCCAGGCCGTGCCGACCAGCTGTGCGGCGGTCAGGCCGGCGTCGGCGATCTGCTGCTTGAGCGCGGCGACCTGGTCGTCTGAGACGAGCGGGCCCTCGTGCTCGGGGACCGGGTCCTGCCAGATCAGCACCTCGTCGGGCACCTGGGGCCCGAGGTACCGCTCGCGTGGCCCCATGTCGCGGTGCAGCAGCTTGTACCAGGCGCGGGCGAACTCGTCGGCGAGGCGCTCCGGGTGCTCGTGGAACTCCTTGGCGATCTCGAGGTAGTCCGGGTCGGCGATCATGCCCATGTCGGCGGTGTTCATCGTCGGCTTGGTCTCCGGCGCGCCGTCGGCGACCGGCGGCACCATGTAGCCCTCGCGCACCGACTTCGGCTGCCACTGCTTCGCGCCGGCCGGCGACTCGACGACCTCCCACTCGTGGGCGAACAGCGTGTCGAGGTAGGTGTTGTCCCATTCGTCGGGGTCGGCGTCCAGGCGCCCTCGAGGCCCGAGGTGATGGTGTACTCGCCCAACCCGGTCTCGTGCTTGTTGGCCCAGCCGATGCCCATCTCGTTGATCTTCGCGGCCTCGGGCGCCTCGCCGACCGCGTCCGCGGGACCGTTGCCGTGCATCTTGCCGAAGGTGTGACCTCCCACGGTCAGCGCGACCGTCTCGCGGTCGTTCATCGCCATCCGGGCGAAGGTCTCACGCACGTCCTGGGCCGACTTGAGCGCGTCCGGGACGCCGTTGGGGCCCTCGGGGTTGACGTAGATCAGACCCATCTGGACCGCGGCGAGCGGGTTGTCGAGCACCCGGTTGCCGTCCTCGAACGAGCCGGTGTAGCGCTCGTCGGTGGTGGCGAGCCACTCGTTCTCGGGGCCCCAGTAGACGTCGTCCTCGGGCGCCCAGATGTCGGTGCGACCGAAGCCGAACCCGAAGGTCCGAAAGCCCATCGTCTCGAGCGCCCGGTTGCCGGCGAACACGATCAGGTCGGCCCAGGAGATCTTCTCGCCGTACTTCTGCTTGATCGGCCAGAGCAGCCGGCGCGCCTTGTCGAGGTTGCCGTTGTCGGGCCAGCTGTTCAGCGGCGCGAACCGCTGCGCGCCGGCACCACCACCGCCACGCCCGTCGGTCTGCCGGTAGGTCCCGGCCGCGTGCCACGACATGCGGATGAAGAACGGCCCGTAGTGGCCCCAGTCGGCCGGCCACCACTCCTGCGAGTCGGTCATCAGCGCGTCGACGTCCGCGGTGAGCTCGTCGACGTCGAGCTGCGCGAACGCCTCGGCGTAGTCGTACTCGGCGCCGAGCGGGTTCGCGCCGGGGTGGCGCTGGTGGAGGATCCGCAGGTTGAGCTGGTCGGGCCACCAGTGCTCGTTGCCCTGCAGGCTGGGCGTGGTCCGGGCGCCCCACTCCCGGTGCGTGGTCTGTTCCTCGGACACGGTGTGCTCCTCGAAGGTCGCCGGTGTCGCCTCCCTGACGGACGCGACCGACCCGGATGGAGCAGGACGACCACGTCACGTGCGACGCGTATGAAACCTAGAACGGTTCGATGTTCAGAGCAACCACTTGTTCGGAATCAATCACGAATCTGGTAGGGTCCGGTCCGGTTCGACCGTCGACGACCGCGTACGAGGAAGCTCCGTGGAACCGCTGGTGGTGCGCCTACGCGACCGTGGTTGGCGTCTGACGGCGCAGCGACGCGTCATCGCCGAGGCGATGGCCGGCGAGCACGTGCACCTGGCGGCCGACGAGGTGCTCGAGCGCGCCCGCGAGGTCCTGCCCGAGGTCAGCCTCGCGACCGTCTACAACACCCTGAACGAGCTGGTGGAGATGGGCGAGCTGCTCGAGCTCACCCATGCGGACGGTCGCAAGCGCTACGACCCGAACGTCACCGAGCGCCACCACCACCTCGTGTGCGTGGAATGCGGGCGGATGCTGGACGTCCACGCGGACGACCCGCACCTGCCCGACGGCGAGCAGCACGGCTTCGAGCTGGTCGGTGTCGAGATCACCTTCCACGCCCGCTGCCCCGACTGCCTCCTCCGGGGCGCACCGGCGTCGTAGCCCCGAGTGGTCGATCGGACCCTCCCATCAACATCCGCCAGCTCGAGTACGTGATCGCCGTGGCGGAGCACGGCGGGTTCACGCGCGCCGCCGAGGCGATGTTCGTCACCCAGCCGACGCTCTCCGAGGGCGTCGCCTCGCTGGAGCGGGAGCTCGGCGTCCGGCTGTTCCGTCGCCGGTCGCGGCCGATCGAGCTCACCGACGAAGGGCGGGCAGTCCTCGCGGAGGCGCGCCGGGCGGTGCGCGCCCTGGCACGTGTGAGCGAGGCGGTGGCCGACGCCACCGAGCTGCGCACGGGACGGCTGCGCATCGCGGCCACCGGGCAGGCGGCCGCGTCCCGGCTGGCGGCGGTGCTCGGTCGCTTCTCACGGCGTCACCCGGCGGTCAACGTCCACATCGAGGCGCCGAGCCATCCCGGCGCCGTCGCCGACCTCGTACGCACCGCCCGCTGCGACCTGGGGGTGACCTTCCGGTCGCCACCGAAGGACCTGGCCGCCGTGCCCTTCGGTGTGGTGACCTTCCGGCTCGTGTGCCCGCCGGGGACCGGGCTGGCGGGGACGACGGTCCGGCTCGACTCGCTGCCCGGACGGGTGATCCTGCCGCTCGAGCCGGAGGCGGCCGACACCGAGCTGCGTCAGTTCGGTCGGCATCCCGCCGACATCGCCCCGGTCGTGCAGACACGCCTTCGGGAGCTGATCGTGCCCCTGGTGCTGGAAGGGGTCGGCGTCACGTTCCTCCCGACCGGGCTCGCCGATGCCGCGGCCGCCCAGGGCGCGGTCGTCGCCGACACCTCACCGCCGATCCGGCTGCCGTTGACGGTGCTCTACCGGCCCGACGACATGGCCCCGGCGGCGACCGCCTTCGTCACGATGGTGCGCGACAGCGCCGATCCCTCCTGACGGGCGAGCCGACATAGGTCATCGGCTATGCCTGTCATTGCAGGTATCGATTGGACCGATCCCGTCGCTGGTGCTGTGATGGCCGCGCGCATCCACCCGACCGGAGAGCCCATGACCGCCACCGCCCCGCGACGGCCCGTCTTCGTCCCGCAGGTCCTCGAGGACCGCGACGTCGTCGGCCAGCTCATCGAGGCCAACGCCCCGTACCTGCCCACCCAGCGCTACTTCGCCAACACGGCCGAGTACCAGGCCCTCAGCGGCGACGACGAGGTGGCCCAGATGCCGGTCACGTCCCTGTTCCGGGGCGACTGGGCCTACGACGAGCCGCTGGTCGACGGCATCGAGCCGTTCCTGCACAACCCCGCGTTCGTCGCGGCCGCCAGGGACCTGTTCGGCGGCACGGTCGTGCGCCCCCAGATCGTCTACGCCAACATCACCTACCAGCTGCCGGTCGCCCAGGGGGTCGGGCACACCGACATCCCCGCGTTCCGTGGCTTCGACCGCACCGAGCACCCCATCGTCTTCCTCTCGATCATGGGCCACTCCCGCCTGTTCGAGGACGCCCGGCTGCGGATCGCCACCGCCGTGTCGTGGTTCCACCGGGGCACCGACGGCGGCTTCGAGTACTGGCCCGACGGCCCCGACCGGCCCTCTGCGATCCACCAGGGCGACATCGACAACACGGCGGTGGTCGCCGACAACGACCTCATGTTCCACCGCGCCCTGGGCGTGGGCCGGCTCGAGGACGGGATGGTCGGCGGGATGACGCTCGACAGCCGTCTCGAGCGCGACGGTGACGGCTGGGTCATCCGCGACGACGGCACGGTGCTCGCCCGCCCCGCCTCCGAGGACTTCCGCATCAGCGTGTCGTGGAAGGGCCTCGTGTTCGCCGACCAGGACGAGGCCGACAGCTACGACGCGGGCGAGGGCCGTATCGACCTCGACGAGGTGCTGTCGCGCTTCGCCGCCGACCTCGAGGCGCGGGGCGTCGACGTGACGATCCCGGCGACCGACCCGGAGCGTGACCCGGACTTCATCCGCACCCTCCAGGAGACCTACGTGCGCGAGCCGGCCGCGGAGCTCGTGTGACGGGCGTCCCTGCGGGCCGACGGTGCACGCGGGAGGTATTCGCGCTCGTGACGGCGAACTCCGAACCTCGAGGGCTCGGAACGACGGGCTGAGGATCCAGGGAGACCGCCGCACGGCGGGGATCCGGCCGGTAGCTCCGTCCCGCTGGGAGGGAGAGCATGGACAGGCTCCGCGTGATGGTGCTCGTCTGCACGCTGTCGCTGCTCGCGTCGGCGTGCGGCGCCCGGCTCACCGACGAGCAGCGCACCTTCGCGATCGGCGCCGCGGCCGGTGGCGCCGCCGGTGACGCCGCCGCCGGTGGCGCCGCGAGCTCGGGCCTCGCGGGCGGTACGACCGCCGGCTCGGGGGGCGTCGCGGCGGGCCAGCCGGCAACGGCCGAGCAGACCCTGCCGAGCACCTCGCGAGGGGCGGCGACCAGCGCTCCGAGCTCGACCGGCGCCGGCACGGGCGGCACGGCGGGGAACGGGGCGCAGGCCGGCGGCGAATCCGGCGGCGAGGCGGGCGTTCAGCAGCCGGCGCAGGACGGCGACCAGGCAGGTCAGGGCGGCCAGCCCGGACAGGCGGGCCAACCGCAGGGGCAGGCCGGTCAGCCGACCGACACGCGGGCCGCCCCGCCCGGCGGCAACGGCGGGGCGACCGACACCGGTGTCACGACGGACACCATCATGATCGCCAACGCCGCCGACATCTCGGGTGCGGTTCCGGGGCTGTTCGAGGACGCGCAGAAGGCCGTCGCCGCCTACGTCGCCTACTTCACCGCCACCGAGGGCACCGTCTACGGGCGCCAGCTCGAGCTTCAGTCGCTCGACACGAAGATGTCCACCAGCGGGAACCGCAACGCCTACCTGCAGGCCTGCGACCAGGCCTTCGCCACCGTCGGGTCCATGTCCGCCTTCGACGAGGGTGCCGCGCCGGTGATCCAGCAGTGCTCCCTCCCCGACCTGCGCACCGCCGCGGTGAACCGGGACATCCAGACCATCCCGACCGCCTACTCCACCGACGCGATGCAGCCCGACAAGCTGCCCGTGTCCCAGTACAACTTCTGGAAGGAGCAGGCCCCCGAGGCGGTCAAGCACGCCGCGTTCCTCTACATCTCCTCGGACACGACCGAGTACCAGACCGCCCAGGTGCGCTCCGGGACGCAGAAGATCGGCTACGAGTGGGTCTACGTGCAGCCCATCGACCTGTCGGAGACGAACTACTCCGGGTTCGTGCTGAAGATGAAGGAGAAGGGGGTCCAGTTCGTCACGATCCAGGCCTCCTACCAGCAGGCCGTCCGGCTCGCGCAGGCCATGAAGCAGCAGGACTTCCACCCGACGATCTACGCGCTGCAGTCGAACATGTACACGCCCAAGCTCATCGAGCAGGGCGGCGACGCGGTCGAGGGTGTCCAGATCGCGCTGCCGAGCGTGATGGTCGAGGACAGCGCCAGGTACCCCGAGATGCAGACCTACGCGACGTGGCTCACGCAGGTCGACCCGAACGCGAGCCCGACCGGGCTGGGGCTGTACGCCTGGTCGGCCGCCAAGCTGTTCGTCCACCTGCTGAAGCAGGTCGGGCCCGACCTCACCCGGCAGAAGCTCGTCGCCGCGATCTCCGACGTGCACGACTGGGACGGCGGCGGGCTGCTGCCCCCGCAGGACATCGGCAACCGCATGCCGTCGGACTGCATCAACATCCTCGAGATCAAGGGCGGGCGGTTCGTGCGGATCGAGCCGACCGACCCGAACACCAAGTTCCGTTGCGACAACCAGGTGGTGAGCTTCGGCTGACTGCGGTCCGGCAGACCCCCCGTGGGACGAAGCCGGAACGGGCGACCCGGTCCCGACGCCGATCAGGAGGGTGGCGAGGCCGTGCCTGCGGCGACCAGCCGCTGCAGGCTGCGCGCGAGGAAGGTCGCCATCTGGGCCCGGGTCACGGCCGCGCCGGGTGCGTACCGGTCGTCGGGGGTGACCCCGGTGGCGATGCCGGCCTCGCGTGCGGCGTTGATGTTCGCCTGGTGGGTGTTGCCGGTGTCGTCCCCGAAGTAGTCGGTCGAGGCAGGCAGGTCCCCGCCCTCGAGGTGGCGCAGCGTCCGGACGAGGAACGTGGCCATCTGCGCCCGGGTGACCACGGCGTCGGGGCGGTAGGTGGGGCGGCCGTCGGATCCGGCCTGGCCGGTCCCGGCGACCAGTCCGGCGGCGGCGAGCTGGTTGATCGCCCCCTCGTGCACGGTGCCGTCGTCGTCGCCGAACGCGTCCGGGGGGTTGTCGGGCAGGTCCCCGCCTCCCGCGACCACCAGGTTGCGCAGGAACGTGGCCATCTGCGCGCGCGTGACCGCGGCGGCAGGTGCGTAGCGCGAGCTGCTGACGCCGTGGGCGAGATCGCACCACACGACGCAGTCGATCGCGTCCTCGTGGACGGTGCCGTCGGTGTCCTCGAAGCCGGCGTCCGGGACGTTGCCGGGCGGGCACGCATCGGCGGTCGTGGTGGGTGGCCCGGACTGCCAGGCCACGGCGATCCGGGAGGAGCGCAGGCCCAGGGCGGCGCGCAGCTGCGGGCCGGAGAGCCAGCGCACCACCACCTGCCCGTCGGCGCCACGCCCGATCACGCGGACGCCGTCCGGTTGCCCGTCGCCGTCGCGGTCCCGGGCGGTGGGCCGGTGACCCGGGGCGAGGGCGGTCAGCACGAGCGAGTCGAACCGGGCGAGCGAGAACCGTTCTGCCAGCTGCGCACGGGTGAAGCGGGCGGTCCAGCGCCGGTCCGGGTCAGACACCCCGTCGGCGGTCTCCCACCGTGACCAGTCGATCGAGGCGAGGTACGGGCGGGGCGGCTCGTCGGGGCGCAGGTCGGCCGCCGCGCTGGACGCGCCCCGTGGGAGGCGGAGTAGCGCGCCATGATCGGTTGCCCATCGACCGTGAGCGCCCGTCCGGCGGTGCGGTCGACGGCATCGGACCACCGGCCGCCGACGCTCTGACGGTCGGCGCGTTCGTGGGACCAGCCCTCGTAGTGCTGGTCGGCGACGCTGCCTACGACGTTGCAGCGGCAGGGATTGCCCGCCTCGTCGGCGCGCCGTGTCCGGGCCCGTTCGAGCGCGTAGGTGCGCGCCGCGATCACCTGCGCCTCGAGCGCGGCCGACGGCCAGCTCGAGGGGACCTCGGCCAGCCCGTACAGGTAGCGGGTCATCCCGGTGTGCCCGCCGCCGGACGTGACGTGGGCCACCACGAACAGGCGCGCATACGCGGCGTCGGGCAGGTAGGAGTCGAACCGGACGTAGCCGTGCTTGAGCTGCCAGGTGTGGTCGCCGATCGTCACCGCCGCCACCGTCGGGTCCTGCTGCGCGTCCAGCGTGGTCGTGTAGTCCCCACCCCGCCACACCTCGACCGCGCTGCCGCCGTCGCCGACGCGTTCGAGCACGAAGGCCCCGTCGGCGCCGCTCCCACCGCGCACCGCACGGACCTGCCAGCGCTGCCCCTCGGGTTGCGTCGCCACCTGGCGGCAGCTCCCGTCGGCATCACACAGTCGCCACGGGATCTGCCCGTCGACGGCCTCGACCGGGACGGTCAGCGGCCCGTCGACCTGCTGCGACGGCTGGGCCAGACCGACCCGCGTGCCGGGTCGGAGCGTCGCGTCTGACCCGGCGGAACGGACCTTCTCATGCTGCAGGCGTTCTGGATCAGCTTCGGGATCATCTTCGTCGCCGAGCTCGGCGACAAGAGCCAGCTCATGGCTCTGGCCTTCGCATCCCGCTACCGCCCCTGGCCGCTGCTGGCCGGCATCACGATCTCCACCGCGCTGGTGCACGCGTTCTCCGTGCTGGTCGGCGAGACCGTCGCCGGGCGCCTGCCAACCGACACCATCAACCTGGTCGCCGGGATCGCGTTCCTCGGGTTCGCCGCCTGGACGTTGCGGGGGGACGAGCTGACCGAGGAGGACGAGGCCAAGGCCCGCACCGGCGGGCGCTCGGCGCTGGTGGCGGCCGGTGTGGCGTTCTTCGTCGCGGAGCTCGGCGACAAGACGATGCTCGCCACCATCACGCTGGCCACCCGCTACGACGTGATCGGCACGTGGGCCGGGTCGACCGTCGGGATGGTCGTCGCCGACGCGATCGCGATCGTGGTCGGTGCCCAGCTCGGTGACCGGCTGCCGGAGCGGGTGGTGCGCTGGATCGCCGCCGGCCTGTTCGTGGTCTTCGGTGGGCTGCTCATCGCCGAGGGCGTGCTGGGCTGACGCGGCCGGAGGGTGCCGCGTGACGCGGTGGGTGGGCCCGGTTCACGCCGACCGGGCGGCCGCGAGATCGCCGAGCGGGACGTCCGGGTCTGCCAGCCGGGCGGGGTCGACCCGGGTCCGGGAGGCGATCAGCGCCGTGAGGTCGTCGACGGTGTCCCAGACGTTGACGTGCATGGCGGCGGCCACCCGGGGGCCGTCGACCCAGAACGCGACGAACCGTCGCCCGGCCAGGTCGCCCCGGACGATGACCTCGTCCCAGTCCGCGGCGTGGCCGACGTACTCGAGGCCGAGGTCGTACTGGTCGCTGAAGAAGTACGGGATCCGGTCGTAGGGCTGGTCGGCGCCGAGCAGGTTGTGACCGGCGGTGATGCCCTGGTGACGCGCGTTGGCCCAGTGCTCGACACGCAGCCGTCGGTGGTAGCGCGGGTGCCAGGCCGCAGCGACGTCGCCGGCGGCGAAGATCCGCGGGTCACGGGTGGCGAGCATGGCGTCCACCTCGATGCCGTCGGCGACCGGCAGCCCCGCCCCGACCGCGAGCTCGGTACGGGGGCGGACGCCGATGCCGGCCACGACCAGGTCGGTGGCCACGGTGGTCTGGTCGCTGAGGGTGACGCCGGTGACCCGGTCGTGGCCGGTCACGCCGGTGACGCCGACACCGACGCGGAGCTCGACGCCGTGGTCGCGGTGGAGGTCGCCGAACACGGCACCGATTCGGTCGCCGAGCACCCGCTGCAGCGGCACGTCGAGCGGGTCGACCATCGTCACGGCGGTCTCGAGCGTCCGGGCAGCGGCAGCGACCTCGCAGCCGATCCAGCCGGCACCGACCACGGTGACGTGCTCTGCGGCCTGCAGACGCGCCCGCAGGTCGAGGGCATCGGCAAGCGTGCGCAGGGTCACGATCCCGTCGAGGTCCCCGTTGGTCAGCGGCAGCTGGCGCGGGATCGCACCGGTGGCCAGCAGCAGCCGGTCGAAGCGGAGCCGCCGTCCGGCGCGGGTCGTGATCGTGCCGGCATCGCGGTCGAGTGCAACCGCCGGGTCACCGACGACCAGGTCGACGTCGTGGTCGGCGTAGAACCCGTCGGCGTGCACCCGCACCGTCCCGGGCGCTGCCGTGCCGACCAGGACGCCCTTGGACAGCGGCGGGCGCTCGTAGGGCGGCTCGGGCTCCTCGGTGACCACGGCGAGGCGGCCGTCGTAGCCGTCGGCGCGCAGGGTCTCGACGGCCATGGCCGCAGCGAGCCCGCCACCGACCACCACGATGTCCACGATTTCGTTGCTCACGGTCGACTCCTGCGCTCGGTGGTGCCGGCCAGGGCGAGAAACTCGTGGCGGGTGGCCGGATCGTCCCGCACGAGCCCGGACAGCGCCGAGGTCACGGTCTGGGCACCGTGGGCGCGTGGCCCGCGGAACGGCAGCAGATGGTGCGCACACAGGGACGTGAACGGGATGTCGCGCACCAGGATCAGCTCGTCGTAGCCGGCGTCGTTGTCGAACGTCGTGGCCTGGAACGGCACGGGGGTCAGCAGCTCGGCGAGCATCCCGACGACCCGCCCCGGCGTGTCTGTGAGGTGCTCGTCGTCACGGTCCAGCCCGAACGCGTCGAGCAGGTCCGCGACCGCCCCGGCGGCCCGGTCGGCGTCGACCTCGTGGACCTGCGTGCGGACAGAGGTCGGGCGGTCGGTCCGGTCCCCCTCGATCGCGGCCGCGGGCCCGTTCACGCCCGGGGCCCTGTCTCTTCGAGGCCGGCCCCGTGGGCGGCAGCCAGGCGGGCGAGGGCGAGCGCGCCGAGCAGCAGCCCGAAGTCCCGCAGTGCGACATCGAGGAAGCCCCCGACCAGCAGCAGGTTCACGATGATCCCGGCCAGCCACGCGGCCACGACCAGCCCGCCCACACGCGGTCGGAGCGCGACCAGGATCCCGGCGGCGATCTCCACGACGCCGACTCCGAGCATGATCTGGTGGGCCGACCCGGGCAGGACCGTGACCGCGCCCGACCACAGATACTGCGTCCAGTCGACCATGACGTTCGCGAACTTGTCGAGGCCGAAGAGGATCGGCGCGAGGGTGAACCCCGCGCGGAGCAGCGCGAAGGCCTGGGAGGCTGGATCGGCCAGCCCTGCTGGCTGCATGAGCGGCTCGGATGCGATCGAGGTCATGCATCCCTCCTCGGTGTAAGATGAATGTGTGTTCACTTTAGAACGCTCGACGATATAAAGTCAATTCCTA
Source organism: uncultured Nitriliruptorales bacterium (assembly GCA_963783045.1). GTDB lineage: Bacteria > Actinomycetota > Nitriliruptoria > Nitriliruptorales > Nitriliruptoraceae > CAWAMD01. The sequence continues at coordinate 667,515 of CAWAMD010000002.1, forward strand.
TTGTTTATAGAGGTGCCCGTGGACCCGTCCCCCAACGTCCGTCCGCTCGACGCGGACCAGCTCGCCCCGCTGTGCAGCCTCGACGACGCCACGCGCCGCCGGCTCTACGAGTACGTCGCCGCCCAGGGCGACCCGGTCAGCCGTGAGCAGGCCGCCGCAGCGCTCGACCTGGACCGGTCGCTCGTCGCGTACCACCTCGACAAGCTCGTCGACGAAGGGCTGCTGGAGGCGTCCTTCGCCCGCCCACCCGGCCGCCGGGGGCCGGGCGCCGGGCGGCCGGCCAAGCACTACGCCCGCGCCGACCGCGAGTTCGCCGTCAGCCTCCCGCCGCGCGACTACCGGCTCGCCGCCGAGCTGCTCGCCCGGGCCGTCGAGGCCGACCCGACCGGCACCGTCCATGACGCGCTGCAGCGGGCCGCCACCGACCTGGGTCGCGAGCTGGGCGCCGGGCTGCCGGACGGCGATGACCTGCTCGTCCAGCTCGCCCGCCAGGGCTTCGAGCCCTACGAGGAGGACGGGGTCATCCGTCTGCGCAACTGCCCGTTCCATCGACTTGCCCGCGACCACACCGCGCTCGTCTGCGGCATGAACCTCGCCCTGATGGCCGGCGCCGTCGACGGCGCCGGGGCCGCCTTCACACCGCGCCTCGACCCGGCCGAGGGGCGCTGCTGCGTCGCCTTCGTCCCCACCCGCCCGAACGGACAGCCGCAGCGGTGAACCGGCCCTCCGGTCGCTCCGTAGACCCTGGTGAGGGAAGGAGCATCATGATCACCGGTCGCCGCGCCACCATCCTCGCCGCCGTCGCCGGAGTCGCGCTGCTGGCCACCGCATGCAGTAGCGGGGCGGAGACGGCCGGCACCGGCACCACGCAGACGGCCAGCAGCGCCGGCTCGTCGAGCGAGACGACCAGCACCACGACCAGCACCGAGACGGGCACGAGCAGCACCGAGACGGGCACGAGCGAGGCGCCACCCGTGCAGCTCGAGGGCCAGGTCAACGAGCACGGCGCCAGCACGGTGTCGGGTGGCAGCATCGAGCTCGAGCTCGACGACTTCTACTTCCAGCCGACCTACGTGCAGGCCACTCCGGGCGCGACCGTCGAGGTGGAGCTGAGCAACGAGGGCTCCGCCTCGCACACGTTCACGATCGACGACCAGAACATCGACGTTACGCTCGAGCCCGACGGTCACGAGACGGTCCAGGTCACGATGCCCGACTCGGGCAGCCTGCGCTTCTACTGCCGCTTCCACGCCTCCCAGGGCATGCAGGGAGCGTTCACCACCACGGTCGGTTGACCGCTGGGAGCACGGTCGGCGAGGTGTTCGGTTCCCGGTGTACGGTCGGGGTCGACGGACCGCGCGAGGAGTGGCTCCTGGGCTCCGCGTTCACGGAGGAACTGGCTGCGGCACTGCCCGACGGTGCGGTGGTCACGGACCGCGACATCCTCGAGGGCTACCGCTACGACCGCACCGAGTGGGTCCGCCCCGGCGAGCCGGCCGCGGCGGCGTTCCCCACCACCACCGAGCAGGTGCAGGCCGCGGTCCGGATCGCCGGGCGGCACCATGTCCCGATCGTGCCGCGGGGCGCGGGCAGCAGCCTGTCGGGTGGCTCGAGCGCGCTGGACGGCTGCATGATCCTGTGCCTGGAGCGGATGGACCGGGTGCTCGAGGTCGACGCGCCGAACCAGATGATCACCGTGGAGCCCGGGGTCATCAACGCCGACGTGTCGGGGGCGGTCGCCGACGTGGGGCTGTGGTACCCGCCGGACCCGGCCAGCCAGGCGTTCTGCACCGTCGGCGGCAACATCGCAACCAACGCCGGCGGGCTGTGCTGCGTCAAGTACGGCGTCACCCGCGACTACGTGCTCGGGCTGGAGGTGGTGCTGGCCGACGGGTCGGTGATCGAGACGGGGCGGAAGACCATCAAGGGGGTCGCCGGCCTGGACCTCACCCAGCTGCTGGTCGGGTCGGAGGGGACGCTCGGGGTCGTGACGCGTATCCGCCTGCGGCTGCGCCCTCTGCCCGCCGGCTCGAGCACGATGGTGGCGTTCTTCCCGACGCTCGGCGCCGCCGGCGAGGCGGTGGCGGCGATCACCGCGTCCGGTCTGCAGCTCTCGCTGCTCGAGATCGTCGACCGCACCACGGTCGTGGCGATCGACGACTGGCGCAACATGGGGCTGGACCGCGACGCCGCCGCACTGCTGCTGGCCCAGAGCGACAGCCCGCAGCCGCTGCGCCGGATCGAGATCGAACGCGCCGGCGGGCTGTGCGACGCTGCCGGCGCCAGCTACACGGCCGTTACCGACGACCCCCACGAGGCCGACGCCCTGCTGGAGGCCCGCCGGCTGGCCATCCCGGCGCTCGAGCGGCTCGGCCACACCCTGCTCGACAACGTCGGCGTCCCCCGCTCCAACATCCCGGCACTCATCGACCGCACCGAGCGGATCGCCGAGAAGCGGGGCGTGACCATCGGCAGCTTCGGCCATGCCGGCGACGGGAACATGCACCCGACGATCGTGCTGCCCCACGGCGACGAGGAGGCAGCCGGGGCGGGGCTCGGCGCCTTCGACGACCTCCTCCAGGCCGCGCTCGACCTCGGCGGCACCATCACCGGCGAGCACGGCGTCGGGTTCGTGAAGCAGCCCTTCCTCGAGCGCGAGATCGGCGCACGCAACTACGACCTGCAGCGGGCCATCAAGCACACCTTCGATCCCGACCATCTGCTCAACCCCGGCCGCTGGCTGTAGCAGGGGTGGCGGGCGAGGCAGGAGCGGCGGAGGCCGAGCGGTTCACCGCCCGGCGGCACCCATGGTGGTCGGCGGCGCTGCTCACCGTGCTGATCCGCGTGTTCGGAAGCGATCGAGCGTCCCGCACCGCCACCTCTCACGGAGGACCACCTTGAGCCATTCGCTGTCTCGCACCGAGGAGCAATCGACCAGCGCGCCGACCGTGCTCTTCCTGTGCGTCCACAACGCCGGCCGCTCCCAGATGGCCGCCGGCTGGCTGCGCCACCTCGCCGGGGACCGGGTCGCGGTGCTCTCCGGCGGCTCCGAACCCGCGTCCGCCGTGAACCCCGTTGCGGTCGCCGCGATGCGCGAGGTCGGCATCGACATCACCCGGCAGACCCCGACCCGCTGGACCGACGCGACGATCGGGGCGGCCGACGTGGTCGTCACGATGGGTTGCGGGGACACCTGCCCGGTCCTGCCCGGCCGTCGCTATCTCGACTGGGCCCTCGACGACCCGGCCGGGCAGCCGATCGAGGTGGTCCGCCCCATCCGCGACGAGATCGAACGGCGGGTGCGGACCCTGATGGTCGAGCTCGGTGTCGAGCCGTCGGACTGACCCTCGGGCAGGCGGGCAAGGGGCGAGCGGGTCTCGCGCACGTCGGCGACGTACGCCACGAGCTTGGCGGCCAGAACGTTGCGCAGCTCGGCCACCACCGCGGCCAGCGGCAGCCGGTAGGCACAAGCGTGTGCCGCGAAGTCCGGCCGCGCGACAGACGCCTCCGACATGATCGTCCCTCCTGACACGTCCCCAGGACACCACAGGTCGGATGACACCCCCAATGCACCAACTGCTGGGGCAGTCGGGCGAACCAGGGCGGGCCACTCGTGCACTTCGAGCGCGTGCAGGAGCAGCTCGGCATGCTTCGCCGCTGCGGCTGAGGGCCGTCGGCCTGCCTGCCGACCACACGCAAGGCCACTCCGGGCCTGGGCCCAACAGCCGGCAGCTGATCCGGCACGATCTGTTCGGTGTCACGTCGGCTGCTCGACCGGGACGGGCGCACTGCGGGCCAGCCTGCTGTCCAGGGTGAGCAGCACGGCGCCCAGCACCTCGGCGCACGCCACGTAGAGCCCATCGCGGAGCGCGACGTTGTGGCGCAGCGCCCAGGCGCGTTGCAGCAACGGGGTGATGGGGTAGCGCTCGACCGGGAGCCGAACGAGCCGCGCCACGGCCTGGTCGATCGCGGCAGCGTCTGTCACCCCCGCCCGCTCCAGGCGCCCCAGAGCGGAGAGCACCTCCGCGTCCAGGTGGGCCGGCGCAGCCAGGGTCGCGCCACGCATCGCCGTTGCCACGGCATCACCACGCACAGAGCGGCGCAGCACCTCGACGACGGCTGACGCGTCGACGACCAGCAGCCGTGGGCTCACGCAACGTCGGTATCCCGGCGGCCCTCCTCAACCAGCGTCACGCTGTCGGGCCCCTCCGCCGGCAGCGGCGGGTCGGCGCGCACCTGGTCGAGCCAGTCGTCGAGCGCGGGAAGCGACGTATGGCGCCGCAGGACCTCGATCACATAGGCCCGCAGGCTCATCCCAGCGGCCTCCGCACGGCGCACGAGCTCCTGGTGGGTGGGCTCGTCGAGATCGCGGATGTGCATGTTCACCGTCATTGGACGATGGTAGCAGTCCGCTACCGTCAGCGGCCTGTCTCTCGGCGTTGCTGCCGACGGCGAGCGGCGAAGGTCGGGCGGCGAAGGTCGGGCGCGAAGGTCCGGCGGCCGCGACTTGTCACGAACATGGCCACGCGACCTTGGGCGATCCGCCAGGTCACGAGAGGCAAGAATTTGGCCTCTACCGTGCACGAGAGGGCCGAATTCGAGAAGCGCGCTGGGAGGGATTCGAACCCCCGGCCGCCTGGTCCGTATGCATCAGTACTGGTTGCAGCGGCGTCCGAGGGCGTCCGCCGCGTCATCACCTCCCCGCTTCTCGTCCGCACCAATCCGACCGCATGGGCTCGGATTGTCTCGCTCGGCTACCCCCACGAAGTCCCGCCATTACTCGACGACGTTCGGGGCGCTTCGCCAGGCCCGGGCCGACTACGCCCGCCGTCGCGCCCGCCGAGCCCGCGGCCTGGCCTCTCGGGGATCCCCCTCGTCGGGGCAGCCGCGACCGACCGTGCCGCTCGGGCACTGGCGGTTCTGCGGCACGGGCTACCGGACGCCCGGAGACGCCTGGCTGGCCGAGTCCGCAGCTGCCCGTGCCCGTGAGCACCGATCGCTGGCCCGCGAGACCACCCCGTCCGAACTGGCTGACCGCATCTGGATCTGAGAGGAGAACCCATGGAACGACTGCTGTTGAAGGCCGAGGAGGCCGCCGAACGTGCTCGGGCTCGGTCGCAGCAAGGTCTATGAGCTGATGGCCGCCGGCACGCTCGAGTCCGTGCGCATCGGCACCTCGCGGCGCATCCCGCAGGAGGCGCTGCACGAGTTCGTCCACAACCTGCGTGCCTCGATGCGGGAGGAGGTGGGCGCATGACTGACAGCCTCGATCAACAGGGGCTGGAGCGCCTCAAGGCCGGCTACCGGCTGCTCGAACGGCATCTCGTCGAGGAGCACGGCGTCCACGCCACCGGCAGCGCGAGCCGGCTGGAAGCCGCACACCAGGTCGCCCACCGCCGCGAGGGCACCCGCTGGCACCTGAGGGACTGGGCTGCCGAGGCCGCAGCGCGCGAGGAAGGCTGACCGTGGGGAAGCGACGCGGACATGGGGAGGGCTCGATCTACCAGCGGTCCTCGGACGGCCGGTGGGTCGGGTCCGTCCATCTCGGCTGGGAGGGTGGCAAGCGCCGCCGCAAGGTCGTCTACGGCAAGAGCCAGGGTGAGGTCGTCGACAAGATCGCGAAGCTGAAGGAGGAGGCTCGCAAGGGCCAGCTGCCGAAGCAGGGCAGGGTCACGGTCGAGGAGTTCCTCGAGCAGTGGCTGCGCGACTCGCTGCCTGGCACCGTGGCCGACTCGACGGCCGAGAGCTATGAGAGCCTGATCCGCCTCCACGTGCTGCCGGTGCTCGGGGCAAGCAGCTCGCGAAGCTGCAGCCTCAGGATGTGCAGCACCTGGTGGCGACGAAGCAGCGCGAGGGGCTCAGCGCCCGGACGGTGCAGTACATCCACGCGGTCCTGCGCCGGGCCCTGGGCGAGGCCGAAACCTGGGGTCTGGTCGGCCGCAACGTCGCGAAGCTCGTCCGCCCGCCGCAGGTCCGGAAGCCCGAGGTCCGCGCGCTGGACCGCGAGGAGGTCGCCGCGATGCTCAAGGCTGCCGAGAAGGAGCGGCTGTACCCGCTGATCTACACGGCGCTGACGACGGGGCTGCGGCTCGGTGAGCTGCTCGCGCTGACGTGGGGCGACATCGACCTCGACGCCGGGCAGCTGCACGTGAAGCGCACGCGCCGCCGCACGGGGACTGTCGCGCCTCCGAAGACGGACGCAGGGCGGCGGTCGGTCCCGCTGCCCGAGCCGACCCGTGAGGTGCTGCGGTCCCATCGTGAGACGCAGGCCGCCGAGCGCGCCGAGGCCTGCGCCTGGGAGCAGGTCGACCTCGTCTTCACAACGCAGGAGGGCCGTCCGCTGCTCCACCGCTTCGTGCAGCGGGTCTGGTACCGGGTGCTCGACAAGGCCGAAGTGGACCGCTGCGGCTTCCACCACCTGCGGAAGACGTACACGACGATGCTTGCGGAGAACGGCGTGCCGCCGCGCGCAGCCCAGCAGCTCCTCGGACACTCAAACGTCCGGGTGACCTTGGAGGCGTACACCCATGTGTCAAAGCACGCGCTGGCCGAGGCCGCTAGCCATGTCGGCACGACCGTCGCAGGGATGGACCAATCTGACACGAGCTCTTGATGAGCAAGCCGAGCTACTGGCGAATGTCTCGCGCGCCAAGCGCACGAATACCAAGAGTGCCCCACTCCCCTGCAGCGGCCATGGGGTGGTCACCGAGGCTGCTGACGGCCGAACAGACTGGAACGAACGACACAAGCGACATCACCGCGCCCTGGCCGCATTCTCCACACCGGGGCGCACAACTTACCCACAGCCCGGCGACCCCCTGCTACGGGACACCCGACAGGTCCCCAAGGCTTGCCAACCTGTCTACGCTGCCGATATAGGACATGACTCGTCGGCGACGTGGCCCGAAGGGGGTGCATTCAAGTATGTCTGCAGACGCCCTCCACCACGATGATTACGACTCCGTGGAGGTTGACTCCCCCCACGGCTTCAGCCAGATGCTTGCACGTGTCGAGCCGTACTTGAGCGAGGAAGGCCGTCAGGCCATGCACGCTGAGGTTGGTGAGGCACTCCTCCACACGATCGCAACCGGGAATGATGCGTACGTGAACAACGCGGTAGAGGCCTGGCATCGGACCCTCATGCTGAAGGCGCTCGGGACGGACCAGCACCTCGACGCTCAGGAGGAACCAGTCGACGAGGAGCCCATCTCCCTCGAGCAGATCCGCGCGCGCCGTCGGAAGTGACTCGCTACACCTTCATAGGCCGGGACGTTCTCGAGCAGATCGAGAGCCTCCCGGCCGACCTGTATGAACAGACTCTCGAGTCGCTGGAAGAGCTGGCCGTCGATCCAGAGAACAAGCGCAACGACTGGCAGTCGACGGTCCAGCCTTACAAGGACGCGCGCTACGGACACACGTACTCGTTCGTCCCGGCGGACGGGCTGCTGCTCGTCTACACGGTTTATCAGGACTATCCCAAGGTGTGGCTGCGCCGGCTGATTCGGCTGGAGGATGAAATCGCCAAGATCCAGGACGAGGACGAGTCCTGAGACGGCGACATCGTTAAGGCCACTCTGCTGCCCATGGCTACATCTGTGGCTATATCCGCCGCTGACGGACCCCCGGCTCCGGCCCCCCAAATCGCGAAAACCCCCGCCTGAGCAGGGGTTTCGCGGTAGCGCGCTGGGAGGGATTCGAACCCCCGGCCGCCTGATCCGTAGTTCAGAAATGAGGCTCGAACCCAGCGAATCTCGTCGAATCCAGCGTGTCGACCGTGCTCCCGGGCACCGGTGGTGGGCATGATTTGTCACGACTTGGCACGACGCCGGGCCGGGGGTGCAGGCGCAGGTCGTTCGGGCGCTGGCGTTCAGGCGCCGCTGTCGTCGCGCTACCGCAGCCGGCGGTGCGGACAACGTCCGGGTCGTCTAGGTGACCGGGACAGCGTCCTCGTCGCGCGGTCGCACGTCGTCGGCGGGCTGGCCGGAGAGCGCCACGTCGCTCGACTCGTCGCCGTCCCGTGACTGGCAGACGATCTCGTCGGACGGGCGGCGTGCCGCTGGCCTCACTGCAGCCGTGTATGTAGTGGATGCGCGCCTTGGGGACGCGCGAGCCGGATGCCTACAACGTCGAGATCCTCAAGCGCAGGCATCCCCCTCGCGAGAAACGGCCGGCCATCTGGCCGGTGAATATGGTCCGTTGTGGTCATTGCGTGGCAGCCGCGGAGCGCGTCAGGGTGGGTGCTGCGCGTGGCGGGGGCCGCTCGCCGGGAGTGGCGGCACGCGGAGGGGGATGTGATGCGGGGGGTCCGGATTCCGGCGTTTGTGGTCGTGGTGGTGCTGGTTGCGGGGCTGGTGTCCGCGGCGCCGTCGTTGGCGCAGAGCGCGTCTGCGGCCGTGTTTCGGCCGGGTCGGGTGGAGGTGACGCCGGTCGGTGGGCCGCGTGAGGTGTCGCCGGACGGGTCGGCCCGGCGTTCGGGGCCGGCCGACGGTCGGGTGCAGCGTCCGGCGTCGCCGCCGCGGCCGGATGTGGGTGGCCGGCCTGAGCAGGTCGCCAAGCGGGTGGCCGAGGTGGTGGCGCGGCGCACGGACCGGTCGGTGACTTTCACGCGGACCGACGGGAACTATGAGACGGTGGTGTTCGCCGATCCAATCCATGTCCGCGATGCTGCCGGCAGGCTGGTGCCGGTCGACAGCCGTCTGGTGGCCGACGATGGTGGGTGGCGCAACGCCCATGGGGTCGCGGCGGTGCGGTTGCCGGCGGTGGCGTCGGGGCGGGTCACAGTCTCGACGGCGGGTGTGCAGACGGCGTTTCGGTTGCAGGACGCGTCGACGGTGGCAGGGGCCAAGCAGGATGACGGGCAGGTCGTGTATCCCGACGCGCTGGATGGGGTGGATGTCGGCTACCGGGCGACCGCGTCGGGGGTCAAGGAGACCCTGACGTTGGACGAGGCGACCAGTGCCCGCTCGTTCGTGTACCGGCTGGACACCTCGGTGCCGGTGACCCCGCGGGTCGAGGACGACGGCGGGGTGTCGTTCATCGACGGGACCGGCAAGCGGTTGTTCGTGCTGGAGGCGCCGTGGGCGGTGGATGCGGCCGGGGTCCGCGCTCCTGCGCTGGGCTATCAGGTCGTCCCGTCCGATGACGGGTTCAAGGTGAGCTTGGCGCTGGACGACGGCTGGCTGGATTCGTCGCAGCGGCAGTGGCCGGTCACCATCGACCCGTCGGTAATACTGCAGCCCCCTGCGGGGCAGGACGCGATGATCGTCTCGGGCGCGTACGCGAACAGCAACTACGGAGCGATCGACACGCTGCAGGTCGGCTATAGCGGGACCTTGGAGTACCGCACGCTGATCCAGGCCGACCTCGACGGGGTGATCGGTGAGCCGGCCACGGTGCTGCAGGCCGAGCTCGACGTGTACGCCTACACCTCCGCTCCCGACATCGACTTCTACCCGGTGACCAGCCCCTGGTCGTCGGGGTCGGTGACCTGGAACCAGGCGTCGTCGGGCACGGCATGGTCGAACGCCGGCGGCGACTTCGACAGCGGAGCGTTGTGGCACAACGCCAGCGGCCCGTCGGCGTCGTGGCGCTGGGGCTACCTGTCGGGGACGGTGCAGCGCTGGCTGGACGGCACGACCGCCAACAACGGGGTGATGATCCGTCATGCGGGTAGCGGCACGGTGCAACTGGGTTCCTATCGGAGCCGCGAGTACCACGACTCGTCGTACGCGCCGCGGTTCTCGATCGTGTGGCAGCCGGTGCTGGGGATGCGTGACGAGTTCGGCTACGCCACCCAGCAGCTGACCCCGGCGATCACCTCGGCGGTCAACGTGGCGACCGGCGATCTCGTGGTCTCCCAGCGTGACCTTCAGATCGCGGGGACCGGTCTGGATGCGACGTTCGACCGGACGTTCAACTCGCGGGCCGACTACACGACCGAGCTCGGGCATGGGTGGGACGACTGGCCGGGCACCGACTCGATGCTGTACTACCAGGACGACGGGTCGCAAGCGCTGTGGAGCGACACGATCGCGATGTTCTACTACTCGGAGGCGGACTGGCCCGAGCTGCAGCCGGCGGCCGGGGTGCACGCCACCTTCACGGGCTCCCCCTCGGACGTGCAGCCGCCCTACTTCGTGACGGACAAGCGCACCCAGATTCGTCGGGAGTTCGACACGGACGGCTATCTGACCAGGGTGGCCGACCGCAACGGCAACACGATCACGGTCAACTACGACACCAGCAACCAGATCGCGTCGCTGACCGACGCCGACGGCCGGGTGGTGACCATCGCCCGGAACCCCGACGGGACGATCCATACGATCACCGACCCTGCCGGACGGGTCCACACCTACGGCTACACCTCGGGGAATCTGACCGGCTACACCGCACCCGACGGGACGACCACCAGCTACGAGTACGGGTCGGGCAGTGTCGGGCTGGCGGAGCTGTCCGCGATCGTGGACGCCGAGGGCAACCGCACCGAGTACACCTACGACTCGTCGCTGCGGGTGGCCACCGTGACCCGGATCGAGGGCACCTCCCGCTACACCACCACCTTGAGCTACCACGCCGGCTACACCGAGGTGACCGACCCCAACGGCCACACCGTCAGCTACCACTACGACCAGGCCGGACGGGTCACCCAGCTCGTCGACGGGCTCGGCCGTACCCACGACCGCACCTGGGGCGACACCAACCTTCCGGCGACGACCACCACCCCGTCGGGGGTGGCCGCAAGCTACCTCTACGACGCGAACGAGAACCTGACCTCGATCAGCCAGGCCACCGACGGCACGGGGGCGACCAGCCTGACCACCAGCCTCGACTACGGCGACCGCACCCATCCGTTCTCGCCCACCCGGATCGTGCGGCCCCAAGGGACCTGGACCAACTACGGCTACGACACCGCCGGCAACCTCGACTGCATCCGTCCCGGCACCGGCGGGCAGACCGGCTGCGACAACCCCGGCAGCCCCCAGCCCGGCCAGCGCCAGTTCGAGTACAACAGCGACGGGACCCTGGCCGCCGCGACCACCCCGGCCGGCGCGACCACCAGCTACGCCTACACCCGTGACAGCAACGGGCTGCTCGACCACGTCGCCGTGGACCGTCCCGACCCGCTCGGCGACACCGCCGTCGACCTCGACACGCTCGGGCGGATCATCGCCACCACCGACGGGCTCGGGCAGACCACCAGCTACGGCTACGACACCCTCGACCGGCTCACGAGCGTCGGCTATGCGGACGGGAGCAGCGTCACCTACAGCTACGACAACGTCGGCAACCTGACCGCCATGACCGACCAGGCCGGGACCACCAGCTTCACCTACAACGCCCTCAACCAGCTGACCGGCGAGGACCCACCCGGAGCCGCCGCCTACACCTACACCCACGACCCGGTCGGCAACCTGACCGCTGTGACCGGCCCCGCCGGGACCACCAGCTACAGCTACGACGCCGCCGATCAGCTCACCACGCTGACCCAGCCCGACAGCAGCCAGATCACCTTCGGCTACGACGACGACGGCCACCGCACCACCACCGTCTACCCCAACGGGGTCACCCTGGCCGCCACCACCGACGGTGCCGGCCGGCTCAGCCGCATCACCGGCACCCACGCCGGCACGACCCTGACCGACTTCACCTACACCTACACCGACCCGTCCACCGGCGCCGACAGCACGCTGCGCCGCACGGTCACCGACGCCGACGGGAACACCACCACCTACAGCTACGACGACACCGACCGGCTCACCGCCGCCGTCACCACCGACGGCACGCTCACCACCCGCGACCTCGGCTACAGCTACGATCAGGACTCCAACCTCACCGCCCGCACCGTCGACGGGACCACCACCAGCTACCTGTACAACCAGGCCGACCAGCTCGCCGCCACCACCCAAGGCGCCGGCGGTCTGTCCGCCCTGCTCGTCGTCGCCGACGACACCGCCCTCACCGACGGCGAACAGGCCCTCGCCGACCGGCTCACACAGGTCCACGGGCTCACCGTCACCATCCGCGACGACAGCGCCCCCGTCGACGTGACCGGCCAAGACCTGCTCGTCATCGACGAAGCCGCGTCCACCAGCGCCTACGGCAACGTCACCATCCCCACCGTCGACTTCGACGACATCGGCTGGTCTTCCCGTGGCCTGACCACCGGGGTGGACTGGAACCCTTACGACCAGCTCACCCTCGAGGACACCAGCCACCCCGTCGCGATCGACCTGCCCGGCCAGTTCTCCCCGCTCGACCCGCCCGACTGGCCCTCCTACGCCACCGACAGCCAGCTCGGTCCCGGCGCCACGAGCCTGGCCGCCACCACCGCCGACCCGACCCAGCATGTCGTGTTCGCCTACGACACCGGCGACACCCTCGCCGACAGCACCCCGGCACCAGCCCGCCGCATCGCCGTGGGGATCTGGGACACCGACATCCCCTCCCTGACCCGTCACGGGTGGCGGCTGATCGACAATGCCGTGCGCTGGGCACTCGACGAGCACGCCACCACCTACCACCATGACGCGGACGGGAACCTGACCGCCACCACCGACCAGACCCTGCACCTGGACTACAACGCCCGCAACCAGACCACCGCCACGACCCTCGACGGAACCACCACCACCTACAGCTACCACGGTCCCGACCAGACCTACCGCACCGCCGCAGGCACCACCGTCGAGACCCGTGGGGTGCTCGGGCTGACCCGCACCGACAACGGAACGGCCACCGTGGACTACACCTACGACCCGGCCGGGGTGCTGCTCGCCCGCCACACCGCCACCGGCGACGACTACTACCTCTACGACGGGCTCGGGTCCACCGCCGCAGTCACCGGCCCCACCGGCGCCACCGTCAACCGCTACACCTACGACCCCTACGGCACCGTCACCACCGCCACCGAAACCATCGACAACCCCTGGCAGTATGTCGGCGCCCACGGCTACCACACCGACACCGCCACCGGACTCGTCAAGGTCGGACTGCGCTACTACCAGCCCGACCACGCCCGATGGACCCAACCCGACCCCACCGGACAAGAAGCCAATTCATACCTCTACGCCGCCTCTGATCCCAGCAATAATACAGATCCAGACGGGTCCTATACCGCACGCGACGCAGTCGGCGGATACGTTGGTCAGGCATCGTTCGAGGCTGGACGCGAAGCTACAAAGAACCTTCTCCTGATCACTTGCCACATAGCCCGTGCCTTCGGGGAACAGCCCGCGATCTTCTGTAGCCTATAGGTCTCTGGGAGACATCTCTTGCCTGCACTTGAACTGGAGAACAGCAAGAAATGGCTCCAGGTTTCTGCCCTGTCTCTTGCGGTCGGCTGTGTCACTTGGTGGGCGGAGTTCGCCATTGGGTATCTTGCAACCAACGAGCAGGGCCTTCTAAAGACCCACGTGCCGGCTATGCTCTTGACCTATCTGATCGCTCTGCTGCCCGGATTGAGTGTGTGGTCGACACAGCGTGTACTGCGAAATCGGGGCGACACATCCACGTGTTGGGCGACCACGACGTATTCCGCCATGTTTGGCGTAGCGCTGTCACTGATTGTCCACACAGCCTTTCTTCTCTTCTTACCGGGGTTTGCCGCATATGCAATGTCTAGGTGGCGTAAGGGGACGACGAGTTTACCCCGTGTAATGGCGATCATCATTGTCATCGTTCCCGCCCTGTCGCCTGCCCTTCTATGGATCCAGTCCTGAATTCTCGACTCCGAGGAGAGACCAGCTGCGATGTTGAGGATCCAGAACGTAAGGCTCCGGTTCATCGCAGGCCGGTTTTCGAGAGTGAGCATCCGTTACGATGCAGCCATTCCATGCTGCCCGCAGCCGTGGCACCACCGCTACCACGGTCCTGACCGGATCTACCGCACCGCTGCAGGCACCACCGTGGAGACCCGTGGGGTGCTCGGCCTGACCCGCACCGACCACGGAACGACCACCGTGGACTACACCTACGACCCCGCCGGGGTGCTGCTCGCCCGCCACACCGCCACCGACGACGACTACGGACTGCGCTACTACCAGCCCGACCACGCCCGCTGGACCCAACCCGACCCCACCGGCTCGAAGCCAATTCATACGTCTACGCCGCCGCGAACCCTTGCAGCAAGACCGACCCAACCGGCACTGTTTCTATCTCGGAAATCGCGCATACGATTGGCGATATTGGTGCAGGGGTAGTGGGCGGCATATCTGGGTGCATTACGGGTTTTGCTGTCGGCACATCCGCTGTGCTTGGCACCGCATCGGCGCTTGGAACACCTATTACGGGCGCGACCCTCGCGATGGGTGAAGGCGCAGGCTGCGTCGTCGCCGGTGCCTTTGGCGCGCTCGCGCCACCGACCGTGCCGACTCCATGATAGTGGGAGGACACTCCAAGAGTGTTTGAAGAATGGAGACAGTCCTATGCCCGGTGGCGCTCCGATCCGGAAACGCTGAGCATACGCCTGCTGCTCTTCGGTATCACATTCGGTGCGGCCATGTTCGTGTTGGCCTTGGCTTTCCGAGCGCCTCTGGTAGCGGCAGTTCTGACCGGCGTACTCTGTGCTGTTGTGATGACTATCACTGTCTTTCTTTCGAGCGGAAGACGATAATGAAGGATCGTCTTTCCCTACTCTCTCACGGTGATTGGCGCTTGTGTTGCGTTGCTGGCGGTCCTTGGCTTGCGAACGAACGCAAACGTCCCATGGATTGTTCTGGCGCCGGCTTGCCTCTTGGGGGTTGGTGTCGCTGTAGGTCGCCTTCTTTCTGCTCGACGGAATGCCCGCCGGACGCATGAGGAGGGGACTTCCAATGCATGCGGAGCCGAACGCAACCGACACCGCCACCGGATCGGAGACTTTGCTCCGGTATACGGTTGGGTGGATCTCAATCTACCATCATATCTGCCCTGATGAAGGTGCTTCCATCGTGCGCCAGGACTCCCCTAATTTCCGTGCAATACGCGGCAGCGCAGGTCGTCGGGTACGGGAGTTCTGACGGTGATGGAGTTCATCGCACAGGGGTGATCAGGGGGTCTTCGATGAGAGATTATGAATGGATTCGAGACTCACGCCATCACCGCTGGGACGAGCAGGGGGGCCCTGGGTCCGTAAGCCGATGGATTTATGCGCATCCAAAGTCCTTGCTCGTGATGTGTTTCTCCATTTGGGCGCTGATCACCTTGCTTGACGGAGATATCGATCTGGTCGAGCTGGTCTGGATACTGCCGGTCGTCGGGATGCCGTACTATTTCAATCGGCTCGGGGCGCGTGCCTTCGAAGAGTGGCGGAACTCGCACGGAACTTGAGACGGGCCGAGATGAGTCGGGCGGGTACGGACGGGAACCTGATCGCCCCCACCGACCGGACCTACCGCACCGCCGCAGGCACCACCGTCGAGACCCGTGGGGTGCTCGGGCTGACCCGCACCGACAACGGAACGGCCACCGTGGACTACACCTACGACCCCGCCGGGGTGCTGCTCGCCCGCCACACCGCCACCGACGACGACTACTACCTCTACGACAGGCTCGGGTCCACCGCCGCCGTCACCGGCCCCACCGGCACCACCGCCAACCGCTACACCTACGACCCCTACGGCACCGTCACCACCGCCACCGAAACCATCGACAACCCCTGGCAGTATGTCGGCGCCCACGGCTACCACACCGACACCGCCACCGGACTCGTCAAGGTCGGACTGCGCTACTACCAGCCCGACCACGCCCGATGGACCCAACCCGACCCCACCGGACAAGAAGCCAATTCATATCTCTACGCCGCCGCGAACCCTTGCAGCAAGACCGACCCAACCGGCGGAATGGTCCTCCTATATTCGGGAGCAGGGACCGGGGCGACGCCGGCCACGCCCGCGAACGTCCGGCCGATCAGCTACTCCTCTTCGGTGGGAAACGTTGCCGAAGGCGCCGGCCAGTTCGCGGCCGGCTGCATCCGGTACGGACTTGGGTTCGAGAGCGGCGCGTTCGCAGTAGCGCAGGCGCTCAACTACGCCGTCAGCGGTGGCACCCTTGCAGTAGCGGGTGTTGGGCGGTGGCTACAACGTAGTTACGCCTCTGGGCACCCCCTGATGGATAGAGCATCCCGATGAGCCGGTTGAAGAGACGCTTTCTAGCCTGGCGTTCCGACCCCGACACCGCTCGGATACGCGTCTTGATCGGTGCCACGATCACTGGGGCCATGCCGGCTGTCGCGGTCCTTCTTGCCGGGGGCAGCGTGATCGGTGCCGCCGTGCTGTTCTTCGTCGGCGCTCTCATGATCGGCACTTCGGGCTGGCGCAATACGCCTGGGGCAAGCCACAGGGCGGCTGGCCGGAAGCGGACCAAGACGGGTTGGCTCCGCCGCGTGCTCGTTGGGGTGGTCCCCGCAGCGTTGGCGATCGTGGGACGGGTGGCCCTTGGAGGAGGACCGAACCTGGTGCTCTGGATCGTCTTCGCTGTCGCGGCCGGCACAGTGATCACGGTGTTCTACGATCGGGTGGTTCCCTGACGGCAAGTTCAGAAATGAGGCTCGAACCCAGCGAGTCTCGTCGAATCCAGCGTGCCGGCCGTGCTCCCGGGCACCGGTGGTGGGCATGATTTGTCACGACTTGGCACGCCACCGGGCAAGGGGCCGCTGACGTTCAGGTGCCGGTGTCGTCGTGCCAGCGCAACCCGTGGTGGGCCATGGCGGCGGACAGGTCGGGGTCGTCGAGGTTGATGGGCGCGGCGTCTTCGTCGCGCAGTCGCGAGTCGCCGGCGGGCGTTTCGAACAGCGCCACGTTGGTCAGCTCGTCACCGAACCGCGACCGGTAGACGATGCCGTCGAACTGGCGCGTGCCGTCGGCGCCGGTGCACTCGTAGACGTGGCGGGACAGCGCCTGGGTGAACGCACGGGGAGCCGACAGCCGGATCGCCGCGGCGTCGAGATCCTCGAGCTGGAAGCGCACGACCTCCCGCGAGAGGTGCTGGCGCAGATGTGCCAGCGACCGGCTGTGGCCGACCTGAGCAGCGCGGGCGGTCAGACGTGCCTGGCCCATGACACGTGCGCTCGCCCAGGACAGCGGCAGGCCGCCCGGCGCAACCACCGGTGTCGGCGCCGGGCCGTCGTCGACGATCTCTGCCAGGCCGGCGACGACCGCAGGGTCCGCACGAAACGGCCCGAGCGCCTCGACGAACGCACCGAACCGGCTCGTCGCCGCGTACAGGACCCGGTAGGAACCCTGCGGGTCGTCCCAGCGGCCATCGAACCGGCCCCGTCGGTCCGCGAACGCCCAGTCCACGAACCGCCACGGCGACGGGGGCCGCCCGACCCGGAAGACCGACTGATCCTGGAAGTCGGCCGGTTCGAGGTCGCAGCCCATCAGGCCGCGACGAACGCCCGGGCAGCCGCGAGCACCTGCGGGCCGACCTCGTCGAGTTCGCCCTCCCGCAGCAACCGCGCAGGCGACCGGTCGTCCAGCCGCGGGTTGAGCCCCTGGAACCACGCCTGGACGACACCCGGCGCTTCGAACGCGAGCAGCAGCTCGACCACCTGCAGCGCCACCCGCAGCCGCTCGGGGACCGGCGAGCGCGGCTCACGCGCCCCGTCGGCCCACTCGCGCACCGCCCGGGTCTCACGCACGTCGGCGACATACGCCACCAGCTTGGCGCCGAGCACATCCCGCAGCTCGGCCACCACCGCCGCCACCGGCAACCGGTAGGCACGATCGTGCGCCGCGAAATCCGGCCGCGCGACAGACGCCTCCGACATGACCATCCTCCCTAACAGGCCCCACTTTATCACAGGTCGGATCACACCCTTGATACACCGCAAGCGCCCTCCCAGGTGCCGCCAACATCGTTGGCCCTTCGAAGGCATGTCGTACCGTCCCGGTACACCACGGCTGCATCGCTCGGTAAGGAGCACGTCGTGCAGGACGCAGGTCAGGAACCGGGCTTCGGGCAGCTCCACCCTGAACTACTCGAGGCGCTCACGAGGTCCGGTCATGGCGTGCGACTGGCGTCTGAGGTCGGACAGGTGGCCCAGCAGTACGGGGTCACCATGCTGTGGGCACAGATCCTCGAGTTCGCGACGAAGCTCGCGGAGCCGGCCCTTGACGGCCCGACCGAAGACGATGCCTCACGCAGGCACGTGGAAGACCGACGTGCAGGCACGTTGAACAACGGGATCAGAGCGCTCTCGGACGCCTCACGCGAGGAACCGTCGTCAGGCAGACGCGCGCTGACCGAGGCCCTGCACGATGCCCGGCGCCGCCGCAACGAACTCGCCCACGACTTCTGGTGGTCGGCGTTCCCGGCCATGATGGCGTCGCAGACGGACACGGTGCTCAGGCGGCTCACCGAGGACCAGATCCTGTTCACGACGCTTGTTGAGCGGTTGTTCGACGTTGCGCTCATTCCCGGCGTCGAGCGCCGAGACATTCACCTCGCTGACTTCGCGAAAGCGGCCTCGATCCTTGCCGCCGGTCTCGTCTACCGGCCGGATGACTTCGAGGGGGTCGACCTGCTCGCGGATGCTGACCTGCTCGTCGACTGGTTTCAGGGGCTACTGGCCGAAGACGATTGGGGGTGAGCGGCGAGGAGAGGACGGTCACACGCCGGCCATGAGGTTTTGGAAGGCGAGTTCGGTTTCGGGGGCGGGGGTGGAGACGTAGCCGGCGATTTCGTCGGCGTCGGCGGCGTGGCGTCGGCGGAGTTGCCGCCAGATGTGGGGGATGCGTTCGGGGTGGCCGCGGTCGCGTTCGAGTTCGGCGCGTTCGAGGTAGAGGGCGTCGGCGGGGTCGAGCAGCTGGAGGCCTTGGCGGATGGCGGTTTCGGCGGCGTCGTAGTTGCCGGCGCGCCGGTGGGTCCGGGCGACCTCGACGGCGGCGTCTTGGAGCTGGATGATGGCCCGCTGGGTGATGTCGGCGGCCCAGGTGACCGGCAGGTCTTCGAAGGGTTCGCCGCGGACGAGGTCGAGGGCGGCGGTCAGCTCGGCGATGGCGAGTTCGGCGGGCAGGTCGCGGGCGATCGCGAGGTGCGCGAAGGCGCGGTCGAGGTCGCTGCCGACGTGGTCGGAGAGCCGGATGCGCTGGTTGCCGGTGCGGCGGGGAACGAGCGGTTGGCCGTCGGGGCCGTCGCCGAGAGTGGCGCGTAGCCGGGTGAGTGCGGCGGTCACCCGCTGGCTGCCGGGGCGGGCGGCACGGCCCGCCCAGACGGCGTCGTCGAGACGTTCCTTGGACACGCCGTCGCGGTGGGTGACCAGGTAGGCGAGCACCTCGGTGGTCCGTGGGGTGAGCCCGTCGACGGGGGCCCCGTCGCAGCGGACCTCGGTGGGGCCGAGCAGCTGGACCTCGCAGAAGGCCGGGCCGGTGCCCGTGTCGGTCGGTTCGGGGTCGGGACGGCCGGTCGGGGTGGGTGCGGGCCGGTGGCCGTTGCCGTTGACGCGGGCGCTGTGGGCACCGGCGGCAGCATGGTCGCTCTCGGCGGTGCGGGTGTCTGCCGGTGGTGGCCGCTGGGGGTCGGCGACGGCACGGTCCTGTGTGGCCGGTTCGCTGGGCTTGTCGTGGTGGTCAGCAGCGGGGTGGGGGTCAGCGGGTTGGGTGGCGCCATGGTCGAGGCGGGCGAGCTCGTGGTCGATGAGGTCGGGGTCGACCGCGGGGAGGGCGAGGGTGATCTGGCCGCCGTCGGGGAGGGTGAGCCGGCCGGTGTCTTGGTCGACGAGGTGGAGCTGCCACGTGCCGCGGTCGGGTGGGCCGGCGGCGATGGCGCCGACGTGTCCGTCCAGGGCGGTGGGGATGTCGGGCAGGGTGGCGTCGGGGTGGGCGACGAGCAGCCGGGGGGTGCGGTCGTCGGCGACGATCTGGAGGTCGTGTTCGCGGCTGGCGGCGTCGAGTTCGCCGGTGAGGTCGTCGACGTGGCGGATCCGGTCGAGGCAGGTCAGCTGGCGGTCGCCGGCGATGGTGACCTCGACGGGGATGGCGAGCCGGGAGGTCGCGATCTCGAGGGCGAGGGCACGTAGCCGGCGGCGCACCGGCTTGTCGGGGCCGTCGAGGGTGAGGATGGGCAGGGCGGCGAGGTCGGCGAGCAGGGTGGTGGTCCCGGTGCGGCCGAGGGTGGCCAGCAGCGGCAGGCCGATGGACCGTTCGGGGCCGGCGACGCCGAGGGTGGTCTGCCAGCCGACGGGGCCGTTGGTGCCGTCGTGGGCCAGCGTCCAGGGGGCGGGCGGGTCGGGCAGTACGGCACGGTCGTCGAAGAGGAGTTGCACGTGTCCGTCGTCGTGGAGGGTGACCAGGGCGGGGTGCACGTCGGGGGGGATGGTGGCGAGCAAGCTGGCGAGGTCGTCGCAGACCCGGCCAGGCAGTGCGGCGGTGTCGAGGTCGGCGAGGTGGTCGTCGGTGTCGGGCAGCGGGGTCGGTAGCCGCAGGCCGGCGCCGCGTTGGTGCAGGGCCCGGCGGCGCCGCCAGCGGATGGTGGCGAGCACACCGGCCGCGACCAGGCCGGCGGCGGCGAGCCCGGCGCCGAGCCCGACCGGGACACCGAGGCCGGTGACCGGCTCCCCGTCGTTCTCGCCGGCGTGGCGTTGCGGGCCGGTTGGGGCGGGGTCGGCGTGCCGGTTGGTGATGGTGGTGCGCCAGCCGTCGTGGCCGACGGTCGACGGGCCGGCCTCAGAGGGCGGCGCTGTCGGTGCGGGTCCGGCCGGGTCGTGGCGGGTCGTGGCGGGTGGGGTGGGTGCGGTGGTGTGGTCGGCCGTGGCGGTGGGGTCGGGAGGGGTGGCCGGGATGGTCAGCTGCTGGTCGGGGTAGAGCAGGTCCGGGTCGTCGGGGTCGGCGAGCTGGTGGCGGTTGGTGTCGATGAGGGTGTGCCAGTAGGGGCGGATCTCGTCGTCGTCGGGTGGCCGGTCCCAGGCGTCGTCGAGCAGCCGCTGGGCGATGGTCCAGAAGTTGTCGCCGGGGGCGACCTGCCAGCGCCGCGTGTCCGGCCGTGCCCGGGTGCCGGCCGGGGGCGCCGGCGGGCCGGCGGGCGGGGCGGGTGAGGGGGCCGGGTCGGCGACGGTGGTCGCGGCGGGTGGCCTCTGGTCGGGGTGGCGGGCCGGGCGGCTGGTGGT
Organism: uncultured Nitriliruptorales bacterium; assembly: GCA_963783045.1. Classification (GTDB taxonomy): domain Bacteria; phylum Actinomycetota; class Nitriliruptoria; order Nitriliruptorales; family Nitriliruptoraceae; genus CAWAMD01. The sequence continues at coordinate 688,594 of CAWAMD010000002.1, forward strand.
GGGGGCGGGGACGGCCAGCCGCCAGCCGGGGGTGAGGGTGTCGGTGTCGGGGCCGATGGTGGTGCCGTCGGGCATGGTGGCACCGAGGTTGGCGTCGCGGATCTCGCGCCAGCGCATCCCGTCGTCGAGGTGGCGTTCGGCCAGCCGCCACCAGGAGTCACGGGCGGCGACGGTGACGGTGCGCTGGCGCACGTCGACCGTGGTGCTGGTGGCGGGTGGCGCCGGCGGCGGGGTGTGGTCGGCGGGGGCGAGGGCGGGGCTCGACGGCGCTGCGGCGACGACGGTGTGCAGTGGGGTGGCGGCTGCGGCCCGGGGGTTGCTGGTGGTGGCGGCGAGCAGCGCGACGGCGGCGATGAGCCGGGCGGCGAGCGGCTGGATGCCGGGCAGCAGCGGCAGGATGGTGGCGGTGCGCCGGCGCAGGTAGGCGGTGGCCTCGACGGTCAGTGCGCCGGCGAGCTGGGCCCAGGCGGCCCAGACGATGACGGCGAGCAGCTTGATGATGGTGGTGTCGGCGATCCCGGTGCGGGTGGTGGCGGTGAGCTGGTCGAGGCTGGGCCAGACGGTCGGCAGCGGCCAGCCGACGGTGCGGATCAGCGCTGTGGGGATGCCGACAGCCAGTCCGGTCAGCAGGGCCAGGGCGGCGGTGCCGGTGGCGGCCTGTCGGAGCCGGGCGGTCATGGGGCACCTCCGGTGAGGACGTCGGAGACGGCGGTGGCCGAGGCGGTGGCGGCGATGGGCCGGGCGGGCAGGGGCAGGAGCCGCATCGGCTGGCTGGTGGTGACGGTCACGGTGACGGTCGCGGCGTGGACGGTGACGACGCCGTGGGCGCCGGCGGCGGCCAGGAACCGTTGGGCGGCGGCGTCGGCGGCGGCCGGGTCGAGGGTGGGGTGGCCGGCGTGGACCGCGGCGAGGTCGAGCTGCTGGGCGCCGGCTCGGGCGGCGCCGGCGGCCAGGTCGCGGGCGGCGGCGATGGCGGTGATGATCGCGCCGCCGTCGTAGGCCAGCCCGGCGACCGCGATCAGCGCGATCGTGAGCACGGCGACGAGCGCGGTCACGGTCCCGTCCTGGGCGTGTATGCGGCCGGCGGGCATCAGGGGCCTGCCCGGTAGGTGTCGATGGGTTGGGTGGCGGTCGCGATCGACCAGCGGGTGCCGGGGATTGCCAGCAGGGCCAGGCGGGTGTTGGCCAGCCGGCAGGCGACGGTGACGGTGACGGTGCCGCCGGGGGTCAGGGCGGTGGTGTCGAGCCGGACGGTGGTCTGCTGGCAGCCGATCCCGGCGGTGTGCAGGTTGGCGGCGGCGGCCGTGCGGGCGAGGTCGGTGGCGGTGGCGGGGTCGGCGGCGGTGGCGGCGGCGCGGGCGGCGCGGGCGGCGGCGACGCGCACGTCGGCGTCGGCTTGGGCGGCCCGGCCGGCGTAGACGATCAGGAGCATGAGCGCGAGCAGGGCGGGGGTGACGATCGCGGTTTCCACGGCGATGCTGCCGGTCTGGCCGGCCCGGGTCATCGGTCGGCCTCGCTGATGAACGTCTCGATGGGTGCGGCGGCGTGCGCGGTGACGTGCCAGGTCAGGCCGGGCACGACGTTGGGGGCGGTGCCGGTGACGGTCGCGGTCGCCAGCCGCGTCTGCCGGTCGACGACGATGCGGACCTGGGTGAGGTTGCCGGCCTGGGCGAGCAGCCCGGCCGCCGCGTGGCGTCCCTGATCGGGGGTTCCTGTGGGCAGTGCGGCGGTGGCCGCGGCGGTGTCGGCGGCGGCGTCGGCGAGCTGGGTCGCGTGGGTCCACAGGCCGAACTGGACCGCGAGCATGATCAGAACCAGCAGGGCGGGCATGAGCACCGCCAGCTGGGTCGCGATCATCCCGGCCTGCCTGCCACCGTCCGGGCGGGTCATTGGGCGGGGGCGTCGGGGACGGGGATGTTCTGGGCGTTGGTCTTGGCGGCCGCGTAGATGATGCCCATGACCACGATCGCGGCGCCGACCAGCAGGAAGGTGACCACGGCGATCTCGGTGGTGGTCAGCCCGTCCTGGTCGTCGCGCCATCGGCGGGCCGTCTCGGCGGCCCGGCCGGGGGCGGCCCACAGGGCGGTGTGCAGCCGGATGAGGATCAGGGTGAGCATCATGGGTGGCTCCTGGTGTCGGCGGGAACGGGCGTGGCCGGTTGACAGGCCGCGGGGCCGTTCGCGGTGGCGGGTGGGGTGGCGCAGCCGGCGGTGGACACCTGCGTGATCGCCTTGACGGCGGGGAAGACGATGAACAGCAGGAACCCGGCGAGCAGCACGGCGGTGGGCAGGTTCATCCGTTCGGTGGTCGCCTCGGCGGCGGCTTCGGTCTGGGCGATCTGATGGGCGCGGAGCGTGTCGGCCTTGACGGCCAGCGACGCGCGGATGCGTGCCCCTTGGGAGCCGGCCAGCCCGAGGGTGGCGGCCAGGTCACGCAGCTCGGGGGCGCCCAGCCGTTCGCCGAGCTCGTCGAACGCGGTCCACAGCGGCTGGTTGATGCGCCGGGCCCGGTGCAGCGCGTGGCGGAGCTCGGCGAACGCCCACCCGTCGCCCGCGTCGGCGGCGGCGATCAGGGCGGTCTCGATCCCCGCGCCGCCGGCGAGGATGACGTTGACCAGGTCGAGGTAGGCGGACAGGGCATGGGCGAACGCCCGCCGGCGGCGGGTGACCGTGTCGGCCAGCCGCAGGTCTGGCCACAGCCAGCCGGCGGCGGCCAGGGCCGGGACGGCCAGCCCGACCGCCGGCGGCAGCGGCAGCCCGACGGCCAGCGCGCCCGCCCAGCCGGCCACGCCGGTGGCCAGCCCGGCGCCGGCGGCCAGCACCTTGTCGCGGGCCCAGACGTGCGCGGGGATGCCGGCCAGGGCCAGCTGCTCGGTCCGTTGCCGGGTGGCCAGCCCGGCGGCGGCCATCACCGTCGCCAGCCACGACGACGCCCGGCCGGTGCCCGCCCCGTCGGGACGTGGGTGGGGGGCGTGCAGGTCGGCGAGCCGGACGGCGAGCGGGGCCGGGCGGGGCCGCCAGCCGGCCGCCGCCAGCCACAGGCCCGCGCCGGCGACTAGTCCGGTGAGCAGCGCGACGGTCATGTCCGGCCCGCCCGGTCGCGGGGGACGAACCGGTCCGGCAGGGCGATCTCGGACATGCGGGCCAGCAGCCAGCCGCCGGCGGCGAAGATGCCCCCGACGGCGGCCAGGACCGCCTGTCCGGCCACGGAGTCGTAGGCGTCGAGGTAGCTGCGGTTGAGTAGGAGCAGCAGCGCCAGGGTCGCGGCGACCGACCCGAGGATGATCTTGGCCGAGGTCCGCAGCCGGGCGCGGGAGACCTCGACCTTGACCCGCATCGTGGCGTCCTGCCGGATCGAGACCGCCAGCCGGCCCAGCAGCCCGGTCAGGTCGGCGGCCTCGAGCCGGGCGGCGATCGTGAGTGCGGCGACGACCAGATCGGCCGAGGGGTGGTCGAGGTCGCGGCCGAACGCGGCCAGCGCGTCGGTCAGCCGCTGGTGGCGGACCCGTTCGGCGAGCAGCCGGACCTGGTCGGCGATCGGGGCCGGGGGGACCGCGGCGGTGGCCACGATTGCCTCTTCGAGGCCGGCGGCAGCGGCCATCGTGTCGCGCAGCGACTCGGCCCAGCCGGCGATCGCCTCGGTCCGTGCGATCTGGCCGGCCCGTGCCTGGCCGCCGCCGATCAGCCGCGGGACGCTCAGCGTGGCCAGGGCGGCGAGCAGCCCCCCGACCGGCCAGCCGGTGAGCGCCAGCACGAGGGTGCCGGCCAGCACGGCGGCGCCAGATGCCGCCAGCCGGGCGCGTAGCCGGCCGGCACGTGCCGCAACCGCCGCCCGGGTGGGCAGCAGCCGCCAGCCGGCGGCGGCGCCGACGGTCAGCCAGATGCCGGTCCCGGCCACCAGCCCGAGCAGGATCGTGACCGCGAGGCTCACGTCGACCACCAGCCTTCCCGGTTGGCGAGCAGCTGCCGGTCGAACCCGACCGCCACCAGCCGGTCCAGGGTCGCGTCGCGGGGCGGGTAGCCGGGGACCGCACGTCCGTCGGGGCCGGGCTGCCAGATCTCGTTGGAGACCAGGCTCGGCCCGTCGACGTCGACGATCTCGCGGACCGAGGTGATCCGACGGGTCCCGTCGACCCAGCCGATGTGGACGATGAGGTGGACGGCGTTGGCGACCAGCAGGTTGGTGGTGGCCGCCTCCAGCCGTTCGGGGGTCATCGCCGCATACATCTGGAACCGTTTGAAGGTCTCCTTCGACGTGGAGGCGTGGATGGTGCACAGCGACCCGTCGTTGCCCTGGGACATGGCCAGCAGCATCGGCAGGATCTCGTCGCCGCGGACCTCGCCGACGATCACCCGGTCGGGGGACATCCGCAGGGCGGTGCGCACCAGCTGCGCCAGTCCGATCCGGCCGGCCCCTTCGGTGTTGGCGTCGCGGGCGACCAGCGTCTCGTAGTCCGGATGCCGGTCGGCGAAGCGTTCCAGGCCGATCTCGAGCGAGTCCTCGACGGTGATGATCCGCTCGGCCGGGTCGATCTCGTTGATCAGGCAGCGCAGCATCGTGGTCTTGCCGGTGTTGGTGCCCCCGGCGATCACGAGGTTGAGCCGGGCCCGTACCGCCGCCGCCAGGAACGACGCGAGCGCCCGGTCGGCCGTGCCGGCCTCGACCAGATGGTCGAGGCGGTGCAGGTCGAAGTTGTGCCGGCGGATCGTGACCCGCGGGCGGGAGGCCGGCGGGAACATCACCGCGTTGAGCCGGTCGCCGTTGGGTAGCTGCATGTCCAGCTCCCAGTTGGCGGCGTCCCAACGTTTCTCGGAGCGGTCCAGCCGGCGGGCGGCCGCGGCGACCAGGTCGACGAGCTCGGCCGGGGTCGCGACCACCGGCGGGCGGGACTCCTTGCGGCCGTCGGTGAATTCGAGCCAGACCGGCTCGGCGCCGGGGATCGCGATGTTGGTCACCCCCGGTACGGCCAGCAGCGGCTGGAGCGGTCCGAGCCCGAACAGCCGGTCCAGCACCCGGGTCGTCAGCCGCCGTTCGGTGGCCGCGTCCGGGGCCGGGCGGCCGTCACGCAGCGCGGCGGCGGCCAGCGTCTCGAGCTCGTCGGCGACCAGCGCCTGGGCCAGCGCCCGTTCGTCGTCGACCGACAGGCGCGGCCGGCCGGCCTCATGCTGGGCGTTCTGCCGGGCCGTGAGCGCCTCGCCGACCTGACGGACCAGCTCCTCGACCAGCTCCGCCTGGCCCACCTGCAGCTCCGGGGCGCTCATCGCGACGCCTGCGGGGCGGGGCGGCCGGCCGCCGCTGTCCAGCCGCCAGGCTCGTCGCCGCCGTCGGCCGGCACCGGGCTGACCGTCGAGGCGGAGACGGCCGGGGCGGCCAGCCGGTCGGCCACCAGGCCGGCGGTGCGCAGCAGCCGGCTACGCCCCAGCCGCCGTGTCGGGCCGATCCCGGCGAGCGCGTCGGCGGCGGGCCGGTCGTCGGCCAGCACCCCGATCACCGGACAGCCCAGCGTCGCGGCGACCTCGTCCGGTCCGTACGGCCGGTCGCCGACCTGCAGCAGGCAGGGGTCCAGACCCTGCTCACGCAGCCCGGCCAGCCGGGCGGCGGCCGCCTGCAGCTCCTCGACGCGCGGACGGGCGACCAGCAGCAGCCGGTCCGCGTCGGCGATCAGCGGCCCCACCGGCCCCTCGCCGGGCAGCCGACCGGCGTCGACGACCACGGTCGCGTCGTCCACGGCGGCCAGCAGCCCACCGATCCGGCCGGCGGCCGTGCGCCACAGGCTCGCTGCGGCGCCGGCGTCGGGCGGTCCGAGCAGCACCCGGATCCGTCCGTCGGTGCCAGCAAGGGACTGCAGGTGGTCGGTCAGCGACCCGCCGGCCGGATCGTGACGGGTCGCGGCCGCCAGCGTCGTGGCGCCCGGCTCGGCGGGCAGCCGGTAGCGGGCCGCGAGCACCCCACCGTCGGACGCCGCCTCGACCAGCACCACCCGGCCCGGCCACACCGACGCCAGCGCCAACGTCGCGGTGGTCACCCCGGGCGCCGTGCGGGCGGTCGCGCACACGATCCTCACCGGCCCACCTCCCCGCCCCCGCCACCGTCACCGGCGGGGACCTGCACGAGGCGGACATGGCCGGCCTCGGCCGCGGCGGCGACCTGCCCGGCGGCCTGCTCGCCGGCCAGCAGCGAGATCAACCGCTGCCCCTGGCTGCCCAGCGGCTCGACCCACACCACCCGGGCGGCCCGCACCAGCAGCCGGCCCCCGCCCCCAGCCGACACCCCCGCGCCCGCCGAGCCGCCGGCCGGCTCGCCGGTCACGATCACGTCGACCCGGTCGCCGACCGTCAGCCGCGACGACGGATACTGGCCGGGGGACAGCGCCAGCCCCACCACCCCATCCCCGGCCGTCAACGGCGGTCCCGCCGCGAACTGTCCTTCGGTGACCAGCGTCCCGGCCGCCAGGTCGCCGGTCGCCACCCGCCCCACCAGCACGCGCTCCTGGTCGGGCGGCGTGAGCGCCAGCGGGTCGTCCGTCCCGACATGGACGACCTGCAGGTCGGCCGCCGCCAGCACATGTCCGGCCGGCACATCGACTGCGAGCGCCAGCACCGGGACGCGATGCACCGACGCGGCGTTGAACAGCACGAACGCCAGCGCGGCGCCGGCCGTGAGCAGCAGCCCGACCGCCAGCTGCGGAACCCGTGCCCGCCCCGCCGGTGTGCGCGGCGGGTCCGGCCGCGCGGCCCCGCCCCCCTCGGGAGGCTGACGGCGGGTCGTGACGGTCGCAGACATCGGCACTCCAGTTTCAGTAGGCGGTGATCAGCGCTTCGACCTCGCCCACCTGCAGGTCGAAGTCGGTGCGCCGGTCCACGGTCCCGAAGCTCCCCTGCGGCTGCCCGTTCAGCCACCACGAGAACTCCCACGACACCGTCACCGACGCGTGATAGACCCCGTCGCTGGTCACCGACGACGAATGGACGAACGTGTAGGTGCAGGCCGGATTGCCCCGCCCCCGAACCGCCGCCGGCTGCGCGTCGTAGGCATCCTGCGCCGGTTGCGACCAAGCGATCCCCGGCCCGTCACACACCCGCGAGCCCTCCCCCAGATCCCACCGGGAGGACGTCGGGCGCGCCTCCACCCGCACCGTCACCGCCCCCGCCGACGCCGACGCCGAGCTCGGCACCCACACCGACCGGTCGACCCACAGCCAGGTCGGCAGACGGGTGACCGCCCGCGACGGGGAGACATGCACCGCCGGCGCCGGCGGCGACAGCCGTGCCCGCGCCCGATCGCGGACCGCCCGGATCGCCGCGAAGGCCGGATCCGCCACCAGATGCGGCCCCCCCAGATAGCGGCCCGCACAGTTGTAGGCCGCCGCCAACATCATCCCCTCCGGTGGCGGATTCGCCATGATGATCCGCAGATACGTCTCCGACAACCCCGACGGCGGCTCCCCATACCACGCCACCACCCCACTCGAACGATCGCAGGAGGGGGCCGTGTCGGCGGGCGGGTTCACGTGGCATTCGGCGCCGGCCTCGCCTCCGCCGCCCAGGATCCCGGCTTGGCCGCTGCAGTCGGGTCTAGGGTTGGCGACAGCGGACGACGCTGTGGCGGTCAGCAGACCTCCGACGAGCGCGGCACAGGCGAGGCTGCGGCTACGGCACGACCACATAGGGCGTCTCCCCGGGAACGCAGTCGCTGTTCGTCGCAGACCTCCACCCGTTCGCCATCCAGTTGCCGTCGGCCGTTCGTTCGAAGTCGACCACCGTGAGGTCGACTTGACCCGGCGTGGGAGTGGGGCTCAGGTCGGTGCGGCGTTGACCAGTTGCCTGGTCGTAGGCTGCGGCTCCATCTGGACTGGCCGGGTAGCAGTCGCTGACACGTGCAGTGCCGACTCCGAGGTCGGAAACGACGGCACCCTTTGTGTCGTGCGGGTCTCGTACGACGATTCCCATCGAGCGATGCTTGGTAAGGAGCTCACGCATGTCCGTGAGTCCTGGGTCGACCATCCGTAGATCGAGGAGGGGGTTGTCTGGGTCTGGAGGGTCCCACCAGTCGTTGGCGGCGTCGTGCCATGCCTGGTAGGTGTCGAGCAGTCGCTGGTTGAGCTTTCGAGGCACACACTTGTCGCGGCCCACCGAGACCGAGTCGATGCGCCAGCCGTCGCCGGTGTCGGCCGCGGTGCCGGTCCAGGCGGTCGAGGTCACCGTCGCCGGCGCGTCACTCGCGTCGGCGGGACGGGTTGCGACGAGGATGCAGTCGGCGATCGTCGCCTTGTCGGCGGAAGCGGCGACCTCGACCTCGGGCCACAACTCCCGGTCGACGACCTCGACCGCAATATCGCCACGGGCGGCGCGGACCAGGTCGGCTAGCTGCCCGACGGCTTGCCCGGTAGCCAGGCCTGCGAAACCGGCCGGATCCGGTGTCGCGGAGGTCGCCAGCTGAGTCAGGCGCTCGTCGTGGACGGCCTGCCATACCGACGCGACGGCGTCGGCCGGGTTCGCCGACGCGTCCGTTGCCGTCGGCGACGGACGCGGTGTCGTGACCTGCGGCGAAGTCGACGACCCGTCCGGCGCGGCTCCCCCAGCCGAGTTCGAGCAAGCCGAGAGAGCGACCGCCAGGGCGACCGCGATGCCTGACCCGGCCCGTAAGGCCGTGGACCAGCCCACTATGACTACTCCCCTCCGCAGGCGAACCGTAGCAAGGCGGCAGCGCCGCCGGTAGACGAATTCGACGCTGCAACAGGCCGTCTCGGCCCAAGAAGCAGCGGGCTAGACCGGGCAAATCGAACGGAATGGGCGGGTCGTAGCGTCGCCCATCCGCCATGTGTGACTGCGGCCGAATCCCCGAAGTCGCCTCTCATGAGCCGCCCTCCCTTCTCCGCGCTCACGAAGGGAATCCCGCTCCGCGGCGCGCCCGAGTGACAGCAGCATGATCGACGTGCGGGAGACGCGCACAAGACCCCGGCTGCAGGCTGTGGATATCCACAGTCTCGATAGCGAACCTTCGGCCTCGGCCCAGCTGCCCCGCGACCATGGGCGTGACCGACCCGGAGCCTGCCGTGTTCGACGAACCAGGAATCAGCCCCGACGACCTCGACTGGGTCGAACGGGACGAGTTCATCTACTACCTCGAACTGCACCACCAGCTCGACGACCCGGACAACTGGCCCGGCTACAAGACCGGCCTCCTTGACACCCTGCACGCCACCATCGCGCACGGCATCAGCGATGCGGGCCCCGGAAGCCGCGACGAGGGCACTCTGCACGAGGATCTTGTCGCCACCCTCGAAGCAATCAGATCCCGGCACAGCCCCGTCAGGGACTGGCCCGCCTTCCGTCGGGAACTGTGGAAGGCCTGCACTCCGCCTGCGCCCATGCCGACCGCACGCGCGGAGGACAGCTGAGAGAGGCTGTCGGTGGGCATCCCGCTAGTGCTCTCGCCGATGCGAGTCCGCCATGGCCAACGTCCGTGACCGCGCTGGTCCAGTCCAAGACGGCCGGGGTGTTGCGGCCGCGTACAGCGCCCTCGGCAGGACCCGGCGGCGCGTCGACGAGGCTTCGTCCGGACTCGCGGCGGGCACGCCAGTCCTAGACGCGAGGGTCGTTGACCTCGAGCACCCACACACCCACCCGGCCGACCAGCCGTTCGTGACGGCATGGCCTACCAGGTCGAGCAGCCTGGCCTAGAACCTCGGCGTCCGCACGCGTAGGGACCGGGCCCGCACTCAGCCTTGATCCACCGAAGTGATCGGTCGCGGTTGAACGAGAAGTGCCTCCGTGCCGGGAAGAATGGCTGTTGCGACGCAGTCCACTCTCCCGAGACGGAGGCACTCTCAGGATGCCAGCATCTTCGCACACGCTCGACCGCATCGATGTGACCTTCGACGACGACCATGCGGTCGCTGACGCGGGGCTGGTCCTGACCGGCACGCTGCTGGGCAAGCTCGGCCTCGAGGCGGTCACCGACGCCGCGGTGGGTGTCGGCTACCGGCCCGGCCGCAAGCTGTCGACGCTGGTGCACACGCTGGTGGCCGGGGGCGACTGCATCGACGACGTCGCGCTGCTGCAGGCCGGTTCGACCGAGCGTGTGCTGGGGCACGAGACGGTCGCCCCGTCCACGGTCGGCACGTGGCTGCGCCGGTTCACGTTCGGGCACGTCCGCCAGCTCGACCGCGTGACCGAGACGATGCTGACCCGCGCCTGGGCGGCCGGTGCCGGGCCCGGGGACGGGCACATGTTCATCGACATGGACTCCACGATCGCCGAGGTCCACGGCTACCAGAAGCAGGGCGCCGCCTACGGCTACACCAAGACCAAGGGCTACCACCCGCTGCTGGCCACCCGTGCCGGCACGGGCGAGATCCTGCACGGCCGGATGCGCAAAGGCTCGGCCGGGTCCGGCCGCGGCGCGCAACGGTTCGTCCGCGAAACGGTCGGTCGGGTCCGCCGCGCCGGCGCCACCGGGGGCATCACGTTGCGGGCCGACTCGGGGTTCTGGTCCCGCAAGGTCATCACCGCGTGCGTCGACCACGACATCGCGTTCTCGATCACCGTGCCGGGTCACAAGGTCATCCGCGCTGCGATCGAGGCCATCGACGAGGACGCCTGGGTCGACATCGCCTACACCGACGGGGGCAGCGCCCAGGTCGCCGAAGCCACCTGGGACGGCTGGCGGCTGATCGTGCGCCGTACCCGTATCGACGACGACCCGCGTGCGGCACGGCTGTTTCCCGAGTGGCGCCACCACGCGTTCGTGACCAACCGCACCGGCGATCCGGTCGACCTCAACGTCGACCACCGTGCCCATGCGGTGGTCGAGCTGGCCATCCGCGACCTCAAACACGGCGCTGGACTCTCCCACTGCCCCTCGGGCAACTTCCAGGCCAACGCCGCCTGGCTCGTGGCGACCATGCTCGCCCACAACCTGGTCCGCTGGGTCCAGCTGCTCGGCGTCACCTCCCCGAAGCTGGCGGTCGCCAAGACCCTGCGCCGGCGGCTGCTGTCACTACCCGGCCGGATCACCCGCACCGCACGACGGGTCACGCTGCACCTGCCCACCGGCTGGCCCTGGCAGACCGCGTTCGCGGTCACCCTCACACGACTACGCGCCCTGCCCGCGATCGGCTGACCGGCCCCGCCCCGCCACCCGCGCTTCCGCGGGAGCGCCAGCCTGCCCGCACACACCCGACCGCACGACACCACCTCGCCCGGGCGGCCCAGACCGCTTCCGCGGAAGCGCCGACCGTCAACCATCTACGTGACGGCCACACCGCAGGCGACGACGTACCGAAACGATGGATCGAGGCTCAGGCCCAACGTTCCCTTCCCCGGAACAGGTGCAGTTCCACCGCCTGCTCGGCCACCGTCGCGCGCAACCTCGATCTCGGGCCCGAGCGTCCTCGAGCGCGTGGGAAGCGCGAACTCAGCCGCGGACTTACTGTCTGCCCGGGCCGCGAGGTCGGCAATCGCTCCAGCGTCCCTGCCGGCAAGCTTGGCGGTGTGCACCACCGTGGAACGGTCAATGCCCCACCGGTCCGCCATCTCGCGCTGGGTGCCCTGCCCCGCCACGACCTCCTGCCAGACCGGACACTTCTCCTGCGGCGCGAAAACGCCCCCCCCACCCTTCCCGCCATCCCGGGACGCTGCCATGATGGCCACCTCCGGGCGGTCTCAAACGAACCTCCCATGGCGGGGGTTTCTCACAGCGATCGTCCAGCGAACTCGATCCGCCGTCGCGGTCCCTGGCGGTCCAACGTCGAGCTCGCAACCCTCGAGTGGGTCCACTGGTTCAACCACGACCGTCTGCACGGCACGCTCGGGGACATCCCCCCGGTCGAGTTCGAAGCCGCCTATCGTCAGCAACAGGACACCAGCCGCCCGGTTGGAATCCAATGAACTGAGCCTCCAGGAAACCCAGGGCGGTTCAACCCGTTCGAGAACTGGGGCCGGTTCCTACCCGAGCAAACCACCGCCACCGCCATGCTCGACCGGCTCCTCCACCACGCCATCGTGGTCACCACCGACGGCGAGTCCTTCCGCATGCGCGAAGCCAAAACCCGCACCAACACCAGGAGGAAGAAGACCCACCATCACCCGCGAGGTGGGGACCTTCGTTGGCCACCAGCGGGGACTTCACGTTGGCCATTGACATCTGCTCGGACCACGGCCTACAGATACAGGAGGGTGTCAGAGAGAGGCTCCGGAAAGCGCTCAATTGCTCCGGAGCGTTCGCTGAGGATGCGTAGGTTTCACCGTGTCTGGTCGCGGACTTCATCGGGTGTCTTCTCCCAAACCTGGCTCATCCCCGCATCTTCGCACCGTTCCCGCAGCGCAACGGCTAATCGCGGTACCGGGCCCTCGGACTTCCACCGACGCGCGTGTGTGGACTTCCTTGAGTCGATCCCGGAACACGGTCTGCGAGTCCCGCCGGTGCTGGTGATCTCCGAGATGGCGCGCATGGGCTGTGCGCCGTATTCGACCTGGCCTTCCCGACGCGCGCCGTCTGATCCATCGCTGGGCGAACCTCGTCACGAAAAGCGTCCGAGATCGACCAGGAAGCCGTCAAGGCTGACTTCCGGAAGGTCTTCGCCATCCCCGTCGACATCAACGCTTCGACGTGGCGCCCACCGACTTGAGCTCCACACCGCCCTCCCCGACCTCATCGCCGAAAACCCCAGCTGACATGAGACAGCGCACATATAGCTCCAAATGACTATTGCCCGACGGCCGCTCCCAGGGGATAACCTGCCCACCGCAGAGGCAGTCGTCTGGCCAAGTATCTTGGGCGACGATCCGTTGTCCATCGTCATTCGGGGGAGGGGGGTTACGCGGACGTGCTGGCGCCTTTGCTTCCATTGGTATGCTGCCCCGAACTGGGGCGTGCCTGAAACACTCTGCATGGGGGAACTGTGAAAAGACGCCTATTCGTATTACTTCTAGGGTTTGCACTCGCTATCGGTGTAGGGGCTCCAGCCTGGGCTTCCTCGCAGTACGACTGGGTCATCTATAACTGGGCGTCAAATACCGGGTATCCGTCATATGACGCTTCGTCAGGCGTCTACAAGACAGCCGGACAAGATGGCCAGCACACCGAATACTTCTGGGGCTGGTTTGATCGCTACGTATCGAACGGATACCCGTGGGAAACCTACGCCTATGTCAAGAACACCTATTCGTCCATGATTAACCTGACTTACACGGTCGCCTACGATCCCGGTGAGATGTCCTTCAATCACTATGACATCATGAGTGGATGCGACACCGATGCCGGCCTGAACGACATCTCAATGAATTGGACGGGGGAGACTGATGGCGACTATGCAGTGACCTTGCGAATGGATCACGTACCGCCTAACGGCGACTGTGCAGCCCACTTCTACTTCCCATGGAAACAGTCACGCTGCTACACCAAGTACTACAGCGAGATCGCAAAGACTCGCGGCGGATACGACACCTCCTACCTGGACTACTATCTGTACGGAGCAGGAGCTCGGGTGACCTCCACTGACGTATTTCTCGTCTATTCTAACGGCGCGATTTTCATCAATGATGACTGCTGACGAAAAGAGAAGGGATCCTATGACTGCGATGAAATCACGGTCGGCACGCTCTCTACTGTCGATTCTCATTGCCGGAGCACTCGCCGTCTCTCTAGGCGTTCTGAGCGCGTCGGCCTCCAACTCCACTTCAGGGGAAACTGAGGCTGCATCTCAGCAGCACAACGCCGCAGCCGTTCCAGCTCGGCCGCCGGGAGCTACGGACAAGCCGGAGAGGGGCTGGGATACCATGAACACGCCCACAACCGTGGTCAATGCGGATGGCAAGGTCGTGTTCAGAGGGACGCTTCGCGGTTGGCTGGCGAAAAAAGATGCGATCGAGGAGAAGTGGCATATGGGCGTGCACAATCCTAACCACCCCCAGCCAGAGGAAGATTCACCCAACGCCCGTGCGTCGGCGCTTCCGTAGCCAAGGACTCAGTTCGCGGAGCTTGCCACGAGGCTCTCGCTGTGAAGCAGACTCTAAGTCGAACTTCCAGCGGGGGCCTCTAGTCGATTGGCCAAGCCACGGATGTAGCGCCGGTCATCCTCCGTACGTGCGTCACACGCGGAGCAGAGCTTGTCGTACTGGTTCGGAAGCTGGCAGGACATCGGGATGTAACACTGAAGAGCACAGGACCCTGTGGGGCTGAAGTTGCCGACGCTGGGCGCTGCCGCTGGGCCGGCCGAGCAAGACTAGCTAGGCCCGCATCACCCCGACTGGCGAGGGCGTTCTCGGCCCGCCGGCGCAGCTCGAGCAGCCAGTCCGTGAAGCAAGAGCCCTGACGCAGCTTGGGGATCGCCAGTTCCGAGGTTCCCGCTAGCCTGCGATACGCTCTAGTTCCATGCGATCGAGCCTAGGGGGACCATGTGAGTGGTGACGGACGTCGTCGGCTCGGAGGAATACGAGGGATTGGCTTGGCTCTTGGCCTGCTTCTCGTTGGGTTTGCTGTTGGATATGTGGCACGCCCCGCCGGAGGTTCTCCAAAGGCAGCAAATCAACCTCAAGATGGCGGCGCGCTAGCCATCATGTGTTCGACGATCAGTCGTGTCCCACGAACTTGGGTTGAAGGATCGATCACAGCGTCGTCCCTGGACGATCCTCGCCAATATCTGCTTGGGGCACTTCCCGACCTAGCCCAAGCCGCCGGGAAAGAGACTGGCGTCGAGGAACTCGTCACGATCGGCGCCAGGATGGAAACGTCGATAAGCCACGCGGCCTACGAGGATGTCGCTCTGAGGATCAGCGAGCTAAGCGATCACTGCTGACCGTCCTTGCCCCGCGTTCGGCCACTACCAGCCCCACCGACTACGGGAGGTAGCTGCAGGACCTCTAGTGAGCGGTCGCTTCTGGAGACGATCGAGCTCGCGGTCAAGAGAGGTGCGTTCCTGCTGCCAGACGCGCACCATCTGGGCTGTGGCGCGGTAGCCGGGGTCGGTGCGGTCGAGCTCGGTGAGCCGTTGGCGGGTCGCGCCGAGCGCCGCGGTGACCAGGCGCCGGTCGGCGGCGGTCTGGGCGAGCCGCCGGGCGGGTGGGATCGGCTCGGCGGGGCCTTGGCGGGCCGGGCGGTTGTGGTAGTGGGCGGCGGCCAGGATGCGTTGGAGGTCGGTGAGCCACCAGCGTTGGTCGTCGGCGCGTAGCCGGAAGGTGAGTGCGCCCCAGCGTCCGGGTTGGGTGCGGGTGGTGACGGTCGCATACACGTCGGTGGGGGTGCGGCGGTCGAGGTGGGGTGGGCCGATGTCGCCGGGCTGGACGGGGCCGGCTCGGAACCGGCCGATGAGCTCGGGGTGCTGGCGCCATCGGGAGGCGGTGGGCGGGTCCATGAGGCTGGTCAGGTGGTCGGGTGGGCGTAGGCCCGCTTCGACCTCGACAGTGAGCCGGGCGATGTAGCGGGCGAGGGTGATCAGCTGGGCGTCGGTGGCGTCGGCGGGCCGGTCGGGCCGGTCGTGGGCGGTCATGGGCGGCGGGCGACACGTGGCTGGGTGCCGTCGGGCCGGTGACGGCGGGCGGGTGGTGCCGGCGATCTGGGCATAGCGGCTCCTGTGGTCAGTCGCGGCGGATCGCACGGCGGCGCACGGGGGTGGCCAGCGAGGTGGCCGGGGCCGCGGGCGCCGGTGGCCGGCGGGGGGTCTGGGTGCCGGCAGCCAGACCGGAGGTGACGGTGCGGCGGGTCTCGGCGGGGGCGAGCCCGGCGTCGGCGGCGGCGCGGGTGAGGGCGGCGACGACCTGGTCGCGGTCGAGGAGTCCGCTGCCGACGAGCTGGCCGAGGTTGAACGCGGCCCGGTTGAGGGTGTCGTTGCGGGTGCCCACGGCCGCGGTCGCGACGCGGGCGGCCTCGTCGTTGAGTGCTGCGGTGGCGTAGCGGGCGTGGCGGCCGGTGCCGGCCGCCAGCTCGAGGGCGTCCGGGGGTGTGCGGGCGGGCGGGGAGCTGGTGCGGTCGCGTTCGGCCACGAGGTCGAGCAGCCAGCCGGGTGCGGGGGCGGCCGGCAGCCGGTCGGTCCAGCGGTAGCGGGCGCCGGTGGCGTGTCGGGAGGGCGGGACGACGATGTAGCCGCCGTCGCCGCGCACGTCGATGCCGGGCAGCAGGCCGGTGCGGTTGGCGACGGTCGTGTTCGGGTGGGCGAACAGCAGCTGGTGGCCGCCCGAGCCGGTGGTCTGGCGGCAGGTGTCGGGCAGGGGTCCGCGGTCGGTTTCGAGCCGGTGGAGGCTGGCGGGCCCGTCGGGCAGGTCGATGTCGAGGACGAGCAGCCCGGAGCGGGCGCCGGTGGCCACCCCGATGTTCGCCTCGGGCCAGCGGGCCCACCATGCCCGGACCTGGTCGGGGTCGACGGTGGCGTCGTGCAGCCCGTGGCGGGTGCGGGGGTGTTTGCCTGGCGACCCGCAGCCAGCCGTCGGGCAGCTGCAGCCGCCGACGGTCGGGGTGTGCAGCGGCAGGACCGGCCACCCGTAGGTCGCGTAGCGCACCGCGACCGTCGCGAGCCGGGCGGTCGGCGGCTGGTCGGAGCGTTCGCGGCGGCGCATGTCAGCCGGCCAACGTCCGGGCGACCGCGACGGCGAGCTGGTCGGGGGGCTGGTCGCGGAGTCGTGGCGGGATGCTGGCCAGCAGCCAGGTCCGCCAGGTCCGGCCGCACGAGGAGGGAGACGCCGTCCCGAGCGTGCCCAGCTCCAGCCAGCCGGCCGCGGCCGGGCCGGCCAGCGGGAGGGTGAGCTGGATCCCGTGCACGACACGGGCCGGTGCGGGCCGGTCGAGCTGATGGAGGCCGGCCGGGTCGCTGCCGGTCCACACGGCCACCGCCGTGACGGTCTCGCCGCCCACCCCGGCGTCGGGACGGTCGGCGAGCAGCGCGACGACACAGGCCCGTACCGGCGAAGCCGTGCAGCGGGTCGCGGTGCGGGGGCTCATCGGTCGTCGGTGCGCCGGTAGCCGGCGAGCGCGGGCTGCAGCCGACGGCGGGCCCGGGTGACCCGCTGGCGCACGGCAGCGTGGGTCATGCCGTGCCGGGCGGCGACCTCGGCCAGCGAGACCCGGTCGGCGAGCGCCCGGATCCCGTCCCGGGTCGGCGGGTCGAGCCGACCCAGCAGCCGCTCGAGGGTGAGGCTGAGCTCGAGCTGGCCGTCGGTCACCGCCACCGGCGGGCGGGCCGTGAGTGTGGGCAGGACCAGCGGGGCGGTGGGCTGCTCGCGACGCCGGCGGGCCACCTGCCGGGCGGCCGCCTTGGCCACCCGGGTCGTCAGCTGCTGAGCGACCCGCCGGCGCAGCCACCGAGACTCGCGCAGATCCACAGCCGCCAACGTCGTGTGCAGCGCCTCGAGACAGACCGCGCCCCACTCGCTGGGGTCGTGGTCGAACAGGGCACGGCCGCGGACCAGCAGCAGCGGCCGGTGGCTGGTGGCCAGCCACCCCAACGCGACCGGGTCGCCGGCGACCGCCGGCGGGATCAGCTCCCGGTAGCAGACCCCCGCGTCGACCGCGGGCCGTTCGACATGCGCCTGACCGCCGCTGCCACAGCCCGCAGGCAGCAGCCGAGCGAGGTGGTCGGAACGGGCAGCGTCGTCGAGATGGGTCCAGCGGCGGGTCACGTCGCCGAACGGGGGTGGGGTCGGATCGAGCACAGACACAGCTCCTCGTGGTGGCTGCGCCCACACTCCCCGCCGGCTGATGCAGACCCGATGCGGCCGGCATGCCGCCCCCTATCCGGCGTGGGACGTTCCGTCCCACGTTCCGTGGCACGCCTATGCTGGCGGGTGACACCCCTATGCAGACCCCAGGAGGCCGCGGATGGCTACGGCACACCGGTCGGTGCGGGTCGACACCGACCTGCTGGCACGGCTCGAGGAGCTCGCCCGCCAGCAGCTGGTCCCGGTCACCTTCGCCGAGCAGGTCGACGCCGGACTGCGGCTGCTGGCCGCCGACGCGGAGCAGACCCGCATGCGGCGTGCCGCCGCCCTGGTCGCGGCCGACCAGCCGCGGGCGGCCGCGACCTACGAGCAGCTCCACCGGCCGCGACGGTGAGCGCCGGGCAGATCTGGCGACGCGACGACCGTCTGACCTGGGTCGAGATCCAGACCGCCGCCGTCGAGGGATCCGGCTGGCGGCTGATGATCCCGCTCGTCGGGGTCGGTGACGCCCCCGACGCGCCACCGCTGGTCTGCACCGTTGGCCACCGCCGCGCGCGGGTTCATCTGCTCACCGGCGTACCCGCCGACCGGCTCGGTGCCCCCTACGGGCAGCTCGACACGACCGAGACGGCGCTGCTGCAGGAGGCGGCGTGTGCCCTCCTCCGCGACGCTGGCGACGGCCCACCAGCCGGGTGACCGAGGGCGGCTATTGGTCCAGTGCCAGCTGTGCGTGCGCGAACCGCCCCTCGCCGCTGACACCGGCGACGACGACCGGCAGCGGGAAGGCGAAGATGGGTCCGTCGACCACGCAGGTGTGGAACTCGCCGCGTTCGCCGCACGGGTCCACGCCAGCCGGGAGGTCGGCGAGCAGCTGGCGGTCGTAGGGGCGGCCGACGAACGAGTCGTCGAGGGCGTCGCGGTCGACGGTGCACACGATCGCACGGAACCCGCCGTCGATCAGCTCAGCCGCCAGCTGGCCGGTGGGTTGCCCCCAGAGCGGGAAGACACCGGCGCGGCCGGCGTCGGCCAGCCGTGCCTCACGGTAGGCACGCACGTCGGCCAGGAACAGGTCGCCGAAGGCCACCGCGACCTCGGCAGGGACGGTCTTGAGCGCCGCCTGCATCCGCGCCCCGTAGACGTCGTTGGGGCACGGGTCGGGCAGCCGGACGCGGCACAGCGGCAGCCCGACGGCGGCCGCCTGGGCGGTCAGGATCTCGTCGGGGATGCCGTGCATGGTGACCGCCCCGTCGTCCTCGCCGACGGTGGTCAGCAGCCCGACCACCTCGACGCCCGAGGTCTGCAGCCGCCACAGGCTCGCCGCGGCGTCCTTGCCGCCGCTCCAGGCCAGCAGCACCCGCCTGGGCTTCAGAGCAGGCGGTGTCACCCGACCCTCCTCGTTCGCCGCTGCCATCGGAGACCGACGCCTCCGCTCCGACGGTCACAGGCAACCACAGATACCCCACGCCACGCTTCCGAGGCGACCGTCGACGATCAGCCTTGCGCCCAGACCGACACGTCGAAACGGACGTCACACTCGACGTGTCTCGATGAGGACTTCCTGTATGGAGTCAGCATCGGGACACACCAATGCATCAGCAGATCCAGCCGGGCGGTGGCGCCGGGTCGTGCTGAGCGTGAAGAAGGTGCTGGCAGGCCGTGGGGCGGTGGACTACTACCTGGCCCAGACCCGCCGGGGGCTGGCCGACTACTACCTGCCCGACGCCACCCTCGGCGGGGTCGACGGGGCCGGCGACGGACGGTCGCTGGCGGCACCGGACCCGTCGTGGTGGGGTGGGAGCGCGCAGACGCTTGGGCTGTCGGGGACGGTGGAGCGGGCTCAGTTCGTGCCGATGTTCGCCAAGGGCGCACGACCAGACGGGGACGGGTATCTGGGCCACCGGTTCCGGCTCCCGGAGCAGGCCGCGGCCGCCAAGGCCCAGGCGCTGACCGCCGCGGCGGAGATCGACGACCCGTACGAGCGGTGGGCCTCCCGCCATCAGATCCGCAGCGCCGGCGGCCGGGCGTCGGTGGCGGCCTGGGACTGCACGTTCTCCCCGGTCAAGTCCGTCTCGCTGCTGTGGGCGGCCGGCGACCCGCAGCTGCGGGCGCAGGTGTGGTCCGCCCACCTGGCGGCGGTCGACGCCGGGCTGACCTATCTCGAAGAACATGCCGGCTACGTACGGGCAGGCCGCAACGGCATCCGGGTGCTGGACACCGACGGGCTAGTCGTCGCCCGGATGAACGAGTGGACCTCGCGGGCCGGGGACATGCAGCTACACACCCACTGTCTCGTGCTCAACCGTGCCCGCACCGTCGAGGACGGCAAGTGGCGGGCGCTCGACGGCCGCGCGCTGCTGGCCGCACGCACCGGCGCCGGCGCCCTGTACAACCGGGTGCTCGAGGCCGAGCTGACCCGCCGGCTCGGGGTCGGCTGGCGGGACCGTCCCGACGGGCTGCGCGAGCTGGCCGGGGTCGACGACGAGCTGATCGACACCTTCTCGACCCGCCGGCGGGCCATCACCGCCCGGGTCGCCGCGATGGCCGACGCCTACCGCGACCGCTACGGGATCGATCCGCCCCCCGCGATCGTCTCGGCCATGGCCCAGCACGCCACCCTCGCGACCCGGCCGTCCAAGCAGGACCCCGACCCGGCCGGGGCGCTGGACGCCTGGGAAGCCCAGGCACGCGCCGCCGGCCGGCGCCTGTCCCGGCTACCCGCCAACGTCGTCGACCGGCAGCCGCGGACAGCCACCCCAGCGCCACAGACCGACGACCGACAGGTCGCCGCGCTCGTCGCCCGGCTCGCCTCGTCGGGGCGGGCGACGTTCGACCGGCACGGGCTGCTGCGCGCCGCCCTGGACGTGCTCGACCCGGCCGAGCTGGCCCCCGACCGGCTACGTGGCGCAGCCGAGCGGCTGGCGGAGGCGGCCGCACGGACCCCCGCGCTCGTGTCGGTCACCGCTGCCGACCCGCTACCGGTCGCCCCGAGCCTGCGACGTGCCGACGGCACCTCGGTCTATGTCCGGCCGCACCGGGACCGGTGGACGTTGGCGGCCACGCTCGATCGGGAACGGTGGCTGCTGCAGGTCGCCGACGAACCCGCCGGCGCTCCCGTCGACCCCGCCGCGGTCGACAAGGCGGTCACCGTCCACGGGCTGGGCGACGACCAGGCGACAGCCGTCCGCGAGCTGCTGGGCGACCGGCGCCGGGTCGGACTGCTGATCGGGCCGGCCGGGGCCGGCAAGACCCGCACCCTGCGTGCGGTCGTGGACGGCTGGCAGGCCGCCGGCCGGCCGGTGGCCGGGCTGACCGTCTCCCAGGCCGCCGCACGGGTGCTCGCCGACCAGGCGCAGCTGCCCACCACGAACATCGCCAAGTGGCAGCACGAACACCGGGCCGGGAACTGGCGCCTGCCCGACGGGGTCCTGCTGATCGTCGACGAGGCCTCGATGGTGGCCACCACCGACCTCGTCGACCTGGTCGACCAGACCCGCCGAGCCGGCGGGCGGGTGCTGCTGGTCGGCGACCCGGCCCAGCTCGCCGCCGTGCAAATCGGCGGCGCATTCGGGCTGCTCGCCGAACGGCACGGCGCCGCCCAGCTCACCGAGATCCGCCGGTTCACCCACCCCTGGGAACGGATCGCCTCTTCGGCGCTGCGGCGCCGCGACCCGGCCGCCCTGGCCGACTACGCGATGCGCGACCGGATCCACGGCGGCACCCGCGACCAGATCGAAACCGGCCTCTTCGACGCCTGGCGCACCGACGCGCTCACCCCCACCGCTGACGGGTCCAGGCCAGCCGTGCTCATGATCGTGGCCACCAACGAGCAGGCCGCCGTCCTCGGCGAACGGGCCCGCCACACCCTGCTGGCCGCCGGGACCGTCTCGGACGGGACGACCGTGACCCTGGCCGACAACGTCGCATCGGTCGGCGACCACCTCGTCACCCGCCGCAACGACCGGCGGCTGACCACCGACGGCGACGACCGACAGGGGTGGGTCGTCAACGGCGACCTGTGGACCATCACCGGCGTGCACGACGACGGAGCCGCGGCCGTGACCCGCCACGGCGACGGCGCCAAGACGACCCTGCCCGCCGACTACCTCGCCCGACACGCCCAGCTCGGGTATGCCACCACCGCCCACCGGGCCCAAGGGCTCACCGTCGACATCGCCCACGCCGCCATCGACCACGCCACCGACCACCGCCAGCTGTATGTGTCGGCGACCCGCGGCCGCCACGCCAACCACCTGTGGGTCACCCTCGACACCGACCAGGCCGTCGTCCACGACCCCGACGACCTCCCCGACCCACTCGCGCTGCTCACCCGCACCCTCGCCCGCCCCGACCCCGACCGGCTCGCCGCCCACCAGATCGCCGCCGACGCCCAGGCCGAGATCGGCTCGCTCGCCCGGCTCGGCGCCATCTTCGAAGACGCCGCCCGCACCGCCACCACCCAATGGCTCCACGACCGTCTCGCCGACCACGGGCTCAGCGAGCTGACCGGCGAGCCGGCCTGGCCCGCCCTGATCGACCAGATCCGCCACGCCGCACTCGCCGGCCACGACACCGCCGCCCTGCTCGACCACGCCCTCGGCCTACGTCCCCTCGACGGCAGCCACTCCCCTGCCGCCGTGCTCCACTGGCGCCTGACCACGCTCACCGACCAGAGCACCCCGGTCCGACGACCCGGCCCGCTCACCTCCCTGCCCCCCACCGACGGCCCCGCCATCAACGTCGCCCGACATGCCGGCGAACTGATCCGACAACGCTGGCGCGACCTACGCCGTCAGCTGGCCACCACGACCGGCCCGGTGCCCGGACTCGACGAGCTCGGCCCCCGCCCCGCCGACCCGCGCGACGCCGCGACGTGGCTGACCGCCGCCACCGCCGTGGCCGCCTACCGCGAACGGTTCACGATCCCCGACCATCAGCCCATGCTCGGCCCCCGCCCCACCGTCTCCCGGCCCGACGCGCAGGCCGCCTGGGACCACGCCCGCCGCCAGGCCGACCGCCACCTCGCCCGACGGCTCCGCGACCTCGACACCGACCAGCTCGACACGCTCGACCGACGCCAGCAGGCCATCATCGACGCCCGCCCAGGCTTTGACCCCGAACAGCTCGACGCCGCACACCGCCGCCTCGACCAGCACAGCGGCGACGGCGACCCGTCCACGCGCACACGCCTCCACCACAGGGCCGAGCGGCTCGAACAGCAGGCCGCCGCACACCGACGCTGGCGAACCGACGCCGACCGGGCACGCAACCTGCAGCGTCAGATCGCCCTCGAAACACGCCGACGTGCCGCCACCTCCACCCGACGCCCGGTCGCACACCGCCGCTGACCGGCCACCCAGCAGCCAGAGACGACAGCGCCGGTGTCGACCGCCAGCTACGAGACGGCGGACCGCCGAGTGCGCGGCACCCCGGCCGCACGCAGCACCGCCGCCGGAACACCCTGCTCGCGCCAGGCCGTGTAGCTGATGCCCTTACGGTCGGAGTAGTCGGCGGCGATCTCGACGAACTGCCGCTCGAGCTCCTCGACATCAGGCTGGGTCTGCAGCGTCGCCAGATGCGCCTCCGCGTCCAGCCGCTTCTGGATCAGCTCCACCCGCTTGACCGGGCTGGGCTCCTGGTCGATACGGCGCTGATAGTCATCGACCTTGCCCTGCACCTGCGCCGGATCCGACGAGCGGCCCGGTGTCCCTGCGCTGGACTCCAGCGCTTGGAGATAGTCCCGAACGACACGGCTCTGACGCCGGCCCTCCGCCAGCGCCTGCTTGTGTTCCTTGCTCATCGCCATCAACCGCATCCTCGCCATGTTGGACATCCTCGGGCGGAAACGTAGTGCGGCCTCCGCTACCGACGGACAGCTCACGCGGCACCGGTGCCGGAGGCGGATCGTGCAGCTGCCGGCATGCGGTGGGACGCGGCCCCACCAGCATCCGGGGGGTGGTGCCAGTGGGACCGCGCCGGTCGGACCATAAGGGTCGCGCGCCCCGACCCGCCGTAGCTCGCCCACGATGTTCAGCCGCGGGGCGATGGGTCCCTGGGCTCGCGAGCGTGTTCGATCATCAGCGCGGCGGACCGGCCAAGCAACACGCCCGCCGTCCCGACCAGAGCCAGCAGCAGGCCGCCAACAGCCGTCAGCACGACGGCAACCACCAGCAGCCCCAACGTCAACGTCCCGCCCTTGGCCATGGGCGCCCCCGATCCCTACACCGCCCCACCGCGCCACCTCATCACGGCCGCTCGTGCACCCGCCGTCCCGCGAACACGGGCACTCTCGTGCTGCCGAGATAGCTCGCGTTCCGCCGCCCGGGGAGCGTCACAGGTGGACGCACGCGCATTCGAGCACGGGGTCGCAGCTCCTGCATGAACGAACCCTGCCAGTCACCGCGGGCATGGTCCGTCGTGTTTGCCTGAAGCATGAGGGCGACGTTTGGACGTTGCGGGATGCCGCGGGGTGGCATTCATTCCACCGCCACCTCAACCTGCTTCAGGAAGTCGGCGGCTGCGACGACGGGCTTGCCGAACTCTCGTGCTTTCTTGGCTTTGCCGGACATGGATGAGGGGTCATAGGCGACGACAAGGTCGCACTTGGTCCTGGTGACGGATCTGACTTCCTCGAGTCCGATTCTGGCCGCGGCCTCGCGAAGGCGTGGCTTGCCGAGGTGTTCATATTCACTACCGGCGGGCGGCGAGCCGGTGAAGCAGACCCGCACGCCGGGAGCGAGACGGAAGGGCTTCGCCTCGGTCTCGATGAGATCGTCACTGTCGAGGTGGAAGGCGCCAGCGAAGGACTCGATGACGGCGATCTCGCCTGCGGTGAAGGTGCCGTTGCGCTTCGCGGCTGCGACCAGCCGAGCGTGGACTGCCTCGACCGCACGGTTCAGGACCGTCGGAGCGAGACCTTGTTGTCGCGCATAGGCGCGAACCTGTGGTGCCAGCGTGGTCACGTGCTGGTGGCGTCCGGCGACAGACGCGAGCAGCAGGAGCAGGGCCGGTTCGGCGCCCAACCCGAGGACGTCGAGGGGAGGCAGTTCCTCGTTGGTGTCCTCACGTGGCAGGAGGTAGCTGCCGTCGAGGCCGACTTTGTGTGGGACGCCCGGCCGTAGAGGCCGGATCGGCAGCGGGGCGCTCGCGAGCGCTTGGGCGGCGTGGTGGACGGCGAGGGCGCGTTCCTTGGCACTCTGGGATCCCTCGGTCCGCACGTGCAGGTCGTGGTCGTGGAGGTCGACGCCGAGCCCCGGATCCGTCCCGCACTCCTCCCAGCCCATCATCCGTAGGAACTCGTCGAGGCCCTGGCAGACCAGCACGGTGCCGGACAGCAGCGCGGCTAGGGGCTGCCTGAGTTCCTCTACGGTCGGGGCGACGGCGACCCCTGCGGCGCTGATGCCGGCCTCGGCCGCGTCGGTCACGTCACGCTCGGGGTTGACCAGCGTCGAGAACGTGAAGCTATCTCCCGATGTGGTCTCCCGCACGACTGCGATCTCGGTGAGCTTGCTGTACTCCCCGCCGCCGGTCGCCACGTAGCCGATGTAGGACTTGAGCGTCTGATCTGCAGGCACGCGTCTGGTGGCGGCTCTGGCGTGGAAGCGTGTCACCTGCGGGTCGGTGATCACGTCTTTGTGGCGCAGCGGATCCTTGAGGGTGAGTCCCTCGAGGCTGGTGCAGCGGCTGAGCGCCACGTAGAGCTGCCCTGCCGCGAAGACACGCCGACCGCGGTCGAACACCACCTTGTCGAAGGTCTTGCCCTGGCTCTTGTGCACGGTCACCGCCCACGCTAGGCGGAACGGCAGCTGAGTGAAGGAGCCGACGACCTCGCTGCCGACCTGTCCGTCGCGGCGGAACGGCCGCACGATCTCCCACCGGTGTGGGCCCACCGCCACCGTCTCTCCTGAGTCCTCCAACTCGATCCAGACGCAATACGAGTCACGGTCAGGGGCGACGTTGATGACGCGCCCGAGCGTGCCGTTGACGTACTCGTCGGTGTTGACCAGCAGCATCACCTGGGCACCGACCGCGAACGAGAGCTCCTCCTCCGCCTTGTACAGCGAGGGATCGAACTCTCCGGTCGTCGTCGCCCACGACGTGTAGATGGGGCCGGGCAGGCGCTCGAGCCTGCCACGGTTGACCGCGTCGGCCGATCGGTTGGTCGTTGCGAGCGTGATCGTCCCGGGTGCCGGTTCGCGTGCGGCGTCGGGATCGACACGTGAGTTCAGCGCGTCGAGATCGGCGTCGGTCGCGGTGCCGTCACGCACGCTGTTGAGCAGGCGGATGAAGGACTCGTCGCGCTGCCGGAACACGGTGTCCAGCTCGATCATCTCGAAACGGAAGTCACGCAAGGCCCGGGAGCCGAAGAAAAAAGGGCTCGAGTACGAGCTCAGCAGCACGTCGGCGTCATGGTCGGCGACGACGGGTGGCAACTGGTAGAGGTCGCCGACCAGCACCATCTGGACCCCTCCGAAGGACTCAGCCGAGCGGCGAGCACGCCGCAGGGCCGTGTCCATCATGTCGACGAGGTCCGCGCGGGCCATCGAGACCTCGTCGATGATGAGCATGTCGACCTCGGCGAGCCGGTCTGGAGGCCGATAGTCGCGTAGCTGTGGGCCCAGCGATGGGCGGAACCCGAAGAAGCGGTGGATGGTCTCACCTACGACGTTGAGCGCTGCCACCCCGGTCGGAGCGACCACGACGGCCGCCCGGTCACGGTGCCGATCGCGGATCATCGACAGCAGCGTGGACTTCCCGGTGCCCGCCCGTCCGGTGATGAAGACGCTCGCGCCCCCGTCGACCGTGCCCATCGCCCATGCGAATTGCGGTGTGACCGTGAGTTCTGTCACAAGCTCCCCCGGCGGCCGTCTTCAGGTGTTCACGGCCTGTTTCGGTTCGATCGTTTCGCGCGCCCGCCCGACGAGTTCGGTCAGGCAAACGTCCGGTTCGTCTGCCGTGATCTCAAACAGCCAACGAACCGGTGAGCTCGACAGCCCGTCAAGCACCATCCACTGTCGCAGGAGCCACGCGGTTTCCGCCACGCCTTCGGGCGGCGTCACATCACGGATCTCGGGCTCGAGGCGATCCAGCAGAGCCCACGACGTGCTGTCCGGCGTCAGCTCCAGCCTGCCCGCGAACTGCGACCAGCCGCACGTCGGGTCGTCCCATCCATGCACCAGGCACGCGAGCGGGATGAACGGCAAACGGCACGTCGCCAGGACCGAGGGACGAGACCACGGCCGAAGCGACACCAACTCGGGCGGATGAACGTCTTGATGTTCCGGAACCGCATCGAGCGCAGTCAGGACCTCCTCCAGGGTCCGCGACGGCTCATTCGCCCACCGCTCGACGTCCATGGACGGTGGCGCCCCCGTGTGCGCGCCAATCAGGTCGCGAGCCTCCCGCAGAGCCGCATGCAGCTCACGCCACTCCCAATACGCCAGCGGACCGGCACGCCGATGGCAGCCCAACGCGACCAGCAGCGCGTCCCGCAGCGTCCACGACGCGCCGGTCGCGTCAGGCTCTCCCACGAACTGACGCGCTTCAGACCGAAGAAGTCGGCCAGCTTCGCCTATCACCCCCACCCGCATGCCCCCGCTCGACACGTCACGCCATGCTTACCCGGCGGACATCCTCAACAACGCTAGCGAATGAAGAACCTGAATTCGTCGAATTCCGAGACCGGCCTGACTTGGACGTAGATCGTGCGTGAAGCTCCTATCGTGGACTGCAACGGCACAAGGGCCTACACGCGAGGATCTTCAGCCGCGTCAGGTTCACCGTCGCTACTGGGCGACCCGAGCGAAACCGTGGTTGTGCGCGCCGTCAGGCCTCGCCTCGTCCACCCATAACTGACTGCGATCTTGCGCCGCAAGTATCGACGCGCAGCGTTCTCGCGGGTCGGCGTGAAGTACCGCATTCCGTTCGCCGGGGGTCGGCGCCTCGGACTGTGGCGTCAGCGCAGTCCGTTGACGATGCGGTGGGCCGCTTCACGTACGTGTGGGTGGACGGTCTCGGGGAAGAGGTCGATGCGCTCGTGGAGCACGTCGAGGTCGATCAGTCCTGCCCCGGCGAGTGCGTGGATGAAGGCCCGGTCGGAGCGGCGGCCGAACCCGCCGGTGACCGCGACGGTGAGCTTGGCAGCGCACAGGTCGTGGATCTCGGGGAACAGCACCGTCACGGGGCTGTCGGGGTCGGCGGGGTCCTCGACCTGCTGGCTGCGCACGCGGCCTTCCCATCCGTCAGGGAGGACTACCTCCGAGAGGGCGATCCCGTCGGCGTAAACGCCGTGGTGCTGGTGGTAGGGCGAGCCCATGCCGAACTGGGCTTCGATCGCGTGAGGCGCGTCGCCGGTCAGATCGTTGACCACGGCCAGGTCGGCCTCGAGGGACATGGTGGTGATCTCCGGTAGCGGCACGCCAGGCAGCGCGCCATGCACGGCCTGGCTGCCCAGCACGAGGATCTGCCGGTAGCCGGTGTAGTTCGCCGCCCGTCGGGCGAGATCCGCGAGCTGGTCAGCGTTCACGGGCACGGTCCAGCAGCGCGAGGCGGGTGTCCTCGTCGATCACCCCGAGACGGGCGAAGGGGTTGTCGGCCTTCAGCCCGCGGGCGTCGGGATCGCGGCTGGTGAGCACGGCGATGACCGCGGCGGGCCCGGCGGCCAGCAGCGCTTTCCAGGCGGCCACGTTGTCGCTGTCTGGCATGCGCTCGAGCTCCGCGGCGGCGTCCTCCAGCAGGTCGGGGTCGTCACGGACCCGGTCGGCCAACGCGTCGCAGAGCAGGTCGATGTAGCGGGCGTTGCCCGTGACGCTCGGCGTGAGCACCGGTTCCAGGCCGGCCGCGGCCAGCAGCCGCAGCAACACGTCCGCACGGGGGTGTCGTGTCCCGTGCTCGTAGGCCGAGATGGTGGGGGCCGAGGTATGCGCACGGCCCGCGAGCTGCGACTGGGTCAGCCCGGACCGACGACGGGCGGTACGCAGCATGGTCGCGGTATCGACCGCTCACCTCCGCTCATCATGTGCTTATCTGATTAGATAAGTCTACCGGCCGCGTCCGGGGGTCGCCAGCTGGCCGACAGCGCCGTCACACCACGACGGTCTTCTGCCGCAACGACGGAGCCCGCGCGGTCGCGGAAGCGGCTGGAAGTGCCGAACGTCCGGGCAGAGTCAGGCCGAGCCGTATCGCAAGGCCCGCTACCCGACGCGGCCGCGACGCACGCCGGCTACTCGCTGGCCAGCCGTTCCGCGATCTCGTCTACATCCAGCGTGCCGTCCGCGACGGCCATGACGAGATCGAAGGCTTCGTCATCGGTCAGGTCGGGCGGGCGGCCGTTGATGTCCAGGAACACTGCGATGGCCAACCAGCCGAGCCGCTTGTTGCCGTCCACCAGCGCATGGTGGTTGCGGACGAGCGAGTGCAGCAGGGCGGCGGCCTTGTGCTCCAGCGATGTGTAGGCGTCCGTGCCGAACACGTTGGAGCGCGGACGGGCGCAGGCCGAGTCGAGCAGGCCCACGTCGCGCACCGGCCCGGCACCTAGCGCCCGAACGAGCCCGAGCAGATCCTCGAGGTCGAGGTACTCGACGCCGCTCACACGGACCCGAGGCGGTCGAGCACGTCGCCCCACCTCTCGAGCATCCGGTTGGTGCTGGCCTGCACCCTCGCCCCGTGTCCGGCGCGCTCGTAGCGCTCGAGCACGGCCCGGCGGATCACCTCCTGGCGGGACAGGCCCTCCGCCTCGGCCAGAGCGGCCAGTGCGGCTTCGAGTTCGTCATCGGTGCGAAGTGTGAGCGCCATGCCCAGATGGTACCACTCCGATACCAGTGCGTCGCGGCGTATCTCACCGCAGACGCCGGCCTGGCGGCGTTCCCAACACCCGTGGCGCACGAAGGCGGTAGTTGCCTCCCAGGCCCACAAGGAGATGTAGGTCGATACTCCGCCCGTGATCGAGGTCATCCGCCGGCGAGGTGCTGGGTGATCGTGTAGGTGGCGTGCCGGTTGAGCTGGCCGCGGGCGCGGTCGTAGCGGCGGGTGGTGCGTGGGTCTTCGTGGCGGGCGAAGTCCTGTACATCACGCAGGCTGACCCCGGCGTCCAGCGCGATCGTGATCGCCGAGTGCCGCAGGCTGTGCGGGGTGATCCGCTTGGTCACCCCGATCTCGCGGCACAGCGAGCTCACGAGGTAGCCGACGTTGTAGACAGTCATCCGCCGGCCGTAGGTGTTGCACAGCAACGGTCCGGCCTGGCGGCCGTCCAGTGCCCGGTCGATAGCCTGCATCGTGCGGGGCGAGAGCGCCACGGTCGCGGGCTTGTTCCCTTTGGTGGTCTCGGCACGCAGGTGCAGAACGTGGTGCCAGGTCTGCTCACCCAGATCGTCCACGTCGGCGGCACACAGCTCGCCGACGCGGAGCCCGTTGAGGGCCAGCAGGCAGGCGGCGGCGTGGCGGTAGCCGCCGCAGGCTTCGGCGGCATCGAGCCAGTCGGTCAGTTCGTGACGGCTCAGCGCCTGGGTCGTCGACACGGTCGGGCGGGCCGGCCGGCGGGCACCGGCGACCGGATTGGCCGTCAGATGTCCCTCACGGACACACCAGCGGCAGAAGCTGGAGATCACCGTCAGTTTCTGGCCGATGGTGCTGGTCGCGTGGCCGGCCGTCTCGAGCCGGCGGACGTAGGCCTCCACGTCCCCACGGCCGGCACCGACCGCGTCCTTGCCCTGGCCGTCGAGCCAGACGCACCAGGCCCGCAGCACCGGCGCGTAGTTGGCACGGGTGCGCGGTGACACCAGACCTGCGACGAACTCGTCGACCAGCCGCTCCGTCTGACCGTCCACGGCGACGTTCACCGGTTCCATGGGATGCTCCTCCTCGACGGACACGTACGTTCCGTCCAGAAGAAGTTGAGTCCGCCCGGCGGACTACAGTCTTGTGCCGCAAGGACCGTGTTCCCAGGCGCAGGAGCGCGCGCAAAGTACCGGTGAGGTGGAGGAGGACGGCTATGCGTCGTCTCTGCGGTGGATCGAGATGTGTCGCTGGGCGTTGGCGGTGAAGGGCCTGCCGTCCCAGTCGCTCCATCGCGCATGGAGCCGCAGGCCGGCGATCCGGGCCATGAGGTCGAGCTCGCTCGGCCAGCTGTAGCGGATGTGGACCGGACATATGCCTACCCCGTCGGCGCAAAGCACGATCCCTTCTTACCCGCGGCTCATCTTGCCACCGACACGTCCTTCACCGACCAGCCGCGAGCGCTGGCAGCGCCCAATGCCGTAACCGCACATCGTCGTGAGACTTCGCGCTGTCATGGCATCCTCTGCGTACGCACGCGCACAAGGCAATGCCGGGGGATGGCATGGAGTGGAGCACAGCGTGGTGGGGCATCACCCGTGATCTCGCTCAGCTGACAGGGGGTGGCGCGATCGGATGGGGCATCCTGGTGTTCTTCGCCTCGCTACCGATCGCAGCTCTGCTGATCTGGATGCAGGGTGGCCGGCTCGCGATCCTGTCGCTGGTGATGTGGATCGCTCTCGTGGCAGGAACCGTCCTGTACTACGCCACGGATTGGTGGTCGAACCCCGGCCTGAACGGTCTCGGCATGGGCGTGTTGACGGCGGGCGTCGCCTGGGGCGTGCTGGTCATCGCCTGGTGGCGCCTGCCATCGAGACATCCTGTCGACGGTGACCGACCAGGCACCCCCGGCCCGCCCAGGTAGGTCGAGTCTTCGTCCGCCGCCCTGGCCGGCGTCAGGTAGGTGGGCATATGGCCGATACGGCCAAACGCGATCTGGAGGAGGACATCGCAGTCGTTCTGCGCGTGCGCCCTGGTGGCCGGCGCTGCCCATCATTGCGCCACTCTGCCGCAAGGACCGTGTTCTGCGGCGGGGCCGCCAGGAGCGAAGTACCGGTCACGCAGTCAGCAGTGGTGACGGCCACCGACAGCAAGATGGCCACGCCGTCGCCGCGTCTGCTGCCAGTTGGGTTCGACTTCTGTCGGGCGCTCGTGGCGTGCACGATCGGGCCGGATCCCTGCCTGTGGACTGCCACCACCCATTGCAGTAGCATGTACATGTTCCTGTACAGAGGAGTGGTTGTGCCGGACACCATCAGCCACACACGCGCGCACCTGACTGGCCACGTCAAGCGCTTCCGGGAGGAGGGCCTGGACGCTGAACCCGTCGTGTTCGGAGACAACCGCCAGCCTGACGCCGCCCTACTGCCCTTCGAGACGTTTGAGCTCCTCATGGAAATCGCGGAGGACATCGCGATCGCACAGCGAGTCCGGGCCCGAGATGCCGAGGACACGGGCAACCGGACCTCGCTCGGTGCGGTCGCCGAGGAGTTGGGCGTTGACCTCGAGGATCTGTGAGTCCGGAGCAGCTCCCGGCCTACAACAACGTCCAGTTCCTGGACGCGGCCGTTGAGGACATCCGCGCACTGGCACGCCGCTCACGCCCGGTTCTTCTGGAGGTGCTCCGCCGCCTCAAGTTCCTCAATCAGGGGCAGCTGACCCCCGACCCGTTGCACGACTTCGCCAAGACCGGTGACCTCACCGACTGCGGCAAGATCGTCATCGCGATCGAAGGCGAGCCGGAATACCGCGTCGTCGTGCGCGATGTGTCGGGCACCTACGAAGTCTCCGAGGTAGTCGCGGTCGAGGACCGTTCCGGAGACCTTCCCTACCTGCTGGCCGGGATCCGGCTCGGGCGACTCAACGACCCGGTGCGGCGTTCCGACGCCATGCGGAGGATCCACCGCATTCGACAGCAGCTCGACAGGTAGCGGCACTTCAGCGCCAATGTCTCGGAAGGAACGGCCCAACGGCTTGGACAGGCAACCGCTCAGCAGGAGCCCTACCCGTTGGGGGCCGGTCGACACTGGTGGCGCGTGGGCTCGCGGCGATCCCGAGCCGTCTCCTCAACCTCAGCATTTTGCCGCAACTGCCGCGTTATCGTTGGCGGTGGGCGTGACAGGTTCGCAGCGCCGCCAAAGACCGCGGCAACCGATCGGCAAGTCAATGAACGGGGGCAAGCCTGGGGGGATGTGGCTCGCCCTGCTCGTCGCGCCGATTCTCCTGCTGCTGTGGGGGTTCTTCGTCCTGCTCGCGATCCCGCACGCCGGCGTGCACCTGTGCAAGTGGCCGGCAACGATCTCCTGCGATCGTGGCGTCCCGGTCGTGTGGTGGCTGCTCGACGGTGCACTGACCCTCGTCGTCATCGGGGGGCTCGTGGACGCGCTGCCCGCGTTTCGTGCCCACACGACGGGGGATCGTCGCTGGCGAGTTGGCCTCTACGGCCTGTGGGGCGTCAACCTGGCAACGCTGTTCTTGGCGGCCGCTCCCGACCGCGAACTCGCTGCCGGCGAACTCGTTGTGGGCACGCTCACGATCGTGGCGGGCCTGATGCTGGTGGCCTGGACCGTCGCGTCCCTACGGACCGTCAGGGGCGCACGTCGGCGAACGGTTGCCGTCTGGGTGCTCGCGGCCGTGGTGGCGGTTGCCACCAGCATCACCGTGGCGCTTTCCCCGGGCCGGTTCCAGCACGTGTACGACCAACGTGCTGCTCACGGGAGCCCCTTGGCGCCAACGGAGCCGGTGCCCACGCCTCCGGACATCACCATGAATCGTTGAGCCCATCACGGACGGCGGCCCGACACCGGCCGCCTGAGGTGGCGCTTACCCCCACCCCGGTACTTCGCGCCCAGCCGCATGCCTTCACGGACGCGGCACTTCGCCCGAACTATCGACGTTCCGCAACCGTGGCTACGGGCAGCCTCTCGGACGGCTCGAGAGTCCATAGCCGCATCCAAGCGCGAGTTACTGTTACTGGAGCGGGCGAGCACGCGCCTTTACGGATCCAGTCACCTCTGGGTAGCGGGGCTCGATCGCACGGGCCGCTTAGAACAGTGAAGCTGCCGACTCGAAGTCCTCTGCGAACGTCCGGCTCCGCCGCTGATCGAAGTCCAGTTCGCCGAGCGAGTTTCGGTCGGTCCAGTAGCGACCGCGAAGTCGCGAAGCGGGCTTCCCAGTGACACTCAGAGAGGTGGAGCCGTGATGAATCCGACTGCGACGTTCGAAGCGGGGGTCGGGCTTGTTCAGGTACATGTAGTCGAGCTGGGCCTGACCGTCTATAGACGAAACGCTTCCCAGGCTAGATCGTGAAGTGGACTCGTTGGTGAACATGCTGACCGTCACTGTTGCAGCAGTTTGGCGTACCACGATGTAGGCGTCCTTCGGCGGTACTCCCTCGCCGGATTTATCGACCCAGAGACTGGTCAGCGTTCCTTTCCAAGTGCCTCTGACGTCCCGAGGGACACCCTTGATGGCTTGAGTCCACGGCCAGCGCCAAATCCAGTTGTCCCACATGGACCAGAAGAGCGAAACCACGAGAACCGCTGGACTGAAAAAACGGAGCCATCCAGGGTCGACGGTGTCACCTGACACGTAAACCCCAGCTGCGAAGACGGCCGAGGCCACGGCAACGAGGACTTGGATCGCTAGCCGGCGAGTCACGATTCGAATCCAAGGTAGTTCCATGCTGCCTTGGCGAAGTCGCGACCATCAGCTCGGTTCCACTTCTGTGCGCTGTGAAACAAGTACTTCACTTCGTTAACTTCAAGCCATCGATCGGAACTGTCGCTGGGCTCACGGTCGCCTTGGAGTCCGTTCCAGATGTGGACAATGCACGCCCTGACTCGCTCGGTCCACGTCGACCCATCGAAAGCTGTGTCCGGACAATTGTACACGATGCACTCGACAAAGAATGACGGGACCTCGCGATGAATCTCTGCCTGGACCATCGCGTTCTCCACACGCTTCATGATCCGCACGACTTTCTTGTATCTCTGTCTGGTCCGTTCATTCTTGGCGCGCCCGTTCTCCAGTTGCTGCGCTGGGTAGTTCTCGAAGTAGCCACTGGACTTTCGGAATACTCGTGTTCCCTCGCGGATGAACCCGCTGTCGAAGTAGTGCTTATAGGTGAAGCAAGGAACAGCGTCGGCATTGACCCGAGCAGTGCTCGCGTTCACCTGGATGGCGGTTGATCCAGATGTGTCAACCTCGCCAGGGAACTTTGCTTCTAAGGCGGCCACGAGTTCACTGCGCAGCCTGGATGGCGTCCATGGACCCGAGTATGGCGAACTTGCTGGGTGCGCGCCCTCGGACTGCTCGGTCCAGTAGGTGCACTCGGTGCACTGCACGGCGATGTCAACATCGCTGTCGGCACGCACGTTCGTGTTGTTTGCGTAGGAGCCCTTGGCGTACACCGTGAGCGAGCAATCATCGAATGGTTCGTGAGCGTCGATCGCTTCTCGGATCATCCGCTCTGTTCGCTCCTGCTTGTCCTGCTCCGTTTCGCTTGACGGCCCGGTCCACCCTGCCAGCTGATCTTCAAGGCTCATGAGTCCCCCTCTGGGTTTCCGTTATCCCATGTAGCGTCGCCCCGGGCGCGATGGCCAGTTGCGAAGCCGCAGACCATGGTAGGCAACGCCAGCTGCGAGCCTTGGCTCATCCTGCGCGCGTGGCCACTACACGCGTAACGGTGCAATCGCGAGACCGACGGCGGTGGTTTCGAGCGTCCGCCATCCAGGCCGGCACCGCCTCCTAGAATGTGGAACGAAACCCTGACTCGTCCGCCGCACACTTCGCAAGTCGGATTCCGGAGTCGAAGGATGCGTCGATGGACTTAGTTAAGTATCGGATTCCTTGACGAGCAACCACTCTCCACCCTCGAAGGCCCACACAGGGAGCTTTCCTTGGGCGCACGTGCGAAAGGGTTCGCCGTCGTCGTCAAGTAATACCGTCTTCCTCTTTCCGTCCACGATGAGGTCAAGTTCTGCGTTCCATTGGACTCGGTCTTGAGAGGTAGCTCGAATGTGGAGTCGCTCAACTTCTCCCGGAGCCAACGAAATCGCTAGGCCATCTCCATCATTGTCCGAATACGTAACGACGCCAGGTTGCCAATCCAGGTCTATCTCGATGCCGCGAGACGTGATGTCGGCACCGCCTGTGCGGCAGCTAACTCCGATGCCCGTCGGAGGTTGACGAGAGAGAATGTGGGGTCGGATCCCGTCGACAACGACGGAGGAAGGGCCAGCGCCGACGAGAGTGATGCGTATTTCCGTTCCCCATCCGTTGTAGGCGCCTAGTGGCTTCAACCACGTCGCCCATTCCCTGCACGTGCCGGTTGGAGGCGGTCCCAACTCGCTTGGATCATGGGCTCCCGGGATGACCCAGCCGGAACCGATCCAGTTAGGCGCCCCTGCGTAGATGAGTTCTGGGTTCGCTTCCACGTGGACTTGCAGTCTCGGCTTTGGAAAGAACCTGTCGAAGACAACGGGGGCCAAACGGTTCACGAGCGCACCCACCACGGCGGTCACTACGGCCCCAGCTACGAACAGCAGAGCACCGACTAAGAGCGTCACCCGTTGCCCACCTCCAGCCTGTTCCCTGCGGACCCTACTGCGTTCCGCTCCAGCACATGCTGTAGGGCGCGGCGATGCACAGGACGGGTCTGTCGGCGCGGTGGACAAGGCGCACGTCGTTTCGGACGGCTATGTGCGGGATTCCACTTCCGCGGACGCGCCCGCAACATCAGGGGATTACTGGGTGGCCGTCTGCGCCGTCGTTTGGTCATCGGCCGTGTCCGTCGGTGTGCCTCTTCCTGCGACGGCGGCTCGAAGCCCTGCCGGCTCAGTTCGGGGCGCCGGTGCTGGCCGCGGGGTGGGTGCTGTGCTGTGCGAGGGCGGGGTAGGCGGCTTCCCAGGTGTCGCGGAGCAGGTCGCTGATGGGGAGGTGGGGCCATTCGGCGTGGAGCTGGGGGAAGGTGATGGTGGCGGCGAGGAGGTCGGCGGGGCCGGTTTCGAGCCAGAGGGCGAGCAGCTTACGGCGGTCGTGTGGGTCGGTGAGGTCGACGTGGCGGGTGCCGTGGTGGGCGGCGAGCTGGTCGGGGAGTTCGAGGGTGGCCCAGTGTCCGGGGTGGCCGGACAGCTGTTCGGGGATGGCGGTGGTGGCGGGGCTCCGGGGGTCGCGGCCGTCGGGGTCGCAGTCGACGGGCGGGTAGTGGGCGTCGAGTGCTCGGCCGAGGTGTCCGCGTGCGGCCGGGTCGGGCCCGGGTTCGGTAGAGCGGGTGGGTGTGGGGTGGTCGGTGGGCCAGCCGGCGTCGTGCCAGCGTTGGGCGGTGGTGGGTCCGGTGCCGGTGTGCATGGCGGCGTGTCGGGTGAGGGTGTCGGTGGGGATGTGGCGTCGCCAGCGGTGCTGGGTGTAGTAGGGGTGGGTGGTGATCAGGGCGGGGGGCCGGTTGCCGGTGAGCATGACGGCGCGGTCGTGGTCGAGGGTGCGCAGGAACGCGGGTGGGGCGAGCTCGACGCGTTCGGAGCCTTCGGAGACCGACAGGCTGCCGTCGCCGGCGGTGGAGATGGTGGGGGCGGCGACCCATTGGTCGCCGATGAGGTCGGCGAGGAGCTTGAGGGTGTCGAGGTCTTGGGAGCCGGGCAGCCAGATGGTGGTGGTGTGGTTGGCGATGACGGTGCGTTCGTCGTCGCTGTAGATGGCGCGGATCTGGGCGCGGTCTTGCCAGATGGTCATCAGGGTGATGCCTTGCCCGGCGCCGGTTGCGGCGATCTTGGGCAGGGTCTGTAGGGGGGCGATGTTGCCGGCTTCGTCGAGCATGAGCAGCAGCGGCGGGTTGAGGGGTGCGCCGTCGAGCAGGTTCGCGGAGGTGTCGACGGCGGCCCGGTAGACGGCTTGGACGAGCGCGACGAACACGGGCCGGAGTTCGGCCTGTTCGTATTCGGGGGAGACGAGGTAGAGGGTGCCGTTGTCTTTGAGCAGTCTGGCGATGTTGAGGGTGTTGTCGGTGTCGCCGGGGGTGGCCGAGGTCGCCTGCCGGACGCGGGGGGATCCGAAGGCACGGAAGATGGCCATGGCGGTGCCGAGCACGGAGCCGCGGGTCTCGGCGGGCAGGGCGGCGATGGCCTGCCAGGCGGCGGAGGCGTCGGGGTCGTCGAGGTCGGTGAGGATGCGGGCGACCTCGTCGAATGCGGACCGGTCGACCCAGCGGGGAACGTCGGTGATGGTCCGGCGGGTGTTGGCGGCGGCGAACAGCAGCGGGGCGAGGAGCTTGGTGGCCAGGGTTTGCCAGAACTTGGCGGCGTCGTGGCGGTCTTCGACGGCGGCGGCGTCTGCGAGCCAGGTCGCGGTCTTGGTGGCGTCGGGGAAGGTCATGGAGCTGAGCAGCGGTGACCAGCGCACGCCGGGCAGGCCGGTGGCGCCGGTGGGGTCGAACAGCGCGACCGGGCCGACCTGTCGGCGGCGGGCGACGGTGAGGTCGTACACGTCGCGTTTGACGGAGGTGACGATGGCGGGACCGTCCCAGCGCAGCAGGTTGGGGACGACCAGCCGGGTGGATTTCCCGGTGCGGGTGGGGGCGATGGCCATCACGGAGGTGGCGGGCGGGACGGTCACGTCGCGGCCGGCGAGGCTGCCGACCCACAGCCGCCCGTCGGCGGGGGGCTCGTCGCCGGTGCGGGGCGGGCGGGTCAGCAGGCCGGTCAGGTCGCGCCGGCGGGCCCACACGCGGGAGGTGTGCCGTTCGGTGGTGCGTTGCCGGTGTCGCCAGCCGGCTTGCCAGCGGCTGAGCGCGTGCCAGCCGGCGGCGGTGGCGGCGGCGACGGCGACGGTGAGCAGGGCGGCGATGGTGGCGGGCCGCCAGGGGTGGGCGACGGCGGCGGTGAGCTGGTCGGGCGGGTGGTGGGCGGCCAGCCCGATCAGCAGCCGGGGAAGGTCGGCGGGCTGGATGGTGAAGGGCCGGTGGGCGAGGGCGGCTTCGGTGCGCAGCGCGATCCAGCCGATGCCGCAGGCCGTGACGACGGCGGCCAGGGCGGCGAGGGTGAGCAGGGCCCAGAGCAGCTCGAGGGCGTTGGGGCCGCCGGTGGACAGCCGCCGGGAGGCGGGCGGGGGCGGGGCCGGCCGGCTCACCGGCGGGGGTCCGGGACGGGGTGCGGGTCGGGGTCGACGGCACGTAGCGGCGCGTCGGTGTCGCACAGCGCCTGTTCGGTCGGGGTGATCAGGTGGTCGACGAGGGTGACGTGGCGGGTTTCGCCGGCTTCGATCCACAGGCCGCGGCCGCGCGGGAGCCGGGCGGTGAGGCCGGTTTGGAGCCGGTTGAGGCCGAGGGTGGTCTGCAGCCGGGGTGCTTCGGCGGGTTTTTGGCGGTAGATGATCCAGGTGCCGCAGTCGGCGATGACCCCGTCGGCCAGCGACCGGGTGGTGCTGCCGGCGTCGCCGGCGGCGGCGGTGTCCGAGAGGCGGTGCAGGACGTTGACGACCGAGAGGGCGAGCTGGCGGGAGAGCTTCTGGTTGGTCTGCATCCAGCGGGCGGTGGGTTCGTCGGCGAGCAGGGCCCAGGCTTCGTCGTTGACCTGGAACCGGCCGCGGGGGCTGGCGGCGGTGGCGACCTGCAGCCAGGCGGCGGTGCAGACCATCACGAGCGGGAGCAGGCTGCGGTGGGTGGTGTGGACGGCGGAGAGGTCCACGACGGTGCAGTCGCCGAGCGCGTCGGCGTCGATGCTGGTGTGGCCGGCGAACATGCCGGCCAGGTCGCCGTGGTCGTCGACGAGCCGGGCGAG
Organism: uncultured Nitriliruptorales bacterium; assembly: GCA_963783045.1. GTDB lineage: Bacteria > Actinomycetota > Nitriliruptoria > Nitriliruptorales > Nitriliruptoraceae > CAWAMD01. The sequence continues at coordinate 727,847 of CAWAMD010000002.1, forward strand.
CGCGAGGGCCATCTCGCGGGATTCGGCGGTCAGCCGGGCCGGGTCGATGTGCAGCCGGTGGGCGATGTCGGCGGGCGGGTCGACCAGCGCGTCGGCGAGCATCGGCAGGGTGGCGGTCTGCCCGTAGCCGGTGGGGGCGGGCACGGCCGGGTCGAGCTCGAGGCTGCAGACTCGGGCCAGGCAGCTGGAGGCGAGCACGAGCTCGAGTTGCCGGCAGTCGCGGCCGAGGGTGGCCTCGAGCAGGGCCCGGACGGTGGCCAGGTTGCGGTGGAACAGGCCGGCCGGTGGGAGCCGGTGCCGGGCGGCGCCGAGGTCGAGCGGGTTGAGGGTGACCTGCCCGCCGGGGGTCAGGGCGATGGGTTGGGTGCCGGCGGCGGCGGCCAGCGGGGCGTATTCGCCTTTGGGGTCGATGATGTGGGCGCCGCGGCCGAACTCGAGGCCGCGCCAGACCAGCGTCTTGGCCAGCGTGGACTTGCCGGAGCCAACGTCGCCGAGGATGAGCAGGTTGGGGTTGGTCAGCCGCCCGTCGCGGTAGGCGGTGAACGGGTCGAAGCAGAAGGTCCCGCCGGTGGGCGACACCCCGATCACCGCCCCGCGCCGGTCGGTCTGTGCGGCGGCGGAGGCGACCAGGAACGGATAGATCGCCTCGGCGGTCGCGGTGGACAGCTCGATCGGCTGCGGGCGAGGGCTGGTCAGGCTGCGGGCGGCATGCGGGCGGCGCTGACCGGACGGGCCGCCCAGCCGCCGGTAGCGGGCGGCCGTGCGGCGCCGTGCGGCCGTCTGGTCGGCGGTCCGGGTTCGGCGGCGCCGCCAGGGTGAACGCAGCCACCCGCGGCGGCCGGCGGGTCGGGCGGGGGCGGCGGCGATGCGGCGGGTGAGCCGTCGGCGGCGGGCGGTCATCGGGCGCCTCGGCACAGCGGCAGGGTCCAGCCGAAGGCGTGGCGTTGGAGGCCGGACAGGCGGCGCAGCTCGAGGCCGGCCCGGCGGGCGGACGCCTCGACCTGTGCGACTGCGGTCTCGAGGGCGGTCGGGTCGGCGGCGGTGACGGTGCACAGCCATACGAGCCGGTAGACGGTGCGGCCGGCGACCAGGTCGGCTTCGCGGCGGGCGGCGTCGTCGCGGGTGGCCCGCTGGCGGGCGGCGGGCGCGAACCCGAGCCGGGCACGGATGGCCTGCTCGGAGTCCTGGGTGACCTGCAGGCTCTGGGCGCGCCGTTCGGCCTGCGCCATCGGGGTCGGGACCCACAGCAGCGACCAGCGGCGCCGGGCCGGCACGCCGACCAGCAGGTGCTGGAGGAAGTCGCCGGTGACCGGCCGGGCCGGCAGCCGGGCGACCTGCAGGGTGGCCGACCAGCCCGAGTCGTGCCGCAGCGCCGACCAGCCGTCGACCATCCCCCACGGGCCGGCCGCCCCCGCCGGCACCCCACCGTCGCCGTCCGGGTCGCCGTCGCCGTCGCGGTTGCGGTCGGGGTGGGGGGTCGGGGCGTGGGTGCTGGTGGGGTCGAACGCGTCGCGGAGCAGCCGGCCGATCGCCCCGGCATCCAGCCACCCGTGGACGGTCAGTCCGGCGCCGGTCAGGCTGTCCTCGAGGGTGGCGGCCCGGTCGAGGAGCACCTGGGCGCCGCCGTCGAGCCCGCCGCCGGCAGCCCGGATCGTCCGGCGTGCGGCCTTCTCGTCGAGGCCGACCGCGAGCCAGAGCCGGTGGTCCTGACCGGCGGCTGCGGCGGCGGTCAGCAGCCGCCGGTAGGAGTCGGCGGTCGCCGGTGAGCCGCGTCCGCCCTGGCTGGCGTGGTGGGCGGCGGCCGGGCGGAGGTCGGCCGGTCCGGCGGTGTGGACCAGCTGAAGGCGGGTCAGCTCGGGCAGGGACTGGGCCACATGGTCGAGCACGGCCCCCCAGGCGCCGATGCGGGCCTGCTGGTCGTCGAGGTCGCCGAACAGGAACCCCTGGCCGGACAGCTCGGCGATGGCGACCAGCCGGCGGCGGAATGTGTCGGCCACGATCCCGTAGCGGCCGTCGGCGTCGGCCGGTCTCGCGGCGGTGGGTGGGGTCAGCTGGTGGAGTTCGATGCCGAACAGGCCGCCCGGCAGGTCGAGGATCGGCTCGGGCAGCGGCGGCAGGCCCACGGCCGGTGCGGGATGGAAGGTGTGGTTGCCCGACAGCCGCGCCCAGCCGTAGCCGACCCAGATCGGCAGCCAGTCCACCGCCGGCCGGCCGGCGACCCGCACGGCGGCCGCGGCGGCCAGCGCGCCGATCGAGACCAGCGCGACCGCCGCCCGGCCGGGGCTCGGGTGGGCCATCGCGGCGACGAACACCCCGCCGGCCGCGGCGATCGCGGCCAGGCGTCCGGCCGACAGGCCGAACAGCAGCCCCCCGGCGGCCCGGGCGGGGAACTGGTAGCGGGCCAGCTGCGGGCCGCGGTCGTCGCGCTCACCCATCCGATCCTCCTTGCCGGCCGGGCCCGTGCACCGCCGACCGCCACCCGCCTGAAGCCCCCGGCCCCGCCGTGCCGCCGACCGACGGCGGGCCGCCCGACGGCAACCCGGCCCCAGACGAGGGTGGGCCGCCAGCGGGGCCTGGCGGGCCGGCGTCCAGCGCGGAGGTGGGGCTGCCGGCGGTCGCGGCCGAGGCCGCCACCTGGCCGCCGGCGGCCAGCACGGAGCGGGCGCCGAGCAGCCCGGCGCCGATCGCCACGGCCCGGGTGCCGCGCGACATCGCGTGGACGGCGGTGGTCAGCTCCGGGGTGGCCACGATCCGGGCCAGCGCGGCCGGGGCGAGGGCGGCCAGCGCGAGCCCGAACGTCCCGAAGATCAGCCGGTCGATGCCTTGGGGCTGACCGGCGACGGTGTTGGTGACCGCGAACATGGTCAGGATCGCCGCGTCGGCGAACAGCACCGCGAACGCGAGGCTCCACGCACGGACCTGCACGCGCCGCAGCGGGGTCCACACCGACAGGGCGTGGGCGACCGGGAGGAACACGATCAGCGCGGCGAGCAGCACGGGCCGCATCGCCAGGGTGAAGTAGATGGCCAGCGCAGCGAACACGATCACGATCCCGGCCAGGAACGCGACGAACAGCTGCGCGCCGGAGTCGCGCTGCAGCGCGGTGTCCATCAGCGCCTGCTGCAGCGGCACCAGCGGCGCGTCCACGGTCGTCCCGGAGGCGGCCAGAGCGATCCGGCCGAGCCGGGAGACCGCCCCACCCACCGCCAGCAGCAGCGACCCGCCAGCCGAGGCGAGCATCCCGGCGACCAGCGCCCGGAACACCGCCTGCACGGTGCGGGCCGTGTTGCCGGTCACCATCCCGGCGATCACCTCGGCGATCAGGGTGGCGACCATCACCAGCGCCGCGAGCGCGTAGATCGGCAGCGCCGGGCCGTGCAGCACCGGGGTGTACCAGTCACGGTTGACCGGGGCGGTCGAGGCCTGCAGGGCGACCAGGTCCAGCGACCAGAACGCGCCGCGCAGCACCCACACGGTCAGCTCCCCGCCGGCCTGCCGCAACAGCGTGTTCGCCCACTGCTGGCCGGCCCACGCCATCCCGAGCACCGCCCCGATCGCGGCGATCCCGACCACCACGAACGGGATCAGCCCCTCCTCGCCGTGCCAATCGGGCCTCATGACCCACCTCGGACGGCCAGCCCGAGTGGGAGCGGGAGGGTGGGCAGGCTGTCACGCAGCGCCGCCCGCAGCGCCCCCGGCGGGGACGCGTCGCCCTCCACCAGCGGGATCGGCCCCTGGGTCGTGTCGACCCCGGCGACCCGCCAACTGTCGCCGTCGGCGGTCAGCCGCACCGTCGAGGTGGTGAACAGCGCCCCGCCGGCGTCGCCGACCCCGACCAGCGACATCGCCCACACCTGCGCCGACGCGGACCCGCCGGCCGGCCCGTAGCCGGTCAGGGCCACGGTCAGCGGCACGAACGTGAACATCCGCCGCGAGGCGGGCTGGCGGCCCCACGCCGACGCCTCGAGCCGCGTGCGGGCCGCCGCGACCTGCCGGGCCTCCGCGGCGGCGGCGGGCGGGGTGAACACGACATTGGCGACCCGGGCGAAGATCGCGTCGTCGAAGACGACCTGCGGCTGGGAGGTCACCGCCACCGCCGTGACCGCGGCCGCCGCCGCGCCGGCCGGAGTGCGCGGGTAGCCCCACGGGACCCCGTCGACCATCCGCGGGGCCCCGAACGCCACCGGCCGACCCGCCAGGGCTGCCTGCGTTTGTCTCGGGGGCTGTCGAGGTGGCGGCAGCCGGTGGGGGCGGCGGCCCGGCGGCCAGCCCGCGCCAGGCCAGCCACCCGCCGCCGCCAGCCAGCACCGCCACCAGCCCGGCCGCGGCGACCAGCCCGGCCCGGCCGCCCGGCCGGGGGGTGTCGTATCGGTCCACGGTGCGTCCTTCAGCTGCCGAGCCGGAACCCGGCGTTGACGATCGCAGCGGCCGCGCCGATCACGATCGCGCCGACGAACCCGCCGATGACCATGAACGGCCCGAGGTCACCCCCTGGGTGTGGGCCCGGTTCGCGGCCAGCGCCCAGGTCGCCCCGCCGATCACGATCACCCCCGCGGCGAACAGCAGCCCCGCCAGCGTCAGCCCGTTGAGCGCCGAGATGATCTGGTCGTAGTTGGGGATCCACTGGCGGCCCTGCGCCGGATCCAGCGCCGGGACCTGCCCCAGCAGCAACGTGTCGACCTGCCCCACCTCATCCTCCTCGTGTCGTCCGGCACCCAACAAGTCCCGACACGGCCCCGCCGACTGTGACCGGCTGTGCTGCCAGCGCACCCCTGTCACACCAGATCGCCCGGCCGTGGCGACTCCCTGCCCGTCGAGGAGCCGCCATGCCCACCCGTGCCCGCACGCTGGCCACCGTGGCCGTCGCGCTGGCCGCCGTCGGCTGCACCCACCGGCCGCACCCGGCCGCCGTCGCCGTCCAGGCGGGCCGGCTCCCGGTCGCCCTGCTCACCGCCGGCCCGGCCGGGCAGCCCGACGCCGGGGAGCCGGCGCTGGCCCCGGCTACCGCACCGGGGCAGCCGTCGGGCGGCGATCCGGTCGCGCTCGCCGAGCGGCGGATCCTGGACGCGCTGGCCCGCCAGGGGTTGACCGTCCTCGACTACGGCGCACACGTCGTGACCCGCACGCCCGACGCGGTCACCGTCACGGTCGCGGTCACCGCCACCCCCGCCGACGAGCCCGGGGTGGTGTCCACCGGCCTGTATCGGGTGCGGATGGTCCGGGCCGGCGACGCCGGCTGGCAGCCCACACCCGACGCCGGCGGCGGAGGCCGGCCGTGAAACACCGGGGCTGGCTGGCGGCCGCGACCGTCGTGCTGCTCGTGCTGCCCGCCGGGGCGCTCGCCGGCTCCCGTCAGGCTGGGCCTGCCGGGAGCCGGTTCGACCCGGCCCGGCTGGCCGGGGTGATCCCGCAGCCGATGCTGAACGCCTACCTCGACGCCGCCAACCGCTGGCAGGTGGATTGGGCGCTGCTCGCCGCGATCGGGAAGCTCGAATGCGACCACGGCCGGGCGCGGACGGCGGGCTGCTGGCCGCCCGGGACCGTCAACAGCGCCGGGGCC
>CAWAMD010000003.1:0-200172 GCA_963783045.1 uncultured Nitriliruptorales bacterium
GTGCACCGCCGACCGCCACCCGCCCGAAGACCCCGGCCCCGCCGTGCCGCCGACGGACGGCGGGCCGACCGACGGGCAACCGGCCCCGGCCCCGGGCCCGGACGAGGGTGGGCCGCCAGCGGGGCCTGGCCGGCCGGCGTCCAGCGCGGAGGTGGGGCTGCCGGCCGTCGCGGCCGTGAACCCGCCACCTGGCCCGCCGGCGGCCAGCACGGGAGCGGGCGCCGAGCAGCCCGGCGCCGATCGCCACCGCCCGGGTGCCGCGCGACATGGCGTGGACGGCGGTGGTCAGCTCCTGGTAGAGCATGGGTGCACGATCCCGGCCAGCGCGGCCGGTGCGAGGGCGGCCAGCGCGAGCCCGAACGTCCCGAAGATGAGCCGGTCGATGCCTTGGGGCTGACCGGCGACGGTGTTGGTGACCGCGAACATGGTCAGGATCGCCGCGTCGGCGAACAGCACCGCGAACGCGAGGCTCCACGCACGGACCTGCACGCGCCGCAGCGGGGTCCACACCGACAGGGCGTGGGCGACCGGGAGGAACACGATCAGCGCGGCGAGCAGCACGGGCCGCATCGCCAGGGTGAAGTAGATGGCCAGCGCAGCGAACACGATCACGATCCCGGCCAGGAACGCGACGAACAGCTGCGCGCCGGGTCGCGCTGCAGCCGGCGCGGCGTCCATCAGCGCCTGCTGCAGCGGCACCAGCGGCGCGTCCACGGTCGTCCCGGAGGCGGCCAGAGCGATCCGGCCGAGCCGGAAAGACCGCCCCGCCCACCGCCAGCAGCAGCGACCCGCCGGCCGAGGCGAGCATCCCGGCCACCAGCGCCCGGAACACCGCCTGGACGGCGCGCTGGCTGTGTTGCCGGTCACCATTCCGGCGATGACCTCGGCGATCAGGGTGGCGACCATCACCAGCGCCGCGAGCGCGTAGATCGGCAGCGCCGGGCCGTGCAGCACCGGGGTGTACCAGTCACGGTTGACCGGGGCGGTCGAGGCCTGCAGGGCGACCAGGTCCAGCGACCAGAACGCGCCGCGCAGCACCCACACGGTCAGCTCCCCGCCGGCCTGCCGCAGCAGCGTGTTCGCCCACTGCTACCCGGCCCACGCCATCCCGAGCACCGCCCCGATCGCGGCGATCCCGACCACCACGCGAACGGGATCAGCCCCTCCTCGCCGTGCCAATCGGGCCTCATGACCCACCTCGGACGGCCAGCCCCAGCGGGAGCGGGAGGGTGGGCAGACTGTCACCAGCGCGGCCCGCAGCGCCCCCGGCGGGGACGCGTCGCCCTCCACCAGCGGGATCGGCCCCTGGGTCGTGTCGATCCCGGCGACCCGCCAGCTGTCGCCGTCGGCGGTCATTGGCACGGTCGAGGTGGTGAACAGCGCCCCGCCGGCGTCGCCGACCCCGACCAGCGACATCGCCCACACCTGCGCCGACGCGGACCCACCGGCCGGCCCGTAGCCGGTCAGGGCCACGGTCAGCGGCACGAACGTGAACATCCGTCGGGAGGCGGGCTGGCGGGCCCATGCCCTGACGCCTCGAGCCGGGTGCGGGCCGCCGCGACCTGCCGGGCCTCCCGCGGCGGCGGCGGGCGGGGTGAACACGACCTTGGCGACCCGGGCGAGGTTGCCGCGTCGTCGAAGACGACCTGCGGCTGGGAGGTCACCGCCACCGCCGTCACCGCGGCCGCCGCCGCGCCGGCCGGGGTGTGCGGGTAGCCCCACGGAACCCCGTCGACCATCCGCGGGGCCCCGAACGCCACCGGCCCGACCCCGCCAGGGCTGCCTGCGTTTGTCTCGGGGGCTGTCGAGGTGGCGGCAGCCGGTGGGGGCGGCGGCCCGGCGGCCAGCCCGCGCCAGGCCAGCCACCCGCCCGCCGCCGCCAGCCAGCACCGCCACCAGCCCGGCCCTGTGGCGTCCTGTCCAGCCCGGCCCGCTCGGCCGGGGGGTGTCGTATCGGTCCACGGTGCGTCCTTCAGCTGCCGAGCCGGAACCCGGCGTTGACGATCGCAGCGGCCGCGCCGATCACGATCGCGCCGACGAACCCGCCGATGACCATGAGCCGGCCCCAGGTCACCCCCTGGGTGTGGGCCCGGTTCCGGCCAGCGCCCAGGTCGCCCCGCCGATCACGATCACCCCCGCGGCGAACAGCAGCCCCGCCAGCGTCAGCCCGTTGAGCGCCGAGATGATCTGGTCGTAGTTGGGGATCCACTGGCGGCCCTGCGCCGGATCCAGCGCCGGGACCTGCCCCAGCAGCAACGTGTCGACCTGCCCCACCTCATCCTCCTCGTGTCGTCCGGCACCCAACAAGTCCCGACACGGCCCCGCCGACTGTGACCGGCTGTGCTGCCAGCGCACCCCTGTCACACCAGATCGCCCGGCCGTGGCGACTCCCTGCCCGTCGAGGAGCCGCCATGCCCACCCGTGCCCGCACGCTGGCCACCGTGGCCGTCGCGCTGGCCGCCGTCGGCTGCACCCACCGGCCGCACCCGGCCGCCGTCGCCGTCCAGGCGGGCCGGCTCCCGGTCGCCCTGCTCACCGCCGGCCCGGCCGGGCAGCCCGACGCCGGGGAGCCGGCGCTGGCCCCGGCTACCGCACCGGGGCAGCCGTCGGGCGGCGATCCGGTCGCGCTCGCCGAGCGGCGGATCCTGGACGCGCTGGCCCGCCAGGAGTTGACCGTCCTCGACTACGGCGCACACGTCGTGACCCGCACGCCCGACGCGGTCACCGTCACGGTCGCGGTCACCGCCACCCCCGCCGACGAGCCCGGGGTGGCGTCCACCGGCCTGTATCGGGTGCGGATGGTCCGGGCCGGCGACGCCGGCTGGCAGCCCACACCCGACGCCGGCGGCGGAGGCCGGCCGTGAAACACCGGGGCTGGCTGGCGGCCGCGACCGTCGTGCTGCTCGTGCTGCCCGCCGGGGCGCTCGCCGGCTCCCGTCAGGCTGGGCCTGCCGGGAGCCGGTTCGACCCGGCCCGGCTGGCCGGGGTGATCCCGCAGCCGATGCTGAACGCCTACCTCGACGCCGCCAACCGCTGGCAGGTGGATTGGGCGCTGCTCGCCGCGATCGGGAAGCTCGAATGCGACCACGGCCGGGCGCGGACGGCGGGCTGCTGGCCGCCCGGGACCGTCAACAGCGCCGGGGCCCGCGGACCGATGCAGTTCCTCGGCTCGACCTGGCGCACCAGCGCCTCCCGTCACGCGGTCGAGGTGGCCGGCCCGCCGGCCGCCGACGGGCACGGGTATGCCACCGACGGGGACGGCGACGGGATCGCCGACCCCTGGGACGTTTACGACGCCGTGCACGCAGCCGCCCGCTACCTCGTCGACCTGCACGCCGCCGGCGACCCCCTGGCGGCCGCCCGCGCCTACAACGCCGGGCCCGCCAACCCCGACCCGGCCGCCGGCGCCGCCTACGCCACCCGCGCGATCGGCCTGGCCGCCCACTACCACCGGCTCGCCGGCAACGGCGGGCCCGGCAGCCCCCCGACGACGGCCGGCGGGTTCGCGTTGCCGTTCGACCCGGCCGGGCTGCGGGCCGCCACCATCGATCGTCGCCCGCCCCGCCCCCTGGAGTGGCAACTCGTCAAACCCCACCACGGCGGCACCGTCGCCGCCGACATCCCCCTGCCGGTCGGCACCCGCCTGTACGCGCTCACCGCCGCCACCGTGGCCTGGGCCGGCACGATGGCCCGCTGCGGCAACACCGTCATCCTCCAGGCGACGGCCACCGGCGCCCGGATCACCTACTGCCACCTTGCCACCCTCGGCGTGTCCGCCGGCCAGACCCTGACCGCCGGACAACCCCTCGGCCGCTCCGGCGGCGCGCCCGGTGCGCCCGGTGCCGGCAACTCCACCGGCCCCCACCTGCACCTCCAGATCGCCGTCGCCGGCACACCCCGCTGCCCCCAGGCGCTGCTGCTCGGCCTATGGCGCGCCTGGCCCGTCCCCAGCCTCACCGGACTGGCCACCGGCTGCACCTACACCGGCAGAGCCCCCACCCCCACGCTGCCCGTCCCCATCCCACCCGACCTCCCGATCCCCACCTCCGCAGCCCGATGAGCGCGCCACGTCCCCGAACCGACGAGGCGTGGCGTGCGCGGGCGGGCTGCCGCGGCCAGCCACCCGAACGGTTCACCGACCCCGCCGACCCCGACGAGATCCACCAGGCGATCGGCACCTGCACCGGCTGCCCCGTCCGCCGGCCGTGCCTCATCACCGCACTCGCCCACCCGCCCGAGACCGACGTCGGGATCTGGGGCGGCACCACCCCCGCCACCCGCCAGCGCATCCGCACCGGACAGCTCACCCTCGACCAGGCCCTGACCCGCCAGCCGCATCTCGCACCTCCGCAGGCCCCGGCCCGGCTCGAGACGGTGCGGTCGACAGCCGCGCCGGTGCCACGGCTGGCCGCCCCCGAGATCACCGTCGCCCGCGACGCCAACGGCGACTTCGTCGACGCCGACGGGCGGGTGATCATCTTTAAGATCGCCGGCACCCCGCCCTACATGCTCATGATCGACGGCCGCTGCATCCGCCGCACCCCCACCCTGACCGCCGCCCGCCAAGCCGCCTACCGCCACCTCCACCCCGGCCCGACCCTCCCGCCGCCCCCGCGGGCACGCTGACCCGTGATGAGGCCCCACGCTCGGCAGAACGTCGACGTAGCCCCCATGCGGCCACCGAATGGCTGTCACAGCTGGAGCCTCGCCCCGGGGACTTCCTGTGTGCCCCGCCCACGTCCACTGCGGCCAGGAGACCCCTATGAGTGGCCCGCCGTCATCGCGCTCCCCCGACCCCCAGGAGCCGCAGCACATCGCCGAGCTGCTCGACGACTACCTCACCCACGCCCCCTTCGACACCGCCCGACTCCCCGACCCCCGAGGCGCCGCCGACCCGACCGTATGTCCGCACTGCGCCGGCGAGCTCGGACGCTTCTACCGGCCCGGCCCACCCGAAACCCGCGCCGCCATCACCAGCCCCGAAGCCGCCGCCGACATCCTCGTCCCCATGCTCGGCCGCCTCGACCGCGAACACTGCGTCACCCTCAACCTCGACACCAAACACCGGCTCATCGCCGCGACCACCGTCTCCATCGGCTCGATCGATCACACCTTCATGTCCCCCCGCGAAGTGTTCCGCGACGCGCTGCTCCACGGGGCCGCCGCCATCGTCGTCGCTCACAACCACCCCTCCGGCGACCCCCAGCCCTCCCGCGACGACGAGCTCATCACCAAGCGGCTCGGCAAAGCCGCCGACATCCTCGGCATCGACACCCTCGACCACCTCGTCATCGGACACAAGCGGTGGGTCTCCCTCGCCCGCACAGGTGTCCTCGCCGACCGCACCACCGACCCGCCCCGACACACGATCCCGGCAAGGAAGGTCCCCTGATGGCCGCCAGCCACTCCATCCCGGACCGCCGCGCCCGCGCACGCGCCTCGCTGACCGACCGGCTCTCCCGCCCCCTCACCCACCGTCTGGCTCTCCTGGTCAGGAAGCCGCCGAATACATCGGCGTGTCCTGGCCCACCCTGCGGCAAACCATCATCGACCACGCTATCCCCCACCTACGGCTCGGCACCCGCTGGAAGATCGAAGTCGCCGTCCTTGACGAACACCTTCGTCGCATGTCCCAAGCGCAAGCAAGCGGGAGCGGGCCATAGAGGCCACGCGACAGCTGAATGGAGATCCCAAACGGTCAGACCGCGGGTCGAACGACCCTCGGACGCCGGTCAACGAAACTTGTAGCACGCAGTCAGGATAATCCGTTACTCATATCCTCGCGAAACGAGCACTACTGTCACTCCGCCTCTGCTATCGACGCACCACGATAACCCTCAGGGTGGCTTCCCCTGGGGGTCGCCGATCACGCCGCCATTTTCGGCGAGAGGACTTTCTGTACTTGGCTCCATCTAGTCGCCGTCCTCCTCATCATCCTCGCTAACCGCCAGGTCCGCAGATGCGCCCCACTCTTGTAGTTCAGAGGCTGGGATGTCGAACCATTTAGCCAAGGATTTTCTTGGAGGAATGACAGGACCTCTAGAGTGGCCCGCCCCAGCAGCTGATCACGGCTCTTGCGTTCCAGTCGGCGTAGGCTCCGAACGCGTTCATCGATGAGCTGCTGCGCATACCGCATCCGAGCACGATCTCGAATTGACTCAAGATCGCCCGCCGACAGTGCGTCATACGGACCCACGAATTCGTCAAGAACAGCCTTATCGCACAGAAGCTCGAGCCAGAAGTACCGGAATTCGACCGCACGCGTCGTATTCATTTCGGCGATCCGGTTCAGACTGCTGTCGACGGACTGCGACAGCATGATCCGTCGGATCGCACCAGAGGGGGTGGTGACATCCATGCTGGTATTCAATGACGCGACGAACCGACCAGCCAATTCGGGCGCACGGCGACCGTCTATACCGATCCGTGCCGCGAGCGTAGCTAGCGTCAGCCCGAGGGACACCTGGCACGCTTGTGTCTGAAACACGTCGTAGACCGAATCGGTGAGAGCAATGTCCGCTGGCTCACCGCTACCCAGGAGGCCCAGGGACCTCAACCTTCGGAACTGCTTCTCCTTCTCAAGCGTCCGTTCCCACGCCTGGACAACGTCAGGCTTGTTAGTCCTGTCACCCACGGCCGCGCTTGACCGCCAGTGTTCATAGCTCTCGCGGAGAGTCCAAAACATTCCCACGCCCTCGAAGATGCCTTCCCACGCCAGAGCATCTACGGTTGCTGGGTCGGCCGGCGTCCAGGCATCGTCCAAAGCGCGGAGCGCTTCATAGTGGATCTTGAACGGAGTCAAATCTCCGAGCACGGTCAGAATGGCTAGGCCCCAGCCCTGCTCGAATTCCTCGACGAGTGGCTGCACGGCGCCCTTTGGGAAGGTGACCCGACCAAGCGCCTCCCTCCTTCCCCCGCCCACACCGCCCAAGTCGTGCGTGAATAAGTCACGAACTCTGAGTTGCTCGCGCATGAACGCGTCTTCGTCAGCAGTGCTGGTGCGGCCGCGCATCTGAGTCGTTACGTTCGTGACGTACTTCTTTGGACCAAACACGGTCCGCCGGAGCAGGTTGCGTGTGGACTGCAGCGATAGGAGCGCCGACCAACGGCCCGGACGACCGCCCGTGGATGGACTGTCGTACTCCAAGGCGTAAAGGGGAGGGTCCTCATCCCGCTTCCGCAATTCGTTGAGGATAGAACGCGTCAGGATATTTAGCAGGTCGTCGTCAGAGAGCAGCACTAGTCGGTCGGGGCTTGGTGGCCTCGCCTCTCGGTTGACATCGACGAATAGGCGTCGCGCCGCGCGGTGCGGTGGACCAGCCTCACCCACGAGGTCGGGAAACCAGCAGACTGTGACTGGGACGTGAACCATCTCGAGCCGCTCGGCTTCATGCCTAGCCAGCACCGCTTCTACCGGCCCCTCGTAAAAATGCCGATACCGCGCCCCACGAACATCGTCCTCCCAGGTGCCATTCATCGTTCGGTGGATCGCAAGCAGAGCCATAGCCCGATGTTGACCGTCGATGACGACTAGTTTTGCTCGTTCGGCGTTCCATCCGACCCGACATAGGCGGATATCGCTGGGCTCCTGCCCTTCACCCTGGGTCAGGCGCAGCACTTGGAAGCCTTCCCCGAAAGTCTGACGATGGAAGGGGAGCCCATTCTCGTCCTGGATGTCATCTTCTTGTGGCGCTGCAAAGTTGGTTTGTTCCATTCCCTGGTACGGGAGCAGTACCGCGAGGATGGGCGGGAAGAACGTCGGCCCTTGATCGGGATCTCGGAGCAGGTATGGGACGAGCTCCGTCACCACCCTGTGATCATCGAGATCTCGTTGAAGCAACTCGTCGAAGTTCATGTCTCGAACGTTAAGTACTTCACGGACCGGCCTCAGTTGACCAGTCAGTCTTCGCTCGTTGTCGACACCTTGACTCCCTAACCGAGCATTTGTCATGACATACGCGACGTGACCACTGCGCGTCTTGAAATCTCCCCACGTACCCTCGATCCAGGCTGAGAACTGCGGTCGCCGTCGGCAATGCAAGCGCATCCGACACCCCGTCTACCTTTCGCCGAAAATTGGCTTATGCCACCTGTTGAGCACGAACTCGGCAGCTTCGGCGATGTTGCGCAGTTCTCCTGCGGCCATGCCGGCCATCGCCGGGACAGGGAGTACCGCCACTCGCAGCTCATCGACTGTCAGGCCAGCCATGGCCGCTCGAGCACCGAACGTTCCGACAAGGTTCTGTGGCACCTCATCTCCAACGGACAGAAACGCTGAGGCCTTTTCCAGAGTCTCCATGTGCTCAGCGAGCCGGCCGCCGAGATCGAGGCTCACCCCGATGTAGATGGGCGCACTCAAGCGAGGGGACGCAGCTTCAAGCACCGCAGCAAGTCGTTCGCGAGCCAGTGGGTTTTGCAGGGCCCATCGGAGCTTGGCGCCACGCGCCGAGCCTCCCTCGGCAAGAACACGGATGTTGCTGGCGAGAACCTGGTAGCCCCGTTCCAGTGCTTTGCCCTCCCACTCGGCCCAGAAAGGTCCCGAGAGCGACATCGAGAGGTCGGGACCGCGAAGACGTTCCGTGTAATTAGCCAGGAACGACCCATAGTTGTAGGCGCCCCTGTCCAACCCGTTCTCGTCATGATCCACCATCCAGTCCGGCACGCCCGCAACCGGAATGGCGTACCAAGCGTACAAGCCAGGCTCATGGACTACTCCATCTATCGAGTCGGCCGAGAACCAATGTACGCAGTCATTGGCTGGCATCACGGCTCCTCGGGCGCCGAGCTCGGCGGTCTTCGGCCTCTCAGACGACAGTAGTCGAATACCTACGCCGTTGTGGCCCTCGGCGCCCCGTCTGCTCGACGGCGCCGCGGCCCCACCCTCGGGTAGGCCTCGATTAGCGGAGACCCTCTCGGTCGTGATGAGAAACTTCCGCGCGGCCACCCTTCCCCAGCGCCACAAGGGCAAGATCTTCCACCGCAGGTGGGACAATTCCTAAGATCTGGCAGTCCGCAGACACAAGGACGGAGTCGACGGGTCTACCCTGCCGATGATGGCCGAGATCGCACCTGAGCTTGAGCGAGCCGGGACCACGGCGATGAAGCGCGTGGAGTTATCCCGGCCGGTCCGGCTTGCCCTCGAAAGCGGCGTTGTGCGGCCGTCGGACGACGTGTTCGACTATGGCTGCGGCTACGGAACCGACATCGAGTTCCTACGCCAGCTAGGCCATGCGGCTAACGGTTGGGATCCATACCACAGCCCTCACGACGAGCGGTCTGAGGCCGCGGTCGTGAACCTCGGTTACGTGCTCAACGTCATCGAGAATCCCAACGAACGCGGCCGAGCGCTCAAGGAGGCTTGGGCCCTTGCGAGACGGGCTCTGGTCGTCTCGGTGCGCACTAGCAATGAGCTCGGATCCATCGCACAGGCGGTGGATCACGCTGACGGCGTGATGACAGGCGCGGCGACATTCCAACGGTTGTTCGGTCAGGCCGAAGCAAGGGAGTACATCGGCAAGGAGCTGGATGCCAACGCCATTCCCCTAGGTATCGGGGTGTTCGTCGTCTTCAAGGACGAGGCCAGCGAGCAGAGTTGGCTCGACGCTCGCGCGACGCTTCGGCGACGAGTGCGCCGTTTGCGTCGCATTGTCGAGCCACGGGTCACCAAGCGCGACCGCGAGTACAGGGCTCATCGCGAGTTGCTGCGGCCTCTGGAGGAGTTCCTCGCTGAACGAGGGCGGCTTCCTGGGCCGGAAGAGGTCGACTGGGCTGCGGGGATCGAGGAGGCGTTCGGGTCTCTCCCGAGGGCCTTCCAGGTCATTCGCCACGTGGCGGATGAAACTTGGTGGAGGACGCGGCGGCCGACAGGCGCGATGAGCTCATGGTTCGTTTCGCTCTGTCTCGGCTTTCCCGTCGTCCACGCTTCAGCGCCCTTCCCGCTGGTGTCCAGCGCGACGTGAAGGCGCTGCTTGGCTCCTACAAGGCAGCGTGCCGACAAGCGGACGGACTCCTCTTCTCTATCGGCGACTCTGTCGCAGTCCGGGGGGTACGGCCAGCGCAGCCGCGGTTGGCAAGAGGACACCGGACGCCCACTACGTGCACGTCGATGCCGTCGATCTTCTTCCGCCTGTCCTTCGGGTCTTCATCGGAGCAGCCGAGTCGCTCGTGGGCGGTGTCCCGAACGCAACTGTGATCAAGCTTCACCTCGACAAGCCGCGAGTGTCGTTCCTCGTCTATCCGAACTTCGACCACGATCCGCATCCGGGTCTCGCAGAATACGTGGTCGTGGACTTTCGCGCACTCGATGTTAGACCGCGGGACTACCGGTCTTATAGAAATCCGCCGGTGCTCCACAGGAAGGATTCTTCATCGCGCCCGATCATCCAAGGCGAGCAACCTTTGAACGCCTCACAAGACAGGAGGAGCGGCATGCTCTGCTCTCAGGCTCGTCCGAGATCGGGACCCAAGTTGGCTGGAATCGCAGGCTTCGCGAGGCAGGCTGGCAGCTTCGCGGACACCGGTTGGTGAGATCTAGCGAGTGAGGTTGCCGACCCAAGCCAAGCAAGCAGGCGTCAGTCCGCGACCGCCGGAACGGCTGACGCTCGGCCGGGGGTGCTAACTGGCTTCGTCGGAGGCCGCCGCTGGTTCGGCCTCCTTGAGAAATCGGATAAGGTTCTTGGTGAGGCTCACGATGGGGGTCTGGATGGCGTCCTCAAGCCAGTCGATCAGAATGGGCAGTCCTCCCGCCGCGAAAGCGTCTGCGATCTCGATGACCTTCGGGGTCAGTGACGACATATGGGTCGCCCGAGTGGCCGATCGCGAGCAGCTGAAGCAGCTCGATACGGGCGAGATCACCCTTGCAGGACGGAACCCTGGATGAACCGGTGGCGGGCGTCCTTGTCGTCGCTCGACACGTAGGCCTGCTTCCTGGGCACCGATCGCCACGGCAGCCGCCCAAGGTCGACGTACCGCACAGAAGGGCGTCGACCCCACGGAGGTGTCGCCGTCGCCGCCCTGGGTCGTCGTATAGCGCTTCACCTCGTCGCGGTAGGCCGCGGGGATATGAAGATCGAGATTGGCGAAGGGGTTGTAGTCGCGGGAAGTCATCATGCGTCAAGCCTCGATGGATCCGGTGACTGTGGTCCGACGGCGGCAAAGGTCACATGTCTGTCGATGGTTACATCCGCAGACAAGTGTCTCTGTACGGTCGGAGCCGGGGTCGTTCACCAGCTTGGTTGGATAGTGCGCCGCGTTTGTGAACGTGTAGACTCGGCCGGCGTACTCGTCCAACAGATCTTCGACGCCCAGGATCTCTGAGCCCGGTGAGGAACATGATGAGCTGCGTCGCATGGTCGGCCGCGTAGCTTGAGTACTGCCTGTCGGACCTCGACGCCCATCATGCCCAGAGGGGTGTCGATGATGTTCGGCGCCTTGACGCCGCTGACCTCGACCAGCGCGAGAATAAATGAGAGAGTGAGCGCCCGTCGAGACGCGCCGTTGAGGTCGGTGTCCGGGTCGATGGTTCGGCCGCCGGGGCCCTCGACGACGATGTCGTGGACCGAGTGAGGTGACCTGCCTTCGACCACTGAGCCGGCTTCTGCGTCGGCCACGATCATCGAGAGGAAGATTCGGTTCATCTGCTCGCTGACCTCGTCGATGGTCTCGCCCTGAAGCACGTCCATGTTGCCGCGGATCACGGAAGGACGTCGTTCGCGGCCTTCTCGTTGGCTACACCTGATCGCACTCGCGCATTTGTTCGCTCGAGCACGGCTCGTTCGCTGGTCGACGCTCCTTCAGCTCTGGTCTCCAGCTGACGGATTCTCTGTTCCATTCGCGGCCGATTCGCTGATGGAGCCGCTTGACCTCCTCTCTTCCTGCCAACCATTCGTTCGAGTTCCTCGAGGTTCGTCGCCTCCATCCCTCTGATGCGGGCGCGCAGGTCCGCGACCTCCTCCTCCGAGCTCGTGCTGGCGCTGGAGGGAGCGCTGGATGTGGCCTGTGAGTGCCGCAGCCGAGCATGCCACGAGGTGTCGTCCTGTTCCGATTCGCGCATCGTGCGCTTGACGCCGTCGTTTAGGTAGCGGAGTAGCTCCTTCGACTCGTCGATGTCGCGTGCCTCTTCGAGCATGGCCTCTAGGCGCTGCCGAGCCTCGGTGCCCTCCGCGAGCGACGCGCCCCACAGACACTCGACGACGCGCAAGCCGGTCTTCGATGACGCTGGGGAGCGTGCTAGGGATGACCTTTCGTTCTTCCAGATCCGCAACAAGTCCGCCGCCTCGGCAATCTGGACGCGGAGCAAGGGCGACCGTCAGGGAGGGATGTTGAGCAACTGCCGGTGCGCGCGAGAATTGACGTCTGCTGCTCGTTCGTCGTGAAGCTGCCCCTCCGCTTTCTCAAGTCGGGGCCCAGCTCGCTTTGCGCGCCCGCTCCCGACGCCAAGGCCTCCTTCAGTCGCTTGTCGGCCTTTCGATGCCGAGCTTCCGTGGCGTCTCTGTCAGATCTGCAGGCGTAGAGAGCTCCGTTGTGCTCCCTTGATCCTCTTCGAGGCCTCTGTTGCGCTCGCGGCCAGACGCTCGACATCGGTTCCCGCGCCCGAGCTTGCGGATGGCGGAGACAGCATCCTGCCGGGCGTATCGACGTGACGCTCGGCGTCCTCGAGAAGATCAAGCCCAGGAGCGCGCGAACGGCCCGGGCGACACGCTCACGCTTAACCCGCTGTTCGTCCGTGGCCTCGATGAATGCCAGCGCACGGTCTCCGTCGATAAAGAACACGTCGCGTAGGCTTGCGGGGAGCAGGGACTCAATGACTGAAGTCGGGTTGTCGACCGGTCGACGCCCGCAGTTGAGTGGCGGAGCAAGAGAGATCTGCGGCGAAGGTTCGAAGTCGGGGGCTCCCGTAGGCGCTCCTGTGGAGCTACGTTCAAGCTCGTAGAGACCTCGAGTCGGTCTCCTCGTCGACCGCGGCGAACTCGACTGTGACTCGATGCGTGACCGTAGGGCCGTCGGTCGAAACGTCCCAGTCGATCGGGTGCATTCTGAAGTCCGGCCGAGCGGCGGGAACGCTGAATCACCGAACAGTGCCCAACGTCAGACCATTGAGTAGGGTGGTCTTCCCAGTGTCGTTCTCGGCGCGGACGACCGTAGCGGCTGTCGAGGGGTGGTAGAGAACTCGATCTCGACGTCTCGCAGGAGCCGGAAGTTGTGAAAGCCGAGCGCGACGCATCTGGATCATGGGGCCGAATGCGCGTTCAGTTCGATGAGTGTGCCCAGCGCGGGACGCTGTCGCCGATCTTCTTCTGGATCTGCGTGGCCTTGCGCTCGTGTTCACGCTCGAGCATGACTATCTGCGCCACGTAGTCGAAGAGGTCTCCGCGGTACCGGTCGTACCGGTCTTCGACACCTCCGACGGCGTCTCGCATCACGGCGACCAGCTTCCGTTGATCGACTGCCATGATCACGAATTAACCCCCCGGTAGATGCTCAAGTCAGGTACCTGAAGGGCCTCGTTGATGACCTCGTAGGGGGCCATCAGGTGCCGCCCGGTTGCGTGCAAGGCGGGCGAACTCGTCACATCTTGCGAGTTCGCCTCGCAACGAGAGTCGAGGAATCGTCGTCTCGGGCACGTCGCCGGTGGGGGCAGCACCAGGAAGTCGTGGATGTCCGCATGAGTCTTCCCGGTCTCAGGAGAGGGGCGGAGGACGCGCCCACGCCGCTGGACCCACTGTTACGCGACGGTCGTGCTTGCGAGGATGTAGGCGCTGTCGATCTGCGGGACGTTGATGCCCTCGTCCAGGACACGCTTCGCGGTCAGGGCATGCAGGACCCCGGGCGCGAACGCGTCCAGGGTGGTGGAGAAGACGACCTCGACTCGTCTCGGTCTCGGTGACCTGATGAGCCCGGATGCGACGATGACGCAAAGCTCGTTCACTGCTTCGAGCTGGCGGGGATCCTTGTCCGTGGCGTAGAACAAGGTTCTACGGACTTCGAGGAGCCGAGCGGGCATCCCGTCGAGGAGAGACGCGAGGAGTGCAGCTCTCCCTCGGCCGTTTCCAGCATGAGCCGACGTTTGTTCAACAGGATGGTCAGTTCGGTGTCGTCGCTGTCGAAGGACCCTCACCTTCGATGCCACGCGCCGTTTGATCTTCTCCGTCAACTCGGCGTACTGCTCCCGCTCAGCCTCGGTCAGATCCACCGGGTGAACGTAGTAGTCGTACGGCGACGAGACAGACGCCGATGGCGTCGTCCAGAGTGAACTCAAAGACGACGCCTCCGAAGTAGTCGAGCAGTAAAGCCGAGCCCTCTTCGTCGTACTGACGGATTGGGGTCGCCGAGAGTCCGAGCCTGGCAGTCGGCCACCGGCTGGAGCGGTCGCTGATGAAGTCCTGTACGCCGCCCAGGTTGTGGACCTCGTCTGCCGATGAGCAGGGCTGGCGCCGTCGTAGTCGTCGAGCAGATTCCGAAACCCCGGCTCGACGAGGCCCTGGTTCGTCGACGATGATGGTCTCTACTTGGCTGACCTCGAATTCGAGGTTGTCGAGAGGCTTGTTGGACTGGCCGCAAGCGCTTCTCCTTGGGAGCGGCGGGCGCGACCAGCGGTGCAAGCCCAAATTCGATGCACTCGTCGGCCCACTGGGTCACAGGGGCTTGGTCGGAACAGCGATGACGATGGCCAGTGGCACATTGCTCTCAAGAAGACGATGGGCGGCCACCAGGGCGCTGATCGTCTTTCCTGCCCCCGTCGCCATGGCGAGGATCCGCGGCGCCCAGCCGCCTCCCAGGCGCAACCGCTCGTCCCTGGTGAGCGTACGGGCCATCCTCGATTTGAGGTAGCGCGGAACTGGCTGAACTGCGCGAGCTTGCAGCTTCGTCCTCGGTGTCCGGCGCCCTCGGCACGGCCGCTCGTAATCGCTCCTCGGTCGGTTGGTCGTTCCCGTGCGTAGGTTCGGATCAGTCCTCAGCTACAGCCGTCGGCAGGTCGACTGTCGCGTGCATCTCTGCTTCCGGTCGGCCAGAACAGCTCGAACTCCGCCACCGACTCCGTGCACGTGTCTAGGTTGTCCATGTCTCGCCAGCTTCGGTGGAGGTGGAGCGATTCGATGTTCTGCGTGATCGCACGACCCGTGAAGTTCGCCGACCCCGACAACACGGCGATATCGTCTCCTCGCGGAGAATCCACTCCTTGAGGTGGAAGATGCCCTCCTTGCACGAGCACGACCTTATCTGGAGCCGGTTCGAGGCGAGGAGATACGCGAGGCAGTGCGAAGTGTGATTCGCGAGCGCGTCTGTCGAGCGCGACCTCATCGTTTAAGGCTGGCTCCTACTGCGTCGGCGAGGACTTCCTCGGGCAGTGGTCAAGCCCGGCTTTGATGCCCGCGAGATCGTCGTCAGCTCAGCAGAGGGCTCACGAGCAGCCGCATCGGTGTCGTCATGGCTGATGAAGAAGCGAGGCCGGAGCTAGCTCGCGAAGAGCCTACCTCCGAAGAAGCCGACCATGCAGTCGAAGGCCGTCGGCCGCGCGAAGGCCGGGAATCAGCACCTCGTCGGCGACCCGATCCTCGGGCAGTCGCCACTTCAGTTTGCAGGCGTAGGACCCAGCCAGTCATCGCCATTTCGAGTCAACCGTTGTCCCGAATCCGGCTGAGCTGCGCATCGAACGACGCATCAAAGCGGCACACCGGGCACGGCTGAGATCGTCGTCCTCGTCGAGCGCCTCAGCGAGACCTCGACAAGCGGCAGGTTCCTCCGGCTTGCCTTGGCACGTTCCATGGCTGCGTCGTGCTTCGCCAGGATCTCGTCCCGGCGGCCGAGCAGCTCCTCGAGGGTCTCGCCCTGCGACCAGGTGTAGGCCGGCCCTGCATCGCGTGTCGTCGTAGCGACGCGTCACCGTCAGCGCCGGCGTCCTTCAGCATCTTCTTCTCGATCTGCCGCGGCCCGCTCGAACAGGTCGGGGTGGCGGTCGGCGAGGCCGACCCACTCGGCCTTGCGCTGGTAGAAGCAGAAGTAGCAGCCGGACCGGGTGCGCCACTCGTAGTACGTCGGGCAGGCCGAGCCGGCGTCGTCGAGGATCCGCATGGACGCCGTCGTGGTCGATGCCGTCCTCGACGAACGGGAACACCGGCGTTGATGTTCGGCTTGGTGGAGACGTAGCCCTTGCGGTTGGCTCGTCGGCGCGGATCGCGACGTAGGAGACGGCCTCGTCGTCGCCGAGCCAGTCCTCGAGCGGCTTGATCTTCATCTGCTGGTGCACCAGCGCATCTGCGGCGACGGCAGCGCGCCCCGGTAGACCTCGAACCAGTGGTCGAAGCCTCGGTCGGCGTTGAGGCGCGCGATGGGCTTGCCGAGGACCGCCTCGAGCTTGCTGAGGTACTCGTAGGTCTCGGGAAGCTCAGCGCCGGTGTCGCAGAAGAAGTACTCGACCTCGAGTTCAGGGCGGTGCTGTCGAAGGTAGACGGCCATCGCGGATGAGTCTTTACCACCCGAGATCCCACAGATATGCCGGATTGACTCACTCATTTGGCGACCTCCACATCGCTCCGGTGCCCCGACTGCTGTGACGGAGTGCCCGGTGTCGCTTGCTCCATCGTTCGACGCGGCCAGCGCCGCGAGCAGTGCCTCGCGCCCCCTAGCGCCAAGATGGGCCAACTCGTTTAGTGCAGTGTCGAGTGCGGCTGTGACAGCGTCCCGCTCGTCGCCGACCAACGTAACGGTTGCGTCCAGCGTCTTGCCGTCAGCCGCGGTCATCGTCACCGCGTAGGCGTCGAATGATCGGTCTCCCGAAGCGAAGGACGCCCGAGCCCGGCCCAGGTCCGCGACACGCCGGAAGGCCCTTGCCGTCTCTTCGAGTCGGGCGAGGTGCCGGAGCACGGAATGGTCGTCCCAGTCGCGTGGCGAAGTGCCGATGACTGTCGTTGCCACCTGTGTGCCGAACTCCTCCGGGGAGGACGGGTTCATCATGCACGCCTGCATGAAGCTGCGCACGGCCTGGCTCACAGTGTCTACGTCCGCGACGATCGCTGCACTGCTCTCGATCGCTCGGAGTCGCTGAGGACGGTCCAACTCATGTCCCTTGGTGTCGAGCGGAACCGACGCCAATGTCACTGCGGTCGAACGCTAGAAGCGCGAGTCGATCGTTCGCTTGGGACATGAGCTTCAGGGCTGCGGCGACCCGGGCGGCGAACTCGGGAGCAGCTTGCCGTACAGAAGTCACGTGCACGAGCCGGCGGGTACCCAACTGCCCTCGGAAGGGCGTCGAAGAGCAACACGTCGGGTTCGCGTGCCTCGGCGAGCGCGTCCCGGACTGCGGCGGCCTCCACGGCCTCGTCAGCGTCGACGACATCCGGTCCGAAGAACCTCCGCGTCTTGGCTACGTAGGTGGAGTGTCCCGCCCGATACACCGACGCAAGGCGCTGCACAGTCGAGAGAATGGTGAGATCGTCGGGCCGCTGGTCGAGCCCACAGTCGTCGAGCGCGTCGTGTAGCGCCTTGATGATGTGCCAGCGCACGCCTCGCCGTGTTGTCCCCAGATGCTTGAGCGCAAAGTTCCTCGGGTTGCGGACCAGTCGCTCGAGCACCGCCTCATCGATGTGAGGCATGAACGTGCCGTGCTCGTAGATGACAAGGTTGGCGGCCTCAACGACGAGCAGGGTTGACAAAGGAGGGAAGCGGTGCCCTCCCGCAGCCCGTAGGGCGGGGCCATCATCACGTTGAGGACGTGGTCGGCGGCGACGGGAGCCTCGACGTCGGCGATCTCAACCAGTGCCGCTTCCCACACCGGGGCCCAGCCACTGTCGGGGTGGGGAGCGGATAGGCCGCCGAGCTTGTCGTGGATGCCGGAGTCCTCCAGCACGGATTTATAGACGGCAACGTCAGCGCCCGCACCCTTGAGCCCCAGGGCCTCCAGGTGGTGCCTAGCTGGGTTGGCAAGTCCCGCCCAGGACCAATGCCCTGGCACGGGCGCCGGCGCTGGTCAGTTGGGCGCGGTTGATGGCTTCATACGCAACCTTGCCGGGTCCCTCGGAGTAGTGCGTGTCCAGGACATGTGAAAGACGAGTCGAGGCGACACCCTGCGCTAGCACCTGTGGACCACCCTCCGGAGGGTTCACCCACGTCCACGTGGCGTTGGCGTCGAAGGCTGCAGCTACTGCTCGATCGAGGTGGAGTCGGGCATGGGCGGCCCGCTCCGAGATCTCACGGCGCGCCGCATGATCATCGCTTCGCAGCCCAGGGTCCGAGGCCACGTCCTCTAGGGCGGCCACCTCAATAGCGGCCACGGTGAGATCTTCCAGGGACTCCGGCGCAACGGTCACCACCGGGGTACCGCTGGCGTCCTCGATAAGCGGCGTGGTGTCGTCGAGCAAGTACGCCAGGACCCCATCACATACCGATGCGGGCGCAGGCACGTCCACCCGACGGTGCGCGCTGTCGACGTAGGTCCGCGCGAACGCTCGGATCGTTCCGGTCCGGGTTGAGTGTCGAGCAGCGACCACAGGATCCATCGGGCGGATAGCCGACAGGAGCTGTGCTAGCGAAAGATCTTGAGAGTTGCGGCGAGCAACGCGGAGGGCGGCGTTGATGTCGAAGTCGGATCCCTGCCAGATCCTGTACTCGTGCGCGTAGTCGCGGTACGTAACGAGGCCGAGAGCTTCGGCTCGCTGAGCCGAGCCGCTACGGCCTGCGAGTCCTCTGTTCCCTCACCTCCGTCAGAAGCAGCGAACGCAACGACAGCTTCCGAGGCTCGCAGCATCCCCGCGGACGCGACCAAGTTGAGCAGCCCTACGGTCTTCAAGACGCGACGTTGAGCATCCGTGAGACCGTGAGCATCGCGAATAGCAATGCTGATCTCGTTCCACCGGCTCGTGGAGGTCGAAATCGCAAGGTAGTTGCCGGCGGACTCGACAAAGTAGTCGTACACCCGGTCTAGCCGAACCCATTCGAGCTGACCCGCCTGAAACGCGGACAGCCACGTCGAGACGGAGAGAGGCTCAGGCGAGGCCAAGAACGAGAACAGTGTGCGCTCGTTCTGGCCGAAGCGGGCGCAGAGCTCTGGAAGGACGAGGAGCGTCGAAGGATGCAGCGGCCAGCACGCTGCGACCAGGTCCGTCGAAGCGACCTCGGCTAGCCCTGCCTCCTCGGCACCATGCACTGCCGCAGCGGCCGCTTCTCTACGAGCCTGCTCGAAAAGCAAATCGCTCCCGTGGTCCAGAGCGATGCTGATGAGGCTCCGTGTCGCAGCCGCCGAGTCCACGTAGGGGATGTCTTCGAAACGCCCCTGCACTTTTGCCCACTCGCGGCGCTTGGCAGCGGAAGCGCGAAGCAGCGTATGCCTCGAAAGCGAGGTGTTGGATGGTGACCAGGACCATGGGATCGAGCCGCCATGCGGCGGATGCCCACTCCGCGAGTTCTTGCAGAGATACATGTCGCCATCGGCGCCGGACTCGCCGTATGCCTCGAGGTTCTTTCCGAACTCGTCGATGACGAGGAGGAGTGGGCGCTTGGCCGTTATCCGGTCGACGATGTCTCGGATCTCGTGGTATGACGGCGTAGCGAGCTTGTCGTCGAGTGCTCGCGCGAAGCGCCTCCACGCGGTCACGCAACTCCTTGGTTGACCGGATAGGTGTTGGTGGCGTTTGAGAGCCCGCGGAGGACGGTCGCCGCAACGGGTTCACGCTGTGGAGCGGTCACCACCGCGCGAGCCATGCCCGACTCCGGCACCCCCATCGCCTTGCGGGCAGCCGGCAAGCTCTGCGCTGTGTCCGGGTCGTGTTCGGCGAGAAGCGCGATCGCCTTCTGGTACGCGGCCGCGCTCTGGCTGCCACAAAGAGCATCCAGGAATACGGCCAGTGATGACTTACCCGAACCGTAAGGGCCGGTGATCGAGAAGGCGCGCGTGCCCGTGTCATCGGTCATACCGCGGACGACACGGCGCACCACGTCAAGGGCGCGCGCAGTGGGCAGGTAGCCGTCCAGATCCTGCGATCTCGCAGCATCTAGCCTGATGGATCGCGCGAATCGGCCTCGGACCTTAGTAGGAGGTCTCATCAGGCAGCCTCGAAGAGAACGGTTGGTGTCGCAGCAACGTCGGCGAATCCGACCCCACTGTGGTCGTTCCCGAGCCCCACTTGCCTCTTCTGGAGCATCATCGTCGCAATATGAGGTAGCGACGCCTCAGCAACAACGGCCAGGGTGTCCGAGCCAGAGGAGCTGGGTCACCTCCAGCAGCTCTGGGTGCGAAGCCGCCGCCTTCGCAAGGAGGTCACCGAGGTCGCGCTCAGTCAGCTTGAAGGCGCGGCCGGGAGCGCCGACCTCGGTCGCGAGTGTCGACACCAGCACCGTTTTGGCGGTGCCCCAGTGCGTTCCAGGAAATCGAGACAGGCGAAGGCTGCCACCTCCGGTGCGAGCCCAGGCTTCGGCCCGATTGCGAACGGAAGCCCGCGTCGCTCTCCCGGACGAGAGTAAGCGGAACCATCGGGGCGTCGATCTCGTCATCGACCTTATCTCGACGCCGAGAGCCGGAGGTCCCTGCATATGCCCGGAGCAGTGCCAGCACATCCTTCTTGACCGTCGAGACGCTCGGTGGCTTGGGGTCCGTCCAGCTCGACGTGGTCTCTATCTGGGCCATCACGTGCTCAAGTAGCGACGTCGGTGGTGAAGGAGACCGGCGCGAAGGTATGGAACGCGGTCCACCACACCGGAAGCTTCCCTCTGGGAGAGAGCATCATCCAATGCAGCAGCCACCAAGAGCTGAGATCCTCGAGATACGGATCGAGTCCGACCGTCCCCACGAACGGCGGCGCCACTTTCGCAAGGGCGGCCTCGTAGATCTCATCGTTATCCAATGCCGGCGATCCAGCAAGCAACGCCAGTCCGAACTGGGTCGGTGCCATCAACGTGCGCCGACCGTTGTCCGGATCCGGAATTTCATCCATCAGTCGGCTTGCTGAGAGCCAGAACCTGATGGACTTCGCCATGTTCTTGCCGACACCGAGCCGATGGTGCACATCGTCGGCATAGAAGAGTGACGGGTCGACGATGGCATGATCGAAGCCACGCTTCAGCCACCCATAGCGAATCGTGAAAGTCTCATGCCTGCCGAAGGCGCCCTCGATCGTGTCCTTGATACCGATGGCCATGTCAGACGTGCCCTCCAAGATCGCGGAGCCGCTCGACACCCTCGATGATGGACTTGGCGGCGCGTTCGATGTCATGCCGTGAGGTCTGACGCCCGAGAGAGAAGCGAACGGACTGCTCTGCGTGCAGGTCCGTCAGGCCCATTGCCGTCAAGACATGCGAAGGCGTCGGCACGGCCGACGTACACGCAGAACCCGACGAGAACGCCACGTCCGTGCAGTTCACGACGAGTGCATCTGCATCGACTCCCGGGATCCGGACGTTCAGCGTGTTCGGCAGGCGCGGAACCCCACCGCCGTTCACCGGAAGGGGACCGAGCTCGCGTTCAAGGAGTACGTGCAGTCGGTCCCTTAGGTCTGTCAACCGGATCGCCTCTTCGGCGAGGGCGTCAAGTGCGAGACCGGCGGCGACCCCGAACCCCACGATGCCGGGGACGTTCAGAGTGCCGGAGCGCCATCCCCGCTGGTGACCCCCTCCGTAGATCAACGGACGACTGGCCGCCGCATGGGGCACCACGAGCGCGCCGACTCCCTGTGGACCGTAGAGCTTGTGTGCGGAGACTGCCGCGTAGTCGACACCCCAGGCGCCGAGGTCCAGGGGGAGCTTGCCAGCCTGCTGTGTTGCATCGCAGATCACGAGGCCGCCAGCACGATGGGTAATGTCCGTCAGCGCCGGCACGTCGTTCAGCACGCCGGTCTCGTTGTTGGCGGCCATCACGGCGAGGACGAATGGCTCCCGCGGGCGCACGCTCCGCAGACCCTCCGGGGTGAGGCGACCAGCTTCATCGCACTTCACCCAGGTCACGGCGCATCCGTCTGACGCGAGGGTCGCCACCACGTCCAGCACCGCCTTGTGCTCAGTCTTGGTAGCTACTAGGTGCGGATGTGTCTCCGCAGCGGCGCGCAGGGCGGTATTGAGCGACTCGGTGGCGCCCGACGTCCAGACGATGCGGTTGGGGGCGACCCCAAGCAGGGTTCCCACGCTCTCTGCGGCACCCCGTACCCGCGCGGCAGCCGCGCGCCCCACGGAGTGCGACGACGCAGCGTTGCCGAACCCCCGGGTCATGTACTCGACGACAGCCTCGACGACTTCCGGAGCAGGTGGCGTCGTTGCGTTGTTATCCAAGTAGACCGTCATGGGGCTCACGATAACGGCCGACTGTGACTTAAGCCCGCACCCATTCCATTGCACCAACATGAAGTCGCAGAAGCGCCACGGAACAACATCAGACGAGCCTCTCCAGTGCCCGATCGATCGCTGATGCTGCGGGCGCCGAGGAGGCCTCGAGCATGTGCGCGTAGACGCTCCGGACCGTGTCGGGCGTGTCGCCGATCCAGAAGGCGATCTTGTCCGACGAGTGGCCCTCGTCGACCATCCAGGAGACGTAGGTGTGCCGTAGCCCGTGCGACGACACGCGCGGAAGGCCGGCTGCGGCACACGCCTTGGACAGTGCCTTGTCGAACGCGGAGTAGTTGGCCGGGAAGCCGGTCGAGGTCTGGATGAGCCACCGGCGCAGGAACGGCCTGGCGTCGTGCTCGCGGTCACCGAGGGGAGGGATCGGGTCCACGTCGCCGGCCTCGCGGATGAGGCGTTCGAGGGTCGGGATGGTGCTGGCCGGCAGCTCGAGGGTCCGCTGCCGATGGTTCTTCGTAGCCCGTACGGTGCCCCGGTAGTAGCGACGTTCGATGGTCACGCGCCGACGTGCCAGGTCGACGTCGTGTGGGGTCAGTCCGGCGACCTCGCCAATCCGTGCGCCGAGTGCCAGCTGGAGGAGCGCAGTGTCGCGCTTCCAGCCGCGCAGCTGCAGCAGGAGCCGGCGGGCGTCACCGCGTTCGAGGACCACCTGGGGTGCACGTTGGCGCCGCGGCCGGTGCTTCTTCGACTTCACGGGGCTGCGGTGGGTCACGTCGTCGGCCACGGCGGCGTTGAACAGCGCGGACGCGGTTCGGTAGACCGCGTCGGCGGTCGCCGCCGACACCTCGGCGCGGACGCCGTTGATCATGCGTGCGATCTCGGTCGGGGTCACATCCGACAGACGGCGGCTCCCGATCGCCGGCAGGATGTGCCGGTCGAGGTTGCCCTGGTGGAAGTCACGAGTCGCGGTCGGCGCCTCGTCGTAGGTCGTCATCCAGTGGATCGAGTATTCGCGCACCGTGATCCGCTTGGGCAGCCCTGTGGTCAGCGCCCGCGCCTTCATGGTCAGGACCCAGTCATCGGCCTCCTGGCGGGTCGCGAAGGTCCCGGAGTAGGGAAGGCCGTCGATCTGCAGCCGTGCGCGGAACCTGCCGGACGGCAAGCGGTCGACACCCATGTCGGCACCTCGAAATCGGGGCTCGTGGCTGCGTCCACGGTCGCGGGCCGACGGCGAGTTGTCACGAAGTTGTCACGCCGGCCTGTGGACAAGCCACGATGGCGAGGTGCGAAGGGCAAGAATTTGGCCCCCTACCGGGTGGTAGAGAGCCGAATTCGAGCTCGCGCGCTGGGAGGGATTCGAACCCCCGGCCGCCTGATCCGTAGTCAGGTGCTCTATCCGGACTGAGCTACCAGCGCATGGCGGAGGCTGAGGGATTTGAACCCTCGAGGGGGCAAGACCCCCAACGGGATTAGCAATCCCGCGCCATAGACCAGACTAGGCGAAGCCTCCGCGCGGTTGCGAACTTCCCGTTGCCGGGTCCTCCGCGGCTGCGGAGCGTACCAACCCTCGGCAAGTCCGTGCGAACGGGTCGGGCGCCGGCCGCCACACCTACCCTGACTCACCGTGAATGCCACCGTCCGCCGCATCGTCGCGCGCGCGCCGGCGCCGATCCGGCCGGGCGTGGAGCTCGTCGTGCGGACGGTCGCCGACTCGTTCCGTGACCGCGTCCCGGGCCTGTCCGCGGAGATGGCCTTCTACCTCATCCTGTCGCTGCCCCCCTTGCTGCTGACCGTCTTCGCGGCCTCCGGCTGGATCGTCCGGAGCCTCGGCTTCGACCTGACGCAGGTGACCGACCAGCTCGCCCAGGTGACGGCCACCTTCCTCACGGCCGAC
The DNA here is from genome assembly GCA_963783045.1 of uncultured Nitriliruptorales bacterium. Lineage (GTDB taxonomy): Bacteria > Actinomycetota > Nitriliruptoria > Nitriliruptorales > Nitriliruptoraceae > CAWAMD01. The sequence goes on from CAWAMD010000003.1 coordinate 24,155, forward strand.
GCCGCGAGCAAGGTCAACGACGTGGTGGACTCGGCGCTCGGTCAGAGCAAGGGGTTCCTGTTCTCCCTCGGGTTCCTCGTCACCCTGTTCTCTGCCTCGCGGGCCCTACGGGTGACCACCGTGGCGATCACGATCGCCTACGACCTCGAGCAGACCCGCCCCGGGTGGAAGCAGGCCGTCTACGGGGTCGCGCTGACCGCCTCCGGGCTCGTGGCCACGATCGTGCTCGTGCCGGTGATCGTCGCGGGGCCGCGGCTCGGGCACCTGGTCGCCGGCTGGGTGGGACTGGACACCCTGTTCGGCCGCGTCTGGACCCTCGCCTACTGGCCGGCCGCCGTGGTGCTGGCCACGGTGCTGCTGGCCGTCCTCTATCACGTGGCCGCCCCGTGGCATACGCCGATCCGTCGCGACCTGCCCGGCGCGGCGCTCGCGATGATCGTCGGGTTGGCGGGAAGCGCCGGCCTGCGGATCTACGTCGAGCAGACGATCCTGTCGGACCAGGTCTTCTCGGGGCTGGTCGCGCCGCTCGTGCTGCTCCTGTGGCTCTACGTCATGAGCTTCGCGGTGCTGCTCGGTGCCGAGTTCAACGCCGAGATCGAGCGGATGTGGCCAACGGTGCACGAGGACCAGCCGACGAGCCGGGAGCTCGCCCGCGCCCGTACGCCCGACCGGATCAGCGCCCGCATGCGCGAGCTCGTGAATCGCGAACACCACCGTCGCTGACGCAGCCCCGACACGCCCAGCTCCCGGACACCGCAGGCAACCGCTCGGTCAGCGGTCGGCTCCCGGGCGCCGCAGGCAACCGCTCGGTCAGCGGTCGGCGCCCGCCTCGCTCAGGTAGCGGTCGATCCCCGGCAGCGTGAACGCGACGCGCCCACGCCCCGCGCGGCGCAGCAGCCCATGGGTGTCGATGAGGGCCTGCTGGGTCGACCCGAAGGACTCGGTCGAGCCGCCCAGGGCGGACGCCACGCCTCCCGAGGTCCGCTCCCCCTCGTCGAGCTCCGCAGCGGCGACGAGATACCGGCGCTGGTTGTCGGTCACGTCGCGGAGCCGCTCCTCGTAGAACAGCTCGATGGTCGGGGCGGCCAGCCGCCAGCCCTCCTCGACGTCCTCACCAGTGATCACCGGGCCGTCGCCGGCCACCCACACCTGCGAACCGAGCACATGGAGGAAGTAGGGGTAGCCGCCGACGAGCGCGACGAACCGGTCGGCCGCATCTGCGTCGACGCCCACGTCACGTGTGGCCGCGAAGGCCGCCAGCGCCTCGGCGACGTTGGCGTCGGTCAGCAGCGGCAGGGTGATGTGGTGCGCCCGCTCCCCGAAGGTGGTCCCGGCCGCCCGCAGCAGGGCCGTCAAGCCGGGGAGGCCGGCGACGTAGATCGCGAGGGGCAGGTGCTGACGTAGCCGAGCCCCCGTCGGGTGGCGCTCGGTGATCGTGCGGTTCTGCGCCTCCTGGAAGGCGTGGAAGAGCGCCCCCATCGCCGAGCGGTCGATGTTCTGCGCCTCGTCGAGCAGCAGGACCAGCGCCACCCGCGCCTCCCGCGCGACCCGCCCGGCGTCCGCGAGGATCTCGGTGAGGTCCTTGTGCCACCGGTCGGCGGCGCCCCGCTTGGGCTGGATGTCCATCACGGCGACGCCCGTCGGGCCCACGGCGAGACCGGCGACGCGCCGCAGGGCCTGCTTCGCGGCGCGGCCGAGCTTCACGGCAACGTCCCGGCGGTCGAGCTCGTCCGCCAGCGCCTCGACCAGGTCGGGCAGCGCCGACCCTCCCCGGACGGCCGAGATCCTCACCACCCAGTGGCCGGCCTCCTCGGCCTCGGCCTCGAACTGCTTCAGCAGCGCGGTCTTGCCCATGCCCCGGTCGCCGGTCAGCAGCCGCGCCGGCTCGTAGACGCCCTGCGCCACGCGGCGCAGCACCACGCCTTCGAAGTCGGCGAACTCGGCCTGGCGCCCCGCGAAGACCTGGGGCACGACGCCGTAGCCGGGGGTGAAGGGGTTGTCGCCGGCGGTGCGCATCGATCCTCCGCAAGAGCCGTCACGTTCCGGTCGAACGTAACCTTACGGATCTTCCCGCCCATGATCGAGGAGGTGGGACGCTCGTCGGTAAGGGACGTAAGCTTACGGATCTTTCGGCGACGCCGCGGAGGAGCGTGCCGGCATGACCGTCACGTGCCGCCGGGTCGTCGTGCGGTCCGCGGCACCGAGCGGCGGAGGCACCTGGTCCGGCGGACCGAGGTCGACCTCGAGATGCAACCGGCCGCGCGGGTCGGCACGCACCACGGACCGTTCTCCCGTCCCGAGCCCCGTGACCTCGTAGCGTCCGCGCGGCCGGTACCAGGGCGCCGTCACGACGGTCGCTGTTCCGCTCCCGCCGACGGTGAAGCCGGCGGTGGTCACGTCCGTGAGCGTCAGCCACTCCTCGACCGCACGGTCGACGGTGACGTCGAAGCCCCAGACGTGGAAGGACGCCTCGGTGCTGCGGTAGTCGAAGGGAACCGCCGGCGGCGCCGGACGCGGGTGGGCCATCGCCGGCGCGACGAACCCGTCGAGGAAGCGGCGCAGATCGTCCTGCCAGTACGGCCAGGAGTGGGTGCCGGCCAGACGGAACTCGGCGGTGTGGGCGACCCCGGCCGCGGTCAGGGCGCGATCGAACGAGCGGTTCATGTGCCACACGCCGTGCTCGGTGCCCATGGCGCCGGGGCTTGGCGCCGACGGGTCGTCGTGCTCGCCGGGCACGCCGCCCCCGGTGACGAGATAGACGACGGTGTCGGCGAGGTTGCCGGCCAGCGAGGTCGGGTTGTGCCCGTGCCAGCGGGCGTTGTGGGTGATCGGGTCGCCCCAGATGCACTCGTCGGGCGGCTGCTGGTCGGGCGCGTTCACCGCCGGCGGGAGCGCGACCGGCCCGACCGGCTCGTACAGCGTCGTGTCCACGGCCCCGGAGAAGGAGCCGGCGACCGAGAACCGGTCGGGGTGGCGGGCCGCGTAGCTCATCGCGCCGAACCCGCCCATCGACAGTCCCGCGATGAACCGGCCCGCGCGGGTGCCGGCGGCTGCGTAGTGGGACTCGACCCAGGGCAGCAGCTCGTCGAGGTGGAAGGTCTCCCACGCCGGAGCAGGCACACCGGCCGTGCCACCGGCACGATCGGTCCCGTACCAGTCCGAGTACCAGCCGCCGTACCCGCCGTCGGGCATCACGACGATGAGCGGCCGGTCGCCGACGATCTGCTCGACCCCGTGGTCCGGCCAGTCGGTGTGGCTGCCACCGTGCCCGTGGAGCAGGAGCAGCACCGGGTAGCGCTGACGCGGCCCCCGGTCCGCATAGCCGTCCGGCAGCAGCACGTCGACCTTCACCTCGCGTCCCATGGCGGTCGAGGCGACGGTGAGCTCGTGCAGCCGGGCGGTGAGCGGCTCGTCCTCGATCAGCTGCAGCCCCGTTGCGACGGGGGTCTTCCGCGGCAGGCACGGCGGGGAGGCGACGGGATCCTGTGCACTGGCGGCGACCGCCGCGCCGACCGTTCGGTGACGAGCGGTCCCGAGCCCGGTCGGCGTCCGTACCCCCGCCGGGGTCAGGGCCGCGGCCGGGGCGCCGCCCAGCGCCATCGCCGCCGCGAGCGTCGCGATCAGCCCGCGTGTCCCGTGCCTCACCGTGCGTCCTTCTCGTCGTCGCCTCGCTCGTCACGGACTTCGACAGACGACGGATCGGGCCCTGCCGACGGGCGGGAGAGCGTCGGGAGCGGCCGGCGGCCCGGCCGGCTCCGTCAGTCGGGCGGCGGGAGGCCGCCTCGGCCGTGCTCGAGCTGCCAGAGCCGGGCCTCCACGGCCGTCAGCCGGTCGTTGGCCGCCTCGTAGCCTGAGGCGACCGCCCGGTAGCCGGTCGCCACGTCGGCGGGACGGGCGTCGGCTGCTCCGAGGGCCGTCTGCATCGCGGCCCAGGTCGAGCGCGCGTCGAGGACCGCACGCAGCAGCGCATCCCGGGCCGCCACCAGGTTGGCACGGATGGTGCGGTGCGCGGCATCGGTGAGGGGCGCAGCCGGCGGGATTGCGATGGCGACGACCCGTTCGGCGACGCGGTCCACGTCGCAGCGGTCCAGCGACGCGGCCGCCAGTGCCCGGCTCGCCGCCGTCGCACGTTGGCCGTCCGCCAGCCCGCCGAAGAGGTCGTCCTGGACGCCTTCGAAGCAGCTGAGGAGGCCGGCCGTGGACCCGACCGCGGTCCGCAGCGCCCCGGCGGCGACGGGCAGGCCGCCCCGTTCTCGCGCCGTGCCGACCACGATGGTCGCCGTGAGCAGGACGAGCATCCCCGCCGCCACGGCGAGGATCCGGGCCGGGACCTCCCGACGGGCGCCGGACGTCGGCGCGACGGACGGCTCCTCCACGTCGGTGCTCGTCGAGACCGTCACAGCAGCGGCCTCGCCGGCACGGGGATCTCCTCGGCGGCGTCCAGCCGGAGGAGCAGGGTCGACCCGTCGGCGGCGAGCGTGCCGCTCGCGCGCACCCAGGTCCCGTCGGCAGGCAGCGTCCCCTCGACGGTGATCCCGACGGGCCGCGCGTCCGCGGCGCAGCACACCATGACGAGGCGGGTGAGGGTGTCCGGGCCGCGGACCTGGGCCTGAAGGGTGACCGGTCGCCCGTCGAGGGCGGCGGCGCCGAGCTCGCGGCCGGCCAGAACGACCTGTAGCAGAGTCACCTCACCGCTGCCGCCGGTCAGCAGGGGGTTGTCGGCTTCGCCGAGCCGCGACTCGATCGCTGCGCCGTCGCCTGGCGCGCCGGCGGGGACCCGTGCCACCAGTCCCGGCGTCATGGCCGCCCCGGCCAGCAGCGGGAGCAGGAGCAGCGCCGTCGCGGACCGGCTCGGGACGTTCCGCGCGGAACCGCACGGCCGCCAGGACCAGCAGGATGCCGGCGCCGACCAGGACCGGGAGGAACCACGGGCGCACCACCAGTGCCGCCCGATCGCTCACCACGCCGAGGACCAGGGCGGCCCCGACGACCGCGACCGTCACCCGCCCGGTGCGCACGCGCGCGGACCGGCGTGGACCGGAGGGACCGGACGGGTGCGGCCGCGACCACGTCGGCGCGCTCATGAGGGACCCCAGGTGACCCAGGCCGTCGCCAGCACGAGCACCGACGGCACGACGATCGCGGCGTAGCCGGCCACCCAGCGCAGGCCGAACTCCCGCCGGTACATCGCCGCCAGCCGCACGTCGATGGCAGGGCCGAGCAGGAGGAACGCCAGCCGCGGTAGTGCGCCGAGCGGCAGGGAGGCGGCGAAGAACGCGTCGGCCTGCGAGCAGATGGCCAGCACGAAGGCGAGGCCCATCATCGCCAGCGCGCCGAGCAGCGGCTGAGCGCTCACGGCCACGAGGACCTCCGGCGGAACGAACGCCTTGATCGCTCCGGCGGCGAGCGCGCCGACCACCAGGGTCGGTCCCATCCGGAAGAGCTCGGCGGCGGCTGCGGTGAGCAGCCCTCCCTCGCCGGAACCCATGTGGCCGTGACCCCCACCATGGGTGTCGCCGGAGCTGGTGTCGCCGGGCCCCTGGGCGGGCTGGCCGTCGTGCGCGCCGCCGTGGGCACAGGCGACGGGGCCGGCCGTCCTCGGCCGCGGCCCGACCGCGCCGGCCAGCAGCGCGACCACCACACCGACGACCACCCGGCCGAGCACGATGTCGAGGCGTCCCGGGAACGCGGCGAGGGTCGACAGGATCACGATCGGGTTCGCGAGGGGCGCCCCCGCGACGAAGCCGTTGACGATCGAGGCGCGTACCCCCTCGACGTGCAGCTGGCGGGCCAGCGGAAGCAACCCGCAGTCGCACAGCGGCAGCACCAGACCGGTGAAGGGAGCGATCGCGGCCGCCAGCCGCGGATGCCGGGCCGCCAGCGCGAGCACCCGGCCCGCCGGCACCCGCTGCAGGGCTGCGGCGATGACCGCGCCGGCGAGGAGGAACGGCAGCGACTCCGCCACCAGGGCGACGAAGGCGAGCACCGCCGCCGCCGCGTGCGGCCCAACGGGGGCGGGGAGCCGCGGCAGCACGACGACGCCGATCCCGGCCGCCGCCGTGGCCAGAACCGTCAACCGCTCGCGTCGGGCGCGTCCCCCCGCGCCCGCGCCACCGTCCGCGCCCGCGCCGCCGGCCGCGCCGTGGTCGTGGACGGGTGGCACCACCTCGGCGGCGGGGGGCTGGTGCGTGACGGACACGGCAGGTCCTCGGCGGCGGCGCAGGGTCGAGGGGAAACGCTCCCCTTCTCCGTCGACCATGCGGGCACGTCCTTGAGCGTCCGGTTCGACCGCTGCCGAACGCACGTTCGTTACGCTGCGGCTGCCGAGCCGTGTCACCGGGGCCGTCTACGCTTCCGCGCAGATGACGACCCCATCGACGCTCCACGACCGAGACGAACGGCTGCACACGCGATGACCACGGCGCCGGTCTTCGAGTACGAGCGGACGCGGCTGTATGCGGCTGACTGCCTCGACTGGCTCGCCGAGGCGCCCGAGCGCTCCGTCCACGCCGTCGTCACCGACCCGCCCTACGGGCTGGTCGAGTACACCGAGACCGAGCAGAAGAAGCTGCGCCGTGGCCGTGGCGGTGTGTGGCGGATCCCACCGAGCTTCGACGGCGTGACGCGCTCGCCGCTGCCGCGCTTCACCACCCTGTCGAAGCGCGACCTCGCCGACATCCACGCCTTCTTCCGCACCTGGGGCGAAGCACTGCTGCCCGTCCTCGTCCCGGGCGCCCACATCATGGTGGCGTCGAACCCGCTCGTCTCCTACCTCGTGTCCGCAGCCATGGCCGACGCCGGCTTCGAGCGCCGTGGCGAGATCGTGCGGCTCACCCAGACCATGCGCGGCGGCGACCGGCCGAAGAACGCGCACGACGAGTTCCCGGACGTGAGCGTGATGCCGCGCAGCCAGTGGGAGCCCTGGCTGCTGTACCGCAAGCCGTTCGACGGGCGGGTGCAGGACTGCCTGCGCAAGTGGAAGACGAGCGGGCTGCGGCGGATCTCCGACGACCAGCCCTTCGGCGACGTGATCGCCTCACACCCGACCTACGCGCACGAGCGCAAGCTGGCCGCCCATCCGAGCCTCAAGCCGCAATCGTTCCTCCGCCAGGTCGTGCGGGCGTCGCTGCCCCTCGGTGAGGGGGTCGTGCTCGACCCGTTCGCGGGGTCCGGCTCGACGCTGGCGGCCGCCGCGGCCGTGGGCTACGAGGCCATCGGCGTCGAGGTCGACCCGCACTACGTCGCGATCGCGAAGGACGCGATCCCGAAGCTCGCGACCTACCGGAACGGCGAGGACCAGCGGCCCCGGTAGCGCCGGCGGTGCCCTCAGAGGTCCCCGAACGGGAGCCTGGGGCTGTCCGTCGCCGATGCCCCGTCGCGCGGGGCGCGCGGGCGGGCGGCCCCGCGTCCTCGCGGACCGGCGGAGCTGGTTTCCCGGTAGATCCAGTTCTCGCGCAGCTTCGCCGTCCCGCCGGCATTCGGGGTGGCGGTGTCCGTCCCGAGCTCGCCCCGTCGGTTCGTCCGGAAGTCGTCGAGCGTGAGATACGCGAGGCCGACCTCGACGAAGCGGCTCGGCGCACGGGCGATGCGCGGCTCGGTCTCCGTGTCGACGCGGTAGCGGAAGACGCAGAGCCACTGCTCGCGGGCCCCGTGGGTGTCGACGCCGAAGGAGCCGCGCGTGGCCTTGATCTCCACGCCCTCCTCGCCGGCCTCGGCGGCGTCGTTCGGGTACACGCCGGCGACCAGCAGATCCGGATGGCCGTTGTGGTGCGTGTTCGTGGTCAGCCCGCGGGAGTGCTGCGCCATCGACTCGGTCAGCGCGTCGGAGATCAGCCCGGACATGCCGGCCGGGCGCAGCATGTCGTCGAAGCGGGCGAGACCACGCCGACGCAGCAGGGTGTTGAAGTCGTGGAAGAGGTCGTACACGTCCTGCATGGCCGCCTCGAAGTCGGACAGCCGCAGGCTGAACGGCAGCGTGGCGTCCTCGTTGAAGCAGGCACGGTCCACGGTGGCGCGCGGGACGCTGATGCCGGCGCCGGAGGCAGCGCTCACGAAGGCCCCTTCGATGCTGGCGGGAGCCTACCCACGGCGCGGCGACGGCGGCCGTCAGCGACGACGCGCCAGATCGACGGACCCCGGAATATCGGCATACCGGCATTTCAGGGTCCGTCGATCCGGCCCAACGGCGAGTGGGGAGGTCTCATCGGCAGGCAGGATCCCCAGGCCCCGCGGACCGGTGCGGCGACTGCGGCGTCCAACGGGGCGGCCACCACCACCTCGGCTGCGACCTCGAGCGCTGTCCCCGGTTCGGGCGCCAACTCATCTCGTGCGGCTGCGTCTGGGTCGACGAGGAGACCGAGTCGCACGTCCTCGCCGCCACCGGCGTCGTCGTCTACCCCGAAGCGCTCAGAGGACTCGAGGTGGCGGACGCCCGCCATCCGTTCGGAGAGCCCACACGCAGACCGCCAGCGTAGAGCCGGATGCCGAGGTGCGGACCCGTGCGTCGGTGCGGGAGCTGAAGAGGGCAGGCGTTGATCAGAACGCGGACAGCCCCGTCTGACCTGCGGTTTTCCAGCGGAGGGTGGGGGATTCGAACCCCCGGGACGCGCAAGGCGCCCGACGGTTTTCAAGACCGAAACCGGCCGTGTCGGCCTCTGACGCCCCGTACTCACCAGTGCCGGGGAATGACGCTCTGACCTGCGAAAACACGCCGATGTAACCCTGATCTGCTCTCGTCGCGTCGTGGTCGCTCACGGCCCGGCTGCGGCCCGGCTGCGGCCCGCGTGCGGCCTGTGTGCGGCCCACGGCGCGGGCCCCTGTCGGCTCGATCAGCCCTCGCCCCCGATGGGGAGGTCCCGGACCCGCAGACGGGTTTCCTCGATCACCACGATGGCGCCGCGACCCAGGTCAGACTCGATGTCGGGCAGGTGGGCCAGCAGGAGCTCAGCCTGCGCGGCGGGCTGTCGGCCCGACTGTCGGCGGAACAGCACCACCGATGGGGCGGAGGCGTGTCGGCGTGCGAGCAGTTCGCCGAAGTCGGTGTCCGCGGCCACGATCACCCGGCTTTCGCGAGCGCCGAGGTCGAACACCTCGTCGTCCGGTGCGTGGAGAGCGGCGATCTGACCGAGGTGCACCGCATCATGACCGGCTTCGGTCAGTGCTCGTGCCACGACCGGGGACAGACTCGCGTCGATCAGGAACCTCACCCGGCGGGACGCAGCGGCAGCTGTCGCTCACGTACCGCCTCGGCCGCGTACCGCAGCGCCGCGACGATGTCCTCTTCCTCGAGGTACGGGAAGTCGGCCAGGATCTCCTCGAAGGACATCCCGTCCGCGACCATCCCCACCACGGTGGCCACCGGCACACGCAGACCACGGATGCAGGGAACGCCCCCCATCAGCTGGGGGTCGGTGGTGATCCGCTCGATGCCCATGGCCGCTCCTCCCTTACCGTCAGACTACGCCCCGGGGCGCTACAAGGGCGTGTCGTGAGGCCGTGGGCCGGCGGTGAGGAGGGTCCGGTAGGTGTCGAGGTAGGGGCGGAGGGGCGCGGGGCGGAGGGTGAGGGTGTCGGGCGGTGGCCAGTCGGCGGCGGCGATGAGGATGTGGAGGGGGCTGGGGAGGTCGGGCAGGTCGGGTGCCGGGACGGGGCGACTGGTCCAGGCGGTGGTGTCGCCGTGGAGGTCGGTGGTGGTGCGGGTGGTGCCGGTGGCCTGTTCGATGCGGACGGCCAGCGGCCGGGTGCGGTCGGGGTGGGTAGGGTCGGGCAGCCAGGTGGTGATCTGAGAGGAGTAGGTCTGGGGGTCCACGCTGGGGTGCATGAGGATGACGGCGAGGTAGCGGTCGGGTCGGGGGCGGAGGGGGTGGCCGGCGGGGACATGGAGGAGTGCGATGGCGCGGCTGGTGCGGGTTCGGGTGGGGTGCCCGGGGGCGGCGCTGGTGTGTGCCGGGGTGGAGACGCCGGCGAGCAGGCGCGTGGTGGGTTGGGTGGTGTCGGGTTCGAGGACGGTCGGCCAGTCGTATGCGAGCCGGTCGAGCCGGCCGTGCGGGTCGTGCGGTTGGTGGTCGGGGTTCATCGGGGGTCCGTCGATGGTGGTCGGTCGGAGGGCCGTGCATGGTGATGCTCGCACGGCCCGTGCTGGTGTGTCGGCCGGTTCTCGGTCAGTAGACCCGGACGTTGTAGTCGTAGGGCCGGAGCGCGTCGCAGATCCGCCCGTCGGTCAGGTATGCCCGGCCGTACTGCACATAGGCGTCGTGCAGGTCGCCGCTGGCAACCGTGTAGAAGCCTTTGCGTCCGGAGCTCCAGCTTGGGCTTGGCCAGAGGGGGCCGTGGTCCTCCCAGTAGTCGTTCTCCGTCCCGCCGTGGGAGTAGATGTGGATGTACCAGTCGAAGTCGTATGCCTCGCCGGCAAGGTGGAACCCGGTCTCGAACTGGCCCCAGTTGAGGCTCGGGTCCTCGTAGAGGAAGATGTAGGCGGACCCGCAGTCGCCGTACGTGTAGTCCTGCGTCGTCGGCCCCGAGGGTGGCCCGCCCTGGTGGGCGTGCGACTCGCTGGGGCGCGACTCGTTGGCGCTGTTCGATTCCTGGGGGACGCGGGCGATCTCGTCTCCGGTGTCACCGTCGATCAGCACGTCGTACCGGTCTCGGACGACGACGTGGTTGCCGGCCTTTGCTGCCTGGGCTCGGTCAATCCCCGATACGGCCAGTTGCGCTTGGGCGGTGTCGCGGTTGGGCTGGGTCGTCGAGGTCTGGCTCGTGTCGGCTGCAGCCGGGGGGTCCGCGGATGCTGCCGCGGGCGCCAGTGCCACGAGCGCGGCGGCAAGAAGCGCCGCGGCGAATGGTCGTCGGTTGGTGTCCTGTTCTCACGCGTGTGTCCTTTTGCCTCGTAGCCGGTCGGGCGTGGGAGTGCCAGCGTGCGGCGGCTCAGCCGACGTCGGAGATGCGTGAGGGGCGCCCTGGTTGGGGCGCCCCGCCCCCGTGCCCCTGCCCTCGCACGTATGTCGCGAGGGGGACGCACCTTACACTATGTGCCGTAAAGTAGTAGTGAGTCGTGGCTTCGGTCGTGCTGCGCGCCCGGGGCGGGGCGGGGACCGCACGCCCTGCCGGCCTCGGTCGGGCGCTGCGGCTGACGTTTTCGGCCGTCGGCGGCGCGCCCGCCGTCGGAGCGGCGTCCGGCGCACGGGTGGCGTGGGGCCGGTGTGGGACGCTCGGGCGACGACGAGGAGGCGCGTGTGCGCAGCAGCGAGATCGAGGTGGGTGGGGAGTACGCGTACCGGCAGGGGCGGTGCGGCACGGGACGGTTCGGCGGGTGCGGGTGCTCGGTGCGGGCTGCCGCGGCCGACGGAACGGTCGCTGCTGCTCGGGCGGGCGAGCAACCCGGACGTGGTGAACGACGGGGTGCGGGTCGAGTGGCTCGATGCGGAGTCGGGCGAACCGGCCGGGTTGCCGGTGGTGCTCGTGCCGTCGGTGACGATCCGGGAGCCGTGGGCGGCGTGGGCGCAGCGTCGGTCGCGGGAGGTGGCGGAGGCGGCGTCGATGGTGGCCCGGGCCCGGGTCCGGTCGGCACGGCGGGACCGGCTGGTCGGGCGGCTGCGGGGGGCGGGGGTGGGCTGCCGCGGCGAGGGCGCGGCGGTGCTGGTCGGCGAGCACGGCTGGGCGGCGCTCGAGAGGGGCTAGCGGCCCGGTCCGCCGTGCTGGCAGGCGCGGCGGCTGCGGCGGTAGGCGGCCAGGGTGCGTGCCAGTCCGACGGTGAGGAGGCCGAACGCCCCGGCGGCGATGCCGCGGGCGCTCTGGGGGGAGCCGGCGAGGTCGATGGCGCCGGCGATCGCGAGCATGGCGAGGGTGGAGAGGACGGTTCGTGCGAGGATGCCGGCGGGACGGCCGGCGGACTGGCGCCAGCGTTCTCTCAGACGCATGTTCGGTCCGTTCGCCGGTCGTCCGGCGTGCCGGCCGGGCCGGCACGCCGTGGATGCTGCGGGCTGGCGGGATGTGAGTTCAGCACAGGCTGCCGGACACGGACTTGACGCCCACGAGCTGCCCGATGTAGTTGAACTTGAACTCGTAGCAGGTGTACGGGTTGAGGGTGTGGCTGTAGACGTAGTTGATGATCCAGGATGCCATGCTGGCGCAGATGACGGACTCGAGGCCTGGTAGGCAGATGAGGCTCGCGATCGCACCGGCACCCCACGAGGCGAATGTGGTGAGTTCGGACCCGGTCATGTAGACGTAGATGTACCAGCCGAGTCCGACGCTCCACTGGGGGTCACGTCGGCGTCGGGGCCGGCAGAGCCGGAGCGTCCCGGCGTCGGGCTGTCGAGGGGTTCCTGGCGGAGCACGATACGGGCGCCTTGGGTCTCGACGAGGATGGAGCCGTCATCGCGGAGCGTGCCGGTCCCGAGCGCGGCCAGCAGGGCTTCTGGGGGCATCGAACTCATGGCAGTGAGGACGCCGGCGGCGGCCTTGCCCGCACCCGCTGGCGGCGGGGTCGCCTGCGGCTCGGCGGCTGTGGCGTGGCCGACGGGCGAGAGGGCGAGGGCGAGTGTGAGTGTGGCGGTCGCGAGCGTCAGCGTGCGGCTGCGGAGCGTTCTCCCGATTGCGTGTGTGATCCCCATGTCCCCAGTCTTTCTGTCCGGTCGTCGGACGACGACCGGAAAACTATGCGCCAGGCGGTAGTACGCGTCAAGGGGATCGGTCGAGGTCGGGGTGCGAGGACATGCCGTTCCGTTCGTTCGGGGCGGCGAGTTCCCCCGGGACGCCGACGCTGCCCGCCCGACGACCCTGTCGCACCGCGTCAAGGGGTGGCGGCCGGGGGGCGACCGGGGGGGCGCAGTGGCCGGCGCGCTGGTTCGGTGGCACGGACGCGGTGACGTGTCGTGGCGCCCGGCCTTCTGCGCGGGACGGGCGACGCGGCCGGTCAGCGGCGCGGGAACGAGGAGCAGACCACGGCGCCGTCCTCGGTGACGAGCCGGCAGATGTTGTTCCACATGTAGACGAACCGGCCGGTGACGGGGCGGGCGTGGGGGCCGAACCCGGCGGGCAGGGTGGCGGTGGTGCCGTCGCTCGGGGCGCCGTGCTCGACGAGGGCGGCTCCGACACGCCCGTGCTCTCCAAGACGGAACGCGAACGCGTCGAGACGGTCGGCGAGTCCGCTCACCGCCACCTCGCGTTCGTCGAGGAGCACGGCCGGATGACGCTCGGGGACTCGCTGCGGATCCGCCGCGAGCTGTACGGCGACCGGGTCCGCTCGACCGCGAACCAGTTCGGCCGGCGCGGCCAGAACGCGATCCTGTACCGCAAGGTCGACCACGGCACGCCGCGACGCGACGACCAGGAGGTCGCGCTGACCGAGGAGGGGCTGCGGATCGCCCGGCTCTGGCGGCTTGCACGGCACGGGCGGCGCGCCACGGCGGGTTGACGGCCGGGACGCCGGCCGTCCCACCGGACGCAGGGTGGCAACGTCACCCCGGACTGGACCGTGGGCGCCGGCTGGTACCTCTACGTCTACCTCAACCGAAGCGACTGGCAGTTCCTCCAGGGACTCGGCGCGGCCGTGGCCAGCACGACCCTGTGCTGGTGGCTCACGCCGGCCTTGGGGTACGCGATCGGCTGCGCAGTGGCCTCGTACCTCATCACCTACTACGTCATCAAGTATTCGGCGCCCCCTCCGGGCTACTGCGCCGAGTTCAAGTTCGCCTGGGCCGGCCTCGGCACCCTGCCGCCCGTCGGGTACACATGGGTGTACCGCAACTGCTGAGGAGCGAGGGTGACGCCCGCGACGCGTGACCGGCGGGGACCGGTCCGGCTCGCCGCCGTCGGCGGTGCCGTAAGCCTGGCGGCCGCGCTCCAGCTGCTGTTCGCGGGCGCGGACCCCGCGGCGCTCGGCGGTCTGGTCGGCGGCCTGGCCGTCGGCGGCGCCGGCGCCGCGCTCGCCTGGCGCCGTCGGCGCCGGGGCTGAGCTCAGTGGCCGCCGTCGTGGTGGCTGAAGTAGGCGGCGCCCGCAACGGCGCTGCTGGCCGGTCAGGACGTTCCAGTGGGGCGGGACGCCGTCGGGCAGCCCGTCGAGGGCGTCGCGGTCGGCGGTGACCGCGAGCCGGTGGCCCATGGTGGACACGTGCAGGGCGGCGTCGGGCAGGGGGCGCCGCCGGCCGGGAAGCCGGGGTCCCACGGGGCGCCGGCGAGCAGGCTGGCGGCGGCGGGCAGCCACCAGCCCTGGGTGTGGTCGGCGGACAGGCCGACGGCCAAGACGCCCAGGGTGTGGCGGGACGGGTCGGTGAGCACGAGCGCCCACCAGTCGACGTCGACGCCGCCGGTGGCGGCCCGGCGGGCGAGCGCTTGGCGGCCGTTGAGGGCGGCGGAGGTGACGGTGAACGCGACGGCGTCGCCGGCGGCGGGCCCGCAGGCGGTCAGGACGAGCGCGGCGGCGATGACAACGGTGGTGGCGGTGGTGGTGCGTATGGGTCCCCGTGGTCGGCGTGCCGCCGTGCCGCACGGCCGGTGTTGACACCGGGGCCCGCAGCGGTCCTTGTCGTGGGTGACGGCGACACGGACGGGGCGGCGACGGCGGCACGGGCGGCACGCGGGAACCTGCGGCTGTGCGCGCCGCCGGGCGGCGGCGCCGAGGTCGTGGTCGTGCTGCACGCCCACCCACCCGGGGTTCTGCGAGGTCGCGCTGGTGCGTCCGCACACGGAGCTGGCGACGTCGGCGGACGCGGTGGTGCCGGGCCGGCTCGCCGGGACCCCGTGGGATGGGACGTGGTGGTGCAGGCCGACCTGCGCGGGGTCGTGTGGGTGTCGCAGGTCGGGCGGCGGGTCGGGCGGCTGTCCGCCGCGACGCTCGCGGACGCCTCGGACCTGGTCGTCTCGGGGCGGGGGGGGGGGGGGGGGGGGGGGAGGGGGGGGGGCGAGGGCCGGGCCCTGGACCGGCTGGCCCGGGCGTGCACGGCGGCTAGCGGCCGGCCGTCGCGGCGCGGGCGCGGCGGGCCGCCACGACGGTCCGGTAGCGGGCGTCCAGGCGGCGTCGGGCGCGGGCGCGGTCGGCCTCAAGCCGGCGTCGGCGGGCCGCCGCGTCCGGTCGGGTGCGGTCCATGGGTCGTCTCCGTTCCGGTCCGGCGCTACCTGCCGCCGAGTCCGCCAGCTCGGCCATCAGTTCGTGGATGGCGTCGCGGTGGCGCGCCTCGTCGTCCGGCGGCAGCCGTCGCCCGTCGCGGCCCACGTCTCGTCGGTGCGCAGGATCGCGTCGAGGAGCAGGGCCGTGGTCCGCACGCCAGCCGTTTCGCCATACGCCGGTCCACCGGGCCCTCTCCCCGGCCGCGCTGGCCGTCCGGCGTCGAGGTCGGCGATCGCCCCGTGGCGTCGTGCGTCCGCCTCGGCCATGGCCTGCACGGGGCGCGACGGGCCCGTCCAGCCGCACGAGCAGGCGCCGTGGAAATGCTCCCGGTGGGCCGTCTCGCGCATCGTCACGGTCGTCGCGTGGGCTGCCGTGCGCCTCCGCGCGGCCTGTTCGGCCCGGCGTTCCGCCTCGGCGAGCACGCGGACGGCGTCGCCGGCCACCAGGCGGCAGCAAACGTCCTCGAACGCCGGCGTGCCGCCGTGGTGGGCGTGGAGGGTCCGCAGGGCGGTGCTGCTCCTCGACGAGCGCGAGCGCGCGGTCGAGGAGTTCGTCGTCGGTCATGCGGCGCCGTGCCCGGGCGGCGTCGGCCGTGCCGTCGGCGTGGTGCCGGGCGCGGATGCCGTCGGCGATCTCGGCGGCGCGCCGGCGGGATGCGTCGGACATGGCGTCCCTCAGCTCGTCGAACGGTCGCGTGCCCATCGTCGCCTGCCCGGTCCGTCGCCCGTGCGGTACGCCGTCGATGCTAGGGGCGGGGCGACCTGCCAGCGTTCGAGGCCGGCGCAGTCGGGCCAGGTCCGCCGGCGGCCGTCCCAGGCGGGTTCGCACAGGTGCAGATCCGCGTGCGGGCGGCCGTGCGGGTCGAGGATCAGGGTGCAGCCGGTCACGTGGGCTCCTCGGGTCGTGCGTCGCGGGGTCACGCGTGGACGAGCGCCGCGAGGATCGCGCGGCGCAGCGTCTCGGGGGGGCACGTCGTACCCGTTGGGCCGCAGGATCCCCGCGGCGGCGGCGACCTGCGCGTCGGTGACGGCGGTGACGGCGGGGCCGTCGTGCGGCGTCGGGCCCCACAGGCCGGCGTCGACCTCGGCGCGGTGGTCGACCTCGTCGTCGGACGCGGCCTCGAGCGTGGCGCGTTCGGGGCCCACGGGGCCGTGGTCGGGGCAGCGGGCGACCAGCCGTGGCGGACGCCCGTGACGACCGTGTCGCGGCAGCGCAGGTCCGCCGTCCGGTCCGCGAGCCGTCCCCAGCGTCGGGCGAGGTCGCCGCGGACGGGGCCGGGGGCGTTGCCGATCAGCGCATCGACGTGCAGGCCGGCCCGCTCGCAGACCGCGAGCAGCCACACGGCGTAGTCGAGCGGCAGGTCGTGGGCGCCCCCGGCGGCTCCGGCGCCGGGCGGCGTCTCGGCGGGCACGCTGGCGAACCCGAGCCGGCGGGCGGCCACGATACGGTGGTGGCCGTCCCAGACGCGCCCGTCCGGGCCGAGCAGGACCGGTTCGGTGACCGCGCCGACGGCGGCGAGGTGGAGTTCGAGGTCGCGCTGGTAGCAGCCGGGGCTGCCGTCGCAGCGGACGTGGGGGGAGCCGGCGGGCCGGTAGTCGCGCAGCAGCGCGGCCAGGGGCATCGGCGTCGCGGCGCCGGCGGGCGGCGGGGTGGCCATGCGGTTTCCTCGGCGGTCGTCCCGTCGATGGTCGGCGGTCAGGAGCCGGCGGCACGCAGGCCCGCGAGCAGCCGCAGCGCGGCGGCGATCAGCCGGGCGTCGTCGCGGTCGCCGCAGAACGCGAGGCTGGTCTCGCTCGATCGGCGGTGGCGGACGCCCGGCGACGGGACCGGCCGGCGGGGCAGGAGCATGGTGAGCAGGGCGACGCCCCACACGTTCCAGCGCAGCCCGCCCGTGGCCGGGTCGGGACGGGCGTCGACGGCCTCGACCCGGTCGAGGCGGGCGAGCGCGTCCGGGTCGGGGACCAGCAGGACGCGGACGGTGCGGTCGGACCGTGCGAGGACGTCGGGGTCCGGGGGGACCGGGCGCCGGCCGGCGCGGGCCTGCCGACGGGGGCGGGCGCGACGATGCCGCCGCGGCCGTCGCGCTGCAGGCGCAGCGGCGGGCGCGGGTCGTGGGTCGGGGGGCCGGGCGGCGACGCGGCCGGCGACGGTCGGCACGGGCCGCCAGCAAGCGGGGCAGTGCCGCGGCGTCATCCGCCGGGGCCCGCGGGGCCGGCCGGCGGGTCGGGCCGTTCGAGCCGTCGGGGGCGTGCTCGGCGGCGTCGGTCCAGCCGTCGCCGTCGGCCCAGGCGACCAGGACCTCGTCGGCGGCGGGACGCCGTCGACGACGCCGGACCAGCCGTTGTCGGCGTGGCGGACGGGCTGGCCGATGAGGACCGGGGTGCCGTCGTCCCAGCGGGGGTGGCGCGGGTCGGGCGGGGGACGTCCGGGGATCCGGGGCCGGAACGGGGTGACGGTGCCCATCGTGGCTCCCTTCGTCGGCCGGGCGGGGCCGGTCGGGTCGAGGCGGCGGGCGGCCGCGCCGGCGGCAGTGTCGGCGGCCAGGTCGGCCAGGAGCCGGCGCACGGGGCCGGCGAGCGCCGGGTCGGCCGCCTCGGCGGCGGCGGCCAGATCGGCCAGGGCGGCGGCGAGCCGGCCGGCGAGCTGCGGATGGGGCGGCCGGGCCCAGTCGCGCGGACGGCCGGTCACGGCGTCGACGTGCAGCCGGCGGGCGGACTCGAGGAGCCGGTCGACCGGGGTACCCAGCGGGCGGGTGCCGCGCGGACGGCCGTCGGGGGTCGCATCGGGTTCCTCCGGCGGTCGGCGGGCGGCCGGGCGTGGCCGGACGGCGGAGTGTGCCGGGCGGGTCCGACGCGGCCCGACGCGTCAGCGCCGCCGGGGCCGGCAGGCGGGCTCCGCGGCGCGCCGCACGACGCGCGGCGGCGGCTCACGGGTGGTTTCGAGCCAGGCTTCGATCTCGTCCGGGTCCCACCGGTGCTGCTGCCCTACCTTGAAGGGGCGCGGGAAGGCGCGGTCGCGGCGGGCCAGGGTGCGGACGGTCACGTAGTGGATCCCGAGGAGGGTCTGCGGCCTCCCGGACGGTGAGTAGCGGCTTCAATGCCAGTCCTCCGGGCGTGTGGCCGGCCGGGCGGGGCGAGTGTGTGGCACCGGTCCGGCGGGTCCCGGTCCGGTCAGCGCGGGGCGGTGCGCACGACGGGGACGACGGTGACGTCGGGGTCGGGGCGGGCGGACGCCGCGGGGACGGCCCACAGGGACGCGGCGGCGACCGCGGCGGCGACCGCGACCGACGCGGCCGCCCGGCGCGGCGAGGGGCGCAGCGGCGGGACGGCGGCCCCGTCGGCGAGGGTGGCGACGCGGGCGGCGTCCACGTCGATGCGTCCGACGGCGGCGCCGGCGGGCACGGCCCGGGGCCGGTTGAACGCGACGGCGAGCGAGGCGAGCAGCGGCCCGAGGCCGACCCGGGCGGCCGCGGACGCGTCGGCGCGGGCCTCGGCGCGCACGCGGGCGTGGTCGACGAGGTCGTCCAGGACCGGGAGGAAGAACGCGAGCGCGGCGGCGGTGCGGGCGACGGCAAACCGGGCCGGGTCGCGGGCGGCGACGTGGGCCGCCTCGTGGGTGAGCGCGGCGGCGAGCGCGTCGTCGTCGAGGTCGTCGGCGTAGCCGGCGGCGACGACCACGCGGGGGCGGGCCAGCCCGTGGCAGAACGCGGCGACGCCGGGGTGGCTGGTGACGGTGACGCGGGCCGGGTCCAGGCCGGCCGTCTCGGCGGCGGCGGCGACCCGCGGGCAGGGCGGCCGGCCGGACGCCAGGGCGGCGGCCAGCAGCAGCCGGGTGGCGGCCCACTGGCGGGCCGCGGCGACCGCGCCAGCGGCGAGCAGGACTGCCAGGGCCGCGGCGGCGGCGACGGCGACGGTCCAGGCGGGCACGCCGGGGCCGAGCCGGACGGTGCAGGGCAGGCCGGCGCGACGGGGATGCGTCCCGCGCCGGGCAGGTCGGCCAGGGCGCACGGCAGGTTCGCGGCGCCGAGCCGGACGGTCGTCGCGCCGGCCGCGACGGGCGCCGCCGCGGCGACGGCTACCGTCGCCCAGGTGGGGTCGTGCCGTGGGTTCATCCGGTCTCCGTGGTCCCGTGGCGGTCGAGGGCGGCGCGCAGCCGGTCGGCCAGGTCGGGGCGGCCGGACACGGCATCGGCGATCCCGGCGGCGGCGGCGGCGCCGTAGGCGGCGAGCAGCCCGTCGGCGGCCCGGGCGGCCTCGAAGCGGCCGAGCTCGCCGCGGGCGACCGCGGGCCGGTAGGTGTGGGCGCGGCCGTCGCGGCGCCGCTCGAGGTAGCCCTTGTCGGCGAGGCGGCCCATGACGGTCATCACCGTGTTGTAGGCCCAGCGGCGCGGGTGGGCGGCCTCGAGGTCGGCGACGGTGTCGCCGACGGTGCGCCAGGCGCCGTCGGCGTCCCAGAGCGCTTCCATGACCTTGGTTTCGAGGGCGCCGAGCGTGGGGGCGGGGTCCATGCGGGGTCCGATCCTTGACGTTTACTACGCCGCCCGGCATAGTTTGGAAACTACGGGGCGACGCATAGTCGCAATCTACACCGTGCGCCGACGGTGCACGACGGAACGGGGGGCGCCATGAGAGCAACGATCGCGACGATCCTGGCCGTAGTCGCGCTGCTGTTCGTGGCGCCGGTGCCGGCGGGGGCGGCGCCGCTCTCCTCGGGCGGCCTGCCGCCCGCCACCGTCGACTCGGCGTCGGGCTGCAACGGGTCGGTGTGCATCTTCCTGACCGGCACCGGCCTGTACGTGTCCGACTGGACCACCCGGGCCTACCCGACCTCGTACGTGTGCTCGTCGCCGCGGTTCTGGCGCAACGGCGTGCTCGTGGCGACAGGGTCGACGGCCTGCGGCGGGTCCGGCAGCGAGTTCGTCGCCCACTACGGCTCGGGCACGGTGGGGCCGGGCCAGAAGGTCTGGAACTACGCGGTGAACGAGTGCATCGCGGGCACCCACGACTACTTCACGGACTTCGGGCGCGCCTACGGGTACGGGCGGTACTGGGTGACCTTCACCTGCTGACAGCCCGCGGGCCGCGACGGCCCGCACGTCTAGCCTCGGCGGCGAGCAGCGACGCTCCCCGCCGGGACGCGGACGAGGGAGGGACCATGGGCAGCGATGGTGTGCGGGGCTTGCTGGCGGGCGCGGCCGGCGGGCTGGTGGCGCTCGTGGTCGTCGCCGCGACCGCGGTGCCGTGGACCGCCGGCGGGCCGGGGCCGGTCCGGGGCGTCTGGGCGCTGGTGCTGCTCGCCGTCGGAGGGCTCGCGACCGGGGCGGCCGTGCTCGCCGGGCGTCGGCCGGCGGCCGGGTTCGGGCTCACGGTCCTTGCCGGCGCGGTGCTCGGGCTGGCCCTGGCGCCGCACGCGCTCGAGGCGGGCTGGGGCGTGTCGCCCGTCACGATGCTGGGGTTCGCGGGCCGCAACCCCGCCGCGTGGCTCGCCGTGGGGGTCGCCGCCGTCCGTGCCGGACGGCGGGCGCCCTAGCGGGCGCCGACACCGGCGCCGCCTACGGTCGCGGCACACGACCGGAGGACGGCACGGCGGACACGGCCACGGCACGACCAGCAGGCACCCGCGGCGGCTACCCCGACCCGGCGGCGGTCCTGGACCGTGTCGGGCGGCTGCTTGCCTCCACGGACGTCCCGGCCGGCCTGTCGGCGCACTGGCGGGCCGGCTGGCGCACCCACGTCGCCATGATCCGGGCCGCCCACGCCGGCGCGGACCCGCGGGTCGTGTTCGACGGCGACGACGGCCGTCTGCAGGTGGCCGGGCTGCCGGTCGCCCGCGTCCCCCAGGAGACCGACGGCGGCGGGTTCGGGTTCGACCTCGTGCTTCACGCCCCCGCCGGCGGCGTCACGCCCGACGGCCGCCGTCGCGACTGGGTCCGGTTCGTGCCCGGCGACCGGTTCGAGATGTCGTGGCTCGCCGACGACGAGGTCGTGGCGGCGCGGCCGCCCGACGGGTTCGACGTCTACCGTCTCGTGCCGGACGACGCGGCCGTGGAGGCCGCACCGTCGGGACGCTGAGGCGCGGCCGTCACGCCGTCCGGCCACGGTGCGACAGGCGCCCCGGCGACGCTGCGAACCCCGCGGCCCCGGACCGTCCGGTCCGGGGCCGCGGTGCACCTTGCCGCCGGGCAGGATAGGGCCGGGCGGTGCGGCGCTCAAGGGTGCGGCCGGCCGGCCGACAGGACAGGGGCGAAGGGCGACGGCGGAGGCGCGTGTGGACGGTGCGGGGCGGGGGCCGCAGGAGCTGTGGCCGCGGCCGGAGACGGTCGTGAAGGTGCTGGGGGCCGTGATCGCGTTCCACCTGTTCGACTGGGCCTTCATCTCCCGCGGGGACGCGTGGTACTCGTTCTGGGGCGAGCTCGGGAACTCGCTGTGGCTCGTGGTGGCGTGGGCGGTCGGGGTGCGGGTGTGGCGCGGCGGCTGAGGGCGGTCAGCGGGCGGCGGTCCGCCCGTCGTCGATGGCGGTGACGTACCGGCCGGGGACCTAGACGTAGTCGCCGACGGTCTTGACCTCGACGCCGCCGGACGCGGGGTCGCGCCAGAGCGGGGTCAGTTCCTCGCCGACCCAGAACAGGTAGCCGTCGGGGTGGCGGTAGTCGGCGGTGACGCGGACACGGAGACGGTCGGCGTCGGGGTCGGGATGCTGGTCGTCGGGCATCGGTGCTCCTGCGTCGCTCAGGGGACGTTGGTGACGGTCAGGTCGGTGAACGCCGGGTGGGCGGCAGGTCGACCCAGCCGTCGCGGTCGACGGGCAGGGCGTCGGCGACGTTGGCGAACCCGCCGGGCCCGTAGAGGTAGTCGTGGGCGGCGGCGACAAACGCGGGGTCGCCCGGGCGGACGTAGCCGCCGTCGTCGAGGACGGTGCCGTCGGCGGTGGCCAGGGCGAGCAGCCGGAACACGCCGTGTTCGGGGAGGTCGATGCGGGCGCGGGCCGCGTCGGGGACCCAGCGGCGCACGACGGCGGCCAGGACGGC
The DNA here is from genome assembly GCA_963783045.1 of uncultured Nitriliruptorales bacterium. Lineage (GTDB taxonomy): Bacteria > Actinomycetota > Nitriliruptoria > Nitriliruptorales > Nitriliruptoraceae > CAWAMD01. The sequence continues at coordinate 46,287 of CAWAMD010000003.1, forward strand.
CAGGTGGGCGGCGGCGTAGGTTTCGGTGGCCGTCTGGTAGGCGTCGGCGGCGACGTTGAGGCGTTCGGCGGCGGCGATGACGGCCGGGGACGCGGCCGTGTGGCCGGCGATGCGGTCGGTGACGGTCACGGGGTGTCCGTTCCGCTGGTGGGGCGGTCGGCGAGGCGGGCGCGGATGCGCAGCAGCGAACGCGGCAGACAGTCCCAGGACGATCCAGTAGCCGATCCGGGCGACCGGGCCGCTCAAGAACATCCGGAGGACGCTGCGCATGGTCGGCTACTCGCAGGCGACGCGCGTGACCGCTCGCGGCCAGCGCTCCACCCGTCGCGTGACGTTGTCCACCAGGTAGACGGCATCCGTCGAGGTCGCGTCGACCCAGAGGTGCAGCCGGTCGGTGTGGTAGCCGGTGTCGCGAGCGCCGTCCGGCAACCTCGTGTCGGGATCGTAGGAAGCGGCCAGGCGAAACCCGGGGGAGAGCACCCCGTCGGGGTCGCGCACGTACTGACGGACCTCGGTGGGACCGGCGACGGTGACCGTCTCCCCGACCGGCCACCCGACATCGAGGAAGACAGCCGACTCCCAGCTGCAGTGGTCGGCCCCGCGGTAGGTGGCCACCTCGAAGGAACGGTTGCGACCCTGGCCACGCTCGGCCGGGCGGCCGTCCGGACCGGTCCACGCCGCCGTCAGATACCCCGGTGCACGGTGGCCCGTGCCGTACCCGGACAGCACGAACCCGACCGCCACGACCAGCATCGCGACCGCCAGCAGCGGCACCGTCCAGGACAACGTCCCCCACGAACGACGCGCCTGGGCATCCGGCATGTCAACCCCCGTGTCGGCGTGCAGGATAGGACGCCGGCGGGGAGTCGAGGGTTCCTCACGGCGCCTCATGGACGACTGCCTCGGCACAGGCCGCCGCGTGCCACCAGGGGCGGAGCCTCGCCGCTGCCTCATGGTCTGACCCCGGTGCCTACCCGAGGATGGCCGCGATGTCGCGGTAGCCGCCGAGCACTCGCACGACCTGGAGCGGCACGGCGTGGGGGCGGTAGATCACCAGGTAGGAGCGGACGGTCCACACACGCAGCGTCTCGTCCGCGAGGTCGTCACGAACATGGCCGAGGCCGGGATGCTCAGCCAGCCGGTGCATGGCGGCACGGATGTCTTCGAGCACGCGCTGGGCCGCGGCCGGATCGTCCTGGCAGATGTGGCTGTGGATATCGGCGAGGTCGTCGGCGGCCGGTCGAGAGAGGACGAAGCCGGGCACTTCACCCCGCCCGCCGTGCGGCGCCACTTGCGAGAATCTCGTCGATGATCTCGTCGCCGTCGCGCGTCTCGCCGCGGTCGAGCGCGTCGAGGCCTTCGGCGACCTTGCCGCGGATCTCCTCGAGTCGCAGCTCGCGGAGCTCGTCGCGGTCGATGAGCAGCCGCAGGGCTTCGCGGACGACCTCACTCGCCGACGTGTAGCGGCCGGAGCGGACACGGTCGTGGATCGCTGCCTCGAGCTCGGGTGTCAGTGAGATGTTCATGCCGACCTCCCCTCCCCTAGGATCATAGCGAGAAATAGCAAAGATCGTCAGCTGGACGTGTGGCAGCGTGAAGTGATCGCGCGTGCCCGCGAGCGCGGCGCATCGTGGTCGCAGATCGGCGAGGCACTGGGCGTGACCAAGCAGGCCGCGTGGGCGCTGTACAACGAGGATGTCCGCACGTCGCTGGCGGCTGCGAGGACGCGAAGCGGCGTCAGTGACGAGGAGGCCCAGCGGCTGGCGGACGAGCAACGCGACCCGCTCCGCCGCGACGCCGCCACGTAGTGCAGGTTGTCGTCGACCCGAACGTGCTCGTCTCGGCCGCGGTGGCCGAGGAGGTCGGCGCGGAACTGCTCGAACGCTGGTATGGGGGCCGGCGGTGGTGCGGGGATCCACACCAGCGGCAGCAGCTACCTGCGGTCGGACGCAGGGTTCTGGATCGCCGCCGTCGGCGTGGTCCTTGTGGCCGTGACGTTTCTCGTCGCTCTGACGGACCCTCATGGCTAACCGTCTGCGCCCGTGCGTGGTCCGTTGAGGCCGCGGGGGCGGCGGCCGGAGACGCCGTTGATGCACGGCGGTCAGTCCCGATACGTCACCGTCGACCACCCCGCCGGTCGTGCTGGCGCGTGGACGGTGCCGGTGCGGTGCGGCCGTGGTGGACGGTGCGGTGGAGGGTGGTGACGAGGTAGTCGGTGTCGGGCGGCAGGACGCGGTTGGCGAGGCGGATGGCGGCCTGCTTGCTGGTGGTGCTGCCGTATTCGCGGGTGGTGGGTGACGGGGCGTTCTCCCGCCGGCGGGGGTCGGTCCAGGACACGACGAAGTAGGTGGTCATCGGCCGGCCTGGCCGGCGGCGTCCCGGTCGTCCCCGACGGTCTGGCCGGCGTCGGTGGCGTGGGCGGTGGGGTCGAGGCCGAGCATGCGGTGCAGGTGGGCGGTGGGGACGAGGATGCGACTTCGAAGGTCACCTCGACGCAGTCATGGACCGGCTCGACACCCGATGGCGACGCGCCCGCTCGACCGGTGCCTTCAGCACCGAGGTCGACACGCCAGCGGACGCTGACATCCTCGGATGGCCGACGACCCGAGAGAGGGAGCCGCCCCGATGACCGCACCGGCTGATAGCCTCCCTATCAGGTCTCGGATCGATCGGGAGAGCCCCATGAGTGATGCCCTCGACGGACTCCTCGACGCGCTCGACCGTGTCGGCGAGCAGCCCGGCCGTCCCGTGTCCGCGCACCTCGACCCGGCGCTCAACGCCGCGGCGAAGGCCGCGGTGGCGCTCGGGCTGGCGACCTCGGTGTCGGGGCTGACCGGCGACGCGCTGCTGGCCGAGCTGCGCCGCCTGGCGCTGCGCGTCACCCTCGACGCCCATTACCGCGAGCAGCCCGACGAGCAGCCCGACACCGCCGAGGTCGCACTCTTCATCTCCCAGGCACGCAACCTCTCCGTCGCCGACCGGGACGACCTGCCCGACGCGCTCCGGGCGATGCACGCCGCAATGGGCTCCGATGTCGACCCCGAGACGCTGCTCGAGGCCACAGTCGCCCATCTCACCGTCGGCGGCTCCGCCGCGTGACTGCAGCGCGCCGTAACCCCACCCGCCGTGGCGAGCCGGTGCACGTCGTCCTCGACAGCCAGGGGCTCGACCGAGCTCGCCGCCGAGCGCCCCGCCCACGTCCTGCTCGTCGCGCTCGAGGCCGCGGCCGCGACCGGCGGGCGCGTCGTGCTACCCACCAGCGTCGTTGTCGAGCAGCGCTACGACCCGACCGACGCCCGCGCCGCCGGCATCAACCGTCGCCTGCGCACCGCCGTCGACGACGGCCTGACCATGGACCGCGCACGGCACGCCGCCCGTCTGCTCACCGAGGCGGCCGCAGGCCCGTCGGTCGTGGACGCCCACGTCGCAGCCGCGGCGCTCGCGCTGCTCCGCGGCCGCGCCGGCGCAGCCGTGGTCGCCACCTCCGACCCCGCGGACATCACCGCGCTGCTGCACGCCGAGCCGGACACCGAGCTCCGCGACCGTGCCTCGGCGCGGGGGCTGTAGAAGGGCAGGCGTTGAACCGCCTGGCCCGGTCGGCCGGCCGGTTCGACGACCTCGACCCCATTCTCGTGCGGCCCATATGCGGCCCACGCCGCGAATCGGCCTCGCTCAACCTGGCCGATCACGCATTTGCCAGTACGCCGAAAACCACGTCTGACCTGCGGTTCTCCAGCGGAGGGTGGGGGATTCGAACCCCCGGGACGCGCAAGGCGCCCGACGGTTTTCAAGACCGTTGCATTCGTCCGCTCTGCCAACCCTCCTGGCAGGTCGCCCCGGGGGGCCACCCACGGCCGGGGAGGGTAGTCACCCGGCCGACGGCCTGGCCCGTCATCCGGACCCGCTCGGCGCCGGCGAGGCGTCCGACGACGTCCCGCCGGTTCCACCAGCCGCGGTCTGGTCCTGGCCGCCGCCACCGCCGCCTCCCCCGCCGCCGCCGTCCTTCGGCTTCGGCTCGGGCTTCGGCTTCGGCTTCGGTTCGGGCTTCGGCTTCGGCTTGGGCTTGGGCTTCGGCGCGGGGGGTGGGGGCGGCGGGGGCGGCGTGTACTCGTCGAGATGGACCCAGGGCAGGTCCTTCTTCGGGTAGACCGACATGGCCTGGCGCATGTACGTCGACCAGATGTCGGCCGGGACCGTGCCACCGGCGACGTGCGCGTAGCCCAGCATCCCGATCATCGGCTTGGGTGTGTCGTAGCCGACCCACGTCGCCGTGGCCAGCTGCGGCGCGTACCCGATGAACCAGGCGTCACGCCAGTCGTCGGTCGTGCCGGTCTTGCCGGCGATGTCACGCCCGATCTGCGCCCCGCGTCCGGTGCCGTGGCGCACGACGTTTCGCAGCAGCGAGGTGATCGTGTCGGCCGTCTTCTGGCTGAGCACACGCTCGCAGTGCGGCTCGTGCTGATAGAGCACCTTGCCGGTCGCGTCCGTGATCTTCGTGATCGCGTACGGGTCGCAGCGCACGCCGCCGTTCGCGAACGTCGCGTATGCGGTCACCATCTGCAGCGGGTACACGGAGGCCGCACCGAGGGAGATGGCACACACCGGCGGGACCTCGCCGACCCCGAGCTTCTTCGCCATCTCGGCCACGTTGCGCGGCCCGACCTTGGCGATGAGCTTGGCGTGGTAGACGTTGTTCGACTCGGTCAGGCCGGTGACCATGTCCGTGGTGCCGCCCTCCCCCGGGGCATAGTTGTGCGGATGCCAGGTCTTGCCGGGCGCCCCGCATCCCTCGACTGCCTGTCCCGAGTCGGTGTTCGTGTGCCAGCTGGTCGGGATGCCCTGCTCGAGCGCCGTCACGTCGAGGATCGGCTTGAACGACGAGCCAGCCTGACGCCCCGAGCCGCCCATGCCGGGAGCGATGGGGTTCACCTTGGTGACCTCGCAGTTCTCCTCGCCCTTGTCGCAGGAGCCGAAGTCCTCGGGGCCGGTGGCCATGGTGACGATCTCGCCCGACTGCGGGACGACACTGACGATCGCCGACATCGGGTCCTGCTTCGGGTCGGGCAGCTCCTGCTCGATGGTCTGTCTGGCGAGCTTCTGCTTGCCGGGATGGAGGGTGGTGTAGACCCGCAGCCCGCCGCTGAAGAGTGCCTCGACGCGGTCCTGCCGGGTGTCGCCGAGCTGCGGCATGTCGAGCAGCTGCTTCTTCACGTACTCGACGAAGAACGGGTACCGGGGCGGCGGCAGCGGGGTCGGGTTCAAGGTCGTCTTGACCGGGACGTCCTGCGCCTGACTGGCCTCCTGCTGCGAGATGTAGCCCTGCGCAGCCATCTGGGCCAGCACGACGTTGCGGCGCTTGCGCGCGTCCACGGGGTGGTCGATCGGATCCAGCGAGACGGGCGACCGGATCATCCCGGCGAGCAGCGCCGCCTGCGGGAGCGAGATCTCGCCGACGTGCTTCCCGAAGTAGAACTGCGACGCCGCCTCGACCCCGTACGCACCGTGCCCGAGGTAGGTGATGTTCAGGTAGCGCTTGAGGATCTCGTCCTTGGACAGGCGCTTCTCGAGCCTGACCGCGTACAGCGCCTCCTTGACCTTGCGCTGCAGGGTCTGCTTCGGGGTCAGGAACGCGTTCTTGACGTACTGCTGCGTGATCGTCGAGCCGCCCTGCTCGATGCCGCCGGCCGTCAGGTTCTCGAGCGCCGCCCGCATGATGGCGCGCTGGTTGATCCCGCCGTGCTCGTAGAAGTTCGCGTCCTCCGTGGCGATGACGGCGTGCTGGAGCTCCTCGGGGATCTCGTCGAGGCTCACGAGCACCCGGTTCTGGGTTCCGGCGAGCACACCGAGCTGGCTGCCGTCGGCGGCGAACATGACCGACCGCTGGGCGGGCGTGTCGGCGGTCGGCAGCGGGGGGACGGAGAGCAGCTCGTCGCCGACGGTGGTCACCGCCGCCTGCGCCACCTGCAGCGCCGGGATCGCCACCGCGCCCAGCACCGCCCCGGCCACGACGATGATCAGCGGGAGCGAGAGCAGCCGCCGAAGCCCGCCCCGCTGGGGTCGCTCCGCGTGCGGTTCCTGTTGTTGCGCCACAGTCCCTGCCTTCTCGTCGAAGCCACGCCGGCGGCCGTCGCTGACGACGGGCCGCACCCAGGACGTTGCCGACGGTAAGCAGACGCTGCCCGGCGAGGCGGGACGAGGGGGTCCGGGTGTCCATGGCCCGACCCACCATCCGGCCGGTCGACGGGGGCGGGCCCTGCCCGGGCGATATGGGCCGTCCGGGCAGGGACCGTGGGAACCGGGCGAAACAGGCGCCCGTGCGCCGCCGGACCGAGGTCAGGGAGCCAACAGGACGTTGGTGCCGAGGTAGGGCTGCAGCCGCTCGGGGACCGCGACCGACCCGTCTGCGCGCTGGTGGTTCTCGACCACCGCGATGATCGTGCGCCCCACCGCGAGCGCCGTCCCGTTGAGCGTGTGCACCAGCTCGTTGTCGCTGCCCTCACGCCGGATCCGGGCCTTCAGCCGGCGTGCCTGGTAGTCGGTCGTGTTCGAGCAGGAGGTGAGCTCGCGGTACGCCTCCTGTCCCGGCAGCCACACCTCGATGTCGAACTTGCGGGAGGCCGACGCGCCGAGATCGCCGACCGGGATGTCCACGACCTGGTAGTGGAGGTCCAGCCCGTCCATGACCTCCTTCTCGATCTCCAGCAGCCGCTCGTGCTCCTCGTCGGAGCGCTCGGGGTGCACGAACGAGAACATCTCGACCTTGTCGAACTGGTGCACCCGGAAGATCCCGCGCGTGTCCTTGCCGTAGGCGCCGGCCTCACGGCGGAAGCACGTCGAGAACCCGGCGTAGCGGATCGGCAGGTCGTCGTCCTGAAGGATCTCGTCCATGTGCAGCCCCGCCAGCGGCACCTCGGAGGTCCCCACGAGGTACAGGTCGTCGTCGGCGGTCCGGTAGATCTGCTGCTCATCGGTGGGCAGGAAGCCGGTGCCGTACATGGCCTCCTCCCGCACCATCACCGGCGGCACCACCGGGGTGTGGCCGTGCGCCTGCACCACGTCCATCGCGTAGCGCACGAGCGCGAACTCGAGCAGCGCGCCGGCCCCCTTCAGGTAGGCGAACCGGGCGCCGGACACCTTGGCGCCTCGGGCGAGGTCGAGCGCGTCCGCGGCCTCGAGCAGGTCGACGTGGTCGCGGACGGGGAAGTCGAACGACGGCCGGTCGCCGACCGTCTCGCGGACGACCCCTTCGCCCTCCTCGCCGTCGGGGGCGTCGGGGTGCGGCAGGTTCGGGACGCGCGCGAAGCCCTCGTCGAAGGCGGCCTCGGCCGCAGCGAGCTCCTCCTCGAGCTCGGCGACCCGGTCCTTGAGGAACCCTGCCTCCTTGATGAGCCCCGGACGGTCGTCCGCCGACGCCTGCCCGATGGCCCGCGACGCCGTCTTCTGCTCGTTCCGGGCGTTGTCGACGTCGGCGATGAGCTCACGTCGTCGCCGGTCGAGCTCGAGCAGCTCGTCGACCTGGTGTCGCGCGTAGCCGCGGCGCGCGAGGGCGTCGGCCATACGGTCGGTGTCGTCACGGAGGAGGCGCACGTCAATCATGCTCGGCAGGCTAGTGGGCGCGACCCGCCGGGCACCTGCCGGACCCCCGCCGTCTGCCTACGCTCGGAGCCGGAGCCCCGGCAAGGACGCGCGCATGTCGAAGCCCACTATCCGCCCGAACCGCTGGACGCCGCCACCGGCGCCGCCGCTCGAAGGGCTGCTCGCCGTGAACGAACGGCTCGCCGGCGCCGAGCGGTGGCCGACCGGCGGACACGTCGGTCCCGAGGACCCGGCGATCGCCCCGGACGGCACCGTCTTCGCTGGCACGGACGACGGCACCATCGTGCGGTGGTCCGCCGAGGGCGGGACCGCCACACCGCTGTGCCGGCTCGACGGCCTGCGACCCCACGGCATGGAGTGGCACCCGGACGGCTGGCTCGTCGTCTGCGAGTCGCGCCGCGGCGGCCTGCTGCGGGTGGACCCCGAGACGGGGGCGTCCGAGACGCTGGTGGACCGGGTCGGCGACCTCGACCTGCAGTACGTCAACAACGCGACGGTCACGTCCGACGGCAGCACGATCTACTTCTCCGAGAGCGCCCGTGTCGGCAACGTCGACCACTACGAGGCCGACATCTACGCGCACTCCGGCACGGGGCGGCTATTCCGCCACGACGTTGCCAGCGGCGAGACGGAGGTCGTGCTCGAGCACCTCCAGTACGCGAACGGTGTCACCCTCCTGCCGGACGAGTCCGCGGTTCTCGTGGCGGAGACGACCGCACACGACATCCGGCAGCTGTACGTCAGCGGTCCGCTGGCGGGACGCCGGCGGGTCTTCGCACACAACCTGCCGGGGTTCCCCGACAACCTCGCCACCGGTCCGTCCGGCACGATCTGGGCGGCCTTCCCGTCGCCCCGCAACCCGATCCTCGACGCCCTGCGGCCCCGATCGGGTGCGCTCCGGCGCGCGGTGTGGGCCCTCCCCGAGGCCCTGCGCCCCGCACCGCCGCGGACGGCGATGGTGCTCGGCTTCGACGAGCGTGGCGAGGTCGTGGACAACCTGCAGGACCCCGAGGGACGCGCCATCCACTACGTCACCGGCGTCCGGGAGCACGACGGCTGGCTCTACCTCGGCAGCCTGAAGGACGACGCGATCGCCCGGGTTCCGCTCGCGGGCTGACCGCGGCCGGCGAGCTACGCGCGGTCGATCCGCTCGCGCCATGAGGCGAGCCAGGAGGCAGCCTCCCGGTAGGCGGCGTCGTCAGTGGCGATCCGGTCGGCCTCCTCCGGCTGGCGCGCGCCCGAGCGCCGGTACGAACCCAGCAGCTTCACGTCGCGGTGCGTGCGCTTCACGGCCGCGACCGCGTCACCGACCCGCTCGTCGGCGAGGTGGCCCTCGACGTTCGAGGAAGAAGCAGTACTCGCCGAGCTCGGCCTTCGTGGGGCGCGACTCGATCTTGGTGAGGTTCAGGTCCCGCTCGGCGAAGATCTCGAGCAGCTGCAGCAGCGCGCCTGGCCGGTTCTCCTCGATGAACACGACGACCGAGGTCTTGTCCCAGCCGGTCGGCGCCGGCAGGCGGTGCCCGACGACGACGAAGCGGGTGGAGTTGCCGGGAACGTCGGCGATGTTGCGCGCGGCGACCTCGAGCCCGTACCGCTCGGCCGCGAGCGGGTTCACGATCGCCGCGACCGCTCCCTCGCCGGCCGCGGCGTCCTGCGCCGCACGGGCCGTCGAGGTCGTGCTGACCCGCTCGACGCCCGGCAGGTTCGCGGACAGCCAGCGACGGCACGCGGCCAGCGCCACGGGATGCGAGTGGACGCGGGTCACCTGCGACAGCTCGGCGCCCGACGCGACCGTGGCGACGAGCGTGATGGGCAGCTCGAGCTCGGCCTCGAGGAGCAGCTCGGTGTCGAAGGCCAGCGCATCGAGCGTCGCGGTGACCGACCCCTCGAGCGTGTTCTCGATCGGCACCACCCCACGCTCGGCCGTGCCGGACTCGACGGCGTTGAGCACCTCGCTGATGTCGCTGCAGGAGAGGAGCCCACCCTCGCCGGACGTGACGAGCTGGGCCGCGGTCTCGGTGAAGGTGCCTTCCGGTCCGAGGTACGCGATCGTCACGAGGCGACCCGACGCCGCCGCGGACGGGTCGCGGTCACGATCTCACCGACCCGGCCGGCGAGAGCCGCGTCGATGGCCTCGTGCTCCTCGGCCGACAGGTTGTGCTCGCTGTCGCCGGCGAGCACGGCCTTCGCGTAGGCGCGGGTCTCGGAGCGACCGTTGATCGCGCTGATCACCATCCCCGTCCCCGCGTCGTCGAGCAGCGCGGCCGAGAACGAGAGCGCCCCACCCATGTCGTCGAAGGCGTCGTAGCGCACGAGCCCCAGACGGGAGACGGACCCCCGCACGAGCCCGCGCAGATGCTCCGTGTCCTCACGCACGAGTCCCAGCTCGCCACGGAGTCGGGCGATCTCGCCGGCCTGACGCTCGAAGGCCTGGAAGAGGTCCTCCCGGCGCGACGGGTCGAGTGCCGCGGCGTACGCGCGGCGCATCCGTGCCAGCCGACGCACCGTCACGGCCAGGGCGACCGCCAGGACGACGACACCCACGAGGGAGACGACGGCGAGGATCGCGACGAGGTTGTCAGGCAGGTTCACGGCACCGTCTCCCGTTTCGGCAGGGCGGCCGGGCGGCCGGTGGTCATGGACAGCAGACCGCATGCGACGGTCACGGGGAAGGTGCGCGGAGCCTACCCGCTGCCGCGGCCGGATCTCTGCGTTTCGCGCCGCGTTCTCCGCGGCTGTGTGCCGAAAAACCCGGGGACGGGGACCCACGCGCCCCTAGACTCCGCTGGAGCCCGCCCCCTGGACCGGAAGGCACACCGTGCGTCTGCGGCGTCTCGGCGCAGCCCTCGCGCTGCTCGCCGGTCTCGCGTTCATCCTGGTCGGGCTGGTGGGCGCACCGCACGCGGCGGCGGCGCCGCTGCTCGCACAGGGCGACGCGCCGACGATGCAGGGCTTCCTGAAGGCGGACGGGGACCCGGTCCCGGGCGTGACCGTCACGATCAGCACCGCCGACGGCCAGCAGGTCGGGACCGCGACGTCGGGAGACGACGGCAAGTGGTCGCTTCGAGCTGCCCGGCGCCGGCGAGTACCAGGCGGAGCTCGACACCTCGACGCTGCCCGAGGGGGTCGAGCTGCGCGACGCCGACCGCAACCCGCTGCCGCCGGTCGAGGTCCAGGCCGGCCAGACGAAGACGCTCATCTTCGCCCTCGGCGAGGGCGGCGGTGGCGGACCGTCCTTCCTGGACAAGTTCGCCCAGAGCAGCCTCAACGGGGTGAAGTTCGGCCTGATCATCGCCATGGCCGCGATCGGCCTCTCCCTCGTCTTCGGGACCACGGGGCTCGTGAACTTCGCGCACGGCGACCTCGTGACGATGGGGGCCGTCATCGCCTGGTTCTTCAACACGCCGGGCGGGCTCGTGATGCAGCTCATCCCCGCGGCCGTCCTGGCCATCATCCTCAGCGGGGCGGCCGGCGGGGCGCTCGAGCTCGGTCTGTGGCGTCCGCTGCGACGGCGGCGGACCGGCCTCATCCAGATGCTGGTCATCTCCATCGGTCTGTCGCTGCTGCTGCGCAACATCATCCAGATCGTCTTCGGCGGCCACAGCCAGCCCTACCTCGACTACACGATCCAGCGCGCGCTGACGTGGGGTCCCTTCGCCGCCACGCCCCGCGACCTGTCGATCATCGGGATCTCGCTGATCGCGCTGGTCGCCGTCGCGACGCTGCTCCAGCAGACCCGGATCGGCAAGGCCATGCGGGCGGTCGCCGACAACCGCGACCTCGCGGAGTCCTCCGGCATCAACGTCGAACGGGTCATCCTCGTCGTGTGGGTCGTCGGTACGGCACTGGCGGCGCTGGGCGGCGTCCTCGCCGGGCTCGACCAGCAGGTCAGCTTCCTGCTCGGCTTCCGGCTCCTGCTGCTCATGTTCGCCGGCGTCATCCTCGGAGGCCTCGGCACGGCCTACGGCGCCATGCTCGGCAGCCTCGTCATCGGGCTCGTCACCGAGTGGTCGACCCTGTGGTTCTCGGCCGAGCTGAAGTTCGTGTGGGCACTCGGCGTGCTCATCGTCATCCTGCTGTTCCGACCGCAGGGCCTGCTCGGGCAGCGTGAGAGGATCGGCTGATGGACATCGGCAAGGTGCTCAGCGACGCGACGATCGCCGCCATCGGCCCCGCCGCAGCCCTCTACGCCATGGCCGCGCAGGGGCTCAACATCCACTTCGGCTACACCGGGCTGCTCAACTTCGGCCAGGTCGGCTTCATGCTCGTCGGCGCCTACGGGATGGCCGCCAGCATCTCGGTGTTCGGGCTGCCCTTCTGGCTCGGCATCGTCATCGGGATCGTCGCGTCGGCCCTGCTCGCCCTCCTGCTCGGGGGACCGACGCTGCGGCTGCGCGCCGACTACCTCGCGATCACGACGATCGCGGCCGCCGAGATCCTGCGCTTCCTCTTCCGATCGGGGCCGTTCACGAGCATCACCGGCGGCGTGTTCGGCATCCCGAGCGAACCCGGCGGACCGGGCTTCGCCGGTGTGCTGTACCGGATCAACCCGATCCCGCCGGGCCAGTACGGAATCGGACCGGTCGTGTTCCGTCACAACCGCCTGTGGGTCGCACTCGTCGGCTGGGCCGCCGTCGCGCTCATCACCCTGCTCACCTGGGCGCTCATGCGCAGCCCGTGGGGTCGGGTCATCAAGTCGATCCGGGAGGACGAGGACGCCTCCCGCGCCCTCGGCAAGAACGTCTTCGTCTACAAGATGCAGGCCCTGGTGCTCGGCGGGGTCATGGGCGGGCTGGCCGGCATGATCCTGGCACTGAGCCAGCTGGCCATCACCCCGGACGCGTTCCTGCCGCAGCTCACGTTCTTCGCCTACACGATCCTGATCCTCGGCGGGTCGGCCAGCGTGTTCGGGCCGCTCATCGGCAGCGTCATCTTCTGGTTCCTCGTGCAGGGCACCGACAGCTTCCTGCGGCAGCTGAACGTGAGCTTCGATGTCGGCGCCACCCGCCTCGCGCTCGTCGGGCTCGGCCTCATGCTCCTGATGATCTACCGGCCACAGGGCATCCTGGGGAGCAAGAGGGAGATGATGCTCGATGCCTGAGGCCCCACCCCGCGCCCGCGCGCTCGCCGACGTTCCGGCCGAGCCGGGCATCGCCAAGCCCGACCCGATCCTGATCGTCGACGGTGTGAAGCGCCACTTCGGGGGGCTGACCGCGGTGAACGTCGGGCACCTGGAGGTGCAGCGCGGCGTCATCACCTCCCTGATCGGTCCGAACGGGGCGGGCAAGACGACGTTCTTCAACCTCATGACGGGCTTCGACAAGCCGGACGAGGGCACCCGGGTCTTCGACGGCCGTGACCTCGGCCGCGTCCCCGCCTACCGCGTCGCCCGCCACGGCATGGTCCGCACCTTCCAGCTGACGAAGGCCCTGACGCGTCTGACGGTCATCGAGAACATGAAGCTCGGCGCGACCGGACAGCGGGGCGAGCACTTCCTCACGTCCCTGTGGGCACCGGTCTGGCGCTCCCAGGAGCGCGACATCGAGCACCGCGCCGACGAGCTGCTGCGACGGTTCCAGCTCGACCACATGCGCGACGAGTTCGCCGGGACGCTCTCCGGCGGGCAGCGCAAGCTCCTCGAGATGGCGCGGGCGCTGATGGTGGACCCGCAGATGGTCATGCTCGACGAGCCGATGGCCGGCGTGAATCCGGCGCTGACGCAGTCGCTGCTCGAGCACGTCAAGGAGCTGCCCGACGACGGCATGACGGTGCTCTTCGTCGAGCACGACATGGACGTGGTCATGGACATCTCCGACTGGGTCGTCTGCATGGCGGAGGGGCGGATCATCGCCGAGGGGCCACCGCAGTCGATCGCCAGCAACCCGGCCGTCATCGACGCCTACCTCGGCGAGCATCACGACGACCCCTCCATCTACGGCGAGCGCGACCCGCGGGTGGACAAGCGCCGGATCGACGAGGTGGAGGCGGACGCGAGGACCGAGGAGGACGACCGATGAGTGGCGAGGAACCGCTGCTGGTGGCCGAGCACATCGTCGCCGGCTACATCCCCGAGGTGAACATCCTCAACGGCTGCGACCTCGAGCTCCACGACGGCGAGTTCGTCGGCATCATCGGGCCGAACGGCGCCGGCAAGTCGACGATGCTGAAGGCGCTCTTCGGGCTCGTCGGCGTCCGCGAGGGGCGGGTCACGCTGCGGGGCGAGGACATCACCAACGCCGCCGCTCACGAGCTCGTCTCGATGGGTGTCGGCTACGTACCGCAGACGAACAACATCTTCCCGAGCCTCACCATCGAGGAGAACCTCGAGATGGGGCTCTACCTGGCGCCGAAGCGGTTCCACGAGCGGTTCGACTACGTCGTCGACATCTTCCCGTTGCTCGGCGATCGACGGAAGCAGCGGGCCGGCGGCCTGTCCGGCGGCGAGCGACAGATGGTCGCCATGGCCCGCGCCCTCATGATGAAGCCGAACGTCCTGCTCCTCGACGAGCCGTCCGCCGGCCTCTCGCCCGCGCTGCAGGACCAGGCGTTCCTGCGGGCCCGCGAGATCAACGACACCGGCGTGTCGATCATCATGGTCGAGCAGAACGCCCGCCGGTGCCTCCAGATCGCCCACCGCGGCTACGTGCTCGACCAGGGCACGAACGCCTACACCGGCCCGGGCCGCGAGCTGCTGAACGACCCGAAGGTCATCGAGCTCTACCTCGGGACGCTCGCGAAGTCCTCGTAGGCGAGCGGCCCGCACGGCGGCGCGATCCACGCGGTGACGGCGCACGGCCGGAAGCTGTGCACATCGGTACGACAACCGTCCGGCCCTCGTGACGGCGGCGAAGCCCAGGCATCCCCGCCCCCCCGATCACGAGGACGAACATGAGGAAGCTCGCCGCATCCATCGCTGCGGCCGTCGGACTGGTGGCGCTGCCTGCCGCCGCGTCGGCCCAGACAGGCGACGGCACCGTCACCGTCGTGCACGGCGTCCCCGGCCTCACCGTCGACGTCTACGTCAACGACGAGGCAACGCTCACGGGCTTCGCGCCCGACACGGTCACCGACCCGCTCACCCTGCCGGCGGCTGACTACCGACTCGCCATCCGTCCCGCCGGCGCCGACGCCGCGTCGGAGCCGGCGCTGGCCGGGGCCACCACGCTGCCTGCCGGAGCCAACGCATCGATCGCTGCACACCTCGACGCCGACGGCGCCCCCGCCCTCGGAGTCTTCACGAACGACGTCTCCCCCGTCTCGGCCGGCCAGGCCCGCTTGACGGTCCGCCACACCGCAGCCGCACCCGAGGTGGACGTTCGCGCGAACGGTGATGTCCTCTTCGGCGGCGTCGCGAACGGTGCCGAAGGCACCGTCGAGGTGCCCGCCGGGACGTACAGCGCCGACGTGGTGCTGGCCGGCACCGACACCGTCGCCCTGGGCCCGGCCGACCTGACCCTCGCCGAGGGAACCCACACGATCGTGTACGCCGTGGGCTCCGCGTCGGACGGGAACCTGCATCTGCTGACCCAGACCATCAGCGGCCTGCACTCCGCGCCCACGGGCGTGCCGGCCGGCTCGGCCGGGCTCGCGGCTCCGTCCGGCTTCCCGCTCTGGCTCGCCGCCGTGATGGCGCTCGGGGCCGGCATCGTGCTGCTGCCCGTCGGCCGGATCCTGGCCGCCAGGAGCCGCACCCGCTGATCCTCCCGCTCCCTGGGCGGGGCGCCGTGGCGCCCCGCCCGACGACCGAGGGTTCTCGCATGGTGCGTCCGTACACCACGGTGACCGTGCTCGCAGGACTGGTGTTGCTCGTCGGAGCCCCGGCCCTGTGGTCCCTGACCCGGCCGTCGCCCGACACCGGCGACGCCGGCGCCCTGCCGGTCCCGGCGACCGCCGCCACCACCCCGACGCCGGAGCCCTCGCCCGCGCCGACACCTGCGCCGTCCCCGGACGGCCCGAGGGTGGCCGCCGCGCCCACTGCGACCCCTCCGGCCGCTTCGGCCGCTTCGGCCGCTCCGCCCGTGCAGGTCCGGATCGGCGCCATCGGGCTCGACGCGACGATCGTGGGCGTCGGTGTCGCCGCCGACGGCCAGCTCGCAGTGCCAGACGACGTGTCCGTGGTCGGCTGGTACCGCTTCGGGTCGGCACCCGGACAGCCGGGGGCCACCGTTCTGGCCGGTCACGTGGACGCCCGAACGCAGGGGCCCGGCGCCTTCCGGCGCCTCGCCGCGCTGGAGGCTGGCGACCGCGTCGAGATCCGCACCGGTGACGGCGCATGGCAGGCTTTCACGGTGTCAGCGCGTCGAACCTATGCAAAACAGGCCGTGCCCCTCGGTGCCCTGTTCACTCGTCAGGGTCCCTCCCACCTCCTGCTCATCACCTGCGGCGGCGCGTTCGACCCCGCGACACGCCGCTACGCCGACAACGTCGTCGTGGCCGCCGCGCCGCTCCCCGATCCCCCTTCGGCTCCCACGCCCTGACGCACATGCGGCCGTCGGGCACGGGGCCCGTGCGGGTCCCCTCTCCTGCACCGGCCCCAACGGGAAGGGCCCGGCGCTTCGCCGGGCCCTTCCTCATCGTGCGTGCCGCGCGTCCTACAGCTGCGAGTCGACCGTCTTCACGGTCTCGATCTTCCCCTCGCTGTTGACCTTCCAGACCTCGTAGGTCCCGGACGCAGGCTCACCGGCCTCGACCATGTCCACGGATCCGGACGCACCCTGGTAGTCGATGTCCTTACCGTCGTCGAGCAGCTTCTTGCAGCTCGCGAAGTCGTTGCACTGCTCACCGTCCTTCGAGACCTCGACCATCTTCGAGGCGATGTCCGTGCCCTTGTCGCTCTTCGCGGACGCCGCCGCGAGCGCGATCAGGTTCGTGCAGTCGTAGGCCTGCGCCGCGAACTGCGTGTCCTCGACGCCGGTCTTCTCCTTGAACTTCTTGAGGAACGCGTCGTTCTCGGTCCCCGCCGGCGCGGTGCCCTTCATGCCGTCGAGCACGGCCGGGTTGTTCGGGTCGACCTTCTCGGCCAGCGTCTCGGAGCGCATGCCGTCGGCGCCGTAGACGCCGATGTCCTGCGGACCCTTGCCGGCCTCGACGAGGCCCTTGAGGATCTTCGCGCCCTCGTCGAAGCCGATGATCGCGACGGCGTCGGCGCCGGAGTTGACGACCTGCTGGACCTCGGAGTCGAAGCTGGCGGCTTCGGGGTCGTAGACGATCTCCGCCGCCACCGTGGCGCCCTGCTTCGTGAGCGCGCTCTTCGTCGACTCGAGCAGACCGCGACCGTAGTCGTCGGCGCGGGCCATGAGAGCGACCTGGCTGTAGCCGTCACCGACGATGGTCTCGGCCAGGACCGGTCCCTGCAGCGCGTCGGTCGGCGCGGTGCGGAAGTACAGGCCGTTGTCGTCGTAGTTCGTGAACGTCGGGCTCGTGTTCGACGCGGAGCACTGCAGCACACCCGCACCGGTCACGGCGTCGATGATCGCGAGCGACATGCCCGAGGCGGCCGCACCCACGATCGCGTCCACGCCCTGGTTCAGCAGCCGCTGCGCCGACTGCGCGGCGACGGTGGCGTCACCGGCCTCGTCGGCACCGGCCACGGTCACGTCCTTGTCCAGGACGCCGCCCGCCGCGTTGATCTCGTCGACGGCCATCTTCGTGGCCTCGATCTGCGGGGGGCCGAGGAAGGCAAGCGGCCCGGTCTCCGGCATCACGTAGCCGAGCTCGAGCACACCATTGGATTCGTTCTTGGGGGCGGCGGCCTGCGACTCGGACGCCGACGGGGACTCGGATCCCGTCGACGACTCGCTGGTGGCCGGCGCGGAGCTCTCGGACGCGGCCGGCGACTCCGACGACTCGCTGCCCTCGTTCCCGCCGCCGCCACAGGCGGCGGCTGCGAGCGCCAGCGCGGTCACGGCCGCGGCCCGGCGCAGCCAAAGAGAACGCTGCATGTGGTCTCTCCCTCAGTTGGATCGTGCTGCGGTGGGGATTGCTCTCGACCGACCGAGCCAGCTCGGTCCTGGTCGCCGGGACACCCGTCCGGAGGTCCCCGGCCGCAAAGGCTACGACACTGGTAGGAGGCATGCCAGGAATTCCGGCCATGCGTTCGCTTCGGTCCGGGCACCGCACGGGCCCTCGCGACGCACCTCGGAGCGAGCGGCGGCGGTGTCGGGGCTACCGTGCCGCCGACCGGAAAGGATCAGCGTGGACGAGCGGCTCATCTTCACGTGCACCCACGGCAGCGACGACCCGGAGCGGGCGACCGTGCCCTTCATCGCGGCGACCGTGTCGGCCATGTCGGGGCAGCCGACCGTCGTCGTCTGCACCATCGACGGCGTGTGGATCGGCACCCAGGGGTACGCGGACGGCATCGAGTCCGAGGACCAGCCGCCGCTCGGCGACCTCGTCCGGCAGCTCGTGCAGGCCGGCGGCGAGCTGTGGCTGTGCAGCGCCTGCACGAACAAGCGCGGCATCACCGGCGACGACGTCATCGAGGGAGCACAGATCGTCGGTGCCGCGCGGATCGTCGAGGCGCTGGCGTCAGGACGGGCGATCGCGCTCGGCTGAGCGGCGCCGCGGCCGGCCTGCTCAGGCGATCGCCGACCCATCGCGGAGGTAGGCGACCACCGCGAGCGGGAGATACCACTCGCCGTCACCGGCGAGGACGAGATGGTCGACGGCCACGGCGGTCACGACCCCGTGCTGCTCGCCGGCGAGCGTGGTCCCGAGCACGACCGGTCGGGCCTCGAGCTCGACCTCGTAGCAGCGGGCCTTGAAGCTGGCGACGCCCCGCTCCGGGGCGTGGCCGCCGGCGCGTGCCCGTTCGACGACCTGCAGGGCGACGGGTGCTGCGAGGTTGCAGTCGACGACCTCGCCGCTGGCCAGGGCGACGCTCGCGAGATCGCCGGCGGCGCGGACGAGCGTCCCGACGAAGGAGCGACCGCCGGCGTCGACCCGGACACGGTCGCCGCGGGCACACAGCTGTGCGGCCACGTCGGCGAGGGTGCGCTGACGGCGGGCCGCCGTCGCGGCCAGCCGCTCGCGCTCCTCCGCCTCGGCGCGCAGCTCGTCGTCGAAGTGGCCGCGGAGCTCGCGCCCGAGCCGGCGCAGCGGGTCCTGCGGCGGCTCTGGCTCGTCCCCGCCCTGGCTCACCGGTCGCTCAGCCCTTCAACCAGTCGCCGAAGGAGTGGCCCGTGATCCGCTCGTAGGCCTCGACGTACTTCTCGCGCGTCTTGGTGACCACGTCGTCGGGCAGCTCGGGGGCCGGCGGGGTCTTGTCCCAGCCGGTCGAGGTCGCGTAGTCGCGGACGAACTGCTTGTCGAACGACGGCGGGGTCGCCCCGGGCGCCCACTGGTCGGCGGGCCAGTACCGTGACGAGTCGGGGGTCAGCACCTCGTCCGCGAGCACGATCTCGCCGCCGACCAGCCCGAACTCGAACTTCGTGTCGGCGAGGATGATGCCCTTCTCGCGGGCGAGGTCGCGACCGTGGGTGTAGAGGCGCAGCGACACGTCGCGCAGGCGCGTGGCGAGGTCCTCACCGAGCCGGTCGGCCATGTACGCGAACGACACGTTCTCGTCGTGCTCGCCCTGCTCGGCCTTCGTCGCCGGGGTGAAGATCGGCTCGGGCAGCTCGCCGGCCTCCTCCAGGCCGGGCGACAGCTCGATGCCGCAGACGGTCCCGTCGGCCGAGTACTCCCGCCAGCCCGAGCCGGCGAGGTAGCCGCGCACCACACACTCGAAGGGCACGATCTCGACCTTGCGGACCAGCATGGTCCGGCCACGCAGCTCGTCGGCGTGGCCCTGCGCCGCCTCCGGGAAATCGGCGACGTCGGTCGAGACGAGGTGGTTCGAGACCACGTCCGAGAGCTCCTCGAACCAGAAGGCCGAGAGGCCGGTGAGGACGCGCCCCTTGTCGGGCACGGGCGTCGGGTGGACGACGTCGTAGGTCGACACGCGGTCCGAGGCGACGAGCAGGAGCCGGTCACCACCGGCGTCGTAGATGTCGCGGACCTTGCCGGAGCGCAGGTGCGAGAGTCCTTCGAGTGGCATGGGGCGGCCTTCTGGGAGCGGGTCAGGCGTCCCGCGCGATGCTAGTGGTCAGGGCGCCTGCCGGCGGAGTCAGGGCCCTGGCCGGCGCGGTCAGGACGCCGGCCGGCGGCCTCGAGGGCCAACAGCCGCTCCTTCGCGGCCGCCCCGCCGACGTACCCGCCGATCCCGCCGGCGGTGGGGACGATGCGGTGGCACGGCACGACGATCGGGACGGGGTTGGCACCGAGCGCCCGGCCCACGGCGCGAGCGGCGCGCGGCCGGCCGATCGCACCGGCGAGTGCGCCGTAGGTGGTCACCTCGCCGTAGGGGATCCGGCGGGCGGCGTCGAGGACGGTGCGGCGGAAGGGGCTCGCGAGACGCAGGTCGACCGGCAGGTCGAGCCGGTCGTCGTCGCCGGCGAGGTAGCGCTGCAGCGCCTCGCCGATGTCGGCCAGCCCCGCCGGGTCCGCGACGACGCGGCGCGAGATCCGCGCGACGAGCCCGTCGAGCACCGCCTCCTCGTCCTGGGTGCGCAGGAAGACGATCCGGACGAGGCCCCGCTCGGTGGCGGCGAGCAGCAGCGGACCGACGGGGGTGTCGAGGTGCGCGGTCGTCACGTCGACGAGCCGCTGGGCGCGGGCGACGGCGAGGTCGAGCGGCGGCGGGGCGCCGGGGTCGAAGTCGCGGAGCAGCCGGTCGAGGTCAGGCATCGTCGAGCTCCTGGCGCAGGGTGGTCAGGGCGGTCCGCACCCGCTGGCGAGCGGCCTCGGGGGTGCAGCCGAGGACGGCGGCGACGTCCCGGTAGGGCAGGTCCGCGACGTGCCGCAGCAGCACGGCGTCGCGCTGACCGGCCGGCAGGTCGGCGACGGCGGCCCAGAGATCGTCGCGTGGCAGCGCCGGCGGGTCCGCGACGGCGGACGGCGGCGGGGCGCCGGCGGGCATGGCGACGGGCGTGGGGGCGCGCCGACGCACGCGCCAGGCGTCCACGACGGCGTGCCGGGCGATCGTCAGCAGCCAGCCGCGCAGGTTGTCGGCGTGCCGCAGCGAGGGGTACGCCCGCAGCGCCGCGAGCAGCGTCTCCTGGTAGCAGTCCCGCGCGTCGGCCGGACCGACGGCCGCACACAGGTAGCGCCAGACCACGGGGCCATGGTCGTCGACGAGCCGCTGGAACGGCGGCACCGGCGGTGCGCTGCGGTCGGTCGGGGACACGGTCGGCTCCGGCACGGCGGGGTGACAGGGTCGCGAAGGGAACGGGCGCCGGCGCCGATCCGTGAGGCGACGCGGCTTCGACGTGCGCCCACCGCCCGCCGTACGGGTCGGGCGACGTTGACGGCGGGCCGCCGGCCGTGTAGATCCCGCCACAGGCAATCGTCCGCGTCGGCGACCACAGAGGGGACACACCCGGATGCACCGCTTCGAGAACGTCTTCACCATCAACGGCAAGACCCCGCAGGAGGTCTTCGACTACATCGCCGACCCGGACCACGGCACCGAGTGGGTCTCGGCCGCGCAGGAGGTGCGTGCCGAAGGAGAACCCGGCGTCGGGCGGAAGCTCATCGTCAAGGCCGGCTTCATGGGCGTCGGGATCGACGCCGAGCAGGTCGTCACCGACTACGAGCCCGGCGAACACTACGCCTGGTCCGGCGACAAGCCCTTCCACACGCTGTTCGACTTCCGCCTCGCCCCCGCCGACGGCGGCACGGCGGTCACGGCGGTCATGGAGGTCGACCCGGGCAAGTTCTTCAAGGTGGGCGGCCGGCTGATCGCCGGACGGATGGAGAAGCAGTTCAAGGGCGACGGCAAGAAGCTGAAGCAGATCCTCGAGTCGCGCTGACCCGCGGCTGGGCGGTCAGTGCGAGGCGTCGCCGCCCATCTGCGGCAGTGACGTGGTCGTGTGATCGTCGAAGGTGAACACGTGCAGGGCCCCGAGCTCCTCGGCGAGCTGCTGTTGCCGTCGACGCCGACGCTCCGCGCGCTCGGGCTCGTCGCGCTTCTTGAGCTTTGCCAGCAGGTTCATGTCGGATGCTCCTGAGGACGATGCTCGCGGCACGGCTCTTCTTCGAGAGAGCCGGCCGGGGGGCAGTGGCTTCGTCGGGCGGTGAGCCGGGGCGCGCATCCGGGGGGTGCACCGCGCGGCTCACGTCTTGTATCGAAACGACTGTGGGCGCACCTTGATACGCACTGATGGGCACCCGTTCAGGACGGACGGGCGTGGCCGTTCGGGTGACCGCTCAGCTCGGCTGGAAACCGAAGCCGGACGTCTCGGACTTTCCACCGATCTCGCGGTGCTCCATGCCCTTGTCGGCCTGCTTCTCGCGGAAGGCGGCTAGCTTCTCGGCGAGCTCGGGCGAGGACAGCGCGAGGATCTGAACGGCGAGGATGGCGGCGTTCTTCGCGTTGTCGATGCCGACCGTCGCGACGGGCACGCCCGGAGGCATCTGGACGATCGAGTAGAGCGCGTCGGCGCCGCCGAGGTGATCGGACAGGCACGGCACGCCGATGACGGGCAGCGCGGTGTGAGCGGCGACGACGCCCGGCAGGTGTGCCGCCCGCCCGGCTCCGGCGATCAGCACCTTGTAGCCGGCGTCGGCGGCGCCCCTCGCCCAGCCGCTGACCTTCTCCGGGTTGCGGTGCGCCGACATCACGTCGAGCGTGTGCGGCACGCCGAACTCGTCCGCGAGGAGGTTCGAGGCCTTCTCCATCACCGGGAGGTCGGTCTTCGACCCCATCACGATGCCCACCAGCGGCGTCGCCATGTCCGTCCTTGTGTCGTGGTTTTCGGGGCAGGATCGTCGGCCGACCCGCCAGGGTCAAGCTGAGGGTCAGCGGCTGGCGTGCGCGGCGTCGCGTGCGATGTCCTCGCGACGGTGCAGCCCGTCCCAGAAGATGCGGTCCGCGGCCGCGTAGGCACGCTCCCGGGCCTGCGCGAGGTCCTTGCCGCGGGCCGTCACGTCGAGCACCCGCCCCCCGCCGGTGACGAGCCGGCCCTGCTCCTCGCGGGTGCCGGCATGGAAGACCGTCACGCCGTCCATGGCGTCCGCCTCCTCGACGCCGGCGATGGGCAGGCCCACGTCGTAGTGGCCGGGGTAGCCGCCGGAGGCGAGCACGACCGTGACCATCGCGTCGTCGTGCCAGGTGACCTCCGCGTCGCCGACCGAGCCGGTCGCCGCCGCGGCGAGCAGGTCACCGAGGTCGGAGGCCAGGCGCGGGACGACGACCTGGGTCTCGGGGTCGCCGAAGCGGCAGTTGAACTCGAGCAGCTTCGGGCCGTCGGCGGTGAGCACCAGCCCGGCGTAGAGCAGACCCCGGTAGGGGGTGCCGCGGTCCGCCAGCTCGGCCAGCACCGGGCGGAAGACCGTGTCGCGCAACGCCTCGGCGTCGTCGAAGCCGAACCCGGGGACGGGCGTGTAGGCGCCCATCCCGCCGGTGTTCGGACCCTCGTCGCCGTCGAGCGCCCGCTTGAAGTCCTGGGCGGGCGAGAGCAGCACCACGTCGCTGCCGTCGGCGACGGCGAAGACCGACGCCTCCGGCCCGTCGAGGTACTCCTCGATCACGACCCGCTCGCCGGCGCTGCCGAACACCTCGTGGACGAGGGCGTCGTCGATGGCGGCGTGTGCTTCGGCCGCCGTGGCGCAGATGGTCACGCCCTTGCCGGCGGCGAGCCCGTCCGCCTTCACGACGTAGGGAGGGTCGTACCCCTCGAGCGCCTCCTTCGCGGCCGCCGCGGCGACGAAGGTGCCGTAGCGCGCCGTGGGGGCGCCGGCCGCGGCCATGATCTCCTTCGCGAACGACTTCGACCCCTCGATCCGCGCGGCGCCCGACGACGGGCCGAACACGGGGATGTCCCGGCGCACGAGCTCGTCGGCGACACCGGCGACGAGCGGGGCCTCCGGACCGACGACGACGAGGTCCGCGCCGACCTCTTCGGCGAGGTCGGCGACGGCATCCGGGTCGTCGGTCGGCACGGTGTGGCGCGGCCCCAGCGCCGCCGTGCCCGGGTTGCCAGGTGCGGTGTCGACCGCGTCGACCGAGGGGGAGGCGGCCAGCCGCCAGGCCAGCGCGTGCTCGCGGCCGCCGCCGCCGATGACGAGAACGTGTCGCCCCACCGGGGGCTCCTTTCGGGTCTGCGTCCGGACCGCGGCCGGGCCGTGTTCCTCAGGCCGTCGGGGGTACCAGGGGCACGTCGCGACGCACGAGGGTCTGCGAGCGCTTCGGCCCGACCGAGATCCAGGTGATCGGGACGCCCGACTGCTCCTCGAGGAAGTCGATGTAGTCCCTGGCGGCCTGCGGCAGGTCGTCGTACTCGTCGACCTCGCTGATGTCCGACTGCCAGCCGGGCAGCTCGGCGAAGACGGGCTCGGCATGGTGGAAGATCGACTGGTGCGGCGGGAAGTTGCGGTACTCGTCGCCCTGGTAGCGGTAGGCGGTCGCGACCTTCAGCGTCGCGAACTCGCTGAGCACGTCGAGCTTGGTGAGGAAGAGGTCGGTGAAGCCGTTGACACGGTTCGCGTACCGGGCGAGGACCGCGTCGAACCAGCCGACGCGGCGCCGCCGCCCGGTGGTCGTCCCGTACTCGCCGCCGATGTCGGTCATCCGCTCGCCGGCCTCGTCGAAGAGCTCGGTCGGGAAGGGCCCGGAGCCGACGCGGGTCACGTAGGCCTTGGTGATGCCGATGACCCGGTCGATGTGCCGCGGCCCGAGACCGCCGCCGGTCAGCGCCCCGCCGGCGACCGGGTTCGACGAGGTGACGAACGGGTAGGTGCCGTGGTCGAGATCGAGCAGCGTGCCCTGCGCCCCTTCGAGGATGATGTGCTTGCCGGCCTCGAGCGAGTCGTGGATCAGCGCGGTCGTGTCGGCGAGCTGGTGGCGCAGGCGCTCCGCGTAGCCGAGGTACTCGTCGGCGATCTCGCCCGCGTTCATCGGCAGACGGTTGTAGATCTTCGACAGCATCTCGTTCTTGAGCTGCAGCGCAGCCTCGAGCTTCTGCCAGAAGATCTTCTCGTCGAAGAGGTCCTGGAAGCGCAGCCCCACCCGGGAGGCCTTGTCGGCGTAGGCCGGGCCGATGCCCCGCTTCGTGGTGCCGAGCTTCGCCTTGCCGAGCCGCCGCTCGATGAGCATGTCGAGCTCGCGGTGGTAGGGCATGATCAGATGCGCGTTGCCCGACACACGCACACGGGTCAGGGCGTCGAGCCCCTTGTCCTCGAGCCCGTCGAGCTCCTCGAGCAGGACGGCCGGGTCGACGACGACGCCATCGCCGATCACCGGGGTCACGTGCGGATAGAGGATCCCCGACGGGATCAGATGGAGCTTGAAGACGTCGTCGCCGACGACGACGGTGTGGCCGGCGTTGTTGCCGCCCTGGTAGCGGACGACGAGGTCGGTGGTGTCGGCCAGCAGATCGGTGGCCTTCCCCTTGCCCTCGTCGCCCCACTGGGCCCCGACGATGATCGTGGCGGGCACGGGTCTGTCCCTTCCCGTTGGGAGAGCGGACTCGCGAAGAGGTCCGGGGCGCCGGCGGCGCACCGTGACGGGAGCCTACCCGCCCACGCGGCGTGCCCGACACCCGGGCCACACGACACCCGGGCCACACGACGTCGCGCGCCGGGCCAGCCGGCCCGGCGCGCGGAAGGAACGGTCACCGGTCAGCGGTCGTCGTCGTCGACTGCTGCGCCGGCGTCACCCCGCTCGGGGGCGGTCTCCTCACGGGTGGCCGCCCCGGTGGTCTGCGACCAGGTGCGGTCGAGGTCGTCCTCCCAGGACATGCCGGTCGATCCCGTCGTCGGCCGCCGATCCGGCGTCGGCCGGCACAGCCGCGGCGTCCCCCCGGCTCCGGCGGGGCCGGGACACCAGGAGGAGCAGACCGAGCCCGATGAGGACCACCGGCCACACGAGCGTCCAGTCGACGACGAGCAGGTCGGCACGGTCGACGAGCGCCGCGGTGCCGATGGCGGCGAACAGCAGCCCGGGGACGAGGGAGACGAGGTCGGTGTCGTGGCGTGGCATCAGCGCACCTCCGGTGCGGGTACGAGGACGGAGCCCGCGGTGGGTCCGACCTGCGGGGCGGGCAGTCCGAACAGGCCTTCACCGGCGCGGCGCACCTGGATCTGGCCGAAACCGCTGTTCAGGTGGAGCCGGAGCGTGCCGGCGCCCTCGCGGCCCTCGTCGGCGACCGTGCGGTCGAGGCCGATGCCGGAGTCCTCCACGTCGAACAGCTGCAGGTCGCCGATGCCGACCTGCCCGTCGACCTCGACCCGGACGCCCTGCGGGACGCGCACGTCGAGCTCGCCGAACGCCACGCTCGCGTCCACGTCGACGGTGTGGTCGGTGAAGTCCACGTCGGTGAGGTCGAGGGTGAGCTGGCCAGCGGCGAGACGGTAGGAGCCCTGCAGGTCGGCGACGGCGACCGGCTCGAAGCGCCGGTCCCCGACACCCCCGGCGAGCGGCGCACGGTCGAGGTTCGCGAGGCCGGACACCGCGACCAGCGGGATCAGCAGTGCACCGAGAACGATCAGCCCGCGGGCGCGGCCCCACCAGGCGCCGACGACGAGCCCGAGGCCGACCATCAGCAGGGCGATGGCCGAGACGGTCGCGATCGACACGTCGACCACGGCGAGGTTGTCGAGGATCGCGGCCGACCCGATCATCACGAGGATGAGGGCGACGACGATCCGTCCGAGGCCGGAGCGGGGCCGCTCGTCGGCGGGCGGGGGCGTCCACTGCGGACGGTCGTCGGCGCCGGGTCGGGACGGTGGCGGGGACCATCCCGACGGGGGCACCGACGCGGTGGGAGGAGCGGGAGGCAGCTGCTGGGTGGTGGACATGTCGGTCTCGCTCTGGTCGAGGCGGGCGGTCGTGGCGGTGTCCGGCGGGATGCCGGCGGTCGCGGCCCGGTCAGCGGCGTCGGGCGACGCCGGAGCCGGCGGTGCTGGGGTGGCGGCGGGAGGGGGCGGTGGGGCGGTGGGCGGGGTCGACCCAGGCGGGGCCTCGTGGTGGTCGCGCTGGCCGCTCTGCCAGATGAGGACACCGGCGAGGACGAGCACGGCCGGGATGACGAGGCCACCGTGGAAGATGCTGACCCGGTCGACGACGATGAGCGCCGCCAGGGCCAGCAGTGCGATCCCGACCCAGGTGCCGACGTCGCGGCCGGTCGCCGCCCGCTTCGCCGACGGGTCGGCGTCCTCGGGCAGCAGGAGCCAGGCGGCGCCGTAGGCGACGATCCCGAGGCCGCCGGCGAACGCGGTGATGACGAACAGGACGCGCCACAGGGCGGGCGGGCTGTCGGTGTAGCGGGCGATGCCGCCGGCCACGCCGGCGAGCATCCGGTCATGGCTGCTCCGGGTCAGCTGCCGGGTCGGGCGGCTGCCGGACTGGCCGGGCGCGGTGGTGTCGGTGCGGGGGTCGGTCACGGCGTTCTCACTGGTCGATCTCGATGTCCGTATCGTCGGTCATCGGGAGGCCGCCGACCATCGGGGAGCACCCTCGCGGCACCCTGAGATGTTTCCGGGGATCTCAGGGTCACCCCCACTCGTGCCCGGGCCGATCGTGTGCGACGATTCGCACGAGCACCGCTTCCTGGAGGCAACCCCATCCCCCCGCCGGCTCCCCCACCGCCGAGCACCGCCGACCGCCACCGTTCGTGGATCGGCCGGGTCGGTCTGCGTCGCAGTCGCACGGACCGGGTGGTCGCCGGCGTGGCCGGCGGGATGGCGCAGCGGCTGAACGCCGACCCGGCGATCGTGCGCCTGGCCTTCGTCGCCCTGGCCGTGGCCGGCGGCGTCGGGCTGCTGCTGTACGGGCTCGCGTGGAGCCTGCTCCCGGAAGCGCCGACGGACGCCCCGCCGGCCGTGCCGGGACGGCGCCAGACCGCCGGTGTGGGGCTGGCGGCCTTCGGGCTGCTGCTGGCGGCCCGGGCGGCCGGTCTGTGGATCGGCGACAGCCTCGGGTGGCCGATCGTCCTCGCCGCGGCCGGGACGGCCGTGCTGTGGGGCCGGACCGTGCCGGGCGAGCGGACCCGGTGGACCAGCCTCACCGCCCGGCTGCCGGGCAACCCGCTGCAGACGATGTTCGACACCCCGGCCGCGCTGCTCAGGGTCGCGGTCGGGATCCTCTTCATCACCGCGGCGATGGGCGTGCTGCTGGCGGCGAGCAACTCCCTCGCCACGGCGGGCACGACGCTGCTCGCCGTCGTCGTGGCCGGCGCCGGCGTGTCGCTCGTCCTGGCACCGTGGCTGGTGCGTCTGGCCCGGGAGGTGAGCGCGGAGCGGAACGAGCGCATCCGATCGGAGGAGCGCGCCGCGATGGCGGCGCACCTGCACGACTCGGTGCTGCAGACCCTCGCGCTCATCCAGCGCAACGCCGACAGCCCTCGCACCATGGTGCAGCTCGCCCGCGCCCAGGAACGCGAGCTGCGCGGCTGGCTGTACGGGACGGGCGCCGACCACACGCCCCGGACGCTCAAGGCGGCCGTCGACGCGATGGCGAAGGACGTCGAGGAGCGCCACGACATCCAGGTCGACGTGGTGGTCGTCGGCGACAGCGCGCTCGAGGAGCCGGTCGAGGCGGTGGTGGCCGCCTGTCGGGAGGCCGCGACGAACGCGGGGAAGCACTCCGGTGCCGACGCCGTGTCCGTCTACGTCGAGGCGGAGCCGGCCGCCATCACCGCCTACGTCCACGACCGCGGGCGCGGGTTCGAGCCCGAGGCCGTCCCGGCGGACCGCCGGGGCATCCGGGACTCCATTCGCGGGCGCATCGCCCGCCACGGTGGCACGGTGGAGCTGTTCACCGCTCCGGGCGAGGGGACGGAGGTCGCGATCCGCGTCCCCCGCCGCAACGACCACAAGGACAGCTGATGGGCCCGGGACCGCGCGTCTTCCTCGTCGACGACCACCGCCTCTTCCTCTCCGGGGTCAAGGCGGAGCTCGGCGACCGGATCAACATCGTCGGCGCCGCCAGCAACGTCGACGAGGCCGTGGACGGGATCCGGCGGACGCAGCCGGACGTCGTGCTGCTCGACGTGCACATGCCCGGCGGCGGCGGGGCGGCCGTCATCGAGGCGGTCCACCAGACCCACCCGGACATCCGGTTCCTGGCGCTCTCGGTGTCCGACGCCGCCGACGACGTGATCGGCGTAATCCGTGCCGGCGCGCGCGGGTACGTGACGAAGACGATCGCCCCGGACGAGCTGATCGACGCGATCGTGCGGGTCAACGAGGGCGACGCCGTGTTCTCGCCGCGGCTGGCCGGGTTCGTGCTCGACGCCTTCGCCCCCGACCTGCCCGCCGGCGCGACCACGCACGGGGATCCGGAGCTCGACCAGCTCACGCCGCGCGAGCGGGAGGTCCTGCGGCACATCGCCCGCGGCTTCGCCTACAAGGAGGTCGCGAAGCGGCTGCACATCTCGGTGAAGACGGTGGAGACGCACGTGTCGTCGGTGCTACGCAAGCTCCAGCTGTCGAACCGGCACGAGCTCAGCCGCTGGGCCTCGGACCGCCGACTCATCTGACCGGGCCGCGCCGACACCGGAAGGCGACGGCGACGGTCGACCGTGACGGCGGCGCTACGGCGCGAGCAGCGCGAGGACGCTGCCGACGACGGCGATCGCGGCCGCGACCCGGACCACGGTCGGGGGCTCGATCCCGGCGGCGTAGCGACGGCCGATCACGAAGCCGGCACCGGCCAGCGGCAGGAGCGCGAGGGTGGCGAGCACGGCCGGCGCGTGCACCGCGCCGCTGACGGTCAGCAGCACCAGCCGGAAGGACGACGAGACGACGAGGAGCGTGACGAGCGCCGGGCGGAAGTCACCGCCCCGGACGGCGAGGGACGCGGCCAGCGGCGGGCCGTCGACCCCGGCGATGCCGCCGGTCACACCGGCGGCCGCGACCCCGTACGGCGACCAGCGGGCACCGGCCCGGCCGGTCGGCCTCGGCCCGGCGATCCGCTGCCCGGGTGCCGCGAGCACGGCGGGCTCGGCGCCGGCCCGGGCGGGCGCGGCGGCGACCGCAGCGGCGGTGACGAGCGCCCCCGGGTCCGCGTGGGCAGTCGGCGCCGGAAGCCCCGAGCGTGCACGGACCGAGGCGCGCAGGAGCGCGACGGACGCGCCGAACAGGGTGACGGCGAACGCCCCCCGCACCAGCACCGCGGGCGCGAGCGCGCCGAGCACCACGCCGGCGGCGGCGCCGAGGGCCAGCCGGGCGGCATCGTGGCGGATCTCGTGCCACGCGACCGTGCCGATCAGCCGGACGGCGACGAGCCCACCGGCGAGGCTGAGCAGCGTGGCGACGACGACGAGGTCGGCGCGGTCGACCAGCAGCTGGCCCACCGCCACGAGGGGGATGATCTCGCCGAAGCCCGCGATGCCCTTCATCGCGTAGCCCGCGGCGACGCACACCCCGAGCACGAGCAGCACGACGACCGGGACGCCCATCCCTGACTCCGGAACCGGAACCGGACGGCCGAGGTGACCGCCCCGAACAGGTGAACGCCTGTTGCCCACGAGCGTATCCGCCGGCGACCGGCTGGTCACAGACCGTGGTCCTTCGCGTACAGGGCGGCCTGGGTGCGGTCGTCGACGCCGAGCTTCGCCAGGATGGCGCTCACGTGCGTCTTGACCGTCTTCTCCGTGATGACGAGGTCGGCGGCGATGCTCCGGTTGCTCTTGCCACGGGCGAGCTCAGCGAGCACCTCGCGCTCGCGGGGCGTCAGGTCGTCGAGCGGGTCGCGGCGCGCCGCCGCCAGCGCCCGGGCCGCCCCCGGGTCGAGCGGGAGCTCACCGCGCGACGCCGCCCGGATCCCGTCGAGGAGGGCGTCGGGCCCCGCATGCTTGACGAGGTAGCCGCCGGCCCCCAGCCGGATGGCCTGCCGCACGTAGTCCTCCTCGAGGAACGAGGTGAGCACGACGACGATCGGCGGCGGGTCCAGCTCGGCGAGGCGCGGGATGGCCGTCAGCCCGTTGCCGTCGGGCAGCTGGAGGTCGAGCAGGACCACGTCCGGGCGGTGCGCCACGGCGGCCGAGACCGCCTCCGCGATCGTGCCGGCCTGGGCGACCACGGCGAGATCGTCGTGCTGTGCGAGGAAGGCGGCGAGCCCCTCGCGGACGACCGGGTGGTCGTCCACGACTAGCAGGCGGGTCGGCACGGCACCTCCACCGTCAGGCTCGCGCCTCCGTGCGGGCTGCGACCGAGCGCCATCGTGCCATCGAGCGCCGCGACACGCCCGGCGATGCTGTCGAGCCCCACGCCGTGTGGCACCGGATCGGGCAGGCCGCGCCCGTCGTCCTCCACCACCAGCGTGACCGTCGCGTGGTCGCGCGCGACACGGATCCACACGTTCTGCCCGCCCGCATGCTTCAGCGCGTTGTGGAGCGCCTCCTGGACGACGCGGTAGCACGTCTCGGCCAGGTCGTCCTCGAGCGTCACGGGCTCCGCGTCGAGATGGACGGCCACCTCGCCGGACGTGCGCTGGGCGAGCCGGGCCAGCGCCGGGTAGAGCCCCTGGGCCAGGTCGGCCGACCGCATCAGCTCGACCAGGCCACGCAGCTCCCCGAGGGCGCTCTCCACGAGGGCCGCGCCACGCCCGACCGCGTCGGCGACCGTGGTCCGGTCGCGTCCGTCGCGTGCCGTGCGCAGGGCGAGGTCGGCGCCGAAGAGCAGCTGGGTGACCGAGTCGTGGATCTCGCGTGCGACCCGGCTCCGCTCCTCGATGGCGGCGACGTGGGCCGCCTCCCGTCGCCGCTCCGCGAGCAGGCGCGCACGCTCGTAGGCGACACCGACCTGACGCCCGACGGCCGTGAGCAGGGCCAGCGTCTCGGGGTCGAAGGGCTCCGTGCCGGGCGCGGCGAGGTTCATGATGCCGACCGGCGAGCGCTGGCCCTGCAGCGGCACCGACGCGTGGAAGACGAGCCCCGCGGTGTCGCCGTCGGCTCCGTCGAGGCGGCTGCAGGTCACGACGTTGACGCCGGTGTCGAGCTCGGAGCGACGGAACATGCCCTGACATTCACAGCTGCCGGCGCGCAGGGCGGCGCAGTCACCGGCACGCAGCGCCGGCGGGGTGCCGGTCGTGGCCGCGAGCCGAAAGCTCGAGTAGTGCGGGTCCCCGTGCTCGAGCCGAGCGAGGAACACCCACCCGGCCGTCACCTCGACGAGCCCCACGAGCCGGTCGAGGACGTGCTGGACCGCGGCGCCGAAGTCGGGCTCCCGGTTCAGGATCTCCCCGATGGCGTTCAGGGTCTCGAGCTCGGCCAGGCGACGTGTCACATCCATCGCCCCGAGGGTAGACAGGGGCGACACCGTCTCGACGGCCGGGCACGCACGGCGCACTCCGCTACGGGTCAGCTGCAGGTGGGGCAGTCGTCGATGCCACGCAGACGCCACAGCGCCGACGGCCGGCGGGCGGCACGCCGTCCCGAGGCCGTC
Source organism: uncultured Nitriliruptorales bacterium (assembly GCA_963783045.1). Taxonomy (GTDB): domain Bacteria; phylum Actinomycetota; class Nitriliruptoria; order Nitriliruptorales; family Nitriliruptoraceae; genus CAWAMD01. The sequence continues at coordinate 78,312 of CAWAMD010000003.1, forward strand.
GGCCGGGCCGTCCGCCAGGCACGCCACCGGTCGCGCCACCCGCCACGCCGCCCGACGCGGCGCATCGGGCGGGTGGCGAGGCGTGCGTCACGCGCGCGGCGCTCGTGCTCGGCCATGAGCAGCTGTGCGGTCAGGATCGGGTCCATCTGGTTCATCGGTCGCTCCTCCATCTGCTGGCCCCGACGCTACGAACCAGCCGTGACGGAGACATCGGGCGCGAGAAGGGACCTCGTCTACGACTTTGGTCTGACACGCCGGCAGACCGGCAGCCGGAACCCCGTCGCGACCCACGAGGAAGGACCTACCCTGAGCTCCACGATCATGATGACAGCGGGGACGGGCAGCCACGTGACCGAGGGCGGGGACCCGTCGATCGGGTACCGGATCGGCGAGGTCGCCGAGCGGGCCGGGATCGCCGTGCCGACGTTGCGGTCCTGGGAGCGCCGGTACGGCCTGCTCGACCCGGATCGCACGGCCGGCGGCCACCGGGTGTACCGGCCGGCCGACGTGGCACGGGTGCTGACCGTGCGCGACCTCGTGTCCCGGGGCTTTCCGGTCCGGGAAGCCGCCCGGATGGTCGTGGAGGGCGACGTGCCGCCTGCGCCCACGCCGGAGCCGGCACCCGACCCGGCACAGCTCGCCGACGCGCTGTGGAGCGCGATCGACCGCTTCGACTCGGCCCAGGCCACCCGGATCATCGAGGAGGGGCTGCGCCGGGTCGGGCTCGCCACCGTGCTCGACGGCGTCGCGGTACCGGTGCTCCGGCGGCTCGGTGAGACCTGGCGGGAGAGCGACCGGGCCATCGGCCGGGAGCACCTCGGCAGCCAGCTGCTCCGGGCGCGGCTCATGGATCGGCTCCGCGAGCCCGAGCTCCGCACCCGCGAGATCGTCGTGGCGTGCTCACCGCGCGGCGAGCACCACGATCTCGGGACGCTGATGGCCAGCGTCGCGCTCGCATCGGCCGGCTGGCGCGTCCGCTTCCTCGGCGCCCACACGCCGGCGTCCGTCGTCGGCGCGGTCGTCCGGGACCTGCGTCCCCGGGTCCTGCTGATCGGTGCCCAGCTGACCCGCCCCGCGCACGCCTTCCTCGACGGGCTGCGTCTCGACCCCTCCGTCACGGTGGTGCTCGGCGGCACGGGCTTCCGGCAGGTGCCGTCCTCGGTGGCCGCGCGGGTCACGATCTACGACGGGACCTACGCGGCACTGCCCGCCACCCTGGACGGGCTCACCGCGCCGGGGGACTGATCGGCGTCCCGGCGCCGGGATGCGATCAGCGCGTGATGCGGAACTTGATCCGCACGTGGGTGTGGTACTCGCTGATCTGGCCGTCGTCGACGACCGCCGACGTCTCGAGGACGTTGAACCCCTCGACGCCACGCAGCGTCTTGCTGGCCTCCTCGAGAGCCTTCTGGGCGGCGTCGCGCCACGACTCGGTGGACACGCCCACGAGATCGATCGTCTTGATGACCGCCATGGTTGGCTCCTTCGGTCGCGGACCGGGCCGGGTCGGACGGACGGACAGGACCCCGTCGGCCGCGTCAGGGACGCGACCGGCGACCCGAACGGGTCGCCGGTCCTCGGAGAACGAGCCTAGTCCCTCAGCTCGACTCGGCCTCGTTGTACACGTCGATGAAGCGCCGGTAGTTGCGCGCGATCCGATCGCGGGCCTCCTCGCGGCTCATCTCGCCGGCGACGAAGCCTTCGACGCCCGCGGACCAGATCGACCGGCCGATCGCGAGCCCGTGGTAGGCGTCCACCGGCGCGCCCATCCGAAGCCAGTGGTCGACCTTGTCGTCGTCGGCCCCCCGGCCGAGCACGACCGCGATGACGTTGTCACGCCCACCCTCGCGCACGAGGGCGCCGAGCCGCTCGCAGTCCTTGCGCTCGTCGAGACCCTCGATCTTCCAGATGTCCGGCTCGATGCCGTACTCGTCCCGGATCTCGCGGATCGCCTCGATGGTGCGGTCCGGGCGGACCTCGGTGTCGTAGCGGTCCTTGTCGCCGTCGACGCCCGCGAGGTCGTCGTCGGTGGCCGGCACGAGCAGCTCGAAGAGGAAGAGCCGGTCGTGGTCATGGAGCCAGTCCGCGAGCCGCTTCAGCCGCGGACCCTGCTCCTTCTTCTCCGCCTCGGGGTCGCCGGGGTTCCACCGGACGAGCACCTTCGAGAAGGCCGGGTCGAAGTCCTCGATGTGCTTGCCGAAGTCCTCGCCGTACTCGAAGTCGAAGACGGGCTGTCCCGACTTCTCGACGGGCATCGCGAACTGGAAGCCCTTCTCCTTCGCGGTCCGTGCGACCTCGGCGCCCATCTCCTCGTCGACGAGGATGCCGCAGGCGTCCTTCGGCGCGCCCTCTTCGATCGCCTTCTCGAAGCCCTCGAAGATCAGCATCTTGGCGTCGCTCAGTCGAGCCTTGTCCTCCTCGCTCGGCTCGGGCGGCAGGTCGAACTTGCGCTTGAAGCTCCCGCGATGATCGAACGCGAGGATCATCAGCTTGCCGTCGTAGCCCAGTGCCATGGGTGTCGCTCCTTCGCTCGTGCTGCCCGAGGGTCGTTACGACCGACGGCGGCGGGCAGATGGTCGTCGTGACGCCACCGCCCAGGATTCGTGGGCGGGCCGTCGGCGCCTTTCGACCGAGGATAGTTGCGAGGGGAGCCGGCGGAACCCCCTGTTCGGGTGTCCGCTCGTGGGTGTCGTTCAGCCGTTCGGTGCGGCGTTGAAGAACAGGAAGCCGATCGCCATCCCGATCATCATGAGCACGCCGGCGGTCACCGCGGCGGCGAAGCCGAGGCGATCGCCCTTCACATGGGCGACGAGCCCGCTGGCCATCCCGACCGGGCCGAGCAGGAACGGCCAGACGTTGAACAGCGACGCCAGGGCGAGGAGGAACGCGGCGACCGTCAGGGCCCGCCGGCCGCGGGGCGAGGCCTCGGGCACGACGAACGGATCGAACTCCGCCGGCTCGGACGGGTGATCGGCCATGGTCGGACCTCTGGGCAACGGGGAAGGGACGGAGGGACGCCGCCCAGGATACGACCCGGGCGTCCCGGCGCCCCGCCCACCGCCCGGAAACGTGCGGACCAATCCCGCTGACGTCGGTACAGCTCCGCACGTATCTCAGAAGTCGGTGGAGCAGTACGGCTCCCGGTCGGTCAGCAGCATGGCCGTCGCGCAGTGCAGTGCGCGGTCGTCGCGGACCTCGATCCTGCCGGCTCGGGCCAGGGCGCCGGGGCGGTGACCACCGAGGTACAGCGCGCCGAGCTCCCCCACCCCGCAGACGAGGTCGGCAGGCGCCTCGGTGGGGGCGACGGTCACGTCGTCGCCGGTCTGCTCGACCGCCCAGCGTCCGTCGTTGTCAGCGAACAGCGGGTCGTGCACCTCGACGACGAGCCGGCCGTCCGCGCCGTACCGGCGCGACGCCAGCGCGGCCGGGACATCGACCAGGCGCACCCACAGCGCGTCGTAGCGGTGGAGGGTCCGCAGACGGCGCTGGTCGTGCAGCCACCAGCGCAGCGGCGCGTCGTCGGCGAGCCGCTCGATCCGCACGGTCTCCACGAGGTCCTGGTCGAGCCCGTACTGCCACAGCACCTGCTCGACGTGCGGATCGGGGGCGACGACCTCGAGGATCGTGTACTCGTTGGCGATGAGCATCCCGTCCTCGTGGGTGGCCAGCCGGGAGGACAGGTACCCGTCGACGGTCCCGTCCGGGGCGCGGTGGACGACCGTGCGGCGCTTGCCGCCTTCCTCGCGCCACTCGGGCGGGACGTTGAGCAGGTGGCGCCAGTACGCCGGGGAGCGCGCGACCTCGCCCGGGGTTCGGTGCCGCATCCGGTCGTAGACGGCGGGCAGGACGTTGGCGCCGCCGCCCGCGTCGAGGATCTCGAGTCGGCCCGCGTCGGCCACGCGCTCGCGGAACCGTGCGTGGACCCGGTCGATGACGTGGACGCTCCCGACCGTCGCGGGCCCGTAGCCGTACCGCCCGTAGATCGGGAACTCGGAGGAGAACAGGACCGAGGCCACCTCGCCGGCCGCCCGGGCGTCGAGGAGATGGCGGATCAGCAGGGCCCGGCCGACCCCGCGCCGCCGGTCGGTGGCCATGACCGCCACGCCGGTCACGCCGGCGGCCGGCACCACCACCTCCCCGGGCACGGTCAGCTCGGTGGCGAACGCACCCGTGGTGCCGACGGGGCGGCCGTCCGCCTCAGCGAGGTACCGCCGGTCGTCGTCGAGGAACGACGCGAACGAGCGACCGGTCTCGTCGCTGAAGGCCTCCTGGAACCCCTCGCGGGCCACGTGGACCCAGTGGTCGACCTCGTCGGGCCTGGTCGCCCGTACCGTGACACCCATCGCGGTCTCCGTCCCTGAACGCAGCCGGGCATGATGCCCCGATGCGACCTGTCACGTCTACGCTGCGTGCGGGGACACACAAAGGATCGTGGTGGGCGACGGCTTCTACGTGCGACGGGACGAGCACCGGGTGGCGTCGACGCCGCACACCCGGGGGCCGTGGGACCCCGGCGCCCAGCACGGCGGGCCGCCGGCGGCGCTGCTGGGCTCGGCCTGTGAGTCGGCCATGCGGCTGCCCGTCGCGCGGCTGACCCTCGAGATCCTGCGGCCGATCCCGATCGCCGAGCTCACGCTCGACGTGCAGCTGCGGCGGCCGGGCCGGTCGATCGAGCTGGTGGAGGGCGAGCTCGCCGACGACGACGGGCCGGTCATGCTCGCCCGCGCGTGGGGCATCCGCGAGGCCGACCTCGCGGCGGACGTGGCGGTCCAGGATCCCGCCCCGGCCCTTCCCGACGTGGCCGAGGCCGTCGACGAGCCCCTGTGGGAGGGCTGGGAGGACGGCGGATGGGGACGGGCCATGGACATCCGGTTCGTGTCGGGCACGTCCTTCGAACGCGACGGGCCGGCCCGCGCCTGGTTCCGGCCGCGTGTCCCGCTGGTCGCCGACGAGCCGCTCACGCCCCTGCAGCGGGTGCTGCTGGCCGCCGACGCCGGCAACGGCATCAGCTCGGCCATCGACATCCGTCGCTGGGTGTTCATCAACACGGAGCTGACCGTCCACCTCCACCGGCACCCGGCCGGCGAGTGGGTCGGGCTCGACGCGACCTCCTCCTACGAGCGGACCGGGGTCGGACTCGCGGCGAGCGTGCTCCACGACGAGCACGGCCCGATCGGCCGTGGCGCCCAGGCCCTGTTCGTGGGCGAGCAGCGCAGCGGCTGAGATCGACGCCCTGCCGCGGGCCGGTTACGTTGACCGCTCTCCAACGCCCGCTGTCCCGTCCCGGGAGTCCGCATGCGCCCGTCCCGAGCCTCGATCGCCCTCGTGGCGCTCCTCGTCGTCGCCGCCAGCGCCTGCAGCAGCGGGTCCGACGAGTCCGCCGACGCCAGCGCCACCGCGTCGGCCACCGCGCCGGCCGCGAGCCCGGCCCCGGCCTCCTCGCCGGACGCGGCCGCGTTCACCGGGCCGAAGAAGCCGGCACGTGTCACCTACGACCTCAGCGGCGCCGGTGAGGGCTCGCCGAGCCAGCTGACCGTGTCCATCGACCCGCCCCGGACCGCGATGCTGCTGAAGGACGGACGGCTCATCGACACGGGCGAGAAGACGATCCTGTGCACGGAGCAGCGCGACAGCGCCGGCGCCAGCGCGAGCGAGGGCAACGGCCCGCAGTGCTTCATCCTCCCCGACGAGCTGGCGGGCTCGGCCGGCAGCTTCACCTCCGGGCTGGCCGGCATCTTCGGGCTGGCCACCGCGATCCAGCAGCAGACCCAGCTGCCCGGGCTGACGAAGACCGGTACGCAGACGATCGCCGGCCGGCAGGCCGTGTGCGCCAGCTTCGACGCGAGCGCGTTCAAGCAGGGCGCGACCGGCACCGCCGAGTACTGCGCCGACGAGGAGACCGGCATCGGGCTGCGCTACGACATCACCGACGACCAGGGCGGCCACATCGTCATGGAGGCGACCTCGTTCGGCGAGCCCGAGCCGTCGGACTTCGAGCCGCCGGTCGAGCCGGTCGCGCTGCCGAGCGAGCCGGCGCCCGCCCCGAGCCCGACCGGCTGACCCTCTCGCGACGCACGAGTGCGTTCACGAACGCGTGCATGCCTCAACGCACTAGTGCGTTCACGAACGCGTGCGTGCCTCAACGCACTAGTGCGTGGCCGGTGTCGTCGGTGCCGGTGACCGTCAGGGCGTCGTCGGCCACGTCGACGGTGACCTGCTGCCCGTCGACGATGCTGCCGTCGAGCAGCGCGAGCGCGATCCGGTCCTCGAGCTCCTTGCGGATGACCCGCTTGAGCGGCCGCGCCCCGTAGACCGGGTCGAACCCACGGTCGGCGAGCCACAGCGTCGCCGCCTCCGTCAGTGACAGCGTGAGGTCGCGGTCGGCCAGACGCCGGCGCAGCCGCTCGAGCTGGATGTCGACGATGTCGGTCAGCTGGTCCTTCGTGAGCCGGTGGAAGATCGCGATCTCGTCGATCCGGTTGAGGAACTCGGGCCGGAAGTGCGCCCGGACCTCGGCCATCACCTGCTCGCGCAGCTGCTCGTCGGACAGCGTCACGTCGAGGATGTGCTGCGACCCGAGGTTCGAGGTCATGATCAGCACCGTGTTGCGGAAGTCGACCGTGCGACCCTGCCCGTCGGTCAGCCGCCCGTCGTCGAGGACCTGCAGCAGCACGTTGAACACGTCGGCGTGGGCCTTCTCGACCTCGTCGAGCAGGATGACCGAGTAGGGGCGGCGGCGGATCTGCTCGGTGAGCTGGCCGCCCTCCTCGTAGCCGACGTAGCCCGGCGGCGCCCCGATGAGGCGCGCGACCGTGTGCTTCTCCTGGTACTCGCCCATGTCGATGCGGATCAGCGCCCGCTCGTCGTCGAACAGGAACGCGGCGAGCGCCCGGGCGAGCTCGGTCTTGCCGACGCCGGTCGGGCCGAGGAACAGGAACGACCCGAGCGGCCGGTCCGGGTCAGCGATCCCGGACCGCGACCGTCGCACCGCGTTCGCCACGGCCTCGACGGCCTCGTCCTGGCCGACGACGCGTGCGTGCAGCTGCGACTCGAGCTCGACGAGCTTCATCGCCTCGGACTGCATCAGCCGCGAGACCGGGATGCCGGTCCACTTGGCGACGACCTCGGCGATCTCCTCCTCGGTGACCTCCTCCTCGAGGAGCGAGTTGCCCTCCGCGCGGATCTGGGCCAGCTCGTCCTGGGCCGCCTCGAGAAGGCGGGAGAGCTCGGGGACACGTCCGTAGCGGAGCTCGGCGGCCTGCTCGAGGTTGCCCTCGCGCTCGGCGCTGGCGGCCTGCTCGCGCACCTGCTCGAGCTGCTCCTTGGCGCTCTGCAGTCGCTCGATGACCTGCTTCTCGGTCTGCCACTGCGCCTGCATGGCGTCCATACGCTCGCGCAGCTCGGACAGGTCGCGGTCGAGGTCGCCGAGCCGCTCCTGTGCGGCCTCGGACTCCTCCTTGGCGAGCGAGACCCGCTCGATCTCGAGCTGGCGGATGCGCCGGTCGACCTCGTCGATCTCCGGCGGCATCGAGTCGATCGCGATCCGCAGGCGGGCGGCGGCCTCGTCGAGGAGGTCGATCGCCTTGTCGGGCAGGAACCGGCCGGTGATGTAGCGGTCGGACAGGGTCGCGGCGGCGATGATCGCGTCGTCGGTGATCCGCACGCCGTGGTGGACCTCGTAGCGCTCCTTCAGCCCGCGCAGGATCCCGATCGTGTCGGCGGCCGACGGCTCGGCGACCTTCACGGGCTGGAACCGGCGCTCGAGCGCGGCGTCCTTCTCGATCTCGCGGTACTCGTCGAGGGTGGTCGCGCCGATCATGCGCAGCTGCCCGCGGGCGAGCATCGGCTTGAGCATGTTGGAGGCGTCCATCGCCCCCTCGGCCTTGCCCGCCCCGACCATCGTGTGCAGCTCGTCGATGAAGGTGATGATCTGGCCGTCGGAGGCCTCGATCTCCTTCAGCACGGCCTTCAGCCGCTCCTCGAACTCGCCGCGGTACTTCGCACCGGCGATCATCGCGGCGAGGTCGAGCTGGACGAGCTTCTTGTCCTTCAGCAGGTTCGGGACGTCGCCCTCGACGATGCGACGGGCCAGCCCCTCGACGATCGCGGTCTTGCCCACACCCGGCTCGCCGATGAGCACCGGGTTGTTCTTCGTCCGGCGCACGAGCACCTGGATGACCCGGCGGATCTCCTCGTCGCGGCCGATGACCGGGTCGAGCTTGCCGGCGCGGGCCTGCTCGGTGAGGTCGCGGGCGTACTTCTCGAGCGCCTCGTAGGTGGACTCGGGGTCCTGCGAGGTGACCCGCTGGTGGCCGCGGACCTCCTTCAGGGCGCCGAGGATCGCGGCCTTCGTGACGCCGTGGTCGGCGAGCAGCTTCGCGGTGCGGTCGCCGGCCTCGGCGAGGGCGACGAGCAGGTGCTCGGTCGAGATGTAGTCGTCGCCGAGCGTGTCGGCTTCGCCCGCGGCCGCGTCGAGCACCTGGCCGAGCCGCCGGGACAGCCGCACCTCGCCGGACGCGCCGTAGGCCGCGGTCGTGGCCGACAGCACCTCGTCGACACCGTTGCGTAGCGTCGTGGGCGTCACCCCGAGCCGCTGCACGAGCGGCAGCACGACGCCCTCGGGCTGCGAGAGCAGCGCGTGCAGGAGGTGTGCGGTGCCCACCTCCGGGTGGTGACGGTCGGTCGCCAGGCCGGCGGCCTGCTGGAGCGCCTCCTGGCTCTTGCGGGTCAGCTTCTCGAAGTCCATGTTCCTCGTCGCCTCGGTTTCGTCTCGTTCGGTCGCGGGCAGGAGCCGGTCAACGACGCCCGCGCGACTGGCGGCTGCGGGACAGCCGCGGGTGGGGCTCGAGATGGCTGCCCGGGGCGGGCACCACCTCGAAGCGGTGGCTGGCGTGCGCGGCCTCGACGTCCTCCTTCAGCTGGGAGGCGAGGCGGCGCACCATGTCCTCGAGCTCGTGGATCCGACGCTGCGCGCCCTCGAGCTGCTCGCCCATCTCGAGCACGGCCCGCACCCCGGCGAGGTTCAGGCCCTCGTCCTGGGTGAGCCGCTGGATCAGGCGCAGCCGGTCCACGTCACGCCGCGAGTACCGGCGGGTGTTCCCCTCGGTGCGGCTCGGCGAGATGAGCCCTTTCCGCTCGTAGGCGCGCAGGGTCTGGGGGTGCATGTCCGCGAGCTCGGCGGCGATCGAGATCACGTAGACCGCCGCGTCGTAGTCGTCCCAGTGCTGCTGGTTCGCCATGGCTCATCCCTACTGCTGGCTCGCGAACAGCCGGTCGCGGTCGGAGGTGTCCTCGAGCTCGGCGAGCTCGGTGAACAGCTCCTTCTGCCGGCGGGTCAGCTTGCTGGGCACCTGCACCCGCACGCTCACGAGCAGGTCGCCGCGCTTGCCACCGCGACGGGGCGCCCCGTGGCCGCGCAGCCGGAAGGTCTTGCCGCTGGGCGTCCCGGACGGCACCTTGATCGTGGAGGTGCCCCCCTCGGGCAGCGGGACCTTCAGCTTCGTGCCGAGGGCCGCCTCGGAGAAGGTGACCGGCAGCTCGACCGTCACGTCGTCACCCCGCCGCCCGAAGACCGGGTGGGGCTCGACGTGGACGGTGACGAGCACGTCCCCGGCGGGACCGCCGTTGGCTCCCGGGCCGCCGCGCTGCGACACGCGGATCGTGGCGCCGTCCTTGACGCCTGCGGGGATCTTCACGGTCAGCTCGCGCGGCTTGACCACCCGACCGGAGCCGCCACAGGCGGAGCACGGCGTGTCGACGACCTGACCGCGGCCGCCACAGGTCGGGCAGGGGTTCGCGATGGAGAACAGCCCCTGGTCGACCGTGACCTGGCCGGAGCCGCCACAGGTCGGGCAGGTGTGGGGGTGGGTGCCGGGCGCGGCACCGCTGCCGTGGCACACGTCGCACGCACCGTCACCGGTGATCCGCAGCTTCGTGTGCACCCCCTCGAACGCGTCCTCGAAGGACAGGTGCACGTCGGCGTCGCAGGTCGCTGCCCTTGTGGGGACGAGCAGCGCCACCGCCGAAGCCGCGGAAGCCCCCGCCACCGCCGCCCTGGCCGAAGATGTTGCGGAGCAGGTCACCGAGGTCGCCACCGGCGGCGTCTCCGCCGAAGCCGGTGAAGCCACCCCCGGGACCGGCGCCCCGGAAGCCGCCGGACGCGGCGAGCCGGCGGATCTCGTCGTACTCCTTGCGGCGACCCTCGTCGCCGAGGACGGCGTAGGCCTCGCCGATCTCCTTGAAGCGCTCCTCGGCGGACGGGTCGTCGGGGTTCGAGTCCGGGTGCCACTTCTGGGCGAGCTTGCGGTAGGCCTTCTTGATGTCGGCAGCGGAGGCGTCCTTGTCCACGCCGAGGACGGCGTAGTAGTCCTTCTCGAGCCACTCACGCTGTGGCGGCATGGACCTCACCTCCGGGGGTCATGGCGGTCGTCGTCGGTCTCCTCACGATGCGTCGTGTCCTGCCTGCGGGCGCGTCTACTGGCGGACCACCACCATCGCGGCCCGCAGCACGCGGTCCTCGAGGGCGTAGCCCGGACGCAGCACCTGAGCGACCTCGGGCTGCTCGGGCGACTCGCCCTCGGCCTCGACCTGCTGGACCGCCTCGTGGCGGTTGGGGTCGAAGGGCACGCCGGCCTCGTCGATGCGCGTGAGTCCGGTACCGCGCAGCACCTCGATGAGCTTGCCGTGGACCAGCTCGACACCCTTGCGCAGGCCCTCGTCCTGGCTCTTCTCGGCGGCGTCGACGGTGCGGTCGAAGTCGTCGAGCACGTCGAGGAGCTTCGTCGTCAGCCCGGCGATGCCGGCGGCCCGCTGTGCCGCGCCCTCGCGCATGGTCCGCTTGCGGTAGTTCTCGAACTCGGCGCGGGCACGCCGAACGTCCTCGAGGTACTCGTCGCGGCGGGCCTCGGCCTCGAGCAGCTCGGCGAGCAGCTCCTCGCGGGTGCGGGGGTCGGCGTCGGCGAGCTCCTGCAGGCTCGTCTCGGCCCCGGCCTCGTCGAACGCGGCTTCGTCGGACGCGGCTTCGTCGGACGCGGCCTCGGACGCCGGCGCGTCGGCGGCGTCCTCGCGTGCCGCGTCAGCGGCGTCGGTACCGGGTGGCGGCGTCGCTCCGGCGGCCTCGGGCGTGATGTCGAGGTCCTCGTCGGGGGTCTGGTCGGCGGGCGAGCGATCTGCCATGCGGGCGGTCCTGTGTCGTCGTTGGCTCAGCGGATCGGTTCGAGGGGTCGTGACGGGCCGGCCCCGCGTGCAGCGGGGCCGGCCATCGTGCGGGTCAGGACGCGGCCTTGATCTCGATCCGGCGCGGCTTGGCCTCCTCGGCCTTCGGCACCGTGATCGTCAGCAGACCGTCCTTGTAGGCGGCGTCGATGTGCTCGGGGTCGACACGGTCGGGCAGACGGACCGCGCGGTGGAAGCGACCGAAGTGGCGCTCCACACGGCGGAAGCCCTCGGCGTCGCGCTCCTCGTAGAAGCGACGCTCACCAGCCACCGTGAGCACGTTCTCCTCGAAGTTGACCTCGACGTCGTCGGGGCTGACACCGGGCAGCTCGACGTGGAGCACGAAGTGGTCCTCCGTCTCCTCGACATCGAGCGCCGGGCTCCAGGCCCCGGCCGACGAGGTCCGGCTGCCGCCGAACACCTGCTGGAACATCCGCTCGACCTCGTCCTGCAGGGACGCGACGTCGCGGTTCGGGTTCCAACGCGTCATACCGTTCGTCATTGCGAGACCTCCTCTCGTGAGTCGGTGATGGTGCTCTGGGATAGGGGTTGGGTTCAGGTCGTGGTTCTCCTCGACCGGAGCGCTCAGCCCGAGGCCTCCTGGTCGTCGCCCTCGTCGACGACCTCGGCCTCGACCACGTCCTCGTCGCCGGCCGGCTCGCCCGTGGGGGCGGCACCGCCGGCCTGCTGGTCGGACGACTGGTAGATGGCCTCGGCGAGCTTCTGTGAGCGGCTGCCGAGCGCCTCCATCTTCTGCTTGATGGCGTCGGCGTCGTCGCCCTTCAGCGCCTCGCGCAGGTCGTTGACGGCCTGCTCGACGTCGGCCTTCACGTCGGCGTCGAGCTTCTCGCCGTGCTCGCGGAGCGTCTTGTCGGTCTGGTAGACGAGGCTGTCGGCCTGGTTGCGGAGCTCCGCTGCCTCGCGGCGCTTGCGGTCCTCCTCCGCGTGGGCCTCGGCGTCCTGGACCATCTGCTGGATGTCGTCCTTCGGCAGCGCCGAGCCACCGGTGATGGTCATCGACTGCTCCTTGCCCGTCCCGAGGTCCTTCGCGGACACGTGGACGATGCCGTTCGCGTCGATGTCGAAGGTGACCTCGATCTGCGGCATGCCGCGGGGCGCCGGGGGGATGTCGGTGAGCATGAACTTGCCCAGCGTCTTGTTGTCCGACGACATCTCGCGCTCACCCTGCAGCACGTGGATCTCGACCGACGGCTGGTTGTCCTCGGCGGTCGTGAAGACCTCGGACTTCTTCGTCGGGATGGTCGTGTTGCGCTCGATGAGCTTGTGCGTCACGCCGCCCTTGGTCTCGATCCCAAGGCTCAGCGGGGTCACGTCGAGGAGCAGCACGTCCTTCACGTCACCCTTGAGCACGCCGGCCTGCAGCGCCGCACCGACGGCGACGACCTCGTCCGGGTTGACGCCCTGGTGCGGGTCCTGGCCGCCGGTCAGCTCCTTGACCAGGTCCTTGACGGCGGGGATGCGGGTCGAGCCGCCGACGAGGATGACGTGGTCGATGTCGGACACGCTGACGCCGGCGTCCTTGACGGCGTAGTTGAACGGGCCGCGCAGCCGGTCGAGCAGGTCGGCGGTCAGCTCGTTGAACTTCGCGCGGGTCAGGGTCTCCTCGAAGTGGAGCGGGCCCGCGTCGGTGGCCGTCAGGAACGGCAGGTTGATCGTGGTCTCCGACGCCTGGGAGAGGTCGATCTTCGCCTTCTCCGCGGCCTCCTTGAGGCGCTGGATGGCCATGCGGTCGTTGGACAGGTCCACGCCGTGGTTGTTCTTGAACGTGCTGACCATCCAGTCGATGACCGCCTGGTCCCAGTCGTCACCACCGAGGCGGCTGTCGCCGTGGGTGGACTTCACGTCGAAGACGCCCTCGGCGATCTCGAGGATCGACACGTCGAAGGTGCCGCCGCCGAGGTCGAAGACGAGGACGGTCTGTTCGTCCTCCTTGTCCAGGCCGTAGGCCAGCGCCGACGCGGTCGGCTCCGCGACGAGCCGCAGGACCTCGAGGCCGGCGATCTGCCCGGCCTCCTTGGTGGCCTGGCGCTGCGCGTCGTCGAAGTAGGCGGGGACCGTGATGACCGCCTGGTCGACGGTGTCACCCAGGTAGGCCTCGGCGTCCCGCTTCAGCTTCATGAGGATGCGGGCCGAGATCTCCTGTGCCGTGTACTTCTTGTCGTCGACCTCGATGCCCCAGTCGGTGCCCATGTGGCGCTTCACCGACCGCACCGTGCGGTCCGGGTTCGTGATGGCCTGGCGCTTCGCCACCTCACCGACGAGCACCTCGCCGGACTTGCTGAACGCCACCACCGAGGGGGTCGTTCGGGATCCCTCGGCGTTCGCGATGACGGTGGGCTCGCCACCTTCCATCACGGAGACGACCGAGTTCGTCGTCCCCAGGTCAATCCCGACAGCTCGTCCCATGTCTGCGTTCTCCTGCGGATCTCGGATGCGGCTTCACCCTGAAGCGTACGGATCGTGGATCATCACGCAAGACAACGCAGACGATAGCGTGCAGTATTCCTGAGCGTCTATGGCTAAGGTTTCTGTATCGCTGCCGCCTCGGGATGGCGACCGCCTGCGGGACCATGGGGAGGCCGCCGGACGTCGAGCGCCCCGGACGAAGCCGGGGCGCGGGCGTGCTGCCGTGATCCAGGTTCAGGACGAGCGCGGCGGGGGCTTGATCTGCCGCTTCCACGTCCGCGACACGGGACGGCCACGGAAGCTCACACGCTCGTCTCCCCAGAAGTCCGCCATGAGCACCAGCGGAAGCAGCACGAGAAAGGCGAGCAGGATGATCTGCCACGCGCTCATGGGCGTCCCCTTTGCCGGGCCGGCGCGGTCGCTTCGTCGACCGGAGCCTACCCCGCAGCGCCGTGACGATCGGAACCCGCCCCGCCCGGTGGTGGCTCGGCCAGTCGGAGCGTGAAGGAGAAGATCGATCCTCGCCCGGGGGCCGACTGGACCGCGACCTCGCCCTGCATGCTGCGCACGTACTCGCGGACGAGCGCGAGGCCGATCCCCGATCCCCGCACGGCATTCGAGACGGAGGTGGTGGCGCGCCAGAAGGGATCGAAGACGTGAGCGGCCTCGCGCTCGGACAGCCCCACGCCCTCGTCGGCGACCCGCACCGTGACGTACCCGTGTGCGCTGTCGCGCTGCGCCTCGATGCGGATGGTGCTGCCCTCGTGCGAGAACTTGACCGCGTTCGAGATGAGGTTGACCAGCGTCCGACGCAGAAGGTCGTCGTCGGCCCGTACGGTCACGGCCGGCACGGACGTGCGCACGACCCGGTCGACGAGGAGCAGCTCGAGCGAGTCCACCGCCGAGGCGACGGCCACGTCGAGCTCGAGCGGAAGCATCTCGGCACGGAACCGCTGCCCCCGCTCGAGGCCCGCGATGTCGATGAGCTGGTCCACCAACCGGCCCAGCTCCTGGGCGTGGGTGCGGACCTTCGTCAGGAACTGTCGCTTGCGGTCGTCGTCGAGGACCTCCCAGTGCCCGAGTATCGTCTCGGCGTAGCCGCCGATCGAGGTGAGCGGCGTCCGGAGCTCGTGGGAGACCGACGCGATGAAATCGCGGCGGGCCTCGACCGTCTGCGTCAGCTCGGCGATCAGCGACTCCTCGAGCTCGCGGCGGCGCAGGTTGCGCAGCGCGATGCCGGCGAACGCCGCGAAGACGCTCGCGAGCTCGAGCTCCTCCTCGAGGTCCTCGCTGGACGCCCGGTCGACCAGGATGAGCACCCCGTAGGCCTCACCGAGGTCGGCGGGGAGCGCGACCAGCAGCGTGCTGCGGTCGAGCACGGTGAGCTCGCCGGGCAGCGGCAGCCGGTCCTTGGGGAGGCCGAGCACGACGTCGAGGTCGTGGTCGCCGTCGCCGTCCGCGCCCTCGAGCCGGAGTCCGTGCCCCTCGTCGAGGGCGAGCCCGGCGACGCGGGCCCGCAGCAGCCGCTGCGCACCGGCGACGATCTCCTCGACGATCTCCTCGCGGCTCGTCGCAGAGTGCACGATCAGGGCCAGCCGCTGCAGCTCGCCGGCCCGCCGCGCGAGGTCGTGTTGCCGCCAGGCGCGTTCGACGACGGACGGGAGTGCACGCAGGTAGCCGGGGTTCTTCGTGAGGTAGTCGATCGCACCGGCACGCATGGCCTCGACCGCCACGTCGGTCGAGCCCATCCCGGTCACCATGATGACCGAGGGGGCGTTGCTGTGCATCCGGATGCGACGCAGCGTGTCGATCCCCGACATGCGTGGCAGCCGATAGTCGAGCAGGACGAGATCCACGTCGTCGAGGCTGGCCAGCGCGTCCTCACCGGAGGATGCGCTCGTGACGGCGATGCCGGCGTCGTCGAGTCGGCGCTCCATGAGCGCGCGGTGGTCGGGGTCGTCGTCCACGACGAGCACACGGACCCGGACCCGGTCGCTGGTCATCAACACGTCGTCTCGTCCTCCTTCCCCCTCGATGCGCCGGCGGCGGCGCGGGCGGTGGTCAGTTCGGTGGTTCGGGCAGGACGGCGGTGCTGGCCCAGTAGGTGGACACGTCGGCGAGCTCGTCACGGAGCCCGCTCGGGCTCGACCGCTTCAGCAGGTACGAGTTCGAGCCGAGCCGGTAGGCGGCCTCGATGTCCTCGTGGCGGTCGGAGGAGGTCAGCACGGAGATCGGGATCATGCGCAGATCGGGGTCGCTCTTGATCTGGCTGAGCACCTCGAGTCCGGAGACCTTCGGCATCCGCAGATCCAGCAGGATCATGTGCGGACGGGGCTGATCGACGAACCGTCCACGACGATAGACGAAGTCCAGTGCCTCCTCACCATCCCGGACCGCCTCGACCTCGAGGGTGAGCCCCTCGACCTCCCGCAGGGCACGGATGATGAAGAACAGGTGGTCTTCGTTGTCCTCGGCCACCAAGACACGGATCGGGTTCACGAACTGGCCTCCAGCAGGGGTGGGTTGGCACCGGCGGCGACGGCTGCCGGTGGGAGTGCGATACGAAAGTCCGCGCCGTGCTCACTCGGTGCGACCCAGATGCGGCCGCCGAGGGCGTCGACGATCTTGCGGCAGATGGCGAGGCCGATCCCGGTCCCCTGCTTCCCGCCGATCTCGGAGTCGAGGCGCTCGAAGACGCCGAACACCCGCTCCCGGTAGTCGGCCGGGATGCCGATCCCGTCGTCCGTGACGGCGATCACGGTCTCGCCGTCGCCGGGCACCGTGTGCACCGTGACATGGACGCGGTCCTCGCCGCCCGCGTACTTCCCGGCGTTGTCGAGGAGGTTCGTGAACAGCTGTCGCGCGCGGACGGGGTTCATCCACAGGTCGGGGACGTCCTCGATCACGATGTCCAGATGCGGATGCCGGTCCTGCAGCTCGATCCGCAGCTCCTGAAGGAGCGCGGTCAGGTCGACGCGCGTCGGCTCGGTCTCCATCCGTCCGACGCGCGAGAGCTCGAGCAGGTCCTGGATGAGTGCCTCCATGAAGTGGCCGTTGGCCTCCATCCGGGAGAGGTACCAGCGTCCCTGCTCGTCGAACACGTCGCCGTAGTCGCCGCGGAGCACGTCGAGGTAGCCGAGCATCGCGATCAGCGGGTTCTTCAAATCGTGGGAAGCGCTGTAGACGAACGACTCGAGCTCCTCGTTGGCGACCTCGAGGGCCGCCCGTGCTTCCTGTTCGCGAACGAGCAGTCCGGTGCGGTCGAGTGCGAGGTCGGCGAGCACACGCAACCGGTGGAGCAGGAGCTGCTCCTCCTCGCCGAAGAAGGGAACGTACGGGGACACGGTCAGCTCGACGCGCCCGTGACGCAGCGGCAGCCGGATGACGCCCTCGCCGTTGGCGTCGGCCGCGGCGTCGGCAGGTCCGACGGGTGCGTTCTCCCCATCGACGAGGACCGCGCCGCTGGCGCCGACCAACCGGGCCATGTGTGGCAGGAGGAGGTCGCTGACCTGGGACGGGGACGTGGCCGCCATGAGCTCGACGGCGGCGCGGGACAGCGCCTGCTCCTCGGGCTGGCGCCAGGCGGCCCGCAAGACGGACGGTGGCGCGAAGCCGAGGACGAACAGGACGGCCGCAGCCATCCCGACCAGCTGGATGCCGAGGGACACCGCCGGAACGTCGGCTCCGGCCGTGCCGACGGTGGCGAGGGCGACGAAGGCAAGGCTCAGCAGGGCAGCGGCGGTCGCCATGAGCCGCATCCGGCGGCGGGCCAGGGTGGCCTGGCCGCGACCGGCGACCCACAGGTCGTGGGTCACCAGGGTGAGGATCCCCACCCACTGCACGACGACCGCGACCACGTACGCGGTGGCTGCCAGGCCGTCGCGCGCCTGATCCGGCAGTCGCGGCAGCAGCAGCGTGGTCACCACCACGATCGCCGTGGCGACGGCGACCGCGCGCCGAAGCGGCAACGGAGCCGGGTGGATGGCGTTGCGGAAGCGGTAGAGGAAGTACGGGAAGAGCACCAGCCCGACGATGGTGAGCTTGCTGATCCAGACGGCGATCGCGCCGTCGGGATCCTCCACGGTGACGAGCGAGACCAGGGTGGAGGCCGAGAGGACCAGGAAGGTCGCCGCCAGCCAGGCCGACGCCGGGCTGCGACGCCGGAGCCACATGCGTGCGGCGACCAGGCCCAGCAGCGCGAAGAGGGCGTCACTCACCCACCGTGCAACGTCGAGTGCGGTGGTCACGGCGCGCCTGTCGATGGATGGGCCACCGGCAGTGTCGTGAGTCGGATGGCCCCTGACAACCGTTGGCTGGCCTGAAAGCCGGAAACCGCCCGTCCGAAGCGTCGACGCATGGCCCGGACGGACTAGTCCGGTCACGTCGGGTGGTCAGCGGATCTCGGTATCGGCCCAGCGCTCGACGAGCTTCAAGGCTTCCACATGGTCCGCGTCGGGCCCGATCTCGTGGCGGGCGACGGCGAGCAGCTCGCCGGCGAGACGCAGCGCGGGTGCCGGGACACCGGTGTCGTCCAGCAGCCGCCTGGCGATGCCCACGTCCTTGTGCAGGAGCCCCAGCGTGAACGTGACGGGCCACTCGCGGGTGACGACCCGCTGCGGGATCAGCGACTCGGTCGGGAACGACCGTCCCGAGCTGCCGTTGATCACCTCGAGGGCGGTGGCCGCCGACACGCCCTCTCGCACGAGCGCGGCGAGGCCCTCACCGGCAGCCCAGAGGTTGATGGCCAGCAACGTGTTGTTGATCGCCTTCACGGCATGGCCGGCACCGGTCGGACCGACGTGGACGATGCGGCCGGCGAAGGTCTCGAGCGCGGGCCGTACCCGCTCCAGCGCGTCCGGGTCGCCGCCGACCATGACGGTGAGCGTGCCGGCAGCCGCCCCGTCGGTGCCACCGGACACCGGCGCGTCGAGGTAGGTCACGCCCCGAGCCGCGAGCCGCTCGGCCAGGGCACGGCTGGCAGCCGGCTCACCGGACGTGCAGTCGACCCACACGGCGCCGGCGCGCAGGTCCGCCTCGATCGCGTCGGCGACCCCGATCACGTCCGCGGTGGTGGGCAGACAGGTGAACAGCACGTCGGCGGTCGCCGTCGCTGCCAGGGAGACCGGACGGGTCCCGTGTTCGCTCGCGTGCTGCTCGGCCACCGCCCCCGTGCGGTTGTGCACCGCCGTGTCGAAGGTGCCGGCCAGCCGGGCCGCCATCGGACGACCCATGGCTCCGAGTCCGATCCACGCCACCTGCATCGTCGCCTCCCGGTCGCACGACCGCCGAGGTCCCGACGGCGCGGCCGAGCGTAGTGGTCGTCGGCGGACGGCTCTCAGCCGCCGACCTGGCTCCGGATCTCGTCGGCGACCCGTTCGGCGATCGCCGCGGGGCCGCCGGTGAGGACGACGGCATCGAGGCCGTCCCGGTGGTCGACGAGCCACTGCCGGGCCGGCGGCGAGTCGTCCAGGGCGGTGGCGCCGACGAGGAGCAGGACCCCGCCGTCATGGGCTGCCGCGGGTGAGGCGGCGAGCGTGTCGGGCCAGTCGGCACCGGTGGCGAACCACGTCCGCGAGGGGTCCGCACCGGCCTGGACGGCGGCGTCCGCCACCGCGCGGGAGGTCGCGTACCGGGTGGCGCCGGCGATCCGGTCGACGGTGTCGGCCTGCTCGTCGATCCGGCGCGCCACGGCGTCGCTGACCGCCGCCGTGCCCCCGACGATGGTGGCGCGCGTCGGAGCGAGCTCTCCCAGCGCCTGTCGGGTCGCCGCCGGGACCTGGTCGTGGGTGACGAGCAGGATCGGCCGGTGCTGGCGTGCCGCCAGGGCGGACACGGCGACGGCGTCGGGCCAGCCGCGCCCCGGGTCGCTGTTCGCGCCCTCGGCCACGTAGACGGCGTCGCTGGCGGCGGTGCGCCCGACCGCGGCCGCGACGAGTCGGGCCGTGTCGAACCGGTCGGTCCCGGCGATGCGGTGGACGGCGTCCACGCCGGCCGCACGGAGGTCGTCGTCGACCCGGGCGGCGAGGGCCTGGCTGCCCCCGAGGACGTAGGCGGTCGTGGCTCCGAGCCGGCCGACCTCACGCGCGGCCGCGGGGTGGAGCCGGTCGTGGCCGGTGAGGAGCACGGGCGCGTCGTGGGCACCGGCGAGGACGGCGCCGGCGAGCGCGTCGGGATAGGCCTCTGCGGTGGCGACCACGACCGTGTCGGCGCGGGTGAAGGTCGCGCGGGCGATGGCGGCCGCCGTCTCGACGCGGCCGGCGCCGGCGAGCCGCGTGAGCTGCGGAGTGCCCGTGTCGGCCGTGCCCCCGCCGGTGCCGCCGGTACCGCCGGTGCCGCCGGTTCCACCCGTGCCACCGGTCCCGCCCGTACCACCGGTCCCGCCCGTGCCGGTCCCCCCGCCGCTGCCGCCGGTCGGGGCGTCGTCGTCGAGGATGGTCGCCGTCGCGCTCGTGGCCGCGGGATCGAGCTCGCCGCCGTTCGGGGCGCTCAGCGTGACCGTCACCGTCTCGTCGGGCTCGGTGACCGCATCGTCGACGCTGTCGACGGTCACCTGCTGCTCGGTGGTGCCGGCCGGGAAGACGAGCCGGCCGCTGGCGGCGGTGTAGTCGGATCCTGCCGTCGCCGACCCGTCGCTGGTCTGCCAGCGGACGGTGACCGTGTCCTGCTGGGGCTGGGCGAGGCGCACGTCGAAGGTCAGCGGTGTGCCCTCGTACGCGGGCGTGCCCGCATGGATCTGGAGGGTCCGCCCGGAGAGGATCTGCAGGGAGAAGCCGGCGACGGGGTTCCCGACCGCGTCGTGGTAGCCGCCGCGCTCGGGCGGGGTCCAGCGGATCGTCCCGACCGCGGTGTCGCTCGTGCTGATGGTCCGGCGGCTGCCGGTGCCGCTCACCTGCAGGGCCTGGATGCCGTCGTCGAGCGTCCACTGCGCCGGATCGTCACTGCCGGTGACCGGCTCCGAGAGGTCGACCGTCACGTGCGTCCCGTCGCCCGTGGCCAGCTGCGCGACCGGCGCGGTCGTGTCGAGCCGGTAGGTCGCGGTGTCCCAGCCGGGGCTGGGGTTGCCGGCAGCATCGACCGCGCGGGCATAGATGGTGGTGGTGCCCTCGGGCAGCGTCGCCGCCGTCACGTCCGCCGTGACGGTGCCGTCGTGGTCGGCTGCCGTGGCGGACCCGAGCACCCGGTCCCCCGAGGTCAGGCCGTCCACGCCGTCGGTCTCGGCGTACAGCGCCGCCTCGTGGCCGGTCGTGATGTCGGTGACGCGGACGCCCGGGGTCGGGTCGTTGGCGGCCACGGGCCCCGAGGCGTCGACGCCGGCGAGACGGGCGATGGTCGGCACGGCGGGCGGGACGGCATCGGTCGCCGTCGTCTCCCGCGCGGCGGCCGACGGATCCATGGACCAGCCGGCGCCGTCCCGGTAGGGCGGGCTGAGCGTGCCCTGCATGGGGGCGTAGGCGAGCTGCGCCGAGGGGTCCTCGCCACGTGCGGCGCTGAGGCGCAGCGCTCGGGCGTCGCCCTCGCCGCTGACCGACACCACGGAGCGCTGGCCGTCGACGAGCCAGTCCGAGGCCTGGTCGCCGAGGCTGCCCGGGTGGGTGACGGGCTCGTCGAAGCGGACGAGGATCGTGTCCGGTGCCACGAACGACGCCCCGGCGAGGAAGGGGCGCACCCGGTCGATGGTGACCACCGCGGACGTGCCGACGGCGTCGGATCCGTCCGGCTGCTGGACGACGACGCGGAGCTGCACGGCCGTCGCGTCGGCCGGGACCGTCTGGGTGCTCAGCGTCCAGCTGCCGACCAGGGTGCCGCTGCTGTCGGCCTCGAGAGGATGTGACGCGTCGGGGTTCGTGACGTCGATCGCACCGTCGAGCGGAGCGCCGTCCGCGGCGAAGAAGCGCAGCGTCCCGGCCGTGATGGCCGCATCCGGATCGATGCTGCCCCCGAAGGTGACCTCGTCGAAGGGCTTGACGGCGGTCTGGCCGTCGGGCGGGGAGAGCGTCGGCGCGGGCCGCGTGGCGGCGTGACCGGCCGCGGGGACGAGCAGGACTCCGAGGAGCAGCAGGACCGCGAGCGGGGCGGTTCGGCGGCGAGACATCGCGAAGCTCCCCCTGCGTGGCGGCTGCGGCGCACCGCGTGAGTGTGCCGAACACGGGGAGGGCTCGCCGGCTTTCGGGCCGCCGAACCCTCCCGTGCGGTTCGGCTGGTCTACGAGACGGGTTGCGAGCTGTCCACGAGCACGTTGCCCGCACGGTCCTCGTAGCGGGTGCCGCTCCCGATGCCGCTGAACTCGTAGAGGATCGTCTCCAGGGCGGCGTTCGCGGCCTGCTGCTCCATGGTCACCTGGATGGTGTCCCCGCTGCTGCTGACGCTCGTGGCGGCGTAGGTCTCGGCGAGGTAGCCGCTGCCACGCTGGGCCGCCCAGTCGGAGGCGTTGTCGCGTCCCCGGTGGGCCGGGTCGCTCGACAGCGGCTCGCTGAGCGTCACCGTCACGTCGCGGCCGTTCTGGGCCGCCTGCGTGAGCGTCGGGGCGGTGAAGTCGAAGTGCACGTCGAACCGTGCGAGCTCCGACGCGTTCCCGGCACCGTCGAGCACCTTCGCGGCGACCGTGGCGACCTCACCGTCGCCGGCAGCGAACTGGTAGGCGCCGTCCCTGTTGAGGGTGATCACGCCGCTGTCGGCCTGCTGGGTCTCCTGCTCGATCAGCGTCGACCCGCCATCCGTGACCTCGTAGAGCTTGATGGTGTCGCCCACCGCGATGTTGCGGAACTCGAAGGTGGGCTTGTTGCCCCCGGACCAGAACTCACCGTCCTGCCGCACGCGGTCGTGGACGCGGGCGAGGTCCGCCGGTGGGGGCACGATGCCGTCGACGACGGTGATGGCCTGGTCGGCGAGGTCGTGGCTCATCTGATCCTGACCGCGGTTCGCGTCCAGGGGGGCCGGCGGCTGGTAGCGCACCGCCGGCGGCTGGTTCGGGTCGAGGTCGGAGTCGACCGTGAGGACCACGAGGTCGGCGTGCCCGGGCGTCGCCTCGCCGGTGTCGCGGTAGGCGGCCACGTCGGTGACGGTCCTGCCGTCCACGTACCAGTCGCTGGCCGAGGTGTCGGGAGAGAACGTGACCGACTCGCTCAGCGACACGGTGATGGTCCGGTTCGGGTCGGGCCGGTCCGCCGCGGGCACCACGTCGGGTGTCTGGCCGGTGATGCCGCCGGCGAAGGCGGGTGCGATGTTGTCGACGACGATGGGGTCGGAGGTTCCGGTGCTCGTCAGACCGGCGGCGTCGGCGACCGACACCACCAGCCGCACGTACCGGGTGGCCGCGGCGTACTGCGGCTCGTCGCTGCCCGAGAGGTTGCCGCTTCCGTCCATCGTGACGGTCGCCGGCAGGTTCTGCCCGATCGTTGCGAGCGCCCCGTCGAGCTGGACGAGGTGGGCGCCGGTGATGTGGCAGTCGGTGCAGTCGGCGCCGGTCGAGTCGTTGACGTTGCCGCCGTAGGTGATGGTGGCCCCGTCCTCGGTGACCTGCTCCTCACCCGGGTCGGGGTCGTCGAGGTTCGAGGCCGTGCCGGTGAGCAGGGGGCCCACGACGGGCACGTCCGTGTCGACCTTGACGGTGTCGCCGACCGGGACCTGCAGATCGACCGGGGCGCCGTTCTCGTCGGTGCCCGTGACGTGGATCGCCGGCTGGTAGCTCCCGTCGTCGAGGGCCACCTGGGACGCGGCGAACTGGAAGCCGACGGTGTCGTCGGTGGCAGCGACCTGGGTCGGCTGGGTCGCCGACGACGAGAAGGTGTCGAGGTCGAAGGTCGTGCCGCCGGTGTCGATGATGGCGGACACGTCGCCGGCACGGGCCAGCGTGGCGGTGAAGGCGTAGCTCGGCGCGCCGGGGACGGCGGCGCCGATCACGTTGCGCGGGTCGAGGGTCCCGCCCTGGTAGGTCAGGCCGAGCTTCTGCACCACGTGGATGGTGTCGCTCGAGCGACCGAGCGCGTCGGCGTTCGCGTCCGTGGCGGTTGCGTCGGCGAACAGGGCGATGTCGGCGGCCTGCGACGGCATGGTGGCGGTCACGTCGAAGGCGGCGCTCGAGCCGTAGGGGATGTCCGTCGCGGCCGGCGTCGTCGTCGTGGCGCCGGTCACGGTGGGCTGCACGGTGAGACCGGTGCGGCCGGTGCCGGACGGGGCGCCGTAGTTCGCGACGGTGACGCGGGCGACGACGTTGTCCTGGTCGGTCGTGACGGTGTAGTCGGTGGCGCCGCCGGGAGCGACCAGCTCGACGGACTTCACGCCGAGCACCCGCACGGCCGTGGTCAGGGCACCGTTGCTGGACGGGTCGGCCTGGGTGAAGGTCTGTCCCTCGTCGTCGGACAGGAAGACCTTGAAGTCGCGGAGGATGTCCTCCGGCGGGGCGGCCACGTCCGCGGTGAACGTGAAGGCGGCGCTGCTGCCGGGGTCGATCTGGCTCCCGAAGAAGAACAGGTTGTCGGTGTTCTCCTTGACCTGGTACTCCCAGCCGGGCGTGTCGCCCTGCGGTCCCGTGACGACGTTGCGCGGCGGCACGATCTGCACCACGTCGACCGGTGCCTTGCTCCCGGACGACAGGCCGTCGAGCAGCGACCCCTGCGGGTAGTCCACCTGGATCGTGAACTCCTGCGCCTGGCCGCCCGCGAGCACGTCACGCGCCGAGACGATGGCGGCCGTTCCCGTCGGCTCGGCGGCGAAGGACGGCCCGGCCGCGAGCATGGACAACGCCATCGCCAGGACGGTCACGAATCCGATGCGTCTGCGCAACGGTGATGTCTGCATGGTCACCTCGTCGTTCGATCCGGTCACGGAACGTGGCGACAGGCGCGCAAGGACCACCCGCCGTGACGGCGGCCCCGCACGAGCCGGCCCACGCCTACGCTGCGTCACGTCACGGAGAGGGTTCGACGGCCACTGGCCGGGTTCCTCCCCGTCGATCCGGTGATCTCGCGCGTGGGCGGTGAACGCCCGATCAGTCGCCGGTGGGCTCGATCCGCCACCCCGGCGTCACGCCGACCTCGCCGAACCACCCGGCCGGCACCTCGAGCGCCGTGCGGTAGGCGTGGTCCGGCTCGTAGACGGGACACTGCGACGTGTCGGCCTCCTCGCACGGGGTCATGCGCAGCACGTCGTTGATGGTCCCGCCGGCGTCAGCGAAGGCGATGTCGAGCGGAACGAGGGTCCCCGCCATCCAGAAGCCGCCCATGTGGTCCTCCCGGAACTGGAACCACATACCCGCGCCGGTGGGGAGGTCGGTGACCTCCATGAGTCCGTGCTGCCGGCGCTGCGGGGTGTCGGCGACCTTGACCGCGAGGCGTTCGCGCGTGTCGGTGTCGGGTGCCACGAGATCGATGACCGCCTCGGGGTAGTCGTCGACCGACGGGTGGAGGGACGGCACCGTGGTGGCATGGACGTGCAGGGCCGGGGTCGGCGCCGCCGGGGCCTGGGACGCCGGGGCCGGCGCGGCACCGCCCTGCGAGGACGAGCCGCTACAGCCGGCCAGGACGAGCAGGGTCGCGACGAGCGCGGCCAGCAGCGTCGGGCGGGGCGTGTCGGGAGCCATCGCCGGCACGCTAGCCTGCGGCCGCGCCGGCGGCGACGGACCGCGCCGCCCGACCGAGCGTCCGAGCCGCCGCCCCGAGCGGTTCCCACCTGCCACTCCTCAGGAGGCGTGCATGGCTGCCCTGGCCGTCATCGCGATCGGTGCCGACCGTCCCGGGATCGTCGCTGCGGTCGCGCAGGTGCTGCGCGACCGGGGCGGCAACGTCGAGGACTCGGCGATGACGATCCTCGGGGGCCACTTCGCGATGATGCTGCTCGTGACGACCGACAGCCGACCGGAGGACCTGCGAAGCGCCCTGCAGGACGCCACGGCGGAGCTCGGCCTCACCATCTCGGTCACCCCGGCGGCAGGCGGGCACCGCGGCGTAGGGCCGACGCACGTGCTCAGCGTCTACGGCAGCGACCGGCCCGGGATCCTCGCCGGGGTCACGCAGTCGCTGGCCGACGCCGGCGCGAACATCACCGACCTCGAGACCCGCGTGCTGTCCGCCGACGAGGACCCGATCTACGCCATGGTGATCGAGGTCGCGCTGCCGGAAGCGGGCGCCGACGACGACGTGGCGGATCGGCTGGCCGCGACCTGCGCCGAGCTCGGCGTCGACCACACGCTGCGTCCGATCGAGACGGAGACCTACTAGTGGGCCTTCGTCCCGTCGTGCGCTACCCGGCGAGGGTGCTCAAGGGCATCGCCGGGCCGGTCGGCGCGATCGGCGAGGCCGAGCGCCGCCTGGCCACCGACCTCGTCGACACGATGTACGACGCGCCCGGCACCGTCGGGCTCGCCGCGCCGCAGATCGGCGTGCCGCTGCGGGCCTTCGCGCTCGACATCTCGGTGATGAAGTCCAAGCACGACAACCACGGGCTCGTGGTGCTCTTCGATCCGGAGCTGCTGCTGGCCGACGGCTCGGACCTGCGGCGGGAAGGGTGCCTGTCGGTGCCGGATTACACGTGCGACGTGCGACGGGCCACGGACATCGTCGTGCGGGGCATCACGCCCGAGGGCGAGCAGCGGGTCGTCGAGGCGTCGGGCTTCGAGGCACGCGCGTTCCAGCACGAGCTCGACCATCTCGACGGGCTCCTGGTGCTCGACCGCGTCGCGTCGGCACGCACCGACGTGTTCCGCCGCCGGCGCTACGCCCGCCGCGGCGAGCACAACCAGTAGCGGGCGCGCCCGCGACGCAGCCCACGGGCACACCCTGCAGCCGTCCGTCGGGCCGGTCGACGGTTGGGTCGGCTCCGACGCCCCGCGTAGACTCCGGTTCGTCCGCGCTGCGCGCGTGCCGGGAGCCGGCGGCACGAGACCGTTCTGCGCACGCGGTGTTCCCCCACTCTGGAGGTCGTCCGCGTGGACTCCGACACGATCCTGACCGTCGCCCGCGTCGTGGGCGGCATCGCCGTGATCGCGATCGCCGGTGGCTTCGCCGCCAAGCGCATCCTGTGGCTCTACGGCCTCGTGCGCGCTGCCCAGCCCCAGCCGGAGCGGACCACCCGCTCCCACCTGGTCGGCAACATCCGGTACTGGGTCGCGAAGATCCTCGGCCAGCAGAAGCTCCTGCGCTGGTCGCTGCCGGGCATGGCCCACTTCTGGGTGTTCTGGAGCTTCATCATCGTCCAGACCACCCTCCTGGAGGCCGCCGGCGAGCTGTTCCTCGGTCCGGACTTCCAGATCCCGCTGCTCAACCGCGTCTCGCTCGGCGGCGTGACGCTCTACGACCTGCTCGGCTTCGGGCAGGACGCCCTGATCGGGCTGAGCATCGTCGGGATCGTCATCTTCGCCGCGATCCGCTTCGCACTCGACCCCGAGCGCACCGGCCGGGAGAGCCGGTTCTCGGGCTCGAACCTCAACCACGGCTGGTGGGTCCTGATGGGTGAGTTCCTCACCGTCTGGACGCTGCTCGTCGCCCACGGGATCCGCTTCCAGCTCGGCCACGCCCCGACCCAGGCGGCCTTCCTGTCGCAGCAGTTCGGTGACGCCTTCAACGGCATGAGCACCAGCACGCTCGAGTGGACGGCGCTGTTCATGCTGCTGACCCACATCACCATCGTCGGCTGGTTCCTGAACTTCGTGCTGCGCTCGAAGCACCTGCACGTGCTGACCATCCCGTTCCAGGAGATCTTCGCGAACCAGCCGAAGTCGCTGGGTGGCCTGCCGAACCAGGAGATCGACTACGAGGCGATGGACGAGAACACCATCCTCGGGGTCGGCCAGGTCGAGCACTTCGGGTTCAAGCACGTGCTCGACATGTACACGTGCACCGAGTGCGGACGCTGCCAGTCGCAGTGCCCGGCGTGGAACACCGGCAAGCCGCTGTCGCCCAAGATGGTCGTCATGGACCTGCGCGACCACCTCTACGAGAAGGGCGACTACCTGCTCGGCCGTCAGTCCGAGGAGGAGGCCGGCGACGTGCTCAACATGTCGCTCGTCGGCCAGCAGCCGGGGCAAGAGGACGCGGTCATCGACTTCGACGTGCTGTGGTCGTGCACGACCTGCGGCGCCTGCGTCGAGGAGTGCCCGGTCGACATCGAGCACGTGAACATGATCGTCGACATGCGCCGGTACAAGGCGATGATGGAGTCCTCGTTCCCGCAGGAAGCCGGGGTGATGCTCCGCAACGTCGAGAACTCCGGCGATCCGTGGGGCGTCGGGCAGTCCAAGCGTGAGGACTGGACCGAGAAGCTCGACTTCGACATCCCTCGCGCGCAGCCCGGCACCCCGCTCGACGACGACATCGAGTACCTGTTCTGGACCGGCTGTGCCGGCGCCGTCGACGACCGCTCGAAGAAGATCTCGCAGTCGATCGCGACGCTGCTGCACGAAGCCGGCGCGACGTTCGCGATCCTCGGCAACAACGAGACCTGCACCGGCGACCCGGCGCGGCGCCTCGGCATGGAGTACCTGTTCCAGATGAAGGCGCAGGAGAACGTCGAGACGCTGAACTCGATCGGCGCCGACAAGAAGAAGATCATCGCCTGGTGCCCGCACTGCTTCAACACCCTGAAGAACGAGTACCCGGACTTCGACGGCCACTTCGAGGTGCTGCACCACTCCGAGGTGCTCTCCCACCTCATCGACACCGGCAAGCTCGTGGCGACCGCCGAGCTCGACAAGCGGATCACCTACCACGACCCGTGCTACCTCGGCCGCCACAACGAGGTCTACTCGACGCCACGGAAGGTCGTGGACGCCGTCCCGGGCCTGAAGCCGACGGAGATGCACCGTTGCCGGTCCAACGGCTTCTGCTGCGGCGCCGGCGGGGCGCGCATGTGGATGGAGGAGGACATCGGCAAGCGCGTCAACATCGAGCGCATCGAGGAGGCCCTGGAGACCAACCCGGACCTCATCTCGACCGCCTGCCCGTTCTGCACGACCATGCTGTCCGACGGGATCGCGCAGAAGGTGCAGGAGGGCGCGATCGAAGAGGGCACGGTCGAGGTCCTCGACATCTCCGAGGTGCTCCAGCGCGGTCGTCTGCTGCCCGTCGCGTCGCAGGGCGTGCAGGGCGATGGCGCCTCCGGGAACGGCTCCTCCGGTGACAACGAGCCCTCCGGCCCCGGCGGCGAGCCGGCTGACAGCACGACCGGCTGACGGTCACGACGACGTGAAGCGGGGCGGAGCCGATCGGCTCCGCCCCGCTGCTTTGTGCTCGATCAGGACGCCAGGAGCACGCCGCGTGCCTTGAGCTCCTGGGCGAACTCGTCGCCCGTGAGCCCGTTGAAGACCGCCAGTGTCTGGAGGTCCGACTGCCGCAGCGTCAGCATCCGGCCGTTGTAGTCGCCGCGGACCTGCTGGATGGTGTGCACGAACCGGGAGAGGGCCTGCAGGGCGGGGTCGCCGCCCTGGGGCCGGTCCTGCGACTCGAGCCGTGAGAGGTCGATGACCACACGGTCGGCCGCCTCCTGGTCCTGCTGCCATCCGGCGCGTGCGGCGCCTTCCGGCTCGGGGAGGAGCGCGGACACCGGGACGCTGTAGAAGTCCGCGAGGCCGGCGAGCTTGACGGCCGAGATTGCTCGGTCACCTCGCTCGTAGGCACCCACGACGACAGCCTTCCACCGTCCGTTGCTGCGCTCCTCCACGTCCTGGAGGGTCATGTCCTGCTGGTGGCGAACGTGCCGGAGCCGTTCGCCGACCAGCAGCTGGTAGCGGGGTGTCATGGTGTCAGGCCGTGTGACGACGGCGTCGCGACAGACCAACCAGCAGTCCACCGGCACCGAGCACGGCGATCGCAAGCAGCGCGATACCGGCCAGGTCGCCACCCGTCCTCGGCAGCGGACCGCTCGGCGGCCGCTCGATGACGACGCCACCCACGTCGGCGGGCACCACGACGAACTCCGCCACGGCACCTTCCGGCGTGATGACCGGGGTCTTCACCGTCGGCTCGAGCGCCTCGGTGTTGTCCGGCCAGTCGGTGAGCACGACCGTCATCTGCCCGCAGTGCTGACCAGGCAGGACGATCTCGCCGTTGGTCACCTCCATGAGGCGCCCGTCGACCAGGACCACACCGCCCTTCACCAGCGCACCGTGGTCGTCCACCACACGGATGGTGAGCGGCCCCTTGCACGCCTGGTCGGGCGTCGGCCGGACGTAGAAGGTGAGGGTCTCACCGTTCTCGTCGATGACGGCCGTGTCCTCGTCCACGACGATCTGGTAGCCGACCGGCGGCGTGAGCAGCGTGCCGTGCCAGCTCGTGCCACAGCTCGAGCTGTCCGTCACCGGCGTGTCACCGTCGGACTGCAGGTCGAGGTTCTTGGTGTGGCCGCCCGAGGTGAAGGTCCCCGTGGCGCCCGTGCCCTCGACCAGCGCACCGGTCTCGGAGTTGCGGACCTCGACGTTGAGCGGGCCGACGCAGACCTGGTCGGTCTGCTTGCGGACCACGAAGCGCAGGGTCTCGCCGTTGCTGTCCATGAGCACGTTGTCGCTGCCCGACACGACCGTGTAGCCGGTCGGCGGGGTCGTCAGCGTGCCGTCGATGCGGGTTCCGCAGTCGTAGCTGGCGTCCGGCGTGAAGCCGTCGGTCTCCAGCTTCTTCGTGTGCGTGGTGGACGGCGTCTCGATCGTCGCCTCGCCACCACCCACATGGTTCCCGGTGGTGTCGACGACCTCGATCGTGAGCGGTCCGGTGCACACCTGCGGCTGCTGCGGACGGACGAAGAACGTCAGCGTCTCGCCGTTCCGGTCGATCCGGACGCTGTCCTGTCCGACCACGGTGACGTACCCGTGAGGCGGCTGTGTGAGCGTCCCGTCGATGTCGGTGTCGCAGTTGTAGGTGCCGCCGTCAGTCCGACCCGACTTGCTCAGGTCGTGGGACGAGCCGGCGTAGGTCGCCTTGGCTCCGGCGACCGGGACGAGCTGCCCCGTGCGGGAGTCACGGACCTCGACCGTCAGCGGGCCGGTGCAGACCTGGGCGGGCTGCCGAACCGTGAAGGTCATCTGTGCGCCACCCTGCGTGGCTGTGGCAGTCGCCGTGTCGACGACCTTCACGTACCCGTTCGGCGGGGTGTCGAGGGTTCCGTTGAGCGCCACGCCACAGTCGAACTTCTGCGACCACTTCGTGACGGCATCGTTGTCGAGACCGTGTCCGGTGCCGTTCACCGTCGCGGACGCTCCGCCGACCTTGACCAGGGCGCCGGAGTCGGCGTCACGGACGTAGATCGTCAGCGGGCCCGTGCACTGCGGCTGCTGGCTCTTGTCGACGTACAGGGTCAGCGTGGTGGTGCCGCCGTTCTTCGGCGTCTTCCCGCTCGCCTCGTACGGCTTCGCGATGATGTAGGGGCTGCTCGGGTTGGCCGTCATGCGTGCGACGACCGGGGTGTCACAGGCGAAGCCCGTCATCTGCGCCATCGGCGACCCAGCGGGCTCTGGCATGCCGCGGACACCGACATCATCGGTGACGGAGATCTGCGAGACCTGGGTGAACGCCTTGCCGGTCGACTTGTCGATGACCTGGACGTTCACGTTCGCCGTGCAGACCTGGGTGACCGACAGGGTGAGCGTCAACCCGCCCGCGTCGATCGTGCCGCTGTCGGTCTTCTTGTTCATGGTCCAGCCGGACGGCACGTGCGTGAGCTGCGCCGAGGCGTCGCCGCAGTCGAACGTGCCGATGCGGTTCGAGTTGCCGTTGTTCACGCTGTGCGGGTTGGCGTTCCCGTGGCCGACTGTCGTGGTGTAGGACACCGGGAACGTGACCGGCTTGTGGTCCTGGCTGTTGACCACCAGGACGTTCAGCGGACCGGCGCACGTGGACGGCGGCGGGCCCTCCGGGCAGCTCTTGGAGACCTGCCCGTTCTTCATCTTCGCGATCCACCAGCTCTGCACCGGCGCGTTGAGGTCGCTCTTCTTCGCGTAGGGCGGGCCCGACGTGTAGAAGTCGTCGGAGCAGGAGACGTGCAGCCCCCCTTGGCCGACGTGGTTGAGCGCCTCACCATTGTTCTGCTGGGCGTAGCCGGCCGGGTCGACGGTGTTGCCGCCACACCAGTGGCCGTCGATGTTCCGCCCGTCCGCGAACTTGAAGACGAACTTGTAGTCGGCGTTGCTCTCCGTGCAGGCCGCGCCCGACGAGCCGCCTGAGGAGGCCGCGTGCTTCTTGTCGTACTCGGCCTGCTTCTTGTCGGCGTCCTTCGTGCCCTTCTCGTAGAGCTTTCGGGCCTCGTCCTGCTTGCCCTCGTTCCACTTCTTGTCGATGTCGGCGTTGGCCTTGTCGACGACCTTCAGGGCGTCGGGAGCCGAGTACTTGCTGCGGTCGATGTGCGGTGCCGACTGTGACGTCGACTGCGCCGAGGACGACTGCGTCGTCGTGGACGTCGTGATCGACCGCGCGAGCATCTGGTCGGTGGTCGTCGCGGTCGCCGTCAGGTTGGTCGCCTGGTCCGCGAGCACCTGGGCACGGGTGGGGTCGACCTGCTGGTAGTAGGCGGACGCCGAGTCCAGCGCCGAGGCGGCGCCGGCGGTGTCACCGGTCTTCTCCAGCAGACGCGCCGCCTCTTCGAGCTTCTTGGCGGCGTCCTTGTCCTTGCCCTCGGCGGCCTTCTTGGCGGCCTCGTCGAGCAGGTGCTGCGCCTTCTGTGCGTCCTTGTCGGCGCCCGCCTGTGCGGACGACGCCGAGAATGGCGCGGCGAAGAAGGTCACGAGTAGTACGAAGAGGACGGCGAGCAGCCCAGCTTGGCGTGCACCGTCGCCCCAGCGATTGTTTGGTCGCGTTCTCATCAGCGAACGCCCTCCCTCTTTGGCATCAACGCATGCCGGCTGCGAGGCCGACATGCCCGTCGGTCCTGCAGGGGGTGGGTTCGCCACTCGCTCAGTTCGGTCCAGGCGACCAGATAAGGACCGAACGTCAACGCGCCCCGCTCACACCTTCCCGTAGCTCTTCGCTGTGATCGGGCCTGCTTCACCCGATGACCTCTCTCAGTCGAGCTACCTGCACGGAGAGAGGTCGTTCGTTTCTTACGGTGCCGACTTTACTACTCTCTGTATTCCAAGGGAAGTCCGACGCGCGCTCATTGCATGCATCCGGCCACGCACTGCGCTCTCCACTCACTGTCCGTCGGACGACCCTAGCCCTTAGTGGCCGCCAGACAGGCCGATAGCGGGGGAATTCTGCATCGCCGTCCTCACTTCCTGCTGTCAGGCGGTCACTGCAGGTTGCGTGCGCGTAACGCGCACGCCACGCTCCGTAACGCTACGGTCCGGAGTCAGTCCCCGTCCGTGCAGACATGACGAACCGCCTGGCCGGGTGGCCAGGCGGTTCGTCGTTCAGGAGGAGCCGGCTGGGCGGTCAGCCGATCTCGACGAGCACTCCCCGGTCGGCGAGCTCGTCGACGAGCTCGTCCGCGTCGCGTCCGAGCAGCGTCGCGAGCGCGCGAACGTCGTCGCCGCGGATGGTCAGCATCTGGCCGTTGTAGTCGCCGCGCTGAATCCTGATGCTGTCGACGAGGCGGGCCAGCGGCTGCAGCGAGACATCGGCGGACCCGTTCGTGGGCAGCTTCGTGAGGTCGATGACGACCCGCGGCGACTCGCCGTCGCGCCGCGGCGGCTGCTCCTCGACCTCCGGGAGGAGCTCCCGGACGGGGACCCCGTAGAACTCCGCCAGCCGCGCGAGCTTGCTGACGGAGACCGCCCGGTCGCCGCGCTCGTACGAGCCGACGACGACGGCCTTCCACACGCCTTCGCTGCGCTCCTCCACCTGCTGCAGGGTCAGCCCCTGCTGCTGGCGGATCGCCCGGAGGCGCTCACCGAGTTCCTGCTGGAAGTCCGTGGCTCCCATGCATCGCTCCTGTCCGCGGGTAGGCGGCCGACGACAACGTGGCGGGCTTCACCACGGTCAGTACATCACATTGTGCGCATCGTACCGTCGGTGGGCTAGTCCAAAAGGACCCCTCTTCACTGGCTAACGTCCACAGTCCGTAGCGGCGCATCGGCACAGCGTGTCACCAACCGTCGCCATGTTCAACGATGCAGGACAGCAGTCGCTCCGGCCACGAACCCGGCTGATCAGCCAGGGAAGTTCAGGTAGTACCGGCTGGCCGTGGGGCCGCGCTGGCCCTGGTACTTCGATCGCGTCGCCTGTGACCCGTACGGGTTCTCCGCCGGCTGGTCCAGCCGGAAGAAGGCGAACTGGCCCACCTTCATCCCCGGGTAGATGGCGATGGGCAGCGTGGCGACGTTGGACAGCTCGAGGGTGACCGAGCCGTCGAAGCCCGCATCGATGAAGCCGGCGGTCGAGTGGATCAGGAGTCCGAGCCGCCCGAGGCTGGACTTGCCCTCCAGTCGGGCCACGATGTCGTCGGGCAGCGTGATCCGCTCGAACGTCGCCGCGAGGACGAACTCACCGGGGTGCAGGATGAACGGCTCGTCCTCGCCCACCTCGACGACCTCGGTGAGGTCGGGCTGGTGGTGGCGCACGTCGATGAACGGGTAGCGATGATTCGCGAACACCCGGAACGAGGCGTCGAGTCGAACATCGACGCTCGACGGCTGGATCGCGTCCTCGGCCAGTGGATCGATCGTGATCCGGCCGGCCTCGAGCTGCTCACGGATGGACCGGTCAGACAGGATCACAGGGCGGCTCCAGTCGGCGATGAGGACTCCGGCACGACACTCGCGCACCGTTTGTGAGCACCCGCTCCCGCGGGTAGCATCTCCGCCGCTCGCGGGTGTAGTTCAATGGTAGAACACGAGCTTCCCAAGCTCGGAACGGGGGTTCGATTCCCCTCACCCGCTCCAGGCAAAGGCCCAGGTCAGAGGCGGATTTTCTGGTCTGGGCCTTGATCGTGGGGCGCCGACTGAGCGCATCCTGAGCGCATGCGACGGAAACGGTGCCGGGAAGCGTGTCGTTCATCTATTGAACTCCCTGTTCAGTTCGAGGCGTTGTCGGGGTCGTAGACGAGCTGGCTGAGCAGCTCCGCGGCCTCCGCCTGCATGCCGGGCATGACGTGGGCGTAGGTGTCGAGCGTGAACGCGACGGAGCTGTGACCTAGCCGCTCGGAGACGACCTTCGGGTTGACGCCGGCTTTCAGCAGTAGCGTCGCGTGCGTGTGCCGTAGGTCGTGGAAACGGATCTTCGGCACGTCGGCCTTCTTCACGGCGCGGCGGAACGCCAGCGAGACGGCGGGTGGGTTCCACCAGCTGCCGTCCTCGCGAGGGAAGACCAGGTCGTGGTCCTTCCACAGCGGGGAGACCATGCGTCGACGCGCCTCGAGGACGAGCCGCTGCTGCTCGAGCGTCCGCAGGGTGCGGTCGTCGAGATGGAGCGTCCGGGCGGAGCCGGCCGTCTTCTGGTCCTCGGTGACCTCGTACCCGTCCTCGCCTGGGACGACGGTGCCGCGGACCACGAGGAGCGCATTCGACAGGTCGACGTCGTCCCAGCGAAGCCCGAGGAGTTCGGAGCGGCGCATGCCCGTGAAGGCGGCAACGACGAACAGTGGGTGCAGCCCGTGGTCGTGGGTGCTGTCGAGAAAGGTGCGCAGCTCGTCGTAGTTCCAGGTCCGCATGCTGCGGCGTCGGGACGCCTGGACGACCCGGTTCGGCGGTGGGTCCGCCAGCGGGACGATGTTGCGCTCGAGCAGCCCCCAACGCACAGCGTCGTTGAGCGCCTTGCGAAGCATGGCGTGGATTCGCCGCACGGTGGTCGGCGACAGCCCGCCGGTGTCGTCCCGTCGCCCTTCCTTGAGCAGCTTCGCGTAGAGCCGGTTGAGGTCGGCGGCGTTGAGATCCTGTAGCCGCAGGCCACCGATGTGCTCGACGACATGCTGCTCGAGGTTGCGCGTGCGGTCCTGCCACGTTTCGTACTTCACCTGTGGCGGCGCCGTGGCGGGGAGCCACTCCTCTACGAGGAACTCCGCGAGCGTCATGGTCGTGGCCTGGACGAACGAGCCCTCATGCAGGGCCGCGACCACCTCGGTGAGAGCACGCTCGGCCTCGCGCTTCGTCTCGAAGCCGCTTCGACGCTGCTCGCGCCAGCGCCCCTTGGAGTCCTTACTGGTACGCACCCGGTACGCCCAGCTCATGTTCGCACCCTTGCAGCGCTTGCATGAGCGGCCGTCGACGGTGCGGCCGCAGCTGGAGCATCGCTTGTAGACGGTGCCCTTCATGCGGAGAGCGGCTCCCGCTCGCCGGCCAGCACCGCGGCGCCGTCCTCGAGGTCGACGCCCAGCATCTCGAAGAAGGGCCGCGTAGGCACGAAGAGCCGTCGGCCGATGCGCATGATGGGGATCTGTCCCCGGTGGGCGGCGCGGTATCCGCTGCGAATGCTCACACCGAGCACCTCGCTGGCCTGCTCGATCGTGAGCGTCGCGGGCATCTCCTCCATGGCTCTCCCTCCCTGGGTCCTGG
Source organism: uncultured Nitriliruptorales bacterium (assembly GCA_963783045.1). Lineage (GTDB taxonomy): Bacteria > Actinomycetota > Nitriliruptoria > Nitriliruptorales > Nitriliruptoraceae > CAWAMD01. The sequence goes on from CAWAMD010000003.1 coordinate 114,355, forward strand.
TCGCCGGCGGGCAACCTCAACTAGTGGTCTACTCGTCTGTACCAGTTGTGCTCGTACTCTACATGCCGGGTTCTGCCGTGCCAGTAGGCGGGCCACTGGCCCTGTGGCCAGGCGGCCCGGCCCGCACGGGTGAATGCAGGCATGCGCTCGCATACCGACCGGTTCCCCTGCCCATCGAGCACCTCCTGGCTCTGCTGCCGGGTAGTGCCAGCTTCGTGCCGGATGGGGGACGCCTCTACCGTGCTGCGGGACGACTTGGGACTTCTTGTGCCGTCCCGGCTGATGTCGACGGAGGGACCGTGAGCAACGAGCGGCTGCGCCGGGCGATCGAGGCGGCGCGCAAGACGATCGATGACGTGGCCGAGGAGGCCGGGGTCGACCCGAAGACGGTCCAGCGCTGGCTCAAGGGCCGCAAGCCCTACCAGCGCCACCGGTGGGCGATCGCGAAGCTGCTCGATGAGGACGAGTCGTATCTGTGGCCGCCGGAGGGCGCGGCGATCGCGTCGGGGGATGCGAGCACGCATGAGCTGGTCGCCGCCTACGCGCACCGGGCGGCGGTGCCGCCACGGTCGTGGTGGAAGCTGCTGTCCGCCGCGGAAGGGCGGATCGACCTGCTCGGGTACGCGATGCTGCACCTGCCCGAGCAGCACCCGGAGCTGATGTCGCTGCTGGCGGACAAGGGCGCGTCGGGCTGCCAGGTCCGTGTGGCGCTCGCCGACCCGGACTCGGCTCAGGTGCGGGTGCGCGACGAGGAGGAGCGGCTCGACGGGGGGCTGCTCGCGCGGATCCGCACGGCGACGAAGTACTTCTCGGAGCTCGCCGGCCGCGCAGGCGTGGAGCTGCGGGCGCATGCGACGCCGATGTACAACTCGGTGTTCCGGTTCGGTGACCAGATGTACGTCACGCCGCACCTATACGGGGTGCCGGGCGCGAAGGCGCCGCTGCTGCACCTGCGCCGGCGCGGACCGGACGGGATGTTCGAGAAGTTCGCGACGCACTTCGACGCGATCTGGTCGACTGCCACTCCCCTGCTGCTGGAGCCCGCCTGATGGCACGCACCGACTACGTCGACGACCCGGACGCGCCGGCGGCGAACTCGCTGGTCGTGGCCGCCTCGGCGGTGGTCCGTGACGCCGGCGGGAGGGTGCTGCTGCACCGGCGTGCCGACAACGACCTGTGGTCGATCCCGGGCGGCGGGATGGAGCCCGGCGAATCCATCGCCGACTGTGTCGCCCGAGAGGTCCGTGAGGAGACCGGGTTCGAGGTCGCGCCCCGGTACGTGGTGGGCGTCTACTCGGACCCGCGGCACGTCGTGGCCTACGACGACGGCGAGGTCCGTCAGCAGTTCTCGATCTGCTTCGCGTGCGAGCTGGTCGGCGGCGAGCGCAGCATCGCGTCGGACGAATTGCTCGAGGTCGCCTGGGTCGCCCCGGACGAGCTGGACGGGCTGGCGATGTCGCCGGCGATCCGGCTGCGCATCGACGACTGTCTCGCCGGAGCGCGCGGGATCGCCCGTTAGGACTGCGTGTCGAGCCGCTGTTCGGTGCGAGCGACGGCGGCACGCAGTGCCGGTTCGGCGGCGCGGACCGCTCGGGTGACGACGTGGTCTAGGCCGTAGCGGGCCTCGATGTCGTCGAGCCGCTGATCCACGCTCATGTCCTGCCCGTCGGGGCCGGTGGTGAGGTCACAGTAGGTCAGGGCGCCGGTCACGGCTGACCGCTCGTCGGGGAAGGCGGCGAGCTCGTCGGCGAGCCCGCGCAGCGCCGCTTCGACGGCGGCGCCACTGTGGTGAGCGACCAGCGCCGCCACCCGCGGACGGCCGGCGGCCTCGACCAGCCGGGCGCCGTCGAGCGGATGGAAGCCCGTCTCGGCGACCTTGGGGTCGTAGCCCACGTCGTGGAGCCACGCTGCGGCGACGAGCGCCTCCTGATCCTCGGAGGACGTGAGCGCAGCGATGGCAACGTGCTGGGCCTTGCTGGCGACGGCCTGCGTGTGTCGCCAGCGGCGTGGCATCTCAGCCAGGTGCGTGCCCGCCAGGTCCTTCGCCCAGGCGACGACGGCAGCGCTGTCTCGATCGGTCATGGGACGACGCTACCGAGCGTCGGCACCGCCGACCCTGGTCATCCACAGGACGAGCGCCCTGTCTTCCATGACTTCCGGCCGTTCCCGGGTATCCCTGGAACCCCGGCAACACCGGGAACCCCGGGAGCCCACGGAACCCATGGTTCCCAGGGAACCCAGGCAACCCAGGGAACCCAGGGGTTCCAAGGAGGAAGACGATGAAGGTGCTCGCCGTCGTGAACCAGAAGGGAGGCAGCGGCAAGACCACCACCGCGGCGAATCTCGCGGCGGCGCTCGCCGACCAAGGCCGGCGTGTGCTGCTCGTCGACCTCGATCCGCAGGCCACCGCGACGCTGTGGCTCGGGTTCGAACCGGCTGCCGAGACGATCAGTTCGGCGCTGGCGGGGCGCGTCGCTCTCGAGACGCTCGTCACGGCGACCGGCGTGCATGGCCTCGACCTCTTGGCCGGCGACCCGTGGCTCGATGTGAGCGAGCGGCGCGACTTCGACGGACAGCAGGTGCCCCAGCTGGCGGTCCGTACCGCGATCGAGCGCAGCCGTCTCGACCACGACGTGGTGGTCGTCGACACGCCGGGCCGGCTGTCGCTGCTCACGATCGCGACGCTCGCGGCCGCCGACCATGTCGTCGTCCCCGTTCCGGCGGGAGCGATGGAACTCGAGCACCTCGACACCCTCGACGACAGCATCGCCCAGGTGCGATCCCTCAACCCGTCACTCGACCTGCTCGCGGTCGTCCCGTGCGGGGTCGACCTCCGCACGATCCTGGCTCGTGACGTGCTCGCCGCCCTCGAAGACCGCTACCCGGGACTGGTCACGACGGGCCTGCGCCGCACCGTCCGCGCCGCGGAAGCGTTCGCCCACCGCCAGCCTCTCACCCGGTTCGAACCCGACCACCCGATCGCAGCCGACGTGCGCGACCTCGCACGACAGATCGGGCACCGACTGCTCAAGGTGCTCGTATGACGCGCCGCGGTCTACCAGCAACCCCGCCGCCACGCCGCTCAGCAGCGGCCGAACTCGTAGCCGGCCACGACAACAGCCGATCCGACCGTCGAACACCCGCGCCTCGGCCCGCGAAGAAGCGCCTGTCCGTCGACCTGGACGCCGACCTCGTCGACGAACTCAAGAACGCCACCGTCTACGCCCAGCACCACGGACGGCCCGAGCTCACCCAAGTCGCACTCGTCGAGACCGGACTCCGCCAGGCACTCGAGGATCTCGCGGCCGATCTCGGCGTCGAGGACTTCCCGAGCCGCGGCGACAACACGCCGAAACCCGGCCGACGGCCAGCGTCATGACCCGCCCGCTATTCCCCGTTGTGGTCGCCTCCGAGCGCTTCCGCGGAAGCGGTTTCCAGCGCATAGTCACGCGCGCACGACAGTGCGTCGGCGGTTATCCACACCCGCACCGAAGTCCCCGCTGTGGTCGCCTCCGAGCGCTTCCGCGGAAGCAGATTCCAGCACATAGTCGTCCGCGCACGACTCGCCGTCGTCGGTTATCAATCGAACGGCTCAACCGCGAACTGAAGCGACGCACCGACGTCGTACAGATCTTCCCCGACCCCGAGTCCGTCATCCGGCTCGTCGGCGCGCTGCTGTGCGAGATCAACGACGAACTCGTGGCCGCCCCGCGCCGCTACATGGCCGAAGCCACCCTGACCGACCTCGTCCACGACCAAGAGGAACGTCTACCGTCCATCCCTGCGGTCACCCGCGCCTGACAACCGAGACGCACGGTCCTACACCACTCCCCGGGACGCAATTCCGCGGCACGCCGCTTCCGCAGGGCCAGGAGCGTCCCGACACCAGGTAGCACACCACCCGACGGACGGAGTGGCAGCACCAGCCTGGACTCGGAGTTCGGCCAACTAACTAACGGCACCCGAGCAATTGGAGGAGTTCCTCATCGAACTGGGTTGATGAAGCCGGCCGCCCTGGTGAGGATTGCCACCCGCATTGTGTGTCTGTGCTGCGCCGCAGATAGATCCACGGCTCTGCTCGTCCTGCCCCCACACAGATAACCTCAGCTCTCGGCTGGATGCGCTCGGCCTCGGAAAGTTCTTCAGCTGCTTGGTCCGCTACCGCCGACAAATGTCGGTCGATCGGTTTTGCATCGCAACCGTCGACACCGACGATCGGAACGGGGAGGTTCTCAACGCTCCCTCTCGGCAAGAACACGTACAACCCAACCAAGAGAGCAACCAAGAATCCGCCGATTGGCAATCCGGCTCTCACGACGACCCACTTCGCACTGAGTCCCACACGCTGGGAGAGTGATTACACCGCCCGGACTGGGCTAGCTCTGTCGGAGCGTCAGCCACCATCAGGTAGTTGCCCGACTTCTGCCACTTCAGCAACGAGCGCTTCAAAGTGGCCACGGTCTACGACCACCAATTCGGCCATCTTCCCCTCTATGCCCGGAAGGACCTCAATGTACAGTGGTGCACCTTCGGTCTGAACCACAAGCGTGCGACTCAATGTGGATGCGCGCAATGAACGCTTCGCGGCGCTATCACTGTCAACCGCCTCCGTGCCGACCAACTGCAGCGTCCCCGTCGACGGCACCAATCCAGCAAGTATCGTAGCCCTTCCGGGGGTACGTACGAACCATCCGCCGACGTCGCCACCTGGGATCCGTAGCGCGACACGTGAGGGTCCCTCGAAACCCTCCGGAACGAAGACTTCCGCCTCAACCAGCTCCCCCCAGCGGGCATTGCTGTTCGGGGGAATTCTGCTCGGGGATGACCGGCAGCTCACGTGTTCCGAGCGCAGGCACGCCCCTACTGCGATCGTCCGACCGGTTGGAGCGGACCACATCCTGAAGCTCGGCCTTGACTGCCAAACCCCTGGCTGCCCTGTTCGACGCCAATGCGTATTCCTCGGCGAGATACCGTTTGTCCCTACCGGGCATCCGGGACTCCAAAGCGATAAAGCCCGCTTTGGAGGCGTCATTGTCGAACCCCGGGACAGGCACCTCTCCGTCTTTCAGGGCATAGAGAACCGAGAAGCCTTCTTGCCCCCAAAGTCCCACGAAGACGGTGACTCTCTCTCCAACATCGAATGTCCCACGCGAGAAGTGGAGCTGCAAAGAACCAGTCTGCACTGCCGCCTTAAACTCTTGGAGGTAGGTCGCAAATTCTGGTCCGCGCGAGAGGTCGCGACCGTAGCTGGCGTCTCCCAATGTGATCACTTGGGATTGGATATCAACCGGCAGCCCGCGGTCACCCACGGGTGAGGCAACTACCTCTTCAATCGTGCCGCTGACGGTTGCGAGGCTGCCGCGCACGCTTCCAAGATCGCCCCACTCATCGAAGTATGCATACGGATCACCGGGTTCGGGGGAGAAGTGCGAGGGGTCGCCAGCGTCGCCGTCGTCGCGCGTCCAAGGACTTGGAGACAGTACCGAAGCAACCATTAGGGTGACCGCAAGGGCCCCACCCAGAAGTAGGCCTGCACCCATATTTGCGCGATGCATGATCTCGGTCCCCCTCAGTTGTAATTGACCATGACTCGAGTTCGGTCGATATCCAAGTCTGTGTATAATCCATTGCTGGACTGCATCCGGTTATATACAAATACGGTTGCATCTACTGCGTCGGTCAGACCCATCCTCACGGATGCGGTCGTGCAGTATCGCCACAGGCCATCGGGAGTACAGTACGTGTTGACGTAGTCGGTGACGCCTTCACTCGATATGGCGTTCTTGTTGTCCCCATAGAAGTTACAGCCAGTATCGATCCCGCCTGCGTAGTCGACCGGTTGAGTCGCGAGCATGATTCGAACCTGGCCCGTATCAGTCGAGTACTTCGTCTTGAAATTGGCACGAGCCTTGATATCGGCTCCATACATGTCCACAGTTCCGCCCATTGAACCCATCCGAGTGAGCCGGGTTGTGGAGCGAACATATGAGGATGTGCCGTTCGAGTCGAAACGAAGATAGGAGGGGCTTCCATCGACGCCTCCCGAACGGATACTCCATCCGTCAGACTGGTTCCTCACCCAATACTGCACTCCGTCTTCGAAGGAGTCGTTTGCTGTGCCTGCGTGCCAACCGCTTGAGACGTCCGACAGATACGCTACCCCCGCCTCGTCGTCTTGATGCAGCGCTTCGCGATCCCAAAAACTACCTGAACACGTACTCATCACAGGCAGTTGGCCGTCCATGCTGTCGTACTTCCCACTGTGGCCGAGCCCGAAGACGTGTCCCCACTCATGAGCGGATAGACCGCGCATCGAGGTCTTCCGGTTCAGGTAGTCTGACATATAGCCGGCATTGAACCAGATGCTTCGATCGGCCAGTCCGGTCGGGAAAGGGTTCGCATACGTGCATTTGGTAATGGCCAAGGCGCCAGCGAAGTATCCTGACCCCGCCCATCTTGCAGTGAAGGTATCTCCGGATTCCGTAAGCGCCGGGCCACCCCACCAACCATCCGCCTGCTGCATCCACTGAAGGAATCCTTGCCGGTTGCGCAAGGCCAACGTTTCTCCCCCGACGTCGCGATACTGCCATTCTGGACCATCAGCCATCCACCTCACGGCGGTCCGATCGGGGCAGCCTTCCGAGAAGGCATCGAAGGCCTCAGCTGGAGCAACTGAGGTTAACAGGCCTATGACCGACGCTAGAACCGCCAAGCCGACGCGCCGCCAAGGGATTCTCCCGAGCTTCACCGCATTCGATGTTGTCATTTTCATTCGGGTGCGGCTCCGCTGAAGGGACGTCAGGCGGCGTGGGGGATGTGGTCGTCGGCGTAGCGTGATCGGTGAATGCGCCGGTGTTCCTGGTCGAGGTGGAAATGCCAGTAGTCGTCGAAGTCGCCGTTGGTGCGCAGCGCCCGGAGTTTGAGGACGGCCTCGGCGCCGTCGAGTCCCCAGCGGGCTCCGGTGATGTCGAGGCGGTCCTTGACCAGGTGGCGGCAGGCCCCCTCGATCACGCCGGTGGCGATGGGCCAGCCTCGGTTCAGGGCGGTGGGGTAGTCGAGCAGGCTGGCGTTGTTGGTCAGGTAGGTGGCGGTGCGGTCGGCGTTGCGACGGGCGGGCGGGTCGAGTCCGTCGCGGGTGGCACGCCGGCGGATCCCGATCGCGACCTGGCGAGCGTTGCCTTCCAGGATGGCGGTGGCGCGGTCGGCGACCCAGGCTTCGGCCGCCCGGTCGGCTTCGTCGAAGAACGACCACGCGGTCGACCACAGATACTCCATGACGTGCACGAAGTCGATGACGACGTGGACATGGATGCCGCGTCGTTGGGCCTGGTGGCGGATGCGGTCGATCTGGTGGCGGTTGCCGTCCACGAGCGCGACCCAGGTGCGCTGGTGGTCGAGGTCGCGCCGTTGGGCCTGGTCGAAGACGCGGCCGATCACGGTGGCGGCGTCCTCGACGACCGAGGCGGTCAGCCACTTGTTGGCGGCACTCGGACGGGGCACGGCGGCACGGTCGCGGTCATCGGTGACGATGATGTCGGCGGGGGTGCGCTCCACGGGGGTGGTGTCGTAGACGGCACCGACGGTGGCCATGCGTTTGCGGTTGGCCTTCTCGCCCTTGGACAGCCGGGTGGCCAGCTTGGTCGACGCGTCCGCGGCAGCCTTGGCGGTGGCGGGCCGTAGCGCGTCGGGGCGCATCACGATGCCCTTGCCGTCCACCGAGATCACCAGCACGTCGTCGGGTTCCCACACGGTGGGTGTGCGGGTGGCGTAGAAGCTGTCGAAGTCGACCGCGGCCCGGTGAGCCAGCTGCTCGGTTTGGCGTTTGCCCAACGGCGTGCCCGTGGTCCGGGCGATCGCGTCGGAGGCGTCATCGAACGACCCACGGGAGGCCTCCACGGCGGCCAGCCGCCGTAGCCCGTGCGAGTGCTTCTCGGCCGGCAGGTTCAACGTCGCGTCGGCCGGGTGCAGGTTCGCCTGCCCGGTGGCCCGGTAGGCCAGCCGGCCGACGACGACCTGCCCGAAGACCGTCGCCAGCCGCCGACGGCTGGGCTCGGAGGTGGTGCGGGCGACCCCGCTGGCGTCGGCCACCTCGGCCAGTCGGGGTTCGTCGTGAGCCCGCAGGTCCAGATGGTCCTGCAGCAGCAGCCGCAACAGCTCCCGTCCCTGGGCATCCAGGTGGTCCTCGAGCTGGCTGTGGGTCAACCCGGACGCGTCCGGACCCGACAGCCAGGAGACGATCGTGTCGAACTGGCTCTGCGACGCCGTGAACTCGGTCATCGGCGTGCCTGCCGGCGGGCACGGAAGGCGGCCAGCCCCGCCTGCGCAGCCTCCGCCAGCTCCGCCGCGGCGACCTCGTAGCGGGCCACCGCTGCGGCGACCTGGTCCACCTCGTCGGGCCGCAACGTCACCGTCCGGGTGCGGCCGTCCTCGTAGAAGACCAACGCCGGCGAGACGTGCGGTTCACCGGTCGCGCACCGGCACGAGGGCTTGCCGCAGCGGCGCCGGAACGTGGTCAGGGTGCCTTTGAGCACCAGCGGGTCGGGATCGGTCATGGTCGCCATCATGCCACCTCGTCTGTAGTTGTTACAACTACAGACATGGAATCATGGCGGCACGCCAAAACCACGCACCCTGCGCCCCGCATCGACGCCCCGCCCGGTCGAGACCAGATCCACCGACGGCCACCGGTCGGGCCGGATGCGCCAGATACCTCGACATCGACGCCGGCCCTGCCGTATCCGCTGCGATCAGCGGCGGAAGGTCACCTGGTGTCCACGCACAGCGACAGAACCTCCCGGAAAGGGCTCTACGTCACCAGCTACAGCCCCTGCCGCGTCCCTCCAGTGGAGCCGCACCCAAATAGATCCATGCCCTCTGCCCACGACTCGGAGAAGTCCTCGTCGACCTGTCGCACGAAGGAGATCGGATCTGACGCGTCTGGATCGTGGTCGACGCAGTATCCCTGCTGGATCTGCAGGACATCTTGGGAGCCGAAGCCGGCCTGCTGGCCGATCCGGTTGAACTTTGACAGGGTCGCACTGCTGTTGAAGAGGACGGCGCTGACATGCTCGGCTCCCTCGAGCCGGAAGAAGCCCGAGGGCACCTCCTTTGTCTCCCACCGATGTACCTCGACGCGCTCGGGGACGACCTCGAGTGACCCATCCTGCTGACGGACGGGCCGGTGGCGGTATCCGTACAGGTAGTCGGTAAGGGCCGACCGCGTCCAAGTCATCGACATCGAGGCGTGGAAGTCCTAAATCGCCAGTACCAGGGGACGCCCCTCGACGTTCGGGAGTCGCCAGTACTCCTTCCGGAGCTTGGCGATGAGCGGTCCCGCGTATCGGATGGGGAGGTACTCCTGGCGATACTTGAGGGCGCGCGGCGCATCTGAAGGTGGCGGTGGTGCCGCTTGCTTCTCCCGACTCTGAGTCGGGTTGATGGTCGTTGCTTCGATTGAGAACGCCGTTGGTTCTCGCACGACGAAGTCGGGGGCGCTGAACGACTCGTCGAGGATGTGCTCTGACTCGTTCAACAAGGCGAACAGGTAGAGCTTCCAGATTCGAGCGTCGAAGCCAGTCGTCTGGAACTGCTCGATGAAGTTGCCGTCGGCATCTTCGTACCACCGCATCATTGCCTCGATGAGGCCTCTGGCCGGTGAGTAGCCCTCGCTCTCCATAAGCTGCAGGAACGTTGGATTGAGCCTCGACCGACGGCGGCTAGGCGAGAAGAAGTCCACCGCGCGGCCCTGTTCGTCGCCCTGAATTCGCCGCTCGGCGACGTTGGCGCGGATCTCATCCGCCTCACGCTCAGCTGCATCCACGGCATCTTTCGCCGTGCCGAAGAAGCCAGTACCGCCTACTGACCGAAAGCGCTCGTCCAGGTCCCGAACCAGGAGTTGTGCCGAGTACTCACCGTCCGTGTCGAGAAGTATCACGGCAACGACCGTCTCATCATCGTCCGCCAGCCATCGGATCTCCGACGCGAAAAACTGCGCGACTGGGTGACGGGCGTAGGAAGCCAGCGCCTCGAAGCGCACTTGCGGGATGTCATGGAGAGGCACGAGCGCACTCCTCCGTGGCTCGGCCGGCACACCGGATCACCCCGGCAGCATAGGATCACCCTGGGTCGTCGCGGCTGACCACCAACAAGTGATGCTCCACCCGGCGCCATCGGTCTCTTACCTCGACAGGCGACAGTTCCATCGGCATTACGCGCGACGCCACCAGAGGGCCGTGAGCACATGGCCGAATGCACAGCCACGGCGATGGTCGAGCCGATTGCACCGCAGGGTTCACGTCCCCGGTCGAATTTCGTCGCGGAGTCTGATGGCGAGCTCCACACACCTATCCAGTTCCTCACGCGCCGAATCGCGCACCGCCTCGTCATGCCAATACACATGGTTGGTGTACCGCTGCCGCCAGCCGAGATGGTCGACCACGGTCAGAGCGGCTTCCACCCGGTCAAGGAACAGGAGCACTGAGACTGACCAACCACCTGGGAAGTGGTGAACGAGACCGTTCCGAAGCGAGTGGAGCGAGTGGACATCACCATCAGGGGAACCTACGAGTAGCCGGTCGATGTCGTCTCCCGGTGAGTACCCAGTGCTCTCCTTCATCCGCGTGTACAGATTCGGGAACCAGTCAATTCGTAGGTCGGGCAACTCCGGTCCGGGAACACCCTTCTCCATGCTGGTGATGAAGCGATCCGCCCGCTTCTCATCCGTCGCGAACAGGTTGTTCGGGAAGGCAGCCACGACGAAGTCTTGGAGGGCGAGGTGCAGACCCAGGATGACCCAGCGCCAAGCGGCTGAGTCGCCGCCGATTACGTCCTCGAGCCGTGCGCGGACGAACGCGAGAGCGGAAGCGCCATCAGATGCAGGTTCCTGAAGCCGAAACCACGTCTCAACCATGCCTCAAGGATGGGCCGGAATCCTCGACGAAACAACAACGTCGCCCGCCAACGATGGCGAAGTCGCTCGACGAGGAGGGTTCAGCGCCGAGTGCCGCGATGTGATTGAGCGCCTCTACGCGGCCGAAACCACTGCAATTCGGCTACGACGGCCGCACCCCGCGTCAGCTCCGCGTCGAGATCTGCGACGAAGGATGCATGTACGCAACGTCGTCAACGAGAGACGGGTAGGAGGCCTCCCAGCTGTCCTTGAGCACGTCCGACAGTTCGAGGTGGGGCCACTCGGCGCGGAGTTGGGGGAACGTGAGAGCGGCCGCGACCAGGTCGGCCGGGCCGACCTCGAGGAGGTGCGGCAGCAGGGCACGTCGTTCGTGCGGGTTGGCCAGGTCGAAGCGGCGCTGGCCGAGTTCCTCAGCGAGGTCGTCGTCCACGTCGATCGACGTCCAGGTGCCGCGGTCGCCGCGGAGCTGGTCGGGGATGGCGTTGCCGCCGGGGCCGAACCGCTGGCGGGCGTGGCGGATGCAGTGGACAGGCGGGTAGTCGGCAGACAGCACGCTGCCGAGTGATCCTCGGCGGTGACTGTCCGCCCGTCGGCTGCCGGGTCGGCGCGCCGGCATCCGTGGCGGGCTCGGGCAGGCCGTCGGGCCAGTCCTTCTCGATCCAGCGTTCGGCGGTCGTGGGTCCTGCTCCACCGTGCATGTCCGCGTGGCGTCGCAGCTCGTCGTCGCCGATGAGGCGACGCCAGCGGGACTGCTCGTAGTAGGCGTGGGTGCGGACGAGCGCGGGCGGGGTGTTGCCGGTGAGCATGACGGCCGCGCCGTGGTTGAGGGTGCGGAGGAACGCCGGTGGGGCGACGTCCATGCGCTCGGAGCCCTCGGACACCGACAGCCCACCGTCGGGTGCCGCGGAGACCGTCGCCGCGGCGACCCACTGGTCGCCGATCAGGTCGGACAGCAGCTTGAGCGTGTCGAGGTCCTGGCTGCCCGGCAGCCACACGGTGCTGGTGTGGTTGGAGATGAGGGTCCGCTCGGACTCGCCGTAGAGATCGCGGATCTGGGCGCGGTCCTGCCAGATCGTCATGAGGGTGATCCCTTGCCCGGCCCCGGTGGCGGCGATCTTCGGCAGCGTCCGCAGCGGGGCGATGTTGCCGGCCTCGTCGAGCATGAGCAGCAGCGGCGGGTTGAGCGGCGCCCCGTCGAGCAGGTTGGCGGACGTGTCCACGGCCGCCCGGTAGACGGCCTGGACCAGCGCCACGAACAGCGGCCGGAGCTCGGCCTGCTCGTACTCGGGCGACACCAGGTACAGGGTCCCGTTCTCCTTGAGCAGCCGGGCGACGTTGAGCGTGTGCTCGTCGGTGTGGCGAGGCGTGCACGAGGTGGCCTTGCGGACACGCGGGGAACCGAACGCGCGGAAGATGGCCATGGCGGTCCCGAAGACCGATCCGCGGGTCTCGGGTGGCAGCGACTTGATGGCCTGCCACGCCGCCAGCGCGTCCTCGTCACGGAGGTCGGCCAGGATCTGTCCGACGTCGTCGAAGGCGGAGCGGTCGACCCAGTGCGACACGTCCATCATCGTGTGGCCGGAGTTCGCGGCGGCGAACAGGACCGGCGCCAACAGCTTGGTGGCCAGGGTCTCCCAGAACCGGGCCGTCTCGGAGCGGTCCTCGACGGCGGCGGCGTCGGCGAGCCACGTGGCGGTCTTGGTGGCGTCCGGGAAGGTGACCGACGACAGCAGGGGCGACCAGTTGTTCGATGGCAGGCCGGTGGCGCCGGTGGGGTCGAACAGGGCGACCGGGCCGAACTGCTCGCCGCCGTTCGACGGTGAGGTCGTGCACGTCGCGTTTGACGGAGGTGACGACGGCGGGGCCGTCCCAGCGCAGCAGGTTGGGAACGACCAGCCGGGTGGACTTCCCGGTGCGGGTCGGGGCGACGACCATCACCGAGGTGGCGGTCGGGACGAGCACGTCGCGGCCGTGGAAGCTGCCGACCCACAGCCGCCCGACTGCGGGCGGCTCGTCGCCGCGGGGCGGAGGCTCCAGCAACGGGGCGAGGTCGCGGCGGCGGGCCCAGACACGCGAGTCGAGCCGGTCGCGGGTGCGTTGGCGGTGCCGCCAGCCGTCCTGCCACTGCATCCACGCCCGCAGCCCGGTCACGACCCCCGCGACGAGCAGGAGGGTCAGCACGGCGGCGACAGCCACCGGCCGCCACGGAGCAGCCACGGCAGCGGCGAGGTCGCCTCGCGGGGTGCTGGCGGCGACGTCGAGCAGCACAGCGGGCATCTCCCACAGCGGCACGTCCCAGCCGGTGCCGGCGAGGTGGGCTTCGACCCAGACGGCGACCCAGGCGATGGCGCTGGCAGCCGACGATCAGGGCGATGCCGGCAAGCGCCAGCAGGGCCCAGAGCAGTTCGAGGGAGTTGGCCCCGCCGGTCATCAGCCGCCCGGAGCGCGGCAGCGGCGGCGCGGAGCGAACGCTCATGCCGAGGCGCCTGGCGGTTGGCCGCAGCCATCGCCTGGTCGGTGTCGACCAGGCGCTGCTCGATGTCCGAGAGGACGTGGTCGGACAGCGCGACCCGACGGGTCTCGCCGTTGACGACCCAGAGCCCACGCCCGCGGGCGAGCTGGGTGACTAGCGAGGCTTGCATGGCGTTGAGCTGCAAGGTGTCACGCAGCAGCGGCCGCTCGCCGGGCTTCTGCCGGTAGATCACCCAGGTGCCGGAGTCGGCGATGACGCCTTCGGCGAGCGAGCGCGTGGCGGAGCCGGCGGCGCCGGCGGCGGCCGTGTCGGACAGTCGGTGCATGACGTTGACGACCGACAGGGACAGCTGGCGGGCGAGCTTCTGGTTGGTCTGCATCCAGCGGGCCGATGCCTCGTCGGACAGCAGCGCCCAGGCTTCGTCGTTGACCTGGAACCGGCCACGCGGCGAGATCTCGCACGCGAGCTGGAGCCAGGCGGCGGTGGCGATCATGACCAGCGGCAGCGCGGCCCGGTGGGACCGGTACACCTCGGCGATGTCGATGACGGTCAGCGGCCCGAGCGCATCGGCGTCCAGCGTGGTGGGGCCGGCGAACATGCCGGCGAGGTCACCGTGATCGTCCACGAGCCGTGCCAGCGCCAGGGCCAGCTCGCGTGACTCCTCGACGATCCGTTGCGGGTCCATGTTCACCCGCTCGGCGACGTCCCGGTCCGGAGTGACGATGGCGTCGGCGACCATCGGCAGGGTGGCGATCTGCCCGTGCCGGGCCAGGACGGGCCGCGCGTGGTCGCCGAGGTCCAGGCCGGTGACGCGCGCGAGGGCCGCGGTGAGCACGACCATCTCGACCTGCCGGCAGGTCCGTCCCAGCGTGGCCTCGACAAGGGCGCGAACGGTGGCCACGTTGCGGTGGAACAAGTCGGTGGGCGCGAGCTGGCTGCCGGCTCGGCCCGGGTCGAGCGGGTTGAGGATGGTCCCGCCCCCGGGACGCAGGGCGATCGGTTCGACCTCCGCGGCAGCCGCGAGCTGGGTGTACTCGCCTTTGGGGTCGATGATGTGAGCGCCGCGGCCGAACTCCAGCCCGCGCCACACGAGGCTCTTCGCCAGCGCGGACTTGCCCGAGCCGACGTCGCCGAGGATGAGCACGTTCGGGTTGGACAGCCGCCCGGACTCGTACAGCGTCCAGGGGTCCCAGTTGAACGTCCCGCCGGTGGGTGACGGGCCGATCACCAGCCCTGGGTCCCGGTCGGTGGCGGCGGCGGTCTGGAACGGGAAGATGGCCTCCAGCGTCGCCGTGGACGCCTCGAACGGCTCGGGGTGCTGGTGCCACAGGATCCTGCCGGCGAACCGTCGGCGCTGCCCGCGCGGGCCGCCCAGCCCCCGGTACCTCGCGGCGAGTTGCCGTCGCTCGGCGCGTTCCTCGGCCGCCTGCCGCTGCCGCTGGGCCCGTTGCTGGTCGCGGCCGGGGCGGCCGCCGGTGCGCCCGGCCTTGGCGCGAGCAACGCGCCGGGTTGCGGACCGTCGACGTCGCCAGTGCCAGCTCATCGGGCACCACGACACAGCGGGAGGGTGAACGCGAAGGCCTGCCGTTGGGTGCCGGCCAGCCGTCGCAGTTCGAGGGAGCAGCGACGGGCGGCGGCTTCGACCTGTCCTGCGGCGGCCTCCAGTTCGTCGGCGGTCGGGGCCGTGACGGTGATCAGCCAGACGATCCGGTAGACCGCACGGCCCTCGACGAGATCCTCCTCGCGTTGGGCGGCGTCCTGCCAGGCGCGGCGCTGTCGTGCTGAGGTTGCGAACCCCCAGCGGGCTCGCAGGGTCTGCTCGGACTCGGTGGAGACCTGTTGGGTCTGGGCGCGCCGTTCCGCGGTGGCTGCCGGCGTGGGGACGTACAGCAGCGACATCCGCCGCCGGGCGGGAACGCCGAGCAGCAGGTGCTGGAGGAACTCGCCGGTCACGGGACGAGACGGGGGCCGGGCGACCTGGAAAGTCGCGGACCAGCCCGAGTCGTGCCGCACCGAGGACCAGCCGTCGACCATCCCGGTGGGACCGACGGTCGCCGCGTCGACCTCCGGCTCTCCCGTGGTGTCGCTCGCACCCTGCTCGGCGGCCGCCGCGGCGGGGTCGAACGCCTGCCGGAGCACGCGGCCGAGGGCGGTTGCGGGCAGCCAGCCGCGCACATCGAGGCCGGCGGCCCGCAGCATCTCCTCGACGACTGCGGCGCGATCCATGAGCACCGCGGCTGCGCCGTCGCGCCCGCCTCCGGCCTGCCGGATGGCCCGTCGAGCCAGGTGCGTGTCCAGGGCGATCGCCAGCATCATCCGGTGCTGCTGGGCGTGCTCACGGGCTGCATCGACGACCTGCCGGTAGGAGGCGCCGGTCGTGGCGGTGCCACGGCCGCCGTGGTCGCGATGGTGCGTCGCCACGTCGGCGGTGGCGGTCGGACCGACGGTGTGGACGATCTGGAGCCGGGTGAGTTCGGGCAGCGCCTGGGCGACGTGATCGAGGAACCCGCCCCAGGCGGCGATCCGGGCCTGCTGGTCGGCAGGGTCGCAGAACAGGAAGTCGTCTCCGGCGATCTCGGCGACGGCGACGAGCCGGTGCCGGAAGGTGTCCTTGACGATCCCGTATGCCGTCGGTGTCGGGTTGGCGACCGAGGCGCGCGAGGCACCCGCATAGTGGTGGATCTCGATGCCGAACAGCTCACCGGGCAGGTCGAGGACACCGTCGGGCAGGTCGAGGGCGACGTCGGGGTTGGCGTAGAACTCGTTGTTGCGGGTCGCCTGCTGCCACCCGAACGCGACCCAGACCGGCAGCCAGTCGATCATCGCCCGACCGCGCACCTTGATCCCGACCGCCGCCGCGAGCAGCGTCAGCGTCATCACCGCCACGAGCAGCCCGGCCGCCGTCGGCCGGGACAGCGTGAGGATGACCACGATCCCGCCCGCACCGATGGCGACCAGCCGGGCGACGGACAGCCCGAACAGCACGCCCGGGGTGGGCCGCGACGGGAACTGGTAGACCGGCAACTCAGTCACGGCCCGCTCCCACGGTCGACTTGGTCAACGCGCCCTGCCATCCGGGGCCACCTGCGGCGTCTGACGAACCCGGACGAGAGCTGCTTCCCGACGGCGACGAGGACCCGGCCGACGGGCCGGCGCCGCTTGCCCCACCCGCCCCACCCGAGGTGAGACCGCCGCCACCCGGGCCGGCCCCACCGGGTCCGCCGGCGCCACCTGCCAGCCCGCCGCCGGGTCCACCGCCCGGTCCGGCCGCAGTCAGCGGGCTGGTGCCACCGGACCCGCCGCGGCCGCGGACACCCTGTTCCAGACGGGCACCGAGCATCGCCCCTTTGATGGCGACGGCACCGGCCCCGGCGGCGATGACCTTCGACCCGCGCGACATCGACTGCACCGCGGTCTGCAGCTCCGGTGTGCCCACGATCCTGGCCAGTGCTGCGGGGGCGAGCGCGGCGAGCAGCACACCGAACGTGCCGAAGATCAGCCGGTCCACCCCTTCGGGCTGGCCCATCACGCTGTTGGTGATCGCGAACATGGTCAGCACCGCCGCATCGGCCAGCAGCACGGCGAACGCCAGCGCCCACGCACGCACCTGGACCCGACGCATCGGCGTCCACACCGACAGCGCGTGCGCGACCGGCAGGAACACGATCAGGGCGGCCAGCAGCACGGGCCGCATCGCCAGGGTGAAGTAGATCGCCAGGGAGCAGAACACGATCACGAGCCCGGCGAGGAAGACGACGAACAGCTCTGCGCCGGAGTCGCGTTGGAGCGCCGAGTCCATCAGGACCTCCTGCAGTGGCACGAGTGGTGCGTCCACGGTGGTGCCCGAGGCCGCCAGGGCGATCCGGCCGAGGTTGGACATCGCCCCGCCGATGGACAGCAGCAACGCCCCGCCCACCGTCGCCAGCATCCCGCCGACCAGTGCGCGGAAGACGGCCTGGACGATCCGGGTGGTGTTGCCGGTGACCATCGCCGAGATCACCTCGGCGATCAGCATGGCCACCATCACCAGGGCTGCCAGCGCGTAGATCGGCAGCGCCGGCCCCTCGAGGACCGGCGTGTACCAGTCGCGCGTGACCGGAGCGGTGGACGCCTGCAGCGCGACCAGGTCGAGCGCCCAGAACGCCCCGCGCAGCACCCACACGGTCAGCTCACCACCGGCCTCCTGCAGCAGGGACTGGGCCCACTCCTGCCCCGCCCACGCCAGGCCGAGCACCCCGCCGATGGCGACCACGCCGACCACGACGAACGGGATCGCCCCCTCCTCGTCCGCCCACCGCTGGCCGGTCACGAGCCAGTTCCGGCTGGCACGGGCAGCGGGAGCGTGGCCAGCGCGTCGCGCAGCAGCGCCCGGGTCCGCCCGGGGGCCGAGGCGTTGTCGGCCACGAGCGGCGTCGGACCTTCGACCGACTCCAACCGGGCGACCGACCAGGTGTCACCGTCGGCGGCCAGGTCGACCGTCGAGGTGGTGAACACCGCCCCGCCCGCGTCGCCGACGCCGACCAGCGTCATGGCCCACACCTCCACCTGGGCCGACGGGCCGGCCGGGTCGTAGGCGATCAGGCGCACCGCGACCGGCGCGAAGAAGTACAGACGACGGGAAGCAGGCTGGGCGCCCCAGCCCGACAGCTCGAACTCCGTGCGGGCGGTGTCGACCTGCCGGGCCTGCGCGGCCGCCTCCTCGGCGGTGAACACGACCGCGGCGACCCGGTCGAACCGGTCCGGGTCGAAGACGACATCGGACTGGCCGGTCACCGCGACCGCGGACACGGCAGCTGACGCCGCACCGTGCGGCGTCAGCGGGAACCCCCACGGCACGCCATCGACCAGCTCGGGCGCGCCGAACGCGGTCGCGACCACGGGTGAGCCATCGGCGTCGGGTGCGGCTGCGGTGGGCCGCAGGTTGGCCTGCGGGGACCGAAGCCCCTGCCAGGCGAGCCATCCACCACCGGCCAGCAGCACGGCGACGAGCACGGCGGCACCGGCCGTCCACGCCCGCTGCGCCGGAGTGCGGGCTCCGTCGGCGACAGACATCGATCAGCTCCCGAGCCGGAACCCGGCGTTGACGATCGCTGAGGCTGCGCCGATGACCACGGCGCCGACGAACCCGCCGATGACCATGAACCGTCCCCACGTCACCCCTTGGGTGTGGGCCCGGTTGGCGGCCAGCGCCCAGGTCGCGCCGCCGACCACGACCAGCCCGGCCGCGAACAGCAACCCGCCCAGCGTCAGCCCGTTCAGCGCCGAGATGATCTGGTCGTAGTTGGGGATCCACTGGCGACCCTCGGACGGGTCCAGCGGCGGGACGACCTGCGCGAGCAGTCCCCCGGGTCGTAGTCCTGGCATGCGCTGCACCTTCCGTGACTCGTGTCCCGGCGCATCTGCCGGGTGGCGGTCAGGGAGTTGTCCGCAGGGCCGCCCGATTGTGACGGTCGTGCGGTCGGCGCCCGTCTGTCACATTCCGACGTGAGCGGCGAGGACTCCCTCCGCGACCCGGGAGTCCTCTTGCGCACCACGATCCTTCTCGCCGTCGCGGCGCTTGCGGCCTCGGGATGCGCCCTGAAGTCCCCGGAGGTCGGGTCGGTCCCGCCGGTCCGTCACGTCGCGGTCGGAGGGCTGCCTGACCAGCCGTTGCACGACGCCGACCAGGCGACCAACGGGCTCGTCCCTCTCGGGCGAGGTCGACCCGACCGATCCCGTCGCGGTGGCGACCGCCCGGATCGTCGGCGGCTTGCGTGCTCAGGGGCTCGAGGTCGTGGATCTCGGCGCCGAGACGATCGCGCGCGTGGACGACCTCGTCACCGTGCGCGTCGCTGTCACCCACCGGGCCGGACCCGATGCGACCCCGTACACGTCGGTGTACGAGCTCGACCTGACCCGGGGCCGCGATGGCGAATGGGAGGTCACCCGCGCTCGGAGCATCGGATGATGCGCCGGCTGCTGACCGGCACGGTCGTCATGGTCGTGGCCCTGCCGCTCGGGATGGTCACCGGGATGGGCGCCAGCAACGCCCGTTGGCCCGACCGGTTCGACCCGTCCACGCTGGCCGACGAGATCCCGCAGCCGATGCTGGCGGCCTACCTCGATGCCGCCGAGCACTGGGACATCGACTGGGCACTACTGGCCGCCATCGGCAAGATCGAGTGCGACCACGGCCGCTATCGGGCAGCAGGGTGCTGGCCTCCCGGAACCGTCAACGCCGCCGGGGCGCGCGGACCCATGCAGTTCCTCGGGTCGACGTGGCGGACGTCTGCGGGCCGGTACGACCTCGACGTGTCCGGCCCGCCGGCGCCGGACGGGGGCGGGTACGGCACCGACGGTGACGGCGACGGGATCGCCGACCCGTGGAACCCGTTCGACGCCGTCCACTCCGCCGCCCGGTTCCTCATCGACCTCGGCGGCCAGGACGATCCACGCACCGCAGCCAAGGGCTACTACGCCGGGCCGGCGAACCCCGACCCGACGGCAGGCGAGAGCTACGCCACCCGTGCCGCCGAGCTGATCGCCCACTACCACCAGCTGGCCGGCGCCGGCGGCCCCGGCACGCCACCAGTCGCCGTCGTCCAGGACGGCTACGCGTTGCCGTTCGCACCCGCCGGTCTCCACGCCGTCACGACCGACGCCGTCCCGCCGCGCGACCCCGAGTGGCAGCTGGTCCGCCCCCACCACTCGGACCGCGTCGGCGTCGACATCGCCCTGCAGGTCGGGACCCCGATCTACGCACTCGTCGACGCCACCATCGTCTGGGCCGGCCCATCGGGAGCTTGCGGGCTGGGGATCCAGCTCCACGCCGCGGCGCAGCAGGCCCGGATCACCTACTGCCACCTGTCGGCCATCACCGTTACTGCCGGCCAGCAGGTCGACGCCGGAGCAAGGCTCGGCCACTCCGGCGGTGAGCCTGGCACGCCCGGTGCCGGATCGTCGACCGGTCCGCACCTGCACCTGCACATCGACACGCCAGCCGGACGTCGCTGCCCACAGGCGCTGCTGCTGGGGCTCTGGCGCGGCTGGCCCGTGCCCACGATCTCCGGGCTCCGCACGGCCGGCTGCACCTACAGCGGCAGGCCCCCCACACCCGAATCGCCGGTTCCCGTCCCGCCAGACCTGCCCGTCCCCGGGACCGCGCCGTGACGAGGTCACCGGATCTGATCTGACCTGGATCGGCCAGGCCGGCTGCCGCGAGGAGCCGTCCCGCCGCTTCGTGGATCCCGCCGACGACGCCGAGGTCCGCGCTGCGTTGTCCGTCTGCCAGCGCTGCCCCGTCCGCGAGCCGTGCCTGGAAACCGCGCTGAGCCACCGGGTCGAGGCGGACGTGGGCATCTGGGGCGGCACCACGACCAGCCCAGCGGCGACAGATCCGACGAGACCGGCTGCAGGCCGAGGCCGTACGCAACGGCAACGGGCGACGGGCGCCGGCCCCCGTCCCGGACGCGTCCCGCGAAACGCCGCCGGCTCGGACCGGACCACCGACAGAGGTCCGGCGCCTCGCCGCCCCGGAGATCACCGTCGCCCGGGACAAGTACGGCGACTACGCGTCCGCCGACGGCCGGGTCCTGATCTTCCGCATCCGCGGAGCCCTGCCGTGGGTGCTCGCGATCGACGACCAGATCATCGGCGCCAGCCAGACCGTCACCGAGGCCCGCCGCACCGCCTGGACGACGCTGCACAAGGCTGAACGGACCGACGCCCGCACGCCCGGGCCGGCCCTGGCGCGGGCACACGGCGGACGTCGATGAACCCGTGCGCTCCGCGGGCGAAGCGCGTGGTCCGGTCACAATCCGGCTGGCGACACGACAACTCCCTACGCGACGGCGGCGCGACGGCCGCCGACAGGGAGACAGCGCCATGAGCGAACAGCGCGGCCCCTACGACCCGCGGCTGCGACACCCGAACCGTCCCACCGCGGACCCCCAGCCGCTGCGCGAGCTTGCTGCGCCAGTACGTCGAGGAACGCAACTGGAGCGACCGGCTCACGCCGTCGTCTACGAACGGTCACGGCCCTGACGGCACGACCAGCGTCCGGCACGACCATGGGTGACCAGCTCTGCCCCCACTGCGCCGGCGAGCAGACCCGGATCTACCGGCCCGGCGCACCCGAAGACCGGCTCGAGGTCACCAGCCCCGAAGCAGCCGCCGAGATCCTCATGCCGCTGATGCAGGGCCTCGACCGCGAGCACTGCGTCACCCTCAACCTCGACACCAAGCACCGGCTCCTGGCCGCGACCACGGTCTCAATTGGCTCGATCGACCACACCTTCATGTCGCCGCGCGAGGTGTTCCGCGACGCCCTGCTCCGTGACGCAGCCGCGATCATCATCGCCCACAACCACCCCTCCGGCGACGCCACCCCCTCCCGCGACGACGAAGCCGTCACCCGCCGACTCGGCCGAGCCGGCGACATGATCGGCGTCGACGTCCTCGACCACCTGGTCATCGGCCACCAACGGTGGACCTCGCTGGCCCGCCGTGGCGTCCTCATGCAGGACGCGCAACAGCAATGGTCCATGGACGAGCCGATGGCCATCAACGGCGCGGCGAGACGCGCATGAGCAGCCGGACCCGCTACATCGTCGTCTCCTGGGTCGACCAGCGAGGTCAGAAGCGCGGGCGCCACCCTGCCACGCGTGAGTACGGCGTCGCCAGCTCGAAGCAGGGGGCCATCAGGCTGGCCGAGCGGGTGCTCCCACCCGACGCTGAGTACATCGTGACCACCGTGACGCGGACCGTGCACCACGGCCGGACCCCCTCTGTCGAGCCGCCGGCACCCGAACGGTCGCAGCCGGGACGGAGCCGATGAGCATGACCGTTGCCGCCCGTTATCCACAGCTTCCCGCATCCCGAGCCTGCGCCCGGCCACATCGCTGCCACACTCGAAGGACATCCGGCCACCGGCAGCTGAGCGCAGGTCATGACACCCATCAGGAGGCATCGCGATGACCGCGCTGGAGGAACTGCCACCGACGATCGCCGTGGAGGAAGCCGGGCGGCTCCTCGGCCTCAGCCGCACATCCGCCTACGGAGCTGCGGCGCGGGGCGAGCTGCCAACCATCCGACTCAACGGTCGGCTCCATGTCCCCACGGCGCGACTCCGAGCCCTGCTCGGCGTCGACGACGGGGGCGAGGACCAGCTGCAAGAAGCGGGATGAGCCAACCGGGCCAGGAGGTCCACCATGAAGGGCCGCGTCTTCAAGCGGTGTACCCAGTGCCCGAAGCGCTCCAAGTACCGGGAGGGCGACCGGCGCTGCCCAAACTGCGGTGGCACAGAGTTCACCTGGTACTTCTCGGTCGACCTCGGCAAGAAGGCCAACGGCAAGCGCAACCGCAAGGACAAGGGCGGGTTCTCCACCAAGCGAGACGCAGAACGGGCCTTGCGCGACCTGCTCACGAAGGCTGACCGGGGCAGCGTCATCGAGAGCAGCAAGCTCACGGTCGCTCAGTTCCTCTGCGACGAGTGGCTGCCTGCCATGCAGATGAGCATCGAGAAGACGACCTGGGTCGGCTACCAGGGCAACGTCGACCGCTACATCATCCCGCGCATCGGCGAGATCGCTCTCCGTGATCTCAAGCCCCCGAAGATCAACTGGCTCTACGCGGACGTTCGGGACAACGGGCGGTCCAGGGGTACGGGAAAGCTGTCCCTCAAGACCGTCCGCGAGGTCCACGTCACCCTCCACCGAGCGCTGGAGGACGCCGTTCGCTGGGACTACCTCGACAACAACCCCGCGAGCCGAGCAAACGCCCCATCGGCCACGGCAGCCAAGAACCAGCGCAAGAAGGCGATCAAGACGTGGACCGCCTCCGAAGTGAACGCATTCGCCAAGCTTCACGCGGATCACCCCTTCTTCGTCCTATGGCTGCTCGCGGCATCCACCGGCATGCGCCGCTCCGAGCTCCTCGGCCTGCGGTGGAAGGACGTCGACCTCGAGAACAGCCGGCTGGCCGTCCGGCAGGTACTCGTGAAGGTCGGCGGCAAGGGCGAGTTCAAGGACGCCCCGAAGTCGGCACACGGATTTCGAACGATCCGTCTCCCTGGGAGCGTCGTCGCGTCCCTCCGGGACGCACGCCAGACGCAGATCGCTGTCAGGCTTGGGTCATCCGTGTGGCATGACCTCGACCTCGTGTTCTGTCGTGACGATGGCCTCCCGTTTCATCCGGACTACGTGACCGAGACCGTGCGGGAGATGATCGAGGCCAGTGGACTGCCGCCCATTCGACCCCTGCAGGACCTCCGCCACACCCACGCGACGCTCCTGCTCGCCGACGGCGCCAACGCGAAGGTCGTCCAGGAACGGCTCGGACATCACTCGCACTCGTTCACCGCGGACACCTACCAGCACGTCATGCCCGGAATGGACGAGGCCGTCGCGAACCAGTTCGAGGACCTCGTGTTCGGCGACGACGCGCCCGAGGGAAGCGCGGACAATTGACGACCCGCCAAGGCGACAGCGCGAACACGAAGCCATACGACGCGGACGTCTCCGACGAAGGCCCACAGCCGGCGCGAACACGATGCGATCGCCGACGGAGGTCTACAGCATGCCTTTCCGGGACTGTGCGATCAGCTCCGCGTAGGACGCTCGCGCGGCCTCCCACCTGGCGTCGTCGCCGACCAGGCAGGCCAACTCCGACTTTCGTGAATTGGCCGACGAGGAGATGGGATCCCGCTGGGCATGTTGATGACGCCAGCGAAGTCGGCCGACGTAGGGCGTCGGAATCCACGCAGCCCCCTCCTCGGCGGGATGCTCACGGAGGTCAGCAACGAGCGCGCCAGCCAAGTACTCGAACTGATCGAACGCCTCGTCGTATCGGCGGTCACTGTCGAGGTAGTCCCTCAGAGGAACCCGCAGGATGTCGTGCAGATAATCCGAATGGGGCGTGTGTCGCTTGTTCGCGGGCTCACGCTCGCCAGTGGCCAGCCACTGGGCGAGCCCGGCGGCGTCCTCGAAGACACGGAACGGATGGAGCGCCGTGACGAGCCGCTCAGCCTCATTGCCGTCGCGCCACCGCGGTTCAAGGGCCGCGTCGCGGACCATCTGCCAGTTGCTGCTACTCACCGCACCGAGGCCAAGCGCGTAGAAGCACAGCAGCGCGGGATAGCGCCGTAGGGCGAGCAAGGCCGTCAGCCCGCTGCGATCGCCATCGTGGCTGACGATGAACTCGAGCGCGCGAACGGCGAGTTGTCGGTGGCGTTCGGAGTCACCATGGGCACCCAGGGTGGCCAGAACGTGGAGCAGCGTCTCGGTGTCGGCCTCATATCGGTGGACGATGTCCTTGGCCCCGTCGACGCTGACATTGCTTACTGGATAGCGCTCTTGCTCATGCGTGCGATCCCGCAGCCGCCGCGCTTCTTCCATGACAGTGTCGGTGAGCCGGATGCGGTCGCGTTCGTCGGGTAGGTAGCGCTTCACGGCTGCGACAGCAAGATCAACGCTCGCCGGGTGTGGACGGGCGACCTCCCCGAGGATCGCGACCTTGTCAGCCACTGCTGCGAAGAACGAGGCCGCATCTTCAATCGGCACCACGACGGCCTCACGGTGCGCGACAAGCGGTTTGGCCTCGTCGGCAACTCGGCCATGCCGGGCGGCCCAGAAGGTGCGGTAGCGCCGGTTCGGCGCCCGCAGAATGGCCTCCCTCAGCGCTGCGTCCCACACGCCCGACCACCCGCAAACGACGAGGCCGAACTCATCGAGGATGCGGTCGAGCAACGCGTCGATGGCCGGGTCGTACGCCTCCAGCTCAGTGAGCGTGTTGAGCAACCGCGTGTCGCGGTAATCACCGTGGAGCTTGAGGACGATGACGCGCCCATGCGTGAGAGGAACGCCGCCGCGGATGGCATCCGGTGAGCTCCACACATCATGAGCAACGCCCGCACCTACAAGCGCTTGCTCGGTCAACGTGTCGAAGTTCGTGGTCAGGACGATCCGAACGATCCCGCGGGCAGCGAGATCGGCCACAGCGTGGTGCGCTCGGGTCGGCTGCTTGACGCCCTGCTCTCGCTCGTCGGCGGTGGGCTCGAAGTAGCCGCGCAGGATTGCCTGGCGCTCGGCCGCAGTGGGAGCGAGCTTCTCGAGCACCTCGGAGTAGTCAGGATCCTCGCTGTACGTCTCGTGGTACCAGCCGGCGGGGTCGGCCGGCACCTCGCCCATCGCCGCGGCGGCCAGTCTCGTGATGAGGTCGACCGTGACCTCCCAGCCCGTCGGGATCTCGGCGTCACGGCTGACACCGGACCCGAGCAGCACGGCGTATACGCCGGGCGCGTCGTGCAGCGCCAGGGAGAGCTCGGTCGTGGGATCCATGAGCCGCAGGATGCCTGATGTTGCCACGGGCCGCCTGGCGAGAAGTCGGTTGTCCCGCCACAGCTGGCCCGCCACAGCTGGCCCGCCAGCGAGTCCTGGATTCGAGACGGCCAGGAGGATCTTGGAGGCCATATGGAGGCCATAGATCGGAAAACCCCCGAATTCGGGGGTTTTCGTAGTAGCGGGGGCAGGATTGAACCTGCGACCTCCGGGTTATGAGCCCCGAAGAGCTCGTCCCACCCCGGACCAGCCGACCCCAGAACATGCCGCTGACCAGCACAAACGCACTTTCCGTATCCCTCGTGGTCCCCGTCGAGACCGGTGTGTCTCAGGAATCCTGGCACTCATCCGGCACTCATCGGCGCCAGCGTGCGAGTCCCCAATTCCGCCACCTAGTCGACGACGATGGCGACGCTGAACCGAGCCCTCGTGGCCGCGACGTACAGGGATGCTGGAGCCCCAAGGGCCGCCAGGTCGCCAGAGGTCGCGTACTCCCGCATGGGGCCCGTCGGGAAGAGGAGCACACGGTCGAACGTGTTGCCCTTGGAGACACCGATGTTCATGGCGGGAAGTCCCATCGTGTCTCTGTCGCGCCGCAATCGAAGGACGGTCGGCCCGTACTCGGCGTAGTAGTCGGCCACGTCCTCCTTGTTCAGGAGGAAGACACCATCGTGGCCGGTATCTGCCACGTCAACCGACGTCGTCGCCGGCATGCCCGGGTACAGCGCGTCCGCGAAGTCGCAGACTGCCTGGTGGCACCGGTAGCTCTCCGTTCGATCGATCCGATTGCATCGACCGTCGCGCTCGTCGAGCCAGTCGACGATGCCCATTCCCCGGTACTTCTTGTTCTTGTTCGATGGATAGGTGGCGAAGGTGTGCTGCCGCGGGTCGCCCACCATGAGGAGGTTCACTTCAGCATCGAGTAGCAAGTCGAGGAACTCCAGGTCCCATCCAGCCAAGTCCTGCAGCTCATCGATGAGCACGGTGCCGTAGATCCGCGAGAGTCTTCGGATGACGGCCCCGCGTGACGCGGAGTTCGCAGCGACGACCAAGTCTGCGAGATGCTTGCGGTAGACGTCACCGGACCCGTCGACGTAGTACCGCCGGGGGAAGGCCTTCCGCGTGTAGTCGGGGTGGTCCCCGTCGAAGTTGAGGCCCCGCAGGATGTGAGTCCGGCCCAAGACAGACGCTTGATACGGCTTTGCCCCGTGGGCGATGAGGAACGCGAACCATGACATCAGATCGATGTGGGCGGGCACGGTCCCGCACAGGTCCTCTATACGCCGGCGGATCTGTTCGAGGTTCGCGTTCGTGTAGGTCGTGATCAGCACGCGCCCTTCGGCCTCGAGTGCCGTGTCGATCACCAGCTGAGTTTTCCTCGAGCCGGCCGCCGCCAGGACCCCGACGTTCGGGCTAGCGGCAAACATCTTGGATGTACTGGGGCATGGTGATCGAGGTGTCCGACTCGTAGATCTTCAGGGCGCTCTCGGTCTTCGTCTTCGTCATGCCTTCTACGGCTGAGTCAGTGTCCGCATAGTCGGTTCCGAGCGCGGAGTTGAGCACCGCCAGGTCATTGGCGTTCACGATCGCAGGCTCCAGGGTCTTCTCCTTCGTGGTGTCGGCGCCGTGGTGGAGCGTGATCCGACCTTCGACGAGGAAGCCGTCGAACATCGCTGTCATCTGCTGCTCGTCTCGCCCGTCGTTGTCGTGAACGGCCCAGACGCGCCTCCCCAGCACCTTGGCGAGTTCCATGAATTGCTTGTGGGATGTCCCGACGGAAATGACATCGACTCCCGCGTCGAGCGGTTCGATGCCGTGCGCGTCGCGGTAGGCACGCTGAACAACCAACTCATCGGATGGTCCCTCCACGAGGATCGCGCCGTCTGCAAGAACAAGGCGCAGGGTGTCGTGGCCGGGGAGGCGCTTGAAGAACGCCACGGTGTCCTCCGACAACTCCGATAGCCGCACCGGGCCGCCCGTCGGTCCGAGCAGGATGGTGGTGTCGATGCCCAGCTTGTTGAGGACGTACGCACTGTGTGTGGCGATGATGACCTGCTTGCCCTCGCAGAGCTTCTCCACCCTCGGCAGCAGGTCCCGCAGACGGGCGAAGGAGAGAGTGCGTCTCGGGCTCCTCGATCATGACAATCTGCTTGTCATCCGCGTGACGCCCGATGGCCAACAGCGTCTTCAGGGTGTTCTGATCGCCCTTGCCGATGAACTGAAACGGCAGGTCGTCGAGATGGGCTACCAGGCTCGACTCCCAGGTGTAGCGCTGCGAGATGTCGATACTCAGGCTGAGTTCGCGATCGGTCAGCTCACCGTTGTCAGCGCGGAGGCGTTCATTGATGCTCTTCACTGAAGCGCGGTCGTCGAACTCCTCCCGAAGACTTCGGTACTCGCGCGACAGCTCGACGCGCTCTCTGGGCTCCAGGTATGTCCGGATGATGTGCTGGAGATGGTGGTCCACACCCGAGTGAAGACGAATGCTGGTCGGGTCGATGACGGCCACGGCAGCCGGGAGACTGCGGCGGGTGACTGCGCCACGGAGAATCCAAGCCACTCGACCTTGTAGTACTCGGTCGGAACGAGACGAACGTGCTCGGGCATGCCGACGAAGGCCTCGTACTCGTCGTGGAAGTCGGCGTTGAACACGGCTTGGATACGGACGCCACACGCATCCTCCCCCGTAAGGTTGTTCGTGCCTCTCAGCACCTCGAACTCACCATCGAGGTCCTTGAAGAAGACCTCGATGACCACGGTCGGAGGCGGCTTCGGCTGCTCGGAGGCCAGAGCCGCGACGTACTCAGCGGTTGCAGCCTGATTGACGAGGTAGGGCGTCAGGCCATCGGACAACCAGCGGCCGTTCAGCCTTCCCGTCAACGCGAGGTTGATGGCCTCGATGACCGTCGACTTGCCGGTGTCGTTATTGCCAACCAGCACGTTGAGGCCGTCGTTGAGCGTCAGCTCGAAGTCCCGCATCCGTCGGTAGTTGCGGATCAGGACCTTGTCGATCATGCGGTCACCTCGCTCGGGTCTGGTCGCGACCGTAGGACCAGCGCTGCGGATCGCTGAGCACCCTCTGCCGTCTACCGCCGAGTCGCTCCAACAGCATCGGTCGTCAGCTCCTCGAACATCGCCACGGTCTCCGGGTGGAGCCAGTCGTCGGCGTCGTTGGCGTCGCCGTCCTCGGCGACCTGGCGGCGGAGGCGGGTCATGGCGGCGTGGACGCGGGCGGTGTTGCCGGTCGCGGCGGCGGCTTCCATGAGGTCGCGGACGAGGACCTCGGCGAGCGGGTCGGCGAGCAGGCCGCGTTCGGCGGCCCAGATGGCGTCGTCGTAGCGCTCGGCCGCGAGGCACAGCTGGGCGAGGTCGTGGGCGGCGTCGACGACCTCCTGGGCCAGCGCGTAGAGCTCGTTGGTCGCCCACGCGTACTCGGTCGCGGTCGCTGACAGCGGGACGCCACGGACGAGCATCAGCGCCTGGCGGAGGTGGTCGATGGCGTGGTCGGGGTCGCGACGGGCAGCGGCGACCGCGGCGGTGAAGCGCTCGTAGTCAAGGGCGACCGAGTCGGCGAGCCGGTAGCGGCCGAGCTCGGCGTCGGGGAAGTGCGGTGAGCCGTCGGGCGCGGTGCCGAGGGACTTCCGGGCACGGGAGGCCTCGGTGTAGAGCCGTGCGGGCCGCGGGCTCCTGCTCCGGCCAGAGGGCTTCGAGCAAGGTGTCGGCGTTGGCGCCGCTGCGGTGGAGAGCGAGGTAGACGATCAGCTCGATCGTCTTGTTCGTGCGGAAGGGCTCGACGGCTCCGACGATCTCGACGGGACCGAGCACGCGGACCTCGGTCGTGGGCTCGTCCTCGGCGTCGCCGGCGTCCTCGAGCGCGTCGGGCGTGACTGATCGGCTCCTCGTCGAGGTGGATCGTCTCGGGCTCGTCGTCGGGTAGCTGGACGAGCTGCTCCGGGTCGTGGAGCGCCTGCTCGATGAGCTTCGCGGTCAGCGGTGCGGCCTCGTCGCCGAGGTCGAGCAGGTCGAACGCGATGTCCTCGGGGTCGAGTCGCGCCCGACCGCTCCCCTCGATGTGGACGGACCAGTTGCCGCTGCGCGGCTGGAGGCCGCTGACGACGGCGACGAGATCGCCGCGGAGTTCGCTCGTCGTGCGCAGGAGGACGCTGACCTCGGACGGCAGGCCGGCCGCGAGGATGACCGTTCGCGGCAGGTTCGTCTTGCCGTTCGAGTGTGGCTGGGCGAGGACCTCGCGCAGCTCGTCGGCGCCGCGACAGCGTCGTCAGGCGTTCGAGGCCATCGGGTAGCCCGTCGAGGCCGACGGCGACGACGTCGAGCGCGTCGGCCCTCGGCGTGGTCGCCAGCTCCAGCGCCCAGGCGGCCATCAGTCGGCGGGCGGTGTCCTCGTCGCCGTCGAGGTGCAGGCAGCCGGCATGGGCCGAGGTTGAGCAGGCCGACGCGGCCGCCGGGCAGAGACCCGAGCGTGACGAGAGCGGGGAAGCGAGATGGCGTGCCGACGTGGATCTCCAGGGCGTCGAGGTACGCCGGGCGGTGACGGCTCCACGTGTGGTCGCGGTCGTGGCGGTCCCATCCGTCGGGCGCGGCGTCGGAGGCGCGTCGAGGTGGACGGCGACGTCGGCCGGGCCGTGGCTGACGAGAACGACTGGCGGCCCCGGGCGGTGGTCGGCGTAGTGGGCCGACAGCTCGCGAAGGGCGAGGTTGAGCAGCCGATCGGCGTCCGGGTCGGCGTGGGCCCGGAGGCGCGTGCTCCGCCGCCGCCTCCTCGCCGGTCGGAAGCGGGATGCGGTGGTGGGGCTGCCGGCGGCGGAGGCGTGCCCGACGGATGCGATCGAGGGTGAGGACGAGGCCGGCGGCAAGCGTGCCGGCGGCGGCGATGGGCAGGAGCGCGATGTCGTCGGTCGGCTCGGTGGCTGCCGGTTCTGCTGGTCTTCGACGGGCTCGACGGCGCTTGTGGTTGGCGTCGGGACGACTGGCTCGGCCGACTGCTCGACGGGTCGCCTTCCTGCGGGACCTGCCGGTCCTCGCTCGGCGACGCGCGCTCGGTGTCGGCCTGCGTCGGCGGACGTCGCCTTGCGGCTGGAGCGCAGAGACGTCCGAGTCGTCGATTGCCGGTCGCGGCGCGATCTCGGCGGCTTCTTCGGCGGGGCGCCGCCCGTTGCCTCGCCCCCCGGGAGGTCGAGCTCCCAGCCGGGCTGGATCAGGTCTGGGTCGGTGAGCGCGCCGCCGCCGGGTTGGGGGTCGCCGCGGTTCTCCTCGTAGATCTCGGGCCAGCGGTACGGATCGTCGAGGTGCTCGTCGGCCAGGTCCCAGAGCGTGTCTCCGCGCTCGACCACGACCGACTCTGCTCGGTCGCGGCCGCAGACAGCGGTCGCGGTCCGACGGAGCACTCCGGGCACGAGCGAGCGTCCAGCCCGGGCCGGAGGTCCTCGGTGTCCGCGCTGATCGTCGCGCCGTCGGGCTGCTGGCGGCCGACGTTGAGGTCGCGGATCTCGCGCCAGCGCATGCCGTCGCCGAGGAGCCGGTCGGCGAGGTCCCAGAGCGTGTCGCCGCGCTGGACCTCGTACTCGCGAGGCGGCAGCGTCGGCCCGATGCGCCTCACCGTCGCGATGACCCTCGAGGCCGTGGTCCAGCTCGCCGTCTCCGGCGTCGAGCTCGTAGTCGCGTCGAGGTCGACCGGGCTGTGGGGCAGGTTCGGCGGCGCGACGTCTGGCGACGGCGAGTCGAAGGTCGGTCGGCGCTGCCGAGGCCGGGGCGGTCGGGCGGGTCAGCAGCGCGATGGCGACGGAGATCGTGGCGAGCAGGTTGGCGGCGAGGTGCTGAGCGGGCCGAGGCCGGCGACGCGTCGCGCGACGCCGCCGCGCGCGACGGCGACTCGCCTCGACGCACGACGCCGCTGGCGAAGTTCGCCCACGCCAGCCACACCAGGACGGCGAGCGCCTTGATGATCGTCGCGTCCTCGATCGGCGCCCGTCGTGATCGAGCTGCGCGACCTCGTCCCACGATGGGATGGTCGCTCGGCAGGGGCCATCCGACCTCGCGGATCGAGGAGCAGCGGGACGCCGACGACGAGCGCCGCGAGGGCGAGCGCCGCGAGGAGCCCGCGAACGAAGGTGGGCCATCGTCGTTGCATGTCAGGCCTCCGGTCCGGTGATGCCGCGGACGAGTCGTGCCTGGCCGCTGGCGGTGACGGTGCGTTCGGAGATCCCCGCCAGTTGGAGAAGCACCATGGGGGTCGTGATCGTGACGGTGACCTCGACGGAGTCGGCCGTGACGATCACCGAGCCCGCGTGGCCGGTGGTGGCGAGGTAGTCCTCGGCAGCGACCTGCGCGTCGAGCGGGTCCAGCTCCACCGGTGCGCCCGAACGAAGCGCGTCGAGGTCCACGGCCTGAGCGGCGGCGCGTGCGGCGTTGTCGGCGAGGTCGTGCGCCTGCCGCCGTGCGGCGAGGATCCGGCCGCCGTCGTAGACCAGCCCGGCGACCATCATCAACGCCAGGGTGAGCCCGACGACGAACACGGTCACCGAGCCTTCCTCCGATCGCCAGCGCGCCATCAGTCGCCCCCGCGCCACAGGTCGATCACCTCGGTGGCCGATGCTTCGTACGAGCGGCTGCCCGGCAGGCCGGCGAACACGACGTCATCGAGACCCACGGCGCAGCGGACCGTCACGGTCACCTGGCCGCCGCGCCGGAACTCGCCGGTGTCCACCTCGACCGCGAGGTCGACGCACTCCACGCCCGCGTCGCCGAGGTTCGCCTCGACCGCGGTGATCGCTGCCGACCGGCCGGCGTCCGCGTCGGCCCGCAGCGACGCCGCCCGCGCACCCTCGTCCGCCGCGGAGAGCACGCGCTGCTGGACGCCGCCAAGCCGTCCGGCGAACACGACGAAGCCGAGCAGCACCAGCAGGATCGGCGTGAGCAGGACCAGCTCGGTCGTCACGCTGCCGTCCGCCCGCTGCCACCTCATCGGTCGGCCTCCCCGATGAACCGCTCGACCTCGCCGGTGACCGACGCCGAGACCTGCCAGACCGCCAAGGGCAGGACGTTCGGGGCTGCGGCGGTGACCGAGACCGAGACCTGGGTGCCGCTGCGGGTGACCTCGACGACGGCGTCGCGGACGCCGCCCGCCTCGGCGAGGAACGTGTCGCCCGCCTGCGTGCCGAGGTCCTGGGTGGCCGTCTCGCCCTGGGCCGCCTCGAGCGCCTCCTGCGCGGCGGCCTCGACGACCTGCCGGGCGTGGAAGTAGAGGCCGGCCTGCACGATCAGCATCACGAGGAAGAGCACGACAGGCATGAGCAGCACGAGCTCGGTCGTGCTGCTGCCGTCCTCACAACGCCGCGGTGTCACCGTGTCCCCCGACGGTCAGTCGGTCGGGATCGACTCGGCCTTGGACGTGACCTTGGCGACGATGATCGCGCCCACGGCGAGCGCCAGCCCCGCGAGGATGGCGGTGATGATCGCCGTCTCGGTGGTCATGGCGCCGGACTCGTCGTCCCGCGACTCGTGCAGGCGCACGAGGTAGTAGCTCCACAGGGACGTGAGGTAGCCCAGTTCGGACATGACCTCTCCTTCCTTCTCGTGATCAGAACCCGAGGATCTCGGTGACGGCCGGGAAGCCGACGAAGATGACGAAGCCGACGACCATCAGCACCGATGGGACGGCCATGCGTTCGGTGGCGGCCTCCGCGTCGCCCTCCATCTCGGCGAGGTCGCGCGACCGCAGCGCCGACGCGCGGGCTTCGAGGGAGGCGCGGACCTTGGCGCCGTGGGTGCCGGCGAGCGCGAGGCTGGAGGCGACCTCGCGGAGCTCGCTCACGTCCAGCTCCTCCCCCAGCCGCTGGAACGCGGCCCAGGGGCTGTCGCCGGCGAGACGGCTGCGGTGCAGGGCGGCGCGCAGCTCCGCGAACGCCCAGCCGTCGCCTGCCTCGGCGGCATACGCGAGCGCAGTCTCGACGCCTGCGCCGGCGGCAAGGACGATGTGGGCGAGGTCGAGGTAGGACGACAGCGCGTAGCGGAAGTCGCGACGCCGCTCGGCGGCCTGGGCACGCAGGAGCGCGTCGGGCAGCACGAACCCTGCGGCGCCGAGGCCCAGCGCCGCGACGGTGACGAGCGACATCGGTGCGGACGCGCCGCCGACGCTCGCGAGCAGCGCCAACGCCGGTGGCAGCAGCAGCCCGGCGATGGCGGCGGTGAGCTTCTCGATCAGGTGCTGCTCGACACCGCGGCCGACGACGCGGAGGTCGGCGTCGAGGTTGCCGAGGTCGATGCCCACCGATCCGAGGAAGGTCGCGACGCGGCCGCTGGATGCGAGCGCGCCAGTCCCCCTTGGCCCCGACCGCGGACGTGGCTCGTGTGACTGGCTGGCGGGTCGAGCAGGTCGGCCAGGGCCTGCGCGAGTGGCTCCCGGCGCGGCGCGAACCCGTAGGCGATGAGCATCAGCCCGAACGCGACGCCCGCTCCTGCGACGATCCCGGCGGCGATCACGCGCGCACCTCCAGGCCCGGCTCGGAGCCGACGCGGGTCAGGAACCGGTCCGGGGACTGCAGCCGAGCCATGCGCTGCATCAGCACGTAGGCGCCGACGAGGATCGCCGCGACGAGCAGGAGCACGAGCTGGCCGGTCACGGTCCGGTAGGGCTCGAGGTAGCGGGGGTTGAACAGGATCAGCCCGCCCGCGAACACGCCGAGACTGCCGACGATGACCCGCACCGCGGTCCGCAGCCGGGCGCGGCTCGCGTGGATGCGCATGCGCATCTCGGCCTCGGCACGCGTGGAGCGCGCCAGCGACCCGAGCAGCGGCACGAGGTCGCGAGCCTCCCGTTGGGCGGCCGTGACGAGCGCGGCCACGACGAGGTCGGCTGCGGGGTTGGCGAGGTCGACCGCGAGCCGACGCAGGCCGGCGACCAGCCGCTCGCCGCGGTCGAGCCGTCGGGCGAGCCGGACGACCTCGGCACGGATGGGGTCCGGGCGCGTTGGGGGCGGCGGTGACGATGGCCTGTTCGAGGCCGGCCGCGGCGGCGAGCGTGTCGCGCAGCATCTCGGTCCAGGCGGCGATCGCCTCGGTCCGCTCGACGAGCTCGGCCTGTCCGCGGGCACGTCGCCAGCTGCGTGGCATCAGCACCGCGAGCATCGCCGCGAGCGCCGCGCCGACGACCCACCCGGTGATGACCCACATCATGAGGGCGGCGGCGAAGGCGAGGATGCCTTGCAGGACCAGCGGCTCGCCGGCCAGCAGCTCTCGGGCATCGCGCCTCGGCGGCGGTGCCTGCTCGGTCCCCCGGATCCCGAGCACGAGCAGGGTGAGGCCGAGCCCGATGCCCGCGCCGCAGATGGCGCCGATGAGGATCATGACGTCCACCCTCCCTGGCCGTTGCCTGCGACGGCGCCGGGGCGGAGGCCCGCGTCCTCGAGGATGCGCAGGGTCTCGTCGTGGACCATCCCGGTCGGCACGGCCCGCCCGTCGGGCCCGGGCCGGAACACGTCGTTGGCGATGATCTCGCGTCCTTCGGCGTCGCGGACCTCGACGACGGAGGTCACGAACCGCTCGACGGTGTCGCCGACACGACGCTTGTCGAGGTGGACGACGAAGTCGACGGCGTTGGCGATGAGGACCGCCGTGTCCTCGGGCGCGAGGCGGTGCGGCGGGAGCATCCCGTACATCTGGATGCGCCGGAACACGCCTCGGGCGGTGTTGGCGTGGACGGTGCACATCGAGCCGTCCTGGCCCTGGCTCATCGCGAGCAGCATCGGCAGGACCTCGCTGCCGCGGACCTCGCCGACGAACACCCGGTCGGGGTCCATGCGCAGTCCCATGCGGACGAGCTGTTCCAGCGAGATGCCACCCTCGCCCTCGATGTTGGGCTCCCGTGCTTCGAGGGTGACGACGTTGGGATGCCGGTCCGCGAAGCGTTCGAGACCGAGTTCGAGCGCATCCTCGATCGTGACGAGTCGCTCCTGCGGCTCGATCTCGTTGATGAGCGCGCGCATGAGCGTCGTCTTGCCGCAGCCGACGCCTCCGCCGATGACGATGGACCGACGGGCCGCGACGGCGGCGCGGAGGAACGCCGCCAACGGGGCGCTCACCGTGCGACGGTGTTCCAGGTCGATCAGCGACGACAGCTCGAACTGGTGCTTGCGGATGGACAGGCTCGGTCGCGCCGAGACCTCCATGACTGCGAAGAGCCGCGACCCGTCGGGGAGCTGGAGGTTCAGCTCCGGGTTGGCGGCGTCGAAGCGCCGCTCGGTCCTGCCCACCCGTGCGGCCGCGGTGCGCAGCAACTCGACGAGCTCGGTGTCCGAGTCTGCGACCGGCGTGCCCCGCTCCCACGTCCCGTCGAACAGCTTGAGCCAGACAACGTCACAACCCTGGACGTGGATGTCGCTGACTCGCGGGTCGTCGAGGTGTCGTTGGAGACGACCGAGTCCGTAGAGCCGGTCGAACGCCTCGCGGGCGAGCGCGTCCTCCTCGGTGGGGTCGAGTGCAGCAGTGTCGGCGCGGAGGCGGCGATGCGACTCGGCTTCGAGGCGCTGTCGGATGAGCGCGCGGGCGAAGACCCGCTCGTCCTCGGGCGGCTTGCGGGGGCGACCTGCCTCGTCAGCGCGTGCCTGGTCGGCGGCGAGTTCGTCGGCGACCGCGTCGGCCACGGTCGCGATCAGTCGTGCGCGCTCCTCGGAGGCGATCATCACGTCCCCTCCGGCCCGGCCGAGGTGGGCGCGAGATCGGGCACGATGACGTCCACCGATGGGTCGGACAGCCCGGTGGAGGGCAGCCACGCGCGGATGGCCTCGCCGGCGTTGCGGACGCTCCGTAGCAGCGGCGATCGACCGAGGTGCGAGGCGCCACCCGCGCCACCGAGTGCCTCGGCGGCGCGACGGTCGTCGGCGATGACGGCAACCACCTCGACGTCGAGGGCGACGGCGACCTCCGCCGGCGGGTAGGGCTTGTCGCCGATCAGCAGCAAGCCGACGCGGGCCAGCGTCGGGCGCAGCGCACGCAGTCGTGCGGGGAGCTGCTGCAGCTCGTCCAGGCGAGGACGCGCGACGACCAGCACGGCGTCTGCCGCCTCGATCAGCGGCATCGCCTCGGAGTCGGGGCGCAGCCGACCGGCGTCGACGATCGTGTCCGTGCCGTCGAGCCTCGGCAGGACTGCGGCCAGGGGCGTCGCGGCGAGTCCAAGCGACCGCCGTGCCTGCTCTGCGGCAGGCGGTGCGACCAGCAGGCGGACGTCCGATCCCGCGGGAGCCTGCAGGTGCGGGTCGAGGTCGCCCGGCGCGAACGACCGGCGGCTGCTGACCGCCAGCGTCGACAGGCCCGGTTCGGACGGCACGCCCTGCCGGGCGGCGAGGACGCCACCGTCCGGGTCGGCTTCGATGATCTGGATGTTTCGGTCAGCGGGCCACGTCGCCGCAAGTGCGAGCGCGGTGGTGGTGACGCCCGGCGACGCCTTCGCGGACCCGAGGACCAGCAGGCTCACGATTCACCCATCAGTGCGAGGCGGACGCGATCCTGCGCTGCCGCGGAGGCGATCTCCGCCACCACGGCCTCCGGCACGACGATCGAGATCATCACGGTGTGGGCGGTCTCGCTGAGGGTCTCGATGGCGAACACCTCGGCGGACTCGGCCAGCACGGTGGAACCGCTGTCCTCCCTCTCCGTCGGCGTGCTGGCTGGCGTGCGGACGACGACGACCAGGTCGCCGGGGCGCAGCGTGGCCGTTGGGTACTCGCCGGGGTCGAGGGCGAGGCCGACGACGCTGTAGCCGGCGGCCACTGTCGGCCCCTCGGCGAACTGGGACCTCGTGACGAGGGTCCCGGCCTCGAGTCCTGCCGTGGCGGTGAGGCCGAGCAGGTCGTCACGGTCGGATGCCGCGACGAGGGCGACCGCGTCGTCGGTGCCGACGTTCACGACCGCGAGGTGAGTGGCGGTCAGCTGCTCGCCACGCTCGATCGGCTGCGCCAGCGCGAGGACGGGTTCGCGTCCGGCCACCCTCGCCACGGTGATCGCACCGAAGAGCCCGAACCCCACGAGCACGAGCAGCCCGAGCGCGATCCAGGACGTGCGTGGGCGACGGCCGGAACGGCCGGACGGATCGAGGCGTAGGCGCTCAGGCTCGGTGCGCGTCGACCCGTTGCTGCGGAACTCCGTCGTGGTCGCCACACCATCCCCTTTGTCGTTACTGGTTGAGCGCCTGCATCTCGGACACGCGCACGTCCACCGGTGACGAGGTGAACAGGGCCGGAAGCGGCCCCCCACCCGGCGCCCCGGTGACGGTCCAGGACACGGTCCACTCGACGGTCGCCGTGGCCTGGTACGCGTCGCCGGGCTGACCCGCGGACGTGTGCGTGTACGTGTAGGAGCAGTCCGTGGCCTGCTCGTCGGAGGGGACGGAGGGGTCGTAGGGGGTCCCCGGGCCGTCGCACACGACGGTGTCGCCGTTGCCGAGGTCCCAGATGACGCGGGTGGGGGCGGCGGTCACGGTCGTGGTCACGCCACCGGCGGAGACCGACTTGGTGTGGGTCGTCCAGATGGCGTCGTCGACCCAGAGCCAGGTCTCGACGTGGACCACCTGGTCGCCGGACGGGTTCATCGCCACCGTCGGGAAGGGCAGCGAGAGCGTGTCGATCGCTTCGTCCCGCAGATCGGCGGGGTCGACAGGGTCCTCGCGCGGCACGGGGATGAGGTCAGTCGTGAAGCCGCCTTGGCCGTCGGGGCAGGACATCCAGTACCACTCGAAGTCGAGCGGGTCGGCGATCCCGCTGTCCGGATCCAGGATGTCCGAGCCGACTTCTGACCCCACCGTCCACCAGAGAACGTCGATCTCCTCGTCGGGCACGCGCGCCCAGGAGCACTCGGAGGTGCCGCCACCGCCTTCCTCGCCGGGCGTGCCCCTCGCCATCCGCCGCTCCGACGTCGACCTGCGAGCCGTCCTCGTCGACGTCTACCCAACCGCCCGGCCCGTCGTGGTCGGCGAGTGCTGCGGTCGCCGGGCCGAGGACGGCGCTTGCCGTCACGATCGCGATCAGGAGGCGGCGGGTTCGCATGCGCTGTCCCCCTCGATCAGGTCCGCGTCGACCACCTTCCAGACGCCACCGATCTGTTCCAACCGCGTCTCCCAGAGATCGCGTTGGCCTGGATCGGCACCCCCGTGGACGCGCTCACCGGTGTCTGCGTCGTAGATGCCCCCTTCGGGGTCGAGGTCGCGACAATCACGAACCATCGCCACGGTGTCGTCGTCGCTGATCTGCGTGGCAACGGGATGCGAGACCGTCTCGTCGCGCACCTCGTAGCCGTCGTCCCGGAAGCCCGCGATCTGCTCGCGAAGCCCTTCGAGCTGATCGCCCCCGGCGGTGGCGGCGAGGTCGGGGTGGTCGGGATCTGGCGGTCGACTCGCGGCGTTGACCGCCTCCCAGAAGGCGAGGTAGCGATCTTCGATCTCCGTCGGCGAGGTCGTCCGGGACGCAGAACTCGCCCTGCTTGAACTCGGAGACGATCCACCCATCGTCGGCGCGTTCAAGGGTCACCGACGCTGCGAAGCGCGTCCCGTTGCGGTCAGCGAGCTGCTCGTCGCTGTCACGGTCGTGCTCGGTGATATCGGCTGCGTAGCAATCGGCGAGCTCGGCGGCGTCACCGTGGACGTCGAGAGACTGGATCGCCGGGCGGAAGGCGCCCTTGGCGATGCGATCCTGGGAGGTCAACGCGGCCACGCGTGCCTGTGCCGCCGCCAAGGCCTGTCCGGTGGCGCCCTCGATGACGGTGGGATCCCCGGCCTGCATCGCAGCGACCGTGGTGTCGAGGTAGCCCTGGTACGCGGCCTCGACGCTCGGACTCATCGGACGGCGTCGGGCTCGCGGAGGGAGTCGGCGAGCTCCGTGATGGGGTCGGTGGGGGCCGATGAGGTGGCGGTGGGCGGGGGCTCAGCCGCGTTTCCGCCGGTGCACGCGCTCAGCAGGAGGAGCCCGGCCGTCGCCACGAGGTGGAGCCGGTTCCGTCGAGTCCCCTCCCGATGGTGCATCTGGCACCGATCCCTGTACTTCCGCGCCACCGCCCTCCCCGACGGTGACTGGCACGGAAAGACTAGTACCACATCGTCCATTTGGGCGCTCCGATTTCCACAGGCACGTCGGATGCGGGTGAGGTCATCACCCTCCTGAACGGGGAGGCCGGACCGAGTCCGTCCGTGTGACGCGACGTTCGGTGACGCCCCTCACCCGAGCGCCGCCAGGAACTCGTCGCGTAACTCAGCCTCCGTCGCGTCCTGGCCGGCGAGTGCGGACAGCAGTTCGTCGACTCCCCACGTACCCAGCCAGGCGTGCCGTGACAGGTAGAGGCCGACCCGTTCGATCCCCCTTCTCCCCTCATCGAGGAAGACGTACCCGAGGATCTGCCACAACCACTCGACCCGCACTTCAGGACGCGTCACGGTCTTGAGGTCGAGCAGGAGCCCGTCGATCAGTAGGTCTCCGTCCGCGGGTGTCCCGTGTGCCGTGAAGTCGGGGTTCAGCTCGATGGACTCGGCAGGGAAGAGCGTCGCGAGGCCTCGCCGAGCCACCGCGGTGAGCCGCACGATCTCGTCGGCGGCTGCGTCCGGGCAGAGCGCCAGGAGGGCCGGGAGATCGGGCGAGTGCCCGAGCGGAACGAGAGGATCGTCACGACGGACGCCACCGCGGTAGCAGTTCTCGTACCGGGCGAGCGCGACGGCGATCTTGGCAAGCCGCGACTCATCACGCTCCTGTCCGTCACCGCCCCGAGCCTTCTCGGCCGCATCGAGGAGCAGAGCCACCGGAGAGTCGCGGCACTCCTCTGATGCGAGCACGACATCGGTCAGGCGTCCGAGCGGCTTCACCGCGTCCCGAACCATCTTCCAGCCAACGAAGGCTGTTGTTGCCGCGGGATCGGTCGGAACGTCGATGCCGATCCGCAGTCGCCAATCGAGTGCCATCCCGATCAGCCACGGAGGCAGCGTGTCGGGTCGACCCCGAGGGACAAGGCAACGCAGTCGCCCCTTCGGAACCCCTGGCACGTCGCCAAGACCTCCGAGGCGCGTTCCGAACCACCGGCGGAGCTGGGCTCCGTCGGCCAGCTGACGGGTCAGAGGCTGTGGCACGCGTTCAACGTAGAGAGCGAGTGCGACGCCCGGGCCGCGTCACCTGATGCCCTTGTGGACAACGGGGCCCGTCAAGTGCATGCCCGACGTTCCCCTTCGGCCTACGGCGTTGGGATGCCTGGGAGCGGCGCCACGGACGGAGTGGCCGGGGAAGGACTGGTGGACCGTCCGAGAGTGTCGGCTACCACGGGGGCGACCGACGCACGCAGGATGCCCGCGAGGACAGAGGCGACGAGGAGCGCTGCCAGGCCTCGCGAGAACCAGGCCCTCGCCTGCATGAGGTCCGAGTGTTTCTTGCGCGAAGTCCACGAGGCGAGCTGGCGGCCGCGCTCCTCCTCGAGCATCAGGACTCGGACGGGGTCCGCCAATGGCTCTTGGGCGAGATCCTGGAGACTCGGGTGCGAATACATCCCAACGCGGTCAATCTCAACGGCCTCGAACGCAGCCAAGGCCAAGAAGATGATGGCCGCACCAACCGGCATGAGGCTCAGAAGCCAGGGCCAAGCGCGGTCCAGCGCGAAGTTCAACTGGAACGCGCCCAGCCCGACGGCCACGGCGACGAGCGCGAGCGCGTTCTGCACGAGCCGAGCAGCCTTGGCCTCGGCAGCTGCCGCGCCTGCCTTCGCTTGATCGTGGGCGCGTCTCGCCGCTTCAAGGACAATCTCCGATGGCCGGACGCCCAAAGTCCAGGTGGGGGGTGCCCACTGGGGGGCGGCGAGGCCGTCGTTGTCCGGCGCCCTACTAGCCGGGAAGAAGTCCCAGAGGAATCTCTTGATCGCCCGGGGCCAGGCTCCTTGGTCCTGGTGGCCAGCGTCGACGAGGAGGGCAGCGATCGCGGGAGCAACGTCGTCGATGGCACCTTCAAGGAACATCCAGGCTCCCTGCGGGTTCGCCTCGAGGAAGACGAAGCCGTCATCGGCCTCGAGCCAGTCCTGCACGCTCATCGTCAAGCCAAGACCTGCGGTGATGGCGCGCACCGACCCGGAGATGCCGCCGGCATCGACGCTCTTGAACTCGACCCCGCCGGGGTCGACCGCTCGCCAGTCGGTGACGTCCTCACCGCGTCGGCGCCGCCATGCCCAGACTTCTTCCCCGATGTTGACTACCCGCACGTCAGCGACTGCCGGGACAAGCTCCTGCATCATCACTGGCAGCTCGGCGATCGCCGCGAGCTCCGCGCTTCCGAACTCGGCGACGTGCGGCGCGATGCCGATCCCCGACGAGAGTGCCTTGGCGACAAGGCGATGGGAGTCCAGGGCACGCCGCGCAACGTCGACATCGTCGGTCACCCATGTTGAGGGCACGGCAACGCCCTGCGCGGTCGCCACCGCCAGTTGCAGCAGTTTGAGCTCCGCGCGCTGGACCGCCGACGGCTCATCAACCCAGCCGACTCCGACGGCAGCAAGGGCTCCGATCAGGAAGTCGAAGGCTTCCTCGCCCGCGAGGCGGGCTTCGTCAGCATCCAGGCCTGCGGTGTCAAGGGAACCGGCGCGGTACCACCAGACGGTGGTGCGCGAGGTGATGTCGAACTCCTGGGCATCGCGTCGTACCTGGAAGGCACCCCGAGGGTCGGCGACCACCACGTCCGAGCGCAGATCGCTGAGGTTCAGACGAAGAGCCGTCTGGCCGTGGTCGGCAATAGCTCGCTCGACGGCCACAACGTGGGGGTCACCTTCGTCGCCGACAACGAGGACGTCGACAACCGTGGACACGTCTACCGGCCCGCCGATTCACCGCGGACTCGCGTCTCGATCAATTCTCGACTCGAGGACTCACCTCGGACCTTGGTCACGATCTCCCCCGGGGTGGGTGAGGGTGCCGGAGGCGAGGGAGCTGGACGTGGCCGTGGCGACGAGGGCGCTGGCTCGCGTTGGGGGGACTCGCCGCGCGTCTCCGTGATGCGTCCGGCAGAGGACTCGCCGCGTACCGCGGTTTCGCGGGGACTGGAAGGACTGGGCGGAGGGTTCGGGGGCGCCGGGGGGCGCGGATCCCCGGTCTCGCCGCGCACGAAGGTGTCCGTTGACGAGGCGACCGGCGATGAGCGCTGCTGGTCCCAGAGCACACCGAGCAGAGTGCGATGCTCACTCATGGCCGCTACTTCTTGCGCCGGTTGTACGGCGACTGATTGGTCGGCTTGAGACTTACCCCGAGGTCGCTGGCCTTGCCGCGCACGGCATCTTCCGTGCGGCCCAGCTTCAGGCCGATGACTCGTGTGGGCGTGTTCTCCCGAGCGAGCTTCTTCAGCTGCGCGGCGTCACTGTTCGACCAGCGCTTCCCCGAGTTCCGTGTGGACTTCGGCATGACGTTTCCCTTCCGGAGGAGGACACCGCCAGCGGGGAAGGGGCCTCGGGAGAGGCCACCGGCGGACCTCACCATGGTAACTACAACCAGGTCATCCGTCACCGGGTTATCCACAGGGCGCCGAAGAGGTGCGGCGAACGCACGTTCGATGGGGCGCTAGGGGCCACCGAAAGTCCGGACTTGTTCAAGCCACGATTCGACGAGCAGCCGGGCCTGAGCCACCTCCACCGTCGCGGCCAGCTCCATCCGGATCTCGGCGCTGGCGTGAACGAAGCGGACCTCGGCATCGAAGTCCTGCGCATCCGCCGCGGAGTGGGCCAGCACGAACGGAGGGTCTGCCTCGACGTATCCCGCCTCGTCTGGTGACGGCCGCGCACTGTTGACGTCGCCAGGCAGCAGACTTCGGCAGGTCACGTGGACGATGGGCGTCCCGCTCGACGTCCAAGTCCCCGTCGCCTCTCGCGAGCCGGTGCCGCCGACGCCCTGGCTCCCGTCTACCTCCACGCCCAGCACTTCCTCGACCACCGGTTGAGCCGGCGTCATGCAGCTGAAGCCGAGCGGCTCGGGCTCCCTAGTCAGTCGTGGCACGAGAAGTCCCACCAGCATCGCGGTGAAACCGATGGCGCCGAAGACGATCATCCAAGAGTTGCGCCTGGTCGAGTGCTCGCCTCGGTCCGGCACGAACCTCTCGTCCAGGGCACGCAGCCGATCACCGATGCCCACGATCCGCCCCCGACGTTGCTCCTGATTGGGCGGAACTCTACGTGAGCAACAGGGACGACGCCCTGACGGGCTGAGCCTTTGGAGTCCCCCGCGCGTCGGAACCAGCCGAATAGACCCCAGCCTGCGCGAGTACGGCGTCGACGTAGTCCCACGAGTGGTTGTAGGACCAGATCGCTCCACGGATGTTCGTCGGGTCGTCGGCTCCGACTGCGCAGAGGTAGCCGGCGGCCGCGTGGATGGCGTCGATGGCGTTATGGGGGTCGGCGATGCCGTCGCCGGACGCGTCGACCCCTGACGCCGCCCAGGTGCTCGGGATGAACTGCATCGGGCCGACGGCGCGGTCGTAGACGGTGTCGCCGTCGAAGGTGCCGTCGTCGGTGTCGCGGATCTCGGCGGTGTTGTTCGTGCCGTCG
This sequence comes from uncultured Nitriliruptorales bacterium, assembly GCA_963783045.1. Classification (GTDB taxonomy): domain Bacteria; phylum Actinomycetota; class Nitriliruptoria; order Nitriliruptorales; family Nitriliruptoraceae; genus CAWAMD01. The sequence continues at coordinate 158,606 of CAWAMD010000003.1, forward strand.
AGCGGGATGCCGATGATCGGCGGGCTCACGCGGCCGTCGGCTTGCAGCTGACCGCCACCGTGGCGTCCGTGATTGGACTCGATCTTGCCGATGGCGGCCAGGACCGACCAAGGCAGGGTCGGGCATCGCTGGAACACGGCGTCCTGGTAGATCGCCAGGTAGGCCGGCGGAACCTCGGCGAGCGCTTCCTCGCTCGGTGGTCCGCCGCCGACCATCCCGGCTGCGGCCAGTAGCGGGGCGGTCATGAGCACCCCGAGGACTGCGGCTCCGGCTGCGGCGAGCTTGAGCATCCGTTTCTCCGTCGATGTCACGCGCGCCCCGTTGGCGCTCCCTATCGAGGTGAGGCCGGAATCGGCCCGCCGATGTACCGGGAGCCCCAGATGACGACCGACGACACCCATGCCGACGAGCTCGTACCGCTCGACGTCCTCGACCAGGAGCCGGACGTCGACGACCCGCACAGGCGGCTGCCGGTGGCCGTACCTGCATCGCCCTGTCACATCGGCGTCGCCAACGCGGCCCTCTCGGTCACGATGGGGTTCGCGCAGTCGGCCGGACTCCGAGGTCTCCGGACGGAGGTAGGGACGTGGAGTCCAAACTGTTCATGGCGCAGGTCGCCGGCAACCCGGATCCGAGCCAGCTTCCTGGCGGACAGGTCCTGCAGCAGCTCACGAACGGGATCATGGGCTGGGCGCTGATCCTCGCCCTGGTCGCCCTGGTGATCTCGGCGGTGTCCTGGGCACTGGGCGCGAACTCGAACAACTACCAGTACGCGGTCGCCGGGAGGCGCGGTGTCGTGGTAGCCGGGCTGGCGGCGCTGCTGATCGGCGCTGCGCCGGCGATCATCAACTTCTTCTTCGACACCGGCATGGCCGTCCGATGACCGGGCCGGTGCGCCGATGGCTCCCCATCGTCGCCACCGCGGGGTTCGCCTTCGTCGGTGGCGTGGCCGTCGGCGGCCACCGGGTGTCGGCTCCGGTTCCCCCGGCCGGAGCCGACACCTCGGCGGTTGCGGACGCCGCAGGCGACGAGCCGACGATCGGCTCGCAGCGGAGCGACCCGAACGACCGGCACGAGGAAGGCGCGGTCCGCGCCGCGGTCCTGCTCACGACCGTGTTCGACGGGGTCGGGCTCCTCGACGACCAGCGCCGCGATGACCTACTGGACGCCCATGCCGCGGCCGACCACCGCCGCGAGTTGGGTCGGACGCTCGGCGACGTTGCCCGTCTGGTCCGCGAGGAGCTCGACGTGGACGCCGCCGATCTGCGCAGCGCGGAGTTCGTCTGGCGGTCCGTTCCGGCGGGTGTCCGGATCGAGTCCTTCACGGCCCAACGGTCGGTCGTGGCGGTGTGGGGCACGGGCATCGTGATCGCGCGCGGGGTTCCGCTCGTCCAGCCGGGCTGGCGCACCACTCGTGTCGAGATGGCGTGGGAAGACGACGCCTGGCGGCTGGTGGCCTTCCGCTCGGAGGCTGGCCCTCAGCCGCCGGCGGTCGGGGGGACGCCGGAAGCGGGTCTCCAGGCTCGGCTCATCAATGACTTCGATCCGATCCCGCTGGCCGTGGCGGGCACAGGGGACCTCCGGTGACCGGCGCATCTTCGTTCCGAAAGCTGCGCGGGCTCGCCGGCTGCGTCACCGTGACGCTGCTCGTCGTGCTGGCCGCCCCCGCTGTGGCCAGCGCCTCCGAAGCGGACGACGAGGTCCTCGTCGTCGCGCAGGAGGACGATGGGCAGAGCGGCCTCTGCGGTCTCGCCCCGGGCGTGATCGGCGATGTGTGCGACGCGGTCGGTGGCGTGGTCGGTGACGGAGTCGGACTCGTGGTCGGCGGTGGCGCGAACGCCGTGCTCGGAGCGATGGTGAGCTTCGTGGTCGACGGCGCAGGGTGGCTGCTCGAGCGCCTCGCGACGTTCATCGACTCGTCGACCCGCCCCGATCTGCAGTCGGGTTGGTTCCGGGCGGCGTACCGGGACATGGCCCTGATCGGCATGCTCGGGCTTCTGCCGTTCCTGCTGCTCGCGCTGGTCCAAGCGCTCATCCGGCAGGACGTCCCGATGATGCTGCGAGCGACGTTCGGGTACGTCCCGATCGCCGCGATCGGCACGGCGGGCGCGATCGTGGTCATCGATCTCCTGGTGACCTTGACCGACCAGCTGTCGGGGTGGATCGCCCGCGGGTTGGGCAGCGACCTCTCGTCCTTCGCTACCGGGGTGGGGACGGCGCTGGCGACGATCTCGGCACCCTCGGGCGGCGCCGTCGCCGGGTTGGCGGCGCTGATCGGTGCGGCCGTGATCGCGTTCGCGGCGTTCGTGATCTGGCTCGAGCTCCTGTTGCGGCAGGCCGCGATCTACGTGGCGGTGCTCTTCCTCCCTCTCGGGTTCATGGCGATGGTGTGGCCGGCCACGGCGCACTGGGTCCGCCGTCTCACCCAGGGGCTGGTGGCGATCATCCTGTCGAAGTTCGTCATCGTTGCCGTCATGGCGCTGGCGGCCAGCGCGCTCGACGCCGACGTCGCCGACGAGGGGTTCGGCGTCGTGATGTCCGGGGGCGCACTGCTCGGGCTGGCGGCGCTGGCGCCCTACGTGCTGCTGCGTCTCATCCCGGTCTTCGACGCCGGCATGTCGAGCCAGCTCGAGGGCACGTTCCGGCGACCGACCGCGGCCGTGGCACCGCCGGCAGCCGGGAGCCGGGTGACGAGCATGATCCGACAGCGCGTCGGAGCCGGATCCTCCGCAGCTGGAGGCACATCCGGCGTCGGACTCGGCGGGGTAGGTGGGACCACTGCCGCCGTACCTGCGACCGCGGGGGCGGGGGTATCGGGCGCGGCTACAGCCGGCGCCGGGCTGGCGGCAGCTGGAGCCGTGGCCGGAGCCCGGGGTGGGGCCAGCGCGGCACGCCGCCACTCGGCCGGGGTGAGCGACGTCGTCGCGAGCGCCAACGGTTCGCCCGACCGGAGAGCGAACGCCAGCCGTCCGACGCTCAACGGGACGAAGCCGCACACGACGCCCCCAGCGAGGTCGGAGGATGACCAGTGAGTGCCCAGTACGAGTTCGGGTCGGCAACCGAGGACCGCACTCTGGTCATGGGTCTCCGCGCCAGCCAGGTGGCCATCCTCGCGGGTGGGCTCACCATCGCGGTCGGGCTCGCCCGCGCCGGAGGTGGCTCAGCGTCCTCGTTCGGAGTTGCCGCGCTCTGCGTCGGCGTCGCAGCCGGCCTGGCGCTCTGGCCGATCGGCGGGCAGACCCTCGACGAGTGGATCCCGATCGCCATGCGGTGGTCGGTCTCGCACCTGCGCCGTCAGCGCCGGCGGTTCAGCGAGCTCCCGCTCCTCGGGCATGCCGCCGACGGCGAGGCGATCCAGGCACCGCCGGACACGCTCGCGGGAGTTCGCATCCTCGTCGTGCCGGTCGAGGGATCATCGGGGCGCGAGATCGGAGTTGCCCACGACGCGCGTGCAGGGACCTACACGGCGGTGCTGTCGGTGCGGGGTCGGTCGTTCCAGCTCGCCGACACACCCGACCGGCAGCGGCGCCTCGCTGCCTGGGGAAGCCTGTTGTCAGGGCTCGCTCGGGCCGCATCACCGATCCATCGCATCCAATGGGTCGAACGCACGGCTCCCGAGGATGCTGACGCCATGGGCCGTTACCTCGCAGCAGCCCGGGCGGTGCCCCGCGATCACCCCACGCTCGAGTCCTACCTCGAACTCGTCGATCGCGCAGGACCGGCGGCGCCAGCCCACGAGTCGCTCGTCGTCGTCAGCGTCGCGACCCGTCGCGCCAAGCGGGCGATCCGGCAGGCTGGTGGCGGTCACGACGGCGCTGTGCAGGTCCTGCTGCGCGAACTGCACAGCCTGCGTCGGCACCTCGCGTCGGCCGATCTCACGGTCGACGGGATCCTGACACCGCGGCTGCTCGCCGGCGCCATGCGAACAGCGTTCGACCCGCACGCCCGTGCGGCGCTGGCCCGCCGGGCCACGGCCGCAGGCGACGAGGGCGGGACCGATCCTGCAAACGCGTGGCCGCTGTCGACCGAGGTGCACTGGTCGTCGTACCGCACCGCGGACGTGTGGCATGCGACGTACTGGGTCGCCCAGTGGCCCCGCTCCCCCGTCGGCGCGGACTTCCTCGGGCCGCTGCTGCTGGGTACGACCGCGATGCGGACGGTGTCGGTCACGATGGAGCCGGTCAGCCCGCTGCGGGCGCACCGGGAAGTCGAGCATGCCGTCCTCAAGAGCCAGGCCGACGAGGAGCTCCGCGCCCGCGCCGGGTTCGCTGCAACCGCCCGTCGCCGCCGCGCTCAGGAGACCGCCGCCCGGCGCGAGCAGGAGCTCGCCGACGGGCACGCCGACTACCGCCTGTCCGGCTACGTCACGGTCACGGCCGGCTCGCCGGACGAGCTCGAAGCCGCCTGCGGTGAGGTCGAACAGGCCGCCCAACAGTCGTTCCTCGAGCTGCGGCGCCTCCACGGACGTCAGGACGAGGCGTTCACGTGGACGCTGCCGCTCGGGCGGGGGCTGCGATGAGCGACGGGCGGTGCTGGGTCACATCGGGTGTCGACCGCACACCTGCAAGCCGCGTACCCCTTCGTGACCGAGGGCGGGCTCGGTGGTCGGGGCGTCTACGTCGGCCGTGAAGTGCTCGGCGGGGCGTTCTGCTTCGACCCGTGGGTGCTGTACGAGCAGGGGACGTCTGACCAACCCGAACATGCTCGTCGCCGGACAGGTCGGACGCGGCAAGTCCTCCTTCGTCAAGACCTACCTGTGGCGCCAGCAGGTGTTCGGCCGACGCGCCTGGATCGTCGACCCGAAGGGCGAGTACGGACCGCTCGCCGAGGCGTGCGGCGTGGAGCCCGTCCGTCTCGGGCCAGGACTCGGGGTCCGCCTGAACCCGTTGGACGCCAGCGGCGACGCGCCGGAGGAGGAGGTCGCACGCCAGCGGCTCCGACTGCTCACGTCGCTGGCCGCCGCGTCGCTGGGTCGAAGTCTCCAGCCCGATGAGCAGACGGCCTGCCAGCTGGCTCTGGCAACCGCAGCCTCGGCACATCGCGACGGGCTGGTGCTGCCACACGTCGTCGAGGCGCTCCTGCGACCTGAGGCCGAGGCCGCTGCCGAGGTCGCGACGGACGCCGACGCGCTGGCCGCCGCCGGGCGGCAGGTCGCGCTCGAGCTACGCCGCCTGTGCCAGGGCGACCTCGCTGGCATGTTCGATGCGCCGACCACGACGGGCCTGGACCTCTCCGCTCCGGTGGTCGTTCTGGACCTGTCCGCCCTCTACGGGTCACCGGCGCTCGGACTGCTCATGCTGTGCGCGACGGCATGGCTGCAGTCCGCGTTGCGGCGAGGATCGGACGAACGCACCGTCGTCGTCGTCGACGAGGCGTGGGCCGTGCTCCGGGAGCTCGAGATCGCCCGGTGGCTGCAGGCGTCGTGGAAGCTCTCACGCCAGTACGGCGTGTCCAACGTCGCCGTCATCCACCGGCTGTCCGACCTCCAAGCAGCCGGTGCCGCGGGGTCGGAGCAGGTGGCGCTGGCGCGCGGGCTCCTCGCCGACTCCGAGACCCGCGTCATCTACGGCCAGTCCCCCGCGGAGACCGCCGCCGCCCGCGAGCTGCTCGGCCTGACCGACGTCGAGGCGGAGGTGCTGCCCCAGCTCGGCCGCGGCGTGGCGTTGTGGCGTGTCGGCACGCGCTCCTTCCTCGTCGAGCACGCCCTCGGCGGGCACGAACGGACCCTGGTGGACACGGACTCGAGGATGGGAGCTCAGGCGTGAGCGGCACTCACGGACGCGGACCGTCACAGCCGGTCGGTGTGACAGCCGGGCTCAGCCCGGTCGAGCTGATCGCGACCTACGCGATGGGGCTGCTGCTGATCGGGACCGGCTGGATGTGGGCCACCGCCCAGCTGTCCACGTTCGCGACCTCGGGGTCGTGGCTGCCACTACGCCCTGGCCAGGCGGCACCGGTCACACTGTCGATCTGGCAGACACCGGGAGCTCCGGCCTCGGCCTTCCCAGGCGAGGTCGCGGATCGTGTCGCCGGGCCTCTGGTGTTCTGGCCGACCGCAGTCGTCCTGCTCGCCGTCGCGCTCGCGCCACTCGTGTGGTGGCTCGGCCGGCGGACTCCCGGGAGCCGCGAGGACAGCGGTGCCAGCTGGGCGACCGCGCGCGACCTCAAGCCTCTCGCCGTGCCTCGCCCCACTCCCGGACGGCTGACGCTCGGTGAGGGCCCGGGCAAGCGCCTGCTCGCGACCGAGGCCGGGCACTCCCTGCTCGTGCTCGGTCCGACCCAGTCCGGGAAGACCTCCGGTCTGGCCATCCCGGCGATCCTCGAGTGGCCCGGACCGGTCGTGGCGACATCGGTGAAGGCCGACCTACTCAAGGACACGATCGAGACCCGTCGGTCGCGGGGCGACGTGTGGGTGTACGACCCGTCGACGAGCGTCACGGGCGTCGAGCGTTCGACGTGGACGCCACTCGCTGGCTGCGACACCTGGCGCGGGGCGCTTCGGACCGCGTCATGGATGGCCCAGGCCGCCCGGGACCGTCAACTCGGGGAGAACGACTTCTGGTCCGCGAACGCCGCCAAGCTCCTCGCGCCGCTGCTGTTCGCGGCTCGGGCGGCAGACCTGTCCATCTCCGATGTCGTGCGCTGGGTCGACATCCACGACACCGAGGAGGTCGCGCTGCTGCTCAAGCTCACGGGCAACGAGGAGGCACTCGCAGCCGCAACCGCGTCGTGGAAGCGCGACGAGCGGACGAAGTCATCGGTCTACACGACCGCCGAGACCGTGCTTGCCGCCTACGCCGACCCGCAGGTCGCGGCGTCAGCCGTGTCGTGCGACATCGACACCGACCGACTGCTCGACGGAGGCGGCCACACCCTGTACGTCTCGGCGCCGCTGCACGAACAGGCTCGGCTACGCCCACTGTTCACCACCCTCGTCCAGACGGTGCTCGCCGCCGCCTACGAGAAGGCCGCCTCCAAGGGACGTCTCGACCCGCCGCTGCTCCTGGTGCTCGACGAGGCAGCGAACATCGCGCCGCTGCGCGACCTGGCCCAGATCGCCTCGACCGCCGCTGGTCTCGGCATCCAGCTCGTGACCGTCTGGCAGGACCGGGCCCAGATCGTCGCACCGCTACGGCGACGCCGCCGACACGGTCGTGAACAACCACCGCGCGAAGTTGCTCCTGTCCGGCATCACCGACTCGAAGACAACGACCGAGCTCGCCCAGCTCATCGGGGACGCCAGCGTCGCCCGCCGATCGACGACCGTCGACGCTGATGGACGAACCTCGGCAACACATGCGACCCAGAACCAGCCGCTCACCTCGGCCGCCAGTCTCCGTCAGCTCCGTCCGTTCGAAGGCGTGCTGATCTACGGCCACCTTCCGCCGGCGATGATCAAGCTTCGCCCGTGGTTCCGTCACGCCTCTCGGCGCGGTCGATCGCGAGCGACGTAGTCGGTGTCCACAGCCGGACGCCGATCTCTCGCGCTGCGACGAACTGCTGCCGGCTACAACGTCACCTACGAAGGAGGCAGCATGGACGAGACCCCCGGCATCACCGCGGACGACCTCCCTGAGATCTACCGCGAGGGCTATCTCCACGCCATCGAGGCCGCACGCGAAGAGCACGACCCGGCGACCGAGTGGGAGGCCTTCCGCGAGTACCTGTGGGTCGCGCTCGTCCGGGTCTTCGGCGTCGATGCCTGAAGGCGCGCGTGCCTGACTGCCTCATCTTGGTTCCCGCGCTTCGCACCCGCCCGGAAGTCCCCTGACGGCGGGTCGCGGGGCGGCGTCGCTGGCGCCCTGCGGCTACTGGTCGTATCCGCCGGCGCCGGCTGCAAGGATGTCGCAGGCGGGAGCATCGAAGCGGCGGATGGTGAACGTGGCTGTTGCGCCGCTATCGATCTGATCACGGTCGGCGAAACCGTGGTCAACCGAAAGGAGCTGGCCGTCGCTGTCGAAGCAGGCGACGTTGATGCCGATGGGTCCGTCGACGGTGATGTCGTGGGGATTGGCGATGCTGCCCGTGAACGAGCCCGACCCGGTGGTCGAGATGTCTGTGACGTCGAGAGCCATGATGTTCTCGAAGTCGCCCAGCCCTTCCGTGTAGTCCGCCGTGGCGTCGATCGTTGAGCCATCGGGGATGTCCTCGCCGACGAACACGTAGCCGATGGCGGCCGCGCCTCGAGGATGACGTTCGGTTCGATTGACTGTGACCGTCCGGATCCGATCGTTTCGCCGTCAGGCCCGGTGACCCGCCCCGACACTTCGAGGCGGGAGATCGGCCCGCCGGTGCGGTTGACGGCGATGAAAGGCATCAGCTGGCCGTCGGGTGGGCCGAATGTCAGAACGACACCGTCGCCGTCGGGCAGGGTCAATTCACCAGTGGTGTACAGGCTCGAGTAGGCCTGGGGAGTCTCGGGGAGTTGGGCGCCGGTGGGGCTGGCCTCAGGTTGCCCAGCAGGCGTCTCACCGCAGGTGGGCACGCCGTCGTCCGGCAGCTCGTCGAGAACCTGCTTGTACTGGTCGGCCTGCTCGGGAGTGAGCGATCCGGCAACCCGCAGGTAGATCAGCCCGTCGAGCCAGTGATATTCGGTGAACATCGGGCTGGAGGAGGTGACTTCGTCGACGTACTCGGCGCGCTGCTGGGCGTCCTGATCGTTGTCGAACACCTCGATGGACGCACCAGCGTCGATGCCGGCGTCGACGCCACGGCCTGTGCGCTGGTCAGCGAGCGCGGCCTTGGACGTGTACTGACCGGGCCGCCCGAGCTGTTCGTTCGGGTCGTTCTCGGCGGTGTAGTCGAGGATGTCATCGATGGGAAGGTCGGGCTGGCAGGCGAACCACTCAGCGAGGTTGCCCGCGGTCGCCGGCCGCAGCTCCTCTTCCGCTTCCGTGGGATCGGGGCTCGCCGCCAGGCCCTGATCGGGGCTGGTTGTCTGGGTGGAGGCCGCCGGACTGGGACTGTTGTCGTCACCCGGGCTACTGCTGCCGCAGCCAGCGGCCATGACGGCGACGGCGATCAGGGCGGTGTGGATTTCGGCTGACGCGCATCTGTTCCCCCATGGACGGCAGTGGTTCTGCACCAGTACGACGCGGTTGAGGGTAGGCCAGGACGCCAAGGAACCCACGACGCGGGCGGCTATGCGCGGCACGTTGCCGTCACGACTGCGCGCGCAACCACCGCTATGACGGGTTGCGTCCGTCACCGTGGGCAGACGAGGGCGCATCGGAGGGCGGGTCGCCTTGGGAGGCGAAGATCAGGTCTGTAGGGGCGGGTGGAACCTCGGCCGCCCAGACCTGGGCATATGCCTCTGCGAGGAGTGGCCAGATCTGCTGCAGTCCGTCCTCAGCCGACTGGATCTCGCTGGCCAGGTCTCCGGACACGACGAAGTCGTGCGGGATGACGCGACCGGCCGCGTCTCGTCGCCCGTCTGGATCAGGAAAGCGCAGGGCACCCTTCCCAGCGGCGAGGCGCCACACCGTCGGCTCGTCCCCGAGGCCCTCGAAGATGCGTTCATACTCCGGAAGCGGGTCGGATAGCCCTCCGTCGAGGAGGAACCGGAATCCCCAGTGGCGCCCCCGAGTGGCCCAGATGAGCCCCTCGGGTACGTCTTCGCCGGGACTCACCTACGGCTCCTGATGAGCAGCCTCTCCGTGACGCCCTGCTCGAGGTCCAACTTGAACTGCGTCAACGTCGCAGTCAAGTAGTCGTGGTCCTGCCTCGCCTGGACGTTGATCTTCTTGACGTGAGGCCCAGCCATCTTCACGGCAGCAACCAGGGCGGAAAGCCCGGCCTTCCCTGCGAGGCGGCCGCCCTTGGGCAGTTTGCCCAGCAGCTTGTTGAGGCCTGAGACCTTCCCACCGAGCAGAGCGACGGCGAGGGCGTCGGCGCGGTCAGCCAAGGTGTCCAGCACCTTCCTCGGGATCTCCATCCGCTCGTTCCACTGGACCCGGCGCTCAAGGGGGAGCAAGGAGGCCACCGGCAAGATGAGGTCAAGGCCAACGCGTTGGGACACGTCGATCTCCACCGGCTCCGCGTCAGCCGAGGAGAGCTCGAATTTGGCGGACGACAACAGCATGAAGTCCTCGCCCACCGACAACGCCTCCGGGGTGACCACCAAGTCGCGGAGTGTCGCGCTCAGGTCTTCGATGTGCTGAGCAGCCTTCCCGACGACGAGGTCCCGAAACGAGTAGACGTCCCAGTCAGGGAACAGATCCGCCTTCGACAGTGCCATGACCCAGATGCGTGGAAACTCGACCAGGCGGTCTTCGTCGCCCAGCAAGTCCTCCCTGAGGCGCAGGACACCCTGTCGAAAGTTCGTCATGAGCGACTTGAGATACCGCTCCTCCTCCCCTTGGTGGTCTAGCAGCTTCTGCCCATCCACCAGGAGGAGCGCAACGTCGGAACGAAGCAGCGACCGAAACGTGTCGACACGTCGCCTGGCCTCCTCGTCGCTGCTGGGAGACTCCTCGAACCACTCTCCTGGGTAGTCATGCCATGCGAGACGCAGGGCATCGAAGGGCCGCCTCTTCCCGTCGACGTCGTCGCCACCTCTGAGCTTCACCGAGAAGTAGTAGGTCGTGGCTGCGAACCGGGTCTGGGAGGGCGCCTTCGAGTCGTCCCTCATACCGACGTAGTTCTGATAGAGCCGGTTCCCTTGACTGGTGTCGTCGGCGACGAGATCCCACAACTCGTCCGAGTACGGCCCCTCCTGCGTCGGGCCGAAGAACGAGGAAAGCAGCACGGTCTTCCCCGAACCGCTTTCCCCGAAGACGGCGATGTGCTGCTCTTGAGTCCTGGAGTATTGAGCCATGGCGGGAACCTACCTCCCCCCTGGTACGGGCGTTGGGACGAACGGCGCTCCCCCGGCCGGACGCGAGCGCGACCGTGTGGCCAGCCACCCCGACGTCCGAGGCTCTCACCACCACGGTTGTGGGCGACCGGCCGTCACGGTTCAAGTGACACGACCGCCTGCTCCTGCATTACGGGCGCGAGGTCACGGGACGTCTCCGCCTCCAATTCGTGCGCGGCCCGGGCCACGGTCTGGAGAAGATCGCGGCGCTCGGCCTCCTGGGCGTCGATGCATGCGCCACGAAGAAGCGTGTTCGACGGATCGAGGTCCCATCGTTCCGCGTAGGCCGCCAGAGCCTGCTCAGCCCGGTCCCAGACCACCGCCCGAACTGGCTCGTCGGGGCGAGGACCGAGGATCGTCTCGACTGCAGGGCGGGCACGCGGGTGTTCACCGTCGAGCGACTCCCGGGCTGGGCCATGGTCTGCCTGTCGTCCTCGATCGAGCAAGGCTCCTTCAGCCTGTAGCTCCTCGAGTCGCGCTTGCCAACGGTCGCGGTCATCCCGCAACGCCTTCGCTCCACGGACGCGCTTGTCCGGAAGCCGCTCGTAGCGCCGGTTCGCGGCCGTGGAGGCAGCCTCCACCGCCCGCTGTTCGGCCTCGACGAAGCGGCGGCGGCGATCGACGGCCTCCTCGTCGATCTCGACGTGGCGGGGCTCGCGCGGTACGAGGCGTTCAAGCCGGTCGAGGCGCTCGACCCGCCAGCCGTGGCCGGTCTGCTTGAGGTCGACGAGGAGTGAGCTCCAGCGGTCGTCGTCGCGACGGACGAGAACGCTGGCGTGGACCCGGTCGGGCATCGCTGCGTCGAGGCGGACCTTGCCGATGTCGGTGGGTCGGACGGGACGGCTGGCGGCGCGCTGGCCACGTCCGGTGACGCGGTGCCGGCGGTACTCGCCACGGCTGAGGAACGCTGAGAGCTGGTCGGGTGGTCGCAGGCCGCGTTCGACCTCGAGGTAGGTGCGGGCGATGTTGTAGACGACAGCACGGAGCTGGTTGGGCGTCATCGGTCGGGGCTGCACGGGCTGGTCGGTCATGCGAGTTCAACTCCCAGGTCGCGGGCCGGTGGGCCCGGCTCGGGCTGTTGCGTCGTGGCGATGCCGCGACGGGCGTCGAGCAGGACGTGGAGCGCCTGCTGGTAGGCCTCGCGGGCGGCGGGATCGGTCGGCCGCTCACCGAGTGGCTGGCCCGGGTCGGTCACGCCGTAGGTGGCGCGGTAGGTCTCGATGGCGTTGACGGTGTCGAGCCAGACGCGCCTGGCCTCGGGCTGACGAGGGCGCTCCCCGAGGACTGCGGTGGCCCAAGCCGGCGGCGAGAAGACGGCAGCGTGGGTGTCGCCCCGCGTGGCGTGGTCCGGGTCGCCGAGGTGGTCGAGGGCCATCGCCTGGCGGTGGCTTCGCTGCAGCTCGGCGGTGAGGCGCTCGTCGGGGGTCCGCTCGTCGGCTTGGAGGACGCGCGGGTGCGAGGCGTCGTCGGGAGGGTCCGGGTCGCCCGGCTCCTCGACGAGGTAGAGCCGGTTGAGGCTCCGGCCCCGGGACATCGCGACGTAGCCCCACTCGCGGTAGGTCGTGTCGTCCGCGAGCACGAACGTCGTCTCGCACGTCAGGCCCTGCGCCTTGTGAGCCGTGATCGCGAAGGCGTGGTCGACCCATCCGGCGTCGAGGTAGATCGACGGAAGGACGACGTCCTCGCCGGAGTCGTCGCGGTGGAACGTGACGCTGCGAGCAGCCGGGTCGACCGCGGTCACGGTTCCGCGGGTGCCGTTGAGCACGCCCACAGACCGATGGTTTCGGAGGCAGATGATCCGGTCCCCGACGCGGTAGTCGCGACCTACGGCCTCGACCCTCTTCGTCCCCAGCTCACCGATGGCGTCGAGGCGTTCCCGTGCGCGTCGGTTGAGGTCATCGATGTCGACGCGTCGTGCCGCGATCATCAGCGCGTCCGTGCCGTGCTCAGCGACGGACTCCCACCAGTCCCCGACGAGCTGCTCGCGCACGGTGTCGACGGTGTCGGCCACGATCAGGCGGCCGCGCTCGTCGTAGAGGTCGACCGCCTTGGCGATCTCGCCGTCGCGGAGCTCGTCGAGGGCGTCGCGCTCCCAGGCCTCGTGCTGGCGTCGGTTGTCGTTGAGCTCGATGGCGGGGAGCCGGTTCACGAGACCCGCGAACGCGCCACCTGCGTCGATCTCGGGGAGCTGGTGGTGGTCACCGACCAGGACGACCTTGGTGTCGCTGGCCGCGGCCAGGTCCATCACGCGGGCGAGCATCCGGGTACCGACCATCCCGGCCTCGTCGACGACGAGCACACCGCCGATGGGGAGTTCGCCCCCGGGGCGCTGGACGTCGAGCAGGAACCGGTCGATCGTCGTCGCAGGGATCCCGGCCCCGTTGCGCAGCTCGAGTGCGGCGCGGGCCGCGAGGGCGACGCCGGCGACGGGGATCCGTGCTTCCTCCCATGCCTCCCGCGCCGCCCCGAGCATCGAGGTCTTGCCGGAGCCTGCCCGGCCAACCACGACGGCCACGCCGTCACCGGTGCCGGTCAGCTGCCGGACCGCGTCGACCTGCTCCTCGGCGAGCCAGTCTCGGGCGGCGACCACATGCTCCGCCAGGTCGCTCGCGACCGTGGCTGTTCCGCTGTCGCGCCGCGCGACCGCCTGGTCGACGAGCCGCTGCTCCAGCGCGAGCAGTTCGGGCGTGGAGTAGCGGACCTCGGGCGTGGTGACGAGCCGACCGTCGCGGAGCCGGATGCCGTTGGCGGACATCGCGGCGCCCGGACCGCGCCCGGTCAGTCGAACGGTCCCACCGATGCCTTCAAGGAGGTGGTCGGCCAACTGCTCGACACGGTCGATGGGCGCCCCGCCGCGCAGCCTCAGACACCAGCCTTGGAGCCCTTCGCGGCGCGTGAACGTCGAAGCGCGTGAGGTCAGCCCGCTCGGGCCGAGGAGATGCGCAGCTGCCTCGCGGAGCTCGGGCTTGGTCGGCGCCGGCTCGGGACCATGACCGACCAGGTTCGAGACCGCGCGTTCGTCGAAGTCGAGCTCTCCGGCTCGCTCGCGCCAGGAGGCGTGGAGGTCCTTGGGTTCAGTGCCTTTGGGCTGGCGTGTGGCGAGCGTTGCCACCTGAGCGGCGCGAGCGGAGTCATGGCCGACACGGTCAAGCTCGCTCAGGATCTCGGCGCGACGGCGCGAGAAGGCATCGATCAGTTCTCGTGGGACGCCGTCGATGTCGGCGTAGCCGTTGTGGACGTGGCCCCACCGAACGCCGAGCCGCTGGGTCAGCTCATGTCGCAACTGGGCTTGGTAGAGGTAGCCGGCCGTCTTGGCGTGCAGGTAGAGGTGGCGCGCATCGAGGCTGCGCCAGCCTCCGTCGTCGGGGGTGTAGGCGAGGTTGGCGACCAGGACGTGCGTGTGGAGCAGCGGGTCGTCCGCGCGCGAGGTGCGGTGTCGGAAGGCCGCGCCTACGAACCCGTCGATCTGGACCTGCTCGGCGCCGCCCTTGCCACGGCGGGTGAAGGCAGCGTGCCGTTCGAGGTAGCCGAGGGCCGCCGCCACAGCCGCGTCGTGTGCCCGCCGGACCTCCAGCGAGGTGGACGGGTCGGCGAGGCCCCAGAGCAGCGACACCGACTTCGGCGCGCGGAAGGTCAGGTCGAAGCCTGGGACCTTCCGCTGGTGGGCGACGAGCGGCTCGCCGTTCTCCGGATGCCGACCGCCGAGGACCGCTCGGAGTGACTCGGCATCCACCCGCCCGTCGAGACCGAGCAGTTCCACACCGCGACCGAGCCAGCGGCCCGGCGCTTCGCCGGATCCGACGTAGTAGTCCTCGACGGACTGGGCGACGGTGGTGAGGTAGTAGTCCTCGCCGCCGGGGGCGAGCTTTCCGATGTTCAGCACGAGCCCGCTCCCGTCTCCGCAGCCTGCGCGGGCGCGGGCTCGCACCCGGGTGCAAGTCTGTGAGCGGCTTGGGGGGTGGGAAGGCAGGGGGCCTGGAGGTCCCTCGTGGTGTGGACGATCGAGAGTGGTCTCGTCGTCGGTCGTGTCGTCGTGGGTCGTGCTGAGGTCGTCGTCGTGGTCGAGGAGGTCGGTGGTCGTGAGCGAGGTGGAGACGGTCGGTGGCGACGAGATGGTGGATGGCGATGAGGGCGTCGTGGGCATCGAGCAGTCCGTGGTGGACCAGGTCGAAGCTGGACTCCAGAAGCGCCTCGAGATCGTCCTGGCGGTGGAGTCGGACGGGACGACCGGCCTGGACGGTCCAGGTGCCGTCGATCCAGAGGACGGCTGCTCGCTCGGGCGTCGGGATGTGGTCGTCGCCGATGGCGCCGAGGATGAGCCGCAGGCGCTGGACGTCGGTGCGGTACTCGGCGGCGCTGGCCGAGCCGAGGGCCGGGTCGTGATGCTCGGCGATGATCGCGCGGGCTTCGAGGTCGTCGATGGCCTGCAGGAGGGCGCAGGCGAGAACCTCGGCAGTGGGCTGTTCGAGGTGCAGGGCGTGCAGGGTCATGGCCGGACTCCTTCCGTCGCAGCGCCGGTGGGCTGGTGGGCGGCTGGCTCGACGTCGGTCATGGCGAGTGCCAGCTCGATGAGCGCGTCGGTGTGCTCGGCGGCCTCGGCGATCGCGAGCTGGAACTCGGCGACGCCGTGGTCGAGTGCGCGGCAGATCTCGACGGCGTGCCAGCACAGTCGCCCGGCGAGGGCCACCTGCTGGTCCACGGGGTCGACGGCAGCCGCTGGTGCGGTCGCGGCGCTCATCGCTCGAGGTCCTGGCCGAACCGGACCGTGCGGTGTGGGACGGCAACCTCGATGACCGGAGCGGTCTCGCGCGCGAGATCGTGATCGCGTGTGAGCACGTCGGTGATGCGTGACGACAGGGACCGCACGTTGTCGTCGGGTGGGCTCGGTGGCTCTGGTAGCGGCCACCGCGGCGCCTCGGTGCTGGCGCGGACCCCGGTCGAGATCCTCGGCCAGGGTCTTCGCGAGCGGCTCGTGTGGGGAGCGTCCATGGGCGTCGACGGCCCAGGCGATGAGCTCGGCGCGTGTGACGGGGATCGAGTGGCGGCCGATCCCAGGGACCGGTCGTGTGACGTTGGCGATCGCTCGTTCGAGCTGGTCATCGTCGAGCGCTGCGGAGATCGCTCGGTCCCATCGCTCCGAGATCGCCCGCCATGCCGGGAAGGCGTCGCGGGCGTCCTCCCGCTCCTGCTCGGTCGGCGTCGAGGACGGCCAGTCGCCGTTCGTTCTCGCGACGCTCGGCGAGCACGCCGGTCAGGTCCCACTCGCGTCGAACCGCGGCACGGACCCACCCGACCGGGTTGATGATCCGGCTGGTGACGCCGAACTCCTCGACGGCGTCGAGCGCGTCGACGATGCGCTGCTCGTCGTGCTGATCGGCGAGCTGCATCGCCTCGTCGACGGGCATGCCCATCCCCACGAGACGGGGTACGACGTGCGTCGGGCGTCGTGGCTGCCCGTGGATGCGTTGGATGACACGTGGCGCGTCGTCGACGGTCCGTGCGTGCCCGTTCGAGGTGGTCGTGGCCATGGCTCCTCCTGTCCGGAGGTCTGGCCGCGTGCCGGCGGTGGCGGGTGCGGCCAGACCCCTGCGAACCGGGAGGCGGTCCGAGACGGGGTGGACGTGACAGCCACGGCTCGCGTCCGGCACGGGATCAGCAGACGGCGAGCGCCTCACGCATCCGCTGCTCGCACCGCCAACGGCGCTGGCGAAGCCGGGCGCTCGGGACGGCTCGGTGGGCGGCGAGCTCCTCGATCTGGAACCCGGCGCCGCGCGTGAGCACGATCAGCCGCGCGACCTCGCGGGGGACCTGGCAGCGGGATGCGGCCCACCGCAGCAGGTCGGCCGCCTCGAACTGCTCGGCGATGTCCGGGGCGACCAGGGCGTCCTCGTCGGGCTCGCCGAGGGAGAGGTCCTGCATCCAGCGGCGGTGGTCGGTCAGCGCGGCGTACATCCGCTTGCGGACGTCCCAGACGATGTTCGCCGCGACCCTGCTCTGCCGGCGGTCCACCGGGTAGGTGACGATGACCTCGTGCGCCGCGGAGACGACCATCGCGGCCCAGTCGGTCTGGCGCAGCGGCTGCTTCCAGCCGGCGATCGACTTCAGTGGCGGGACGAACCGCTGCAGGATCAGCCGGCCAGCCAGCTCGTCGTTCGGGGCGAGCCGGAGCAGGGCGAGGAGGACTTCGCTCTGCCGCTCCGGGTCGCCGTCCTGGTCCTCCAGGAGGGCGAGCAGATCGCGGACGCGGCGGAACTCGCCGAGCGTCTCCTCGGCGTCGCGCCAGCGGGCGAGCGCCCGGTCGAGTCGGCGGCCAGTGAGCAGGTGCTCCCACTCCTGGTCGAGGTGGTTGAAGATCGTGGGTGGGTAGGTCTCCATCGGCGGCGCTCCTCGCAGCAGGGGTGATGCGAGGAACCTCCGCTCGGACCCTTTCCCAGAACTCACACGAGACGGCCTTTCCACGACGGAAAGGCATGGATCGAGACCTTTCCATGCCGGAAAGGACGGTCGGCCCCGAGCCTCGCGCGTAGGGCCGCAGCGACCTGAGGAGACGGGGGGACAGCCCCGGGACCGAGGCCGACAACGTCGAGCCCGATCACAAAGGCCGCGCTCAGGCGGCGATGTGCGTCACCTGAACCCCAGGCACTGTGCGCTCACCGTCGCAAGGGCCCCTGGCGAGAGACTCGTCAGTGCGCCGCGGCGGGAGTCACGGCCGGGCCTGGGCATCAACGTCACAGGGGCCCCTTACGATTGACAGCGCAACCACGAGCGACGAGGGGCTAGGACGCGCCCGCCCAGGATGCCACTGAGCATCCACGTCCCCGGCAGTCGCTCGGCAGGAGGGAGATCGCGACCATGGCAAAGTCAGTGTTCTACAGCTTCCACTACGACCGCGACGCCTGGCGCGTTCAGCAGGTCATGAACATGGGCAAGTTGGAGGGTCAGCCCCTCCTGAGCGCCCAGAAGTGGGAGGAGGTCAAGCGCCGCGGTGAGCAAGCGATCAAGAACTGGATCGCGGAGCAGATGAAGTACAAGAGCGCGGTCGTCGTACTAGTCGGCGCTCAAACCTCGCAGCGTCGCTGGGTGAAGTACGAGATCGCCTACGCCTGGGACAATCGCAAGCCACTCGTCGGCGTCCGCATCCACGGGTTGGCTGACAGGGACCATCGGACCGACACGGCCGGGGCCGATCCCTTCCAGATGGTCACTCTCAAGGGCGGTGGCACCGTGGGCGACTACGTGACACTCCACAACCCTGGGGGGTCGACGAGCCAACAGGTGTACGCCAGTATCAACAACAACATCTCATCCTGGGTGGACAATGCCTACAAGCGAACATGACCCGGACTGTCCATTCTGCGAGATCGTCCATCGAGAGGACCCCGATGTCCGAGAGGTCTACCGCGATCAGCATGTCGTGGCCTTCTTCCCAACCCAGCCCGCGACACTCGGCCACACTCTCATCGTCCCACGGCAGCATGTCCCCGATGTGTGGTCTATCAGCGAAGACCTCGCGGCAGAACTTGGCCGAGCAGTCGTGAAGTTGGCGGCAGCAATGAGGCGTGCCGTGGCACCGCAGGGGCTTAACGTCATCCAGTCGAACGGGGAGGCGGCGACGCAGACGGTGTTCCATCTGCACGTGCACCTGGTCCCTCGCTGGGACGGAGACAGCCTCGGGCGAATCTGGCCCACGGATACGCACTACACCGAGGGCCAGAAAGACCAAGCCTGGGAGCGTTTGCGCGCCGAGTGCAGAGCGGCGGCTCAGGGTGGCTGATCGTGATCACGAGGGTCCGGGAACCTCCGACGAGGACAGGCGCAGCACCTCGGCCTCATCCAGGCGGTCATCACGAGGATGTCGGCCGCGTCCGCCACGGCGAAAGGATGGCTGCTACCTGTTGTCACTGCGACCTATGGGTACGCGCTCACGCAGGACGACGGGTCCGTGGCGCTCCTCGGCATCGCTGCAGTCGGGTTGTTCGCCATGCTCGACGCAAACTATCTACGCCAAGAACAGGCGTACCGGCGCCTCTACGACACGGTCGCCCGCGGGTCGAGGCAGGTGCCGACCTTCACCCTCGATCCATCGGAGGCAGATCCGACGACGACTGGGCCGCAACGGAGCAAGGTACTTGTGTGGATCGGACACTGGATCCCGGGCTGGCGCGTGTGGCGCTCCTGGTCCATCGCGCCGTTCTACGGCGGACTCGTCGTCATAGGCCTCGTCATTGTGATCGCTGAATAGGCCGCCGCAGGATCGGACGTTCGCAGCTATCGCTATCGCGCGGCGGATACGCCGAAGTCTCAATTCTGTTTCGGACGGAGATGCCCCGGACCGTGACTCAAACGAGCTCGGCGCGAGTGACACGTCCGTCCTCGGAAACGAGGTAAACGTCAACGTCCAGTGCACGCAGCGAGGACGTAGTGCGAGCGATCAGGCTGCGGTAGGTGGGGAAGTCCGGGAGCGCCAACGCCAGCGTCCAGTCTGGGTGGCTGCCCTTGGTGAGCATGGTCGTGAGGAGCGCACCGGCGTACCAGTGCCGGGCCTGCACGGGCGGTCGGGTCGGCTTCTTCTCGCCGCGCCGCTTCCCACTGACGTACCGATCGGACGGGTAGCCCTTCACCTCGACGGCGAGGCGGCGCTGATCGCGCTCCGCGAGGATGTCGATCCCCGCTTCCTTGGTCGCCGTGTCGGCGGCCGAGACGATCGACCACCCCTGCGAGATGAGGTGATCGACCATCGCCCCCTGGACGTTCCCCTCCCAGTGCCACTCGCGCCGAGGATCACCGTGCCGCTCAGGAACGGCCTCCCTCGTGCGCGCCGGTTCGGGCGACGGCCTCTGTCGCGTCGTAGGGGGTTGCGAGGGGGCGGTGAAACAGACGACCTCTGCGGTCAGGTTGACCGACTCGACAGCACGCCCCGCGTTCATCCACCCGCGCGCCTGTGGGTTGGATTTCGAGTTGGCCCACCACTCTCGGTACTGCCGCGCCGACTCAGGCAGTCCGCCTCGAACGAGCTGGTCGAGTTCGTCGAACGACGCGCGGACGGTGCCAGTCTGTGGCATGAGCCACTTCGTCAGGGCGTCGTACTTGACCATGGCCTCTCCCAGCCTCGATCCGCGGTTCGCTCACTCGGCGCGAGTCAGTTCGAACACCCTTCAGTCTGACGCGCCCACGAGCACGAGTACCTGCTTC
Source organism: uncultured Nitriliruptorales bacterium (assembly GCA_963783045.1). Classification (GTDB taxonomy): domain Bacteria; phylum Actinomycetota; class Nitriliruptoria; order Nitriliruptorales; family Nitriliruptoraceae; genus CAWAMD01. The sequence goes on from CAWAMD010000003.1 coordinate 178,653, forward strand.
TCGATGAGATCGTCGTAGTGCTGCTCGATGACACGTGCGGTGTCGCCGCCGTCGACGACCAGGCCGAGCTCCATGTTGCGGTCGAGGGCGGCGCTGGTGAGGTTCGCCGAGGAGATCAGCACCTCGGTCCGGTCGCGAACCACGCACTTGACATGCATCGCGGCTCCGGTCGGTCCGCGTTGCTCCCGTGGCCAGCGGTAGACCGGGACAGCGAGGGGCAGGTGCTTGAGCGCTTCGGCTGCTTCCGGGCCGTCTCCTCGCGCGGAGTCGTCACGAGTCTCGACGATGACGCGGACCGACACGCCTCGGGAGAGCCGGGCCTCATCGAGCGCCTTGACGAGATCGCCGATGTCGTGGCTGGCGAAGGTGACGATGGTGACGCTCCGCCGGGCTCGCCGGATCAGTTCGAGGACCACAGCTCTGGTGGGGCGCACCTGAAGAGACTTCGTCGGTGGTCCGGTCCACACGACTTCGGTCACACCCAACTCTGAGCGCACGGCCTGGACAGCAGCGACGGCAGCCTCAAGTGCGGTGAGCGCGGCGGATAGGTCGTCGTCGGTGAACAGCTCGGTCAGTGCGGACCGCAGCGCAACGGGGGCGCGGCGCTCAACGACGCGCCGCGCCGTCCGACCGTCGGTCGCGCCCGCCCGAACCGCCTCGACGATGGCCGCGAGCTGAGCCGCGTCCACATCGGCCACGAGCGCCGCGACTCGTTGGGCAAGGTCCGAGCTCATCGGAAGTACGCGACGTCGGACGTGGTCAGGGTGGGGACGACGAAGGCGCGGTCGAGGTAGCGGTTGGCGTGGTCGCACGAGGTCTCGGGCAGGAACATGCAGACGTGGCACGCCGCGCCGTGCAGGGTGCCGTCGCCCTTGCCGTCGTCCATCCCGACGATCGACCCGTTGGGCTTGTGCGAGGCGCAGAACGGGTCGCTGCTGCAGATCTTGGCGTTGTCGATCGCCTCGTCGATCAGCGGACCGAGGACGTCGGGCCGTCCGATGCTCACCAGGCCGCCAAGGGTCCCTTCGGAGTCGGCCGCGGCGGTGTACAGCAGGATCCCGGCCATCGGGAAGTCGGCGCCTTCGGGCTCCTGGCAGTAGATCCGTTCGCGGATGGAGGCCGTGGAGTAGCCGGAGCGCAACGAGACGGCGTTGATGAGCAGGTGCGCCAACGTGTGCAGCAGCACGAAGCGGTTGGACTTGGCGCCGCCGTCGGGGTCGAGCATCCGCCGGTCACGCCACGCGCGGTGGGCGGCCTTCATGTCCTGATGTCGGCCTTCCTGCCGGTCGTCGAGCTCGGCCTCCCACTCCTGCAGGGCTCCCTCGTCAAGGGTGAGCATGACGCCCTCGCCGCGGGACTGGGCTGCCGGGGCCCAGGTCGGCGGGTTGGCCGACAGCTTGGCGCGAACGACCGAGTCGGAGCCGTCGTCGTTGGGGTCGTACGAGTCGAGCCGGGTGAAGCCGGTGATGGCGACGACCTCACGAAGCCTCGTGGCGAGGTGGATGCCACCGAGCTTGTCCTTGAAGCGGCTCGTGGTCGCCGGGCCGGCGTCGGTGACGGCGAAGTCGATGCCGTGGTCGATGCCGCCCTTGGCGGTGAGCGCTGCGTACTCGGGCCCGAGCAGCGCGATGTCGCCCGGGTCGTCCTCCTCGAGCTTGGCCCGCTGCCGCTGGTACTCCTCCCACAGCTCCTCGAGCGTGTAGTCGGCTCGCTTCTCATCCAGCCAGGCGCCGGTCGGCATGGTCGCGAGGATCGCCGCCTTGGCCTTCATGTCCGACAGGTCGGCGAAGGTCTCGAGGTCGCCCCAGTGCTGCGTGACGGCGCGCTCGACTGGACGCGGCTCGGGCGGGATCGAGAGGGCGGAGCGGCGGACGGAGAACCAGATGTTGGACGCGCCGACCAGCAGCGCCCGGGTCTCGGCACCACAGCCCTTGGGGTCGTAGTCGTTGAGGTGAGGACGGGCGCCCGCGCACTCGGGGAGGTGCTTTGCGGCGTCGCGGCCGAACGCCTCGGTCATGGCCCGCGAGTTCCCGCAGGCGTCGCACTTGACCCGCTGCGAGGTGGTCCGCTGGGCGTACCCGGCGTCCTCGAGCTTCAGCCGCTGGGCGCCGGCGCCGTCGGGGCAGACGTGGCCTGTCTTCTTGTGGGCCCACTCCTCCCACGGGAAGTCGTCGAGGTGACCTCGGCGGCAGGCCAGCACGAACCGGACCGGCAGCGCCCGGGCCTTGCCGCCCTTCATCTTCGGGCACTTCACATGCCAGTACCCGGCTTCGTCCGGCCGGTACAGCGGGATGTCGACCTCGAACAGCCCGTTGGGCTCCGCCCGCGACAAGGCGTTGCAGCGGGTGCATCGCAGCCAGCGCGGGAAGGTCATCCCCCACAGGCCGGTCCAGTTGCCGGCGAGCGTCCGGTTGTCGCCGGCGTCCTCGGTCCACGGCGCGCCGCGCAGCTCCTTGACCTGCGGGCCCATGTCACGCCGAACTTCCTGAAGCAGCCGATCCTCCTCGATGGGCACGGCGACGCCCTTGTCCACCTGCCACGGGTCCATCCCGGCGGTGTCGAGCCCAGGCACGACGATCGACAGGTACGGCAGCTCGACGATCGCGCCGGGCCCGAACGTGTGGGTGGTCTGCGAGGGCCGGATGCTGCCGACCTTGACGGGATCAGGGCGCTCGTCGGTCGTCGCGCCGCGAGGTGGCGTCATGCCTCGGCCTCCTCGAGCTCATCGATGTCGACGTCGGCGATCGTGCTCACACCGGCGGGGGCCGACGACGTGGTCGACGTGTTGAACTTCAGCTGCGGTCGCGCCGGTGGTGGGAGCACCTTGGGACGCCGCAGGAGGACGTTGATGCCGGGCTCGGTGTTGCGCATCGACATCGGCATCGTCCAGGTCCCCCACTGACCGCCGGACTCGGCGACCTCGAGCAGCGCGACGAGGTTGTCCTTCTGCGAGCCCTCGCCCGATGGCACGCCACGCGATCGGCGCGGTGCCTGCCCTGCCGGAGCTTCAGGTCGTCGAACCGGTCCTGGATCAGCGCCTTGACGCGCTCCACCACGTCGTGGGTGCCGTCGACCTCTCGGGCCCGGGCGACGATCGCGTCGGCGACCTCGTCGGCGCGGGCATCGTGGACGTCGAGGCGGTTGACGGCGCGGTCGGGTGTCCACTCGTCGACCTCGCCGCGCAGCAGCGACACGAGCACCGCGGTCAGGACCCGGTCCAGGGCACGGTCGGCGAACGGCGTGACGGACTGGGCCTCGACGTGGCGGTAGAAGGTCGCGTGGTAGTGCTCGAACGTCTCCCAGTGCGACAGGTCCCGAGGCCGGGCCCAGTTGTGCAGCGTGAACACCAGCCCGGGCCCCGTCAGCGGACCGGCCGACACGCGATGACGCCTGGATGTACTCGGCCGTGGTCTTCGGCTGGCCGACGACGATCATCAGCCCGAGCCGGGGCACGTCGACGCCGACCGAGATCATGTTGGTGGCGAGGACGATGTCGGTCCCGACCGGGTTGCCGTTGTCGTCGGGCCGGTGCGGGGTCCCGAGCTCGACGAGCGCGTCGCGCAGGTCCGCGGATCCGACCCGGGACGTCAGCTCGACGAGGTTCATGTTCCAGAACGTCGTGTCGCCGTGCTCGTCCTCCTTGAGGAACCGGGTCGCGAGGAAGTCGCGCCGCTCACGTTCGATGCGGTTGAGGCGGACGGGGAGCTCGTCGTCGGCGATGCGCCGCATGCCGGCGAGCTCGCGGATCGACGAGAAGTAGCCGACGGTGGTCATCCACGGGTCGGCAGCCGGTCCGTGGTCGTCCCACTGCTTCTGCGCCGCGGCCATGACGGTGCGGAACAGCCGCGACTCGGCCTCCTTCAGCCGCCGTCCCTGCGCGCAGATGCCCACGTACAGCCGGCCGGGTGCCTCGTCGGTCGGGACCTGGCGGGCGAAGAACGTGTCGCGGACGTCGATGACCTGCGGCGGGAAGATCCGGGTGCCTCGGGCGAAGACCTGACGCACCTGGTCGTTGGCGCGCCGGATGGTCGCGGTGGAGGCGACGACCTTCGGGTGGACGGTCGCGCCGTCGAGCTCCCACGCGGACAGCCGGTCGACCGCGGTCTCGTACAGGCCGGCGATCGTGCCGAGCGGGCCGGTGATGAGGTGGAACTCGTCCTGGATGATCAGGTCCGGCGGCCGCAGCCGGAACCCGTCCGCCACGTTCGTGATCTGCGCGGTCGGGTGGTGCGGATCGGCCGGGTGGTGGCGACTCGGCGGTGCACACACGCCGGGTAGCGGGCAGCCGGGTCGTTGCTGCGCCAGCCGTGGCGCGCGCACCGCTGGCTCACGTGACCGAACAGCATGCGGGCGTTGGGGTTCCACGGCAGCTGGGCGAACTTGTCGATCGTGCCGATCACGAACGTCGGCAGCGTCCGGTAGACCTCGTCGTCGACGGTGACGACGGGGATGCCCTCGCCCGGGGCGTCGTCCTCGCTGAACGGGCAGTCGTCGTTGGCGCAGTAGGTGACGGTGCGCTCGGTGTCGACGTTCTCCTCGTGGGTCTTGACGTGGAAGATCGACGCCGTGGAACGCCCGCTCGGGTCGATGTCGGTCCCGCACCACGGGCACGACGACAGCTGCACCGGCGACGCACCGGCGACGCGTCTTGCCGCCGCGCATGTCGACGATGATCTTGCGGGCGTCGTCGGTCCGGTTCGGGGTGAGCGAGCCCCCGACGTACAGCCCGAGCCGGAACGGCACTTCGCCCAACCGGTCGCGTGTCCTCGCGGCGGACGAGCTCGGTGGCCGCCACGAGCGCGGCGGCACGTTCGAACTGCTGCGCCGTCAGCAGCCGAAGCGTGTACCGCATCAGCACCGCGACACCGTCGGACCCGTCGAGACCGCCGAGGTCACGCTTCGAGCCGTCGCAGCGCGAACGTCGCCGCGACCAGCCCGAGGTAGGCCTCGGTCTTGCCACCACCCGTCGGGAAGAACAGCAGGTCCACGACCGAGGCCCCGTGCGCCCGATCCGGATGGTCCGGCCGTGACGAGGGACGGCAGGTTCAGCAGGATGAAGGCGAGCTGGAACGGATACCACGAGGTGTTCCGAGCCGGATCGGCAGCGAGCTCGTCGACGATCTGACCGACCGGACGCTCGTCGCCATCCCGCTGCCGACGCACGGCCTCGGTCCGCAGCCGCTGCTCCCGCATGGTCGCGTTCGCGAACCGGAACGCGATGAGCGCATCGTCGTCCTCGCCAAGGAGGTCGATGCCAGCGCGGATGGCGTCGGCGACTTCCTCCGCGTCGTCGAGCGCGTCCGCAGCTGCGTCAGCATGCTCCGCGAGCGCAGGATCGCTCCGCAACGGCCTCGCGCTGGCGGTCGCAGCCACGTCCGGTAGCCATCAGCGAGTGGCGCGAGCCAGCCCTGCAGCTCAGTGACGGACACCGACTCGTCGGCGAGGCGCCCCATGTCGACGACGAGCTCGGAGAGTTCCGGAGCGTCCGCGGCAGTCGCGGCGACGCGTGTTCGGGACCTCGTAGGTCGGAAGGAAGGTCGTCCGCAGCTCGGACGCCCGCCCCGGAGCGGTTCTCCCGGTCCGGGACGACGGCGTGCACCGACACCGCGTGCCCCCGCGCGAACTCGACCTGATGCCGGTACTGCAGGTCGAGCCGTGCCTGCTCTCGCTGATCAGCGCCAGCCCGCTCGATCCGACCCACCGCCTCGGCCCGCCCACAGAACCCCGACGTGCCCTCAGGCAGGCGGACAGTGAGCTGCGGCTGGAACAGCCACGCCCGGTCGGGGTTCTGCTCAGGCGCCGTCAGCCGGTTGCGCAGGAACAGGGTGACCAACCGGTGCCCGTGCGGCCCCGTCTCGCAGCGTCCGCTGATCTCGACGACGCCACCGAACTGCCGAGATGTTCGACCCGAACGTCTCGACCGGCAGCGGCCCGTCATCGTCGGGCAGGTCGATCGTCGCCGACTCCTCTCGCTGCTCACGCTGCCAGACGAGCTTGACGCTGCGCTGCCACTCGGGCCGCTCCTCCTCCGGCGTGGGGTTGTCGACCCGGTCGTACTCGCCCCACTCGGCGACGACCTCGAGTTGCGTCGTCCCCGGGCTCGACCGCGAACGACAACCCGAGCGACGACGGGAACAGCGACACCTTGCCCGTCCCGGGGTCGTCAGACTCGTCAGCCTCAGCGGCACCCAGATCGACGTCCGGGTTCTCGTCATCGTCCCGCTCCGGATCGAGCGCAACCGATCCCCTCCGGCGCGAGCATCCCGACCATGTACCGGTCACGAACACGGTTGTCGTACACGATTTCGTCGGGTCCGTCGCCCGGACCCAGGAGGTCGCGAGTAGCCGCTCCCGCGAGCCCCGTACCGAATGTTGGCTTCAACCATCCTGTGCCTCGTTGGTCACAGACTCAACATCGCAACCGCGTTCTCTGGCAATCAGCTCGAAGTTGCGCGTCAGCAGGACGTCCAAGACCTCGGGCCGTGCGTGCTCGCCTGACGAGAAGCGCGTCGACCCGTCCTCCCATTCAACAAAGTCGAGCTGCGGAGTTGGGCAATCGAGCAACTCGCCAACATGGCTCGTGGCAAGCTGGATCAGTTGACGCGCCTCCATGACCCACGATTTCCTCGCTGAAGGGTCGCAGATGGCGTTCCAAACTCCCGTTGCACCGACGCCTGTCCGTCCGACGTTGGCCTGTACTTCAAGAAAGCGCTCGCCCGGTTCCGACGGAGCCCGCTCAATGGGCCATGGAAAGGTCCGAAGGGCGTCCGTGCTGAGGTCCAAGTCGTAGTTCTTGCCCATTCTGGAGCTATACCGCCATACCCAGAGCCGGAATTGCTCCGACAGCATGAGCGTCAGTTGGTCGGGACGAGCGATAGGCATCCCGGCCATCTTGTTCGTGAACACCCAGTCCGTCGGAATCTCGCCGAAGATCCAGTACTTCGCCGTCATCGGTGCGACAACCGCTCGCTCAGCAGCTCGCAAGGCCGCGAAGTTCGACGCCTGAGGTACGTAGATCTGCCACCACCGGTCCTTGAGGTCCGGGTACGACGAGTAGTCAAGCCCAGACTCGAGCCGATAGGGCTTGACCACCGTCTCGAGGAATTGACGCGCCTCTGGGCCCGACTTGGCGATGACTTCGTCAAGATCAAGCCCGTCCGTGGAGAAGATATAGCGCTCGTTCCCAGCGAAATGGTCTTGGCCCAGGTCCCGCCCCGTAACCCACCTACGAACGAACGGTGAGTCTTCCGACCGGAGACGTTCGAGCCAGTCGTCCCCTTCCGACATGAGTAGCGCGTTGCCGAGTTGAATTCTGGGCCCCGGTGAAGAGGGGCGTTGGCGCAGTTGCCTGAGGGAAAGGACGCCCCGTAACGCGCCCAGCCGGTTCCAGCTGCGCTGAGAGGGATGAAACCCTTGTCTCATTCCAAATGGGATCACTCTCGGCCCGCGACCGTCGAAACCAAACCTTGCAGACACGAACCTTCGCCGCAGCCGTTGGCCACTCATTGCGAACTGACACACGATAGGGATGGAACTCGGACACCAGGTCGGCAAGGCCGAAGACGCTGTTGTCGCCATATCGCACCTTGTCCGTGAGCAGTAGTCCCACGGTCCCGCCGGGCTTTACCCACTCGCGCAGGGCGAGCCGCAGGAACACGAGGCAGTAGTCGGACATGCCGCCGAGGTTGGCCCTCTCGAAGACAAGCTTCTTTCTTGGAGCCCCGATGGCACGCGACAGCAACCTTGTCCCTTGATAAGGCGGGTTTCCGAGAATTGCATCGAACCCGCCGCGTTCCTCGGCGAATACGTCCGGGAAGGCCAGTACCCAGTGAAGAGGTCGTCGCTGAGCTGTTGGGACAGGGTCGTCCCCGTCCCACTTGAGGTCACCTTCGTACAACGTGAGATCATCGCACCCTTCGATCTTCGCAGCCAGACGGGCGCGTTCGCGTGTCTTCGCCGACTCTCGGGCGCCAGCCGTCTTGAGTGCTGCGAATGCGACGTCGGACGCAATCCTCTCAAGAGACGCCACGGCTAGGTCAGCGCGCCTACCCAACCGTGCTCGATCAAGCTCGGCGCTCACGGTTGAACCGGTGATTTCCTGAGAGTTGCATGCGCAAGCGCGCGGCCTCAGACATTCGCTGGTTGAGGACTTGGTGGTAGGCCAAGTCGGCGTCCGAGAAGAGACCGCCCTGCCCCGACAGAGAGGCCGCGTCGACAAACAAGCTCAGCGACCGGAGTTGCTCTGCGGAGTGAAACCTGTCAGGGAGTCGCCGTGCCGGATGGCGTGGTCGAGGAAGGTGAACGGCGCGCCCGAGCCATCGTGATCAGCCAGAGCGAAAGCTTGGCCATCTCCACGGCCATGGGGTCACGGTCGACGCCGTAGACGCAGCGGGACACGATGGCGCGCCGGGCCTGGACGCGGGCATCGACGGACTCAACGTCCGTCGCCCCGGACGCGAGTGCCTCGGCCGACAGTTCCCCGGCCTCGACGCGGGCCTGTAGCAGCGGCCTCGGCCAGGTAGCGGACGGCGGCGACGAGGATCGCGGCGGAGCCGACGGCGGGGTCGCAGATCTTGAGGTCGAGGATCTGCTCCGGGGTCTTGAGCTTCCACTTCGACTCGTCAGGTTCGTTCTGCGGGCCTGGGTCGTAGATCAGCGGATCGAGGGTGTGCTTGGCGATCTCCTCTGCCAGGCTGCGGGGGGTGTAGGCGGTGCCGGAATCGCGCTTGCTGGACGTCTCGGTGACGTAAACGTCGCCGGGGCGGAACACCAGCGCGATACCCCGTGCGTCCGTGCGCAGTAGGGGTGCGTAGCGCTCGACGCGTTGGCGGAGGGCGGGATCGTTGGCGACAGCGACGTTGAGGGTCTGTGCGACTTCAGAGTCGGGGGCGAGGCCATCGTCGATCGCCTGGTAGACGCCCTTCGCCTCGGCCGCGACTCCGAGGTCGACGAGCTGCTTGCCGAGCTCCTTGTCAGACTTCGCGGTCCAGCCTTCAAGCTCGACCAGCGACACCTCAGGCTCGTCGCCAGCCTTGCCGATCAGACCGAGGACGGCGACCTGGTCCTCGGGGACGATGACGGCGGAGTGGTCGAGCAGAGCCTCGTAGACGTGCCCGATCTGTTCAACGTCGAGGCTGCGGAAGCTGATGCGCTGGCCATCGGCGATCTGCAGGTGGCGGAGCACCGTCAGCACGGTGAAGTCGTCGACGACGCCGACATCGAGCTGCTCGAACCCCTCGCCGTCGGCTGCGGTGATGCGTGCTTCGAGAAACGGGTGCTCGTCCGGGATCGAAGAGGTTGCCGCCGTACGCGGGCAGGCGGAGGTCGTCGTGCTCGATGCCGGCATGGACGGCCCGCGACAGCGCCATCATCCGCTGCCAGGCCCCCGCGCGGCGTTCCATCGCCGAGCGGTTGCGGTAGGCGTCTTCCTCGAGCTTGTCGAGCAGCGTCGACATCGCGTACTGGTCCGCGAACAGCTGGTTCTCGGCCACCGGGAGCAGTCCTCGCTCCTCGGCGACGAGGAGGAACACGGTCCGCATCAGCACGCGGGTGGTGGCGGCGTAGACCTGCTGGCCGGTGAGCCCTTCGAGCAGCCGACCTCGGGAGGTGCGGTTGGCGCGAGAGATCGCGTTGACCAGCGCTTCGGCGGCGCGGCGGACCTGCTTGCCGAGCGTGTCGGTCAGCTCGTGCTGGCGGTCCTGCGACAGCTCGATCAACTTCGACAGGGGGACGGTGCGGTGCAGGACCCGCTGCTTGTGGAGCAGTGCGACGAAGGCGTCGCGGGCGTGGCGGTCCTCGAGCCCGTTGACGGTCCACATCGCCGAGCCGGTGGTGCCGGTCACGACGTTGACCAGCAGGTGCTCACGGCCGTTGGTGACCAGCGCCAGGTCAGCGTCGGCGTGCCGTGCCAGCAGCGCGGCCCGCTGGACGGGGGTGGAGACCCAGCCGTCGTGGGTGTGGGTCCGTGCCGGGTCCAGGCGTGAAGGGTCGTCGGTGGCGTCCGGTCCGCAGATGACCACCATGCGAACGTCGTCCGGGTCGTCCGGAGCGTGGATCACGAAGTCGGCCGACACCCGCGCGCGGTAGATGTGGTGGTGGGCTGCGACCCCGGGAGCCACGGCGAGGGTCTTGCCCTCCCGGTAGCCCAGCAGCTCGGTCAGCAGTTCGGTCACGCGGGCACGGCGGCCGTCCCACGACGAGTCGTCCCAGCCCTCGCCTTCCTCGGCCTCCGAGGCGGGCGGGGCCGTGAGGAGGCTGCGCTGCTCAGCGGACAGTCGGGTCGGCCAGTTCTCACCGACCGTCTGGACGTCCAGCGCTGCTGCCGACAGGAACGGCCCATCGGGGACGAGCAGGTCGATCCAGCCGTGGCGGTCGCTGCGCTCAGGCATCGACGGTCCCTCCGGTGGCCGGGTGCAGGAAGGTCACCGCGATCGGGAACACGCGGACGTCCTGGGTGGCGTAGCGCTCTCGGACGCTGGCGATCTCCTTGTGGACCTTGTCGCGGATCGTCTCGTACCGCGCGTGGAGGCGGTCGTAGTCGAGCTCGAGCTGCTGCGTCTCCTCCTCGTCGAAGAAGGTCAGCTGTGCGCTGTCGAGCTGTGCGCGGGTGCGGTCCAGGGCTTCGCGCATCGCGGAGGCGGCACGGTCCACGTCCGACTCGAGCCGCTCGAGCTCCTCCTCCATGCGTGCCTGCAGAGCCTTCTGCTTGATCTCGGCGAGGCGCTGACCGCGCCGTTCGAGGTTGGTGACCAGGTCGGTGGCGACCTTGTCCCACTGGGCGTGGAGCTCACGATCAGCCGTGACCGGCGTCGGGCAGGCGTGCGGCCCAGAGCCGGTCGGCGTGGACGTCGGCGTCGAGCTGGGCCCATCGGCCGTCGCGGAAGCGGGCGGCCCGGGCGACGACCTGCTCGTGGAGGCGGTTGCCGTCGGCCCCGGTGATGAGCACGCGGGCATGCGCGACGACCGCGAGGTCGCCGATCCAGTCGTAGTCACCCTCGACGCTCGCGGGGTCGTAGGCGCGGCTGGTGACGCGGTGCAGCTGGTCCTGGGTGGTGGTGGTCCACACCTGGGCACGCAGCAACGCCGTGGCGTGGGCGACCAGTGGATGGTTGAGGTGGGCCAGCAGCGGGCCAGGGGCAGGCTTGGCCAGGTCGGGATCGAAGGTGACGAACCGGCGGGTCTTGGTGATCGGATCCTCGAGATCCTTGAGCGTCTCGATCCACTCGGCGGAGAGGCTGGGGACGCTGTACAGGCCGGGCGTGGTCGGGTGGGGCTGCAGGGTCGGCTGGTGCGACAGGGCGAGCGCGACGTCGACGGTGTGTCGGACCTCGTCGGGCTCGGCGTCGAGCTCCTGGCGCGTGGTGTCCAGGCGGGTCCGCACGTCGTCGAGCAACGCCCGCAGCTGCCGTTCGGTGGCGCGCAATGCGGTCTTGGAGCGGTGAGCCTCGACCTCGGCGTCGTAGCGGTCCAGGTCGGTGGTCTCGCCCTTGCGCAGCGCGTCCTTCTGTGCGACCTCGAGCTGGTCGAACAGCGGGTTGGCGCCACCGAGGTCGGTCAGGACGGTCGAGAGCTTGTCGGCGACTCGGCGTTCGATCCGGGTGTCCCGACCGATGCTGGTCTCGCCGAGGCCGGTGAAGTGGTGGATGTCGGCGGTCGTGGAGGGCTGGCCGTGCCGGTCGATGCGGCCGTTGCGCTGCTCCATGCGCGAGGGGTTCCACGGGACGTCGTAGTGCAGCAGGTCGTGGCACTGCTGGTGGAGGTCGATGCCCTCCGACGCGGTGTCGGTGCACAACAGGATGCGCACCGTCGTGCCGGCGTTGGTGTCGTCGCCGGGCGGGTGGTTGAACAGCTCGGCGATGTGGACGCGGTCCTCGTCGCGCATGCCGCCGCGGAGCTCGCGGATGCGGGTCTTGTCGACCCCGCCGGCGACGAGCTTCTCGTACAGGTACTTGTGGGTGTCGAGGTACTCGGTGAACACGATCAGGCGCCCGGTGGTCCAGTCCTTGCCGTCCTTGCAGACGCGCTCGATGAGGTCTCGCAGAGCGTCGAGACGGCCGGACTCGGACCGGTCGTGGCGCGTACCCCATTCGATGAGCCAGTCGAGGTCGGCCAGCAGGTCGTCGTCGTACACGAGCGCGTGGGCAGCCAGCTCGACGGCGTCGGCGGCCGCCGCCGCGGCCTCCTCGTCGGTCTCGTACCCGTCGGCCGCCGCGTCGATCGCGTCCTCGAGCCTCCGCGAAGCGGGCGTCGAGCTTGCGACCGGTCCGTTCTTGAGGTTGTGGCCCTTCGTGGTCAGCGTCTCGTGGTGCTGCAGGATCGTGCCGGCGAACGCCGCGGGCGAGGACAACAGCCGCTTGCGCAGCGTCTCACCGACGAACCTCACCGATGCCTTGGCCGCCTTGCGGTTCGCGTTGAGCTTCTCCAGCCGGTCGAGGTAGGCGAGCAGCCGCTCGTAGGCCTGTGACTCGTGGTCGTGGTAGGCGACCTCTTCGGCATGCAGCTCACGCCTGGGGAAGGGCGCGGTCTCGTCGACGAGCCGGATGTCGGCCTTGAGCCGCCGAACCATCACTCGGTCGACGTCCTCGCGAGCGGGCTCGACGTTCTTGTCGAACCGGCGCGGGTCCAGCAACTCCAGCAGGGCGTGGAAGGAGCTCGAGTGCCCGTTGTGCGGCGTGGCCGTCAGGAACAGACGATGTTCGAAGTACGGGCGCCACGTGCTTGATGATCTGCGTGCGGTCGGAGTCGACCGCGTAGTTCTCGCCCGCCGGCGCGGCCAGGTGTGCCTCGTCGAGGATCAGCAGGTCGAACGGGCGCGGGAACTCGTCGGGGTCGCCGACGAACGCGTCGTCGAGCATCCGGCCACGCTCGGGGCGCTTGATCCAGTCGATCGACGTGATCAGGTGCGGGTAGGCCTTCAACGGGTTGAGGTGGACGTTGCGCCGGCGCACCTCGGTGACGAAGTCCGAGTTGCAGATCCGGAACTCGATACCGAACCGGGACCGCATCTCCTTCTGCCACTTGTCCTGCAGCCCCGCCGGACACACGATCAGGCAGTTGCGCATCCGGTGGCGAAGCGCCAGCTCCTGGGCGATGAGCCCGGCCTCGATCGTCTTGCCCAGTCCGACGTCGTCGGCGATCAGCAGCGAGATCCGAGGCAGGTCGAGCGCCCGGACCAGGGGCTCGAGCTGGTAGTCGACGATCTCGATACCGGACCGGTACGGCGACTCCAGGACGTCCGCGTCCGCGTTGGTGATCGCGCCCCAGCGCACCGCGTTGAGGAAGGCGTCAAGCGTGCGCGGGTCGTCGGCGACCAGGTTTCCGTCGCCATCGAGGCTCGGCGCGGGAAGGTGGACCGCGTCCAACACCTTGGCGTCCGGCTCGACCTGCCAGATCAGGCGGGCCGTCTCACCGTGCCGGTCGTCGGAGACGCTCAGGAGCTTGATCAGGTGCTGCACGCGCCCATCGGTGACCCGTGTCGGGCTGATGTCGGTTGCGATCCACACGTCGCCACGTGCTCGTACCAGCGATCCTCGCGTCGGCACTTCCACCGTCACACTGCCCCCATCGGTTCACTCTGGCGTCCGCCACCTGAAGCGTAGGTGGCCGTGCGACATCGAGCCGGCGCACGGCGACACTCCTACCATCCCCTCCGATGGCCGAGCGTCGGGGGGACATGTCGTACTCGCTGGTCTACACCGACCACTTCAACGCCTGCGTCGCGCGAGTACCAGCAGCGCGATGCGCGATACCTCGCCGAGCTGATGCAGGCGGTGATGGACCTGGCACGGCAGCCGTTCAACAACCCGAGCCTGCAGACCCACGCGATGAAGGGCGTCACCGGCGAGAAGCGCTTCATCTCCTACGTCGGCGGCTCGAAGGGGCGCCGGCTGATCTGGTCGCGGTTCAACCGGGCGATCGTGCTGCTGCTGTACGGCGAGCACGACGTCGTGGAGCGCAAGGCGGAGCGGCTGGTCATCGAGCTACGACGGCCCGATGACGCGGCCTCACCATCCGCGAGGTGGCCGAGGACGCCCCTCAGTCCCGACCGCCGAGCCGGGCAGCACGGCGGAGCCGGGCCAGCTGTTCATGGCGTGGACCGACGGTGAGCTCCGCGAGTTCGGGTTCGCCGAGCACGAGGTGCCGGTCCTGCGGCGGCTGGACACGCAGGAGGAGCTGCTCGACCTCGACATGGCCGACGAGTCGTTCGAGCTGGCGTTCAACCTGCTCGCCTACCAGGATCCGGAGGGCCCGGCGAGGAGCGCGCCACCGATGCCGGTCGGCAAGCCATCGAGGAGAAGGTCGCAGGAGCTCCGTCCCGAGGAGGTCGAGCGAGAGCGCCACATCGAGGAGCCGCCGCGCGCCGCAAGCACTTCCTGCCCGTTGTCGGAGGAGAGCCTCAAGGAGCTGCTGGCGGCGCCGGTCGAGGACTGGATGGTGTTCCTCCATCCCGACCAGGCTGGGCTGGTGGAGCAGACGTTCAGCGGTCCTGCTCGCGTCCGCGGCGCCGCCGGAACGGGCAAGACCGTCGTCGGACTGCACCGTGCCCGCCACCTTGCCCGACACATATGACGCGCCGGTGCTGTTCACGACGTATATCCGCAACCTGCCCCCGGTCTTCGAGTCGATCTTCCGCCGGCTCGATCGCGACGGGGGCACCAGGTCGAGTTCGCCAACCTCCACAAGGTGGCCCATCATCTCGTCAGCAAGGCCGGCATCGAGTTCCAGCTCAACCCGGACGCCACCGACGCAGCGTTCGTGTCGGCCCACGCGTGCGGTGGTGAAGCCGGGAACCCAACTGGATCAGCTCGGCTTCACGCGCGGGTACCTGCGCGAGGAGATCGACTGGGTCATCAAGGGGCGCGGGCTGGTCGAGCTGGCGGCGTACCTCGACCTGCCTCGGTCGGGACGCGGCACACCCCTGCACGCCGAGGCGAGGAAGCAGGCGTGGGCCCTGTACGAGGCGTACCAACACGAGCTGCGCGTCGGCAGATCATCGACTTCAACGATCTGCTCAACCGGGCTATCGAAGCGCTGATCCTCGGCCGAGCGACCTCGCCCTACCGCGCCGTCATCGTCGACGAAGCCCAGGATCTCACGGAGATGGGGCTCCGCCTCGCGCACCTGCTCGCCGGCGGCAACCAGGAAGACGGGCTCGTTCCTGCTGGGCGACGGCCAGCAGTCGATCTACCCGGGCGGTTTCAACCTCGCCAACATCGGGATCGACATCCGCGGGCGCTCCACGTTGCTCAGGGTCAACTACCGCAACCCGCGGCGTGTCGCCGAGCTCGCTGCGTCGCCTCGTGACGGGTTCGACCTACGACGACCTCGACGACCAGCCGCAACCTGGCGAGCGGGACGTGAAGATCGAACGCGAGGGCGGAGAGCCTGAGCTCTGTGCCTTCGAGGACGCCGACGAGCACGACGCCGCACTCGTCGCCCGCATCGATGACCTCGTCGACCGCCAGGACACCGGACCCGGAGACATCGCCGTCCTCGTCCCGACCAACGCGATGGTCAAGCACTACTCCGGCCTGATCAGCGACCTCGGGTACGGACACGCAGAAGCTGGCCAGCTACGACGGCACACCGAACGACCTCGTCAAGGTCGGCACGTTCAAGCGCGGCAAGGGGCTCGAGTTCAAGCGAGTCTTCATCCCCCGCCTCGACGCGGACGGCATCAACGAGCGCCCCCGCCGCGGCGAGGACGAGAGCGAGCCACGCCGAACGGCTCGAGCTGATCCGCCGCCAGGTGTTCGTCGCCGTCACTCGAGCCCGTGACGGCGTCTGGATCGGCTGGATCGACCAGCCAGCGAACCTCTTCGCGGGCCTGGCCGACGCCAGCAGCTGACGACGACCAAGGTTGTGGAACATGACAGAAGGCGAGGAGACCAGCCCGACAGCCCCGCCGTGGGACGACGACTACTGGCTGGAGCCGAGCGACACCGAATGGCGCCGCGGTTGCCGCTGGCTCCAGTCGTGGTGGCGTGAGACCGAGCTCGCGCTGCCGGCTGGCCCGCACCGGCCACCGACGCCCGGTAAGACACCACGCCGGACCCGGCCGGTCACCTCGACGCTGCCGCTGGACGTCGACTGGTCGGTCAACTACCTGACGCCGGAGGCCGCCGCCGTAGCCGAACGGCTGGTCGAGTCCCACGCCGGTGGGCTGGTCGATGACGACCGTCTGCGCCGCAATCTGCTGTCGAGCCAGCCTGTCTGCGTCAACCTGTTCGCACCCCTGGCCCGCCATCCCGACGTCATCGCCACCTGGCTCGCGCGGACGATCCCGAACTTTGCCGGCTGACATCGAGGTCGAGTCGATCGAGTTCGAGTGGGCCCCGCCGCCCGAGGAGCACTTCCGCGGCGGGTCGGCATTCGACGCCTTCGTGGTCTACCGGGGAGGAGGCCGCCGCGGCTTCGTCGCGATCGAGACCAAGTACGCCGAAGACCTGGCCGGCCAAGCACCCCAGCGCATCCGCGACGTCTACGTCGACTACACGCGAGAGAAGGGCTGGTGGCGCGACGGCGCCGAGCACCGGTTGATGGCGCCGGCCACCCGGCAGTTCTGGCTCAACGTCCTGCTCGCCCAGTCACTGGTCGATCGGGGCAATGGCTTCGATGAGGGGTGCTCACTCGTCTTGACGTGCCACGATGACCGGTCCGCTCTCGATGCGACCGTCGCGGTCGCCAGCGAACTGATCGACGACTCGACTGCAGCGGCGGCGATCTCGCCCCAGTGGTCCAGCTTCGAGGACGTGCTCGCAGCCTCCGACGAGGTCCGGGACCTGGACGCGTGGCGTTCAGCCTTCAGGCGGCGCTATCTCGACTTCACCCCGGTCCGGCACAAACTCGGGCCCGGGGACCCGCGAGGACAAGTCCCTTCGGAGCACGGCCTCGAAGCCCTGTCGAACCTCGCGGCGACCACATCCCTGGCCTGGGCCGTTGCCGAGCGGGTCGTCGGCCAGGATTCGATCCTGGCCCGCGGTGGCGCCGATGCCATGCCTCCGGAGTCTCTCGTCGACGTGCTCGTGGCCACTCGGCGCCTCGACGAGGCGATCGAATCGCTGAAGGGCGCCCGCGTGCGTGGTTCACGCGGCCTTGCGGTCTCGGACACCGACTGATTCCTCTGCGGAGCCCGGAGGTGGGTTCGGTGTCACATCCCGCACGCTGGGAAGGACTCCCCGACTAGAGGAGCGATCCGAGGAGCGTCGTGTGCAAGTGACCGAGTACCCCGTGACCATCACCGTCGAGGAGGCGGCCGAGCTCGTCGGCATGAGCCGAAGCGCCGCCTACCGGGCGGCAGCTCGCGGTCAGCTGCCGACCGTCCGGCTGGGACGCCGGCTGCGGGTGCCGACCGCGAAGTTCCTGGCGATGCTCGGCCTCGACGGGGAGCCGGGCGTTGCGCTGGCGGACGGGCAGGTGCGGCGCCTTGTCGGCGCCGACGCCGAGGGGGCGGCATAGCGATGCGTCCTCTCCTGAAGCGGCCCCCTTCGTCCACAGACTCCACTGCGGGCGCCGGCATCGCGCGCGCGCCAATGGCAGGCTTGCGCGACCGAACGCGTCGAAGGCAGCCAGCCATGCGGTACGGACCCGACGTCCTATCCGACCTCAACCGCCAGGCGCTGCACGCCGCAGTGGCGCTGCTCCTCGACGACGGGTTCGAGACGCTCGCGTCGAGCGGCGACCTGAGCGAGTCGATGCTCGGCTGGTATCTGCCCCCGCTGCTGCAACCCCACTATCACGAGGTGCTCTACCGCAGCATGCTCGTCGCCATCGCGAAGGTGGGTGGCCAACTCGCCGACACGGACGCGCCGACGCTGCGCTGTGTTGCGGACGAGATTGCGCTGCACGTGATCATTGAGCAGGCCGGGGCTTGGTTGGAGACCCGAGGGGAAGTCGACGAGGGCTGGGACGTCTACGAGGACTGTGTGTTCGAGGACGTGGACTTCGAACTGCTCTACGACCCCGCGTGGGACGGGATCGAGGACCCCGACTCCGACCTTGCCCGCCAGGAGGGCATGGCGAACCTGCATCCCAAGGACTGGTTCAAGCCGTTCCGCCCCGACGAACCGGTCCATCCCTACTACGCCGACGAGTAGCCGGTCGGCGTCGCTGGCGCGCGCGACGTCCGCCTCTATCCACAGGCACGGGCAGCCTCGCCCGACGGCGGCGGCGCCGCGGCTGCATCCTCGTGTCCGAGCACGGTTTCGAGCATCGCTCCACGGGAAGTGAGGCATGGCCGGCCAGGTCTTCAAGATGTGCACGAGGTGTCCCCAGCGGGCCCGCTACCGGGACAAGGACCGACGGTGCCCGAAGTGCGGGGCCTCGACCTACACGTGGTACTTCTCGGTGGAGGTGGGGACCGATGCCGCCACGGGCAAGCGCAAGCGCAAGAAGGTCGGTGGCTTCTCCACGAAGCGCGAGGCCGAGAAGGCAATGGCCGAGGTGGTCTCGAAGGTCCACCAGAACCGCTACGTCGACGGGTCGAAGCTGTCCGTCCGCGAGTTCCTCGTCGACGAGTGGCTACCCACGATGGAGATGGCCATCGAAGGCTCCACGTGGACGGGCTACAAGGAGTACATCCACCGGTACGTCATCGACCGGATCGGAGATGTCGCGCTACGGGACCTCAAGCCGCAGAACCTCAACTGGCTCTACTCCGACGTCCGCAAGAACGGCCGCAGCCGCGGTACGGGCCCCCTGTCGCTGAAGACGGTCCGCGAGGTGCACGTGATCATGCACCGCGCCCTCGAGGACGCCGTCCGCTGGGAGTACATCGAGGTCAACCCTGCCGACCGCGCCACGCCGCCGTCCTCGACCGCCGCGAAGAACTCGCGCAAGGAGTCGATCCGGACCTGGACCGCAGAAGAGGTCCACGAGTTCGCTCAGTTCGCGGAGGACCACCCGTTCTACGCGCTGTGGCTGCTCACCGCCTCGACCGGCATGCGGCGGTCGGAGCTCTTGGGCCTGCGCTGGAAGGACGTCGACTTCGACCGCGGGCTCGTGGCGATCCGCCAGGTGCTCGTCAAGGTGGGCGGTCGAGGAAAGTTCAAGTCGGCCCCGAAGTCGCGCCACGGCTTCCGCACGCTGCGGATCCCGGCCCGCCTCGTGGAAGCGCTCGCTCGATTGCGGGACGAGCAGGAGGAGCAACGTGCCGAGGCCGACGAGTGGCACGACCTCGACCTGGTGTTCTGTCGTCCCGACGGACTGCCCTGGCATCCCGACTACGTCACCTCAGCCGTGCGGAAGCTGATCGAGGCGAGCGGCCTGCCCGGATCCGGCCGCTACAGGACCTGCGGCACACGCACGCCACGCTGCTGCTCGTCGGAGGCGAGCACCTCAAGGTCGTCCAGGAGCGGCTCGGCCACCACTCGCACTCCTTCACGTCCGACACCTACCAGCACGTCACCCCAGGCATGGATGACGCCGCAGCGGCGCGCTTCGACGGCATGGTCTTCGGCGAGGGCGACGCGGAGGGTTCTGCCGACGGCTGACTACTCGGCTGCGGCTGGGCGAGGCCAGATCTCTGTGATGTCAGAGGCGATGCTCGCTGAGCGATTGCGGATGTCTTCTTCCGTCCACTCATCCTGGTGGTTGTCCACGATGTCCTTGTTCAGCAGCAGGATGCTGTAGCGACCGACGAGCGAGCGTTTCCCCAAGCCAGCATCTGGGCCCGTGCTAGCCACCTCAGCAGCGTCCGCGTCCCGCCACGGGCGGTTCGACAGCGTCCCGTTGAGCTTCTTCGTGACGAGCGTCAGGTTGCCGATGCTGTGCACGAGCCGATCCCTCCTGGCCGAGGCTTCGGGATCGTGAACGACACCCTCGCCCCAGTACGTGCGCCACCCCTTGGGCATCACATGCTCGATCTCCAACCGTGATGGGAGAGTGACAGCCTCGTGCCGTTGCGTCCGTCGGTGCAGCTCGACCGCTCCGAGCACCGTCCGTAGCCGACTCTGCTTGACGTTCCCGTACTGCTTGAGCTTCGGCAGCTCTGTCGTCACCTCCGCATCCGTGGGCCACTCCTGCGCATCAGCGGTCTGAGCCGCGAGGTAGGACACAACGCGGTCCCCGGCCTGCTCAGTGACCGCCGTGTCCAGCTCCTTGAGGATCGAGACGACGAGCTTGTTCACGTTCTTCATCGTCCGGCGCAGAAGGGTCCGACGCACGGTCCAGCTCTCCACCGCTTCCAGCGCCTTCTGAACCTGGGCCGCCGGCACGTCGTGGTTGTCGCTTACGATCCAGAGGAGCAACGGGATGAAGGCGCCGAGTTCGAACGCCTCGACGACACGCTCGTAGAACCGGCCGGTCGGCGTGTCCGACGTCATGTCGGCGAAGCGACGGAAGGTGTCAGCATCGTTGCGCAGGGCGACGATGAAGTCCTCAGCGTCGGCGGACGTCTCGAAGTGCGCGTCCGCGTGCTTCCGAAATCTGCCGAAGACCGCGTCCGTCGGGATCTCCTCCCGCAGTCGCATGGTCAACCAGGTACTGCAGGAACAGGTCGATCCGTGAGCGGTACAAGCGACCCTGCGCGACCTGAGCGCGCCACCAGTCCTCATCGAATTCCTGCCAGTACTTCTCGCTCCAGGCGTCGACGTCAACGCCCAGTGGCTCGCACTTCTGGAAGACGTAGTTCTTGATCAGGTCTGCTGCCAAGAGAGGGGTGCCGCGGTCGTTGAGCGTCTCGAAGATGAGCTGGTCGTCGTCACCGTGACTGAGGTCAATGGCGACGAGCTGCAACCGCCGCTCGAGGACTTCCGCGAGCATGGCCAAGCGATCCGCGCGCTCCTCCTCGGCGGCTTCGGCCACCCACTCCGTCACCGCCTTCTGGAAGAAGGCGTGGGCACCCACGATCCTCGAATCGCGTAGTTCCTCGCTCACGCTCAGGACATCGTCCATCGCCTGCTCGTAGGCGGCCCGGTCGACACGAGACGGCCACAGCTTGAAGCGCTTGGGCGTACCGGCGAACCGCGACGACCCGTTGACGACGAGCTCGTGGATCGTCTCCGCGTCGTCCTCCGTTCCATGCTCGGCAACGACGAGCTGTGCCGCGTCGAGGAAGAGCTGGAGGGTCGTCAGTCGCTGTTGACCGTCGATCACCGACCAGCGAGATGGGTCACCGGCCGTGCTCGGGAGCTGCTTGAGGACGACAGCGCCGAGGAAGTGTCCTGCCTCCCAGCCAGGCTCCTCGACCCCGTCACTGCCAAGGAGGTTCTCCGTGACGCGGACGATGTCGTCCCAGAGCGGCTGCCACTGGTCCTCTTCGTTCCACACGTAGGGCCGTTGGAACGGCGGGATCTCGTAGTGGACCTTGCCGTCGAACAAGTCCCTCGGCGTCAGCGCCTTCGCGTCCACGCATCCCCCAGTCGTTGGGCGTCAACACCGTGAAGGTAGTTGCGCACCGTGACACCAGCCGTGGACTACGCGGAACCGACGCAGAGAGGAGGTGCCCAGAGGCCACTCCCGGAGATTTCGGCACTCATTCGGCACTCATGAAAAGCAGAAACCGCCCCGTAGGGCGGTTCCT
>CAWAMD010000004.1:0-242439 GCA_963783045.1 uncultured Nitriliruptorales bacterium
ATTCTTCACTGCAGAAATAATAGGTTTTACCATCTGTCTCAATAAAGAGACCTGCTTCCTCAGCTTTTACCGGATCAATTTTCATAGCACAGATCGGGTCAATGACTAATCCATTGTTATTGGTACTTATGGGGACTTGCGGCATAGTCATTGGCTCAGAAATATTTTCTTGCGAACCTTGGGCAGGAGTATCAAACCCCTCCATAAGCCTTGCTGCTGCAAATTTCATCCGACTTTCAGAATCGATAAGAAAATTTCCGGAAACAACTATTTTTTCACCAGCTCGTAATCCCCTGGTAATTTCTACCCGGTCGTTATAACGCCAGCCGGTCCTTACTTCCCTGGGCTCAAAAATTCCATCATCGACGGCCACATAAACAGTCTGTTTCTTTCCTGAATCGATAATTGCAGACGACGGAACTGTAATAGCCTCTGGCAAATTGAGCAAAAATTCGACATCGACAAACATGTCCGGCCGAAACATGAGCTCCGGGTTGTCCATTTCCATACGGACTTTCAAAGTGCGCCCAGATTGCTCAAAACGCGGCAGGATTTCACTGACCGTGGCTGGATAATTTTTGCCCATTTTTGGCAGAGAGATCAAAGCCTGCATTCCCGGTTGGATATATTGGGCTTCGAGATCATAGATGTCAGCTTCCACCCAGACCCTGCTCAAATCGGCAACCCTGAAACATTCGGTGTCTCGTGTGACCCTCTCGTGTGGGAAGATATTACGTGACAACACCAGACCATCTGCCGGAGAACGTAATTCAACATCGGTTATATAGACCCCGCTTTCAGCAAGCTGCTCCAGTTGATTCTCGCCAACGCCTAAATCCATAAGCTCCTGACGTACCTGGCTGGGATAGAACTTGTCTTTCGCACCGAAAGAGATCTGGCTAGGGCGCTTCATTTTATTGGCCATATCATTCATATGTTTCGAATGATCATCAGACATTGCAGAACCGGCTTCCATATCACCCATTTCTTTTATTGGCTGCTCCCGGGAACTATCCTGCACAACTTCGGGAGTGGCACGAGGCTCTGCAGCAGTCTCGCTTGAAGGCGACGACATTGCCATATGCTGATCTTGCGGTGTTGGCTTGTCTATCTCCTGCTGAGAAACTTCCTGAGCCCCCAACTGAGCACCATGTTGAATGATCCGCCACGGTTTCAGAGTAGCGCCGCGGCGGCCACCAATAACTTCATTTTTAATTGTTGCAGATGAAGAATCAATTTGGTCGGGTGGGGTGTTGTTCATACCTGCACTCCCGGCTGAAGGAGTCTTTCCCATCACCGTTTTTACCGGCCGATTCACAGGAGCTCCAATGTCAGGCTGAAGTGAGCCGGATTCCTGCTGCGCTGATATGATCTTCTGCAACTGGTTTGCTCTGCCTTCGTACATTGGGGCTAAAGGCGGCCGTCTAACCATGGCGGCATTGCTTATTTCTATGAGATAGCGCTGCTGCCAGGTGAAAAAATCATAATCATATATTTTGATTTTACCCATCAGCTGGTTCTTTCTGACCAGGCTGCCCGTGGTGCTCTCGTGAATTTCACCCACCCAGCCATCCGTAGCCGCAACTATATGGATAAATCTTGTTTTCTTCAGCTGCTATACGCCCCAAAGACCTGATCTTCACGCTTTCGGCGCCTCGAGCGACTTCCTCAATCCGGACACCAATTAATTGCTGCTTTTGCAGGTTGACCTTAACCGCTCCGAGTGAAGAAGTAAGAGGCTGTCCTGAACCAATGGGCCAATCCTCGTCGGCGTAAACCGGTTCCATCGGCATACCGCAAGGGGCAATGCCCGGCTCCTTTGTCGTGTTCGCCGGATTCATTGGATCAACATAGTGAAGAATCTTGCGTTCTCCATTGTCAATGATGTTTTGATTGGTGCCGTGCTGATTAAACCTGGCACCTGCAACGAAGGACACGATGAAAAGAATAAGGAAGAAAAAAAGGATCAGCAGTTTTTTCATGATTACGACAGGTTTATTAAAAGGAACTCTCTTCCATATATCAGCAAAAGAGGAGAATGGCAGTAAAGCCAAATGTCCTTACAGCTAGAAGCTTAGTTAGTTTTGTGACTGCAAAAATTTCAAGGACATTAACATCCTGATATTAGATGCACAAGACAGATTGTACTCGGTTTTGATACTGAGATGAGTAAGTCTGTTTTGCCAGAATTTAGGAATATAATAGAGACGAATACATAGATTGATATTGCTTGACAATAATTTGTGCAAAGATCTGCCATTAATACAAAAGAAAAATGACATTTTTTCGATGCCATTTTAACACCATGGAATGGCTTGAGATGATCAAAGGAGCAAGCTGCCTCAGGAATGAGGCAACTTGGAAAAACCTTTTGTACAAAACAGCAACAATTTATATCAGACATAAAAATGCCGCCGGCACATGAAGCCCGGCGGCAAAAATACATGCACTTACGGAGTTGTCACAGTGACAGGTGTCGACCAAACGACTGCTCCTGCATCTATAGTTTCCAACTCTAAATTCCCAGGTTCCAACTGGTCCGATTAGGTAAAGTTTTCGTTGTCACGTTCGCCGCAGACCATTCAATCCCAGAGACAGTAGTAAAGCCATTATTACTCCACTCGAATTTTGTAATATTGCTCTCCTGCAACATCATCCCAGTTCAAGTCACAATCTCTCATAGTTGTGTTGACAGGAGATACAAGTGTCGCACTCCCAGTCAGATTCGTTGGTGCAACAGCCGCTGGAATGGCGCTGTCACACGTGACAGGTGTCGACCAAACGACTGCCCCTGCAGTTATACGTTTCCAACTCTAAATTCCCAGGTTCCAAGCTGGTCCGGAGTAGGTAAATGTTGTTGTCAGTTGGCCGCGAGTCCACTCTACCCCAGAGACAGTAGTGAAGCCATTATTGCTCCACTCGATTCTGTAATATTGCTCACCTGCAACATCACCCCAGTTCAAGTCACAATCTCTCATGGTTGTGTTGCCTGGAGATACAAGTGTCGCACTCCAGTCAGATTCGTTGGTGCCTCAAGTGGAAGTGGCGCTGTTACAGTTAACAGGTGTCGACCAGACGACTACCCGCTCGCGTTACTAGTTTCCAACTCTAAATTCCCAGGTTCCAGCTGGTACATTAGGCAGAAGTAAATGTTGTTACATTGGCCGCAGACCATTCAACCCCAGAGACAGTAATAAAGTTGTCATTGCTCCACTCGACTCTGTAATATATGCTCACCTGCAACATCACCCCAGTTCAAGGTCACCACTCTCATAGTTGTGTTGCCTGGAGGTACAAGTGTCGCTATTCGCACTAAGAATAGTCGGTGCGACTGGCAGCTCCAACAGTCACAGTTTCGGAAACCGATTGAGCAGTACTACTCATATACTCACCACCATACCCTACTGTATTCTTAGCCACAACCTGATACTGGTAAGTGGCATCGTCATACACCATAGGATCTTCAAGGGTTTTAATTCCCTGAGTATTCATTACCTCTATAGGTGATTCAATAGGAACGCCAACATCAACCCAACCACTGCCATTATTTCTCTGCACTACATATGACGTCTCGGCGATCGAGTTGTCATTCCAGGTCAGGACGACATGATTGCTGTTGTTAATTTCGTATGACAAACCGTCTGGTGCTACTGGCGGCATTGCTACAGCCACCGGGTGCATCATATCCATTTCCTCATGGCTGAGGATATGGCAGTGCCATACATACTCCCAACCAAAATTGATCAATTGGTTTTGGATTGGGGCGGTTGCAATTACCTTCAGCATCGACAGGATTGAAGCCAATTTCCGAACCAATCGGTGTCATCGGGTGCATCGGCCGAATACTGTTCGGCAGTTCAAACGGCAGGGCAGGAATGATTGGCCTGAGAGCAACATAAGTATCCTCAAGCGGGCTCACCCGCACTGTGTCCTTCCAGCCGAGTTCCGAGGGATCCGGCGGTTCGATAATGTTGTCCCAGGTGACCCGATTGAGCACCTGTACATCATAGAGATGCCAGTGAAGCGGATGGGTATCCACCCCGTTATGGGTTATCTTCCAGATCTGCGTTCCGTCAGCCGTCTCGATCGGCCTGACCTCTATGCCGAGATTTGCCAGATTATTCTTTGGCAGATTGGTGGCATTAATGATTTCTGACGGCGGGTTAACATAGGGGTAAAGGATAATATTTTGTGCGGCCGGAGAGGCTGGAACCTGCTCAAGGCCGATATTCGCGGTCATTCTGCCGAACTCGTCAAAGGCAGCCGCGTTCATTTCATCGTGGATTGCCTTCGGTTCCAGTGGAATCTGCAACTTTTGATTAGGATGAAGCAGGGTATTGAAGCCAAACAGATCGCCTCCCTGGTCATCGATTCTGGCGTAACCGTCACAGAGTTGACTGGTGTTGCCTAAGCCGTTGCAATAGGCGACCGAAGCAAAGTTGGTGCCGTAAGCAGAGTTATACGATGCCTGACCAACAATAATCGGGTGCTGGCCGGACTCGAACACGCCCGAACCATCCGCTTTATGTTTAAATGCTTGTTGAAGTTTGTTGAAATCAAACGCCGGTGCCGGTGCTGTATTGGCAACCTTCACCTGCATAACAGTTCGGGTGTTGGGTCCATAACCCGGCAGAATGGCCGGTGCACCTACCGGTCTCAGATCCGGTGCTCCAGTATAATAATCATAGCTGGCCACCCTGGCCGGATAAGCAGCAGGCGCATCGTTATAGAGAATCAGAGTCTTGCCGGCATACTTAGAGAAGTCTACTATGACATCAGACCTCTCAGCTGGAGCGAGCAGCATTGAATGCAGATCAACGTTTCCGACATTAAAAACGGTTGGATCGATGATCCAGGTAGTCGGCTGGTTGGGAACAACTATAGGAGCGGGCAGAAACCCACCCTCGTTGCCGATCTGGATCCAGCTTGGTCCGACCGGGCTGACAGTGGTGTCAGGTGTCGGAAAGACATTCGGATCAGTCTGGGCAGCAGCCAGTTCATTTGGCTTGAAGGCAACCTCAGTGGCCCCAATAGGCTGACCTATCCGGTTTAGATCGGTGCTGGCGGTATTTGGGTCGCCAACATACCACTGCAGGTTGAAAAAACGATCGTTGGCCGCATTCAGAATACGGAAGCGATACGCTTCGGGCTGAACCGTTAAGGTTGGATAAGCCGTACCGTTCACGGTCGGGGTGTCATTGAACTGCTCCATACCGACAGATATATTCGGCGTGCCTGGAATCTTTGGAGGCTCACAGAAGGGGTCGGTGTCGTAGGTCCAGGTTGCAGGAACATTTACATTACAAGTTGCATCGTAGTATGGGTTATCAATAGGACCGTAGGGCGGCGTTGCCGGTGGCCAGAACCACGGCCCGTACATCCAGCGTCCAAAGGCACTCATCCCGCTTCCATCACCTGGATTTTGGGCTGGCATATAGACATGGTGATACCAGAAATTGCCCATACCACCCCAGCGAGCGCTGTCCCATGTCGGATCCTGCCAGGCCAACTGCGCGGCAGAGGGCACAAAGGTACGGTCCTGAACGACCAGCGGAATCTCATTTGCTCGGGGTGGCACGACCCCATCGGCGACCAATTTGTCGTCGGTCGGATCGGTAATCAGATAACCCGCAGCCTCACCCAACAATACGTTAAGACGGGTGACACCCCAGGCATGATCATGGTAGAACATCAAGCGTGCGCTTTGCTGATTGGTGTAATAGAAGGTCTGACAACCATCTCTTGTACCTGTACAGTTAGGCACTCCCAAGCTTTCAATGGTGGCCATATCCGGTACGTAACCGACGCTCACACCTTCTGGGTATGGAGTGTTTTCGCTGGCCGGAGTTATCCATTGGTGCGGCGTACCGTCACTGATCCACGGGGTGATACCGCCATGAAAATGCAGTGTAGCGCGGTTGTCTCTAAAACACCTTGCACTTTTGGGGAACTGAGAGCAAATAGGATTACGAACATCGTCCATAACAGTTCCATCACTGATCGGAAAGAATACTTCCTCGGGTTCTTCTGGACCAAATCCCGCCCCCATAATCGTCGAATCGGTGGGTATGATTAAATCGCCGGCTGTACCTTTAGGCAGGAGGTTATAAAAGGTAATTCTGACCGGCCGATCTTTTTTGGCCACGATAATCGGTCCGAGAAAATGCGGCTTGGCCACTCCCATTGCCTGCTTCCCATCTGGCATTAATGCCGGAACGCTTGAACCATCAAGAAGTTCATTATAAAGTGGGACGGTTCCAGCGACAGTAGGAGATTTCAATTGCACATACTCACGCAACAGCGTCCCCTTGCCGGTTTGGCCAGCCAGGCTGGAATTCATTACCTCACGGTGCTGAACAAGCGCGATAACATAATAATCGGCATCAGGCCCGGGTCTTGTCGGGTTTACCGCAGCGGTAAAAGTAGCATCGGGAACCCCCACCGGCAGATATTGACCGAGATTATTGGCTGCTGCCTCACAGCTCCCTGCCACGGAAGGGTTACAGAGCATCGGCAGGGTGTCCTGAAATTTCTTGATGCCCGGAATAAAATAACCGCTGCCGGGGGTGAGAAGATTGATGGCGGTAATCGCTCCGGCGTTGATGGCTGCCGTGGCGGCGGCGCCACTTCCAGTGCCACCGTTCGAATCGTCGATCGCTACAGATGGCGCGGTCGTGTAATT
Source organism: uncultured Nitriliruptorales bacterium (assembly GCA_963783045.1). Taxonomy (GTDB): domain Bacteria; phylum Actinomycetota; class Nitriliruptoria; order Nitriliruptorales; family Nitriliruptoraceae; genus CAWAMD01. Next base: position 6,683 of record CAWAMD010000004.1, read on the forward strand.
GTCACCGAAGACCGTCAAGTCAATCGATTGAACGGCGAGTGTCGTTGTTGCCTTTGCAGCGACAAAGCCGGGAAGAGGATTAACCGGATCAAAAAGCGTGCCATCACGAATCACAACCTTTGGCGCAAAGGAATAGCCGGATCCAGGTTGGTCAATTACAACTTGCTGGATAACGCCATTGGTGTCCCAGACTGCATGGGCTACAGCCTTCACCCCATCCGGTCCATCCGGCAGGTCGAAATCTACTGTTGGGTTGGTGTAACCATTTCCTGAAGTTGTTAAGTTCACTGCATCAACGCCACCATAAACAACCGCTTCGGCTGGTGTTCCGGCAGTACCACCGGTAAAACTCACAGTGGGTGCGATATAGCCGGATCCACTGAGGTCGACATTGACAGAAGTTACCGACCCTCCGGACAGATTTCCCACCGCACTTGCAGTGGCGCCGGTGCCTGACCCGGTGATACTCACTCTTGCAGTGGTATAGCCGGTACCTGGGTTAGTCAAGGTAATGTCGGTTATAGCCCCTTTGCCATCGATAGTCGCTACAGCTTCAGCGCCGGTACCGTCTCCGATGATGTTAACAGTTGCATCAGGAAGGGTGAACGGACTATTCGCCCAGTTGGGAAACGGCCCAAAATAATGGGGGATCGCCGTTTCGTCGGTGGGAGAAATTGGCAGGCCAAGTGGTGAGGCGCTGTTCGCTTTAGCCTGAAGATCGTCCGCAGCATCCAAAATTGCCGCCATTCGACCGGATTTTGTCTGCACCGGCAGGTTCGATGCGGCCTGGCTCTGAGTTATTCCCAGGCACAAAGCTACCGTAACTGCGAGGATGATGCTTATCAGCCTCGAGTAACGATACGTCAATGTGTTTAATCTTAACCTCTCTTTCTCCATTTCTGGCCCTCCTTTGTTTTTCATAAGTGAACTTCCCTCGTCACTACAGATATTGCTCTAAAACCATTACCAGATCTTGGCCACTCCTTTGCACAATTTTACTGCAATTAGTTGCAGTTGCCATTAATTGTCATTAGGCAAACAGTCTTGTTCAATAGAGAGTCCCAACTCCCAAAAAATCTGGGAACAGCCACTGATAGGAAAAAATTTAACACGTTTTTGAAACTAAATGAAGGAAAAAAGTAACACATTGTAGCGCTTAATTAAAAAACTATTACGATCATTGATGCATACTATTTTCACGGGCCCAACCGGTGAAACTACTTTACAAGATTTACTTTTGGTCAGAAAACCTGATTTGTTTGGTATCAATTATTCCAAATCAAGTTTCAGTAATTTCTAAGCAATTATTGTACCACGATGTAGCTCCATATGAGGAGTAAACTAACTCTTTGATATTTAACACCTGGAAAAAAATAAGGGTCGATTAACTTATATAATTCTCTGCGATGAATTCGGAATTGCGGAATTTTATTCCTGTTATTCGGAGGATCAGTTAGATTTTGATAGACGTGACTGAAGCGGGTCCTCCATTGAGGAACTGGCAAAAAATTACAGCAAAGAGCAAAACGCTTTTGGACATTACCTTTTATTAATTCGTCGTTTTTGATGCTCCTGGTGCACATCTCGCATCAGCGGATCCTATGACATACAAATTTACGGTATCCTGTCCGAAAGCCGTTTGCTGAGTTAACGAACCTGCTGCCTCACTCAAAGATTTATACCGGCATAAATCCCCTACCAGAGTTTTGGGCACAGCCCAACCAAGCAAGTCTACATACTTTGTCATTCCGTTGGTTGGATCGAAACTTATTTCATAGGGATTGTCAGTAATCATGTATTCGCCTGTCTCGGTATTCTGCAATAGAAACAATGGCTTAGAAGAAGGCATAAAATCTTTAAAAGTATAAAATAAAGGTGCTTCGTCCTTGGCACAGCCTCGTTTAAGAACCTTGTTTGCGGTAAGACATACTGCTAAGCGTTCTGCCTGCTTCAGCGGAATTGTACGTTTGGTGAGTGTAACCTTCGATTCTAACAGATTTGCCTTTGCTTGGATGTCAGCAAGGGTGCCAAGGACCAGATAATAGCGACAGAGTAGCGTTTCTCCGGCGGCCAAGTCCACAAAACGTTTGACCGTCACTAAGCTAAAATCAATGCCTGAAATTTGTGGAGAATCAAAGTTGCCCCAGCGAATAAACCCATTCTTTTTTTCAACCTTTGTATGTTTCCTACCGTATACAATGCCAATACCATAAGCCAACGGGGAGCCTGATGAGGTAAATGCTATCCAACCACCCGTGTTTCCTTCTGTCAATTTCAACGCTGGCGCTTTGTTAAAATTAGTATGAATAGCCTCCCTGTAATTTCCGTCATAGTCACTTATTATTTGCATAGGCAGGGTCCTTTCACGCAATGATGCCCACGGAAGACCGAACCTTGTGTATGAAACGTTACCCCAGTTATTAATTTCAACATTAATTTCGATTACCCCACCACCTAAATCTTTAATTTTCTGATTTATAAATACCTGATTATCGGAATAGCGACGGGGTAAATGTGCATGCTGCGGCCACGTAGTGTAACTCACACTATTGCTAGTCGAATTATATTGGTAGGCAAAAAGGGGGGAATAAACACTTTCGGGTAATAACTTTTTGCTTTTATCTAAATCACTCATTATGTAATAGCCGGCTTGATGGATATCTCCATCTACCACTTTCTCGGCCTTTGTCTGTTGTGGAGGATAAGGAATGGTATGTTGATACACCTCGTCAACCCACTGTCCAAAATTTTTTCTCTGATAGCCAATCAGTTCACCAAGAACAGGAATTTTTATTGAATAAAGCTGTCCTCCCTTGCCAATTTTAATCTCCCAGGAATGACCTTCCTCTCTGTGCGTCAGCTTTCTATAAAAAACTTGTTTTTCATCGAGCCCAAGCCAATCGCTGGGATCGCTATTAATACTTGACTCAGAAAAAGTGTAGGTTAATTCCGCTCGTGAGATGATCGGATAAACCAAAAATAGAACAACAAAATAAAAATATACTGCCCTCGATTTCATTCACTCTCCTATTTTTTGCGGAAATCTACGCTTTTTGATTGTAACCTTTGACTTTCGAGCAATTGACTTCATCTAGATGACCGGCGAGAATGTAAAGCACCACTTAGATGTTACTTATAAAAGCTATACTCTCCATGAAACAAAAGAACGTTTTGTAGGTGAATCGAAACAAATTGAATAACTGGGCTATGCACTTGGCTCAACCGACCACTATATGTTGTGGTAGCTCAGATTTATGTTTCGATTGAATCCGGCTTTGTCGGCGTGATCTTGCGTGAACTTCCGCCTACGATATCATGCGCTGGAACCGGGTCTACGGCAACAGACTGCTGAACCAATCGATAGAAAAGCTTTCCGCGGGAAGCGGATTTCCTGCGGTTAAAGCGAAATGTGAATTCATCAAGGTAGTAGTCCAGCTGTTGCGCCCGGACAGCTCCTTGGTAGGTGCCTAGCAGCCACCGTTTCAACAACGAGATAGTCAAATGCGTGATAACCAATTTCTTGGATTCAACGACAACGTGGTCAAAACCGTCAACGGTAATCGGTTCATATCCCAACCATCCGTCTGTACGCACTTGGCTTCCCGATGTGACGTTTTCTGCAAGGAAAGACCGCAGAGTATAGGCGGAAGCATTTGGGATGCGAGAAAGCCTGATGCGGCCGATCCCTGTCGTTTTTCCGTTAAGAACAGAAATATCCTCGACTGCGACTGCCACGAGCATTTTGTTATCCGCGCCACGGCCCCGCTTTCCCGGCCTTTCGCCTCCGATGTACGTCTCATCTACCTCTACAGGCCCTATCAATTGTTCCCGCTCGGGACGTACCATTGCACGTCTGAGCCTATGAAGCCACTGCCAGGCCGTATGGTAGCTGCCAAGTCCAAGAATCCGCTGCAGACCAAGCGCGTTCGCTCCATATTTCTGGTTGGTAACATGCCACATAGCCTCAAACCACACTCGCAACGGCTTCCGAGTCTGATGAAAAATGGTTCCGGAGGTTACCGAAATCTGGTACCGACACTTCTGGCAAAGGAACAAGCCACGAGACATTTTCCATCCGCTCTTTCCGTCGCATCTTGGGCACTTGAAGCCATCGGGCCATCGGAGGGCAGTTAAATACTCAATGCATGCTTCTTCCGTGGCGAAGCGGTCCCTAAATTCAGACAAAGTGCGCGGGAAGTCTTCCATGCACCTACACTACAGGTAGTGGGTGGTTGAGTCAAGTGCATAGCCCAGTTGAATAATATTAATATCTTTTTATCTTAAAGATTTTTTTATCACAAAGATTGGTCAAAATACCGATTGGTTAACTCACGCTCAGTGACGTCGATTAAGCTATACCCTAACTTTCTCATTACCCTCATTGCATCATCGTATTTCCTTATTTGACTAATATCAAAAATGCCATTTTTCCCATTTTTCTTCCTTGAAAACTTGTCCACTTTCTTAAGAGTGGAACTTAAAAACGCCTCTCTTTTCGGAAGATCAAGGAATTCAATCAGTTCCTCTAAGGCGCTGCTTTTTGCATTAGAAAAAACATCCTCGAATCTCAGCGAGAATAATGGTAGATTAATGGATTTCCTGCGCAATTCAAGCGCAAAGTTGTTTATTTCTGTCCACCAAAACAGGCATGGACGCCGGGCTCGGTGGCCTGGTCGCCGGACTCATCACCACGGTGGCGGGCATCGGTGGTGGCATCGTCCTCATCGCCCTGCTGTCCGGGTTCCTCGACCCGCGCACCGTCGTCGGGCTGACCGCCCCCGTGCTGGCCGTCGGCAACGCCAGCCGCGTCGCGATGTTCCGGCGCCGGCTCGACGCGGAGGCGGTCATCTGGGTGCTCGCCGGTGCCGTCCCGACGGCCCTGCTCGGCGCATTCCTGCTGAAGGACCTGCCCGCCCGGGCGATCCAGGTCGGTATGGCGGTGCTGCTGCTCGGCTTCGTCACGGTCGAGCTGGCGCGCCGGCTGCGGCGACGGGGCCGCGGCGTGGCGGTCCACGACGCCCCCGAGGAGCCGATCGCAGCCTGGTTCGGGCTGCCGGTGGGTCTGGTGCTCGGTGGGCTGTCCGCCGTCGTCGGCGGGGCCGGGCCCATCAGCGCCCCGTACCTGCACGCGCGCCGGCTCACCAAGGGCGACTTCGCGGCCACGAACGCGGCAACGAACGGGACCGTCCACGCCATCAAGACGGGGGTGTTCGCGCTGACCGGTGTGCTGACCCTCGCCAGCGCCCCGGCGAGCGCGCTCGCGGCGGCCACCGTCATCGTCGGCAACCGCGTCGGCAAGGCGGTCCTCGGTCGCATCAGCGAGGAGACCTTCGTCCGGCTCCTGCTCGCGGCGCTGACCGTCGCTGCCGTCCGGCTGCTGCTGGTCGGCTAGTCGCCGGGTTGCCCGTGGCGCGGACGAGCTCAGCGGCGCGGGATGTCGGTGACGGCCAGCTGGAACGCGGACGCCGTCGCGTAGACGACGCCGTCCTCGTCGACGAGTGCGGAGCGGGCGCGGATCTTGCGGCCGTCGGCGCTGTCGAAGCGGGCGACCGTGCGCAGCGGCTCGCCGATCCGGGGGCTGGCGAAGTACTGGACGTGGTAGCCGCCGAGCAGCGAGCCGACACACCCCAGGGCGCGGATGTGCTGCATGGACGCCCACACGGTGGGGCAGTCGAGCACGGCGGCGACGACGACCGGGTGCACGAAGCCGCGGCCGTCGTCGTGGTCGTCGTCGGGGATCCAGCCGGTGACGATCTGCTCGTCGGTGTGCCACGCGGGCAGCAGCCGGAGCCCGTCGTCGTTGTCGGGTCCACAGACCCAGCAGTGCGGGAAGGCGTCCTGGGAGTGCGGTGCGGGCAGCGGCACGGTCGCGAGCGCGTGCAGGTCCGGTACCCGCGGGGCCGGCTCGTGCCCGGCCAGCTCGACCGTCCCGGCGACCAGGGTGGTGTCCCCCGCGACGGTCACGGCGTCGTAGTGGGCGGCCGCGGTGGCCCGGATCCTCGCGGTGACCGGCGTGTCGAGCGGCGTCGGGGCGTGCAGGCGGGCGTCGACGGCGGTCGGCGGTGCGTCGAAGCGGTCGCCGAGCCGGGCCGCGGCCAGCAGCGCACCGACCGCGAGGCCGCCCTGCAGGATCCCGCGGGGCCCGTGCAGGTGCGGGTCGGCGACGAGCCCGCGGGACAGCCAGCCGTCGTCGTCCACGCTCGCGTCGGCGCCCAACCAGAGGCCGAGAGGCTCCGGTCCGGCGGGGAGCCAGGCGGCCGGGGATCGTGTCGTGCTCATGGGCCCGACGGTAGCGCCTCCGGCCACCGCATCCGCGGTGGCTCGCGCGGGCGTCAGCGCGCCGGCCGGTCCTGGATCCGGTCGAAGACCTGGAGCCGGACGCGGTCGGCGATCGCCCCGGCCCCACCGGCGAGGTAGGCGTCGTCGACCGCGTCGCGGTGCACCGTCAGCCACGCGCCCGTCACGTCCGAGTGATCGAGGTCGGTCGCGTCGACCAGCAGGAGGACCCCGCCGAGCTTCCAGGCGACCGGCACGGCCACGAGCGCGTCCGGGAAGTTGAGGCCGGACGCGAGCACGGTCGGCGCGACGGACGCTCCCTGGCGGCGGGCCTCCTCGACGACGGTGACGGCCGTCGCGTAGCGGTCGGGACCGGCGAGCCGCCGCACGTCGTAGCCGGCGTCGCGCAGCTGCTGCTCGGTGGCTGGATGCACCGCACGGTCGCCGCCCGTGATCCACACCTGCCGGCCGGCGAGCACCCGCCGGATCGCGGCCATGCTCGCCGCCGGGACGCCGTCGGGCTGCACGAGCACGATCGGGGCCCGACCGGTGACGGCCAGGTTCCCGGCGACCAGCGCGTCCGGCCAGGCCCGGGAGGCGTCCGGGCTGGCGCCGAGCGCGACGACGACCTGGGAGACACGACCGCCGATCCGGACGATCTCGTCGGCGATCGCGGCGGCCGTCTCGAACCGGCTGCTGCCGGCGAGCCGGGTCGTCGCGATGCCGAGCTGGGCGAGGTCGTCGTCGACCTGTGGGGCGAGCGCAGCCGTGCCGCCGGCGAGGTAGACGTGGGCGACGCCGAGCCGCTGCAGCTCGGCGGCGGTCGAGGGGTGCAGCGCGTCGCTGTTCGTGAGCAGGATGGGGCCGTCCACCTGCGCCGCGAGCGCCGAGGCGGCCAGCGCGTCCGGGAACTGGTCCGCCCGGGCGAGGATCGCGTCGTGGGCCGACGGGAACGCGGCCTGTGACAGCGACGCGGCCGTGTCGATCCGGTTGCTGCCGGCCCGGCGTGTCACCACGTCGTCGTCGATGTAGACGGCAACGTCGACGCGGCGGACGGCGCCCCGCTCGTCGGTGGCGGCGACGTGGGCCTGGTAGGTGCCGGGCTGCGCGTACCGGGCCGTCACCGTCGGTCCGGTCGCCGACCCCGGCGTCGCGCCGGGCAGGTCCCAGGTGAGCGTGACCTCGCCGCCCTCGGGGTCGAAGGTGCGGGAGGCGTCCATGGTCAGCGCCGCTCCCGGGCGAGCCTGGGCGATGCGGTCGACGACGATGTGCGGCGCGGCGTTGCGGACCCGGATCGTGGTCTGCTGGTGGCCCTCGTTGCCGGACTCGTCACGGACGGTCAGCGTCACGGTGTACGTGCCGATGGCCGTGTAGGCGTGGCTGACGGTCGCGCCGGTCGCACTCGTCCCGTCGCCGAGGTCCCAGCGGTAGGTCAGCGCCGTCGAGTCCGGGTCCGAGGAGGCGGACGCGTCGAAGCTGACCGGGTCGAGCGTGGCCACGTCCGTGGACGAGACCGCGAGGCGTGCGACGGGCGGAGCCTTGGCGATGGTGATCGTCGTCTCGGCCCAGTCGCTGCCCCCGTCGGCGTCGTGCACGATCACGACGACGCGGTAGCCGCCGGGCGCCCCGTAGGTGTGTGTCGGTCGCGGCCCGGCGTCGGTCGCGTCGACGTGCCCGTCGCCGTCGAAGTCCCAGTCGAACCGCAGCGGCTGCGACGAGTCGGGGTCGCTGGAGCCGGAGGCGTCGAAGGTCACCGGCTGGCCCGAGACCTTGCCGGTGGGCGGCGGTGCGAGGCGGGCGACCGGCGGACGGTTGACGGGGACGTCGTGACGGACGGACGCGGTGAAGCCGGCCCGGTCGGTGACGGTGAGCTTCACCGGGTACGTGGCGCGCTCCGTGAACACGTGGGTGGGGGTGGCCCCGGTGGCGTCGACCCGGCCGTCGTTGTCGAAGTCCCAGGCGTAGGTGAGGTTGGTCCCGTCCTCGGCATCGCGCGACGCGCGCGCGTCGAAGGACACCACGTCGCCGGGCGCCGGTGTGGGCGGCCGGAACGTGAAGGCTGCGTCGGGGGGTGTGGACACGACCACGTCGTGGGTGACCACGGTGGTGCCTGCGCATCCGGTGATCTCCGCCGCGGCCCGGTAGGTGCCGGCGCGCGGGTAGGCATGCTCGGCGCGGGCGCCGGTCGCCTCCCACCCCGAGGTGTCCGACGTGTCGAAGTCCCAGCGGTAGGTCGGCGCGGCCTGGCTGTCGCTGCAGCGGCCCAGGAAGACGACGGTGCTGCCCGGCGCCGGCTGCGGCGGGGAGGTGGCGAAGTCGGCAACGGTCGTGGCGGCCAGCGCCGACGGCGCGGCGGCACCCAGCGACCCCAGCACCGTTGCGACGGTGACGAGCATCCCCACGAGGGTGGTCAGCGACGAGCGGGACAGGACGCGCACGGATCCCCCTGTGGGCGGTGCGACGGGTGGGAGGTTGCGCGGATGGATATCACACCTCGTGCCCGGGAACGACCAGGCCACCGCCCCCGCCGCCGCCCGTCACCGAGAGCGCACGTCCGGGCCGCCGTGGGAACTCCTCGTCGCCGATGACCGTTGGCGCGCCCCCTGCTCGCAATCCCCGGCGTGCGGCCGTACCGTCCCACACCCACCACAACATGTTGTGGTGGCGTGTCGCTGACGGTCGTGCCGATCACGGCCAGGGAGCTTTGCCCGTGCGCTGTCCGTCCTGCGGGTACGACGACGACCGCGTCGTCGACTCGCGTCCGACCCCTGGCGGCGAGGCGATCCGGCGCCGCCGCGAGTGCCGGTCGTGCCAGGGCCGCTTCACCACCTTCGAGCGCGTCGAGCGGCCCGCGTTGCTCGTGCGCAAGCGCAACGGCTCCGTGCTGCCCTTCTCGCCCGCGAAGGTGCTCGACGGGATGGCCCGTGCGGCGAAGGGGCGGGTGGGTGGCGACGAGCTCGACCGGGCCGCCCTCGCCGTCGAGCGCGGCCTGCGTGACCTCAACGTCCGGGAGGTGACCTCCGAGCAGGTCGGGCTGCAGGTCCTCGCGCAGCTGCGCGACCTCGACCAGGTCGCCTACGTCCGGTTCGCTTCGGTCTACAAGGACTTCCAGGGAGCCGAGGACTTCGAGAAGGAGCTGCACTCCCTGCGCAAGGAAGCGCCGCCCAAGGGCGGCGAGGACCTGCGGGTCTGAAGGGGGGAGAGACGGCCGGGCCGTGAAGGTTGCGTGGCCGCCCCCCTCGACCGCCACACAACGAAGCCCGGCCGTCGCGGGCCCCCGAAGGGGCTCGCAGCGCGCACTGTGGCCGACGCCGCCCCCCGATGCGAGAGGCAATCCCCGGTCGCACGGCCAGTCGCCGCCGCCCATGCGCCACCCTGCGGTGCGCCGGCCACTGGCGAAAGTGTCACCGGGCCGGCAGCATGACCACCGTCCACGCGGGCACGGACGCCGACTCCAGCCCGTTGATGCGTCGCAGGTCCGCCAGGTAGCTGCGCGGGTCGGTGCCCGCAGGCGCCCGGGTCACCGCGATCTCCCACAGCGTCTGGCCGGGCTCGACCGTCACGTACCCGGCGGCGCGGTGCTCCGCCTGCGCGCCGGCGCCCCCCGTGCCGGCGAAGAGGGCGAACAGGAGCGCGACCGCCGCCAGCGCCGCGAGGACGGCGGCGCGGCGACGCCAGTAGACGATCGCGGGCAGCCGGCCGCCGCGCGGCGCGGGACGCGCGGCGGGCGTCGGCGTGGCGGGCGGAACCGGGCGCCGGGGCGCCTCGCGCCGCGGAGCGGGGTCCGGCGCGCGACCGGGGAAGGTCGTCGCGCGCCGCGGGAAGCCCATCACTGCCGTCGTGCTGGCCGTCGCCATCTCGTCCTCCTGCTGCTCGGTCCTCGGTGACGCCCCGGACGCTACGAAGGGGGTGTGACATCTCGGTCCGGTCTTGACTCGGTCTTGACCGTCGCGTGCACCGAACGCCTGTTCGATCTCGTCGTCGATCATCGCCGAACACACGTTCGACGTCAACCCTCCCGTCGAACAGATGTTTGCCTTCCCCGCCGGCCGGCGCTACGGTCCGGCCCGAACGTTCGTTCGGGCGCCGCCGCGCGGGCCCGGCCACGCTTCCACCGGGATGCGACCGCCAGGAGACGATGATGAGCGACACCGGGTCGACCTCCGCCTCGACCGACACCCCGACCGACACCCCGACCGACACCCCGACCAAGGTGTCGACGAACGGCGGTCATGCTGCGGAGGAGCTCACCGACCGGCAGCGCGCCATCCTCGCCGTCATCCACGAGCACGTGGACACGCGGGGCTTCCCCCCGTCGGTGCGCGAGATCTGCGACGCCGTCGGCCTGAAGTCAACGTCCTCGGTGCACGCGCAGCTCGCCCAGCTCGAGCAGAAGGGCTACCTGCGCCGGGACCCGACGAAGCCGCGGGCGATCGAGGTCGCCCGGGACATCGAGACCAACCTCGAGGCCCGCCCCGAGCAGTCGCGCAACGTCCCGCTCGTCGGCGAGATCGCCGCCGGCGCGCCGCTCGTCGCCGAGGAGCGGGTCGACGCGGTCTACGCCCTCCCCCGCGAGCTGGTGGGCGAGGGCACCCTCTTCATGCTGAAGGTGCGTGGTGAGTCGATGATCGAGGCGGGCGTCCTCGACGGTGACCTCGTCGTCGTGCGGGAGCAGCCGACCGTCGAGCAGGGCGAGATGTGCGCCGCGCTCGTCGACGGCGAGGCGACGGTGAAGTTCTTCCGCCGGACCCGGACGGGCGAGGTCTTCCTCGATCCCGCCAACCCGGCCTTCGAGCCCATCCCCGTGGCCGCCGACCAGGACATCCGGGTCATGGGCAAGGTCGTCACCGTGCTGCGGTCGGTCCGCTAGACAGCCCGCTGGACACGCGGCCTCGGGCTCAGTCGGACTCCCAGTGCTCGGGCTCCTCGGCGAAGGGGTCCTCGTCGAGCCAGGCACGCATCGCCTTGGCGACCTCCTCGTCGACCGTCGCGACGAGCAGCGTCCCCTCGGACGAGTAGGCCTCCTTGTGCACCTGTCCGCGGTCGTGGGCCATGGCGACGAGATCACCGCGGTCGTAGGGGATGTGCGCCGAGACGCGCATCCGCTGTCCGGGCAGGCGCAGCCGGATCCGCTCGACGAGCTCGTCGATCCCATGGCCGGTCGCGGCGGACACGACGACCGGCTCGTTGCCGGTCTCCTCGAACAGGCGGCGTGACAGCGACACGACCCGTGCGGGATCGGCGATGTCGGCCTTGTTGAGGATGAGCTGCTCGGGGACCTCCTTCGCGCCGATCTCCTTCAGCACGTCGTGGACGGCCATCACCTGCGCCTCCGCCTCGGGATGCGCCGCGTCGACGACGTGCAGCAGCAGATCGGCCCGGGCGGTCTCTTCGAGGGTCGACTTGAACGCCTCGACGAGCCCGTGGGGCAGCTTGCGGACGAACCCGACCGTGTCGGTCACCACCACGTCGCGGCCGTCGGGGAGGTCGAGGCGACGCACGGTCGCGTCGAGGGTCGCGAACAGCTGGTTCTCGACGAGCACGCCGGCGCCGGTGAGCCGGTTCAGCAGCGACGACTTCCCGGCGTTCGTGTACCCGACGAGTGCGGCGTTGGGGACCCGCCGCCGCTCGCGCTCCTGCGACTTCGTGCGGCGGATCCGCTCGAAGTCCTCGAGGTCGGACTTGAGCTTCGCGATGCGCCGGTTGATGCGTCGGCGGTCCACCTCGAGCTGGGTCTCACCCGGCCCGCGACCGCCGATCCCGACGCCGCCGGCGGCCCGCCCGCCGGCCTGGCGGGACAGCGCCTCACCCCAGCCACGCAGCCGGGGCAGCAGGTAGCCGAGCTGCGCGAGCTCGACCTGGGCCTTGCCCTCGCGGCTCGTGGCGTGCTGCGCGAAGATGTCGAGGATCACGATGGTCCGGTCGAGGACCTTCTGCTTGATGCCCTCCTCCAGGTTGCGCTGCTGTGCGGGGCTGAGGTCGTCGTCGAACACCACGGCGTCCGCCCCGGTGGCCTGCACGAGGTCGCGGAGGTCGGCGACCTTGCCCTTGCCGACGAAGGTGGCGGCGTCCGGCGCCTCGCGACGCTGGATCACGCGGTCGACGACCTCGGCCCCGGCGGTGTCGAGGAGCGACTCGAGCTCGTCGAGGCTCGCCTCGACCTCGGCCAGCGGCATGCCGGGCAGCTGCACCCCGACGATCACGGCCGCCTCGACGGGACGGATGATGTCGACGCCCTCACGCGGGGCGCCCTCGGCGATGACCTCGCGCCGGCGGCGGCGCTCCTCGGCACGCGAGCGGTCCTCACCGTTCACGCCGGGAAGGTCGTCGGTACCGGCGTCGCGTGCGTCGGTGGGATCGTGGTCGGCAGTCAGTGGTGTTCCTCTCGGTCGAGCCGTCCCTCGCGTGCGTCGTGGAGCCACTGCCCGTCGAGCTCGCCGTGTGCGACCTCGACCGCCGGCCCGGTCAGGAAGACGGAGGGGTGCTCGTCGGGGTCGTAGCGGACCGTCAGGATGCCCCCGGGGACGTGGATGGTGGCGTTGGGTCCGGCATGGCCGAGCCGCTGCAGCGCCACGAGCGTGGCGCAGGCGCCGGTGCCGCAGGCGGCGGTCTCGCCGACGCCCCGCTCCCAGACGCGCAGCCGGATGGTGTCTGGCGACACGGGCTGGGCGAACTCGACGTTCGTGCGCTTCGGGAACCGCGGGTCGACCTCGACGAGCGGACCGAGCGTCCGCACGGGCGCCTCGTCAACGTCGTCGACGACGGTGACGGCGTGCGGGTTGCCCATCGACACCGCGCTGACCGTCAGCGTCTGCCCGTCGACCGTGATCGGCTCCTGCACGTCGCCCGGACGGCGCGCGTCGAACGGGATCTCGCCCGGATCGAGCACCGGCGGGCCCATGTCCACGGTGACCTCGGCGACCCGGCCCGCCGCGTCGCGGGAGACCGTGACGGGCTTCACGCCGGCGCGGGTGTCCACGAGGACCCGGTCGCCGTCGGTGGTGACGAGCCCGTGGTCGACGACGTGCTTCGCGACGACGCGGACGCCGTTGCCGCACATCTCGACGATCGAGCCGTCGGCGTTGCGGTAGTCCATGAAGACGTGGGCCCCGTCGCGGGGCGCGCCGAGGCGCAGGACGCCGTCCGCGCCGACGCCGCGACGGCGGTCGCAGAGGGCCCGCACGAGCGACGCGGACAGGTCGAGGCGGTCGTCCAGGTCGACGAGGACGACGAAGTCGTTGGCGGTGCCGTGGGCCTTGGTGAATCGCACGCCGACGAGGGTACTGCGCGGAGCAACGGGGCCGCCGGCGCACGGCGGACGCTCGTCGGGGCCGTGACGGGGCAGGCGCTCAGCACCACCGGGCGCGGACGGCGTCGGGGTCCGCCGGCTCGCACCGCGGGTCGCGCCGGAACCAGGAGCGCTGCCGGCGGGCGTAGCGCCAGGTGCGGTCGGCGATCGCCGTGGCCAGGTCGTCGATGGCCAGGGCGCCGTCGAGCACGGCGAACCCCTCCGCGTAGCCGATGGCCTGCGCGGCGGTGCGCGACAGCGGGCGGGGCAGGCCACGCAGCCGGCGGCACTCGTCGAGGAGGCCGGCCGCGACCATGGTCCGGGCGCGTGCCTCGATGCGCTCGCGGAGCACGGCCGTCGGCGGTTCGAGGTAGGCGACCTCGAGCGACGGGTAGATCGACGTGTAGTCGTCCCAGGCGGCCGCGAACGACGAGAACGGCTCGCCCGTGAGCTCGATGACCTCGAGCGCCCGGACCGAGCGGCGGACGTTGCCGGGGTCGATCTTCGCGGCGGCGGCCGGGTCGATGGCCTCGAGCCGCGCGTGGGCGTCCTCGGGCGCGTCGGCGTAGCGCGCGGCCAGTCGCTCGCGCACGCCGGCGTCGGTCGGCGGGAAGCGCAGATCGTCGACGACGGCGCGGAAGTAGAGGCCCGAGCCTCCGACGAGCAGCGGTACCGCCCCGCGCTCGCGTACCTCGGCGACGGCCCGACGTGCGGCGTCCTGGAACCACGCGACCGTCACCTCGTCCCACGGCTCGAGCGCGTCGACGAGATGGTGGGGCACGGCCGCCCGCTCGGCCGCCGACGGCTTCGCGGTCGCGATGTCCAGCCCGCGGTAGAGGGTGAAGGCGTCGACCGCGACGATCTCGACAGGGCGGCAGGCCGCGATGTCGAGCGCCAGCGCGGACTTGCCCGACGCCGTGGGTCCCACGACCGCCAGGACCGGGGTCATGACGGCTCGTCGGCGCCCTGGTCGACGCTGCGCGCGTAGCGGGCGCCGGCTTCCTCGCCACCGAGGTCGGTGTAGGCGGCGACGAGCTGGCCGACGCCCCGGGGTGCCGCGTAGCGGACCTCGGTCGGCGTGAGCCTGGCGGCGGCGACGGCGCCGGCGAGCACGGCGAGCGGTGGCCACGACCGGGCCATGACCCGCTCCGCGTCGGCGGGCCCGAGCGCCGCGAAGGCGGCGGCGTCCCCACGCCGGACCGCGGTGACCGCCTCGCGGTCCCACGCGTCGGCGCCGGCGACGACGTAGCCGGGGCTGGACTCGTCGAGGCAGGCCGACAGGTCGCCGGCGCTGACCATGGTGGCGGTCATGCCGGCGTCGCGGAGCCCCTCGAGCAGGCTGGCGCCGACGTGGACGAGCACGTCACCGTCGGTGCCCGGCGGGACCGCCAGGGGCAGGACCGGCACGGCCCCGCGTGCCTCGTGCAGGAGCAGCGCCACGACGGCGTGCGAGACGTTCGAGCTCCTCGCTGACGAAGACCGGGTACTGGGTGAGCCGGGTGACGTGCGGGATGAGGTCTCGGGCGACGGGCAGCGTCGCCTCGGCACCACGGATGCCGAGGGGACGCAGCGTCGCGTGGGCCGTGTCGTGGAAGCCGCGGGCGCCGGCGGCGAGCAGCACGGTCACGTCGGTCGTCGGTAGCGCCGCCAGCACCCGGTGCGCCGCCTCGCGGAGGGTGGCGACGTCGTCGCGGATCTCGGCCGGCTGGTCGGGCGACGCGGCCGAGACGAGCAGCGGGGCGGCGGGGACGATGGCGGCGGCGGGGACGACTCGACTCATGGGACGGCCGGCCCGTCAGCCGACGACGGGCAGCGCGCGCCGCCCCTCGGGGGTGCCGGTGGTGACCGGCGGCTCGTCGAGGGTCCAGCCCTCACCTGCGGCCATGGCTGCCTCGGTGGCGCGGCCGGCAGCCGTCCGGAGGACCGACCGGGGTGCGCCCGCGAGGCAGTAGTTCGCGGTCGCCGACTCGATCGTGGCGGTGACGAGGTCGCCGGGGGCGTACCCGGGGCCGGCGGGCAGGTGCACCAGATGGTTCCCGCGTGTGCGTGCGGAGAGCCGGGTCGGGTCGGTCTTGGATGGCGACTCGACGAGCAGCTCCTGCTCGGTGCCGATGAGCGCCGCATGCCGGTCCTGCGACTGCTGGCGGGTCAGGGCCTCGAGACGGAGGTAGCGGTCCTTGACGACCTCCGGGTCGACGAACTCGTCGGTCATCTCGGCGGCCGGCGTGCCGGGGCGGGGCGAGTACTGGAAGGTGAACGCCTGGTCGAAGCCGACCTGCTCGACGACGGCGAGGGTTTCGGCGAAGTCGTCCTCGGTCTCGCCGGGGAACCCGACGATGATGTCGGTCGAGAGCGCCGCGTCGGGCATGAGCGACCGGGTCTTCGCGACGAGGTCGAGGTAGCGACGCTGCCGGTAGGAGCGGCGCATGCGGCGAAGCACGCGGTCGGAGCCGGACTGCAGCGGCAGGTGGAGGTGCTCGCAGACGCTCGGGGTGGTGGCCATGGCGTCGAGCACGTCGTCGGTGAAGTCGCGGGGATGGGGCGAGGTGAACCGCAGCCGCTCGAGCCCGTCGATCACGCCGACCTCGCGGAGCAGGTCGGCGAACAGGGACCGGCCGGCGAGGTCACGCCCGTAGGAGTTGACGTTCTGGCCGAGCAGGGTCACCTCGACGACGCCGTCGTCCACGAGCGCGGAGACCTCCTCGTGGATCTCTCCGATGCGGCGGGAGACCTCGGGCCCACGAAGAGACGGGACGATGCAGAAGGTGCAGCGGTTGTTGCAGCCGACCGAGATCGACACCCACGCGTGGTGGCGGACCTCGCGCTTGGCGGGCAGCGCCGACGGGAACGTCTCGAGCTGCTCGACCAGCTCGACGACGGGCAGCGAGGAGCTGTCCGCCTGCAGCAGCAGGTTCGTGAGGTTGCCGAGGTTGTGGGTGCCGTAGACGACGTCCACCCACGGGGCCCGCTCGACGATGCCCTCGCCGTCCTTCTGCGCCAGGCAGCCACCGACGACGATGGTGGTGCCCCGGGTCTCCTTCAGGCGCTTGAGGTGCCCGAGGGTGCCGTAGAGCTTGTTGTCGGCGTTCTCGCGGACGGCACAGGTGTTGAGCAGCACGAGGTCCGCGTCGTCCTCACCTGCGGCGGGGCGGTAGCCCATGGTCTCGAGCATGCCGGCGGCACGTGAGGAGTCGTGCGCGTTCATCTGGCACCCGAAGGTGCGTATGAAGTAGCGACGTGGCACAGGCGCTAGCTCTCGTGGGTGGCAGTGGTGAACCGCTTGCGGTTCTCGTGGTGCTCGGGGACCTGCGTGTCCTTGCCGGTGCCTCGGCCGGTGGCGATGAGACCGACGCCGATGAGGCCGACGATGGCGGCGGAGACGACGTCGCCCGGGACGAGCACGAACCAGACCAGCAGGGCAGCGAGCAGCACGTAGCCGACCTGGGCGCGCCAGGCGACGTGGCCGGCGAAGAGGCCGCCGACGAGGGCGAGCACCGGGACGCCGACGATGAGCCAGGACTGCAGGATGTTCACTTCTCGCCTCGGGACTCGGGGACGACGACCAGGTGGACGAAAACCAGGAGAACGAAAACCAGGTGCAGGATGGAAGCCGCGGGGCCGCGGCGCGACTGCGCCGCGTCGAAGGCTACCGCCGCGCCGCCGGACGCCCCAAGCGATCGGTGGGCCGGTGCCGCGAGGACGACCGTGCGCGCACCACCGTGGCCCGTCAGTCGTCGCCGACCGTCTCGCCCCGCTCGGCGTTGGCCTGCCCGCCGGTGAGCCCGGCGTCCTGCTGCGTGCTCTTGTCGGCCTCGTGGCGCGGACCGGGCTGCTCGGCCGCGTGCTCGCGGTTTTCGTCGCCGCGCTCGTCCTGCGGCTCGCGGGTGCGGTCGTCGTCTGCCATGGCGCTTCCCATCGGTCGAGGTCGTGGCGTGTCGCGGCCACGACAGCGACGCTATCGGCCGCGTGGGTCGGTCCCCTGCCCGCACGTCGGGGGGACCCTGCGGTGCGGTCGCCTGCGGCGGTCGGGTGCGGGCGGTCAGCGGCCGACGACCCGCTCGACGAGCGGGGCCAGGTCCGCGACCTCGGCGACGAGGTGATCGGCGTGCGCCTCCTCGAGCTCCTCGCGGGTCCCGACGCCCCACAGGACACCGATGGTGGTCACCGCGACGGCGTGGCCTGCGACGATGTCGTGAGCGCGGTCCCCGATCATCGCGACCGGCGTGGCATCGTCGGCGCCGTGCTCGGCGAGGGCGCGGCGCAGGGTGCCCTCCTTGACCTCGTCCTCCGCCCCGGACCGGGGTCCCTCGACGAAGGCGAGCAGGTCGGTGAGCCCGACCTGCGCCACCACGGGACGGGCGTAGCGGCGCGGCTTGGAGGTGACGACGCCGCAGGTCATCGCCGGCCCCAGCTGGCGCAGCACGTCGTCCATGCCCTCGACGAGGGCCGTGAGCGCGATCCCCTCCGACGCGTAGTGGTCGCGGTAGGCCGCGATGAAGGCGTCGACGTCGTCGGTCGTGGCGCCGGGCAGCCCGGCCGATGCGAGCAGGCCGTCCACGACGCCGCGGAGCGGGGGCCCGATGTAGGTCGCGAGCGCCCGCGGCGGCAGCGGGTCGGCCCCGAGCGCGACGAGGGCATGGTTCATCGACCCGGTGATGGCACGCCGCGAGTCGACGAGGCATCCGTCGAGGTCGAAGCAGATGATGGGACGCGCGGTCACCGGCCAGCGACCTGCTCGTGCTCGCGGTCGACGTAGATGACCTGGCGGGCGACCTTGCGGGCGAGTCCCTCCGGGTAGCCGCGGCGCGCCAGGTGGCCGACCAGGCGCCGGAAGGCGGTCTCGGCCGTGACGTGCCGCATGCCGGCGGCCTTGCGACGGGCCACGTCGAACGCGGCGGCTTCCTGGTCCTCGGACTCGGCGTCGGCGAGGAGGCGCTCGATCAGCGCCCGATCGAAGCCGCGCTTCTGCAGGTCCTGGCGGATCCGCAGGGGCGCATGGCCCTTCGTGCGCCACTCGGCGACCAGCGCCGACGCCATGGCGTCGTCGTCGACGAGCTGTTCGTCGCGTGCGCGCGCCAGCGCGTGGTCGATGACGACCGGCAGCTCCCCCCGCTCGGTCAGCTTCGACCGCAGCCGTGCCTCGGACTGTGGCGTGCCGGCGGTGGACCGGCGGATGAACGCCAGCGCCGCGGCGACGCGGTCGCCGAGCGACCCGGCGGCGGTGTCGGCCTCCTCGTCGGTGTCGGACGGCGCGCGGTCAGGGGGTGTCTCGCCCGGCGCCGCGGCGGGAGGCTCGTTCGCGAGGCGGGCCGCCTCGCGCGCGGAGACGGGCGGGCGGTCGTCGGGCGGGGCCGATACGCGGATCGGCTCGCGAGCCACGCCCCGCTCACGCAGCCAGTCCTCGGCGCTGCGGAAGGGTGCCTCGTCGTCGCGGTGCGTCTCGTCGGAGTCTGCCGACACGGCTCACTCCTCGTCGGCGTCGGCGTCGGCCGGCTTGTCCTCGGCGGCGAGCGGCGCGATCCCGAGCTTGTCCTTGACCCGCTTCTCGATCTCGAGCGCGATGTCCTCGTGCTCCTTGAGGAAGTTGCGGGAGTTCTCGCGCCCCTGGCCGAGCTGCTCGCCTTCGTAGGTGTACCAGGCACCCGCCTTGCGGATGATCCCCTCGTCGACCCCCACGTCGAGCAGCGAGCCCTCCTTGGAGATGCCCTCGCCGTACATGATGTCGAACTCGGCCTGCTTGAACGGCGGAGCGACCTTGTTCTTCACGACCTTCACGCGCACCCGGTTGCCGACCGCGTTCGTGCCGTCCTTGAGCGTCTCGATGCGGCGCACGTCGAGCCGGACCGACGAGTAGAACTTCAGCGCGCGACCACCGGGGGTGGTTTCAGGACTGTTGTGGACCATCACGCCATCGGCGAAGTAGTTATGGGTTCCCTCCACCTCGATGTCGTAACGGTGGCTGTCACCTCGCGGTGCGGGTCGCTCATCGATCCGAAGGATCTCCATCGGCGTCGGCACGTACCTGATGGATCCCAGGTCCGGCTTGACCGAAAAGCGGCCGCGATACCGGGCCAACAGCTTGTAGTCCATCGAGGGATGGACGTAGGGCGCGAGGAGTTCGTGCAGCTTCTCGGTCTCGTGTCGATCGAATACGAGATAGGAGACCTGCCGCGATCCCCGTTGCGTGAGCTTCGGAGAGACTCCCCACGTGTCTTCGAGGTGGTCACGCAGCCGCTGTCGAGACGAGGGGTCAAGAGCTTGGACGCAGATCTCGCTCCTTCCACTTCCACCGCGGGTTCGCTCCTGGAGACCCTTGGAACGGAGTTGAAAGGAGCCATCATCCATGTACCACAGCGCGATCGAGAGCGGGGTCAGAAGCTTGAGGTAGTCATGGCTCAGGACTTTCTTGCCACCGATGTAGACGGCCTTTCGAAGTTCCGATAGCTCCGCAAGCGGCTGGAGATCGTCGAATACGGCCCCCTTGTCGTTCGTCGATCGGGAGACGTTCACGTTCGTAAAGAGCGAGGCTTTCCAGTCGGCGTATTCCTTCTGTCGATGGCCGTGGCCCCAGCGAAGGCGAGCGGCATACTCCGTCTTGGACGGCGACAGGGATCCGTCACCCATGAGCGTCCCGAGAGCGACCTCCCACTGGAACGGGGAGAGATAGTGGGGTACCGCTTGGATGACCTTATCTCCCACCTGAAGTTGCTGTGCCTCCAACCAGCCCTCGGGTGTCATGACAAGATGGTTCGGGGTGTATTCCAGGTGAGACTCGTAGTGGCCTGTACCGCCGCCCGCGCGTGCAACGGTCAGGTGGAGAAAGCTGCTAGTGGAACCGTTGTCGAACCAGTTGGTAATGGGTCGCGCAACGATCTCCTCTGACAACTCGTCGTACGTGAGAACCTCGACCTTAAGCTTCTTGTTGACGATGTCGGCGATCGTCTCGGACGAGCCGTCAGCCAGAGAAACACGGGTAGGACCTGATGCGCAGCCGAACATCACGCCGATCTTCTCGCGCAGCTGGTTGATGAAGACCGCGCAGGTCTTCGACCGGTTCAGCGAGCCCGCGAGCTTGCGCAGCGCCTGGGACATCAATCGGGCCTGCAGCCCCACATGGGAGTCGCCCATCTCCCCCTCGATCTCGGCGCGGGGCGTGAGCGCCGCGACCGAGTCGATGACCACCACGTCGACGGCACTGGACCGGATCAGCATGTCGGCGATCTCGAGCGCCTGCTCGCCCGTGTCCGGCTGGGAGACGAGCAGCTCGTCGATATCGACGCCGAGCGCCTTCGCGTAGGTCGGGTCGAGCGCGTGCTCCGCGTCGATGAAGGCCGCGATCCCGCCGGCCTTCTGCGCTTCGGCGACGACGTGGAGCGCCACGGTGGTGTTGTGCGAGAGGATCCCGTTCGCGAGGAAGCTGTGCGTTCGGGGCACGACCACGTCGAACGTCGGCTGACGCCCGGCATCCTCGATGCTGACGATGCGCTCGAAGGTGTACGGCGCCGTCGCCAGCCAGCGGAGCCGATCGAGGTGACGGTCGCCACCGATCGCGTCGCGCAGGTCACGCACCAGTGCGTCGATCCCCGGAACCCCCTCCCGGCGGATCGCTGCCTCGGTCACCGTCGCGGCATGGCGCGCCACCTGGGCGGCGCGACGCTCGGACCGGAAGCCGATCCGGTCGAGGAAGCGCGAGACGGCACCCGGCGAGACCCGGACGGTCCAGTAGCTGCGCTCGTACTGCTCGTTGAAGCGCTCACCGAGGCCAGCCGGAACACCGAGCCCGTACAGCAGCAGCTGCACCTGCTCGGCGAGGGTCTTCGAAGCCGTGGTGAGGCAGACCTCTGGTCCGTCCTCGATCCACCCGTCACCCTCGAACAGCGCCGACAGGAAGGCCCGCTGGGCCTTCGGGCCGCCGGTCCGCACGCAGCGGGGGACCTCCTTGCCGTCGGCGTTGACGTCGTCGAGGCCGTACTCGTCGAACAACCGGCGACGGACCACCGTGTCATGGACCCAGTAGTCGCCCGGGCCGTACTTCTTGACCCGCTCGGGGTCGATGCCAAGGACGGACTCGACCAGCCGGTGGTACTCCTCGGTCACGTCGTCGTCGTGATGGTTGCTGAACCCGAAGCCGTTCCGGTTGCTCTCCCCGAGCGTCCCCTCGGCGACCAGGTAGCCGAGGAGCACGGCTTCGTCCTCGGAGAGGTAGGCGCCGCCCGCGGCCTCCTGTGCGCCGAAGGTCGCCGACACCAGCACGTCGCCCTCGCGAAGGTCCTCGACGCGACGCCAGACGACCTCCGCACGCTCGTTCAGCACCCGCAGGGGATGACGGGCCGTCGCGGTGACGTGGCGTCCCGACTGGAGCGTGACACGCCAGGTCGGCCGGCGGTTGTTGTGGGTGAGGGCGGCCATCGGCTCGAGCTCACCCTCTTCGTTGACGAGGCGGACGCCGAGGTCGCTCACGTCCGTGACCCGGCTCGTGCAGCTCGCCGGCTGTCCACACCGCTCGAAGAGCTCGCCGACCGTCTGCAGCCCCTCGTCGGTCCAGACGTAGGTGTCGGCCGTGAGGCACTTCCCCGAGGACTCCGGACCGAATATCTCGACCACGCGGCCGCGCGGCAGGCCACCGACGCCGAGCGCCAGGTCGAGCGAGAGCGCGCCGGTGGGGATCGCCGGCACCTGCTGGCCGACGGTGTCGCCGAGCCGCATCAGCGAGCCCTTGCCGAACTGCTTCTCGATCTGGGAGAGGGCGACGTCGAGTGCCTTCTCGCGGTCCACGCTGCCTGCCACGGTGCCTCCAGCCTCTGGGACGTTCTTCGGGTGTTCGTCGTTGCCGGACGGTACGGCGGGGGTGTGACAGCCCGGCCGACGGCGCCCGCACGAGATGTGGACAGGCGAAGCCTAACCGAACATCCGTTCGGTGCAAGCACCCTGGACGTCGCCGGCCGGCCGCGGCCCCGGCAGGGTGCAGGGCAGGGCCGCGGGAGCGACGCCGGACGGCCGGGGCTGTACGCACGGGCGAGGTTTCACTGTGACCTGGCCCCGACCTGGCGTACCTTGGAGCCGCCTTCTGTGTCCCGGCGTCACCCCTGCTCGCGAGGACGATCGTGCCTGCCGACCGCACCACATCGAGTGCGACGCGTGACCTCCCGGACCGTCTGGCCGGCCGCTACCACCTCGAGGAGACGATCGGCTCCGGCGGCGCGGGAGCGGTCTGGCGGGCCACGGACGAGCGTCTGGGCCGCCAGGTCGCGATCAAGCTGCTGCACCCGCAGCTCGAGCAGGACGAGGACACCGTCGCCCGCTTCCGCCGCGAGGCGACGGCGGCCGCGGCGATCACCCATCCGAACGCCGTCGTCATCTACGACATCGGCGAGACCGACGGCCACGTCTACCTCGTCATGGAGTACGTGGACGGCCCCACGCTCGCGGAGGTGCTCACCCGCGGACCGCTGCGTCCCGAGGCGGTGGCGGCGATCGGCTCGCAGGTGGCACGGGCGCTCGGTGAGGCGCACGCCCGCGGTCTCGTCCACCGCGACGTGAAGCCCGCCAACGTGCTGCTGACCCGCGACGGCACCGCCAAGGTCGCCGACTTCGGGATCGCCAAGGCGCTCGGCACGGCCCAGACGCAGCTGACCATGCCCGGCTCGGTCGTCGGGACCGCCGCCTACCTCGCACCGGAGCAGCTGCGCGGCGAGGACCTCGACGCGCGCACGGACGTGTACGCGCTCGGCCTCGTCCTCCACGAGTGCCTGACGGGCAGGCCGCCCTTCGACGGCGAGACGCCCGCCGCCGTCACCGCGCAGCGCCTCACGACCGAGGCCGCCCCACCCCGCACGCTGCGTGACGACGTGCCGCGTCCGCTCAACGAGATCGTCGTCCGTGCCACGCGCATGGATCCCGACGAGCGCTACGCCGACGGCGCGCACCTGGCCGAGTCCCTCGAGCCGCTCGTGCCCGACGAGCCCGCCATCGTCATCGCCGACGTGGCCGCCCGCCGGTCGGCCGACAAAGGACGCCCGCCGGTGGCGACGGAGCAGCTCGACAGCACCCAGGCGATCCCCAACGAGAACACGACCCGGGTCGTGCGTCGCGACGGCAACGACGACGACCACGACAGGACGGCGGTCCTGCCCCCGGCCGTCGACCGGGAGACGAGCGCGCGCCGCGACGCGCACGGCGAACCCGACGCGGCACCCGCCCGACATCGGCCGGGGGCCGCCGCCGACGCCACGACACCGGTCGGAACGCCGCCACCGCCGCCACCGGCCGAGGAGCCGACCGAGACGCGCTCGCCCCGACGCTGGCCGCTGGCCGTGCTGGCCGTCACGGCCCTCGTGGTGCTCGCGGTCGTGCTGGCGCTGGTGACCGGCGGCGGGAGCGGCGGCGGGCCGTCCGACAAGGGCGGCGACAGCGCCTCGGGGGGTGGCGACGCGACGCAGGTCGCCTCCATCGCCTCGGCGAGCGACTTCGATCCCTACGGCAGCGACGGCGAGCACGGCGAGGACGTGGGCAAGGCCTACGACGGCGACCCCGGGACCGCCTGGGAGACCCAGCACTACAACACGGTCGACCTCGGCGGGCTCAAGCCCGGTGTCGGGATCGTCTTCGACCTCGGCGAGCCGCGCGACGTGAAGCAGCTGCAGCTCGACCTCACCGAGCAGGGCATCGACTTCACCCTCTACGCGCTCGACGAGCCGCCGAGCGGCACGGACACCTCGGCCTGGGGACCGCCGGTCGACACGGTGTCGGACGCCGGCTCGAGCGTGAGCGTGCCGGTGAAGGCGGGCACGAAGGGCCGCTACTGGCTCGTCTGGATCACCTCCCTCGCGCCGGGCTCGGGCTCGCGCCACCAGGCCGGCATCGCCGAGGCACGCTTCGTCACGGGCTGATCGACCGCCCGCCCGGACGGCACCCTCGCCGTCCTCGACGCCCGTCCCCCGCCTCGTGCGGCTCGCCCCCGGTGACGTCACCGACAGGCGGTAGGTTGCCCCCGCCTTCCTCCCGAGCCATCCGCATCCAGCCACGAGGAGCGACCATGCCGGCCCCTGACGCGACCCCCGCGACCGAGTCGGGCGACGCCACCGAGTCGGGCGGTGCGTCCCCGGGTACCCGCTTCGTCTTCATCGACACGGAGGCGACGGGGCTCGACCACACCCGGCACGAGCTCACCGAGGTCTCCTGGATCGTCCGCTTCGAGGACGGCTCGGAGGCGGAGCGGCAGTACTTCCCGCGCCACACCGGCGACACGGCCGACGCCGACGCCCTCGAGCTGACCCACTACGAGGAGCGGATCGCCCCGCAGCCCAAGACGGCCCTGTCCGAGTGGCTCGGGCAGCTGCTCGAGGACGCCGACGGCGCGGTCATCGTGGGCGCCGTCCCCGACTTCGACGCGCAGCACCTGACCATCGCCTGTCGGCGGCTCGGCATGACGCCGACGTGGGACCACCACCTCCTCAACGTCGAGACGCTCGCGCTCCCGATCGTGGCGCCGGGCCCGGAGGCGCCCCGCAGCCTCGCGAAGACCTGTGAGGCGCTCGGGATCCCGCACGACTCGGACCAGGCCCACGGGGCGCTGTACGACGCCCGCCAGGCCAAGGCGGTCTTCGACCGCGTGTGGGAGCTCGTCGCCGATCTGCGCGCCCGCGCTGCGCCGCTCCCGCCGCCGGTCCCACGCCCGACGAACGGGCGGTCGTCGAGCAGCGGCGAGAGCCCCGCTCCCGCGTCGCAGACGACCGGCTAACGGCCGTCCAGGGCGATCCGTGCCAGCACCTCGTGCCGGGCGGGTCCGTCGCCGAGATGCGAGCGGTACAGGACGGCGTCGGTCGCCGTCCACGCCGCCTCGACCGCCGGCACGGCGTCGACCACGGCGGCCGGGATGCGCCCGCGACGGTCGCGTGGGCGCGCCAGTGTGAGGTGGGCGCGGACGGGCTTCGCGTCGACCGGAACCCCCGCCTCCGCGAGCCCTCGCTGCAGATGGCCGCCGAGCAGCCCGACGGCGCCGGCCGGCTCGTCGTCGACCCCGATCCACAGGACCTGGCGCCGGAAGTGGCCGGCCGCGCCGAGCGAGAGACGCACCGGACCGACCGGCTGGGCCGCGACCGCCTCGCCCAGGACGGCCGCAACGTCCTCGGCGGAGCGCTCGACCTCCCCCAGGAACGCGAGGGTGACGTGCCAGGTGCTCGAACGGGTCCACCGCAGCTGGCGATGCTCGTGGCGCAGCGGTGCGACGGCATCGTCCAGCGCGCTCCGCACGGCGTCGGGCACCGGGAGAGCCACGAACAATCGCACCGTGCTGATCCTCCCGCCGGAAACACACCGGCCGGCTCGAACGGTCAGCTCGCCCGGTCGAGCAGACGCCGCCGCAGGAGCTCCAGCGCCGCCGAGCCCAGCCGGTCGAGCACCGCCGCCCGGTCGCCCGGGAACGTCGCCTGCTTGCAGACGGTGTCGCCGTCGGGATCGGTCACGGCCCAGTAGACCGTGCCGATCGGCTTGCCGCCCTGGGTACCGGGCCCGGCCACGCCCGTCACGGCGACGCCCCAGTCGGCGTCGAACAGCTCCCGAGCGCGGGCCGCCATGTCCCGGGTGACTTCCTCGCTGACGGGGCTGTGCGCCTCGATCAGCTCGGACGGCACGCCGAGCACCGTCACCTTCGCGTCGGTGCTGTAGACGGCCACGCCGCCCCGCATGATCTCGCTCGCGCCCGGGACCTGGGCCATCCTGGCGCTGATCCCTCCCGACGTGGCGGACTCCGCGAACGCCACCGACTCGCCGGCGTCACGCAGCAGGTCGTTCAGCACCGACTCCAGCCGCTCGTCGTCGATGCCCGCGACGGCCCGTCCGAGCGCCGAGCAGACGGCCGCGAGCACCGGCTCGCTGCGCTCGCGGGCCTGTGCCGGGTCGTCGCCGGCGGCCGTCACGCGCACCTGGATCTCGGTGCCGGTGGCCAGGAACGACACGGCAACGTCGTCGTGTCCGTGCAGGTCGGCGAGCACGGGGCCGAGGGCCTCCGCGACCGCGGACTCGCCCATGGAGGTCACGTGGACGGTGCGGGTCACGCTGGCGCCGCCGCCCGTGCGACGCAGCAGGTCCGGTGCCACGTCGCGCTCGTACATCTGCTGGTACTCCCACGGCACGCCGGGCAGCACATAGATCATGCAGCCGTTGTCGGCCGTGCACACGAAGCCGGGGGCGGTGCCGAGCGGCGGGAGGGCGGTGGCCCCCGCCGGCACCCGCGCCTGATTCAGGTTCGAGGACGGCATCCGCGCGCCGCGGGACGAGAACCGCTCGCGGATGGCCTCCTCGAGGTCGTCGCGATGCTCCAGGGGCCGGTCGAGGGCAGCCGCCACGCCCTCGCGGGTGAGGTCGTCGGGCGTCGGGCCGAGCCCGCCGCCGATGATCACGGCGTCCGAGACGTCGACGAGCCACCGCAGCGCCGGCACGAGCGTGTCGAGGTCGTCACCGGCCGCGAGGTGGTAGCGCACCTCCACGCCGAGCTCGCGCAGCCGCTGCGACAGCCACGCGGCGTTCGAATCCACCTGGTCGCCGAGCACCACCTCGGTGCCAACCGAGCAGATCGTCACCTTCATTGCTGCGTGTCCTCCGCGTCGTCGCTCAGCTTCCGGCGGGCAAGACGCCCGGCACGGAATCCGTAGTCCACGCCGGACCAGACGGTCAGCGCGACCGCCACGTACAACAGGGCGTCCTGCCAGTGACCGACCCGACCGGTCGGCCAGAGCAGCCCGGCGACGGCCACGACCTGCGAGATCGTCTTCGCCTTGCCCCAACGGCTCGCGGCCATGACGAGATCGAAGCGGCGGACCAGGTTGACCCGCAGGAGCGTGACGCCGACCTCGCGGACGACGATCACCCACAGCGCCCACCAGGGCAGGTGCCCCACGAGCGCCAGACTGGCCAGCGACCCGACGATCAGCAGCTTGTCCGCGATCGGGTCGGCGAGCTGCCCCCAGCGGGTGACACCGTGCCACCGGCGCGCAACCCACCCGTCGATCGAGTCGGTGGCAGCCGCGAAGAGGAAGATGCCGAAGGCCCACCACTGGGCGTTGTGGTCGTGCTTCGCGAGCAGCCACAGGATGACGGGCACGAGCAGGGCGCGCAGGAACGTGAGGAAGTTGGGCACGTTGAACCAGTGCGGCTCGCGCCGCAGCTCGGAGAGCGGGACGACCGGGATCTGGCTCGAGTCGGGGAACAGCGTGAGATGATGCCCCTCCCCGCGATGGTTCGCGGCATGGGGCGCTGGCGCAGCACGACCGACGGAGGGGTCCTCCGGCGGTCGTGCACGACGCCCATCAGGCACGGGTCGCCTCCCGGCCGGCGCCCTCCACGACGCGAGCCACGAGATCGACACCGACGGCGTCCACGATCCGGGCCGTCACCCGCCGGCCGACGGGAACCTCCACCGGCGCTCCGTCCGCGTCGACGAGCTGGACCTCGCCGTCGGTGTCGGGCGCCTCCCGGTAGGAGCGGCCGACGCAGGCGACGACCGCTCCCGCGTCGGTCACGGTCTCGTCGACGATGACGTCGAGCTCGCGGCCGACGAAGCTGCGTGCGGCCTCGTCGGCGAGGTGCTCCTGGACGGAGGCGAGCCGCTCGAGCCGCTCGCGGGCGAGGGCCTCGGGGACCTGGCCGTCCATCGTCGCCGACGGCGTGCCGTCCTCCTGGCTGTAGGTGAACAGCCCCACCCAGTCGAGGCGGTTGCGCACGAGGAAGTCCTCGAGGGCGTCGACGTCCTCCTCCGTCTCGCCCGGGAACCCGAGGATGAAGTTGGACCGGAACACCGCGTCGGGGTCGAGGTGGCGGATCGTGTCGACGAGCGTCGTGAAGCGCTCCGGCGAGCCGCTGCGGGCCATCCGCTTCAGCACGGTGGCGGACACGTGCTGCAGCGACAGGTCGAAGTAGCTCGCCACCTTCGGCAGGCCGGTCATCGCCTCGACGAGCGGCTGCTGGAGCTCGGCGGGCTGCAGGTACATGAGCCGGATCCGGTCGACCCCATCGATCGCCGACAGGGCCTCGAGGAGCTCGACCTGCCGCGAGCGGCCCCCGATGTCCTTGCCGTAGGAGGTGGTGTTCTCCGAGACGAGGACGAGCTCGCGGGCGCCCTGGTCGGCCAGCCAGGAGCCCTCGGCGACGATCTCGTCGAGCGGGCGCGACCGGAAGCGGCCACGGAACGACGGGATGGCGCAGAAGGTGCAGACGCGGTCGCAGCCGGATGCGATCTTCAGGTAGGCCCAGGCCGGCGCGGGACCGTCGCCCGTCCCGAAGCGGCGGACCGGGAAGCGCGGCCCCGACGCCGGCATGCGGTCGAGGTCGTCCTGCGGGGTGGTCACCCGCCGCGGCGCCGGCGCGGCCTCCGGCGGTGCCTCGTCGGCCGCCGTCGGCATGACGAGCAGGGGCAGCGGCTGCCGGATCGTCGCGGCCCGATGCCGGCCGGTCGGTGTGACCGTCGTCGGCACCTCGGGCTCGGCACGGGCGACGACCCGCTCGTGGGGTCGGCCGGCGAGCACGTCACCGACGAGCTGTGGGAGCCGCCCGTAGCCGTCGAACCCGACGATGGCGTCGGCCTCCGGGATCGAGGCGGCGAGCTCGTCGGGGTAGCGCTCCGCCATGCAGCCGACGACCACGACGGCGCGGGCGCGTTCCGTGTCGTCGCCCTCCTTGAGGTCGCAGGCGGCGAGCACGGTGTCGATCGACTCCTGCTTGGCCGGCGCGATGAACGTGCAGGTGTTGACGATGACGACGTCGGCCTGCTCGGCGTCGTCGACGACGACGGCGCCGTCGCGGTGGAAGAGCCCGGCCAGCTGGTCGCTGTCGACCTCGTTCCGGCCGCACCCGAGCGTGACGATCGCGACCCGTGGCGGGGTCGCGTCGGCAGCCGATGGTGGGGATGCAGCGGTCACGCGGTGGCCTTCGGGAGCGACGGACGGTCAATTCGGCGGGCGGGTGAACAGGCGAGCTGGAAGGGCGGCGACGCCGCAATCATGCCGCAGCGGCACCCTGCGGGGTGAAGGTAACGGTGACCACTTCGCCGCGCTTCCCCATCGTGCCGAGGTCCTCACCGTTCAGCTCGGCGCGGACGCCCCCGGCGTTGCCGAACCGGATGGTCACCGACTCGTTGCCCTGGAGGGTGCGGGTCTCCCCCGCCGGGATGGTGCCGGTCTCCACGTCCTGGCCGTCCACCTGGATGCGGACCCAGGACGGGTCCTCGAAGGCGAGCAGCAGGTTGACCCCCTGGAAGGTCGGGCTCGGCGACGGCGAGGGGCTGGCGGCGGCACTCGGCAGCGCGACCGGCGCGGACGGCGACGCCGACGCGACCGGCTGGGGCGGCACGTCCCGGCCCCGGGCCGGGCGTGGGGCGCGCCCGCCGAGGGAGCTGCTGACCGCCACGGCGCCGGCGAGCACCACGATGGCGATGACCGCCCACGTCAGCACCGACCGACCGGCGCCCGACGACGGTTGGGCGATCCCGTCGGTGGCCAGCGCCGTCGGGCTGAAGGACTCGTGCTGCGCATACCGCCGGTAGGTCTCGAGCAGCGGCGCCGGGTCGAGCCCGAGATAGCGCGCGTAGGTGGACAGGAACCCCTTCGCGTAGACGTCCCCGCCGAACCCGTCGAACTCCTCGTCCTCGAGCGCGCGCAGATACTCGACGCGGACACGCGTGTCCCGGGCCGCATCCTGGAGGCTGCGGTCCTGGCCCTCGCGGGCCGTCCGGAGGGCGTCTCCGATGCCGATGCTCACCGTGCTGGTCCTGGCTGCTCCGTGACGGGGCTGGTCCGTGAAGGGGTTGGTGTGTGAAGGGGTTGGTGTGTGTGTGTTGGTCTGTAGGGGTCTGCGCACGCGGTGTCCGCACACCGCGCCGGAGCCTGCAGCGTACGGAGCGCCGCAACACGACGCACGATGGCACCCCGGCCCCACACGCCCGGATTGTGGGACTCGGCCGCCTCCGGCGCTACAGTCCCCGACCATGGAGAGGTACACGAGAGTCCTGCTGCTCGCTGCGGTCAGCGTTCTGACGCTGGCCCTGACCGCCGTGCCGGCGCTCGCCGCCGCCGGCGGTGGAGGCGGCAGCGAAGGACCGACGAAGATCACATTCCCGTCGGGCCCCCACGACCGGATCGGCCTCGTCATCATCGCGGTCGTCGCCGGCGCCGTCGCGCTCGCGCTCTACAACGCGGTCGAGCACCTCCGCCGTCGCTGATCCGCGCCGGCGGTCTCGACGACGGCGCTCCTCGTGTCGCCGCCTGGCGCTCCTCGTGTCGCCGCCTGGCGCTCCTCGTGTCGCCGCCTGGCGCTCCTCGTCTAGAGCTCGCCCTGCTGCAGGGCGTTGTCGAGGTCCTCGGGCGACCACAGCACGTCCCGGGCCTTCGATCCTTCGTTCGGTCCGACGACGCCGAGCTGCTCGAGCTCGTCCATGATCCGGCCCGCCCGGGCGAACCCGATGCGCAGCTTGCGCTGGAGCATCGAGGTCGAGCCGAGCCCGGAGTTGACGACCTGCTCGGCGGCCCGTCGGGTCAGGGTGGCGTCGGAGTCGTCGTCGCTGCCGCGCGACAGGTCGACGTCCTCCGCGTCGCGACCCTCCTTGACGACGCCCTCGACGTAGACGGCCTCGCGCTGCGCCTTCGAGTACTTGACGATCGGGTCGATCTCGCGCTCGGAGACGAAGCAGCCCTGCAGCCGTGACGGCTTGCCCTGGCTGGCGGGGAGGAAGAGCAGGTCGCCGTTGCCGACGAGCTTCTCGGCGCCGGCCATGTCGAGGATCGTCCGCGAGTCCGTCTGCGAGGCAACCGCCAGGGCGAGCCGCGAGGGGATGTTCGCCTTGATGAGGCCGGTGATGACGTCGACCGACGGACGCTGCGTCGCGATGACCATGTGGATGCCGACGGCCCGGGCCATCTGGGCGATGCGGCAGATCGCGTCCTCCACGTCGCGCGGGGCGACGAGCATCAGGTCGCTCAGCTCGTCGATGACGAGCAGGATGTAGGGCATGTGGCGGTAGGCCTCGCGCTCCTCGTCCGTGTCCGCCGGCACCTCGCCCTTCGCGACCGCCTCGTTGTAGGAGTCGATGTTGCGGAACCCGAGACGCGCCAGCGTGTCGTAGCGCATCTCCATCTCCTTCACGGCCCACTGGACCGCGTCGGTGGCGCGCTTCGGGTCGGTGACGACCGGGGTCAGCAGGTGCGGTGCCCCGTCGTAGTGGTTGAGCTCCACCCGCTTCGGGTCGATGAGGATCATCCGGACCTGGTCGGGACGCGAGCGCACGAGGATCGAGGTGATCATCGCGTTCAGCGTGACCGACTTCCCGGACCCGGTGGCGCCGGACACGAGCAGGTGTGGCATCGTGGCGAGGTTGACCAGGGCCGGGTTGCCGGCGATGTCGACGCCGAGCGCCACGTACAGCGGGTGCGGGTTGCCCTGGGCGTCGTCGGAGCGGAGGATGTCGCCGAGGGTGATGAGGTCGCGCTCGCGGTTCGGGACCTCGACGCCGATCGCGGACTTGCCGGGGATCGGGGCGACGATGCGCACGTCGGGCGCCGCGAGCGCGTAGGCGATGTCGTCGCCCATGTTGGCGACCTTCTTGACCTGCACACCCGGGCCGAGCTCGATCTCGAAGCGGGTGACGGTCGGACCGCGCGACCAGCGGGCCACCTGCGCGTCGATGCCGAACTGGTCGAAGGTCTCCTGCAGCGCGTTGACCTGCGCCTCGATGTGCCGCTTCGAGGCCTGGTGCTTCGACTTGCCTCCGGGCAGCAGGTCGAGCGGCGGCAGCCGGTAGTCCTCCCAGGACGTGATCGGGGCGACCTTGGCGGCCTTGCGCTGCCCGTCCTTCGTGAAGGCCGGGTCGACGGTGGCACGGCCGGGGACGGGCGGCGCCGGGATGCGCCCGGCGAGACGGTCGGCGGCCGTCAGGCCGTCGCCCTGGCCGTCGCCGTCGGTGGTGGGGGCGTCGGACTCCAGGGGAGGCTGCTCGTAGTTGCGGTAGTCGGCGATCTTCGCGCGGCGCCGGCGGCGGCCGCCGTCCTCGTCATCCGCGTCACCGTCGTCACGTGAGCCGTCCGCGTCCGTTCCGCCCGCAGCGTCGGCGTCGTCCTTCTTCTTCCTGCGCCGGCGCGTCGTCGGGACCGGGGCGGTGTCCTGTGTCGCCGGGTCGGGCGTCGCCGCCCCGCGTCGCAGCCCGCGGACGAGGTCGGCGACGGGCGTCTGGGTGACGATGAGCAGCCCGAGCCCGAGCAGGGCGAGCAGCACGGCGCCGGCGCCCCACGGGCTGAGCCCGGCGGCCAGCGGCGCGGCGATGCCCCAGCCGACGAGCCCGCCGGCCGGCCACAGGGCGCGGATGCCATCGGCGGGCTGGGGGGTGCCCGCGATGAGGTGCCAGCCGCCGATCACACCGATGAACGTGAGGACGAGCCCGACCGCGATCCGGCCGACGTCGTGGGACGGCCGGTCGAGCACCACCATGACGCCGAAGTAGAGGGTCAGCGGCGGGACGACGTAGCCGTAGACGCCGAGGAGCCCCCGGAACACGGCTTCGAGGAAGGCGCCGATCGGGCCGGCGGCATGGACGTACATGCCGAGCCCCACGAGCACGGCGAACAGGATCAGCGCGATGCCGTAGGCGTCACGGGCCTGGTCGCCGACATGGGTGCGGAAGGCCTTGCCGACCCGCACGGCCGTGGAGTCGCCCGAGCGCGCGGTGGTCCGCGACGACGAGGACCGCGAGGACGTGCGGGAAGACGACCGCGACGAGGACCTGCTGCCGCTGCTCTTCTTCCCGGACGTGCCCTTCCGGGTCCGGCTCTTCGGAGTCTTGGTCGTGGTCGCCACCTCGAACGGACCTCTGGTCGACGTTGCGCGCCCCGGCGAGGACGCCTGTAGATGGTAACGGGCCGCCACAGCGCTGTAACTACACCCGCCTCACGCCTGTCTAGTCCGGCCGCTCGTCCTTGCGCACCGCCACGACGATCAGGACCACGCCGCCGAGGGCCGCGAGCAGGAAGAAGACGATGGCCAGCGCCGGGTAGCCGAGGATGGTCGCCTCCGTCTCGACGCGCATGAGCATCGCGGCGCCGACGATGAAGGAGGACAGCACGAGCCCGGCGGCGACGCGGTTGGCGAGCTTCTGGAAGACGTGCTCGAGCCGGCGCTCGTCCACCGCGTGCACGCGCAGCTCGAAGTCACCGTCGGCGAGGGACCCGAGGATCGCGTTCAGCCGGCCGGGCATCGACTCGACGAGCTCCTTGGAGTCGAGGACGGTGCGCATCACCGAGCTCGGCTTCATCTCCTCGATCATGGCACCGGTCATGACCTGCGACGCGTGCCGGCGGATCGCGTCGTTCGTGTCGAAGTCGGGATCGAGGGTGCGCCCGACCGTGTCCAGGTGCAGCAGCGTGCGGGCGAGCAGCGTGAGCTCGACCGGCGGGCGCACCCCGGTCTCGGCAGACAGGCGGGCGACCTGGAGCAGGATCCGACCGACCTGCACCTCGCCGGGCGGCAGGTCGTGGAAGCGTCCGACGAGCTGGGCCACACCGCGACGGAGCGCGACCTCGTCGACCGAGGGCAGTGGCTCGCCGATGCGCAGTGCGACGTCCGCCGCCTGGCCGGGCTCGCCGTCGCTGACGGCCAGCAGGAGCTTGAGGAGCTGCTCCCGGGTCTCGGTCTGCAGCCGCACGATCATGCCGACGTCGACGAGCGCGAGATCGCCGCCCTCGGTCAGCAGCACGTTGCCGGGGTGCGGGTCGGCGTGGACGAAGCCGTCGGCGAGGATCTGCTGGAGGTACGCGGCGAACAGCTCGTCCGCGAGCCGGTGCGTGTCGGTGTCGAGCGGCGTCAGGGCGCTCATCTC
This sequence comes from uncultured Nitriliruptorales bacterium, assembly GCA_963783045.1. Lineage (GTDB taxonomy): Bacteria > Actinomycetota > Nitriliruptoria > Nitriliruptorales > Nitriliruptoraceae > CAWAMD01. The sequence continues at coordinate 41,101 of CAWAMD010000004.1, forward strand.
GGTCACCTTCCGACCGGCGATGAGGTCCATGGTCAGCACGCGGCTGGTGGACAGGTCGTCGACGGGCGCGGGGACGTGGAGGTGGTGGTAGTGGCGCAGGTTGCGCCCGAACGCGGCGAGGTTGTGGGCTTCGCGGCGGAAGTCGAGCTCGCGGATCAGCGACTGGCGGAACTGGTCGACGACGGCGGCGAGCTGGTAGCGGCGGCCCAGGTCGGTGTGGGCGTCGATCAGCTCGGCGACCTCGGTCAGCACCTCGAGATCCTCGCGGACGACCCGCCGGACCCCCGGCCGCTGGACCTTGACGGCCACACGCCGTCCGTCACGGAGCCGGGCGGCGTGCACCTGGGCCAGCGAGGCGCTCGCGACCGGGTCGGGGTCGATGTCGTCGAAGAGCCGGCTGACCCGCACGCCGAGCTCGTCCTCGATGACCTCGCGGATGTCGTCGAACGGGATCGGCTCGATGTCGTCCTCGAGCTGCTCGAGCGCGTCCCGGTAGTCCTCGGGTAGCAGGTCGGCGCGGGTGGCGAGCAGCTGCCCGAGCTTGATGAAGGTGGGTCCGAGCGCCTCGAGGTCGTCGGCGAAGGCGGACGCGTCGCCGGCAGGGGTCGCGCCGTCGGCGGCACCGTCCTCGAGGCCGTCGGTCAGCCCGGCGGACGCGACGAGGTCGCTGCCGCCATGCCGGACGATGAGCCGTACGAGATCGGCGGTGCGGGCGATCCGCTCGGGGTGCAGGGCCACGGGGCCTCAGGCCTCGAGCACGACGGGGAGGATCACCGGCCGGCGACCCACCTCCTGCTTCCAGTAGCGGCCGAGGGCCTGGGTGACGTGACGCTGGATCCCCGGTGGGTCGTTGAACTTGTGGGCCTTCAGCCCGTCGAGCTCGAGGTCGACGGCCTTCGTCGCCGCCGCGAGGATGTCCTGCTCCTCCTCGTGGAAGACGACGCCCTTCTGGAAGACCTGGGTCTCGCCGACCGGCTGTCCCTCGTGCGGGTCGATCGTGACGATGCACACGCAGATGCCGTCGTTGGCGAGCCGCCGACGGTCGCGCAGCACGGCCGGCCCAACGTCGGGGAGCAGCCCGTCGATGTAGACGACGCCGGAGGAGATCGGGTCACCCTTCCAGGCGCGCCCGTTCTCGAGGTGGACCACGTCGCCGTCCTCGCAGACGAGCACGTGCTCGGGGAGGCACCCGGTGGCGATGGCCACGTCGCGGTGCGCGGTCAGGTGCCGGTACTCGCCGTGCACGGGGACGAAGAACTCGGGCTCGAGCAGGTTGTGGTAGAGGATCAGGTCGTCGCGGTTCGCGTGCCCGGACACGTGCACGTCGGCGATGCCCCGGTGGATCACCTTGCAGCCCCGGCGGGCGAGCCCGTTGATCGACCGGAACACGTCGTGCTCGTTGCCGGGGATGAGGCTCGACGCGAGGATGACCAGGTCGCCCTCCCCCACCTGCAGGTACTTGTGGTCGCCGGAGGCCATCAGCGAGAGCGCCGAGTAGGGCTCGCCCTGGCTGCCCGTGGAGATCACGATCAGCTCGGACCGGTCGTAGCTGCCCACGTCCTCGAGGTCGACCTCGCTTTCCTCGTCGAAGGTGAGGTAGCCGAGGTCCGAGGCGATGGCCATGTTGCGGACCATCGAGCGTCCGACGAAGACGGGGCGACGTTCCGACGTCGACGGCGGCGTCGAGCACCTGCTGGATGCGGTGGACGTGGGACGCGAACGAGGTCACGACGACGAGCCCGTCGACGTTCTCGATCGCCTCACGGATCGCGCGCCCGACCTTGCGTTCGGTCGGCACGTGCCCCGGCACGTCCGCGTTCGTCGAGTCGGCCAGCAGCAGGTCGACCTTCTCGTCGCCGAGCCGGGCGAAGTGGGCCAGGTCGGTGGCCAGCCCGTCGACGGGCGTCTGGTCCATCTTGAAGTCGCCCGAGTGCACGATCATGCCGTGGGGCGTGCGGAACGCGAACGCGCAACCGTCGGGGATCGAGTGGTTGACCTGGACGACCTCGACCTCGAAGGGATCGTGCTCGATCACGTCGCCGGGGGTGACCTCGATGAGCTCCGGCTCGTCGAGGTCCTCCCATTCCTCGAGGATCGCCTCGACGAAGGCCAGCGTGAGCTGCGTGCCGTAGATCGGCACCCCCGGGAAGTCGCGCAGGAAGTACGGGATCCCGCCGATGTGGTCGAGGTGCCCGTGGGTGAGGAAGATCGCCTCGACGTCGTCGGCGCGGTCCGACAGGTTCGACCAGTCCGGCAGGATCAGGTCCACGCCGAGGTGCTCGGGGTTCGGGAAGAACACCCCGACGTCGATGACGGCGATGCGGCCGTCGACCTCGATCGTCGCCATGTTGCGCCCGACCTCGCCGAGGCCGCCGTAGAAGGTGACCTCGACGGGCGGCGAGTCGGTGTCGTCGCGCCGGTTGCGTCCGTCGCGGTCGCGTCCGTCGCTCATGGGCGCGACAGCCCGGCGTGGTCCATGGCGTCGAGCACGGCCGTCACGGTCTCGTCGAGCGCGTCGACGAGCGGCGGCCGCAGCGGACCCGCCGGCAGCCCGAGCCGGTTCAGCGCCCCCTTCAGGGGTCCGGGGCTCGGCTCCACGAAGAGCGCGTGGTAGAGCGGCATCAGGCGCAGGTGGATCTCGCGCGCCTTGGTGGGGTCGGTGTCGTAGACGGCCGCCATGTCGGCGAGCTCAGGACCCGCGAGGTGGCTGGCGACCGACACGAACCCGACCGCACCGACCGACAGCATCGGCAGGTTCACCTCGTCGGCACCGCAGTACACCTCGAAGTCGTCGGGGGTCCGGGCGACCACCTCGGCCGTCTTGGCGAGGTTGCCGACCGCGTCCTTGACCGCGACGATGTTGTCCACGTCGTGGGCGAGCCGGACGATCGTGTCGAGCTCGATCTCGCGGCTCGTGCGCCCCGGGATGTCGTACATGACGACCGGCAGGTCGGTGGCGTCCGCCACGTCGGTGAAGTAGCGCACGAGCGCCCGCTGGCTCGGCTTGTTGTAGTAGGGCGTGACGACGAGCACCCCGTCGGCGCCGTTCTCGGTGGCGTGGCGGGTGTTGTCGATGGCCTTGCTCGTGTCGTTCGAGCCGGTCCCGACGAGCACCTTGGCCCGGCCGGCGACGGCCTGCTGGACGGCGCGCTGCAGGCTCCAGATCTCGTCACCGTGCAGCGTCGGCGACTCACCGGTCGTGCCGTGCACGAGGATGGTGTCGCTGCCGTGGTCCACGAGCCACGACGCGAGCTCCTGCGCCCCGTCGAGATCCATGCCCCCGTCGTCGGTGAAGGGCGTGACCATGGCGGTGACGACTCTGCCGAAGGCGGCCAATGCGAGCTCCTGTGTGCGATCGTGCGCGGGTGGTGCCCCCTCTATCCTAGCGATGGCGTTTCGGCCTGCTCCCGACCTGGAGGCCACCATGATCTGGCACATCGTGCGGTTCGACTTCGAGGGGGTGGACCCAGGGGTCCGCGCCGACCTCGAGGAACGGATCGCCGCGCTCGCGGACCTGGAGGTCGTCGCCTGGCTGCGGGTGGCCCGCGACGTCGACCTGCCGAACGTGAGCGGGCTGATCACCGGGTTCGCGACGACGGCCGACCTCGAGCACTACCGCACCCATCCCGACCACCTGCCGGTCGTCGAGGCGCTGCGGCAGGCCGGCGTCGACATGGTCCGCGTCGACATCGAGACCGGCGACGATCCCACCACGCTGCCCTGAACGGCCGCGTGCGTCCGCGCCGTCAGCGGACGCCGGCGCACGCGTCGCGCAGGTCGGCCATCGCCGTCCGGAACAGGACGACGTGGGTGTCGCGCTCGGCGACGGCACCCTGCGCCTGGGCGAGGTTGAGGCTGCGCTGCGCGTCGTCGGCCGCCGCGGCCATGAGGTGGTTGCCGGCGCGGCGCGCATGGGCGCCGATGTCCCCGAGCGTGGAGAGCATCTCGCTGCTCGACGCGGCCAGGTCCTCGCCCCCCAGCAGGCGCTCGAGGAGCGCACAGGCGGCCACCTCCTCGTCGCTCGGTGCGTCGTGGAGCATCGCGGTCGCGGTCAGGCCGCCACCGACGACGAGCACCACCGCGGCGAGGGCGACGAGGTTGCGGCGCAGGTTCGAGCGGTGCAGCGGCGAGTAGGCGTCCTCGTCGTGGGGCGGCTCCCGGTCGTTGCCCGCGTCCGCCATCGCGTCAGAGCCGTCGTGTGACGGCGAGCGCCGCGAGCGCGCCGATGAGCAGCGTCACCTCGCCGGCGTGATGGGCGACGGTCGTGCTGAGCAGCGGCAGCCACCCGGGCGGGCCCGGGACGATGGTCGCCGCCGCGACGATCGGCCAGGCGAGCACGGCTGCCGCCACGGCCGGGACCAGCGCGCCGCGGCGGCTGACCGTCGGCAGCCCACCGACGATCGCGCCGACCGCGAGCAGGGCGACGAGCGACCAGCGCAGCGGTCCGACGAACGTCGCCTCGCCACCGCGCTGCAGCTGGCCGGCGAGGTCGAGCAGCAGGACGACTGCCGCTGCCACGAGCAGGCCGGTGCCGGCCTCACGCAGACGCTCTGCCATCACGACGCCCCGCGTGCCGCGCGACGGCGCTCGGCCGCCTTCTCGGACTCCAGCCGCTCGAGCTCGGCCGCCCCGAGGTCGACGTGCTGCATCGCCGCGGCGACGGCCGTGTGCTTCGCCTCGTCGGCGATCAGCCGGTACATCTCCTGCACGATCCGCCGGTAGGCGGGATGGCCCTGCGGGGTGGAGCGCAGCTCGATCATCTGCATGGCCGCCCGCGCGTTGAGCTGCATCGTGTAGCGCACCCGGTAGGCGAAGCAGACCGCGTACTGGGCCTGCACCGGATGGTCGGCGGCGAGCGTGCCGTACAGCTCGGCCGAGCGCTCCAGCGCCTCGTGCCAGCGGTCCGCCACGCCGGCGTCCTCGAGCTCCGGTGGCGTCTCGTAGCCGTGGGCGGGGGTGAGCTCCTGCCACTCGATGGTCAGCATGCGGTGGCGCTGGAGGTCACGGAAGCCGCCGTAGTCACCGAGCACGTCGAAGCGGTACCACACCCGCTCAAGGCCGCGCCCCGGGCGGTGGCGGCGGTTGCGACGCTCACCGACGTAGGCGTCGACGACCCGCTGACGCTCGTCGGCGGACAGGGCCGCGACCCGGTCGTGCAGCTGCTCCTCGGGCAGGCGCGTGTGCGGGTAGAGGGCAGCCGTGGCGAGTGCGATCTCCGCCTCGAGGGGATCCCGGGGCGCGTAGTCGACGAGCGTGACGAGATCGGCGGGTGCGGGCGTCTCGTCGCCGATCAGCGACCGGGCGAGCGCGCGGGTCTCGGACCGACGGGCGGCGAGGTAGTCCGACCAGGCGACGCCGCGGTCCTCGCGGTCGACCCGGGTGAGGAACGCCGGGATGATCTTGCGGAGCTCGGCGAGCAGCAGCGCGGCGATCTCGTGCGACTCGGCGAGCTCGCTGGCCCGCAGCCGCAGCAGCAGCTGCTCGTAGGCCTGGCCCGTGGCGAACATTCCCAGGTTCGAGGTCGTGGCGGCCGGCAGCAGGCCGCGCAGCAGGTCGAGCGCCTTCGCCTTCGTGGCGCTGCGGTAGACACGGTCCGAGGTCGTCGCGTCCTGCGGGTAGGTGGCGCGCACCCAGGTGAGCACGGGGTCGATCAGCGACGAGTAGATGTCGAAGATCGCGTCGAGCGTCTCGACGTAGCGCTGCCCGTGGGGGCCGGCGAGCACGTCGGGGTCGGTGTAGTAGCGGTAGCCGGTGCTCCCGTCGGGGCGGGCGACGGGGGTGTCGTAGCGGATGTAGCGCGTGGACTGCTCGAGGTACGCGGCGAGCCGTCCCCACTCGATCTGCTTCGTCAGCAGGTTCGAGATCCCCTCCATCGCGACGTGCGCGCCGCCGAGCTGGGCGACCGAGTCGTCCCCGTACTCGCTGAAGACCGTCTGGTAGAGGCGGTCGGCGCGCTCGGTCCCGGTGGTCGCTGCGACCGCCGACGGTCCGATCTCGCCGGCGAACTCGTCGAGGAACAGGCGCTTGAGGCCCCCGCCGTAGCGGGAGTAGCGCGCGAAGAGTGCGCCCTTGACGACCTCCGGGAGGTTCACGAGCCCGAACACGCGACCGTCGGGGTCGGTGACGTAGCGCGCGAGCAGGTCGCGCTCGGTCGGGGTGAAGTCCTCGGCCACGGTTCTCGCTCCTGTCGCTCCCGCGGCGGGCGGGTGCGGCGCCGGCCGAGGATAGCCAGCGAGGTCAGCCGGCCGGTGGCGGTGCTGCCGGGACGGGCCCGCCCAGCATCCAGTCGACGGCCGCGTCGACCTGCAGCCGGGTCGTCGGGTAGAAGGGCACCGGGACGTCCTCGGGGCGCAGCAGCAGCTCGACCTCGGTGCAGCCGGCGATCACGCCCTGCGCGCCGGCATCGACGAGCGTGGTGACGACCTCCCGGTAGGCGGCGCGGCTCGCGTCGCGGACGACACCGCGGACGAGCTCGCCGAAGATGACCTCGTCGACCGTGGCCCGCCCGTCGGCGTCCGGCACCCGCACGTCGAGCCCGTGGGCGGCCAGCCGCCCCCGGTAGAAGTCGCCCTCCATGGTGTAGCGCGTGCCGAGCAGGGCGACGCGGTCGAGCCCGTCGGCGCGGATCGCCCCCGCGGCCGCGTCGACGACGTGGAGCAGCGGGATGCCGGCGGCCGCCTCGATCGCCTCGGCACAGCGGTGCATGGTGTTCGTCACCAGCAGCAGCCCCTCGGCGCCGGCCTGCGCCAGCCGACGGGCCTGGGTCGCGAGCAGCGTGCAGCACTCGTCCCACCGCCCGGCGGACTGCAGCGCCTCGATCTCGGCGAAGTCCGCCGACCACAGCAGCAGCCGGGCCGAGTGCACGCCGCCGAGGCGGGCGCCGATCTGCTCGTTGAGCTGCCGGTAGGCGGCATGGGTGGACGGCCAGGCCATGCCGCCGAGCATCCCGAGCGTGCGCATGCGGCGCCCCTTCACAGGCCCTGGATGATGCCGCCGTCGACCGCCCAGGCGGCGCCGGTGACGTAGGAGGCCGCCGGCGAGAGGAGGAACGCCGCCACGCGCCCGAGCTCGTCCGGATCGCCGAGGCGGCGCAGGGGGATCGTCGACTCGTGGGCGGCGCGGACCGCCTCGACGGTCGTGCCCTCGCGCTCGGCACGGGCCGCGTCGAGCGTCGCGACCCGGTCGGTGGCGAACCGGCCCGGCAGCAGCACGTTGCAGCGGATGTCGCGGGGGGCGATCTCGCGCGCCAGCGTCTTGACGTAGCCCCAGACGGCCGGTCGCGCCACGTTCGAGCTCGCCAGCCCGCCGATCGGCTGGACCGACGACGAGGAGGTCAGCACGACCACCGCACCGCCGGCGTCGAGGCGTCGCACCAGCTCGCGCACGAAGCGGATAGGCGCGGCCGCGGCCAGATCGAGCGCGGTGCGCAGGTCGTCGTCTCCGAGGTCGGCCGCGGGGCCCGCCGGCGGACCGCCGTGGCTGACGAACGCCCCGTGGAGCGGGCCGAGCCGTTCGGCCGCCTCGTCGAGGATCCGGCGCGGGGCGTCCCGGTCGGTGAGGTCGGCGGCGATGCCGATGGCACGTCCGGGCCCCGCGTCGCCGAGCTCGGCCACGGCGGTGGTGACGTGCTCCGACGATCGGGACACGATCGCCACGTCCGCCCCCTCGCCGACGAGTGCCCGCGCGGCCGCGAGCCCGAGCCCGCGACTTCCGCCGGTCACGACGCATGAACGGCCGGCCAGGCCGAGATCCACCTGCTGCTCCTGGCTCGCGGATCGTGGGGACGACGCGAGCCTAGTGACGCGAGTCCGGTGATCGGTGACGCGCTCGCCTCAGACGGATTTGCGGACCCGTACCCGCGGCCGTTCGCGTGCGAGCTCGTCAGCCGGCCGGACCTTGTCGCCGATCCCGTCGGAGTCGCAGTAGACGAGCTCGTCGACGATGGACTCCGGGTCGTCCGCCCAGCGGCAGAGCAGGCGCCAGCGCCGACCGTCGTCGAGGCTGGTCGTCTCCACGTAGGAGCTCACGACCGCGATACGGGTGCGCTCACCGTTCGTGATCAGGACGAGATCACCGGCGGCGTACGGAGTGCGAGCCATCAAGGATCTCCACTAGTGAGTCCGCAGCGAAAGGCCGTGGGCTCGACCCGTGCGTTCTCGGACGCCGATGGTGCCCGGCCGATCGGCCGCTGTCCATCGGCGAGCGCGCGCGGCGGTCACGCCGGCACGGATGGGCCAGGACGTGGCATCGTCCGGCGCCGTGCGGTCCCCGACCGAGCGGAGCCACCCGCCCACCGTGGTGGCCGTCGTCGGCCGGTCAGCCGCGTCCCGCGTCCACGAGCGCCGCGACCGTGCGCTGCGCGGCCGCCGCCTGACCTCGCGGACCGGGGTGGAACCCGTCTGCCCCGTACATGTCGGGGGTCGGGGTCGGAAACGCGACGAAGGAGACCTCGGGGACCGTCGCGGCGACCGCGCGCTGGACGCGGTGCGCACGCCGGCAGGCCACGCCGACGAGCCCCTTCAGCGGCCACGGGAACCCGGGCGCGGTCGACAGGTCCGGCGTGCCGGCGAAGGCCACCGGCGCTCCCGGCGCGGCGGCGACGACCGCGGTCAGCAGCGCCTCGGTGTCGTCGCGGAGCTGCCGGCGCGGCGTGCGGTTGAGTGCATCGTTGACCCCGACCGAGCACACGACGACGTCCGGGTGCAGCCGGCGCATCGTCGGGACCTGAGTCGCGACGAGGTCGGCGGTGCGGGCGCCGTCGGTCGCCAGCGAGGTGACGTGCACCCGGCGCCCCGCTGCGCTGGCGAGCTGGGCGGCGACCTGGAAGGGGTAGGCCTGCCGTCCGTCGGTGAGCCCGTACCCCCGCGCGGCGGAGTCCCCGAGCACGACGAGCCGCAGCGGCGTCCCCGTACCCTCGCCGACGTGCGCCTCGGGATCGTGCTCGCCGGGGTCGACACCGGCGGCCCGGCGCAGCCGCAGGACGGTGACCAGGTTGTGGAGGGACATGCCGGCGAGCGCCGCCACGGTCGCGAGGGTCCCGAGCAGCCAGCCCCGCCGGGCGGGGGGCCGGCGGGTGCGGTCGGGGCGGGGCGTCGGGCTCACGGACGCCAGGCTAGTCCGAGCCTCCACCAGTACCCTCGGGGCTTGCTGGCCTGGGGTGGCACGTGACGACCCCCGGCCTCTCGTCGATCCCATGAGCTCCCATGCCGCCCCCCATGATGCGCCTGCGCCCCCTGGGCGATCCCGACGTCGCCCGGCGACCCGTCGACCGTGCGGTCGCACGGCGGGCCTGGGGGCTCGGCCGCCCCTACCGCCGGCGGCTGATCGGGTTCCTGTCGGTCATCGTGGTCAGCGCCGTGCTCTCGGCCGCCCCGCCGCAGCTCGTCCGCATCGTCATCAACCGCGCCATCCCGGACGGCGACACGGGGCTGCTCGGGCTGCTCTTCGCCGGGATGGCAGGCGTCGCGATCGCCGTGTCGATCATGACCATGATCGAGCGATGGCTGTCCTCCTCCATCGGTGAGGGGCTCATCCTCGACCTGCGGACGATGCTGTTCGAGCACGTGCAGGCCATGCCGCTCGCCTTCTTCACCCGCACCCAGACCGGGGCGCTCATCACCCGGCTGAACAACAACGTCGTCGGGGCCCAGCGGGCCCTGACGGGGACGCTCGGCGGGATCGTCGACAACGTCATCAGCGTGTCCGTGACCCTCTCGGCGATGTTCCTGCTCGAGTGGCGCGTCACGCTGCTCGCCGTCGCGCTGCTGCCGCTGTTCATCGTGCCGGCCCGGATCGTCGGCCGCCGCCTGCAGGGCCTGTCGCGGCAGAGCATGCAGCTCAACGCCGCGATGAACTCGACGATGACCGAGCGCTTCAACGTGTCGGGCGCGCTGCTCGTGAAGCTGTTCGGCCGCGCCGAGCACGAGCGTGCCGTCTTCCACGACCGTGCCGCGCAGGTCGCCGACATCGGGGTCACGACCGCGCTGCACGGCCGCGCCCTGTTCGCGGCGCTGAGCCTCATCGGTTCGCTCGCGACCGCCCTCGTCTACCTCGTGGGTGGCCGGCTCGTCATCTCGCCGGGCTCGGCGCTCGAGCTCGGCACCGTCGTGGCGCTGGCCATGTACGTCACGCAGCTCTACGGGCCGCTCGCCCAGCTCTCGAACGCCCGGGTCGACCTCATGACCGCGCTCGTCAGCTTCGAGCGGGTCTTCGAGGTGCTCGACCTGCCGGTCGTCATCGCCGACGAGGACGGCGCGGTCCCCCTTGTCCGACCGCGAGGCCACGTCCAGCTCGAGGACGTCTCGGTTCCGCTACCCCGAGGCGCACGGCTCGACGCTGGAGAGCCTCGAGGGCCCCCGCTCCGCCCACGGCGACGAGGCCTCGGGCTGGATCCTGCGGGGCATCGACCTCGATGCGCCCCCGGGGACCATGGTGGCGCTCGTGGGGCCGTCCGGCGCCGGCAAGACGAGCCTGTCCATGCTCGTGCCCCGGATCTACAACGTCACCGAAGGGCGGGTGCGTGTCGACGGCCACGACGTGCGCGGGCTCACCGTCGACTCGCTGCGTCACGCCGTCGGCGTGGTCACCCAGGACCCGCACCTCTTCCACGAGTCGATCGCCGACAACCTGCGCTACGCCCGGCCCGAGGCGAGCGAGGACGAGCTGGTCGCGGTCTGCCGGGCCGCCCGCATCCACGACGTGATCGCCCGGCTGCCCGACGGCTACGACACGATCGTCGGCGAGCGCGGCTACCGGCTGTCGGGTGGGGAGAAGCAGCGGCTGGCCATCGCGCGGGTGCTGCTGAAGGACCCGGCGGTGGTCATCCTCGACGAGGCCACCGCGCACCTCGACTCGGAGTCGGAGCGGCTCGTGCAGGCCGCGCTGAAGGAGATCCTGCGCGGACGGACGAGCCTGGTCATCGCACACCGGCTGTCCACGATCGTCGACGCGGACGTCATCCTCGTGATCGACGAGGGCGCCGTCGTGGAGCAGGGCACCCACGCCGAGCTGATCGCCCGCGAGGGGCTCTACGCCGAGCTCGCCCGTACCCAGCTCACCGCCGCCGACACGGCTCCCTGAGCCGTTCGCGGTGGACGGGGGTCCCAGCGCCCCCCGTCCGGTCGGACGGGTAGGCTCGTGAGCATCCGACGACCGCCGGGGAGCCACCGTGGCACGCCCTTCGCCGCCGCCAGCGGCGCCCGACCTCGAGCTCGTGCGCCGACGCTTCCTGAACGTCGTCGGGCATGCGCTGCGCACCCCCATGGCCACACTCCGCGGTCAGGTCGAGGTGCTCGCGGCAACGGACGACCCCGCGCAGCGCGAGGCACAGGTCCCCGGGTTGCTGCGGTCGGCACGGCGGCTCGAGCGGCTCCTCGACGATGTGCTCGTGGCCGCAGACGTGTCGACGCGACTGCCGACGGACGAGCTGGCGTCGGTGCGTCTGGCCGACGCGGTGAGCGCGGCCCTCGCCGCGATCGACGACCTCCCCGCGCCCGTCGAGGCCGAGATCCGCGGTGACACCGATGTCCGGGTCACGGTGTCACCGGCCGCGCTGCAGTGGCTGCTCGTCCAGCTCCTCGACAACGCCGCCCGGTACGGCGACGTGCCCGTGATCGTCGAGCTCGCATCGACACCGGACGGGGGCGCCCGGATCGGCGTGACCTCGGCGGGTGCGCCGCTCCCCCAGCAGGACCTCGACCACGCGTTCGAGCTGTTCTACCGCGGGGAGGCGGCGGTCCTCCGCGAGGGGGCGCGGCTCGGCCTCGGGCTCGCGGTGGCGCGCCAGCTCGCCGGGCATCTCGGCGCCACGTGCACGCTCGAGAACCGCGACGACGGCGGCGGCGTGATCGCCGTCCTGGAGCTGCCGGCCCGTGGATAGCCCACTGCGCGTCCTCGTCGTCGACGACGACGAGGACTTCCGCTTCCTCCTGAGGATCCAGCTCGGCCTGGAGGAGGATCTGGAGATCGTCGGGGCCGCCGCCGACGGCGCCGAGGCGATCGAGCAGGTCCGCGAGCTGCAGCCCGACGCCGTGGCCATGGACCTGCTGATGCCGAACGTGGACGGCTTCAGCGCGATCGAGATCCTCCAGCGCGACCATCCCGCCGTGGCCGTCGTGGCGTACACCGCCGTGGCGGGTCAGTACGCGCGCGACCGGATGCAGGAGCTCGGGGTCGAGCTCGTGCTCAAGAGCGGCGACCAGAAGCCGCTGGCGGCCGCGCTGCGACGCAGCGCGGGCCGCACGTCGCCGTCCGGCCCCTGACCCTCAGCCGCCCGAGGCCTGCTCGGAATCCTCGGGTGCCGGTTGGTCCGGATGGGCGGGCTGCTCGGGCGCCGGTTGGTCGGGCGCCGGCTCCGAGATCTGGGGCGGGGGCGGCGGGGGCGTGCCGGTCGCGGCGGCGGCCGTGCCGGGTGCCGGTGGCGGCGGCTGCTGGACCGTCGTCGGCTCGGTGGACCCCGGCTGCTCGGTGGGCGTTGCGTCGTCGGGGAGCGCGTCCTCCGGGAGCCGACGCTTGGTCTCGCCCGACGCCCAGCGCAGCGCCGCCTCGTGGCGGTCGTCCGGGGTGATGCCCGTGGCCACCATCCGCGAGTACACCGCCTGTGTCGGCTCGGCCTTGCCCTTGCGGGCGAAGGCCCACATCAGCTCGCGGTAGGTCGGCTCGTCGAGGGTGATGCCGGCGTCGCCGAGCTGCTCGACGAGCGCGAGGGCGGCGTCGAGCTTGTCGTGGCGCACCATCCCGCCGACGACCCGGCTGGCGTCGGCGGTCGTCGGGGTGATCTTCGCTGCGACCATGTGCTCGAGCAGTGTCTGGGCGTCGCGCAGCCGGTTGGCGCGCACGAGCGCCGCGAGCAGCGACCCGTAGTGGCGCCCGTGAGTGAGGGTGCCCGACGTGCGCAGGTCGTTCAGGAACGCCCGCGCCTCGTCGAGCCGTCCGGCGCGGACGAGTGCCTCCACGAGGGCCCGGGCCTGCTTGCGGTCGGCGGACACGCCAGCCGCGGTCGTCTCGCGGAACAGGCTCAGGGCGCTGTCGAGCTCGCCGGCCTTGAGCTGGTGGCCGATGATGTCGGCGACCTTCGACGGCGGGGCCGGCACACCGAGCATGAGCATCCAGTCGATGACGCCGGCCGCGCGACGGACCTTCTTGTCGGCGAGCGTGACGTCGAAGAGCTGGTCGAGGTTCTCGCCCGAGGGGATGTGCCCCGCGGTGTGGAGCCGCTCGGCCGAGACCCAGGCGGCCTCGGTGTCGCCCGCCCCGATGCGGGCCCGAAGGATCGCGTTCTGGTGGAAGCTGTTCGTGGCCAGGCCGCGCTGGCCCATGTCATCGAGCACGGCCTCGGCCTGGGTCGAGTCGCCGGCCTTCGCGTAGGCGAGGAGGATGTCGGTGTGCACGTGGTCGTCGACCGCGATGCCGGCGTCGCCGACCAGGGCGAGCAGCTCGCGGGCCCGGTCCGGGTGGCCGGCGCGGGCCATCATCGCCACGAGCTGCGACGCCTGGCGGCCGGTCGGCGGGTGGTGGGCCTCGAGCATGAGCTCCACGAGCGACCGCGCGTCCTTGATGGCGCGGCGGCGCAGCACGTCACCGATGAGCCGCTCGTAGTCGGCCTCGTAGGCGGCCTGCCCACGCTGGGCCATCTGCCGCAGGATCGCGCGGGCGGCGGCGAAGCGGCCCTGCTGTGCGTACAGGCTGGCGACGCCCGGCGCCTGGTCGGGCCCCGGCTCGTAGCCCTCCTTGTGGAGCTCGTCGAGCATCTGGGCGGCCTCGTCCGGCCGCCCCGAACGGGCGTAGGTGACCGCGATCTGACAGCGCGTGTCCGCGTCGGGAGTCAGCCCCGTCTCGGCCATCTCGTCGAGGACCTGCTGTGCGCCGGCCAGGTCGCGACGGTCGGTGTACGCCTTCAGCAGGAGGCGGAAGTGCTGCTCGCTGACCGGGATGCCGCGCTGGCGCATGCTGTCGAAGACGCTGCGGGCCATCCGGGTGTCGCCGACGCTCGCGAAGCGACGCAGCGCGTCCGTGTACTTGTCGAGGGGTCCGGGATCCGTCGTGGACACGGCCGCGACCTTTCGTCGGGAGGGGTGCGCTGACACACGCGCACGGTGTCCGACCGTCCCTCGGTCGGGGTGCGACCGTACCGTGCCACCCGACGAGAACGCGGCCGGCACGCACCCGGTGCGCGGCGCACCGGGATCAGTCCAGGAGGTGCTCCAGGCCGACGGTGACGCCGGGCCGGTCGGCGACCGCCCGGACCGCGACGAGCACGCCGGGCATGAAGGAGGACCGGTCGATGGAGTCGTGGCGGATGGTCAGCGTCTGCCCGGTGCCCCCGAAGATGACCTCCTGGTGGGCGACGAGCCCGGGCAGTCGCACCGCGTGGACCCGGATCCCGGACCGCTCCGCCCCCCGCGCACCGGCGATGTGCTCGCCGAGGACGGGCTCGGGCGACTCCTCCCGGGCGCCGGCGACGAGGTCGGCCGTTCGCAGGGCCGTCCCGCTCGGGGCGTCGGCCTTGCCGTCGTGGTGGAGCTCGATGATCTCCACGTGCGGGAGGTGACGGGCGGCCTGCTCGGCGAACTGCATCATGAGCACCGCCCCGATGGCGAAGTTCGGTGCGAACACGGCGTTCGCGTCACCCGCCTCGGCCGCGTCGCCGACGCGCCGCATCCCGTCGTCGCCGATGCCGGTGGTCCCCACGACGGCGTGGATGCCGTGCTCGAGCAGCCAGACGACGTTGTCGGCGACCGTCGAGGGGTGGGTGAAGTCGACGGCGACCTCGGCCCCGGCGTCCGTCAGCGCGTCGAGCCCGCCGGCGATCGTCAGGTCGTCACCCACGCCGGCGACCTCGCCCAGCGGGCGTCCCTCGGCGGACGGGTCGACGGCGCACACGAGGTCACAGTCGTCCGCGCCGGCGACGGCCCGGCACACCTCCGACCCCATGCGGCCTGCGGCGCCGATCACTCCGACCTTGATGCCCACGGTGCGCTCCTGACGTGACGGTTCGGGCCGCAGCCTACGTGGCGAGAAGGCGCTCCATGTCCGGGGGCAGGCTGTCCGGGTCGGCGGGGGCGAGCGGCGCGAGGTCCCGTGAGCTGACCGTGTCGACGAAGCAGATCGTCTCGTCGGCGGGCCGCGTGCGGCGTGCCCGGACCGCGGCCGCGAAGGTCTTGCCGGTGTAGGTCGACTCGAGCTCGAGACCGAGCTCGTGGGCATCGACGATGGCGGCCTCGCCCGCCGGGGTGGGCACCCCGTAGCCGCCGCCGATCGCGTCCTGCTCGATGACGACGGCGTCGCGACGCGGGACGGGGAGTCGCAGGCCGTGGGCAGCGAGCAGCCGGCGGGTGCGGCGGGCCAGCAGACGGGTGACGGGCTCGTTCATGAACACCCGGTCCGCGACCCGGACCGCGTGCACACGGGTGGGCAGCCCCGCGGCACCGAGCCCGAGCATCAGTCCTGCCACGCACCCACCGGAGCCGCCGGCGATGTAGAGACGGTCGGGGGTGGGCAGATCGCCGGCGGCGGCCTGAGCGGCGAGCTCGAGACCCGCACCGACCCAGCCGATGGTGCCGCGCGGCGTGCTCCCCCCGATCCAGAGCAGCAGGGGCCGCTGTCCGGCCTCCCGCCATGCCGCCGCGTAGGCGCGGGCGACCGCCGCCCCGGCCGCTGCCTCGTTGGCGGCGGGCCACACCCGGTGGGCGTAGCGGGCCGTGACGGCGGCGTTGCGGCGCACGTGAGGGTGATCGGGCTGCGGGATGAGCACGACGTGGACCGCGATGCCCTGCCGGGAGCCGTAGAACGCCGTCGCCAGCGCGTGGTGCGAACCGACCGCCCCGACGGTCACGATGTGCCCGCCCCGGTCGAGCGCCTGGGGCAGGGTCCACTCGAGCTTGCGGACCTTGTTCCCGCCGTAGGCGCCAGCGCTCACGTCCTCGCGCTTGACCCACAGGGGGGCGGGCCCGCCCACGTCGAGGGGCTCCACGGGGGTCGGCAGGTCGGCCAGCCGTCGTCGGGGAAGGTCGACGCTCGCGAGCGGGTCACGCCAGCCAGCACGCACGGCGCCCTCGATCAGACGTAGTCCGCGAAGCGGTCGCGGTCGTCCTCGTCGAACGGACCCACGACGGTGAGCAGGTGCGGCGCGCTCAGCAGCTGAGAGGCGACCGCACGCACGGCGTCGACGTCGACCTCGTCGACGCGGGCGAGCAGCTCGTCGATGGCCACGACCTCGGCGCCGGTGGCGACGAGCCGGCCGAGCCGGGTCATCCGCGAGCCCGGGTCCTCGAGCCCGAGCACCATCCCGCCGGCGACCGCCCCCTTCGCCCGGGACACCTCGTCGTCGGTCACGTCCTCGACGACCCGGTCGAGCTCGTCGTGCAGGACCTTCAGGAGGTCGTCGACCTTCGCCGGGGTCGTGCCCGCGTAGGCGCCGAAGAGCCCGCCGTCGGTGTAGGCGCCGAGGTAGCTGTAGGTCGAGTAGGCGAGCCCGCGCTGCTCGCGGATCTCCTGGAAGAGCCGGGAGCTCATGCCGCCGCCGAGCAGCATGTTGGCGACGCGCAGGGCGTGGCGGCGGTCGTCCTCCTGCGCGACGCCGGGGACGCCAAGGGCGACATGCACCTGCTCGGTGGGGCGGTGGCGGACGCTGACGCGCTCGAGCGGGCTGCGCTCCACCGGCGCCGGATCCGGAGCGGTGCGGGCCGGCGCTCGACCGCCGGGGCGGCCGAGGTCGCCGCTGTGCTCGTCGACGAGAGCGACGAGCTCGTCGTGATCGAGGTTGCCGGCGGCGGCGACGGTGAGGGTGGCCGGCCGGTAGCGATCGAGGTACCAGGCGTGGATGTCGTCGCGGGACATGGCGGTGATCGACGCGACGCTGCCGAGCGTCTCGGCACCGAGCGGATGACCGTCGAAGAGCAGCTCCGAGAAGTCGGAGTGGACGAGGTCCTCCGGCGTGTCGAGGTGGATGTTGATCTCCTCGAGCACGACCTGTCGCTCGGCCTCGACGTCGGGCGCGGCGTTGGTCGCGTCGACGATCATGTCGGCCAGCACGTCCACGGCCAGGGGCAGGTCGCGGTCCAGCACCCGGGCGTAGAAGCAGGTGAACTCCTTCGAGGTGAAGGCGTTCATCTCGCCGCCGACGGCGTCGAGCGCCTCGGCGATCGCCCGGGCACTCCGTCGACCGGTGCCCTTGAACAGCAGGTGCTCGAGGAAGTGGGACGCGCCGGCCTGCGCCGGCGGCTCGTCGCGCGACCCGATCCCGATCCAGAACCCGATCGCTGCCGAGCGGACGCTCGGCATCGCCTCGGTGATCACCTGGATGCCGCTGTCGAGCGTGGTCTGACGGTAGGACACGTGCACCTCGTCTTCGACGGACGCCGGCCGGGGCGCGAGCGCGCCCCGGCCGGTGTCAGGGATGCTGGACGGTCACTCGCGGGACCGCGAGCGGGTCCGCGTGCGGGTGCGACCGCGGTCGCCCCCCTCGTCGCCACCACGGTTGCTGCGGGCGCGGCGGCGGCCGCCGCCCTCCCCGCGGTCGCTGTCGTCGCCGCGGTCCTTGTCGCCGCGGTCCTTGTCGTCGCCGCGGTTGCTGTCCCCGCGGTCCTTGTCGTCGCCGCGGTCGCTGTCGCCGCCGCGGTCCCTGTCCCGGACCTGTCGCGGTCCTTGTCGCGGTCCCGGTCCGACGCCTCGCCGCCGGCGGCAGCAGGCTCGTCCTCGTCACCGACGTACTCGAGCTTGAACTTGCGTCCGCCGTCGAGCACGTCCTTGACCTCGACCCAGACGCGGTCGCCGACGTTGACGGCCTCCTCGGCGTGGTCGAGACGACGGCCGACCATCTTCGACAGGGCGCTGATGTGCAGCAGCCCGTCGATGCCCGGCGTGAGGTTGACGAACGCCCCGAAGTCGACCGTCTTGACGACGGCGGCGTGGTAGCGCTCCCCCACCTCGGGGATCGTCGGGTTCGCGATCGCGTTCACGCGGTCGAGGGCGGCCTGGGCGACCGGGCCGGAGTTCGCGTAGATGCGCACGACACCGCGACCGCCTTCCTCCTCGATGTCGATCTCGGCGCCGGTCTCCTCGGTGATCTCCTTGATGATCTTGCCGCGCGGGCCGATCACGTCACCGATCTTGTCCTGCGGGATGTGGACGACCTCGACGCGCGGTGCGGTGTCGGCGACCTCCTCGCGCGGCTCGCTGATGGCCTCCGCCATCACGTCGAGGATCTCCAGGCGCGCGTCCTTGGCCTGCAGCAGCGCTTCCTGGAGCACCTGGGCCGGGATACCCGCCAGCTTCGTGTCCAGCTGGAGCGCGGTCACGAACTCGCGCGTGCCGGCGACCTTGAAGTCCATGTCACCGAAGAAGTCCTCGGTGCCCTGGATGTCGGTCAGCGTCGTGTACTTGCCGTTCTCGTAGATGAGCCCCATCGCGATCCCGGCGACCGGCGCGAGGATCGGCACACCGCCGTCCATGAGCGCGAGCGTGGAGCCGCAGACCGACGCCATCGACGTGGAGCCGTTGGACGAGAGCACGTCGGAGACGATCCGCATCGTGTACGGCCACTCGTCGAGCGGCGGCAGCACCGGCTTGAGGGCCCGCTCCGCCAGCGCCCCGTGGCCGATCTCACGCCGCTTCGGGGAACCGACGCGGCCGGTCTCGCCGGTGGAGAACGGCGGGAAGTTGTAGTGGTGGAGGTAGTACTTCTCCTCCTGCGGGTCGAGGGTGTCGAGCCGCTGGTTCTCGCGGGTCGAGCCGAGCGCGAGCACCGAGAGGACCTGGGTCTCGCCACGCTGGAACAGCCCGGTGCCGTGGGTCTTGTTCAGCACCGCCACCTCGGCCGACAGCGGGCGGATGTCGCGGACGCCACGACCGTCGATGCGAAGCCCCTCGTCGACGATCAGCGTGCGCACGACCTTCTTCTCGACCGAGCGGAACGCGGCCTTGGCCTGCGAACCGCGCTCGTCCTCGGACAGCTCCTCGGGGCCGGTCGCGACGACGTGGGCGATGGCCTCCTCACGGATGGCCGCGAGCTGGTCGGTCTTCGTCGCCTTCGGTGCCTCGCCCTGCTTGTAGACCTCGCGGACGCGGTCGGTGGCGAAGTCCTCGACCATCGCCAGCACGCCGTCGGTGTAGTCGAGGAAGATCGGGAACTCGCGGGCTTCGCGGGCGCCGACCTCGTCGACGAAGGCCTGCTGGGCCTCGCAGAGCTGCTTGATGATCGGCTTGACGTTCTCGATCGCCTCGCCGATGACCTGCTCGGTCGGGGCGGTCGCGCCCATGTCGACCTTGATGAACGCGTCGTCGGTGGCCTCGGCCTCGATCATGAGGATGGCGACGCCGCCGTCGTCCTCGACACGGCCGGCGACGACCATGTTGAAGACGGCGTCCTCGAGCTCCTCGAAGGTCGGGAAGGCGCGCCACGACCCGTCACGCATCATCGCGTACCGGGTCGCGCCGACGGGGCCGTGGAACGGCACGCCGGCGAGCATGGTCGCCAGCGACGAGCCGTTCATCGCGACCACGTCGTAGGGGTCTTCCTGGGTGGTCTGCAGGATGGTGTTGATGACCTGGATCTCGTTGCGCAGGCCGTCCACGAAGGTCGGGCGCAGCGGCCGGTCGGTGAGCCGGCAGGTCAGCACGGCGTTCTCCGACGGACGCCCCTCACGCTTGAAGAACGAGCCGGGGATGCGCCCGTTGGCGTACATCCGCTCCTCGACGTCGATGGTGAGGGGGAAGAAGCCGAGGAACTCCTTCGGCTGGCTCGACGCGGTCGTCGTGGTCAGCACACGGGTGTCGCCCATGCCGCTGACGACGGACCCGCCGGCCTGGCCGGCGAGGCGTCCCGCTTCGAAGGTGAGGGTCTTGCCGTCGATGTCGACGGTTGTTTCGTATTGTCCGAGCTTGCCCATACGTGGGCCTCCTGTCGTGATGCGAGCGGAGACGCCGGCGGGGCCGTGCTCACCTCGGATCGTCCGAGAGGCCGGTACATCAGTGAGGGCAGGTCGAGCGCTGTCCCGGCTCGACCTGTCTCCACTGACGACCGACCGTCGTGTGCGGCCCCCGACGCGTTCCGCGGGGTGGCACGGCACGCTATCGCGCGCACGTGCCGGGCGTCATGGAACGGATATGAACGGGCCGGGGACGTGCCCCGGCCCGGTGTGTGTCACCTGCGCAGCTCGAGCTCCGAGATGAGCGAGCGGTAGCGCTCGATGTCCTTCTTGCGAAGGTAGTTGAGCAGTCGGCGACGCTGCCCGACCAGCATCAGCAGCCCACGACGCGAGTGGTGGTCGTGCTTGTGGGTCTGCAGGTGCTCCGTGAGGTGGCTGATGCGCTTCGTGAGGAGCGCGACCTGTACCTCGGGGGAGCCGGTGTCGCCCTCGCTGCGGGCGAACCTCTGGATGATTTCCTGGCGGTCGTCTGGAAGGGTGGCAGCCAACGGCTCGATCTCCTCGATCATGGCCCTGCGTCGTCGGGCCGGCCAACAGGCCGGTGGGGACCGACTCGGCCCGGTCGCTGTGACCAGGCAGGCACGGACACGCAGCCCCGAGAGGCACGTTCCGTGGCGGTCCCGACGCCCGAACGGGCACGGTCTCGATGCGACCCGGTCGGGTCGCCGGGTACGAGTATGGCCCATGGCGCGGCCGCGAGCAACCGCAGCCCTCAGGCGTCGGCGGGCTGCTCGGGAACCTCGGCGCCGGCGGCCAGTCGGATCACGACGTCGCGCAGGTGCTCGAGGTCGTAGGGCTTGACGAGGTAGTAGTCGGCGCCGGCGGCCCAGCCGCGCCACACGTCCTCGTCCTCGCCGAGCGCGGATGCCACGACGACCCTCGTGTCGGACCAGGCCGTGCGCTCGCGCAGGATGCCGAGCAGCGTGTAGCCGTCGACGCCCGGGAGCATGAGGTCGAGCACGACGACGGTGGCCGGCGGCCCGTCGAGCCGCGTTCGTGCCGCCACGCCGTCGCTGACCGTCTCGGTGTCGAAGCCCTCGAGCCCGAAGGTGAGCTCGAGCATGCCTGCGATCGCCGGATCGTCCTCGATGACGAGGATGGTCGGCGTCGGCGTCGCCGGCAGCGCCGCGCCAGCAGGATCCGTCACACTGCTGCCCTTTCGGTGTGCACGTCTGCCCGGGTGATCGTCACGTCCGGCAGGTGCGAGCACTCGCTGTCCGGTGGGCGCACGCCACGTCCGTCACACGCGGAGGCGGGCGCGGGCCTCGTCGATGTCGGCATGGATCTGGGCGACGAGCTGCTCGGGGCCGTCGAAGCGCTGCTCGTCGCGGAGCCGGTCCGTGAACGACACCGCCAGGCGCGCCCCGTACAGGTCGATCTCGGTGTCGAGCAGATGCGCCTCCACGGTGACGTGGACGCCCTCGAAGGTGGGCCGGGTGCCGATGTTGATGGCGCTCGGGAACCCGTCGGCAGCAGGATCGGCGGCCGCAGGACCGTCCGGGGCGGTCACCTCGTCCTCGACGACCGACGCCCGGCCGGCGTACACGCCGCCGGCCGGCACGAGCAGGTGCTCGCCCACGTCCACGTTCGCGGTCGGGACCCCGATGGTCCGCCCGCGCCCGTCACCACGGACGACGACGCCCTCCACGACGTGGGGACGGCCGAGGGCGCGGGCGGCCCAGGCGACGTCGCCGGCCTCGAGCCGCTCGCGGATGGCCGTGGAGGAGATCGGCACGTCGCCGAGATGGAGCAGCGTGACGGCCTCGGTCTCGAACCCGCGCTGGTCGCCGAGGTCGCTGAGCAGGACCACGTCACCGGCGGCCTTGTGCCCGAACCGGAAGTTCGAGCCCACCACGACCTTGCGGGCATCGAGCGGACCGGCGAGCACCTCGGCGACGAAGTCCTCGGGTGCCTGCTGCGACCGGTCGTAGTCGAAGGGCAGGACGAGCACGAGGTCGAGCCCCTGCGCGAGCAGCGCCACGACCCGACGCGTGAGCGTCTGCAGGTACGGCGGGTGGGAGCCGGGGCGCACGACCTCCATCGGGTGGCGGTCGAACGTCACGGCGACGGAGCGGACGCCGCGGTCCGCTGCCTCGCGCACGGCACGGCCGACGATCGTCTGGTGGCCGCGGTGCACGCCGTCGAAGAAGCCGATCGTCACGACGGACGGCGCGGGCGTGACCTCGGCCAGCGAGCGGGCGACGGGGGACGGGTCGGCGACGTTCACGGGGCAGGGTCCTCATGGCTCGGGGCTGCTGACGCGGACGCGGGAAGCTCGTCGGGGCGCGCCAGGACCGCCTCGGCACGGCCCTGCCCGTCCCGGTCTGCGTAGACGCCGACGAGCCGATCGCCGAAGACGACGGCGTACGGCCCGTCGATCCCCTGTGCATCGAGCGCGGCGCCGTTCGTCAGACGCCGTGCCATGGCGGGATCGTCGAGCACGACCGTCGGCAGCCGTCCGGCGGCCTCCCGCAGGCCGAGCAGCAGCGTCTCCAGGGAGCCGTCCTCGCCGCGAGCGCGGACGGTGTCGAGCGGGACGGCGTCGTCGAGCTCGAAGCCGCTGTTGGCCGTGCGTCGCAGGGACGCGAGGGCGGCCCCGACGCCCAACGCCTCCCCCGCGTCGTGGGCGAGCGTGCGCACGTAGGTGCCCGACGAGCAGGTCACGGTGAACGACGCGTCGGCGCGGGCGCCCGGCGTGAACGACGTGAGGTGGAGGTCGTGGACGGTCACGGCGCGCGGGTCGCGCTCGACCTCCTCGCCGCGGCGGGCCTTGGCGTGCAGCCGCTCACCGCCGACCTTGACCGCCGACACCATCGGCGGGATCTGCTCGATGTCACCGACGAGGTCGCCGAGCGCCTTGGTGAGCAGCTGCTCGTCGACGCCGGAGGCGTCGCGCTCGGCCACCACGTCGCCGGACGTGTCCTGGGTGGTCGTGGCCACACCGAGCG
Organism: uncultured Nitriliruptorales bacterium; assembly: GCA_963783045.1. Taxonomy (GTDB): domain Bacteria; phylum Actinomycetota; class Nitriliruptoria; order Nitriliruptorales; family Nitriliruptoraceae; genus CAWAMD01. The sequence continues at coordinate 63,974 of CAWAMD010000004.1, forward strand.
TCATCGTTGCGTCGTAGGTCTTCGTGCCCGTCTGCAGGAAGCGGACGAGCCGGGTCGCCCGACCGAGGCACACGACGAGGACACCGGTGGCGTCGGGGTCGAGGGTGCCGGTGTGCCCCACCTTGCGCTGGCCGGCGGCGCGCCGGACCACCTGTACGACGTCGTGGGAGGTCATGCCGGCCGGCTTGTCGACGACGAGGACGCCGTCGAGGTCGGGGCCGCGGTCGCGCCGCCCCATCAGGGTTCCGTCCGGCCGGTGTCGGGAACCCGGACCCGGCCGTCGCCTGCGAGCGGGAGCACGACGCTGCGCACGACCTCCTCGAGCGGCTTGTCGGAGCTGAAGCCGGCCGAGAACGCGTGGCCGCCGCCCTGCAGCTCGCTGGCCAGCCGCCCGACGTCGATCCGGGACTTGCTGCGCAGCGAGACCCGCCAGCCGCCGCCCGGGGCCTCCTTGATCATCATGACGACCTCGGCCGAGTCGACCGTGCGCAGGATGTCGATCAGCCCCTCGGTCTCCTCGAGGGCGACCCCGTAGCGCTCGAGGTCGGCCTGGGTGACCCAGGAGTAGACGAGGCTGGCCTCCGGCAGGAAGGCGGCACGCTCGAGGACCCGCGCGATGACCTTCAGGTACCCGAAGGAATGGGTCTCGAACATCTGCCGGTTCATGGCGTCGTGCTTGATGCCCGAACCGATCAGCCGGCTGCCGAGCTCCATCGCCGAGCGGTCCGTGTTCGCGTACTGGAACCGGCCGGTGTCCGTGACGAGGCCGACGTACAGACACGAGGCGATGTCACGGTCGACGTGGCCGCCGAGCCGGTGGATGAGCTCCTCGACCATGACGGCGGTGGCGGCCGCCCGTGCGCTGATGAGGTTCTTGTCGCCGAAGCGGGTGTTGCTCGCGTGGTGGTCGATGACGAGCGTGGCGTCGGCGGCGTCGAACCGGTCGCGCAGGACCCCGAGCCGCTCGGCCGTCGCGGCGTCGAGCGTGATGACGAGGTCGACGTGGTCGGGAACGTCCTCGGGGGGCGTCAGCGACGCCAGCCCCGGCAGGAAGGTGTACTGGGGCGGGACCTGGAAGGGTTCGCTGCCCCACGACGCGATGCTGGCGACCCCCTGCGACCGCATCGCCAGGTGCAGGGCGAGCAGGGACCCGAGCGCGTCACCGTCGGGCTCGGCGTGCGCCAGCAGCAGAACCCGGCCCCCGTCGCGCACGACGCGCCCGATCGTGTCGATCGCGTCGGTCCAGTCGTCCTCGGGGATGTCGTCGATCCACGAGGAATCCGGCGGTACGTCCACGGCCTCGCTCATTCCCTGCCCTCCTCGCGCCGGACCTGCCGCAGCAGCTCCTCCACGCGGGCGGCCTGCTCGACGACCGGGTCGGGCACGAAGTTCAGCTGCGGGGTGTTGCGCATCCGCACGCGCTGTCCGAGCAGGGACTGCAGGCGCCCTCGGGCGCTCTCCAGGCCGGCGCGCACCTCGTGCTCCTCGGGGACGTGGTCACTGCTGGATCGCCGTGGGTCGCCGGACACCACCCCCGGGTCCAGCGTCGAGTAGTAGACGGTCGCGTGCTTGACGTCCTGGGTGACGGCCACCTCGGTGATGGTCACGAAGTTCAGCCGGGGGTCGGCGGACGACTCGAGCAGGTCCGCGAGCGCCTCGCGGACCGCGATGTCGACCTTGGGGTTGCGCTTCTTCACCATCGTGCACTCTTCCTCGTCGCGTCAGACGAGCCCCATCCCACCGAGCGGTCCACCGAGGTCGTCGACGTCGAGGACGTCGAGGTCTTCGGTGGCCCCCAGCACGATGACGCGTGGGTCGCGCTCGACCACGGCGGTGACCCGGTCGAGCACCCGCTCCACGCCGGCCGCCGTCGAGGCGGCCACGGCCACGCCGAGCGCGGCGCGCTGCCACAGGTCCTGGTACCCGACCTCGGCAACGCTGCACTCGAGATCACGCCGCAGGGCGGCCTTCGTCTTGTTCAGCAGGGCTCGCTTGCCCTTCAGGCTGCTGACACCAGGCAGGTGCAGGTCCACCCGCATCACTCCGAAGTGGACCGCACCTGCTGCCTGGTCGCTACCGCTCATCACCTGCTGCCGGACCGTGGTCCTCAGGCCCGCTCGACCTCGACGGTCTCGAAGGCCTCGATCACGTCGCCCTCCTTCACGTCCTGGAACTTCTGGAGGCCGATACCGCACTCGTAGCCCTGGGCCACCTCGCGGACGTCGTCCTGGAAGCGCTTCAGCGACGACATCTCGTCCTCGGCGACCACGACCCCTTCGCGGATGACCCGCACGCCCGCGTCGCGGCGCACGACACCGTTGGTGACCATGCAGCCGAACACGAACCCGACGCGCGGGACCTTGAAGATCTCGCGGACCTCGGCCTCGCCGATGACCTGCTCGCGGAACTCCGGGGCGAGCAGGCCCTTGACGGCGCGCTCGATGTCCTCGATCGCCTCGTAGATGATCTTGTAGGTGCGCAGGTCCACGCCGGACGACTCGAGCTCCTCGCGGGCGTTCGCGTCGGGCCGGACGTTGAACGCCACCACGATGGCGTCGGAGGTCTCGGCCAGCCGCACGTCGCTGAGGTTCACGGCGCCGACACCCTTGTGGATGACGTCGACCTGGACCTCCTCGAGCTCGAGCTTGGTGAGCGCGTCCTCGAGTGCCTCGGCGGAGCCGGACACGTCGGCCTTGATGATGACGTTGAGCGTGGCCTTCTCGCCCGCCTCGACCTCGGCGGTGAGGTCCTCGAGGGTCTTCGGACGGGACTGCTCGGCCAGCTCGGCGCGGCGGTGCCGCTCGGCCCGACGCTCCCCGATGTCGCGGGCGATGCGCTCCGAGTCGACGACACGGAACTCGTCGCCGGCCTCCGGCACGTCGTTCATGCCGAGGATCTGCACCGGCATGCCGGGCGTGGCCTCGTCGACCTGCTCGCCGTCCTCGTCGAACATGGCGCGGATACGGCCCTCGGCCTCCCCGGCCACGAGGATGTCGCTGCGGCGCAGCGTGCCGGCCTGGACGAGCACCGTCGCCACCGGACCGCGCCCCTTGTCGAGGTAGGCCTCGATGACGCGACCGCGGCCGGCCTTCGTCGGGTTGGCCTGCAGCTCGAGCAGCTCGGCCTGCAGCGTCAGGATCTCGAGCAGGTCGTCGAGGCCCTGCCGGCTCTTCGCCGACACCTCGACCATCGGCACGTCGCCGCCGTAGTCCTCGGCGACGAGCTCGTACTCGGTGAGCTGCCCCTTGACCTTCTCCGGCTGCGCGTTCTCCTTGTCGACCTTGTTGATGGCGACGACGATGGGAACGCCCGCCTGCTTGGCGTGGTTGATCGCCTCGACCGTCTGCGGCATGACGCCGTCGTCGGCCGCCACGACGAGGATGGCGATGTCGGTCACCTGGGCACCGCGGGCACGCATGGCCGTGAAGGCCTCGTGACCCGGGGTGTCGATGAACGTGATCGGCTCGCCGGCGTGGGTGATCTGGTAGGCACCGATGTGCTGGGTGATGCCGCCGGCCTCGCCGCCGGCCACGTCGGTCTCCCGGATGGCGTCGAGCAGCAGCGTCTTGCCGTGGTCGACGTGCCCGAGCACGGTGATGACCGGCGGGCGCGGCTCGAGGTCCTCGGGCCGGTCGGGCTGCTCGACCCCGAACTCGGCCTCTTCCTCCGACATGACGTACACGTCGAAGCCGAGCTCCGCGCCGAGGATCTCGAGGGTGTCCTCGGGCAGCGACTGCTGCACCGTGGCCATCTCCCCCATCTCGAACAGCTTCTTGACCAGCGCGGCGCCGGGCACACCGAGCTTGTCGGCGAGCTCGCCGACGGTGATGCCGGGCAGGATCTGGACGCGGCCGGTCTTGATCTGCTCCTCGAGCGGGACGTCCCGACGCTGCGGACGCGCCTGGAACTGCTGCTCCTCGGGCTGCTGCCGGTCGCGCCGCTTCTTGCGCCGGGTCTTGCCCGACGGCGCACCGGAGCCCTTGCCGGGCCCGCCACCGGGGCCGCCGCCACCGGGACCGCCCTTGCTGGCGGGCGGGCCACCGCCAGGTCCGCCACCGGGGCCACCACGGCCCACGGGCTGACGGTACGGCGAGCCGCTACGGCCGGGCGCACCGCCGCCCCGGCTCGGGGCACCACGGCCGCCCGCCGGCGCGCCACGCCCGCCGGAGGGCTGCTGCGGTCGGGCCGGTGCCTTGCGCAGCGGCGGTGGGATGGAACGCTTGCCCGAGCCTTCGCGCGGGAGGTTGTGCTCCTGCCGGCGCTTGGGTGACACGCCACCGCCGGTGACCGTCGGCGGGGGCGTCGCGCCTCCCGAGCGCTGGGACGGGGGCCGCAGCGGCACCTCGCCCGGCTTGAGCCGGGGCGGTGGCGCTCCGGGCATGCGCTTGCGCGGCGTGCCGGACTCGCCACCCTCGGCGCCGGTGTCCTCACCGGACGACGGCTCGGCCTTCGCCGCCGGGGCCTGGGCCTCGGCGGCCGGCGCCTGCTGCTGCTCGGCGGCCGGCGCCGGCGACTGGTCGCCGGCGGGGGCCTCCTGCTGCTGCTCGGCGGCGGGGGCCTGCGGCGCGGGAGCGTCGGTGCGCTCGGGCGCAGCGGGCGTGGAGACACCCCCGGACGCGGCGGCGGCGCGCTCGGCCTCCTCCTGCTGCTTGCGCAGGTGGGGCGGCAGGACCTTGGCCGCCTTCTTCTTCTCCGGCGGCGCGGCTGCCGTCATCTTCCGGTACCGCTCGAGCTCCTCCTGCTCCCGCTTCCGCCGCGCCTCTTCCTCGGCCTGCTTCTCGGCCTGGCTCTTGCCGAGCGAGTCGAGGAAGCGCTGCGCCTCGGCGTCCTCCACCGAGGAGGAGTGGCTCTTCGCATCGATACCGAGCTCGGACAGGCGACGCAGGACCTCCTTGTTGTGGAGGCCGGTCTCCTTGGCCAGCTCGTAGACCCGAACCTTGCTCACGCGTTCAGCTCCTTCGGTGCTCTGGGGGCCCACCCTCGTGTGGCTGCGGTGAGCGCCTCATGCACCTGTTCGTCGGGGGCGCCGCGCAGCGCCCGCTGCACAGCCTGCCCACCTCGGCGCGAGGCGGCAGCGATGCACTGGGGGTCGGGGCAGACATATGCGCCCCTGCCTGGCAGGCGCTGATGCGGGTCGAACCGGACACCGTCCGGCGTGCGGCTGATCCGCAGCAACTCGTGCTTGTCGCGCCGTCGCCGGCAGCCCACACACATGCGCTGGGGCGCCTCGGGCACCAGGGTACTCCTGTATTCGTCTTGTGGTGAACCGTCGCTGCCGACCACTGGACCCACCGCTGGTGGTACCGGGCCGGCGCGGCGCGTTATGCCTCGGCCTCCGGCGTGTCGGCGGAGGCCGGAGCGGCCTCGGCTCGCTCGTCGAGCGCGGTCTGGCGGACCTGGTCCGCCGACTCGTAGGCCGCCTCGATCGCGGCGACGCCGGCGTCGGAGAGCGGGTTGCCGTACTCGTCGATGAGCCCCTTCTCGAAGGCCTCCTGGAAGGCCTTCTGCTCCTCGGCGAACTGGGACTCGCTCTTGATGTCGATGCGCCAGCCGGTCAGTCGTGCCGCGAGGCGGGCGTTCTGCCCCTCGCGGCCGATGGCCAGCGACAGCTGGTAGTCGGGGACGATGACCATCGCGGTGGCCTCGTCGGGGTAGAGGAAGACGTTGGCGACCTTGGCGGGCGAGAGAGCGTTGCCGACGAGCTGCTCCGGCTCGTCGGACCAGCGCACGATGTCGATGCGCTCCATCTCCTCGTTGTGGAGCTCCTTCTGCACGCCCCGGGCCCGCTGGCCGCCGGGGCCGACGCACGCGCCGACCGGGTCGACGGCGGGGTCGTGGCTCATGACCGCGACCTTCGTGCGGTGGCCGGCCTCGCGGGCGATCGCCTTGATCTCGACGATGCCCTCCTCGATCTCGGGGACCTCGAGGGCGAACAGGGCCGCGACGAGCCCCGGGTGGGTCCGCGAGCACACGATCTGGGCGCCCTTCTGCTGGCGCCGGACCTCGATGACGAGCGCGCGGGCGTGCTGTCCGTGCTCGAGCCGCTCGTTCGGCACCTGCTCGGAGAAGGGCAGCAGCGCCTCGGTGCGACCGAGCTCGATCAGGGTCACGTTGCCCTGCTGGGAGACCGTGCCCGAGACGACGTCGCCCTCGCGGCCGGCGAACTCGCCGTAGGTGACCTCGCGCTCGGCCTCGCGCAGCCGCTGCAGGAGCACCTGCTTCGCGGTCTGGGCGACGATGCGGCCGAAGTCCTTCGGCTCCTCCTGCCACTCGCTGACGATGTTGCCCTCGTCGTCGAGCTCCTGGGCGTAGAGCGTCACCTCGCCGGTGGCGCGGTCCACGTGAGCGCGTGCCTCGTCGGCGGTCGCGTTGAAGGACCGCTTGTAGGCGGAGGCCAGCGCGGTCTCGAAGGCCTCGACCACCGTGTGGAAGTCGATGCCCTTCTCGCGCTCGATCTGACGCAGCGCGTCGATGTCGATCTTCACGGCAGGGTCCTCCTCGTCACGTGCGTCGTCGTCACCACGGCAGCACCACCTTGCCGTGATCCACATCCGTCAGCGGGACCGTGAGCGGCTCGCCGTCGACCTCCAGGCGCAGCCCGTCGTCGTCGGCGGCCACGAGCGTCCCGGTGACCTCGCCCTTCTCGCCCCGCTCGATCGCCTCACGGGTCCGCACGACCCGCACGTCGCGGCCCACGTTGCGGTGGAACTGCCACGGACTGCGCAGGGGCCGGTCGAGGCCGGGCGAGGTCACCTCGAGCGTGTACCGGCCGGCCACCACGTCCTCGCTGTCGAGGACCGCACCGACCGCACGCGAGATGACCGCGATCTGATCGATGTCGATCCCCTTCTCCGCGTCGGCGATCAGGCGCACCACGCGGCTGCCGCGCTGGCCACGGATCTCCACGTCGACGAGCTCGACGTCGTGCTCGGCGACCACGGGCGTGGCCAGGGCACGGATGCGCGCGGGGAGATCCCCCTCGTGCTCACGTGCCATGGCCGGTCCTCGTCGTCGCTGTCGTCGTGCGTGGTCGGTGCGTGTCTTCGTGCGGTCGTGGGTGGTTCGCCGGTGGTTCGTGGGTGTCGGGGCGCTCCTACGGCGACGGCCGGCCCAGTGGGCCGGCCGTCGCGCAGGACGTCCTTTGTCGTGTCACCGTGCGCTGTGTCGGTCCGTCGAGCTCGGTTCGGACTCGGGGCCCGCAACACTGGGTCTGACTTGGGTCTGACTTGGGCCTGCAACGCACGGGAGCGGGCACCAGGGCCCACTCCGTCGAGGAGACACTGTACCAGGGGGCGTTTCCCCTCGCCAGAGCGCCCCGCCGCGTGCCCCCAACCGGACCCGCCGCATCCGGCGGTTTCCGGGACAGCCGCCGGCGCCGCGCCGCGTGCCCCCAACCGGACCCGCCGCATCCGGCGGTTTCCGGGACAGCCGCCGGCGCCGCGCCGCGTGCCCCCAACAGGACCCGCCGCATCCGGCGGTTTCCGGACGGGGCGCGGCGGGCGAGGCGGCGCCGGCTCGTTCCGCTAGTTCTGGGCCACCAGGGCGCGCAGGGACTCCCTGAGCGACCCGGCCGTGGCCATGACGGCGGTCGGCTCGTAGCCGCAGTGCGCCATGCAGTTGTCGCAGCGCGGGTCCTTCCCCCGCCCGTACTTCGACCAGTCGGTGTCCTCGACGAGCTCGGCATAGCTGTCGACGTACCCGTCGGACATGAGGTAGCACGGCTTCTGCCATCCGAAGACCGAGTAGCTCGGGATGGCCCAGGCGGTGCAGTCGTAGTCGACCTTGCCCTCGAGGAAGTCGAGGAACAGCGGGGTCTGGTTCAGCGCCCAGCGCTTGCGCGCGTCGCCGGCGAACACCTGGCTGAACAGCTCGCGGGTGCGGGTGACACCCGGGAAGCGGTCCTGGTCGGGGGCCTTCTCGTACGCGTAGGCCGGCGAGAGCATCATCCCGTCGACCTCGACCTCGTCGTTGAGGAAGTCGAGCGTCGCGCGGATGGCGTCGGGCGTGTCGTCGGAGAAGAACGTCGAGTTCGTGGTCACCCGGAACCCGCGGGCCTTGGCCTCCTTCATGGCCTCCACGCACTCGTCGAAGGTGCCCTCGTGCTGGACGGACGCGTCGTGGCGCTCACCGAGCCCGTCGATGTGGACGGCCCACGCGAAGTACGGCGACGGCGTGAAGCGGTCCATCTTCTTGCGCATCAGCAGCCCGTTGGTGCACAGGTAGACGAACTTCTTGCGCTTGACGAGCTCGGCGACGATCTGGTCGATCTCGGGATGGATGAGCGGCTCACCGCCGGCGATCGACACCATCGGGGCGCCGGACTCCTCGATCGCGGCGACCGCACGGTCGACCGGCATCCGCTGCTTGAGGACGTGCGGCGGGTGCTGGATCTTGCCACAGCCGGCACAGGACAGGTTGCAGGCGAACAGCGGCTCGAGCTCGACGAGCAGCGGGAACTTCTCGCGGCGGCGAAGCTTCTGCTCCGCGAGATAGGCACCGATGCGCAGTTGCTGGCGGATGGGGACGGACATGGGTCACCTCAGCTGCTTCGGGAGCGTGAATCGGACGTCTTCGCTGGTGACGGCGAGGGGGGCGACGTCGGTGTCACCGAGCCCAGCGAGGCACGCGACGAGGTCCTGCACGAGGGCCTCGGGCGCGGATGCGCCGGCGGTCAGCCCGATGGTGGCTGCCCCGGCGAGCCAGCGGGGATCGACCTCGCTGGCGTCGTCGATCAGGTGGGCCGCGCAGCCTTCGCGCTGCGCGACCTCGACCAGTCGACGGGAGTTCGAGGAGTTCGTGGAGCCGACCACGAGCACGAGGTCGGCCTCGGCGGCGACCGCCCGGACGGCGTCCTGGCGGTTCTGGGTGGCGTAGCAGATGTCGTCGGCGTGGGGGGCGGCGAGCTGCGGGAAGCGCGCCCGCAGCCGCGTGACGATGCTGTCGACCTCGTCCACCGCCAGGGTGGTCTGGCTGAGCACGGCGACCCGGGACGGGTCGCGAACGTCGATGCGGTCGGCGTCGTCGGGGCCGTTCACGACGTGCATCGCGGCCGGTGCCTCGCCGGCGGTGCCCTCGACCTCCTCATGGCCCTCGTGGCCGACCAGGAGGATGTCGTAGCCGTCGCGGTCGTAGCGGCGGGCCTCGGCGTGGACCTTCTCGACGAGCGGGCACGTGGCGTCGATGACCTCGAGCCCGCGGGCCGCGGCGTCGTCGCGGACCGCCGGCGAGACGCCGTGGGCGGAGAACACCGTCAGGGCGCCGTCGGGCACCTCGTCGAGCTCGTCGACGAAGATCGCGCCGCGGGCCTCGAGGTCGGCGACGACATGGGCGTTGTGGACGATCTGCTTGCGGACGTAGACGGGCGCGCCGTGCTGGTCGAGGGCGCGCTCGACGATCTCGATGGCCCGGTCGACGCCGGCGCAGAAGGACCGCGGGCCGGCCAGCAGCACCCGACGCGGGCGCGCGGCGGCGGCCCACTCGTGCAGCGCCGGGGCGGCGTCGCGGAGGGCGCCGAGCGCCGCGAGACCGGCGGTGACGATGTGCGGGTGGATCAGACCGTGGGCCGGGGTGTCGACCACGGCGCGGACGACGGCGGTCGGCCGGCCGTCGAGCGCCGGCAGCCACCACCCGGACTCCGTGTCGACGGCGATCGCGCCGTCGGCGGCAAGCCGGTCGCGTGTCGAGCCGTTCACGACGTGCCGTGCCGAGACGATCGGACCGTGGTGGACGGTCAGGCCCCGGCGGCGCAGCGCGGCGACGAGCGGCGCGGCCTGCGGGGTCGCGATCCGCGCCCCGTCGACGGTGCGGACCTCGCTGGCGACCACGAGGTCTCCGGCGGCCAGGCCGTCGGTGAGGCCGCCGCAGGTGCCCGCGATCACGACGGTGTCGCCGAGGTCACCCGGCACCCGGGCGTCCGGGCCCGTGCCCACGCGGCGGGCGTCGGCACCGCCGCGCCGCAGCGCCGCGGCCTCGATCGTCAGCGGGGCGAGGACGGACAGACGGGAAGTGGGCGGCGGGGGCATGCGATCGGACAGGCGTGTCATGCGGTCTCCCGGACGTAGCGGCCGAGTGCCATGACCGGGAACGTGACCCGGTAGAGGTGGTAGTTGATGGAGAAGTCGCCGGGGAACCCGGTGCCGGTGTAGTGGTCCTCGTCCCAGCCGCCGTCGTCGCGCTGGGTGGCGGCGAGGTGGGCGACCCCGCGGGCGACCGGCTCGCTGTCGCGTTCGCCGGCGGCGAGCAGGGCGAGCAACGCCCAGGCGGTCTGCGAGGCCGTCGACGCGCCCCGGCCGATCCACGACGGGTCCGTGTAGGAGCGCAGGTCCTCGCCCCAGCCACCGTCGTCGTTCTGGTGGTCGGCCAGCCAGGCGACCGCACGGCGGATGCGGGGGTCGGCGGGATCCGCGCCGGCCTTGACCAGCGCCGGGACGGCCGCGCCGGTCCCGTAGAGGTGGTTGCAGCCCCACCGGCCGAACCAGGACCCGTCGGGCTCCTGCTCCGCCCACAGGTAGGCGATGGCCCGCCGCACGGCCGGGTGGCCGGCCATGCCCTCCTCCGCGAACATCTCGACGACGTGCGCGGTCACGTCGGCGGACGGCGGGTCGATCACCTCACCGAAGTCGCAGAACGGCAGGGCGTTGCACAGCGGCTCGTCGTTGTCGACGTCGAAGGCGCCCCAGCCGCCGTTGCGGGACTGCATCCCGAGCATCCAGTGGATCGCGCGCCCGATCGCGGCCTCAACGTCGTCGCGGTGCGCCTGGCCGGTGCGCCGCAGCGCCATGGCGACCTCGGCGGTGTCGTCGATGTCGGGGTAGTTCACGTTCGCGAACTCGAAGGACCAGCCGCCAGGCTCGAGGCCGTCCCGGTTCACGGCCCAGTCGCCGGCGACGCGGACCTCGCGGTCGACGAGCCAGTCCCCCGCCGCGACCATCGCAGGGTGGTCCGGGTCGAGCCCGGCATCGCCGAGGGCCACGGCGGTCAGGCACGTGTCCCACACCGGGGACTGGCACGCCTCGAGCCAGCGCTGGCCGTCCTCGTGGACGGTGAAGCCCTCGAGCCCGTCGAAGCCGGCCTTCATGACCGGATGGTCGAGCGGGTAGCCGCGACACCACAGCGCCAGCAGGGACCAGGCCCACGGGGGCTGGATCCCGCCCCAGCCACCGTCTGCCTCCTGGCGCTGGATGATCCAGCGCTCTGCCGCCCGTAGCGACCGTTCCCGCAGCCAGCGGCCGGGGCGGTTGGCCCGCGTCCCGAGCAGGCGCTCGTAGCGGTGCAGGACACGGTCGAGCGCGGTGAACCGGCCGTCCCAGTCACGCCAGCCGGGACGGAGCGCCGGCGGCTCGGAGACGTGCAGGCCCGACAGGTCGAAGCCGACGGGCGCCACGGGACGGGAGGCGGAGACGACCGTGATCGGCACGATCGTGCCGCGGGCCCACGACGCGAAGCTGTAGATGTTGAGCGGCATCCGGGGCGGGAGCAGCATGATCTCGGGCGGCATGGCGGGCAGGTCGTCCCAGTCCCACAGGCCGAGCAGGGCGAGCCACATGCGGGTGAACACGCGGCTGTGCGCGGGACCGCCGTGGGAGCGGATGACGCGCGCCGCGGCCCGCATGTGCTCCCGGTCCGGGGTGTCGCCGACGAGCCGCAGGGCGACGTAGGCCTCGAGCGTGGTCGACAGGTCGGCGGGCCCGCCGTGGAAGGTCGCCCAGGCGCCGTCGTCACGCTGCTGGGAGCGAAGCCACCGTCCGGTCGGCACGGCGTGCTCGTCGTCGAGGATGCCGACGACGTGGCGGACGAAGATGTCCTCGGCGTCCATCGTGACGTTCGTGGCGAGCAGGCCGCGCCAGTGACCGTCGGCCGCCTGGCGTGACAGCAGGTGCTCGATCGCGGCGTCGAGGGTCTGTCGTGCCCGTTTCGGGGTCTCCGCCGCGACAGGGTCCAGCACGATCGGCGTCGTGGTGACGTTGTCGGCGATGGTCGCGGTGGCGCGTGCGGTCGGTGCGGACATTCACAGCTCCCGGTCGACGATGAATTGGGCGAGGTCGATCAGCTCCTCGTGCGCCGCGGGCACGAGGTCGGCGCCGTCGAGCGCGTCGCACGCCAGCCGGAGCTGGCGGCGGGCCTCGGCGTCGGTGAAGGCACGGCCGCCGTTCGCGTCGACGAGGGCGGCGGCGCGGGCGAGGTCGCCGGCGTCCAGCGTCGGCTGGTGCAGCAACCGTGCGAGCTCGTCGGCGCGCGGGCCGCCGGCCTGCAGGGCGGCGACGACGGGCAGGCTCTTCTTGCGCTGGCGCAGGTCGGAGTAGGTGGGCTTGCCGGTGGTGGCGGGCTCGCCCCAGATGCCGAGCAGGTCGTCGACGGCCTGGAAGGCGAGGCCGAGGTGGCTGCCGTAGGTGGCCAGCCGGGTGGCGACGGGCTCGCTCGCGCCGCCCAGCACCCCGCCGATGGCGACGGAGGCGGCGAGCAGGGCGCCGGTCTTGCCGCCGAACATGCCGAGGCACTCGTCGACGGTGACGGCCTCGCGGGTCTCGAAGGCGAGGTCCTCGCCCTGGCCGGCGATGAGCTCGCCGGTGGCGTCGGCGAGGATCTGGCTGGCACGGACACGTCGTGGCGTCGGGTCGGCGAGCAGCAGCCGGGTGGCCAGCGCGAGGAGCGCGTCGCCGGCGAGGATCGCCGCGCCGATGCCGAACACGGTCCAGGCGGTCGGACGGTGGCGACGCTCGGTGTCGTCGTCCATGACGTCGTCGTGGAGCAGCGAGAAGTCGTGGACGAGCTGGACCGCGACCGCGCCCGGCAGCGCGTCACGCGGCTCGCCGCCGACGGCCTCGGCGGCCAGCAGGGCGAGGCTCGGGCGCACGGCCTTGCCACCGCCGGCGTGGGTCGGCTGGCCGTCGGCGTCGAGCACCCCGACGTGGTAGCCGGCGACGAGCCGGACCTGTGGGGACAGTCCGCCGATCGCGTCGCGCAGCGCCGGCGCGACGAGGTCGCGGCTGCGGGTGAGGACGGCGGGCAGCGTGATGCTCATGCAACGGCCTCCGTGAGGTGGGCGGTCGGGGCGTCGAGGGCGGCCCGGGCCGCACGGAGTCCGCTGCGGACAGCGCCCTCCATCGTGGCGGGCCAGCCGGTGTCGGTCCATGCGCCGGCGAGGTGGATGCGCTCCTCCGCGGTGCGGTGGCCGGGTCGCAGGGCGCCGGTGCCGGGGCCCTGCCGGAAGGTGGCGTCGGGGATGCGGACGACGGCGGCGTCGTGCAGCCGGGCCCGGGCGGCACGCGGGAAGAGATCGGCGAGCGCCTGCTGGTGTGCGGCGACGAGGTCGCGGGTGCGCCGGCCGACTGCCGCGGTGGCGCCGGACAGGGAGATGCCGAGCACCTGCCCCGTCTGAGCGCCGGAGGCGGCGGTCCGGTCGAAGACGTACTGGACGGGCGTGCCGACGCCCGCCGCGAAGGGCAGGTCGGTGACCCGCCGGTCGAGATGGAGGACGACGTTGACGATCGGGACCGTGCCGAGCCGCATCAGCCGGTCGGGGTGCTCGATCACCCCGGTCTCCAGCAGCGCCGCGACCCGGGTGTGGGGCACCGCCACGATGGCGGCGTCGGCGTGCAGCGAGCCCCCGTCGGCGTCGCGCACGGTCACGCCGCGACCGTCGGCCGCGACCGAGGTGACACGCCGACCGGTGTGGACGGTGCCGCCGCCGGCGCGGATCGCGGCGGCGGCCGGGTCCGCGTGCAGGTCCCCGAGCGGCACCGCCGGCAGCCCCAGATCGGCGGCGTCACGACGCTCGAGCAGGCCCGTCTGGAACACCATCGCCGCGAGGTCGCAGGAGGCCTCGCCGGCGGGGAGGTTGAGGGTGGGCAGCGCGATGAGGTCCCAGAGGGCCGCGATGGCCTGCCGGGACTGGCCGTGACGCCCGAGCCAGTCACCGAAGGTTTCACCATCGGCGACCGGGCCGCGCTCCAGGCGAGCGAGCCGGACGGTGGCCGCGACGGCCCTCGCCCGGTCGATCGGAGACAGCAGCGGGTATCGCAGCAGGCTCGCGGCGAGGTGCAGCGGAGCGGGCAGGCCGGTCCGTGCGATTCTCGCGCGGCGGCCGTCGGGCGCCACGACGGGGATGCGAAGCCGTCGCTGGACCGGGGCGAGGTGAGCCGTCCCGACCCGGCGCAGCAGCCACCGGTAGGCGGTGCAGCAGCGCAGGTAGACGTGCTGACCGGTGTCCAGGGTCAGCGCTCCGCGCCGGAAGGACGACGCCATGCCGCCGAGGCGTGGCGCCGCCTCGAGCACGGTGACGTCCGCACCGTTGTCGGCGGCGGCGAGGCCGGCCGCGAGCCCGGCGAGCCCGCCACCGACGATGGCGACGTGGGTCATGGGCGCGCCCCTGCGAGGCTGCGGCCGGCGACGATCGCCTTCTCCCAGGCGGGCAGCGACAGACGACGGCCCAGCACCGCAGCGGGTTCCCGGTCGATCCGGTCGAGCAGCCGGCGGTAGATGCCGGCCATCGCGGCGACGCAGGCGGCGCTGCGCCGGTCGAGCCGGTCGAGGAGCTCGAAGCCGCAGTCGTACCAGCCACGAGCGCGTCCGGCTTCCAGGTGGACGAGCTCGTTGAACCGGTCGGCCCGTCCGGCCCTCAGGTCGATGTCGAACGCGGCGAGGTCGTCGGCCGGCAGGTAGACCCGGTCGTCGGCGAGGTCCTCGCGCACGTCGCGGAGGATGTTCGTGATCTGGAGGGCGACGCCGAGGTCGTCGGCGAGCTGCTGCGCCGCCGGATCGTGCGCACCGCCGAACGTGCCGAGCGAGAGGCGGCCGATCGAGCCGGCCACCCGGCGGCAGTAGACGACGAGGTCGTCGAAGGTGGCGTAGGTCGTGCCGGTGAGGTCCATCTCGGCGCCGTCGACGAGGTCCTCGAAGGCGTCGAGCGGGATCGGGAAGCGGGCGGCCGCGTCGGCGAGGGCGACCTGCACGGGATCGGTGGGGTCGTCGAGCGTCTTCAGGGCCGTGCGGCAGTCGGCGAGGGCGGCCTGGCGCTGCTCGACGCTCGGCGGCGCGGTCGTGGTGACCGCCTGGTCGCCGTCGGCGATGTCGTCGACGCGCCGGGCGAAGGCGTAGACGGCCGACAGCGCCTGTCGGCGCTCGGGCGGGAGCAGCCGGATCCCGTAGGAGAAGTTGCGGGCGCGGGTGCGCGTCACCTGCTCGCAGTGGTCGTAGGCGGCGGTCAGCTCCATGCTCATCGCCCCCGGACCGTGGCGGCCAGCGCGGCGCTCGCAACGTCACGCGGACGAGGATGGATCCGGCCGTCGAGGTGGCGGAACCCGTCGGCCCGCAGCGCGCGCAGCGCGGCCCGGCCGCCGGCGACGTAACCGGCCACGGCGACCCGGGCGTACCCGCGCAGCGTCGCGACGAGGGGTGCGCCCTCGTCGAGCATCCGTTCGGCCTCGGCGGCGAGATCGGCGGCCACGCGCCGGACCGCCGGTGGCGCCGGCACCGCGAGGAGGTCTGCGCGGGTCACGCCGGCGGCTCGCCGGGCGTCGCCCGGGAGGTAGACGCGCCCGTTCCCCGCGTCCTCGGCAACGTCCTGGACGTGCTCGACGAGCTGCAGCGCGGCGCAGATGCGATCGGACATGACCAGCCGGTCGTCGCTCGCGGCGCCGAAGACGCGGAGCACGAGCTCGCCGACGGGCGCGGCGGACAGCCGGCAGTAGGCGAGCAGCGCCCCGAGGTCCGCCAGGTCGACCTCGCCCTGGTCGGCACGGTTGGCGGCGAGCAACCGGTCGAAGGGGTCGCGCGGCAGGCCGAGGGCGTGGACCGTCGTGGCGAGCGCGACGAAGGTCGGGTGCGTCGGGCGCCGGTGGGCGAACAGGGCGTCGAGCTGTGCCCCGACCGCGTCGAGGGCCGCGTGCCGATCGCCGGCCAGCTCGTCGCCAACGTCGTCGACGAGTCGGGCGTAGCCGTAGAGCGCGGTGAGGTGGCGGCGATGGCGCGCCGGCAGGAGCCGCAGTGCCACGGGGAAGTTCTCGCCACCCCGACGCGCCTGGACGGCGCTCGCCGTCGGCAGCGACGTCGTGGCTGTCATGGCGGTGGAGGGGGCGGCCGTGCTCACTCGCCCATCACCTGCAGGAAGACCTTCCGGTCTCGCGACCGGTCGAGCTCCACGAGGAAGATGTGCTGCCAGCGTCCGAGGGTCAGCTCCCCGTCGCGGATCGGCAGCGTCTCGGAGCTCGAGGACAGCAGCGCCCCGCGGCAGTGCGCGTGGCCGTTCGGGATCTCGTGCGGGTCCTCGAGGTTCTCGGTGCGCAGCTCCTGGTCGTCGTGCTGGTAGTAGCGGCCCTCGGCCGGCGTCAGCTCGTCGAGCAGGCGGTCGAAGTCGGCGATGAAGCCGGACTCCTGCTCGTTGATCGCGATCGCACAGGTGGTGTGGGGTGAGTAGACGAGCGCCATGCCCTGCTGGACACCGCTGCGGGCCACCACGTCCCGCACGTCGTCGGTCACGTCGATGAAGTGACCGCGCCGTGCCGTGCGTAGGTCATGGTTCTCGAACAGGACCTTCATCGCTGCTCCTCGTGCCCCGGCGGATCACCGTGCCGCCTATGCATATGTCTCTGACCGACTGGTCATTCGACTATACATACGCACCACAGGAGCGATGCCGCGACGAGGTCCTCCGATCACTGGCCGGGCGTCCATCGACGGGCCCCTGCCACCACGTTTCACCCCCACTGCGCCAGGGCACCGCCGCCCGTGGCTCTCGGCGCGCCCGCGGTGGGCGCCGACGCCGGTGCGGGGCATGCCGGCCGGTATTAGTGTCGACGGCCGACACCGCGCCGACACCGCGCCGACCCGTCCGGCCCCGTCCCCCGAAGGAGTCCGCCGTGCCACCCGAGACGACCCGCCCCTACGGCGCCTGGCCGTCCCCCCTCGACGCAGCCTCCCTGGCCGCCGGCACCGTCTCGCTCATGGACTGCCGCGTCGACGGGTCCGACATCTACTGGGTGGAGGGTCGGCCGTCCGACGGCGGCCGGCAGGTGCTCATGCGCTGGCGCGACGGAGCGGTCAGCGACGTGACCCCGACAGACTTCAACGCCCGCACCCGCGTCCACGAGTACGGCGGCGCTGCGTTCTGTGTCCGCGACGGCGCCGTGTTCGCGTCGCGCTGGGAGGACCAGCGCCTCTACCGCGTGGACGGGCGCAGAGCCACGCCGATCACGCCGGCACCGCAGACGCCGGCGGCGGTGCGGTACGCCGACGGGGAGGTGTCACCGGACGGTCGCTGGATCGTCTGCGTGCGCGAGACCCACCGTCCCGGCGCCGAGGCGGTCAACGAGATCGTCGCGGTTCCGACCGACGGCGAGGGCGAGCCGCGCCGCCTGGCGGGCGACCACGACTTCGCGGCCGCACCGCGCCTGAGCCCGGCCGGTGACCTCATCGCGTGGCTCGTCTGGGACCATCCGAACATGCCGTGGGACGGCACCGAGCTGTGGGCCGGCCGGTTCGCGGACGGCACGGTCACCGATGCCCGACGGATCGCCGGCGGACCCGACGAGGCGATCGTGCAGCCGACCTTCTCGTCCGACGGCCGGCTGCTCTTCGCCACGGACCGGACGGGCTTCTGGAACCTCCAGCGCGTCGACGACACCCGGATGCACGCCCTCACCGGCCTACAGGCGGACATCGGCCACCCCGCCTGGCGCTTCGGGGAGGCGAGCTTCGCGCCGTTGGCCGACGGCCGGATCGCCTGCGTGCTCGTCCAGGAGGCGACCTCCCGGCTCGCCGTGCTCGAGCCCGAGCACTCCAACCTCACACCCGTGGACACCCCGTTCACGCACATGCACGAGATCCACGCCCACACCGACGGTGTCGTGATGCTCGCCGCCTCGCCCGACCGGGACACCGCCGTCGTGCGCATCCCCCGCGAGGGCCCTGCACAGGTCCTCTACGACCCCGACCCCGGACTGCTCGAGCCGGCGGACATTGCCCGTCCCGAGGCCATCACCGTGCCGACGCCCGACGGCGAGGAGACCCACGCCTTCTTCTACCCGCCGACGAACCACGCCGTGACCCCACCCGAGGACGAGCGCCCACCGCTGCTCGTCGTGACCCACGGCGGGCCGACCGGCAACACCTGGCCGGCCCTCCGACTCGGCACCCAGTACTGGACGTCCCGCGGCTTCGCCGTCGCCGACGTGAACTACCGCGGGTCGACGGGCTTCGGACGGGCCTACCGGGATGCGCTCAAGGGTCAGTGGGGCGTCCTCGACCTCACCGACGTCGTCGCCGTCGCGCGCCATCTCGCCGACGCGGGGCGGGTCGACCCCGAGCGGCTCGCGATCCGCGGCGGCTCGGCCGGCGGGTACACCACCCTCGCCGCCCTGACGTTCGACGACACCTTCGCGGCCGGCGCGAGCCACTACGGCGTCGCCGACCTCGAAGCGCTCGCCCAGCACACGCACAAGTTCGAGTCCCGCTACCTCGACCAGATGATCGGTCCGCTCCCCGAGGCGCGCGAGACCTACCACGCCCGCTCGCCGATCCACCACACCGATCGACTCGCCACACCGATGATCATCCTGCAGGGCGACGAGGACGAGATCGTCCCGCCCCAGCAGGCGGAGACGATGGTGGCAGCCCTGCGCGAGAAAGGCATCACGCACGCCTACCTGCTGTTCGAAGGCGAGCAGCACGGGTTCCGGCGCGCCGAGAACATCGCGACCGCGCTGGAGTCGGAGCTGAGCTTCTACGGCAAGCTCTTCGGGTTCACACCGGCCGGGGACATCGCGGAGGTGGCGCTGCGGCAGGCCTGAGGCCCCGGCGACCCGGACCGGACGACACCGCCCCGGCGACAGACCCGGTCGAGATCCCCCCGGAGAGATACCCCTGGGGGCTCTTTGCGACTTCGTTCACAAGGCCGCTCGGCAGCGCCCGGCGGGCCGTCCGGCTCTGCGCATCAGCGCCCCCGGCTCCGACACTACGGACAAGAGGCCACCGCCCAGTTCTCCCGGGCGGCACCCGCCCACAGCGACGGGCCCTCGATCCGGATGGTCGAGGGCCCGTCGTTGACTAGTTCAACGTGATCGCGCGACCCTCGTAGGCCCCGATGGCGTCGGCGATCCCGTCGAGCACATCCCGCGGCAGCACGTCGTCGAGGCTCAGCGCCATGATGGCCTCGCCGCCGGCCGCCTTGCGGCCGACCTGGGCCGACCCGATGTTCACGCCGGCGTCGCCGAGGTGGGAGCCGATCGCGCCGATGATGCCCGGCCGGTCCTCGTAGCGGAAGAAGGCCATGTAGGACGTCGGCTCGACGTCCACGGGCGTGTTCCAGATCTCGACGAGCCGTTCGCGGTTCCCGGGCTGGAACACCGTGCCGGCGACGGCGACCGTCTCGCCGGCCGCGCTCGTCCCCTCGACGCGCAGGAGGGAGACGAAGTCCTCGGAGTGGGTCTCGGAGACCTCACGGATGTTCACGCCACGGTCGTCGGCGAGCAGCGGGGCGTTCACGAAGGTGACCGGCTCCGACGAGATCGGCGACAGGATGCCCCGCAGGACGCTCAGGCCGAGCACGCGGCAGTCCGCCTCGGCGAGCGCCCCGTGGAACTCGATGGTGATCTCGTTCGTGAACCCGCCCTCGGCGAGCGCGGTGTAGAGACGGCCGAGCTTCTCGCCGAGCGCGAGGAACGGCTTGACGACCTCGTCGATCGCGCCGCCCTGGACGTTGACGGCCGTCGGGACGAACTCGCCCGCCAGCGCGAGGTTGACCGCCTCAGCGACCTGCGTGCCGGCCTTGTCCTGGGCCTCCTCGGTGGACGCGCCGAGGTGGGGCGTCACGATGACGTTGTCGAGGCCGAACAGCGGGGACTCGGTCTTCGGCTCGGTGTCGAACACGTCGAGGGCGGCACCGGCGATCACGCCCTGCTCGATCGCCTCGGCGAGGGCCGCCTCGTCGACGATGCCGCCGCGGGCGACGTTGATCACCCGGGCGGTCGGCTTCATCTGGCGAAGCCGCTCCGTGTTCAGGAGACCGAGGGTCTCCTCGTTCTTCGGCAGGTGGATGGTGAGAAAGTCCGCCTCGGCGAGGACGTCCTCGACGGTGGGCAGCAGCTCGACGTTCATCCGGGCAGCACGCTCCGCCGACACGAACGGGTCGTAGGCCTTCAGCCGCATCCCGAAGGCGCTGGCGCGCTGGGCGACGAGCGTGCCGATGCGCCCGAGCCCGAGGATCCCGAGCACCTTGTCGTGCAGCTCGGTCCCCTTCCACGACGAGCGCTCCCACCGGCCGGCCTTGAGCGCCGCGTTGGCCTGCGGGATGTTGCGCGACATGGCGAGCAGCATCGCGATCGTGTGCTCGGCCGCCGAGATGATGTTGGACTGCGGGGCGTTGCAGACGACGACGCCGGCACGGGTGGCGGCGTCGATGTCGACGTTGTCGAGCCCGACGCCGGCCCGACCGATGACCTTGAGGCTTCGCCCGGCAGCGATCACGTCGGCGTCGATCGTGGTGGCCGACCGGATCACGACCGCGTCGTAGGCGCTGATGACCTCGAGCAGCTCGTCCTTCGACAGGCCGGTCTTGACGTCGACCTCGTGATCGACCGCCAGTGCGGCGACGCCCGACTCGGCAAGCTTGTCGGCAACGAGGATTCTCACGGGAGGACCTTCACTGGTGGGGGTGAATGGGGGCGTGGAACGGGGGGCGTGGAACGGGGGGCGTGGAATGCGCGGCGTGGCGCGGCGCTCATGACACGGCCGCTGGCCGGCACATCGCGCCCGATGGTACGGCGGCCCGCACGGCGCGCTGAATCCTGGCGCGCTGCGTCCGTGCGTGCGATGGTCAGGACGTGCGCGGGAGCTCGTTGTCGTCGTCCAGACGGTTGATGAGCGTCGGCGTGGCCCGGACGACGTACTCGAGCAGTGCCCGCTCGACGTCCTCGTCGAAGCCCTGCTCCTTGATGGCATCCGCCATGTGGTGGGCCCAGCGCAGTGCCGCCGCATGGGTGATCGGGAAGCCGGCGTGCCGCATCCGCAGGCGCGGGTGGCCGCGCTCGCTGTTGTAGACCGGACCGCCGCCCCAGTACTGCGCGAAGAACATGGCGAGGTGGCGCTTGCCCGGCTCGAGGTCCTCGGGATACATGGGCCGCAGGACCTCGTCGGACTCGACGCGGCGGTAGAACGCCTCGATCAGCGTGTCGAAGGCCTCGCGGCCGCCGACCCGGTCGTACAGCGTCTCACCCATGTCGCGGTGGCTCCTCACTCCTCGTCCTGTGTCGGACCCGGCATACAACGCTCGTAGAACGCCACGTCCAGGTAGCGGCCGAACTTGCGGCCGGCCTCGGTCAGCGTGCCGCGGTGGACGAACCCGTAGCGCTCGTGGAACGCCACCGAGCCGGGGTTCGGCAGGGCGATCACGGCGTAGACACGGTGCACGGTCTCCGGCGTCAGCTGTGCGAACAGTGCATCGTAGAGTGCCGTCCCGATGCCACCGCCGACCTCGTCCGGAGCGACGTAGACCGACACCTCGACCGAGCTCCGGTACGCGTGGTGCGGTCGGAACGGTCCCGTCTCGACGAACCCGACGGTGGCCTGCTGCCGCTCGGCGACGAGCACCACGTACCCCTCGTGCTGCCGGTGCGCGAAGCGGTCCTGCCACTCGCGGGGCGTGCGGATCCCGGTGTTGAACGTGATCGTCGTCTTCAGCACGTAATGCGTGTAGATGGCGGCGATGGCAGGCAGGTCGTCGACCGTGGCGGGACGCACGGTGACGGGCGTGGCGGCACGGCCGGGCAGGCGCGGCGACGGGTCGGTCATGAGCGTGTCACGCCGCTAGAACAGGCCGCGCGGGCGGAAGAGCCGGTCGTGCGTCCGGATGGCGTAGCTGTCGCTCATGCCGGCCACGTAGTCGACGGCCCGCTGCACGGGCGGGCTGGTCGCCAGCGCATACCCGGGCGGGATCTCGTCGGGGTGCGCCGCGAAGTGGTCGACGAGTCGGCGGATCACCCCGACCGCCCGCTGCGACTGGGCCCGGGCCTCGTCGCGGAGGTAGACGCGGTCGAACATGAAGCGACGCAGCGTGTGCATGGCGTCGAGCGGGTCGGGGTGCATGGTGAGCTCACCGGTGGCCTCGGACTCGTCGATGACCGCGTGGATCATCGTGTCGATCCAGTCACGCCCCGGCTCGCCGAAGACCTTCAGACACACGGCCGGGAAGTCGTCGCGGCGGACCAGCCCGGCGCGCAGTGCGTCCTCGGCGTCGTGGGCCAGATACGCGATCCGGTCGGCGTAGCGGCAGCAGGCCCCCTCCGGTGTGGCCGGCGGCGGGTCGATGCGCCACGGATGGGCGCGGATGCCGTCGAGCGTCTCGCCGGTGAGGTTCAGCGGCTCGAGCCGGCTGACGACCCGCACCGACTGGAGCGAGTGCTCCCACTCCCCCTCGACGTACGGGGTGAGCGCCTCCTCACCCGCGTGCCCGAAGGGCGAGTGGCCGATGTCGTGGCCGAGGCAGACGGCCTCGACGAGCGGCTCGTTCAGGGCGAGGGCGGCAGCGATGGCCCGGCCGATCTGCGCCACCTGGAGGGTGTGGGTCAGCCGGGTGACGTAGTGGTCGCCCTCCGGGTCGATGAAGACCTGGGTCTTGTGCTTCAGGCGACGGAACGCCTTGGAGTGCAGGATCCGGTCACGGTCGCGCTCGAAGGCGGTGCGGAAGTCGTCCTCGGGCTCGTCGCGCTCTCTCCCGGCGGAGTCCGCGGCCAGGGTCGCGGCCGGCGAGAGCCGCTCGCGCTCCTCCTGCTCGCGCACGGCGCGCGAGCGGCGGCCCATCCGGCGCACGCCCAGGGTCTCCGACACGGACTCGTCCTCCTCGCGTTCCTCGCCGCTGCTCGCGCTCCTCGCGAACGGTGCCGCGCGGGTGCTCCCGCGCTGCGTTCCGAGCGTAGCGAGTGCCTCCGACAGGCCGGTCCGAGCCGCGGCGGCGGTTGCCCTGACCGAATCGAGACCCCCCGCTTTCCCCGCATGCGGGGAGAACGGGGGGTGTCGACGCGACCACGTCCCGGCCGAGCGCCGGGTCAGCCCTCGATCTGGGGCTCGGGGCGGCCCGGGTGCCCTTCGAAGCCCTCGGCGTCGGACTTCGGCACGAGCACCTTGCGGATGAACTCGCAGACGACCGTGCCGTCCTGCGTGTAGCCGATGGTCTTCACGCGCACGATCCCGCGGTCGGGCTTCGACCGCGACTCGCGCTTGTCGAGCACCTCGGTCTCGGAGTAGATCGTGTCCCCGTGGAAGGTCGGGTTCGCGTGCTTGAGGTACTCGATCTCGAGGTTCGCGATCGCGCGGCCCGACACGTCCGGCACGGACTGGCCGAGCACCACCGAGTAGACGTAGTTGCCGACGACCATGTTCTTGCCGTGCGGCGTCGCCGCCTGCGCATAGTTGGCGTCCGAGTGCAGCGGGTGCTGGTTCATCGTGATCGAGCAGAAGAGGATGTCCTCGGCGGCGGTCACGGTCTTGCCGGGCCAGTGCTTGTAGACGTCACCGACCTCGAACTCGTCGAAGTAGCGGCCGAACGGTCGTGCTTCGCCCATTTCAGGCCTCCTCGTCGGCGTTCTCGAGGTTCTCGCGACGCCACCCGGCGCGCTCGTGGTAGGCCACGTCCTCGGGCACCTCGCGGTAGGTGAGCCCCTCGCGCTTGCCCTTCTCGGCGTTGATCCAGGCCATCTTGCGGGAGGCCTCGTCGATCATCTCTTCGCCGAACATGACCGCGCCCTTGGCCTCGGTGCCGGTGGCGTGCTCGTAGGCCTCGAGGATGTCGCGGGCGCGCTCGTAGTCGGTCTGGCTGACGCCGTAGATCTCGTTGGCAGCCTCGATCTGGGCCGGGTGCAGCACCCACTTGCCGTCGAAGCCGAGCACCCGGGAGTTCATCGCGACCGTGCGGAAGCCCTCGACGTCCCTGACCTTCGAGTACGGGCCGTCGATGGCCTGGATGCCCTCGTTGCGGGCGTGCACCAGCACCGTGTAGAGGACCCAGTGCCAGTGGTCGCCGGGGTAGTCGGGCTGGATGTCACCGACGGTCAGGCTCGGCATGCCGAGCGCCGCGGCCATGTCACCCGGCCCGAAGATGAAGGCCTCGGCGCGCTCGGAGGCGGCGAGGATCTCGCGGGCGTTGACCAGCCCCTGGGCGTTCTCGATCTGGATCTCGAGCCCGATGCGGCCGACCTCCCAGCCCTTCTCCATCTCGATCTGGGTGATGAGGTTGTCGACGAACTCGACCTGGCCGGCGTACTGCACCTTCGGGACCATGATGCAGTCCAGCTGCTGGCCGGCGCCCTCCACGACGGTGAGCACGTCACGGAACGTCCACTGGGTCGTCACGTCGTTGACGCGCACGACCTTCGTCTTCGAGCCCCAGTCACCGTCGCGCAGCGCCGAAACCACGTTGTCGCGCGCCTCGGGCTTGGCGGACGGCGCCACGGAGTCCTCGAGGTCGAGGAAGACCTGGTCGGCGTCGAGGCCCTGGGCCTTCGTCAGCATCTTCTCCGACGAGCCGGGGACGGCCAGACACGAGCGGCGCGGGCGAAGCGGCCGGTCCTTCTGGCGCAGTGCGGGTGGGGTGAGTGCCACGGATCTGCCTCCTGATGTGGGGTCAGCGGTCCCGTGCGCACGCACTCGACGCGCACGCACCCGGGTGGCCGGCGCCGGACCGATCGGCCGCGATGAAGGCGATCGGCACGCAGGGCGCCGCCGGCGGTTTCCTCGGGGACCGGGCGCGCTCATCCTCCCATCCGCGCGCAGGCCGGACGAAATCGCCTGCTTCCCCGTTCGGACAGTCCCGGCCGGCTGCCCGGGCGATCGGCCATGCGCCGGCGTGCCGTCCTGCGTGTGCCCTAGTCGTCGCCGATGTACGCGCCGTCGGCGGTGTAGCCGCCGCAGATCGCCGGGATCGCGATCCGGCCGTCGGGCGTCACCTCGGCGTGGTCGATCCGTGCGGCGTCCGGGTTCACGAGGTCGCCCTCGGCGTCGTAGCCACCACACTCGATCGGCACGCGCTGAGCCGCGTGCTCGGCCGGGGCGGGGGCGGTGCGCGCCGAGGCGGGACGGGCGGCGTCAGGCGCCGCGTCGGGTCCCTGGTTGACCGCGACGGTGGTCCCGGCAGCAGCAGCGGAGACCGTCGCGACGGCGAGCAGGAGGCGGAGGGGATTGGCTGGAGATGTCATGGCCCCACCATCACGCATGCAGCCGCGGACCGTGGGTCCCACTTCCCGGCGTTCCACCGCCGCCCGTCCGACGGTGGTGGAACGGCCGGGTCACCCCCGACTAATCCTGGGCCTGCTGCCGTGCTCCCGCGGCCTGCTGCCACCCGTCGAGCTGCCGGCGGAGGTGCCGCTCGGCGACCTCGCGGGGCGGGGCGCCGCCGCCGAGACGCGCCGGGACCCACCATGCGCCTGCCGGGGTGCCGTCCGGATAGGCCCTGATCGCCTCGTCCAGCAGGTTCGCCATCCGCCGGCGGAGCTCGTCGGTCAGCGCCCGCGGATCGTCGCCCGCTCGCGGTACGAGCGGCTCCCCGTAGTGGATGGACACCGGGAGCCGCCACGACCAGCGCATCGGGTGGCCGGCGCTGTGGAACCGGTGCGATCCCCAGCTGATCGCCGGCACGATCGGGACGTTGGCGGCGATCGCCATCCGGGCAGCGCCGGTCTTGAACGGCAGCAGCTCGAAGGACCGCGCGATCGTCTGCTCGGGCAGGACGAGCACCAGCTCACCGTGCTCGAGCGCCGCGACGGCACTGGTGAGCGCCTCGGCGCCCGCCCCACGGTGCACGGGGATGTGCCCGGCGCGGCGCATGATCCGCCCGAACACCGCCGCGCGGAACAGGGACTCCTTGGCGAGGATGCGCACCGGGCGGCCGACGCGCTCGTAGGGCGCCTTGCCGGTCGTGAAGAAGTCCCAGTACGAGCTGTGGTTCGCCGCGATGATCGCGCCACCCCGCCGCGGGACGTGCTCGAAGCCGTGCACGTCGAACCGCCAGCGCTGCAGGCGCATGATGGTGAACGCCACCCAGGCAGCGAACCGGTACACGGGGCCGGCGCCCGGCACACCGGGCAGAGGTCGGCTGGACACGGACGGTTCCTCCTGATCACCCCGGGTTCGGGGCACGCACGGGACCGGTTTGCCCCGCGCGAGGGCGCCACCGAACGGTACGACCGGAGGTACGGCCCCGCCCGCGTTTCGCCGTCCGGCCCTCAGCCGGATGTTCCGTCACGACGCTCGCGCTCCTCGCGCTCGCGCTCCTCCCGCCAGCGGCCGGCGCGCCGGCGGTGCTCCGCGAGCACGCTCGCGTGGTCCGGCGCCGACCCGCCGAGCCGCGACGGCAGCCACCAGTCGTCGCCGGGGGTGGCCGCCACGGGGTAGGAGCGCTGCACCCGCTCGAGGATGCGGGCCATGTGGTCCTGGAGGCGGGCGGTGGCCTCGACCGGGTCCTCGTCGGGGCCGACGTGGAACGGCTCGCCGTACTCGACGATGACCGGCAGCCGCAGGAGGAGCCGCGGCCGATGCCCCTTCGGCAGCGACCGGTGCGTCCCCCACCCGACCGCCGGGATGATCGGCGCGCCGGCCTGCTGGGCCATCCGTACCGCGCCGGTGCGGAACGGCAGCAGCTCGTAGGACGGCGAGATCGTCTGCTCGGGAGCCACCGCAACGAGGTCGCCGTTGCGCAACGACGCGACGGCGGCGTCGTAGGCCCCGTGCCGGCTCTGGCTGGACTCCCGGTCGACCGGGACGGCCTCCGCCCAGCGCACGACCCAGCCGACCTTGCGTGACTGCCAGATCTCCCGCTTCGCGAGGAAGCGCACCGGCCGGCGCCGTCCGCGCACGATCGCCCAGGCGACCATCACGAAGTCGAAGTAGCTGTGGTGGTTGAAGGCGAGGACCGCCCCACGGTCGGTGGGGACGTGCTCGAGCCCGCGCACGTCGACCCGCCAGCGCATCGTCCGGACGAGGACGATCACGATCCGGGCGATGATCCGCCAACGGAGGGTCAGCTGCTGTCGGGGCATACCGGAAGGATAGAACGAGACCCCCGGCACGGCGGGACACCTCGCGCGGATGTCCCTCCGTCGGCGACCCGGCGGTGTCAGGCGTCCATCAGCTCGTCGACGGCGTCGAGGAGCCGGTCGACGTTCCCGTGCGTCGCGCCGTGCCCCATCAGCCCGACGCGCCACGCCGTTCCGGCGAACGCCCCGAGCCCGCCGCCGACCTCGATGCCGTGCTCCTCGAGCAGCCGCCGGCGCAGGGCGGCCTCGTCGGTGCCCTCGGGGAACGCGAACGTCGTCAGCTGCGGGAGGCGATGCCCCTCCTGGGCGAGCAGGCTCCAGCCGCGGTCGGTGACCTGCTGGTGGAAGAGCCGACCGACCTCGTCGTGGCGCGCCCAGCGCTTCTCGAGCCCCTCCTCGAGGACGATCCGCAGGCCCTCGTGGAGGCCGAGCAGTGCCGAGATCGGGGCGGTGTGGTGATACGCCCGCTCCGCGCCCCAGTAGCGCCGGACGCCGTTCACGTCGAGATACCACGACTGGACCGGCGTGCTGCGCCCCGTCACGATCTCCTCGGCCTTCGGCGAGAAGGTGATGGGCGCCAGGCCGGGCGGGACCGAGAGGCACTTCTGCGTCCCCGAGTAGACGACATCGAGCCCCCAGGCGTCGACCTCGACGGGGACGCCACCGAGCGAGGTGACCGTGTCCACGACCAGCAGCGTCGGCCGGTCGCGGCACAGCTCGCCGACCTCGACGAGCGGCTGGTGCGCACCGGTCGAGGTCTCGGCGTGCACGAGCACGACGGCCTTCGCGTCCGGATGAGCGTCGAGCGCGCCGGCGACACGCTCCGGCGGGATGATCCTCCCCCACTCCTCGGCGAGCTCGACCACGGTCGCACCGGCTCGGCGGGCGGTGTCCGCCAGACGGCCGCCGAAGACCCCGTTCACCCCGACGATGACGGTGTCGCCCGGCTCGACGACGTTCACGACGGCCGTTTCCATACCGGCGCTACCCGTACCCGACACCGCGTAGGTCAGACGGTTCCCGGTTCGGAACACCTGGCGCAGCATGTCGGCGATCTCCGCCATCACCTGCAGGAACCAGGGGTCGAGGTGTCCGACCATGCCGCGGGCCTGGGCGTCGAGAACGCGAGGGTCGACCGGGCTCGGGCCCGGCCCGAGCAGGAGGCGTTCCGGCGGCCGTGCGGCCTCGGGCAGCGTCGTCACAGTGGCTCCTCGAGTCGGGGTGGACAGCATCGCGCACCGACCTGGCGATGGCCAACCGACGCCGGCGGCAGCACGTGCTTGGCGTCACCGTGCGTCACCAGGCATGCTGCCAGCCTCACTGAGCGCGGGACATCCTTCACTGGTGGTGGTCCTGTGTCGATCATCAGATAGGACCGTGGAGACGGCGGCCTGGAGGTGGGACATGTGGATGTGGTGCGCGAAGCACGAGCAGGTCGAGCCCGACTGGTGGGGCCGGGCCGACCACGAATGGATCGGTCCCTACGAGACCGAGCACGAGGCGGCGGCCTGGTCGAGGATCAACAGCGACGCGATGAGCGTCTGACACCTGCCGGCGGCGGGGCCCGGACGTCCCGGACCCCGGCCGCCGTCGTGGTCACCGATCGGCGATGAGCGACGCCACCTGATCGCTCACGCGGGCGCTGATGGCTGCCGTGCCACCCGCGAGGATGGCGCCGTCGACCGCGTTGCGGTGGCCGGCGAGCATGTCCCGCACGGACGGGCTGTTGTCCACCGACGCCGGGTCGACGAGCGCCAGCACGCCCCCGAGGCGATAGGCGAGCGGCGCAGCCGCGAGCGCGTCGGGGAACGCACGGCCGGAGGCCAGCACCACGGGCGTCCGCGACGCTCCCTGCGCCACGGCCTGCTCGAGGATGGCGAGCGCGGTCTGGTAGCGCGTCCGCCCGGCGAGCCGCTGGACCTGGTAGCCCGCGTCGGTCAGCTGCTTCTCGGCCTGCGCGCTGACGGCTGCCGTGCCACCCGCGATCCACACCCGGCCACCGGAGACGAGGTCGCGCTTCAGCGCAGCCATGGTGGCGTCCGGCACACGGTCCGGGTAGCTGAGAAGCACCGGGGCCCTGCCGTGGGTGGACAGGCTGCCGGCCGCCAGCGCATCCGGCCACGCATCGCGTGACGGATCGGGGTGCGCGCCGAGCGCAACGATCATCTGCCCGGCCTGCTTGCCGCCCCCCTGGGTCACGATCTCGTCGGCGATGCGGCCCGCGGTCTCGAAGCGGCTGGGACCGGCGAGCCGTACCACCTCGATGCCGCGCGCACGGATCTCGTCCGCGACGGTCTCGCTGATCGACGCCGTGCCGCCGGCGATGAACACGCGGCTCACGCCGAGCCGGTCGAGCTCGGCTGCGACCGCCTGGTGGAGATGGTCGCTCGGGTTGAGCAGCACCGGGCCGTCCACCTGGGCTGCCAGCCCGGCCGCCGACAGGGCGTCGGGGAACTTGTAGGCGAGGGCGAGCACGGCGCTGTCGGCGGACGAGAAGGCCCGCCGGCTCAGCGAGACGGAGGTCTCGACGCGCGAGCTGCCGGAGGCACGCTCCACCCGGTCAGCCGCGACCGGCTCGCCGCTGGGCTGCTGGTCGGCGTTGCTGGCCGACCCGCCAGAGCCTCCCGAGCCCCCCGAGCCGCCGGTCCCGCCGGTCCCGCCGGTGCCACCGGTGCCACCGGTGCCACCGGTGTCGCCGCCGGGCGGTATCGGCGCGCCGGACGCGTCGAGGTAGCCGTAGTCGAAGGTGCCACAGCCGGAGCCGAGGTCGAAGGTCACGTTGCCCTTCAGGTTGCCGGGCGCGGTGGCGGGCCCAACGTCGGTCCCGGACATCCCGTCCACCGTGAACGCGAGACAGCCGAAGCTGAAGTTCCAGTTGCCGTCGGACGACGACGGATCCGTGTAGTTGTCCGTCCAGTCCTTGTCCGAGAACGTGTTGTCGCCGGACTGGGCCGTGAAGGCGGCGTCGGCCAGGTTCGGCGTGTCGCTGCCGGGCTCGGGCTGCGAGTCCAGCGGCGACTGCGCCGGGGGGTCGTCGGTGCCGACGTTGCCGTAGCCGTGCGCCTCGTCGGTGTACATCAGGTACAGGCCGGGCGAGAAGGTCGGGCCGCCGCGCTCCGACTGGCCGTGGCCGTCCTCGTCGAAGCCGGACCGGTCGCGCATCTCGAGGTAGTACCCATGGTCGGCGGGCGACCCGGACGTGGCCGAGACGTACTTCCAGGCGTCCGTGCACACGTCGGCGACGGACCCGCCCTCGGTGCATCCGCCCGGGAACACACGCTCGTCGGACGGGCTGCCGCTGTCCTCGAAGTCGGTCTCGTAGATCACGTCGTCGCCGGCCGTGACCTTCAGGTCGTCGATGAACCAGCCGGGGTGCGCGAGGCCGGCGTCGGTCGCGTAGGAGAGGCGCAGGACGGTGGGCTCACCGACGGCCGAGGACAGGTCGTACGAGTCCTCGGTGAAGGGCCCGTCCGGGTAGGAGCCGAGCACCCGGTCGGCGGTGGCGGTCCCGGCGTCGTACGACGCGTTCGTGCCGGTGATGCCGTTGCTGTACTGCTGCTGGCACCCGTTCGCGTTCGGGTTCGTCGTCGTGGTGTAGCCCGACTGCGACGGCATGGACGTGTAGGTCTTCCCGCCGTCCGTCGAGTACATGACGAACCCGTAGTCGTAGTCCCACTCGATGTCGAAGTGGGTCTTGAACGACACCGTCACGTTCGTGCCCGACGGCACGTCGGCGAGCTCCGGCAGGTAGATGTCGAGGTTGTGTCCGCCGTTCGGTGGACAGCCGAAGTCGTTGCCCGACCCCGACCACCAGACATGGTCGGCGGACGCCGACTCCTTCACCTTCTGCGGATCGATGATCTGGCGTTTCGGGAGCTTCGCCGTGTAGGCGAGCCCGTTGTGGACGTCCTCGCCCTGCAGGGTGTAGGGCGACCCGTCGGGCTGCACCCACCGGATCTCGTGGATGTCACGCTTCGAGTCGGGCCAGTTCGTGACCGTGGTGCGCCCCTTGTCGAGCACCCGCGGGACGATCCAGCCGAGCTCCTGCTTCCCGAAGACGTCCATGTTCTGCGAGTGGTCGGACGCCATGAGCATCCACGAGCCGTAGGTCTCGCGACTGCCGAGCGAGTAGAAGTCGGGCAGGCCCAGCGAGTGTCCGTACTCGTGGCTGATGACGCTGGCGGAGTCGAAGACCGTCTCCGGGTTGACGTTGTAGGGACCGACCCGCACGTGGACGGGGATGCCCGTGTCCGTCGTCGTCATCTCGTTGCGGGACTCGTCGGTGTAGAAGAGCGGCTGGCCCTCGAGGTTCTTCAGCTGGTCGTCGGAGACGTAGCCCTTCAGACCCGTGTCCGGGTCGGTGTAGGAGAACTCGAGCGACGACGAGTGGGGCCAGATGTTGTCGTAGGGGGCGGCGTCGTAGGGGCAGGCCGCGGCACCCTCCTGGGAGACGCCGTTGCCGCCGCAGCCGACGAAGATCATCATGAAGAAGTCGACGACCCCGTCCTTGTCGGTGTCGTAGTCGGAGTAGTCGATCTCCGGGTCGGCGATCATCGCGGCGTCGTAGACGGCCTTCGCGGTCGGCCCGCAGCCGTTGTCGATCTGCATGAGCGGCCCGACCCCCGCCTCGGCGCCGACGAGCGCGCTCCCGGTGGCGTCCTGGCCGTAGTAGCCGGTGGTCCCGGGCAGCTGGTAGAAGCCGTCGACGATCCGGTCGGGGTACAGCGGCGTGTCCTTGGCGTCCTTCAGCGTGGTCCCGGTGCACGTCCCGTTGGGCGACAGGTCGCTGAACACGAACCCGTTGTCCTGGTAGCGCTTGCTCGTGAACTGCACGTCCCAGCCGGCCTGGGCGATCCCGGCGGAGGGCACGGTGGCGTGCGGGTAGAGCTGCCCGAAGGACATCTCCTGGTAGAGGTTGAACGTCGACCCGGTGAAGTCGGGCGAGTTGATGATGGTCGCGAGCTCGGCGCCGGAGTGGTTGTCCTGATGGCTGCGGTCGCTGTAGTCGACCGGGACGACCGGGAACGGCCGGTCGCCGTAGCGGGCCGTCTCGTACTGCGTGCCGGGCGGGACGACCTTCGGCCCGTGGCTCGTCGAGACGAGCGCGGTCCCCGACGGCTTGCCGTCGTAGGTCAGGGTCGCGGTCGACGACAGGTCCTTCCAGACGATCTGGGGGTCCTGCGCGGGCGTGTCGGCCTTCGCCTCGACCACCAGGGTGGCGACTGCCGGGGTGCCGTCGTCGCCGGCGGCCTGCAGGCTGCCGACGGTCCAGGTGATGGCGCCGGACGAGATCGACGCGGTACCGGAGCCGTTGAGCGGTGACACCTTCGTGAACGTGGTGCCGTCGACCGAGGGGATCGCGACGGTCAGGCCGGACGCCGGCTGATCGGTGTAGTTGCGCACGAAGACGCGGAACGGGTAGGTATCCCCTGGCTTCACCCAGCCGACCGACGACACGAAGTCGTTCTCGATCAGCGGCGTGGACGGCGGCACCCGCAGGGCAGCCGCCCCGCTTCCGGCCGTGGCGGCGGCCCAGCTGCCACTGCTCGCGTCCGCATAGGAGGCGTCGACGACGCTGACGCCGACGCTGACCCGGTAGCCGGTGTCGGGTCCGGCGACCACGCCGGCGGTGACGCTGCCCGGGATGGTCTGGCTGAAGGTGCCGTCGCTCGCGGCGGTGAACGGTCCCACCTTGCGCAGGACGGCGCCGTCGGGATCGGTGACGAGCAGCGAGAACTGGGCGGGGACGCCGGTGCGGGTGGCCGCTCCGGTGGCGTTCGTGTCACGCTCGAAGACCGTCCCGGTGACGGGCAGCGCCTCCCCCGGCTCGTGGGTGCCGTCGACGCCCACGTCGGCGCCGAGCCGGTTCAGCCCGAAGTCGCTCGTACCGGCGGCCTCACCGTCGACGAGGATGTCCACGTCGATCCGGCCGGCGGGCCAGTCGGCGGCGGGCAGGATCTCGAACTCCCACTGGCTGTCGCTCGTGCGGAAGGTGGCGTCCTGGGTGTCGAAGGCCGCCCCGTCGGGCCCCTTGAACCGCGCCTGGACGGTCGGGCTGTCCCCCGCGCCGCTGACCGCGAACACGGCGAAGCCGCAGTCGTCACGGGAGTAGGCCCGCGAGTCGCTCACGTTGAGCCCGACGCCGGAGCACACCACCGGCGGCAGCTTGTAGTAGAGGAACCCACCGGCGCTGGCGCCGGACGCGGCCGGGTCGGCCGCCGCCGGCTGGCTCGGCTGCGCGCCGGCCGGTGCGGTCGTCAGCGGGGTGACCAGACCGAGCATGGTGAGGAGGGCGACCAGCAGGAAGCCGGCCCGGGAGGAGGTGACGGAACGAGCGCGCACGAGGGTCCCTTCGTCGCCGGTGAGGGCCGCGCCTGGTCCTCATCCGATGCTGCAGGCTTCGACGGCCGCCCCTCACGCTCCTCGCTGCCGTGCGACGACCGCGCGGAGATGGCCCTCCTTTGCGCCGCCGCGGCCCGGAGGAGCACCCGCGGTGACGACGCCCCATTGGACCGCGCCCGTACGCGACGACCACCCCGACCGAACGGCCGGGGTGGTCAGTCCTTCACGCAGCGTCGCGGTGGGCGGTCAGTCCTCGTCCTGCGGCAGCCAGGCCATCATGCCGCGCAGCTTCGCGCCGACCTCCTCGACCGGGTGCTCGGCGTGCTCGGCGCGCATCCGCTTGAAGGTCTCCGCGCCCTGCTCGTTCTCCTCGATCCACCGCTTCGCGAAGGTGCCGTCCTGGATCTCGGCGAGCACCTGCTGCATGGTCTGCTTCACGTGGTCGTCGACGACCCGCGGGCCGGAGACGTAGTCGCCCCATTCCGCCGTGTCGGACACCGAGTAGCGCATCCGCTTCAGGCCGCCTTCGTAGATCAGGTCGACGATCAGCTTCAGCTCGTGAAGGCACTCGAAGTAGGCGATCTCGGGCTGGTAGCCGGCCTCCATCAGCGTCTCGAAGCCCTTCTCGATCAGGCTCGACACCCCGCCGCACAGCACCGCCTGCTCACCGAACAGGTCGGTCTCGGTCTCCTCGCCGAAGGTCGTCTCGATGACGCCGGCCTGGGTGCAGCCGATGCCCTTGGCGTAGGCCAGCGCCAGCGCCTTCGCGTTGCCGGTGGCGTCCTGGTGGATCGCGAGCAGCCCGGGCGTGCCGTTGCCCTCGACGAAGGTGCGACGCACGAGGTGGCCGGGCGACTTCGGCGCGATCATGGTCACGTCGACGCCCTCGGGAGGCGCGATCTGCCCGAAGTGGATGTTGAAGCCGTGGGCGAACATGAGCATGTCGCCGTCCTGGAGGTTCGGCGCCACGTCGGCGTCGTAGACGGCCTTCTGCGTCGTGTCCGGCAGCAGGATCATGACGATGTCGCCACGGGCCGCGGCGTCGGGCGTGTCGAGCACGGTCAGCCCCGCCTCCTCCGCTCTCGCCCGCGAGGACGAGTCGGGCCGCAGGCCGACGACGACGTCGACACCGGAGTCCTGCAGGTTGCGGGCATGGGCGTGGCCCTGCGAGCCGTAGCCGAGCACCGCTACCGTCTTGCCGTCGAGCAGACCCAGATCTGCGTCCGAGTCGTAGTACATGGTCGCCACGAGGATTCCTTACCTGTCGGTGGGGGCTGTTGAAAGCGGGAGGGGCCTAGACGACCCGCTGCATCCGGAAGCGTGCGCCGTCGGTGATCGACTTCGCGCCACGGGCCAGCGAGATCGTGCCGCTGCGCACGAGCTCACGGATGCCGTGGGGTTCGAGCAGCTCGACCATCGCCTCGAGCTTGGCCGGGGAGCCGGCGGCCTCGATCGTGATCGAGTCGTGGTCCACGTCGACGATCTTCGCCCGGAACACGTCGGCCAGCTCGATGATCTGGCTGCGGGTCGTCGCGTCGGCGGACACCTTGACGAGCTGGAGCTCTCGCTCGACGGACTCGGCCGGGTCGAGCTCGACGATCTTCAGCACGTTGATGAGCTTGTTCAGCTGCTTGATGACCTGCTCGAGCTGGACCGCCTCGGTCCCGACGACGATCGTCAGCCGCGAGACCCGCGCGTCCTCGGTCGGGCCGACGGCCAGCGAGTGGATGTTGTAGCCCCGCCGGGCGAACATGCCCGCGATCCGGGTCAGGACCCCGGGCTTGTTCTCGACGAGGACGGAGAGGGTGTGTCGCTGCTCCACCGGAAGTCCTTTTCCTGAAGCCTGGATGACGCCTTCCACGGCGCCGGCGCTCGCGCTGCTCATCCGAGCCCCGGCTCGCCGACGTTCGCGTCGGCATCCTCGCGGGCACGCCACTCGGCCACCGACTCGATGAGCTCGTCGTTGCTCGCACCGGCCGGCACCATCGGGAAGACCATCTCGTCCGGGTCGACACGGAGGTCGATGAGCACCGGCTTGTCGGTGATCTCACGCGCCTTGGCGAGGACGGCGTCGAGCTCGTCGACGGTGGTCGCCCGGAACCCGGGGATCCCGTAGGCGTCGGCGAGCTTCACGAGGTCCGGCAGGTCGGGTGGCAGGTACACCTCCGAGAGCCGGTTCTCGTAGAAGAGGTGCTGCCACTGGCGGACCATGCCGAGGTAGTTGTTGTTGATGACGCAGAAGACCACCGGGATGTCGTGCTGCACCGCCGTGGCGAGCTCCTGCATCGTCATCTGGAAGCAGCCGTCGCCGTCGATGCACACGACGGGGGCCTCGGGCAGGGCGACCTTCGCCCCGATGGCGGCGGGGACGCCGAAGCCCATGGTCCCGAGCCCGCCGGAGTTGATCCACTGCCCGGGGCGCGTGTACGGGATGAGCTGGGCGGCCCACATCTGGTGCTGGCCGACGCCGCCGACGTAGGTGGCGTCGTCGCCCCACGTGTCGTAGATCGCCCGGATGGCGGTCTGCGGCTTGATCGGACCGCTCGACGGCTGGTCGCAGTGCAGCGGGTGCTCGCGCTTGAGGGTGGCCAGGTGCTCGCGCCAGGCGGCCGTGTCGGGGCGCGCCGCGTCGCCGTGCCGCTCGATGCGGTCGCGTGCGGCCTTCACGAGCTGGCCGATGACCG
This sequence comes from uncultured Nitriliruptorales bacterium, assembly GCA_963783045.1. GTDB lineage: Bacteria > Actinomycetota > Nitriliruptoria > Nitriliruptorales > Nitriliruptoraceae > CAWAMD01. The sequence goes on from CAWAMD010000004.1 coordinate 100,017, forward strand.
TCTTCGCGTCCCCGACGATGGGCACGTCGACCGGCCGGTTCTTGCCGATCTCCGCCGGGTCGATGTCGACGTGGATCACCTGGGCGCCCGGGGCGAACGCGTCGAGCTTGCCGGTGACCCGGTCGTCGAACCGGGCACCGAGGGTGACCAGGAGATCCGTCTCCTGGAACGCCCGCACGGCCGCGTAGTGGCCGTGCATCCCCGGCATCCCGACGAAGAGCTCGTGGCCGTCGGGGAACGCCCCGCGGGCCATCAGCGTCGTGACCACCGGAAGGTCGAGCAGCGTGGCGAGCTCGAAGAGCTCCGCGCCGGCGCCGGCACGCACGATCCCGCCGCCGGCGTAGATGACCGGCCGCTTCGCCCGGGCGATGAGGTCGGCCGCCTCACGGACCATCTTGCCGTGCCCGCGCACCGTCGGTCGGTAGCCCGGGAGGTCCATGTGCTCGGGCCAGCGCCACTCCATCTGGGCGTTGAGGATGTCCTTCGGGATGTCGACGAGCACCGGACCGGGCCGACCCGTCGAGGCGACGTGGTAGGCCTCCTTGATGGCCGCGGGGATGCGCTCGACCTCGCGGACGAGCTCGTTGTGCTTCGTGACGGGCATGGACATGCCGGTCACGTCGGCCTCCTGGAAGGCGTCCGAGCCGATCGACGAGGTCGCCACCTGCCCGGTGATCGCCAGGACCGGGATGGAGTCCATGTGGGCGTCGGCCAGGCCGGTCAGCAGGTTGGTCGCCGCGGGGCCCGAGGTCACGATGCACACGCCGGGGCGGCCGGTGACGTGCGCGTAGCCCTCGGCCATGTGCGCCGCGCCCTGCTCGTGACGGACGAGGACGTGGCGGATCCCCGAGGTGAGGATCGGGTCGTAGGCCGGGAGGATCGCACCGCCCGGGTAGCCGAAGATCACGTCGACCCCGAGCTCTTCCAGGCTCTTCATCACGGCCTGGGCGCCCGTCACCTGCATGTCGTCACCTTCCATCGTCCGTCGCCGCACCGGCCGGCCGGCGCACATGCCCCTCGAAAGACGGGAACCTCCCTGGTGCGGGAGGTTCGCGCGTGCCCGGGTGCGGACACGCGCTACGTAACGAGCACGACCACGACCGGCACCGCGATGGCGGGGCTGGCCGTGAGCTCGGGACGCAGCGCGTGCATGGTTCCTCGATGTCTTGCCGGGTCGTGCACCGGGTGGTACGCCGCCCGCGCGCTGAGCGCCCGGACCGCGGTGGAAGGGTCGCGCACTCCAGCCCCCCGCGTCAAGTCCTGCGGCGGTCCGGCGGCGCCGATGGGCCGGCACGCTCAGGCGCAAGGGGCGCGGTCAGGCGGGACGCGTCAGTGCCTTGCGGGTCGCCGCAGCGATCCCGGCGCCGTCGAGCCCGAGCTCGGCGAGGATTCGGCCCGGCGACGAGTGCGGGATGTAGGTGTCGGGGACGCCGAGGCGCAGGACGGGCGGGGCCTCGACCACGCCGGTCCGCTCCGTGAGCTTGTCCGTGAAGTAGCTGCCGGCGCCACCGCTGACCACGCCGTTCTCGATCGTCACGACGAGTGGCGCCGCCGAGGCGGCCTCCAGCAGGCGCTGGTCGACCGGCCGCACGGCACGGGCATCCCAGACCGCCGCCTCGATGCCGTCCTCGGCGAGCTGGTCGGCAGCCTCGAGGGTGGCGGCGAGCCGGTCGCCGTAGCTGACGAGGCACACGTCCGCACCGTCGCGCAGCGTGCGCGCCTCGAGCCCCTGACCGGTCGAGCCGTCGAGCCGCACCGCCGACCCCTTCGGGAAGCGGATGGCGACCGGCCCGTCGAGGTCCACCGCCTGACGCAGCATGACGCCCACCTCGGCCTGCGTCGAGGGTGCGAGCACCGTCATCGACGGGATGCGCAGGCACAGCGACATGTCGAGGATCCCGTGGTGGGACGGGCCGTCGTCACCGGTGATCCCGGCCCGGTCGAACACGAACACGACGTGCTCGTCGTGGAGTCCGACGTCGAGGTTGGCCTGGTCGAAGGCGCGTGAGAAGAACGTCGAGTACACCGCCACGATCGGGATGCGGCCGGCCATCGCCATGCCGGCGGCCGACGTGACGGCGTGCTGCTCGGCGATGCCCACGTCGATGACCCGGTCGGGGTCGCGCTCGGCGAGCGGCAGCAGACCGGTGGAGCCCGGCATCGCGGCGGTCAGGGCGACGACCTCGGGCCGCTCATCGGCGATCTCGAGCAGCGCGTCCGTGAACGCCTGGGTCCAGGACGGTGCCTTGCGCTTCAGCGACCGGCCGGTCGCCACGTCGAAGGCGGAGGTGTCGTGCAGGCACTTCTCCGGGTCGGTCTCCGCCGGGCCGTAGCCGCGCCCCTTCTGGGTCAGCACGTGCACGAGCACCGGCCCGTCCTGGCGGGCCGCGAAGCGCAGGTACCGCTCGAGCTGGGGAACGTCGTGCCCGTCGACCGGCCCGGCGTAGCGCACACCGAGCGCCTCGACGAAGGACTGGAGGGTCGGCGCCTCGGAGACAGCGGTCTTGAGACCTTCGAGACCGGCGTCGGCCAGGCGCTCCGCCAGCGGCACCTTCGCGAGCAGCCGGTCGAAGCGGCTGCGCCACGACCGGTAGCGGCCGCTGAACCGGAGCCGCGACACCTCGAAGGACAGCCGCGAGACGGTGTGCGCATAGGACCGTCCGTTGTCGTTGAGGACGACGGTGACGGGGAGGCCGCTGTGGCCGAGGTTGTTCAGCGCCTCGTAGGCCATCCCACCCGTCAGCGCCCCGTCGCCGACGACCGCGACGATGCGTCGGCGCTCGGCGGCGGGCAGGTGCCGCTGGCCGGACGCGAGCCCGAACGCGTAGGAGAGCGCCGTGGAGGCGTGGCTGTTCTCGATCCAGTCGTGCGGCGACTCGGTGCGCGACGGGTAGCCGGAAAGCCCGCCGGCCTGACGGAGCACGCCGAACAGCTCCCGGCGGCCGGTGAGGATCTTGTGGACGTAGGACTGATGACCCGTGTCCCAGAGCAGGACGTCGCGGGGCGAGTCGAACGTGCGGTGCAGCGCGAGGGTGAGCTCGACCGCGCCGAGGTTGGATCCCAGATGGCCGCCGGTTCGCGACACCGCGTCGATGATGAACTCGCGCAGCTCGGCGGCCAGCTCGGGCAGCTGGTCGGGACGCAGCGCCTTGAGGTCGGCCGGGGAGTTGAGGGTCTCGAGCAGCACTGGCGTCCTCGTTGACGGCGGGCGGCGGTGGGTGACGGCGCCGTACGCGCGAGCCGACCTGATGGCCGTCGCCGGCAGACCCGTCATCGACCGCGCATCGTACGCCCGACCGGGGGCGGGCGTCCCGTGGACGACTGAACAGTCGGGCGTCGGCCACACTGGCGGTCCTGGATCGTACGCCAGCGTCCGCGTCGGTGCGCGCCCCGTCCGCGGCGCGCCCCGCCCGCGGCGCGCGCCGTCCGCGGCGCGCGCCGTCCGCGGCGCGCGCCGCGCCCCCGGGATACGTGCGGCGTTGTACCCATGTGAGCGCGATAGGTCCGCACGTATCGCGGGGCTACGACCCTTTGATGCTGCGGGCGAGCAGCTCGTTCGCGAGCTTCGGGTTCGCCTGCCCGCGGGTGGCCTTCATGACCTGCCCGACGAGCGCCCCGATGGCCTTGTCGTTGCCGCCCTTGATGGTCGCGACCGTGTCGGGGTTGTCGGCGATGACCTGGTCGACGACGGCCTGCAGCTCGCCCTCGTCGGAGACCTGCTCGAGGCCGCGCTCCTTGGCGACCTGGGACGGCATCGACTCGCCGCGCGAGGTGATGACGCCCTCGAGGACCTCCTTCGCGAGCTTGTTCGACAGCGTGCCCGTCGTCGATCAGCGTGATGAGCTCGGCGACGTGTGCGCCGGACAGCCCGGACGCCTCGGGGTCGACGCCGGCGGCCGACAGCTGCCCGGTGACCTCGCCCGCGAGCCAGTTCGCCGCGGCCGGCGCGTCGGCGCCGGCGGCGGTCGCGTCGTCGTACCAGCGCAGCAGCACCGAGCCGACGACCGTGGCGGCCTGGGCGGCGGGGACGCCGGCCTCCTCGAGGCGCGCGCGGGCCGCCGCGGGCAGCTCCGGCAGGGTCGTGCGCAGCTCGTCGACCCAGTCGGCGGGGCTGGAGACCAGCACCAGGTCCGGGTCGGGGAAGTAGCGGTAGTCGGTGACCGTCTCCTTGCGGCGTAGCAGCTCGGACCGGCCGCGCTCCTCGTCCCAGTGCCGGGTCTCCATCGCGATGGTCCCGCCGTCGGACAGGACGTCGATCTGCCGGTCGGCCTCGTACGCGATGGCGCGCCCGATGGAGCGGATCGAGTTGATGTTCTTCATCTCGGTGCGGGTGCCGAGCGGCTCACCGTGGCGACGGACGGAGACGTTCGCGTCACAGCGGATCGAGCCCTCCTCCATCCGCGCATCGGAGATCCCGAGCGCCCGCACGATCCCCTGCAGCTCCCGGACGTAGGCCTGGGCGGTCTCGGGGTCGTGGATGTCAGGCCGGGAGACGACCTCGAGCAGCGGGATGCCGCAGCGGTTGTAGTCGATCAGCGACCGCTCCGCGCCGTGCAGCCGCCCGGTCGCGCCGAGGTGGAGCGACTTGCCGGTGTCCTCCTCCATGTGGACGCGCTCGATACGCACGGTGCGGTGCTCGCCCTCCACGTCGAGGTCGAGGTGCCCGTCGGCGCACAGGGGGATGTCGTACTGGCTGATCTGGTAGTTCTTCGCCAGGTCGGGGTAGAAGTAGTTCTTCCGGTGGAACTGGCACTCCTCGACGATGCGGCAGTGCAGCGCCAGCCCGAGCCGTGCGGCGGAGGTGACGGCGGTCCGGTTGAGCACGGGCAGCGCGCCGGGCTGCCCGGTGCAGACCGGGCACACGCGCGTGTTCGGGTCGGCACCGAAGTCGGTGGTGCAGCCGCACCACATCTTCGTGCGGGTGTTCAGCTCGACGTGGACCTCGAGGCCGACGACGAGCTCCCAGCCTTCACGCACCTTCGTGACCATGGGTTCCTCCGCTCGTCAGCTCGCCGGCGCGGCCACGGCGTTGTGGCCGGACGGCACCGGGTCGAAGTGGATCTCCTGCTCGAGCGCCCAGGAGGCCCGGTACATCAGGTCGTCACGCAGCAGCGGGGCCATGATCTGGATGCCCGTCGGCAGCCCGTGGTCGTCGGTCCCCGAGGGTAGGGAGAGCGCCGGGATGCCGGCGAGGCTGGCGGGGACCGTCGCCACGTCGTTGAGGTACATCGCGATCGGGTCGGCGGTCTTCGTCCCGAGCCCGAAGGCGACGCTCGGCGAGGTGGGGCTGACGAGCACGTCCGCCTGCGCGAAGGCCTGCTCGAAGTCGCGCATGATGAGCGTGCGCACCTTCGAGGCCTGCAGGTAATACGCGTCGAAGTAGCCCGACGACAGCGCGTGGGTGCCGATCATGATGCGGCGCTTGACCTCCGGCCCGAAGCCGGCGGCGCGGGTCTTCGCGTTCATCTCCTCGGCCGTGGGGGCGTCGACCCGCAGCCCGTAGCGCACGCCGTCGAAGCGGGCGAGGTTCGAGGACGCCTCCGACGGGGCGATGAGGTAGTAGGCCGGCAGCCCGTAGGGGGCGTGCGGCAGCGAGACCTCGACGATCTCGGCGCCGAGCGACTCGTAGACGTGCAGCGCGTCGCGGAAGCGGGCCTCCACGTCGGGCTCGTAGCCCTCACCCTGAAGCTCGGTGACCACGCCGATCTTCAGGCCCTCGACGCCGGCCTTCAGGTCGCGCAGCAGGTCGGGCATGTCCTCGGGGATCGAGGTGGAGTCCATCGGGTCGTGGCCGCCGATGACCGTGTGCAGCAGCGCGGCGTCCTCGACGGTCCGGGCGAAGGGGCCCGCCTGGTCGAGGGAGGACGCGAAGGCGACGAGCCCGTAGCGCGAGACCTGCCCGTAGGTCGGCTTGACCCCGACGAGCCCGCACAGGGCGGCGGGCTGGCGGATCGAGCCGCCGGTGTCGGTGCCGATCGACAGCGGCGCCATGCACCCGGCGACGGCCGCGGCGGACCCGCCGGACGAGCCGCCGGGCACGCGGTCCAGGTCCCACGGGTTGCGGGTCGGTCCGTAGGCCGAGTTCTCGGTGGACGAGCCCATCGCGAACTCGTCCATGTTCGTCTTGCCGAGGATCGACCACGCCGGCGTCGCGCAGCCGGCGGGTGACCGTCGCGTCGTAGGGTGGGTGCCAGCCCTCGAGGATCCGCGAGCCGACGGTCGTCGGGGCGCCCTTCATGGTGAGCACGTCCTTCAGCGCCAGCGGCACGCCGGCGAGCGGCCCGAGCTCGGCGCCGGCGACCCGTCGCTCGTCGATCTCCTCGGCAGCGGCCAGGGCCGCGTCGGTCGCGACGTGGAGGAACGCGTGCACGTCGGTCTCGCCGGGCGCCGCCGGGTCCCCGTCGACTGCCGCGATCCGGTCGAGGTGGGCCTGGGCGACCTCCCGGGCGTCGACGTCGCCGGCCTGCAGACGGCGGGAGAGCTCGGCCGCGGACAGCGTGATCAGCTCGGACACGCTCAGCCCTCCTCGGCGACGATGCGCGGGACCGCGAACCGGTCCTGCTCGGCCTCGGGTGCGCCAGCGAGGATGTCCTCCCGCGGAAGCGACGGGCGCGGCTCGTCGTCGCGCATGACGTTTCGCAGGGGGTAGGGGTGGGTGGTCGGCGGGACGTCGGTGGCGGCGACCTCCCCGACCTGCTCGGCGTAGGTGAGGATCTCGGACAGCTGCGGGGCGAGCTGCGCGACCTCGTCGTCGGTCAGGTCGAGCCGGGCGAGCATCGCCACGTGTCGGACCTCTTCCTCGGAGAGTGCCACCGTGGCCTCCTGGCAACCGCTGGCGGTGGACGGACAGGGCCGCAGGCTAGCCAACGGTGCGCAGCACGCCCGACGCGGGGCCGAGCCGGATCGGCGGCCCTCGCAGGTGTCCCCGTCCGCCGGTCGACATCGAGCCTGCGTTTCTGCGACGCTCGATGTCGGACAGCGACCTGGGAGCAGCGCCATGCCACGCGGCCCGAAGGTGCTCGGCGTCGTCCTCGCCGGCGGGGAGGGCAAGCGACTCTGGCCGCTGACCCGCGACCGTGCCAAGCCGGCGGTTCCCTTCGGTGGCTCGTACCGGCTCGTCGACTTCGCGCTGTCGAACCTCGCGAACGCGGGCATCCTCAAGATCGTCGTGCTGACGCAGTACAAGAGCCACAGCCTCGACGCGCACATCGCGAAGGCGTGGCGGATGTCGCCGCTGCTCGGCAACTACGTGACGCCCGTGCCGGCGCAGATGCGGGCCGGCAAGCGCTGGTTCCAGGGCTCCGCGGACGCGATCTACCAGAACCTGAACATCATCCGCGACGAGCGGCCCGACTACATCTGCGTGTTCGGGGCCGACCACATCTACCGGATGGACGCGGAGCAGATGCTCGAGGCGCACATCGCCTCGGGCGCGGACGTGACCGTGGCCGGGATCCGCGTCCCGGTCGAGGACGCCTTCCGGTTCGGGGTGATCGAGCCCGACGAGCACGGGCGGATCAGGGCCTTCCACGAGAAGCCGGAGGAGGCCACCGGGCTGTCCGACGACCCGTCGCAGGTCTTCGCTTCCATGGGCAACTACGTCTTCACGACCGCCGCGCTCGTCGGCGCCGTGTCGGCTGACAGCCGCGACGAGGCGTCGTCGCACGACATGGGCGGCAACATCATCACCCGCATGGTCCGCGACGGCGGCGCAGCCGTCTACGACTTCAACGCGAACGACGTGCCGGGGGCCACCTCGATCGACCGGGCCTACTGGCGCGACGTCGGGACGATCGACGCGTACTACGACGCGCACATGGACCTGATCTCCGTGTCGCCGACGTTCAACCTCTACAACATGGACTGGCCGATCTACACCTGGCACGACCCGCTGCCGCCGGCGAAGTTCGTGTTCGACGAGAAGGGCCGGCGGGGCGCGGCCCACGACTCGATGATCAGCGCCGGCACGATCGTCTCGGGCGGCACGGTCCGGCGGTCGGTCGTCGGGCCGCGCTGCTTCGTGCACTCGTACGCGACCGTCGAGGACTCGGTCCTGTGCGCCCAGGTCGGCGTCGGCCGGGACGCGGTCATCCGCCGTGCGATCCTCGACAAGAACGTCGAGGTGCCGCCGGGCGCCACGATCGGCGTGGATCTCGAGCGCGACCGGGAGCGCTACCACGTGACCGAGAGCGGGATCGTCGTCATCGGCAAGGGCGACAAGGTGGAGCCGAGCTGAAGGAGCACCGCGTGCCATCCCCCCGGGTCGCCCTGCTGACCCGCGAGTACCCGCCGGAGGTCTACGGCGGCGCCGGCGTGCACGTCGAGCACCTCGCCGCGGCGCTCGCCGGCCAGGTCGACGTGGCGGTCCATCCCTTCGGCGCGCCACGGGAGGATCCGCTGGTGGCGGCCACCTACCGCCCCTGGGACGCGCTGGACGGCGAGGCACCCCATCTCGCGGCGCTGCGCACCTTCTCCGTCGACCTCGCCATGACCGCCGGCGTCGAGGGGGCACAGCTCGTCCACTCGCACACGTGGTATGCGAACCTCGCCGGCCATCTCGCGAAGCTCACCTACGGCATCCCCCACGTCGTGACGACGCACAGCCTCGAGCCGCTGCGTCCCTGGAAGGCCGACCAGCTCGGCGGTGGGTACGCGCTGTCGAGCTTCGCGGAGCGCACCGCGATCGAGGCCGCGGACGCCGTGATCGCCGTGTCCGCCGGCATGCGCGACGACATCCTCGCCTGCTATCCGGGCGTCGCGCCCGAGCGGGTCCGGGTGATCCACAACGGCATCGACCCGTCCGTGTACCGGCCGGTCCAGGACACCGCCGCGCTGGTCGACCACGGGATCGACCCCGACCGCCCGTCGGTCGTGTTCGTCGGTCGGATCACGCGACAGAAGGGGGTCGTGCACCTGCTCGACGCGGCCGAGCACCTGCACCCCGACGTGCAGCTCGTGCTGTGCGCCGGCGCGCCCGACACGCCGCAGATCGCGCAGGAGTTCCGCGACCACGTCGCCCGGCTGCGCGACACCGGGGCGGCCGTGGTGTGGATCGAGCAGATGCTCCCCCGGCCCGAGGTGGTGCAGATCCTGTCCCACGCGCGGGTGTTCGTCTGCCCGTCCATCTACGAGCCCTTCGGGATCGTGAACCTCGAGGCGATGGCCTGCGGGGCGCCGGTCGTCGCGAGCGCGGTGGGCGGGATCCCCGAGGTCGTGGCGGAGGGCGAGACCGGGCTGCTCGTCCGCTACGAGGCCACCGACGACGCACTGCGCTCCCCCGCCGACCCCGACCGGTTCGCCCGGGACCTCGCGGCGCAGATCAACGCGCTGGTCGACGACCCGGCGCGGGCGGCCCGCATGGGCGCAGCGGGGCGTGCCCGCGTCGAGGAGCGCTTCAGCTGGACCGCGATCGCCGGCGCGACCGCGGACCTCTACCGCTCGCTCGTCGGCGGCTGACCCGGCGGGCCGGGCAGCTGTTCGCGGCGGTCACGGTCGGCGATCGCCGTGATCGCATCGGCCTCCTCGGACGCGCTCGGCGGGTTGAAGGCCAGGTCGAGACCGACCCACACGGTCTTCGAGAACGGGTAGTAGACGACGGGGGTGAGACCGTTGACGATCAGCCCGGCGATGAGCAGGCCGTTCCAGGGCACGTCGGGCCAGGTGACGAGCATGCCGCCGACGAAGAGGAGGCCGAACAGCGCCTCGGTGACGGCGATGTTCACGATCATCGCACCGAGCCAGTAGCCCTCCTCGCGCTCGAAGCTGAACCCACACGTCGGGCACCGGTCACGGATGCGGAACCACGTCTCGAAGAGGTGCCCACCCCCGCAGTTCGGGCAGCGGCGGAGCGAGCCCCGCCACAGCCGGCGGATCCGCGTCAGCATCCTCTGCCTCCTCGTTCGGCGGGCGCCACGTAGTCTCACGACCGTTCCCCGCAACCAAAGGATGCCGGTGCCGTCAACCGCGCTGCTCACGGACCACTACGAGCTGACGATGGTCGACGCTGCACTGTCGTCGGGGGTCGCCGACCGGCAAGCGGTCTTCGAGGTCTTCGCGCGTCAGCTGCCGCCGGGGCGGCGCTACGGGGTCGTCGCGGGCATCGAGCGGTTCGTCGACGCGGTGACGGCCTTCCGGTTCGGCACGCCGGAGCTCGACTGGCTCGCGGACAACCGCGTCGTCCGCGACGGGGCGCTCGAGTTCCTCGCGAACTACCGCTTCACCGGACGGATCCACGCGTACCGCGAGGGCGAGCCGTTCTTCCCCGGCTCGCCGGTCGTGACCATCACCGCGCCGTTCGCCGAGGCAGTGCTCCTCGAGACGCTCGTGCTCTCCATCCTGAACCACGACGCGGCGATCGCCGCGGCCGGGGCGCGGATGGTGCAGGCCGCGGGAGGCCGCTCGATCATGGAGTTCGGCAGCCGGCGCACCCACGAGGAGGCGGCCGTGGCCGCTGCCCGGGCCGCCTACGTCGTCGGATTCGCCGGCACCTCCAACCTCGAGGCGGGACGCCGGTACGGCATCCCGACCCTCGGGACGGTCGCCCACGCGTTCGTGATGATCCACGGCGACGAGCGGGCGGCCTTCGCCGCGCAGCTCGAGGCGCTCGGCACCGACTCGACCCTGCTCGTCGACACCTACGACACGATCGAGGGCACCCGTCGCGCGATCGAGGCCAGCCCCGACGGGCTCGGCGCGCTGCGCATCGACTCGGGCGACCTTCGGAGCCAGGGACGTGAGGTGCGCCGGATGCTGGACGACGCCGGCCACACCGCCACCCGGCTGGTGGCGAGCGGGAACCTCGACGAATACGGGGTCGCTGCCCTCGCGGACGCGCCCTTCGACGCCTACGGCGTCGGGACCTGGCTCGTGACCGGGTCGGGGCATCCGACGGCCGAGCTCGTCTACAAGCTCGTGGCGCGCGCGACCGACAGCGGGTTCGAACCGGTCGCCAAGCGGTCCGCCGAGAAGACGACCGTCGGCGCCCGCAAAGCTGCTTACCGGATGCTGGAGAACGGCACGGCCGTCGAGGAGCGGCTGCAGGAGTGGGACGCCGACGCACCTGCCGACGCCCGCGGGCTGCAGATCCCCGTCGTGGTCGACGGCGAGGTCGTCCACCGGCCGAGCCTGGACGAGATCCGGGCGCACCACCGGGCCGCGATGGCGGAGCTGCCGTCGCACGCCACCGACCTCGACGACGGCGGGCCGGCCATCCCGACACGCCGGATGCTGCCGGCGTCGGCGACGCCGACGCCGTAAGCCACGCGGCCCCCGGGGCGCCCCTGTCCGAATGGTCGGGTGCTGTTCGGCCACCGCTCGTCCGGGACGAATTGGGCGCCGAAGGGCGTCGACACGGAACGAGGAACGAACGTGCGTTCGTTGCTCCGAGGAGCAACGCCACCGTCGCATCCACGGGGAGCCGAGACCCACCCATGACCACCCGTCACCGTGTCCGCCGCTGGTCGCTCGCCCTGCTCGGGGTGCTGGCGCTGGCCGTCCTCGCCACGACCCTTCCCGCCGGCGCCGACCCGGCCGCCGAGCCGATCCCGCCGGGCGGCTACCGGATCGAGGCCGCCGGTGGGGTCACGATCACGGCCGAGGGCTACGGCCGGTACGCCGACACGCTCGCCGTGCTGCCCGCACCCGACGGCCGCCTGCAGGTCGTCAACGAGCTGTCGATGGACGGCTACCTCGAAGGCCTCGCCGAGATGCCGGCCGGCTGGCCGATGGAGGCGCTGAAGGCCCAGGCGGTCGCCGCCCGCACCTACGCGTGGTGGTCGGTGCGGCAGGGCTACTACCGCGACCACGGCTTCGACTACGACATCTGTGGCACCACGGACTGCCAGGTCTTCTCGGGGCGTGCGATCGTCGAGACAGGGGTCGGCAAGCGCTGGGCCGAGGCGGTCGCCGCCACGAGCGGGCAGGCGCTGACCTGGGAGGGGACGCCGATCCTCGCCCGCTTCTTCTCGTCGTCCGGCGGCCACACCCGGAACAACGAGGACGTGTTCCCGCGGTCCGGCCCACGCCCCTACCTCACATCGGTCGAGGACCCCGGCGACGCGATCGCCCCGCTGCACGCGTGGCGGGTCGTGTTCACACGCGCCCAGATGGACGCGATCCTGGCCCGCGGCAAGCGCCTCGGTGCGGCGGTCCCGGCCGTGGCCTTCACCGACGACCGGTCCGACGGCACGCGGACGGACCGGATCCACATCACGCGCGCCGACGGGCACGTGGTCACGATCCCGGCGTCGACGTTCCGGGGCTGGGTGTCGGACATGGCGCCGGCGCTCTTCCCGGGCCAGTTCCCGCAGCGTCGCGCGGACGGCGGCGCGATGCCCACCACGCTGCCGTCGAGCCGGCTGTCGTTCACCGTGACACCGACCCACGTGGTGGTCACCGGCGGCGGCTGGGGGCACGGGGTCGGCATGAGCCAGTACGGCGCGAAGGCGTTCGCCGAGAATGGCGCCTCCTACGGCACGATCCTGCGCCACTACTACACGGGGACCGACCCGCATGTCGACGGGGCCGTGCCGGCCCGGATCCGGGTCGGGCTCGACGACGACGCGCGTACCGTGACCGTTCACACGAGCGGGCCCGCACGCCTGTTCACCGCCACCCGCGAGGCCACGATCCCCGCCGCCGGCACCTGGACGTTCACGCCCGACCCCGGGCACGCGGTCCAGGTCACCCGCTCGCCGGACACGGCCTGGGAGCCGCGCCACTCGCCGACCCGGCGGGTGGCGTCCCCGGCCGCCGGCGGAGCGTCCGCCGCCGGGCGCTCAGCCGATGGAGGCGAGGCCGCGGGCGGGGTCTGGCGCAGCGTCACGGCCACCGTGACCGACCTCGTGGACCGGATGCGGTCGGCCGTCACGGACTGACGAGCCGGGCCGGTCACCGCGTGGGTGGGCGCCAGCGACCGTCGCGGACCGTGGGGCCCGGCGGCGGGCCCTGCTCCTCGTTCCAGACGTACATCGCGGCCCAGCCGTGGTTCGCGAGCGGCGTGGCAACCCGACGGAACAGGTGCGGGACGCCCTCGATCCCGTCCGCGACGCGGTAGAGCTCCCGGGCCGCGTCCGGGCCCCGCGGTCGCAGGAGCGTGCCGACGACCCGGCCGCCGCCTGCTGGTCCAGCGCGTCGTCGCCGACCGGCCGGCCGTCGACTGCCAGCACCGTCGTCGACGGGCCGGGACCGTAGGCCAGCGCGTCCGCCAGCAGCCAGCGGCCGGCGACCGCCACCGGGCCGACGTGCCCGAGGAGGTGGCCGTGGCCGCGGGCCTCGGACGCGTCGAGCCGGTCGGTGTCGTCGCGGTGGATGCCGAGGACCCAGGTGTCGGCGAGGCGTCTGGTGGCCGGCACGAGCGTGAGTGGCAGGTAGCCGAGCCGCACGCGCCGGCCCTCCCACGCCGTCCGCCACCCCAGGGCCCGGGCGGGCAGCAGCAGCGCCCCGGACTCGTCCAGCTCCTTGTCGACCAGCCGGTCCACCGACGCGTTCGAGCCGTAGGCCACCGACCAGCGCACCGCGCCGGGGTCCAGAACCGGCGCGTCGGACGCGCCGTCGGGGACACGGACCGGAGCGTCCGCCGTGCCGTCGGCCGTCACCGGCCACCGCTGCCCCCGGTACACGAGCGTCGGGCCGGCCTCGCGGCGGCCGGGGTAGGTGGCGGCGTCGAATTCGGGGCACGGGACGGTTCAGGGCAGCTCGCCGGTGGCCAGCAGCTGCTCGAGGCCGGCATCGTCGAGCACCGGGACGCCGAGCTCGGCGGCCTTGTCCCGCTTCGACCCGGGGTCCGCGCCGGCGATCACCGCGGTCGTCTTGCCCGAGACACTGCCGGTCACCTTCCCGCCGCGCGACTCGATGGCGGCCGTGGCCTCGTCGCGGGTGTAGTCGGCGAGCGTCCCCGTGAGCACGAAGCGCATCCCGGCCAGCCGGTTGTCGCCCCCGGCCGCCGTGGGCGTGGGCACCTGCTGCGGGTCGACGCCGAGCGCGACCATCTTCTCGACGAGCTCCCGGTTGCGCGGAGTCGCGAACCAGGACACGACCGCGTCGGCGATGACCGGGCCGATGCCCTCGACGGCCTCGATCTGCTCGGGTGTCGCCTCGCCGATGGCCTGCAGCGACCCGAACGCGGCCGCCAGCGACTTCGCGTAGGTCGGGCCGAGGTGGCGGATGTTCAGCGCGACGAGCAGCCGGTCGAGCGTGCGTCCCTTCGCCGCCTCGACGGCGGCGAGCAGGTTGTCGACCGACCTCTGTCCGAAGCCCTCGAAGGCGAGCAGGGCCTCCCGATGGTCCGCCAGCGAGAACACGTCGGCGAGGTCGGTCACGAGCCCCTCGTCGAGGAGCAGCCGGATGGTCCGCTCGCCGAGACCCTCGATGTCCAGCGCCCCGCGCCCCGCGAGGTGGGTGAGCGACTCGAACAGCCGGTTCGGGCAGTCGACGTTCTCGCAGAAGTGGTGGGCCTCGCCCTCGGGGCGCACGAGCCGGGTGCCACAGAAGGGGCAGTCGGCCGGCATCTGCCACATCTCGGCGTCCGCCGGGCGCTTGCTCGTCACGGGCCCCACGACCTCGGGGATCACGTCGCCGGCCCGGCGCACGATCACGGTGTCGCCCTCGCGCACGTCCTTCGCGTGAACCTGGATCTCGTTGTGCAGGGTGGCGTTCGTGATCTGCACGCCGGACACGACCACCGGCTCGAGCACGGCGTAGGGCGTCACCTTCCCCGTCCGGCCCGTGTTCACCTCGATACGCAGCAGGCGGGTCTCCTTCTCGACCGGCGGCATCTTGTAGGCGATCGCCCACCGCGGGGCGCGGGCGGTGAACCCGAGCTCGCGCCGCTGGGCGAGATCGTCGACCTTGACGACGACGCCGTCGATCTCGTAGGTCGGGTCGTAGCGGTGCTCGGTCCAGTGCTCGACGAACGCCCACAGCCCGTCGATGTCGTCGTGGATGGCGGTCTCGGGAGCGACCGGCAGGCCCGCGTCGGCGAGCCAGGCGAGCAGCTCGGAGTGGGACGCGAAGTCGCGCCCCTCGAGCGCCCCGAACCCGTGGCACCACAGCGACAGCGGCCGGGAGGCGGTGACCCGCGGATCCTTCTGCCGCATCGCCCCCGACGCGGCGTTGCGCGGGTTCATGAACGCGGCCTCGCCCCGCTCGATCCGGTCGGCGTTCATCGCCTCGAACGCCTCGACGGGGTAGTAGACCTCGCCGCGGACCTCGATGAGGGAGGGGACGTCGTCGGCCGCGAGCCGGTAGGGCACGTCGGCGATCGTGAGGATCTGCGGGGTCACGTCCTCGCCGACGGTGCCGTCGCCGCGGGTGGCGCCGACCGACAGGACTCCGTCGCGGTAGACGAGCGAGATGCCGACGCCGTCGATCTTGAGCTCGCAGACGTAGCGGGGCGCGGTGCCGAGGCCGCGCTCGACCCGCTGGGTCCAGGCCTCGAGCTCCTCGCGCGAGAACACGTTGTCCAGCGAGAGCATCGGCTCGATGTGGGTGAACTCGGGGAACGCCGTGTCGAGGGGCGCCCCGACCTGCTGGGTCGGCGACTCGGGCGTCACGAGCGAGGGGTGGGCATCCTCGAGCGCGTCGAGCTCGCGGAACAGCGCGTCGAACTCGGCGTCCGGCATGGGCGGATCGGAGAGCACGTAGTAGCGGTAGCGCGCGTCACGGACGATCCGTGCGAGCTCGTCGTGCCTGGCACGGGCCTGCGCCAGGTCGTCGGGGGCTGCTGCCACGGCTACCTCGCCGGTCGGGTGCGGCGTGAGCCTAACCGGGCGCCGTGACAGGATCCGTGGGGCGCCCTGGCCGGGGACACGCGGTGCCCCGCCGTGCGGCGCGATGCGTCGGTCGCGCCGCGTCCGGCAGGAACCCCGCGACTCGACGGAGAACCTGGATGCATGGGCGGAGCAGGCAGCCCCACCCACCAGCAACCGGTCCGGGGGCACTCCATGCGCGTTCGTCGACACCTCAGCCCCGTCGCCGCGGCCCTGCTCGTCGTCGCGGCCGTGCTCGGCACTGTCGCGGCCGCACCGCCGGGCGACGGCCCGCAGCCGGCCCCGTTCGTGGTGGGCGCAGCCGTGCGGTCGCTGGCGCCGCCGATGCCGGTCTTCATCGGTGGGGCCGACGTGGGACCGCCCACCACCCGGGCCCACGACCCGCTGCAGGTTCGGGCCATCTACATCAGCAACGGCACGCACGCGACCGCCTTCGCGGTCGTGGACTCGCAGGCGTACTTCGCCGCCTACCAGGAGGGTCCGCTCGGCATCGCCGACGTCCGTGAGCAGGCGGCACGGGCCGTCGCGGCGACCACGGGGACCCCCATGGCCGCGTCTGACCTCATCGTGCAGGGCAGCCACAGCCATGCCGCGCCAACACTCGAGGGAATCTGGGGTCCCGTGCCGACCGCCTACCTACAGCTCGTCCACGACCGGACGATCGAGGCGCTCACCGCGGCGGCGCGGCATGCGGTGCCCGCGCGGCTGCAGTGGGGCACCGCCGCAACCGAGCAACTGGCCGCGGTCGACGTGCCCCAGAACAGCTACCCGGGGTGGTCGCAGCCGGGAGTGCTGTCGGTGCTGCGGGCCGTGCGACCGGCCGACGACGGGACCGTCGCCACGTTCGTGAACGTGCCCTTCCATCCTGCGACGACGCTCGGTGCCTCGGTCGACGCCTTGTCGGCCGACATCTACGGGGTGGTCCGCCACCAGCTCGACAAGGCGCTCGGAGGCGTGACGATCGTCGGCCCGGCGACGCTCGGTCGCATGCAGGCCCCCGTGGAGAACGGCAAGACGCCGGCCTCCTGGCGCAACACGGACTGGTTCGGGACCGCCCTGTCCGATCTGGCCTTCGGGGCGCTCGGGGGTGCCCGCTGGGTCACGGACGCGACCATCGCGAGCGCCGAGAGGTTCATGGAGATCCCAGCAGACAACGCGGCGCTGCTGGCCCTCAACGACGCCTACCGCCTCCCGCCCGACCAGCGCCAGCGGCTCTTCGAAGCGACAGGCCTCTACCCGGCCGACCGGTCGCTCGATCCGCCGTACCGGATCGGCAATGCCCTCGGCGTGCCGCTGACCGTCGTGCGCATCGGCGGACTGGCGTACGTGAGCCAGCCCGGCGAGCCGTTCCCCGAGATCCGGCAGGCCCTCGTCGACGCCACCAGCGGGGCGGACCTGCTCGTGGATCTCTCGAAGGGACAGGACGACGTCGGCTACTACTTCCCCACCTGGTCCGAGCCCTTCGCCTTCGGGTACCCGACGGACACGGGCCTGTTCTCCATCGCACCCCAGGCCGGCGACCAGATCGCGCAAGGGCAGCTCGCCAACCTGCAGGCGGTCGGCTTCACCACCGAGCCGCTCGCCGTCACCCGACCGCTCGGCATGCGGCTGACGCAGATCGCGCGCCCCGGGCTGATGGCGATCGCCGCGCCGGCCACGGGAGCGGCCGACGCCGATGGCGGCTTCACGACGACCCTTCAGGCGATCCACGCCCCGGCGGTGATCGACGGCGCCGACCTCGACGGGCCGGTGCGCTGGGACTTCGGCGACGGGACCACCGCGACGACGCCGGCGATGATCCGCGAGCCGGGCGACCCGGCCATCCTCGGCGGCGGCGGGACCAGCGATCCCGCGCTGTTCACGCATCGCTTCGCCCCGGGCACCTACACCGTCCGGGTCACCGCGACCGACACCGACGGCCACGAGCTCACGGCCAGCACGGTGGTTCGCGTCCATCCGCGTGTGATCCCCGGTGTGACGACCCATCCGCTCGTCGGAGGACGGCTCCGATACACGGCCACCGTCCGGGGCGGTGACGGGCCGGTGCTGGCATGGCGTTGGCGCTTCGACGACGGGGTCATCACGCACGGGAAGAGCGTGACCCGGTCGGCCGCCGCCACCCGTTCCGGCACGCTGACCGTGACCGATGCGTCCGGCGCCGAGGCCACGGTCCGGTTCGGGCCCGGTCGGTGAGGCGGGTAGCGCGACTCGGCCGCGCGTACGCGACCGCCGGCCACATCGACATCCCCGGTTTCGCTCCCATGTCGTGAGAACCGGGGGTGTCGATCTGGCAGGACCGGCAGGCGCGTCGGCAGGACGGCGGTGAGGTCGTCGCGTCAGCCGGCGGTCGCCAGCGCGGGGCGCTCGGCACGGGCGATGCGGCCACCGCCGAGGCACTCGTCGCCGTGGTAGACGACCGCAGCCTGCCCGCGCGCGACGCCGTACACGGGCTCGTCGAACCAGGCTCGTAGGCCGTCTTCCCCACGGTCCTCCAGCCGGGCCGGGACCGGCCGGCCGTGGGCACGGATCTGGACGGACAACCCCGTCGCGCCGGTCGGGTCCCGTCGCGTCCACGTCGGGTCGTCCAGGGTCACCCACCGGCAGGCGAGCGCCTCACGCGGTCCGACGACCACCCGGTTGCGTGCCGGATCGAGGTCGACGACGAACCGCCGCTCGTGGGTTCCGAGGCCGAGACCGCGCCGCTGCCCCACCGTGAACCGCCACACGCCCTCGTGCTCCCCGAGCCGGGTCCCGTCGAGGCCGACGATGTCCCCGCGGACCCGCGGCAGCCGGTCGGCGAGATACCCGGCGGTGTCCCCGTCGGGGATGAAGCACACGTCGTAGCTGTCCGGCTTGTCCGCGACCCGGAGCCCGCGGGCGGCGGCCGCCGCCCGGACCTCGTCCTTCGTGAGCTCGCCGACAGGGAACAGGGAGTGGGCGAGCTGCTCGGCCGTCGCGACGTAGAGGACGTAGGTCTGATCCTTGCGCGGGTCGGCGGCGCGGAACAGCCGGGCGCCGGGGGTCGGCACGGTCACCGGCCGCAGCCGCGTCGGGTGACCGCCGTCGCTGTCCGGGTGGCGCAGGCGCACGTGATGGCCGGTCGCCAGCGCGTCGAAGCCGAGCCGGCGCGCCCGCTCGAGCAGCGCCGCGTACTTCACCCGCTCGTTGCAGGTGACGCAGGGGTTCGGGGTGGTCCCGGCCGCGTAGGCCGCCGCGAAGGGATCCTGCACCTCGCGGGTGAAGACGTTGGTGAGGTTCCAGACGTAGAAGGGGATGCCGAGGACCTGGGCCACCCGCCGCGCGTCCTGCGCGTCGTCGAGGGTGCAGCAGCCCTGCCCGGGTACCTGCGCATGGGTCGGCACGTCCGCGAGCTTCAGGTGCACCCCCGTGACCTGGTGGCCCTGCTCGGCCAGCAGTGCGGCCGCGAGCGACGAGTCGACGCCGCCGCTCATGGCGACGAGGACGCGGGCCATCAGCGCCCCGCCCGCAGCTCGGCGACCACCTCGGTGAACACGTCGACGGCGCCTTCGACCTCCTCGTCCGTCGTCGGCCAGCCGAGGCTGAACCGCAGCGCGCTGTCGCCCGTGATGCCGACGGCGTCGAGCACATGGCTGGGCTTGGCGGCGCCGGAGCCGCAGGCCGCCCCACCCGAGACCCGCAGCCCGGCCTCGTCGAGCGCCAGGGTGAGCGCCTCCGGATCGACCCCGTCGATGGAGACGTGCACGTGGCTGGCGAGCTGCCAGGCCGGGTTCTCGGCACCGTTGCGCCGGACCCCGTCGACGGCCGTCAGGCCGGCGGCCAGCTCCTTCGACTGCCGTCGCAGCCGGGGACGGAGCATGGGCCGCTCGACGACGGCCTCACGCACCGCCGCGCCGCACGCGGCGTCGAGCGCGGCCGCGAACGTGCCGGAGCGCACCTCGCGGTCCTGCCCGCCACCGTGCAGCAGCGGGACGACCGGGACCCCGCGGCGCAGGTAGGCGACCCCGACGCCCTGGGGGCCACCGAACTTGTGGGCCGACAGGGACAGCGCGTCGAGGTTCCAGGCGTCCACGTCGACGGCGAGCGTCGCGAAGGCCTGCACCGCGTCGGTGTGCAGCGGGACGCCGCGTTCGCGCAGGGCCGCGCCGAGCGTGGGCAGGTCGTTGATCGTGCCGAGCTCGTTGTTGGCCGCCATGACCGACACGAGCGCCGTGTCGTCGCGGACCGCATCGAGGACCTGCGCCACGTCGATCCGTCCGTCCGGGCCCGGTGGGACGACGGTCAGCTCGATGCCGTCGTGCTCGGCGAGCCAGCGGGCCGGCTCGAGCACCGCCGGGTGCTCGACCGCGGTCGTCACCAGGTGCCGGTGGCCGTCGGCCATGCGCGCCCAGGTGATCCCCTTCACCGCGAGGTTGTCGGCCTCCGTGCCGCCCGAGGTGAACACGATGTCGTGCGGACTCGCGTTCATGGCGGCGGCGATGTCCTCGCGGGCCTCCTCCACGGCGACGCGCAGCGCACGGCCGGCGGCGTGGGTCGAGGACGCGTTGGCCGTCTCGCCCTCGAGCCACCGTCGCAGGACGTTGAGGACCGCCGGACGGGGCGTCGTGGAAGCAGCGTGGTCGAGATAGAGCGCAGGCATGCCGGCAAGGGTGTCACGTCCCCGCCGTCCGCGCACACCGACCCCGACCCCCCGCCCCGACCGCCGCGCCGAAACCCGGGATCAGCCGCCGTAGACCATGTAGAGCACCTCGCCGACGAGTGCGGGGCGCTCGCTGTCCTCGATCTCGACCTCCACGCCCACGCGGTAGAGCACGCCCTGCCCCTTCGGCTTGCCCTCCTTGATGGTGCCCTTGGCCCGGATCCGCGCCCCGGAGGGCACCGGCGCGGTCAGCCGCATCCGGTCGATCCCGTAGTTCACGCCCATGGTCCGGTCGGTCACGTCGATCAGCTGCTGCACGAGCACGGGCAGCAGGGAGATCGTCAGGTACCCGTGGGCGATGGTCTGGCCGAAGGGACCGTCGGCGGCGCGCTCCGGGTCGACATGGATCCACTGGTCGTCGCCGGTCGCGTCGGCGAAGCCGTCGATCATGTCCTGGGTGACCTCGAGCCAGTCGGACGCCCCGAGGTCGACGTTCTGCGCCTCGGCGAGCTCGGCGATGGTCATCTGTCGCGTCATGGAGTCGCTCCGGGTGGGGTGTCGGCCAGCCTAGACCCGTGGACGGGACAACCCGGATCCGTGTCCCGCGACGTGGCGGTGCGGTCAGCCTCGCTGCCGGAGCCGTCCGAGCCGCCGCCCCATCTCGAGCGCCGCCTCGAGCTGGCGTGCCTGGCCGGGGACGAGGTGCTTCGTGCCGAACCGGGTCGCGCCGGCGACGAACCAGTCCCAGCGGCGCTCGTCGTCGATGCCGATGCTCGACAGCGAGCCCTCGGCGTGCACGAACGGGGTGCAGGGCAGCACCCGGACCTCCCAGCCGAGGTCGCGGGCCCGGTGGCAGAGGTCGGCGTCCTCCCAGTACAGGAAGAAGTCCTCGTCGAAGCCACCGACCTCGTCGAAGCAGGTGAGTCGCACGGTCATCGTGCCCCCGATGACGTGCCCCTCGACCCGCAGGTCGTCGACGACCGTCGACGCGCCGGAGGTGGGGATCCGCGCCCGCAGCATCGTGCCGGCCGCCGCGCGCAGCCGCTGTGGCTCGAGCCCGGCGGCGAACGCGAAGGCCCGCCGCACGGAGGTCGGTCCCCATGCGGACGGCAACCGCTGGCCGTCGGGGGTCTCGAGGGGGCCCGTGGCGATCCCCACCCGCGAGCGCCGACGCAGTTGCGCGGTGAGCTCGCGAAGCGACGGCCCGCGCAGGCGCACGTCCGGGTTCAGGAACGACACGAACTCGACGCCGCGGTGGCGCAGCGCCTCGACGCCGCGATTGCAGGCGGCGGCGAAGCCCCGGTTCTCGGGCTGCACGATCAGCTCGACGCCCTCGGGCTGGGGCGGCGGACCGGACGGGCTCGCGTCGTCGACGACGACCACGGCGACCTTCGGCTCGTGCTCGGCAAGGGTGGAGAACAGCTCCGGCAGGATGTCGCCGGACTCGTAGGTCACGATGACGACGCCGACCCGCGACGGCATGGGCTCCTCCGCACTCGATGTCGTCCGCGACCACTACGGTACGCGCGGGCGGACGCCGGCGGCCCGATCGAGCGGCCGGAGCAGGCCCGACGCAGCCCCGGACCAGCCCCGGACCAGGCCCGACCACCCGAGGAACGCACCGAGGGGCACACCAAAGGAGCGACGAGATGGCGGACGCGCGCGACCGCTTCGTGGCGGCGGCCCGTGCCCGAGGGATCACCGTCGCGACGCGCCCGTTCCCCGACGGCACGCGGACGGCGCGGGACGCGGCGAGCGCCATCGGGTGTGCGCTCGACCAGATCGTCAAGTCGCTCGTGTTCATCGCTGACGGCGAGCCGGTGCTCGCGCTGACGGCCGGTGGCAACCGCGTCGACGAGCGACGCCTGGCCGACGCCGCCGCCGCGCAGACGGTGCGGATGGCCAACGCCGGCGAGGTCCGCGAGGCCACCGGGTACGCGATCGGGGGCACGCCGCCCTTCGGGCATCCAGCGCCCCTGCGGACCTTCGTCGATCCGCGGCTGCTCGACTTCCCCGAGGTGTGGGCCGCGGCCGGGACCCCGCGCGACAACTTCCCGATCGCTCCCGAGACGCTCGTCTCGGTGACGGGCGCCACGGTCGCGCCGATCGCCGAGGACCTGCCCGCCGACGACGGCTGACGGGCCCTCAGCGGGCGTCGGCGAACACGCTGCCGGTCTCGGCGATCGCCGCGTCGATCCGGTCGGCGTCCTCGACGGTGACGAGATCCACCGTGGCGGTGCCGGCCGCCGCCGCGATCCATGTCGCCAGCTCGTCGTCTGTTGACGCGCCGGGGGCCGTGGCCACCTCGACGTGCAGCACATCGCCGCCGCGACCGGCGCGGAGCTCGGCGCGCCACGCCTCGATCCCACCAGCGGTGGCGAGGACCGCGGCGACGCCGCGGAAGTCCACCACGGCCGGCTCGCCACCAACGGTCACGTCGGGCTGCCAGGCGCCGGGGGTCACCTCGCCGACGATGCGCGGCACCTGGCGACCGCAGGCCGGACAGGGCTCGGGCGTGATCGCCTCGACGTGGTCGCCGGTCTGGAAGCGCAGCAGGGCCGTGCCGTGCCAGCCCGCCGACGTGTAGGTCAGGTCGCCGTCCGTGTCGGTGACCGCGCCCGTCACCGGGTCGACCACCTCGAGCACCTCGAGATCGGGGTACGTGTGCAGGCCCATGGCGCTTCCCTCGGCGCACTCGGCCCACAGGGCGCGGGCACCGCTCGCGTGCCACAGCGCACGCACGCGCACGCTCGCCGGCGCGCCGGCGGCCCGCCACGCCTCGCCGATGCGGGTCCGGGTGGCCGCCTGAGGCGGTGGCCCCACGGTGACGACCGTGCCGATCCGGGAGGCGTCGACTCCGGCCGAGCGCACGAGCCCGGCGAGGGGCTGCGCCTCGTCGACCGGCACGACGACGGCCGTGACCGGCACCAGCCGGAGGTCGTCCACGACCGCCTCGAGTGGGTCACCGTTGCCCCGCGGGTGCAGGGCGAGGATCGAGGCGCCGAGCGCGAGGTGGTAGATCCCCCAGAAGTCGAGATGTGGTCCCGCCGGCACCGCCGAGACGAGGTAGTCACGGTCGCCGAGCCCCAGCACCGCGGCGGCGCGCGCCCCGACCCGGTGGAGCCGGTCGAGGTCGGTCCGGGTCGAGCCAACCGCGAGCCGCCCCTCGCGGCCCATGCGGTGGATCTCGATCGGCTTGTACTCCTCGAGGAGGGTCTGCTCCTTGCCGGCGGCCCCCTGGCGTCGGATCGTCCCGGCGATCTGCCAGAGCAGCCCACCCGAGGCGTAGGCCTTGATCTGCTCCTCCGTCGGCCGCATGAGCAGTCCCGGGGCGCCGGGTCCACCGGCGTCGGCCACGTCCCGCTCCCGCGACGGCGGGAACCGCCCGAGATCCGTCCGGGAGTCGAGGTCCGCCACGCGCAGACCGAGCTCGTCCGCGACGCGGCTCCAGTGGCTGCTGAAGGCGACCGCCGCGGGGAGCCACTGGTCGAGGACCAGTGCCTCGACCCGCGCCCGCTCGGCGTCCGAGCGGCGGTCCCAGGGCGCAGTCACGGTGTCCTCCCGGCGGGCGTGCGGCCGGCCGCATGCTAGTGCGACCCCTCTCGGCGCTCCGCTCCCGGAATACGTGCGGGGTCATCCCGACGAGAACGGGATAACCCCGCACAGAACCTGGGCAGCGGAGGGATCAGCCCTTGCGGGACTTGATCTCCTCGATCAGCTTCGGGACCACCTTGTAGAGGTCGCCGACCACACCGAAGTCGGTGATGGAGAAGATCGGGGCCTCGGGGTCCTTGTTGACGGCGACGATGTTCTGCGAGGTCTGCATGCCGGCGCGGTGCTGGATCGCACCCGAGATGCCGTTCGCGATGTAGACCATCGGCGAGATCGTGCGCCCGGTCTGACCGATCTGGAACCGGTGTGGGTACCAGCCGGCGTCCGTGGCGGCACGCGAGGCACCGACGCCGGCACCGAGGGTGTCGGCGAGCTCCTCCATGAGGCGGAAGCCCTCTTCCTCGCCGAGGCCGCGGCCACCGGAGACGACGATCGCCGCCTCGGCGATGTCCGGACGCTCACCGGAGACCTGGATCTCGATGTCGGTGACCTTCGTCTTCGTCGCGTCGTCCGAGAGCGACACGTCGAGGGCCACGAGCTCGGCGGCGCCGCTGCCGGACTCCTCGGCCGCGAAGGCGTTCGACGAGATGCCGATGACGGGGAGCTTGCCCTCGGCGACGCGCGACTTCGTGATGATGTCGCCGCCGAAGACCTCCTTGGTGGCGACGAGCGCCCCGTCGGCGACCTCGACGTCGGTCGCGTCGGTGATCACGCCGCCGCCGAGGCGGACGGCGAGCCGGGTGGCGACGTCCTTCGTGTGGTTGTTCGACGGGAACAGCACCGCGGACACGTCACCGCCGTCGATGATCGACTGCAGCGCCTCGACCTGCGGCAGCGTGACGTAGTTGCGGGCGTCCTCGCTGTCCCAGTGGTAGAGCTTCGTCGCGCCGTGCTTGCCGATGACCTCGGCGTTGTCGGCGGCGCCGGGGCCGAGCCAGACGGCCGCGACGTCGTCGCCGGTCTCGCCGGCGAGCGTCGCCGCCGCGGACACCATCTGCAGGGCGATCTTGCGCACCGCGCCGTCGTCGGAGTGGTCGATCAGGACCAGGAGCTCACTCATGTGACAATCCTCTCAGTTGGCAGGCGTTCATCCAGTCGGACCGGGGCCCCTTCAGGACCCGGCGACTCAGATGAACTTCTTCTCCTGCATCCAGTCGGCCAGCTGCGCGGCGGCGGACCCGGAGCCGTCGTCCTCGACGATGGTCCCGGCCTCCTTCGGCGGGCGGGGCTGGAACTCGAACATCTGGGCGTGCGCGTTGTCCTTGCCGACCTGGCTCGCCTCGAGCCCGAGGTCGGACAGCGACTTCGTGTCGACGGGCTTGGACTTCGCCGCCATGATCCCCTTGAAGGAGGGGTAGCGCGGCTCGTTGATGGCCTCGACCACGGACACGACGCACGGCAGCGACGACTCGACAACGTCCCAGCCCTCCTCGTGCTCGCGATGGACGACGACCTTGTCGCCGTCGACCTCGAGGTGACGCGCGTAGGTCAGCGCCGGGACACCGAGCAGCTCGGCGACGGCTGCCGGCACGATGCTCGTGCGGGCGTCGGTCGACTGGTTCCCGAACATCACCAGGTCCCATTCCTCGCTCTCGAGGGCCTTGGCGATGATCGTCGCGATCTGGATGGCGTCGGAGCCCTTGATGCCGTCGTCGACGATGTGCACGGCCGAGTCGAGCCCGTAGGACAGCGCCTTGCGCACGATCGACTGGGCGCTGTCGGGCCCGATGAGCAGGGCCCGGATGGACTCGGCGGTGCCGGCCTCCTTCAGCCGCAGCGACTCCTCGATGGACCACTCGTCCAGCGGGTTCAGGACGGCCTCGACGCTCTCGCGGTCGGAGGTGTTGGTGTCGGCGTCGATCTTCTTCTCGCCTGCCGTGTCCGGCACGCGCTTGACCGGGACGATGACCTTCATCGGGCGGTTCCCTTCCGTTCGGGGGGCCTCGCCGAAAGCTGTCCTGCGCCTCTCCCGCCGAGAGGCCACGAGCGGGCTCGGACGGGAGTGTGGACGGGGAGGCCGGGTCGTCGCCTAGGCAACCTGTAGCGAACGTTCCAAGTCAAATCGCTCGCCCGGCCGCCCGGACAGTCGGTGGCCCCGCTCGGCGTGCCGCCGGCTGGGTCGCGCGACGGCTGCTCGCCTACGCTCCACCCTCGTGCCTGACGCCGACACGCCACCTGCCGCTGCGCTCGCCCTCACGGGCGAGCGCACCCTGCCGGGCATTCCGGACGAGACGTACTGGTTCGAGCGTCACGTCGTCGCGTACCGGCTCGCCGCCACGCGCGCCGCCGGCCGCACGATCCTCGACGCCGGGTGCGGCGAAGGGTACGGGCTGGCCATGCTCGCGGACGCCGGCGGGAAGCGCGTGGTCGGCGCGGACTACGACGAGCGTGTCGTCGCCCACGTCGAGCAGGGCTACGCCCGCCGGCGTGCCACCGTCGAGGCGGTCGCCTGCGAGCTCATGTCGCTGCCGCTCGCGGACGACGAGGTCGACCTGACCGTGTCCTTCCAGGTCATCGAGCACTGCTACGACATCCCGGGGTACCTCGCGAGCCTGCGCCGGGTCACGCGCCCCGGCGGCGGGGTGTGGATCGCGACGCCGAACCGGCTGACGTTCACCCCGGGCTCGGACGTGCCCGTCAACCCCTTCCACACCCGCGAGTTCACCGCCGCGGAGCTTGAGGACGAGCTCCGAGCCGCGGGCCTGGTCGTCGAACGGATGCTCGGCATCCACCACGGGCCGCTGCTGCGCACGGTCGAGCGGCTGCGCCGGGCGCCCATGACCGAGCTCGTCGCGGCTCATCCCGCGCGCTGGCCGGCCTGGTTCCGGCACGGCGTCGTCCACCGCGTCCGTGACTCGTGGTTCCGGGTCTCCCCCGACGACCTCGACGCGAGCCTCGACCTGCTCGCCGTGTGCCGCGTCCCGGACGCGCGACGCGCGGCGGGAGGCAGCGCGTGAGCCCCCGCGGGCACGACCCGGGTGAGGTCGCCGTCGTCCTGCACACCCACCTGCCCTACCTGCGCAACCACGGTGTGTGGCCCGTCGGCGAGGAGTGGCTCTTCCAGGCGTGGGGCGAGTCGTGGCTGCCCGTCACCGCCATGCTGCGCCGGCTGGCGGACGACGGCCTGCGCGACGTGCTCACCCTCGGGATCACCCCCATGGTCGCCCATCAGGTCGCGGACCGGCGGCTGCGCGACGACCTCGGGACCTGGCTGGCCATCCAGATGTGGCGCGGCGAGGAGCAGCGTGCGGCCCACCGCGTGCACGGCGACGATCTCGCGGCGCTCGGCTCCTTCTACTGGGGCCACTACGCCGAGCTGCTCGCCATCCACGAGGAGGTCGAGGCCGCCGGCGGCCTGCTCGCCGTGTGGGCGGACCTGGCCTCGCGCGGCGTCATCGAGCTGCTCGGCGGACCGGCCACCCACCCCTACCTCCCGCTGCAGGCCTCGCCGACGCTCGTCGACGCGCAGCTCGCCTGCGGGCTCGACCACCACGCCCGGTGGGCCGGCGCACGTCCGACCGGGCTGTGGGCACCGGAGATGGGCTACCGGCCGGCGGGACGTGTCGCCGACGCGACCGCCCGGCCGCTGCGCACCGACCGTCACGGCACCCCGACCCTCCCGCGGACGGGTCCGACGCTGCCCGGGCTCGAGGAGCACTACGCCGCCGCCGGGATCGACCACTTCCTCGTCGACGCCGCCACCCTCGTTCGCGCCGCCGGCGGCCGCGACCGTGACTGGACGATCCGGCCCGCCGTGCCGGATCCGGCGGCCGGGGGCCCCGACGAGGTCGTCCACGACGGGGTGCTCGTCGGCGAGAGCGACGTGGCGGTGTTCGCCCGTGATCTCTCGGTGGCCTACCACGTCTGGTCTCCCACGGCCGGCTACCCCGGCGACCGCTGGTACCGCGACTACTTCGCGCGCGGCTCCTTCGGGGTGCATCCGTCCTGGCGGGTCACCGACAAGCAGCTCGGGCCTCAGGAGAAGGCGCTCT
Source organism: uncultured Nitriliruptorales bacterium (assembly GCA_963783045.1). Taxonomy (GTDB): domain Bacteria; phylum Actinomycetota; class Nitriliruptoria; order Nitriliruptorales; family Nitriliruptoraceae; genus CAWAMD01. The sequence continues at coordinate 128,006 of CAWAMD010000004.1, forward strand.
ACGATCCCGACCGCGCCGCCGCACGGGCCGCCCGCCACGTCGACCACTTCCACGGGGTCCTGCGGGAGGTCTGCGACCCGCGACCGGGCGGCCTGGTCGTCGCCGCGTACGACACCGAGCTGTTCGGGCACTGGTGGTTCGAGGGCGTCGACTGGCTGGAAGGGACCCTGCGCCGCCTCGCCGCGAGCGACCGGCTGACCACGACCACGCTCGCGTCCCGTTTGTCGCGCCGCCCACCGGCCCGGCGGCTCGAGCTGCCGGAGTCGTCGTGGGGGTACGCGAAGGGGCACGCCACCTGGGTCACCCCCGCCACGCGCCCCCTGTGGGCGTCGCTGCGTGACGCCGAGCGGGATGCCGCCGCGGCGCTGGCGACGGGCCGTGGCACGCCGGCGGCCCGAGCGCAGATCGCCCGGGAGCTCGCCCTGCTGACCGCGAGCGACTGGCCGTTCATGGTCACCCGCGGCAACGCGCCCGGCTACGCGACCGAGCGCTTCCACGGCCACCTCGACCGCCTCCACCGCTGCTGCCGGCTCGTGACCGAGGACGCGCGCGGCCCGGCGGTCGACGCCGAGGTGGCGGCGATCGCCGCGCTCGACGACGCACCGGACGCCCCGGAGGCGTTCGTCGCCGCCCTTGCTGCCGCGCGTTCGACCGCCGGTCGGCGGCTCACGCCCGCCACCGCACTCGCCACATCGTCCGGAGAGGTCAGATGAGGATCCTGCTGCTGTCGTGGGAGTACCCGCCGCAGGTCGTCGGCGGGCTCGGGAGGCACGTCGCTGCCCTGTCGCGGACGCTGCGCGAGCTCGGTCACGAGGTGCATGTCGTCAGCCGCGCCCATCCCGACGCGCCGATGGAGGAATGGACCGCCGACGGCATCCACGTCGTCCGCGTCGCCGAGGCACCGCCGGTCATCCCGTTCCAGAAGCTCGTCCCGTGGGTGCTCGCCTTCAACAACGGCGTCCAGGCGGCTGCCACCCGCCTGCTGCGCACCTACGACATCGACGTGGTGCACGCCCACGACTGGCTCGTCGCCTACGCCGCGGCGGGGATCAAGGCGGCGTTCGGGCTGCCGCTGGTCGCCACCGTCCACGCCACCGAGTACGGGCGCCACCAGGGCTACCTGCCCGGCGACATGAACAAGATGATCCACCAGGTCGAGTGGTGGCTGACCTACGAGGCCCGCCGGGTCATCACGTGCTCGCGCTACATGCGCCGGCAGGTCGGCGACATCTTCGCGCTGCCCATGGACAAGGTCGACGTGATCCCGAACGGCGTGGCGATGCGCGACTTCGCGCTGCCGTCCGCCGAGATCGACGCCTTCCGTCGTCACATCGCCCGCCGGCAGGAGAAGCTGGTGCTGTTCGCCGGCCGCCTCGAGTACGAGAAGGGCGTCCAGACCGTGCTGCACGCCATGCAGCGGCTGCTCGACGAGCTCGGCCCCGTCCGGTTCCTCGTCGCCGGCACGGGCACCTACTCCGATGAGCTCAAGGCGATGGTCCGCCGGCTGCGGCTGCGCCGCTGGGTGCGCTTCACCGGGTTCCTCGCAGACCACGAGCTGCGGCTGCACTACGCGGCCGCGGACGTGGCCGTGGCCCCGAGCATCTACGAGCCCTTCGGCCTCGTCGCCGTCGAGGCGATGGCCTGCGGCACACCCGTGGTGGTCAGCAACACCGGCGGGCTCCGTGAGATCGTCGCGCGTGGCGCCGGGCTGCGCTTCACCCCCGAGGACGCCGACGAGCTGGCGAGCCGTCTCCTCGAGGTGCTCGAGGACCCGGTGCGCGCCGAGGAGCTGCGCGAGAAGGGGCTGCGATCGGTCAAGCGCCGCTACGCCTGGCGCACCGTCGGGGCAGCCACGATCGCGACCTACCGGCAGGCCATCCGCGAGGAGCAGGAGCTGACCGGCGAGCCCCGCCCGCCGCTGCGGCTCATCATGGGCGAGTCCGAGCTCCTCGACCTCGACGAGCTGACCGGCTAGCACGCGCACCGGCACGCTCTCGCAGAAGGAGTGCACCGTGGCCCCCGCCAGCAGCATCCAGCCGATCACGGCCGCGCGCCTCGACGCCCGCCTTGCGCGGGAGCAGGTCGATGCGCGGCTGCCGTCCGTCGTCGCCGGGCTGCTGCGCGACGGGGCGGTCGTGTGGACGGGCGCGGCCGGCGCCGTGGACCCCGACTCCGCCCGCGACACCCAGTACCGGATCGGGTCCATCACGAAGACGCTCGTGGCCGTGTGCGTCCTGCGGCTCCGTGACGAGGGCCGACTCGCGCTCACCGACCGGGTCGGCGACCACATGACCGGAACACCGATCGGCGACGCGACCATCGCGCAGGTGCTCGCCCACGCCTCGGGGCTGCAGGCCGAGACCGACGGCCCCTGGTGGGAGCGGACCCCGGGGGGCGGCTGGACCGCGCTGGCCCGCACGTTCACGCCGGCGTCGGCGCGGCACACGCCGGGACGGCGCTTCCACTACTCCAACGTCGGGTATGCGGTCCTCGGCGAGCTCGTCGGCCGACTGCGCGGCGCGAGCTGGGACGAGGTCGTGCGGCAAGAGCTGACCGTGCCGCTGCGCATGACCCGGACGACCATCGCTCCGGTCGCCCCGCACGCCCGCGGCTACGCCGTCCACCCCTTCGCCGACCTCCTCCTCGACGAGCCGGCTCACGACGCCGGCGCGATGGCACCCGCCGGCCAGCTGTGGGCGAGCATCGACGACCTCGCACGCTGGGCCGCCTTCCTCGGCGGCGACACCGACGGGCTGCTCAGCGCGGACACACTGGCCGAGATGCGCCGGCCCATGGTCGTCGACGATCGTCCCGGCGAGCCGTGGACCACGGCGCACGGCCTCGGCGTGCAGGTCTGGAACCTCGGTGGACGTCGGCTGGTCGGCCACGGCGGCTCGATGCCGGGATTCGTCGCCTTCGTCCGTGTCGACGTGGAGCGCGGCGACGCCGTGGTGCTCGCCGCGAACTCGACGGCCGGCCCGGGGCGGGCGCTCGCCGACGACCTCCTCGCGCTCCTCGCCGACGACCCGCAGCCCCCGACGCCGTGGACGCCCGCGCCGGCGGCCGACCTCGTCGAGCTCGCCGGGCACTGGTACTGGGGCCCGACCCCCTTCGTGCTCGAGGTCCACGGTGCCGACCTGATCGAGCTGTCTCCGGCGCACGGCGCCGGACGCGCGTCACGGTTCCACCCGGACGGCACCGACCGCTGGGTCGGCCTGGACGGCTACTACGCCGGCGAACCGCTCCGCGTGGTGCGCGACGGGCAGGGGACGATCACCCACCTCGACCTCGCGTCGTTCGTGTTCACCCGGACGCCCTACGACCCGCGCGCTGACATCCCCGGCGGCGTGGACGACGCCGGCTGGCACTGACGGCTCAGCGGTCGGCGGCGCCCAGGGCCTGAGCCACCGCACGCACCCGCGGATCCGCGACGAGATCCTCCAGCGGCACCGGGAGCGCCAGCGACCAGTTCGCCCGGGTGGCGCGCTCGGTGCCCGGGACGTTCGGTCGCTCCTCGACGGCCAGCGCGTCCTCGAGCTGGGCGACGACGACGGACGCCGGCGAGCCCGCGAGAACGCCGTGCACGGCCCGGCTGACCTCGGCGGCGCTGGCGTCCCCGGCCACCCCGGTGCGCTCGCGGATCCGCTCGCGCAGCTCCTCGTGCCACGCCGCGTCGCTGTCGAGCCCGATGGACTCCTGCATGCGGGCGTCGGCACCGGTCCACACGCCGGCGACGGTCGCGACGTCGTGGGTCGTCACCGAGGCGAGCGCGAGCTCGTCCCAGTCGTGCGGGTGCTCGTCCTCGAACCACAGGACCCGGTAGCGCAGGATGTGGCGCTCGGTCAGGGTGGGACGCACGCCGGGCGGCACGGTCCCGAGATCCTCCCCGACGACGAACGCCCCCGCGCGGTGGGACTCGAGCGCGAGCACGTCGAGCAGCTCGTCCGCCGGCATCCGCACGTAGGCGCCGGCCGAGGCCGGCGCCCCGGGCGGGATCCAGAACAGCCGGAACAGGCCGAGCGCGTGGTCGATCCGCAGCGCGCCGGCGTGCCGGAACGCCGAGCGCAGGGTCTGCACGATCGGCTCGTACCCGGCGGCCCGGAGCCGGTGGGGGATCAGCGGCGGCAGCTGCCAGTCCTGCCCCTGGCGCGCGAGCCGGTCGGGCGGGGCCCCGATGCTGACCCCGTCGGCGACGAGGTCCTGCCACGCCCAGGCGTCGGCTCCCCGCGGGTCGAAACCGATCGGGAGGTCGGCCATCAGATCGATGGCGTCGCCGGCGTGCCGGAGCTGCTCGTCGAGGAGCCACTGGCACCACCGGTGGAAGTCGACACGGTCGTCGCCGGCCATCGCATCCACGGCCCGGTCGGGGTGCGACAGCGACGCGGGCCACTCCCGCCAGCGCTCGCCGTGCCGCTCGGCGGCCACCATGAAGGTGGCGAACCGGGTGAGCGCCGTCCCCTGCTCGGCGACGTAGGCGCGGAAGCGCTCGTCGTCGCGAACACCGGGGACGGTGTCCCAGATCTGCTCGAGCGCCGCCAGCTTCAGGCGGCCGACCTCGTCCCGGTCGATGACCCGGTCGTCGTTCAGGGCCCGTCCGGCGGCGGCCAGCGACGTCAGGTCGACGTCGGCGTGGTCGGCGCCGGGCACCTCCTCGACCCGCAGGTAGATCGGGTCCCGGTAGCGCCGGGAGGTCGGGTAGTACGGACTCGTCTCGCGCGGGGTCCGGGGGTTGACGGCGCCGAAGGGGTTGCACAGGACGACCCGTGCCCCGAGGTCGGCCGACCACTCCCCCAGCCGGCGCAGGTCGGCGAGGTCGCCGATGCCCCAGCTCTCGCGCGAGCGCACCTCGTACAGCTGTGCTGCCCAGCCCCAGCGGCGCAGCCGCTCGGGGAGCCAGCACCGTCCGGGGCTCACGACGAGGCGCTGCGGCTCGTCGCGCCCGTCGAGGTACAGGTCGTGGTAGCCGAGCGGCAGGTCACCGGGCAGCGCCCCGTCCACGTCCCGCCCGGTGCCGTCCTCGAGGACGAGCCGGGCCCGGCCGACCTCGACGTGCTCGCCGGGGCGGGTGAACCGCACGGGCCCGGTCGACGGGTCCCCCGGCTCGGGTCCGGGTCCGTGCGGATCCCCTCCCATGGCCTCGACGAGCGCGACGAGCGTCTCGTCGGGCACCTCGGTCCAGTTCCCGAACGCGTCCTCGTAGGAGGGCGCGATGCCGTAGGCCTCGGCGGTGGCACGCAGGTCGGTCATGGGGTTGCACGCTCCAGCAGGGCGACGGGGAAGGTGCCGAGCAGGTCGGCGACGGCGACCGTGCCGGCGTGGTCGGTGCCGTCGAGGACGTTGTGCCAGCGGCCATCGGGCAACGTGAGCGTGGTGGCGCCCCACTCCCAGGCGCCGAACCGGTCACCGAGGTGGGTCACGAGCCGAGGCACGAGGGTGACGACCTCGTCGCCGCGCACGAAGGCGACGGCGTGGTCGGCGCGCGGCCCCTCGGCGTACAGCGCCTGATAGGTGCCGTCGCTCCCGAAGGCCTCCGGATGGCGGGCGCGGACCTGCAGCGCCGTGTGGGTGACCCAGAGCTTCGGCAGCCCGTCGTCGGCACGGGCCCAGATCGTGTCAGCGGGCGGGGGGTCGGCCAGCTCGTCGAGCAGGCGCCGGCGTCGCCCGAAGTCGACGGGTCGCCGGTTGTCCGGGTCGACGAGGCTGAGGTCCCACAGCTCGCAGCCCTGGTAGATGTCGGGCACGCCGGGGACGGTCAGCTTGCACAGGGCCTGGGTGCAGGCGTTGATCCGTCCCGGCTCGAGGATGCCGGCGACGAACGCCTCGAGGTCGTCACGGAAGGCGCCGGGCTCGAGCAGCGCAGTCGCGAAGTCGATCGCGGCCTGCTCGTAGGTCTCGTCGACGTGCAGCCAGGAGGTCTCGACCTTCTGCTCCCGTGCCGCCTTGATCAGGTAGTCGGTCAGCCGCTCGCGCGTCATCGGCCATGCGCCGACCAGCGTCTGGTACAGCAGGTATTCGAGCGTCCCGGACGGCGCCCCGTCCCGCTTCAGCGGCGCGTTCATCTCGCGCCAGCGCATGACCGCCGCCACCCAGGCGTCCGGCTGCTCGCTGATCACCGCGAGTCGCGCCCGGACGTCCTCGCTGCGCTTCGTGTCGTGGCTCGAGGTGGTCAGCATCGTGTCGGGCCACAGCCGCAGCCGCTCCTCGTTCGCCGCGTGGAAGCCGCCGGGCTCGACCCCGAACCGGTCGGGGTCCCCGCCGACCTCGTTCAGCGCGACGAAGCGGGTGTAGCGGTACAGGGCCGTGTCCTCGACGCCCTTGGCCGTCGCCGGGCCCGTGAGCTGCTGGAAGCGCATGACCACCTCGGTGGCGGCGGCGCCGGTGCGCCGGCGGAGCAGCACGTCGGTGAGCAGGTCGAGGGCGTCGGAGAGGTCTCCCCGGCGGGCCCGCGCGGCCGCGATCGCCTGGTCGACGTAGCCGGCGTCCGCCGGATCGACCGGCACGTCCGCGCCGTCGTCACCGTCGATGTACGTGCGGTAGACCGGGAAGGAGACCGCGGTCTCGACGACCGCCTCGCGCAGCACGTCACGGTCCGCGACCTCGTCCGTGACCGCGTGGAGCCAGCCGGTCACCCGCTCGACCTCCACGTCGAGGAGCTCGGTCAGCGCCAGCCGCTTGCCGTCGGCGACCTCCGCGTCGAGGTGGCGGTGCCCGCCGGTGACCTCGACGTCGAGGTCGGTCAGCGGCGCTTGGGCCCGCGGGTCGACGAGCAGGTCGAGCACGAGGTTGCAGAACTCGTAGCCGACGGTCCCCGCGACCGGCCAGTCCTCTCGCGGCCGCTCGCCCGGCTCGAGGATCTTCTCGATGACGATCCAGATGCCCTCGCCGGCGGCCTCGGCCAGCCGCTGGAAGTAGTTGGCGGGATCGCGAAGACCGTCGGGATGGTCGATGCGCAGCCCGTCGACCGCGCCGGCGGCGACGAGGTCGAGGATGCGCCGGTGCGTGGCCTCGAACACCGCGGGATCCTCGACGCGGACCCCGCCGAGCGTGTCGATGTCGAAGAACCGGCGGTAGTCGAGCTCGGAGTTCGCCCGCCGCCAGTAGCCGAGGTCGTAGTGCTGGGCGTCGAGCAGCGCGGCGAGCCGGTCACGGTCGCCGGTGACCGTGGCGCAGACCGTTGCTGGATCGGCGTCCGGATCGACGTCGGCGACGTCCAGCGTGCCGTCGGCGACGGGGAAGACGTGCTCGTAGTAGCGGATCCGGTAGCTGCCGTCCTCGTGGACGAGCGACAGCTCGCCCGCGTCGAGGACGGCCGGCAGCCGGTCGCCGAGGACCGGGAGGAGGATCCGCCCCGACGCCCAGTCGATGTCGAAGTAGTCGGCGTAGTCGCTGCCCCGTCCGCGGGCCAGCACGTCCCACCACCACCGGTTGTCCGGGGTGACGAGCGCCATGTGGTTCGGGACCAGGTCGAGGACGTGCCCGAGCCCGTACTCGCGCAGCGCCGCGACGAGCATCCGGTGGGCGTCCTCGCCGCCGCGGCTCTCGTCGAGTCGCGTCGGGTCGACCACGTCGTAGCCGTGCTCGCTGCCCGGCGCGGCCTGCAGCGACGGCGAGGCATACAGATGGCTGACCCCGAGCGCCGCGAGGTAGTCCACCATCGAGGCGGCGGGCGCGAAGCCGAAGTCGGGGGTGAGCTGGAGTCGGTAGGTGGCGCGAGGCCGGGGCATCAGCTGTCCTGTCGGAGCAGCACGAGCGACCGTCCCGTCACGACCCGGACCCCGCCGGCGAGGATCTGCTCCCCCTCGGTGGGCACGGGCTTGGTCGTGTCGAGGATCTCGGTCCAGACCTCGCCCCAGTATGCCTGGGGCAGCGTGAAGGTCAGCCGCTCGTGGTGGGCGTTGAGCAACAGCAGGAAGCTGTCGTCGAGGATCCGGTTGCCGCGATCGTCGAGCGTCGGGATCCCCTCGCCGTAGAGGAACACCTGGAGCGATCTCGCGTGGTCCTGCAACCACCGCTCTTCGGACATCTGCTCGCCCGCCGGGGTGAACCAGGCGATGTCGGTCACGTCCGCACCGTGGATCCTGCGCCCCTGGAACCACCGCCGACGCTGGAACACCGGGTGCTCCCGGCGGAGCTCGATGACGCGGGCGGTGAACTCCACCAGATCGGTGTCGACGTGGTGCCAGTCGTACCAGGAGATCTCGTTGTCCTGGCAGTAGGCGTTGTTGTTGCCGTGCTGGGTCCGCCCGAGCTCGTCGCCGCCGAGCAGCATCGGCACGCCCTGGGACAGGAACAGCGTCGTCAGGAAGTTGCGCTGCTGGCGGGCCCGGCACGCGAGCACGTCCGGGTCGTCGCTCGGCCCCTCCTCGCCGCAGTTCCACGACCGGTTGTCGTCGGTGCCGTCCTGGTTGTTCTCGCCGTTCTCCGTGTTGTGCTTGTCGTTGTAGGACACGAGGTCGGCGAGGGGGAACCCGTCGTGGGCGGTGACGAAGTTGATGGACGCCGAGGGGCGGCGGGTGCCCGACTCGTAGAGGTCCGAGGAGCCGGTGAACCGGTAGCCGAAGTCCGCCAGCGTCGATGGTGACCCGCGCCAGAAGTCGCGGACCGTGTCGCGGTACTTGCCGTTCCACTCGGACCACTGCGGCGGGAAGTTGCCGACCTGGTAGCCGCCCTCGCCGATGTCCCAGGGCTCGGCGATGAGCTTGACCTGGCTGATGACCGGGTCCTGCTGGATGACCTCGAAGAAGGTCGACAGACGGTCCACGTCGTGCAGCTCACGCGCGAGGGTCGCCGCGAGGTCGAACCGGAACCCGTCGACGTGCATGTGGAGCACCCAGTACCGCAGCGAGTCCATGATCATCTGCAGGACGTGCGGATGGCGCATGTTCAGCGAGTTGCCGGTGCCGGTGTAGTCCATGTAGTGGCGCGCGTCGCCGTCGACGAGCCGGTAGTAGGCCTGGTTGTCGATCCCCTTCAGGCTCAGCGTCGGCCCGAGGTGGTTGCCCTCGGCGGTGTGGTTGTAGACCACGTCGAGGATCACCTCCATGCCGGCGGCGTGGAGCTGACGGACCATCGTCTGGAACTGCTGGACGACCCCGCCCGGCTGCGCCGGCGCCGCGTATCCCGAGTGCGGCGCGAAGTAGCCGATGGAGTTGTAGCCCCAGTAGTTCGACAGCCCTCGCTTGGCCAGCGCGTGCTCGGAGATGAACTGGTGCACGGGCAGCAGCTCGACGGCCGTGACCCCGAGCTCGAGCAGGTGCTCGACCACCGCCGGGTGCGAGACCCCGAGGTAGGTGCCCCGCAGCTCACGCGGCACGTCGGGGTGACGGGCCGTCAACCCCTTCACGTGGGTCTCGTAGATGACCGTGTCGTGCCACGGCCTCTTCGGATGGTGGTCGTTGTCCCAGTCGAAGTAGGGGCTCGTGACCACGGAGCGGGGCACGAACGGCGCCGAGTTGAGGTCGTTGCGGGCGTGCTCGTCGTCGAAGGGGTGGTCGAAGACGGCCTCGTGCCAGCGCAGCCTGCCGTCGATCGCCTTCGCGTAGGGGTCGAGCAGCAGCTTGTTCGCGTTGCACCGCAGCCCGCGGGTCGGATCCCACGGGCCGTGCACCCGGTAGCCGTAGCGCTGACCGGGGCCGACGTTCGGCAGGTAGCCGTGCCAGCAGAACGCGTCGACCTCGGTGAGCTCGATCCGTTGCTCCCGGCCCCGGTCGTCGAACAGGCACAGCTCGACCCGGCGTGCGGTCTCGGAGAACAGCGAGAAGTTCGTGCCGACGCCGTCGTACCGCGCGCCGAGGGGGTACGACTGCCCCGGCCAGAGCTCGACCGTCATCGTGCGTGACGCGCCCGGGTCAGCAGCACCGCCGAGGTGGCGGGGAGCGTGACGTGCACGGTGCCCTCCGATCGGGTGTCGCCGGGGCCGTTGCCCGGGCCGCCCCAGAGTACGTGGGACGTGTCACACCGCACGCGCCAGTCGCCCACGGGCAGCGGCAGGGTCACGCTGGAGGGAAGCGACGCCACGTTGACGAGCAGCACCGCCATCTCGTCGTCGGCGCGCAGCTCCACCGCGAGGAGGTCGCCGCCCGCGTGCAGGGACGTGGTGACCTCCGTGTCGGCCGGGCCGGCCAGTGCGCCCACGTCCCGCCGCAGCCGGATGAGCTCGCGGTAGAGGGCCAGCAGCTGGGCGTGCCGCCCCTCGGTGCGCCGGTCCCAGTCGAGGATCGAGCGCTCGAACGTCTCGCGCGCCTGCGGGTCCGGTGCCTCGCCCTGCCACACGAAGGCGGCGAACTCCTCGCGCCGGCCGACCCGCACGGCCTCGACCAGCTCCGGATCGGTATGGCTCGTGAAGTACTGGAACGGCGACGGCTCGCCGTACTCCTCGCCCATGAAGAGGAGGGGGACGAAGGGCGAGCACAGCAGGATCGCCGCGGCGACCTTGCGCTGCTCGAAGGACATGAGGTCGTCGAGCCGGTCGCCGTACATCCGGTTGCCGACCTGGTCGTGGTTCTGGATGCACACCACGAAGCGGTCGGTCGGCACGTCGTCGGCGGGCGCACCGTGCCGGTGCTCGCGGAAGGTCGAATGCTGCCCGCGGAGCACGAAGCGGTGACGGAACACGTCCGCGAGGTCGCCGGTCGAGCCGTAGTCGGCGTAGTAGCCCTGCTGCTCGCCGGTCAGCAGCGCGTGCACGGCGTGGTGGAAGTCGTCGGACCACTGCGCGTCGAGGCCGAGGCCGCCCACCTCGGGCACCCGGACCGTGCGGGGATCGTTCGCGTCGGACTCGGCGATCACGTGTACCCGCCGGTTCACCCGCTCGCCCTCGGCGTGCACGGCCGCGGCGAGCTCGGCGAGGAAGGGGCGCGCAGAACGGTCGTGCAGGGCGTGGACGGCGTCGAGGCGCAGCCCGTCGAGGTGGAAGTCGGACACCCACCGTGCGGCGTTCTCGACGAGGTAGCGCCGCACCCCGTCGCTGCCCGGCCCGTCGAGGTTGACGGCCTGCCCCCACGGCGTCCCGTACCGCTCGGTCAGGTAGGGACCGAAGTCGGCGATGTGGTTGCCCTCGGGACCGAAGTGGTTGTAGACGACGTCGAGCAGCACCGACAGGTCCCGGGCATGGCAGGCGTCGACGAACCGCCGCAGCCCGTCGGGACCGCCGTAGCTGTCCTGCACCCCGTAGGGCAGCACCCCGTCGTAGCCCCAGTTGCGCTCGCCCGCGAAGGGGGACACCGGCATGATCTCGACGGTGGTGATTCCGAGCTCGACGAGGTCGTCGAGCCGAGCGACCGCGGCGTCGAAGGTGCCCTGCCGCGTGAACGTCCCGATGTGCAGCTCGTAGATGACCTGCTCGTGCAGCGGGTGCCCGAACCAGCCGGCGTCGGTCCAGCCGAACGCCGACGGGTCGTCGACCGCCGAGGGGCCATGGACACCCTCGGGCTGCCAGCGCGACGCCGGGTCGGCCCGGTCGACCGTCCCGCCGTCGCGGTGGAGCCGGTAGCGGTAGCGCTGACCGCGACCGACACCCTCGACACGCGCGGCGTGCTCGCCACCACCGACGGGATCCATCGGCACGACGCGCTCCGATGGCCCGTCGCCATCGAGCAGGAGCAGCTCGACACGGTCGGCACGAGGCGCCCAGGCCAGGAACTCACCGGCGCCGTCCCGCGGGGTGGCGCCGAGTCGCCAGGGGTGGGTCACCGCTCACCCGCCCGGAAGATGACCATGCCGAGCGGCGGGAGGCTGACGTTCAGGGAGTGCGAGCGCCCGTGGTAGGGCACGGGGGTGGCGTCGAGCCCGCCGTAGTTGCCGACGCCGGAGCCGCCGTACTCGTGCGCGTCCGAGTTCGCGAGCTCCTCCCAGAACCCGCCCTGCGGCACGCCGATGCGGTAGTTGTATCGGGGCACCGGCGTGAAGTTGCAGGCGACGACGAGGTCACCGGTCTGCTCGCCGCGGCGGACGAACACGATGACGCTCTGCTCCCAGTCGGTGGCGTCGATCCACTCGAATCCGCGCGGGTCGTTGTCCCACTCGTGCAGGGCACGCTCACCCCGGTAGAGCCGGGCGATGTGCCCGACCCACTCCTTGAGCTGGGCGTGGTGGTCGTCGTCGAGCAGGTGCCAGTCGATCGAGCCCTCGTGCGCCCATTCGCGCCACTGGCCGATCTCGCCGCCCATGAACAGCAGCTTCTTGCCCGGCGTGGTGAACATGTAGCCGTACAGCAGGCGCAGGTTCGCGAACTTCTGCCAGTCGTCGCCGGGCATCTTGTTGATGAGCGAGCCCTTGCCGTGCACCACCTCGTCGTGCGACAGCGGCAGGCAGTAGTTCTCCGCGAACGCGTAGATGCTGCGGAAGGTCAGCTGGTCGTGGTGGTACTTGCGGTGGATCGGCTCGTGGGACAGGTACTCGAGCGTGTCGTGCATCCAGCCCATGTCCCACTTGAAGCCGAACCCGAGCCCGCCGACGTAGAGCGGACGCGACACCATCGGCCAGGCGGTCGACTCCTCGGCGAAGGTCTGGGTGTCGGGGAAGCGCTCGTAGATGGTCTCGTTGAAGCGGCGCAGGAAGGAGATGGCCTCGAGGTTCTCGTTGCCGCCGTGCTCGTTCGGGATCCACTCGCCGTCCTTGCGCGAGTAGTCGAGGTAGAGCATCGAGGCCACGGCGTCGACCCGCAGGCCGTCGATGTGGTAGCGGTCGAGCCAGAACATGGCCGAGGAGAGCAGGAACGACTGCACCTCGCGGCGCCCGTAGTTGAAGATGTAGCTCTTCCAGTCGGGGTGGTAGCCCTTGCGTGGGTCGGCATGCTCGAACAGGTGGGTGCCGTCGAAGTAGGCGGGCCCGTGCTCGTCCGAGGGGAAGTGCGACGGGACCCAGTCGAGGATGACCCCGATGTCCTGCTGGTGCAGGGCATCGACGAGCGCCATGAAGTCCTGCGGCGTCCCGAACCGCGAGGTGGGCGCGAAGTAGCCGGTGGTCTGGTAGCCCCAGGAGCCGCCGAAGGGGTGCTCCATGATCGGCATGAGCTCGACGTGGGTGAAGCCCATGTCGGACACGTAGGCCGGCAGCCACTCCGCGAGCTCGCGGTAGTTCATCGGCCGCGTGGAGCCGTCCTCGTTGACGACCTGGCGCCAGGACCCGACGTGGAGCTCGTAGATCGCCTGCGGTGAGCCCAGGGTCTGGCGCTCCCCGCGGTGTGCCATCCAGTCGCCGTCACCCCAGTCGTAGTCGAGCATCCACACCTTCGAACCGGTCTTCGGCGGCGTCTCCGTGTGGACGGCGAAGGGATCGGCCTTGTCGACCCGGTAGCCGTCGTAGCGGGAGGCGATGTGGAACTTGTAGGCGTCGGCTTCGGACACGTCGGTGAGGAAGCCCTCCCAGATCCCCGAGTTGCCACGCGGCTCGAGGTGGTGTGCCTCCTTGTCCCACCCGTTGAAGTCGCCGATCACACTGACCCGCTCGGCGTTCGGGGCCCAGACGGCGAAGTAGGTGCCCTCGACGCCCTCGTGGGTCATCGGGTGCGAGCCGAGCTTCTCGTACAGGTGGAAGTGGCTGCCCTCGTTGAACAGGTGGACGTCGTAGTCGGTCAGCAGCGTCGCGCGCCCGCCGGTCGAGTCCGCATCCGCGCCGGCTGCGGGCACGGCCGCCGCGTCGGTCGTGTCGGTGACCGCGGTCGGCTCGCTCGACGACGGGGCTCGCCCCTCGGTCATGGGTGTCGCGGTCTCCGGTCGGGAATGGTCAGTCATGCGGTGCCCCTTCATGGCAGGCGTGTCCGTGGGTCTGGAATGCGCGCCGCTGCTCGCCGGTCATCGCTCGGCCAGCAGCTCGGCGATCCCCTTCAGCGGGATCGCCACCCAGCTCGGACGGTTGTTGAGCTCGTAGGCGAGCTCGTAGATGGCCTTCTCCAGCAGGTAGGCGTCGATGAGATCACGCAGGTGACGCGGGTCGCCGGGAAGGAATGCCCCCTCCTGGGCGGTGGCCAGGTAGGCGCGCAGGTACCCCGCGGACACCCACAGATGCCAGTAGCGGGCCCAGGCCTCGAGCTCGTCCTCCGCGTCGGGCGCGACGATGCCCTGCTGGATCTGGTCGTACATCCCGGCGTAGGCCGCGTAGTGGAACGAGCGCAGCATGCCGGCCACGTCGCGCAGCGGCGAGCGCTTGAGCCGGCGCTCGCCGAGCGACCGGGTCGGCTCGCCCTCGAAGTCGATGATGACGAAGTCGCGGCCGGTGTAGAGCACCTGGCCGAGGTGGTAGTCACCGTGTGTGCGGATCCGCTGCGCCGTGATCTTGCCACCCGTCAGCCGCTCGAAGGAGCCGAGCAGGCGGCGCTCCTCGTCGAGGAACTCCTGCGCCCGGTCACGGTCCTCACCGTCGAGGACCGTGAGCCGCTGCTGCACGAGCCGGGCGGTCTTGCGCGTCAGGGTCCGCATCGACTGGTAGAGCGAGCGCTGGTAGAGGGTGCTGAACGGCTCGGGCGCGAACTCGGGATCGCGGCGGTCCGAGGCCAGCGCCAGGTGCAGCTCGGCGGTGCGGGTGCCGAGCAGCTCGGCGGAGCGCAGGTACGGACCGATCGCGTGGTAGACGATGTCCGGGATCTCGCGCGCGGCCACGTCCAGGAAGGAGGCGTCGGGGTGCGGCACGGCGTCGGCACCCTCGTCGAGCAGCCCGCCGGACGACAGCGCCCGCTCGTAGAACCGACCGAGATCGTCGAGCGTGTACGACCAGGCGTCGCCCTCGTTCGCGACGAAGCCCTGCAGGATCCCGAGCGTCACCGTCTGCGCGCGGCGACGGCGGTACTCGAGGATCCCGACCAGCGGCGGCGTGTTCGCGAAGTCGGTCCGCTCGGTCAGGAACCGGCTGATCTCCACGTCCGGGTTCGGGCCTTCCTCGACCCGGCGGAACATCTTGAGGATGAGGCGGTTGCCGAAGATCACGGACGTGTTGGACTGCTCGGCCCGGCTGACGTGGGCGTCGAGGGGGGCCTCGCCGCGCAGCTCGTCGAACGGGCCGACGGGCTCGGCGCGCAGCTCGCCGTGGCCGTGCTCGAGGTGCTGGCGGTGGTCGATCGCGTCGAGCAGCGCCGTCGTGAACTCCCGGCTGAACAGCGCGTCGAAGAGGATGCCGCGGTCGTCGCCTCCCGTGTCGACGAGCCGGGCGAGGACGGCCTGGGGCACGTCCTCGACGATCGGCTCGGTGTGCTCGGAGGGCGCGAAGGCCACCGGCACGGCGTAGGTCTCGGGCTCGCCCTCGGTGTACTCGACGCGGACCATGACGAGCAGGCAGTCCTCCTCGTCGCCGGCCGGCACGTCGATGGTGTCGAGCACGCTCGTGCGCTGGATGACCCGCGCCTTGCCGCCGAACCAGCGGCGGGTGCGCAGCAACCGGGGCAGGGCCCGCTCGATGGCGTCGGCCTGCCCGGCGAAGACGGACTGCCAGCGGCCCTCGACGGTGAGCACGGGCGTGCGCTCGACGTTGGCGACGGGGTGGGCCGTGCCGGTCTCCTCCTGGCCGCGGTAGCCGGCTGACACCTCGTCGCGGACCCGGTCGAGCGAGAACCAGTAGAAGGAATGGGGGCCGAGGGTCAGGAAGTAGGGCAGCTCGCCGATCTGCGGGAACGGCGTGCGTCCGAACATCTCGATGGGCACGGTCCCGCGGTAGTCGGCCAGGTCGAGCTGGACCGGCTGGACGAACCGGGACAGGTTGGCGACCACGAGCACGCGCTCGCCGTCGTGCTCGCGGACGTAGGCGAGCACCTTCGGGTTGTCGGGGTACAGGAACCGGATCGAGCCCCGACCGAAGACCTTGTGCCGCTTGCGCAGCGCGATGAGCCGCTTCATCCACCACAGCAGCGAGGTCGGGTTGTCCTGCTGCGCCTCGACGTTGACCGTCTCGAAGTGGTACTCGGGGTCGATGATCGTCGGCAGGAACAGCTTCTGCGGGTTGGCGCGGGAGAAGCCGGCGTTGCGGTCGGCGGACCACTGCATCGGGGTGCGCACCCCGTCGCGGTCACCGAGGTAGATGTTGTCGCCCATCCCGATCTCGTCGCCGTAGTACAGCACCGGCGTGCCGGGCAGGGAGAACAGCAGGCCGTTGAGCAGCTCCATGACCCGGCGGTTGTTGTCCAGCAGCGGCGCGAGGCGGCGGCGGATGCCCACGTTGATCCGCATGCGCTGCTCGTGGGCGTAGGAGCGGTACATGTAGTCCCGCTCCTCGTCGGTCACCATCTCGAGCGTCAGCTCGTCGTGGTTGCGAAGGAACAGGGCCCACTGGGCGTTCTCGGGGATCTCGGGGGTCTGCTGGAGGATGTCGATGATCGGGAACCGGTCCTCCATCCGCACCGACATGAACAGCCGGGGCATCAGGGGGAAGTGGAAGTTCATGTGGCACTCGTCGCCGTCGCCGAAGTAGGCGGCGGCGTCCTCGGCCCACTGGTTGGCCTCGGCGAGGAACATCCGGTTGGGGTGGTTCTTCTCGAGGTGGCGGCGCAGCTCCTTCAGGACCTCGTGGGTCTCGGGCAGGTTCTCGCAGTTCGTGCCGTCCCGTTCGACGAGGTACGGGATCGCGTCGAGGCGCATCCCGTCGACGCCCATGTCCATCCAGAAGTCGAGGACCTCCTTGACCCCGTCCATGACCGCCGGGTTGTCGTAGTTCAGGTCCGGCTGGTGGCTGAAGAAGCGGTGCCAGTAGTACTGCTCGGCCTGGTGGTGGTAGGTCCAGTTCGACGTCTCGGTGTCCTGGAAGATGATGCGGGTCTCTTCCCACCGCTCCGGCGTGTCGGACCACACGTAGAAGTCCCGCTCGGGCGAGCCTTTGGGGGCGTTGATGGCCCGCTGGAACCACGGGTGCTGGTCCGAGGTGTGGTTGATGACGAGCTCGGTGATGACCCGCAGGCCGTGGGCGTGCGCCTCGTCGAGGAACCGCTTGAACTGGCGCAGGTTCCCGTAGGTCTGGTGCACGTCCATGTAGTCGGCGATGTCGTAGCCGTCGTCGCGCAGCGGGGAGGGGTAGAAGGGCAGCACCCAGATCGCCGTGACACCGAGATCGGCCAGGTAGTCCAGCTTCGAGGTGAGGCCGACGAAGTCGCCGACACCGTCACCGTCCGAGTCGCTGAACGCCTTGACGTGCGTCTCGTAGATGATCGCGTCCTTGTACCAGAGCGGATCATCTTCGAGCAGGGGCTCGCTGGCTGGGTCCACGGTTGTCGTTGCTCCTTGATCGCGGCACCGCATCGCGCCGCGGGGTGGGCAGGCGGTGGCGCGCCGGGTTGCTGGATGTCCATCTGGGTGGATCTACATGTAGTAGGCGAAGTCCCGCTCGGTGCGTACGTGCGTGCGCACCACCATGATGTGGGCGGGCAGCACCTGCGGGTCGAGCTCGACGTAGTTCGCGGAGCCGTGCCACAGGTAGCGGCCGTCGCCGAGCTGGTCGTGGACCTGGAAGGGCTGGTGCTCGTCGACGCCGAGCGCCGCGAGGTCGAGGTGGACCCACCCCGACTGACGCCAGTGCGGGTCGACGTTGGCCACGACCAGCACGACGTTGCTGCCGTCCTCGCTCGCCTTCGAGAAGCAGATGATCTCGGGGTTGTCCACCGGGTGGAACGTGAGGTTGCGCAGGTCGTGCAGCGCCACGTTGTCGCGCCGGGCACGGTTCACCCTGGCGATCATCTCGCGCAGCGAGTACGACTCCTCGAGGTCCCAGTGGTGTGCCTGGTACTTCTCGGAGTCGAGGTACTCCTCGGAGCCGGGCTCGCGGGCGACGTAGCGCTGCAGCTCGAAGGGCGGGCCGTAGATCCCGTAGTTGGCCGACAGGGTCGCCGCCAGCACGAGCCGCACCAGGAAGGCGGGCCGCCCGCCGTACTGCAGGTACTCGGTGAGGATGTCGGGCGTGTTCGGCCACGCGTTCGGCCGGAACACGTCGACGGCCGGCGTCCGTGTCAGCTCGGTGAAGTACTCCTCGAGCTCCCACTTCGTGTTGCGCCACGCGAAGTAGGTGTAGGACTGCGAGAAGCCGAGCTTCGCGAGCTCGTACATGACGGCGGGACGGGTGAACGCCTCGGCGAGGAAGAGCACCTGCGGGTGATCACGTTTGATCTCGGCGATGACCCACTCCCAGAAGCCGAAGGGCTTCGTGTGCGGGTTGTCGACCCGGAAGATGTTGACGCCCTTGTCGATCCAGAACTCGAAGACCGACTTCAGCTCGTTCCAGAGCGCCTCCCAGTCCTCGCACTCGAAGTCGAACGGGTAGATGTCCTCGTACTTCTTGGGTGGGTTCTCGGCGTACTGGATGCTGCCGTCGGCCCGCTTGCGGAACCATTCGGGGTGCTCGCGCACGTAGGGGTGGTCGGGGGCGCACTGGAAGGCGATGTCGAGGGCGAGCTCGATGCCGTGCTCGCGGCAGGCCTGCACCAGGTCGACGACGTCGTCGAGCGTTCCGAGCTCCGGATGGACGCTCTTGTGCCCGCCGTGCTCCGATCCGATGGCCCACGGGCTGCCGGGGTCGCTCTCCTCGGCGACGACCGCGTTGTTCGGCCCCTTGCGGTTCACCTCGCCGATCGGGTGGATCGGCGGGAGGTACAGGACGTCGAAGCCGAGCTCGGCGACGTAGGGCAGGCGGTCGATGACGTCGCGCAGGGTCCCGAGCCGCTCGGGGTCGGGCGACGCCGAACGGGGGAAGAGCTCGTACCAGGCCGAGAAGCGTGCCTTCTCGCGATCGACGACGAGTGCGAGGTCGCGCGGGTACTCGACGACCCACCGACGCTCACGGTGGCTGCGCACGAGGTCGGTCAGCTCGTCGTCGCGGACGAGGCGGTGGCGTGCCGCCCGCTCCGCGGACTCGTCGCCGAGCAGGTCGGCAGCCTGTGCGAGCTGCTCGGCGTCGGCGCCGTCGGCGTGCTTCACGGCCTCGCGCACGTACTCGGCGCCGGTGAGCAGCTCGACCGACACGTCCTGACCGGCGTCGATCTTCGCGACGGTGTCGCGGCGCCAGGTCGCGTAGCGGTCGATCCATGCGTGGATCGTGTAGCGGTGGTGTCCGAGGTCACGCACACGGAAGCTGGCACGCCAACGGTCGTTGATGACGTGCTCCATCGGAACCTCACGCCACTCGTCGAGCGGCTCCCCGTCGGGTGAGACCCGCTGGTGGCGCAGGACGGCCGCGATGGCGTCGTGGCCGTCGGTGAAGACGTTCGCCGTCACCTCAACGTCCTCACCCACCACCCGCTTGATCGGGAATCGACCACAGTCGATCTCGGGTGAGACCGCGCGGATACGCACCCGTCGCCTGCCGTCCACGGTGCTCCTTTTCGGTGTCGCGACGTTCTCCACCGTAGGCGTGAGCCCCCGGGGGCGGAACGGTCACCCACCTGTCCGCCCGGTCACGACGTGGCGCGAGCGCACCGCACGACGCTGCGAGCGTGCCCTGCCGCGTCCCGGCGGACCGCCGGTGCGGGCGTCGCCGGTGCCGTCGGCCGCCGGTGGCGCGTATCCGAGCGTCCGACTACTCGTTGTGAAGGGCAGTCGCGACGCAGGAGCCGATCCGTGCCGACGAACGTCGGTGAGCACCGCCGTGGGATGCCGCCCCGCATGGGGCGGCTGCTCTTCAAGCGTGTGCTCGTGGTCGGCGGCTCGTCGGTGTTCGCGGTCTCGTTGCTCGTGGTCCTGTTCGCATGGATCGCGCTGCACGTGGACTGGAAGATGCCCGACCCCGCGACGCTGTCGAGCCCGTCGGTCGTCCTGTCCCGCGACGGTCAGGTGCTCGCTCGCCTCGGCGCCGAGGTCGAGCCCCGCCAGGTTCCGCTCGACAAGGTCAACCCGGACGCCCAGCACGCCGTCATCGCCAGCGAGGACGCCCGCTTCTACCAGCACACCGGCGTGGACCCGGCGTCGCTGCTGCGGGCCGTCGCGACGAACCTCTTCACGGGCTCGATCAGCCAGGGCGGCTCCACGCTGACCCAGCAGTACGTGAAGAACGCCTACACGGGCTCGCAGCGGACGCTGACCCGCAAGGTTCGTGAGGCGGTGATCTCCATCGCGCTCGAGCGCAACCTGTCGAAGGACGAGATCCTCGAGCGGTACCTCAACACCGTCTACTTCGGCGAGGGCGCCTACGGCATCGAGACGGCCGCACTGACCTACTTCGGCAAGCACGCCGCCGAACTCGACGTCGCCGAGAGTGCCACCCTGGCCCAGCTGCTGCCTGCACCGTCGGTCTGGAACCCGCGGGCGGACCCGGACCTCGCGCGGCGGAGGGCGCACCACGTCATCGACCGGATGCAGCAGCTCGGCTTCATCACCGCAGGCCAGGCGCAGCAGGCCAAGGACGAGACGATCACGGTCAAGCCCGGCCGGCCCGCACCCACGAAGATGCCCTACTTCGTGCAGTACGTCCGCGAGCAGCTCGAGGCGGCCTACGGCAAGCAGGCCGTGGTCTCCGGGGGTCTGCGCGTGACGACGACGATCGACCTGCACGCCCAGCAGACGCTCGACGCCGCCGTGGCCAAGCGGCTCCCACCGCAGAAGGGCCGGGACATCGACGCCGGCGCCGTCGCGATCGACCCGACGACCGGCGACATCCTGGCGATCCACGGCGGCCGCGACTTCACGAAGCGGCAGTTCAACCTCGCCACGCACATCTACCAGCGCCAGGCCGGGTCGACGTTCAAGCCGTTCGTCTTCATCGCCGCCCTCCAGCAGGGACACGACCCGTCGGAGACGCTGCCGGCTCCCGCCCACGTCCGACCGAAGAGCTGCCCACCGAACCCGGACGGCTCGAACCCGTTCAACGAGGTGGTGACCAACGCGAGCGGCCACGGCTACGGGTCGATGACGATCGCGAACGCGCTGGCCAACTCGGTGAACACCGTCTACGTGCAGCTCGGGTGCGAGGTCGGGCCGCAGGCAGTGGTCGATACCGCCCACCAGCTCGGGGTGCGCAACGACCTCGCGCCGGTCGCGAACATCTCCATCGGGTCCGGCCCGACCGGGCCCACTCCCCTGGACATGGCCTCGGCGTTCGGGACGCTCGCGAACGACGGGCTGCTCTGCCCCGCCCGTTCGATCGTGAGCGTGACCGGACCCGACGGGCAGCCGCAGCCGGCGCCGAAGGAGGTCAACGTCGCGTTCAACCAGCCCGACGCTGAGCCCCGCGCCCCCTCCGAGGAGGCGCTGGCGGCCCGCCCCGACGGTCTGCGCCAGCGCGACCAGGGACGCTGCAAGGCCGTGGTCGATCCGAACATCGCCCGCACGACCACGAAGGTCCTCGAGCGCGTGCCCACCGAGACCACGGCCACCCGCGCCGACATCGGCCGGCCCCAGGCCGGCAAGACCGGCACCACGAACGACGAGCAGGATGCCTGGTACGTCGGCTACACGCCCGACCTGTCGATCGCCATCTGGATGGGTGACGTGACGAAGGACCCGCAGCCGCTGCACGACGTGGCGGGCTTCGACCGGGTCTACGGCGGCACGATTCCGGCGCTCATCTGGCACGACGCAGCCGCCGAGATCCTGAAGGACGTGCCACCGACCGACTTCCTCGAGCCCGGCGAGCTGACGAAGGAGCCGGACCGCGCCGTCGTCGCGCCGGCCCGGTCACGCCGTACCGCGCCGCCGGCCGGCCACACGCCGGCGCCCGGTCCGAGCGACGCCGCGACCGGCGGACCCGACGAGCAGCCGACGCAGCCGGGCGGCGACGGCGGGTAGGGCGGCCGCGGCCAGTGGCGGCGGCGGCGGTGGCGGTGGCGGCGGCGAGCCCACTCCGACGCCGAGCCCGACCGACTCCGGCGGGGGCTGCTTCCTCGTCTTCTGCGGGTAGTGGCCCGGGGCGCTTGCTCCCGAAACCCGTGACATCATCTCGCGGTTTCCGGGGAGGGGCGTGCCGGGGTCAGTGGCGGCGCGGGCGGCGGGGACGCTGGCGCTGCTCCGTGCGCGCCACCGCATGGTCGAACCACCGGTCGTAGACCTCCCGCAGCGGCCCCACCGTCCGGCTCAGCAGGCGGGTCTGGGCATCCGGGATGATGCTCGCCCGCCGACGGTCGATGCCGGCGACGATGGCGCTGGCGACCCGGTCCGGCGACAGCGGACGGATCGTCCCGCTGATCGCGCGCGTCTGGGCCGGCTTGTAGCGCTCCTCCTCGGCGAGCTGCGGTGTGTCCACGTCGGGCGGGAACACACACGCCACGTGGATCCCCGCCGGTGCGAGCTCGGCGCGCAGGGACTCGCACAGGCCGCGCACGGCGAACTTCGTCGGGGCGTAGGCGGTGTAGCCGTAGATCCCGACGAGGCCCGCGGCCGACGAGATCGCGACGATGTGGCCGTCACGCGCCGCGACCATCTGCGGCACGACGGCCCGGATGGCGTGCAGCGTGCCGAAGTAGTTGACCTCCATCTGCCGACGGAAGTGATCGTCGGCCAGGTCGAGGAAGTGGCCGGGACGGGCGATCCCCGCGGAGGTGACGAGCACCCGGCAGGGGCCGAGCTCGTCCGTGAGCTCGCTCACCGCCGCCGCGAGCGCGGGGGCGTCGGCCACGTCGACGCTGCGGGTGGCGACCGTCGCACCGGCGCGGCGCAGCCCGTCGGCCGCCGTCGTCAGCCGCGCCTGACCGCGCGCGAGCAGCGACACCCGGCAGCCACGGCCGGCGAGCGTCCGGGCCGTGGCCAGCCCGATCCCGGACGAGCCACCGGTCACGATCGCGTGGGTCCCGGCGAGATGCGCAGGCACAGGTCAGCCTTCGCTCGACGTGTCGGTCGCCTCGAGGGCCGCGCAGTTGCGCAGCATGCTCTCGCACAGCAGGTGTATCGGCGCGACGGCCTGCCGGCCCCCGGCCGCCGCGCCGAAGGGGCGATAGCCGATGGTGTTCACCGCGACGACGTGCCCCGCCGAGTCCATGACCGGCGCGCCGTCGAGGAACCCGACCGGCGGCAGGTCGGTGACGATCGTGTTCACGTCGGCGAACCCGACGGTGCCGGTGAGCTCGACCGTGTTCAGCGACGGGGTGACCCCGACGGTGACGAGCCGCTCGCCCCGGGCCAGCTCGGTGCCCGACGGCCGCCACTTCGGGACCGTCACCTCGCCCGTCGTCGCCCGGACGAGCGCGAGGTCGTGCTGCTCGTCCCAGGAATGCACCGCCCCGGTCACGGTGCCGCCCGGGGTCACGACGTCCACCTGGCCGACGACGCCGCCGGGTGCGTTCGGGTCGGCCACGAGGGCGTAGCTCGTCGCGAAGAAGGCGACCTGCCCGTCGTAGGCGACCGCGAAGCCGTTCGCGATGCGCTGCTCGGTGGATGGCTGCACCGGCGCGGTGCCGCCCGTCGGGGCGGGCTGCGGCGCGCCCCCGCCGACCGTCGCACGCAGGATGACGACCCCCTGGGCGGTCGCGTCGTCGACGGGGAGGTTGCGGCTGAGCGACTCCCGGACGGCGGCGACCTCGTCCTCGATCGTCTTCGTCGCCTCGTCGCCGGCCTGCTTCACCTTGTCGACGGCGTCGCGCAGCTCCTGACGCCCCTGCCGGGTCTCGTCGCGGAGGCTGCTGACCTGCTGGGCGTAGTAGACGCTGACGAGGGTGCCGGCCAGGATGGCGCCGGCCAACCCGACCATGACGAACACCGGCACCGTCCACCAGCCGAGCCGCTCGCGGTCCCCGAGCAGCTCCCGCCACCACGGCCGGTCGTCGTCAGCCATGCCGCGCCCCGGTGGGGGTGGCGGTGGTGCCGGGGGCTTCACTGGTCGTCACGTCGGGTCAGCCTTCCAGCAGATCGCCGGGGATGGGCTGACCGCGCCGGACGAGGTCGTAGGCCTCCTCGGGGTCCATGCCGGCGGGCAGGCGGGAGGCGACCACCCGCGCCGGGACGCCCACGACGACGGAGAAGGGCGGGATGTCGGCGTTCACGACGCAGTGGCTCGCGATCACGGAGCCGTGACCGATGTCGACGCCGCGCAGCACGCTCGCCTTCTCGCCGATCCACGTGTCGGACCCGATCCGCACCGGCGACTTCACGATGCCCTGGTCCTTGATCGGCACGTCGAGCCGGTCGAAGCGATGATCGAAGTCGCAGACGTAGATCCAGTCGGCCAGGATCGACGCCTCACCGATCTCGACGTCGAGGTAGGCGTTCACGACGTTGTCGCGGCCCATCACGACCTTCGGACCGAGGGTGAGCTGCCCTTCGTGGGCCCGCAGCTTGTTGTCGTTGCCGATCCAGCACCAGGGTCCGACGACCAGTCGGCCGTGCCGGGGACGGGCGTGGAACTCGACTCGCCTTCCGGTGAGCACGATCCCCTGGAAGACCACCTCGCGGCCGCTCGCCGCCGCGGCCAGCCGGTGCCCGAGGTAGCGGCGGTAGAGGTTCAGGTACTGCGGCGTGTACATGCGCCGCTCCACGGCGAAGCGCACGGCCTGCCGCCAGCCCCATCGCGGGTAGCGCAGCCGCGGCGGTGGCCGGCGGATGTGCCCGGGGACGGCCGGGGAGTCGAGCTCGTGGGTGAGGTGGGCGACGCGCCGCTGGCCTTCGGCGGCGGTCTGCTGGCGGACGACGGCCTCGACGTGCTCCGCGTGGAGCCGGCGGGTCAGCTCCTCGCCCTCACCGCGGGACAGGGTGTCCCCGACCGCCTCCACCGGGTCGCTCACGCAGGCTTCTTCCCGTGGAGGATGAGGTTGTAGAAGAGCCCCTTCGGCACGAACCGGGACAGCAGGTGGTCGTCGAGCCAGCTCAGCCGCCGGTAGTTGTTGAACGCGAAGAACGCCCAGCGCATCCCGAGCGCGCCGTCCACGACCGAGCCCTCGACCGTGCGCACCGCCCAGCCGAGCCAGTTCGCCGTCAGCTCCTCGGTGACGATCCGCACGTCCGTGAACCCTGCGATCCGTGCCATGTGGGCCACGTCGTCGGGCCGGAAGGTGTGCAGGTCGACCTGGTGCTCGAGCGCGGCGAGCATCGCTTCCTCGTCGTCCTCCATCTCGTCGATGGTGGGCTTGCGGTAGCGGCGCAGCGGCCCGTGCGCGGTCGCGGCCTTGAACGCCCGGTAGGTCGTGCGCTTGACCACGCGGGAGATCCGGTCGCCGTAGTGCGTCGGCTCGCCCGCGATCACGAGGGTGCCGCCGGGCGCGAGCACCCGGTACATCTCCTGGAGGGCCTTGCCGGGCACCGGCAGGTGATGGATGAACGCGTGCCCGATGACGAGGTCGAAGGTCTCGTCGTCGTAGGGCAGCGACTCCGCGTCTCCCTGCCGGGTGGTGATGGTCAGGCCGTGCTCGGCGCCGTTGCGCTTGCACACGGCCAGCATCCCCTCGGAGATGTCGGTGGCGTGCACCTCACCGTCGATGCAGCCGGCCTGCCAGAGGTTGATGACGAAGAAGCCGGTCCCGGCGCCGACCTCGAGGATCCTCTCGAACGTCTCCCCCTCGGGCACGACCTTGCGGAAGCGGTCCCGGGCGTAGTCGTTGCACCGCTCGTCGTAGGAGATCGAGAACTTCGTGTCGTAGTTGCGCGCCTCCCAGTCGTGGTAGGCGACCTGCTTCTCCTTGAGGTCCATCGGGCCGGTCCCCGTGGGGAGAGGGGAGGCCGAGCCGGTGTCGGGGACCGGTGCCGGGTCGGTGGCGGGCGCAGGACTCGTCACGGCGTCTCCTAGTGCTGGGTGAAGTCGGCCTTGCCGGGACCGTGCTCGAGGAAGCTGTCGATGCCGATGCGGGCGTCGTCGGTGGCGAAGCACTCGGCGAACAGGGCGCGCTCGAGCCGCAGAGCCTCGTCGAGGGGTAGCTCGGTGCCCTCCTCGATGGCCTGCTTCGCGAGCCGCAGTGCGTAGGGGCCGGCCGCGTACCGGGCCGCGGCGGCGACCGCCTCGGCGTAGACGTCGTCGGCCGGGTGGACCGCGTCGGCGAGCCCGATCCGTGGCGCCTCGACCGCGTCGACCATGCGGCCGGAGAAGATCAGCTCCTTCGCCCGCGACAGCCCGACGAGCCGAGGCAGGCGCTGCGTGCCGCCTGCGCCGGGGATGATGCCGAGCAGGATCTCGGGCTGCCCCAGCTTCGCGTTGTCGGCGAGGAACCGGAAGTCACAGGCCAGCGCCAGCTCGCAGCCGCCGCCCAGCGCGTACCCGTTGATCGCCGCGATCGTCGGCATCGGCAGCCGGGCGAGCGTGTCGAGGCTGCGCTGCAGCACCTGTCCCACGTCGCGGACCGTCTGGTAGTCCCAGCTCGGGAACTCCTTGATGTCGGCCCCGGCGGCGAACACCTTCGGGCCGCCCCAGACGACCACGGCACCCACGTCGGCGTGGTCGCGCGCCTCGATGGCGGCCTGCTCGATCTCGGCCCACACCTGGTGGCTCAGCGCGTTCATGGGTGGTCGTTCGAGGCGGATGGTGCCCACCCGCTGCTCGGCGTCGACCTCGAGACGGACGAACTCCCCCACCGGTGGTGCCTTTCCCTGTCAGCGGCGTGTTCGGGCGGCATCGCTAGCCTCTCGCACCGCATGGCGCCCGCCCGTGCCGCAC
This sequence comes from uncultured Nitriliruptorales bacterium, assembly GCA_963783045.1. Classification (GTDB taxonomy): domain Bacteria; phylum Actinomycetota; class Nitriliruptoria; order Nitriliruptorales; family Nitriliruptoraceae; genus CAWAMD01. Next base: position 154,475 of record CAWAMD010000004.1, read on the forward strand.
GCAGTCTAGAGGAGTACCGACCGTGCACGAACCCGCACCGGCGCGCCGTCGCGGCTGGGTGCTGCCCGTCGCCGGTGGGCTGGCAGCCGGCGTGGTCGCCGGCCTCTTCGGCGTCGGCGGCGGCGTCCTGCTCGTGCCGCTGCTGGTCCTCGTGATCGGACGGTCCCAGCACGAGGCACACGCCACCTCGCTCGTCGGCGTGACGCTCGCGACCGCGGCGGGCGTCGCCCGGTTCGCCGTGGACGGCGCCGTCTGGCTGCCGGGCGCCGCGGCGCTCGCCGTCGGGGCGATCACGGGGGCGCGTGCCGGCGCGGCACTGCTGCCGCGGCTCTCGGAAGGGTGGCTGCGCCGCCTGTTCGTGCTGCTCGTCGTCGTGGTCGCGGGGCGCTTCCTCGTCGGCGGCGGGCCCGGCGGGTCGAGCGCGGGGCTGCCCACGATCGACGCCGGTGTCCTCGCGATCCATGTGCTCGGTGGGCTGGCGGCCGGCGTGACCTCGTCGGTCCTCGGGGTGGGCGGCGGGATCGTGATCGTGCCGCTGCTCACGCTGGGGCTCGGCTACGGCCAGCACGTGGCGGAGGGGACCTCGCTGGCCGTCATCGTCCCCACGGCGCTCACCGGCGCCCTCGCGCACGCCCGGCACGGCCTCACCGACTGGCGGCTCGGGTCGTGGCTGGGGATGACCACGGTCCTCGGCAGCCTGGCCGGCGCGACGCTGGCACTGTCCCTCTCGCCGGTCACGCTCGGCCGTCTGTTCGGCGGCCTCCTCCTCGCGGTGGGGGCGCTCATGGTGTGGCGGGCCCGGCCCGGTGGAGGCGGGGGTCGTGCAGCGGCGGACGGCGGGCACGCACCGGCCGACCGGGGGCGCTGATCGGCGTCGCCGACCGGCACGCTCTCGCCGGGAATGCGCTGACGGACACTTGCGGGCGCGCCCCCCGCGCGAGTTGGCTGGCGCATGGCCGTGGGCCGTCCGCGCGCCCGACGCTGACAGCGACCATCTCCCAGGGGGGACGAGTGAGCACCACATCCACCGACGCACCGCCGACCCCGGACCGCGCCGACCTGCAGGCTGCCGTCGATGGCCGCCGCGGATGGGTCCGCGACCTGGTGCGGGACCTGCTGCAGCGTGACCTGTTCGCGCCGGTGTACGGGATGGCCACCGAGGCCTACCGGGAGCGTGTCCTCGAGCAGGCCAGGACGCTCGTGAAGGAGGGCGGCACCTCGCTCGGCTTCCCGACCGAGTACGGGGGGGCCGGCGACGTGGGCGGGTCCGTCACCGCCTTCGAGACCCTGGCCTTCGGCGACCTGTCACTCCTCGTCAAGTGCGGCGTGCAGTTCGGCCTGTACGGCGGCGCCATCCTCCACCTCGGCACGGCACGCCACCATGACGCCTACCTGCCCGGCGCCATCACCCTCGACACGCCCGGATGCTTCGCGATGACCGAGACGGGGCACGGATCGAACGTGCAGGCGGTCGGCACGACGGCGACCTACGACCCCGGGGACGGGATCTTCGTGATCGACACGCCGGACCCCTCGGCGCGCAAGGACTACATCGGCAACGCCGCCCGTGACGGCCGCATGGCGGTCGTGTTCGCGCAGCTGATCACGGACGGCGCAAACCGTGGCGTGCACGCGCTGGTCGTGCCCATCCGCGACGAGGACGGCAACCCGTGCGCCGGGGTCCACATCGAGGACTGCGGCCACAAGATCGGGCTCAACGGTGTCGACAACGGCCGGCTCGCGTTCGAGCAGGTGCGCGTGCCCCGGGAGGCGCTGCTCAACCGGTTCGCGGACGTCGCGCCCGATGGGACGTACACGAGCCCGATCGAGAACCCCGACCGGCGGTTCTTCACGACGATCGGCACGCTCATCCAGGGGCGGATCAGCGTCTCGGGTGCGTCGATCAGCGCCGCGAAGACGGCGCTGACCATCGCCGTCCGCTACGGCGAGACGCGTCGCCAGTTCGGCCCCCCGGACAGCGATGAGGAGGTACCGGTCCTCGACTACCGGGTGCACCAGCGCAAGCTGCTGCCCGCGGTGGCGCGCACGTACGCGCTGGCGTTCGCGCAGGAGGAGCTCGTCGACGCGCTGCACGAGGTCTTCACCCGCGAGCAGGAGAAGGGCGGCGAGCGCGAGGAGGGCGACGAGCAGGATCGGCGCAAGCTCGAGGCCCGCGCCGCCGGCACGAAGGCGGCTGCCACGTGGCACGCCACCGAGACCATCCAGACCTGTCGGGAGGCCTGTGGCGGCGCCGGCTACCTCAGCGAGAACCGGCTCGGGACGCTCAAGGCGGACACCGACGTGTTCACCACGTTCGAGGGCGACAACACCGTGCTGCTGCAGCTGGTCGCGAAGAGCCTCCTGACCGGCTACCGCGACGACTTCGGCGACCTCGATCCGCTCGGCATGGTCCGGTTCGTCGGCGAGCAGGTCGTCGACACGGTGATCGAACGCACCGCCGCCCGTCAGCTCGTCCAGTCGCTCGTCGACGCCGTGACGGGCCGGGAGGAGGAAGCCGATCTGCGTGACCGCGGCTACCACCTCACCCTGTTCGAGTTCCGCGAGAAGCACGTGCTCGACACGCTCGCCCGCCGCTTCCGCAGCGGCATCGAGGGCGGCGAGGAACCCTTCGTCGTCTTCAACGAGTGCCAGGACCACCTGCTACGCGCCGCGGAGGTCCATGTGCAGCGCCTCGTCCTCGAGGCGTTCGTCGCCGCCATCGAGCGGTGCGAGGACGAGGCGACGACGGTGATGCTCGGCCGGCTGTGCGACCTCTACGCGCTGTCGGAGATCGAGCGCGACCGGGCCTGGTTCCTCGAGCACGGCCGGCTGTCGGCCGCACGCGCCAAGGCCGTCATCCAGGCGGTCAACGACCTCTGCGGTGAGCTGCGCCCGCACGCGCGGCTGCTCGTGGACGCGTTCGGGGTCCCCGAAGCGTCCATCGGCGCCCCGATCGCCAGCTGAGCGCAGGCCAGGCCCCGCGCTAGCGCTCCGTGTCGGCGGACGCGAGCGGGGTGGGCGCGACGCCCGTGAACGACCAGACGTCGGGCAGACCGGGGTCGGCGACCCAGGAACCGCCCAGGGCGGGACCGAGCAGCGGCACGCTGGCGGATGGCCGCCAGACGTGGCCGACGAGGTGCCCGGCCGGCGTCGGATCGCCCAGCCCGACACGGGCGAGGTACTCCCCCAGGGTCATGCGGGCCGGCCCGTCGGCGGTGAAGACGACATGTCCCCGGTGTGCCGTCGAGCGCACCGCATCGAGCGCGACGACGACGGCCACGAGGTCCTCCTCGCGGACCGGCGCGACCACCGTCTCGCGCATCTCGGGGTGGAGTCGGGCGCTCGCGAGCGCGTCCCGCAGGCCGGACGTGTCGACGAGGGACGGGCGCAGCACGACGCTCGGGACCGGAGCCATCCGCAGCGCACCCTCGATCTCGCCGGCCACGGCCCGGAGCGGGTCCGCGCCGCCGGCACCGGCCACGGAGCGCACGATGAGGCGCTGCACGCCGGCGTTGGCCGCGGCGCGGACGACGACGCCCGCGTCCCGCCGCAGCACCTCCGCGGAGCTCGCCAACGGTCCCACCTGCCAGTGCACCACGGTGTGGGCGTCGGTCATCGCGGCTTCCAGCCGCCCCTCGTCGTCGAGGTCGCCGACGGCGACGAAGGCACCCGCGCTCCGGATCGCCGCCACGTCCCCGCCGCCGGTGCAGTAGGCCCGCACCTCGCCGCCCTGTGCGAGCAACCGCCCGACGAGCCGCTCACCGAAAGGGGTGTCGGCCGCAGTCACGAGGACGGGCATGGCGGCCGGCTCCCGGGCGGTCGGGCGGAGGGGATCAGGCGGTGCTCAGATGCGCGGGGCCTCGCGGTAGTCGCCCCAGACCTGCTGCAGAGCCCGCGAGATCTCGCCGACGGTCGCGTCGGCCCGGACGGCGTCCATCATGAGCGGGACGAGGTTCTCGTCGGTCGCAGCCGCCGCCGTCAGCCGGTCGAGAGCAGCCTCCACGGCGGCGGCATCACGGGAGGTGCGGACCTCGTCGACGCGGGAACGCTGCCGGCGCTCGACCTCGTGGGAGATCCGCAGGATCTCGAGCTCGTCGTCGTCCGGGTCGACGTGGCTGTTCACGCCCACCATGTTGAAGTCGCCCTTGTCCATGCGGTTCTGGAACTCGAAGGCGGCGTCGGCGATCTCGGACATGAACCAGCCGTCCTCGATCCCCTTGAGGATCCCGCGCATCATCGTGCCGTCGTCGGAGAGCTCCTGGATCGTCGCGAAGATGTCCTCGGCCTGCCGCTCGATCTCGTCGGTCAGCCACTCGACGTACCACGCGCCACCGAGCGGATCGATCACGTTCGTGACCCCCGTCTCCTCGGCGATCACCTGCTGGGTGCGTAGCGCGACCTTCGCGGCGTGGTCCGAGGGCAGGGCGAGCACCTCGTCGAGCGCGTTCGTGTGCAGCGACTGGGTCCCGCCGAGCACCCCGGCGAGCGCCTCGATGGCGGTGCGCACGATGTTGTTGTCGGGCTGCGGCGCGGCCAGCGACACGCCGGCGGTCTGGGTGTGGAAGCGCATGAGCATGGCCTTCTCGGCCGTGGCCCCGTAGCGCTCCTTGAGCCACCGGGCCCAGATCCGGCGGCCGGCGCGGAACTTCGCGATCTCCTCGAAGAAGTCGATGTGCGCGTCGAAGAAGAAGCTGAAGCGCGGCACGAACTCGTCGGGATGGAGCCCACGCTCCTTCCCGAGCTCCACGTAGGCGAAGCCGTTGGCCAGCGTGAAGGCGAGCTCCTGGGCCGCCGTCGAGCCGGCCTCACGGATGTGGTACCCGCTGATCGACACGGGGTGGTAGCGCGGCACGTTGTGGGTCGTGAACTCGACGAGGTCGCCGATGAGGCGCAGGTGCGGCTCGGGCGGGAACAGCCACTCCTTCTGCGCGATGTACTCCTTCAGGATGTCGGTCTGCAGCGTCCCCCCGAGGTCGGAGAGCTGCCATCCCTGCCGCTCGGCTGCGACCGCGTACATGCAGAAGAGGGTCACGGCCGGCGCGTTGATGGTCATGGAGGTGGTGATCTCGCCGAGCGGGAGGCCGTCGAAGAGGACCTCCATGTCCCGCACGGAGTCGATGGCGACGCCGCAGTGACCGACCTCTCCCTCGGCTCGTGGGTCGTCGGAGTCGAGCCCCATCAGCGTCGGCATGTCGAAGGCGACCGACAGGCCGTGCTGCCCGGCATCGACGAGGTCGTGGAAGCGGCGATTGGTGTCCGTGGCATCGGCGAAGCCGGCGAACTGGCGGATCGTCCACGGACGGGTGCGGTACATCGACGCGTAGACGCCGCGCGTGTACGGATACACACCCGGATAGCCGACGCGCTGGTGGTCGATCGTGACGTTGTGGGGACCGTAGAGCGGCTCGACCGGGATGCCCGACAGCGTCTTGAAGGTGGTGTCGCGCTCGGGCGCCGCCGCATAGCGCGACTTCCACTGCTCGTACTGCTGCTCCCAGTCGGTGCTCACGGGGCTCCCTCCCTGTCGGCCCGGTCACGATCGTGCCGGCGGCCGGCTCGGTACGCGCGCGGTCGGACCCCAGCGTACGGACAAACTACTTTGATGTCCAAACAAATGACGGATCGGACAACTCTGGCGCGGTGTCCGTCCGCCCCCGTTCGGCGGCCGAGGGCCACGCCGTACGCACGGACATGCGCGGCCGGAAGGCACCGGCCGGCCGGGCAGAGCGCCGCGCGCAGCGCCCCACAGCAGACGGCACCGTGACATTCGTCACCGCCACATCGGCCATCGCCCACCGTGAGCCCAGGAGTACTCCCGTGCCCGAGTATCACGACCGCCCCCATGACCGCATCACCACCCGGGTCGCTCAGTCCGCCGCCGAGCTGCGCGCGCTCGACCGTGTCCTGATCGTGACGATCCTCACCCTCCTGATCGTCACGTTCACCTGAGTCACATACACCTGAGTCACGACGAGGGGAAGTCCCCGGCCGCCGCCCGCAGCCGCGACAGCGCGTCGACCACCGTGCGGGCCCCCGCATCGTCGAGTCCGTCCGCACCGAACCGTGCGGCAACGAGCTCGCCGGTGGCCTCGTCGACCACCGCCCGACCTCGCTCGGTGATGCGCGCCAGCGTCGCGCGGCCATCGGTGGGGTGCGCCGCCCGCTCCACGTAGCCGGCCTGCTCGAGACGATCGACCGCGTTCGTGACGCTCGCGGCGTGGACCTGCAGCCGCTCCCCCATCTTCCCGAGCGGCAGCGCCCCGTGCCGGCTGAACGTGAGGAGGACGAGCGCCTCGTACCGTGCGAAGGTCAGGTCGAAGGGCCGGAGCAGCCGGTTGATGCGCCCGATCAGGATCTGATGAGCCCTCATCACCGAGGTGACGGCCGCCATGACGTCGACCGCGCCCCAGTCACGCTGCGACCACTGACGCGCCGCCTCCTCGATGGGGTCGAACGGGAGCGGCGACGACCCGCCCATCTCAGCGCGTCCGTGCCTGGGTCCGCCCCCGCTCGGTGACTGCGGCACGGCGCTGCCCGACGGCGGCGGCGTCGACCCGCCAGGCCCGGTAGCGCTCCCGCTCGAACGCGCGGCCCTCGGCGAGCGTCGTCGCCGAGGTCCGCGTGTAGGTGTCGTTGAGCGCCTGCACGGCCGCCTGGTCGTTGCCGACGATGTCGGCGGCGAGCGCCCGGGCCGTCGGCAGCAGCTCGGCGTGGGGCACCACGTGGTTGAGCAGGCCGAGCCGGTGCGCCTCGGCCGCGTCGATGTAGTTGCCCGTCAGGCTCATCTCACGTGCTCGGCGCAGCCCGATCGCCTGCGGCAGCAGCACGGTCAGCCCGCCGCCGGGATGGATCCCGACGCGTGCGTGGGTATCGGCGAAGCTGGCCCGCTCGGAGCCGACGAGGAGGTGGCAGTTCAGCGCCAGCTCGAGCCCGCCCGTGACCGCCGGACCGTTCACGGCGCCGATGACCGGAGTCGTCATCCGTGCCAGCGCGATCCAGGGATCGAGATCGTCGTCGGCCGTGCGCGCCATGTCGAGCTCGCCGGCCTCGATGGCCTTCAGGTCGAGCCCGGCACAGAAGGCGGGGTCCGAGCCCGTGAGGATGACGACCGCAACGTCCTCGTCGCGGTCGGCGTCCTCGAGCGCGGCCACGATGGCCGCGAGCAGCGACGCGTCGAGCGCGTTTCGTGCCTCGGGCCGATCGAGCGTCAGCGTGCGGACGTGGTCGGTCGTGTCGGTTCGCAGTGCAGACATGCCGGCCACCCTAGTCCTGCCCACCGGTCCTCGCGCTGGTCGTGTCGTCGCCCACCGACCGGCGCGGTAGCGTCCTCGCATGCAACCGGCGGCGACCTCCGGAGCCCCCTCATGCCCGCCTCTCCCTCCGACCGTTCTCCCGACCTGTCCCTCGACCCGGGCCAGCTCGGCACCGGTGACATGGACCCCGACGCGTTCCGGCGGCACGGCCACCGGGTGGTCGACTGGATCGCCGACTACCTCGACGGCGTCGGTGACCTGCCGGTCCTCGCGCAGGTCTCGCCGGGCAACGTCGCATCGCGTCTCCCCGCCGCGCCCCCCGACGATCCCGAGCCCATGGACGCGATCCTCGACGACATCGACGACGTGGTGCTGCCGGGAATCACGCACTGGAACCACCCGGCGTTCTTCGCGTACTTCTCCATCACCGGGTCCGGCCCGGGCATCCTCGGCGAAGCGCTGGCGGCCGCGTTCAACGTGAACGGGATGCTGTGGCGCACCTCCCCGGCCGCCACGGAGGTCGAGGAGGTGACGCTCGACTGGCTCCGCCAGCTGCTCGGGCTCGACGACGGGCTGCACGGCATCATCATGGACACGGCATCGATGGCCACCATGGTGGCGCTCGCGGCGGCCCGGGAGCGGGCCGGCTTCGACATCCGCCGCCGGGGCATGTCGGGTCGCGACGACCTGCCGCTGCTGCGCGTCTACACGTCCGACCAGGCGCACTCCTCGGTCGAGAAGGGCGCCATCGCGATCGGGCTCGGCCAGCAGGGCGTGAGGACCATCCCGAGCGATGCGCAGTTCCGGATGCGCCCCGACGCGCTGCGCACGGCCATCGAGCAGGACATCGCGGCCGGCATCCATCCGCTCGCGGTGGTCGCGACCGTCGGGACCACCTCGACGACGAGCATCGACCCCGTTCCTGCGATCGCCAACGTCATCGCCGACCTCGCGCCGACGGTCGGGCCGGGAGGCATCTGGTTACACGTCGATGGCGCCTACGGGGGGATGACGGCCATCCTCGACGAGATGCGGCCGGTCGTCGCCGGCGTCGATCGTGCCGACTCCTTCGTGACCAACCCGCACAAGTGGCTGTTCACCCCGATCGACTGCTCCGCGTTCTACGTCCGCGATCCCGACGTGCTCCGGCGGGCCTTCTCGCTCGTGCCCGAGTACCTCACGACTTCGGACGCCGCGACCGTCACCAACTACATGGACTGGGGCGTCCAGCTCGGCCGCCGGTTCCGTGCGCTCAAGCTGTGGATGGTCATCCGCTACTTCGGGCGGGCCGGGCTCGCCGCCCGGATCCGCGAGCACCTCGAGCTGGCCCGGCACGTCGCCGACTGGGTCGACGACCACCCCGACTTCGAGCGCACCGCACCGGCGCCCATGAGCACCGTGTGCTTCCGCGCCCGGCCGGGCTGGCTCCCCGACGCAGGCGAGGACGACCTGCGCGCCCTGAACGCCTCGCTCATGGACAACGTCAACGCGACCGGGCGGGCCTACCTGTCGCACACCGACCTGGCCGGCGTCTACACGCTGCGCCTGGCGGTCGGCAACCTTCGCACCACCCGCGAGCGCCTGGACGAGACCCTGCAGCTGCTCGCTGACCGGCTCGCCGCGCGGCGGATCTAGCGGCACGACACGGCCGCCAGCGGCGGATTCCCGGGGAGTCCGACATCGATGTCAGTGCAAGTTCCTCCGCCCTTGGCTCCGCAGACAGCGGCCCGTGCTGGTACAAACAGAGGCGAGAGCGACGCCGCGCCACGGCAACACCCGCGTCCGTCCGGTCGCCCCTCCCTGCGTCCGGATCATCCAGCGGCCGCCGTCGGCGACCCGGCCGTACCGGCGTGCCGTTGACCCGTCACGCCGCGCGCACACTGAACACAGCGCCTACGAGAGCTGACGATGACGACCACCATGCCCCCCGTCATGCCCGGATCCCGCCGCGCGGTGCCGCACCACCCCACCGAGGAGCACGCGAAGCTCCTGCGCGACCTGCTCGACCAGGGTGAGCAGTGGGTGCTCCGTGGCGACTGGGAGTCCTACCTCAGAACCGGCTCGCCCCGGGCCATGGTGGCGATCACCACGCTCACCGACGACCACTGCGTCGCCGCCGCCGCGTGGCTCCGGCAGCAGCGCCATGCGCTCTACCGCGCCATCGAGGGTGAGCTGTGCGCCCCGGACGGCTGGCTCGAGGCGCGTCCGCTCTACAAGGCCTTGACCGCCTGACGGCGGTCAGGCGCCCTCGCACTCAGCCCTCCATCGCATCGAGCAGCTCGTCCGCGGCCCGGTAGGGGTCGAGGTCGCGGTTGGCGACCTTGTCGGCGAGCGACTCGAGCAGCGGGTCGCCCTCCGACTCGATGCGCTGGAAGCGGGCGCGGATCTGCTCGAGCGCGATCTCTCGGATCGCATGCAGCGCACGCTGATGGTGCCGCCGGGCGAGCTGGCCGGTCTCCTCGAGGTGGCGGTGGTGATCGTCGACGGCGTCGAGCAGGTCATCGATGCCCTCCTCGCGCACCGCGACGGTCCGCACGATCGGCGGCCACCAGCTGACCTCGCCGGCGTCGTCCGTCTCGACGGCGTGCCCCATCTCGAGCATGCCACGCAGCTCCGACTCGAGCTTGCCCGCGCCGCCGTGGTCCGCCTTGTTGATGACGAACACGTCGGCGACCTCGAGGATGCCGGCCTTGGCCGCCTGGATGCCGTCGCCCATGCCCGGTGCCACGGCCACGAGCGTCGTGTCGGCCGTGGCCGCGATCTCGACCTCGGACTGGCCGACGCCGACGGTCTCGATGATGACCACGTCGAAGCCGGCGGCGTCGAGCACCAGCGCGGCCTGTGGGGTGGCGAACGAGAGCCCGCCGAGGTGCCCGCGCGCCGCCATGGAGCGGATGAAGACGCCGGCGTCGGCGTGGTGGGACTGCATCCGGACACGGTCGCCGAGCAGCGCACCGCCGGAGAACGGTGACGACGGGTCGACGGCGATGACGCCCACCGAGCTGCCGCGGCTGCGCAGGTGCGCCGCCACGGCGTTCGTGAGCGTCGACTTCCCGACCCCCGGCGAGCCGGTGATCCCGAGCACGCGCGCGCTGCCGGTGCGCGGGTAGATCCTCGCGATGACGTCACGCAGACGGACCGGGTCCCCGTCCTCGACCATGGTCAGCAGCCGCGCAAGCGCACGGCGCTCACCACGGTCGAGTCCGGCGACGAGCGACTCAACGTCTGCCACGTTCACTCCTTGCGTCACGCGACGCGCCCGGTGGGCAGGGGTCCGCACCGGGCGCGCAGGCCGTGCACCGACCGACCGAGCCGGTCAGCGTGTCGGCGGGCGGTTCAGCCGTGCACCTCGACGATCAGCGCGTCGCCCTGGCCGCCACCACCGCACAGGGCCGCGGCGCCCGTGCCACCGCCACGACGGCGCAGCTCGTTGATGAGGGACACCGTGAGCCGGGCACCGGTGCAGCCGATGGGGTGGCCGAGGGCGACCGCGCCACCGTTGACGTTGACCTTGTCCTCGTCGAGCCCGAGCTCACGCACGGACGCGATCGCGACGGACGCGAAGGCCTCGTTGATCTCGTAGAGGTCGAAGCCGGACGGGTCGGCACCGATCTTCGCCGCGGCGGCGCGGATGGCGCCGGCAGGCTGCAGGTGCAGGGACGGGTCCGGACCCGCGACCGTGCCCCAGGCCTTGATGGTGGCGATCGGCGTGAGGCCGAGCTCGTCGGCCTTCTCGCGGCTCATGCAGATGAGCGCGGCGCCGCCGTCGGAGATCTGCGACGCGTTGCCCGCCGTGATCGTGCCCTCCTTGTTGAAGGCCGGACGGAGCTTCGCGAGCGAGTCGGCGGTCGTGCCGGGGCGCATGCCCTCGTCCTGGTCGACGACGACCGGGTCGCCCTTGCGCTGTGGCACCTCGACACCGACGACCTCCTCGTCGAAGGCGCCCTCCTTCCAGGCGGTCACGGCGCGCTCGTGGGAGCGGGCGGACCACTCGTCCTGCTGCTCACGCGTGATCTGGAGGTTCTTGTCGTCCTGGTAGTTGTCGGTCGCCAGGCCCATGGCGCACTGGTCGAAGGCGCACGTCAGGCCGTCGTGCATCATCACGTCGATGATCTCGCGGTTGCCCATCCGGTACCCGAAGCGGGCCTTGTCGAGCACGTACGGCGCCTGCGACATCGACTCCATGCCGCCGGCGATGACCACGTCGAAGTCACCGAGGCGGATCAGGCCGTCGGCGCGACCGAGCGCCGTCATGCCCGACAGGCACACCTTGTTGACCGTCTCGGCCGCGACGTTCATCGACACGCCGCCGTTGACCGCGGCCTGGCGCGCCGTGATCTGGCCCTGTCCTGCCTGCAGGACGTGGCCCATGACGGTGTAGCCGACCTCGGCCGGATCGAGACCGGCGTGCTCGAGCGCTCCCTTGATCGCGTGCCCACCGAGGTCCATCGCGGTCAGCGACGACAGGCCGCCGCCGAACTTCCCCACGGGCGTACGGGCGTATCCAACGACGACGGTCTCGGTCACAGCGGTCCCTCCTCGGGTCGGTTGCGCGGCGGCGCGGACGCAGACGCCATCGTAGGGCGCCGGGGGCGAGCGCGACCAACCGTCCGCAGCCGCCGGACGGACAGCGGGCCGTGACGCCGCCGTGTGGCCGCCGGCCCCCGGTTCGCACGACCGCCCGCCGCTTGGCAGGATGGCGAGCGACCGCGCCCCAGGAGGACCCGCCGTGAACGTGACCCGCATCGACCAGATCGCGATCGCCGTCGAGGACCTCGACGCGACCCTCGCTCTCTACGAACGTGCCTTCGGCCTGACGCCCGAGTACCGCGAGGTCGTGGAGTCCGACGGCGTCGAGGAGGCCATGATCAACGTCGGGGGCGTCTACATCCAGCTGCTGCAGCCGACGCGGGACGACTCGCCGGTCGGCAAGTACCTGGCGAAGCGCGGGCCCGGCCTGCACCACATCGGCTTCGGCGTCTCCTCGGTCGCCGACGCGCTCGACCACCTGCGCGACGAGGACGTGGCCCTCATCGACGAGGAGCCGCGCCCGGGCGGTGGCGGCCACACGGTCGGCTTCGTCCACCCGAAGGGCACCGGCGGCGTCCTGCTCGAGCTCGTCGAGGACGAGGACCACTGAGCGGGACGTGCCTGGGTGATCCTGAACGGACGCACGCGGCTGTCCGCACGATCTTCGGCGTTGGTAGCCTTGTGTCGAGCGGGGACGCCGGCCGTGACCAGCCGGTCATGACCAGCGGTCCCCCGGGGCCCCCGGCACCACCCGCATCCAGACCCGACGAGCGTCGAGCGCCAGGCCGAACGTGAGCTTCGCTGATCGAATTCGAGCATGGCTCAAGGGCGAGACGAAGCGGCGCGCCCCGAGCCCGAGCAGCAGCCCGGCCTCGAAGGCCGCGACGAAGGATCTCGACGAGTTCATCCGCTCACGAACCGGTGTCGAGGGCTACCTCGAGCCGAAGACGGCGATCTACTCCACCACGCTGCTGCTGGTGGCCGCCGACGGGGAGTATCTCCGGCGCCCCGTCCGTGACCGCGGCCAGGCCGAGGAGGTCTGCGAGAAGCACAGCGTGCCGCTCTACGACGCCGCGAAGGTGGGCTACCCGAAGCGGATGCGCGACTACGACCGCGGCATCAAGCGCGAGCAGGTGAACCTCGACGACCTGCCTCCCTGGCCCGGCGACAACGTCGGGCCGGGCGAGGCGAGCTGACGGTGCCGCTTCCCGATCGCATGCGTGCCGCACGCTGCCACCGGCCGCAGCCCGGCGACGCGCCCCTCAACGTCCGGGTCGACGAGGTGGCCGTGCCGGCACCCGGCCCTGGCGAGGTGCTCGTCGAGATCCACGCCTGCGGGATCGGCGCAGCCGACCTGCAGCTCGCGCGCGGCACGCTCGGCCACGGGCCGGTCCTGCCGCAGACGCTCGGTCACGAGGCGGCCGGGGTCGTCGCCGCCGTGGGCGAGGGCGTCGACGGCTGGATGCCGGGCGACCGCGTCGCCGTCCATCCGGCCAGGACCTGCGGGGTCTGCCCCTACTGCCGCGCCGGGCGCGAGAACCTCTGCCCGTCGCTGGTGGTCCCCGGCCTCGACACCGACGGGTCGCAGGCCGACTACGCCGTCGTCGACCAGCGGCAGCTGGTCACCCTGCCCGGCACCGTGTCCTTCGACCGCGCCGCCGTGCTCACGGACGCGGTCGCGACGCCCTACCACGCGCTCAAGCGCGGCGGCGTCGGCCCGGGCGTCGCGGTGGCCGTCGTCGGGGCGGGCGGGCTCGGCCTGCACGCCGTGCAGCTGGCCCGGCTCGCCGGCGCCTGGGTGGTGGCGGTCGACCTCGACCCCGTCGCGCTCGAACGTGCGTCCGACGCCGGGGCCGACGAGGTCGTGGATTCCCGGGAGCCCGATGCCGGCGGGCGCGTCCATGCCCTGACCGGCGGCGGGGTCGACGCCGCGTTCGAGTTCGCCGGCTCGGCCGACACCGTCGCGACGGCGCTGGCCGCGCTCAAGCCCGGCGGGCGCGCGACGATCGTCGGGCTCTCCCCCGACCCGCTCGCGCTCGCCTCCATGTCCGGGTTCGTGTCCCTGGAGACCGAGCTGGTCGGCGCCTTCCTCTCGACACGCGCCGACCTCGAGGAGCTCGTCGACCTCGTGGACGCCGGGCGGCTCGACCTCAGCGTGTCGGTGACCCACCGGTTCACGATCGAGCAGGTCCCGGCGGCGCTGGCCGCGCTCGAGTCACGGGAGGACCACCCGGTCCGGATGGTCGTCACCCGCTGACCCTCGAGTTGTGTGCGGAGTCCTACCCACCAGAGCGGGACAGCTCCGCACGTATCTTCTGGTGCTCAGGCCCCGGGGGCGCGCTCAGGCCTCGGTGATGTCGATGGTCTCGATCACGATGTCCTCGGTCGGCCGGTCGCTGCGGTCGGTCGCGGTGGTCGCGATCTGGTCGACGACGTCGAGGCCGTCCACCGCCTTGCCGAACACCGAGTAGTTCGGCGGCAGCCCGTAGTCGCTGTGCATGATGAAGAACTGCGACCCGTTCGTGTTCGGGCCGGCGTTCGCCATGGCCAGCGTCCCGCGGGGGTAGCGGTGCTCCCGCGCCTTGCCCAGCTCGTCGTCGAACCGGTAGCCCGGACCGCCGGTGCCCGTGCCGGTCGGGTCGCCACCCTGGATCATGAAGCCTTCGATGACCCGGTGGAAGACGACGCCGTCGTAGAAGCCCTCGTTCGCGAGGAAGACGAAGTTGTTCACCGTCCTCGGGCTGTCGGCGGCGTAGAGCCGGACGGCGATGTCGCCCTTGTTCGTCTTGATGGTCGCCCGGTAGTCGGTGTCCGGGTCGATCTGCATCTCGGGAGGGGCGCTGTACTGCTGAGCCACGCTGGATCCTGTCGCTCGAGGCTGGGGGGATGGTCAGGACTGCTTGCTGATCTCGATGGAGGTGATGCGCACCGGCGTGACGGCCTGGTCGTTGTTCGCCCCCGTCGTCGGACCCTGGGCGATCCGGTCGACCACGTCCATGCCCGACACGAGGTGCCCGAAGACCGTGTAGTTCGGCTGGAGCGGGTAGGGCACGTGCTCACCGGACGGCTTGCGGCCCTCCACGATGAAGAACTGCGAGCCGTTCGTGTCCGGGCCGGCGTTCGCCATGGCGAGCGTGCCGGGCGGGTAGCCACCGTTGTCGGCCGCGACCCGCTCGGCGAGGGCGAGCTCATCGCCGAACGTGTACCCGGGGTAGGTCCCGTTCCCGCCGTTGCCGGTCCCGGTGGGGTCGCCGCCCTGGATCATGAACCCGTCGATGACGCGGTGGAACGGCACCCCGTCGTAGTACCCCTGGTCGGCGAGGAACACGAAGTTGTTCACCGTCTGCGGGGCCGCGGCAGCGGCGAGGGAGAGCTCGATCGTCCCGCAGGTCGTGTTCAGGGTGGCCGTGTAGGTGGCCGAGGTGTCGATCTGCATCGACGGTGCCGCCGGGAACGCGGTCGGCTGGGGCGTCGGCTGCTCGGAGCCCGATACGTCACAGGGCGTCGGGTTCGCCTCGTCCGGGAAGCTCATCGCCTCGAACCCGGCGGCCGCGGCGGCCACCGCGCCCGGGGACGGCTCGACGGCCGGCGCCGGTGCCGGCGTCGGGGAGCTCGTGGCGCCGTCGCTGCCGGCGGCCGATCCCTCGTCGATGCGGGGCGTCGACGTGCGCCGACCGGCGAGGACGACCCCGACCGTGGTCAGGGCCATCGCGAGGATGACGACGATCGCCGCGACGCGGATGCGGGTCCGCTTGCGGTCCACGGCGGCGGCCTGGCGGCGCTTCGCGCGCGCACGCGCGAGTTCCTTGTCGTGCGTGCTCTTGCTCACAGTTGGCTCCGGGGACGGACGACGGCCACCGGGTGCGTCAGGCTATCCGACCGCGCCGGACGGCAAGGCGCCAGCAGTGCGTGTGCCAGTGCCGCCGCCACTCGAGCTCGCCCTCCGGCCAGGCGACCACGTGCCCCTGCCCGGCGGCGATCGCGTTCCCGCACGCGGGACAGCGGTAGTCCTTCGCCGCCTGGTAGCCGTGGACGCGCTTGGCCTGGTAGCCGTCGAGCTGCGGGACGGACAGCATTCACCGGCCGATCCCGGCGACGACGAGCAGGAGCGCGAAGCCGTCGTCGCCGCCGCGCCAGTGCTCGCGCAGCAAGGCGTAGCCGGCCGCGTTGAAGAGGTAGCGCAGCGCCTTGCCGACGATGTACACGTCGTCCATGCGGCCCACGCCCGGAACGATGTCGGGCACCACGTCGACCGGGCTGATCACGTAGGCGACGGCCCCGGCCGCGACCGCCTTCGCGTGCCAGGGCACCCTCGGGTCACGCGCGAGGTCGTAGAGCAGGCGCCCCACGTCCGGCAGGAACTTGAGCAGGGCCCGCCACGCCGAGCGGCGCTGCCGGAGCGTGGGGCGCTCGCCCGGCTCCGGGAAGTCGTCGGGCAGCTCGACAGGCTCGATGGCTGCCGGTTCACGCAGAACCGGCAGCCACCGATGCTCGTGGTCAGTCATAGACGTAGAAGCCCCGACCGACCTTCCGACCGAGGAACCCGGCCTCGACCATGTGGCGCAGCAGCGGCGCCGGCTCGTAGGAGGGCTCGCGGAACTCCTCGTGCAGCCGCTCGATGATGGCCAGGGACACGTCGAGCCCGACGATGTCGATGAGCTGGAACGGGCCCATCGGGTGGGCGGCCCCGAGCTTCATCGCCGTGTCGATCTCCTCGGCGGTGGCGTAGTGGGAGTCGAGCATCTTCACCGCGTCGTTGAGGTACGGGAAGAGCAGCGCGTTGACGATGAACCCGGCACGGTCGCCGCACAGCACCCCGACCTTGCCGATCTTGTCCACGAAGGCACGGGCCTGCTCGACGATGCCGTCCTCGGTGCGGACCGTCGGCACGATCTCGACGAGCTTCATGATCGCCGCCGGGTTGAAGAAGTGCAGCCCGACGACCTTGTGGGGCCGGTCGGTGGCCATGGCGGCCTCGATCACCGGCAGCGAGGAGGTCGTGGTCGACAGGACGGCGTCGTCCTTCAGGACCGGGGCCATGCGCTCGAAGAGGTCCTTCTTGATGGCGAGGTCCTCGGCCACCGCCTCGATCACCACGTCGCAGGGAGCGAAGTCCTCCATGTCGGCCGTCGGCTGGATGTGCGCAAGCGCCGCGACCATGTCCTCCTCGGACATGCGCCCCTTGTCGACCATGCGCTGCATCGACTTCGACACGCTCGCGGCGACCTTCTCGGCCTTCTCCTTCGAGCGGCCGCGGACGACCACGTCGAAGCCCGCCTTCGCGCAGACCTCGGTGATGCCGGTGGCCATGGTCCCGGTTCCGAGCACACCGACGGTGGTCCAGCCGGCGATCGTGTCGGGATCCGCCGGCGGCCGTGCGGCCTCCTCGGAGGCGTCTGCGAGCCGCGAGGAGCCCGGCTCGGCGTAGCTGTAGAAGCCCGCACCGGTCTTGCGGCCGAGGAACTCGGCGGAGGTCAGCTGGCTGATGATCGGCTGCGGGGCGAAGCGCGTGTCGTCGAACTGGCTGTGGATCGCGTTCATGATGCCGAGCATCGTGTCGATCCCGACGAGGTCCACGAGCGCGATCGGGCCCATCGGGTGCCCGGCCCCGAACCGCATGGCGTTGTCGATGTCCTGCTTGGTGGCGTAGCCGTTCTCGACCATGGCCACGGCCTGGTTCAGGAACGGGAACAGCAGCTGGTTCGCGATGAAGCCGCGACGGTCGCCGACGACGACGGGGCTCTTGCCGATCCGCTCGGCGAAGGCGCGTGCCGTCTGCACGACCTGGTCGTCGGTGACGACCGTGCGGACGAGCTCGATGAGCTTCATGACCGGCGCCGGGTTGAAGAAGTGGAACCCGAGCACCCGGTTCGGCCGACGGGTGCGCACGGCGATGTCGATCACCGGCAGCGACGAGGTGTTCGTGGCCACGATCGCGTGATCACCGACGTGCTTGTCGATCGCCTCGAAGGCGGCCTGCTTGAGGTGGAGCAGCTCCGGCACCGCCTCCACGACGAGGTCGCGGTCGGCCAGCGCCTCCATCTTCGTCGTGCCCGTGATGCGACCGAGGATGTCGTCGGCCTCGCTCTGCTCGAGCTTGTTCCGCGACACCAGGCGGTCCAGCGACTGGACGATCCGCTGTCGCCCGCGCTCGACGGCCGCGTCGTCGACCTCGACGAAGGTCACCTCGATCCCGTTGCGCGCGACGATCTCGGCGATGCCGGACCCCATGGTCCCGCAGCCGACGATGCCGACCTTGTTGATCTCCTCGGACACCTCGGGCCTCCCTGCACCTGCACGAACCGACGGCTGCCGTCGGTCCCTGGCTCGCGAACCATCTCGCGACGAACGGTTTCAAAGCGGTGCGTGGCACACGTCCACGACTGCCCCGCGAGCCTACGGGCCCCCGCACCGGGGCCCCAACCCGCACACGTCCGAAGGACCCGCCGCCAGGGGCCGAAGGTCCTGACTTCAGCGCAGGGTCTCGACGGGACGCCACCCAACCCTTACTATCTTTAGTGCTGAACTAATAGTTAGCCCATCAGGGCTCGGATGCACGGGAAGGCAATCCGATGACCGAGAACCGGACCGAGGTGTCCCCCACCGGGACGCGAACGATCCCGCCGCGCACGACAGAGGACGAAGGGCTCAGCCGAAGCCGCGCCGTCGCCCTCCTCGTCGCCGCCGTGACGCTCAGCGTCGTGGCGTCCATGATCGCCACCTCGTGGGGAGGAAACGCGCCGGCGGCGACCGACGCCGCCGCCTCCGGCACCACCGACACCAGCGCCCAGCCCGCCGCGGACACCGGCGGCGACACGCAGGCCGCGGCGAACGCAGCTCCGGCGACCGCGCCGGCGATCTTCCGCGACCCGACCGACGTCGGCACGCCGGTCGGTGACCGCGGCCCGACCACCGTCGAGTACACGATCACCAGCAAGGAGGTCGAGGGGCAGCTCGCGGACGGCACCACCTACACGTACTGGACCTTCGACGGCACCGTGCCGGGCCCGTTCCTGCGCGCGCGTGTCGGCGACACGGTGAAGATCACGCTGGAGAACGCGCCCGACTCGACGATGACCCACTCGATCGACCTGCATGCGGTCAACGGGCCGGGCGGCGGGGCGCTCGTGCTGCAGGCACCTCCGGGCGAGTCCCGCACGGTCTCGTTCAAGACCCTCAACCCGGGCCTGTTCGTCTACCACTGCGCCACCCCGCACGTGCCGTCGCACATCGCGAACGGGATGTTCGGGATGATCCTGGTCGAGCCCGAGGGTGGCCTCGCACCGGTCGACCACGAGTTCTACGTCATGCAGTCGGAGATCTACACGGCCGAGCCGCGCGGCACGAAGGGGCACGTGACCTACGACGCCGACAAGATGATGGCCGAGGACCCGACCTACGTCGTCTTCAACGGCACCGCGAAGGGCCTCACCGGCGACAACGCGCTGCAGGCCAAGGTCGGTGACACCGTCCGCATCTTCTTCGGCGACGCCGGCCCGAACCTCATCTCGAGCTTCCACGTCATCGGCGAGATCATGGACAACGTCCAGGTCGAGGGCGGCAGCCTGACCAACCACAACGTCCAGACGACGGCCGTGCCGGCCGGCGGGGCCACGTGGGCCGAGCTGACCATCAACGAGCCCGGTGACTACATCCTGCTCGACCACGCGATCACCCGCGCGATGGACGGCGGCGCGCTCGCCATCCTCCACGCCGAGGGCACCCCGGACCGCAGCATCTACGACGCCGAAGGCTGGCCTGCCCCGGCCGAGAAGCCCGCGGACAAGCCGGCGGACACGCCCGCCGACGGCGGCGCCCAGCAGGCCGCAGCCGCCGGCACGGTCCAGGTCGCGATGACCGAGTTCGCCTTCGACCTCTCCACCCAGACGGCGAAGGCCGGCAACGTGACCTTCGACATCAGCGACGACGGCGCCATCGAGCACGAGTTCTCGATCGCACCGGCCAGCTCGCCCGACTCCCCGATCACACGCACGACCATCGGCGCCGGCGGGAGCGACACGCTCTCCGTCGACCTGGCGCCCGGGACCTACGAGATCGCCTGCCACATCCCCGGCCACTACGAGGCCGGGATGAAGACGACGCTCACGGTCAGCTGAAGCTGCCTTCCCGGCAGACGGCGGCGCCGCTCGTTCGAGCGGCGCCGCCAACGTCACGCAAACCGCCCAGCGCACTAGTGCGTTCGCGTATGCACGCGTGCCCCAGCGCACTAGTGCGTTCGCGTATGCACGCGTGCCGCAGCGCACTAGTGCGTTCGCGTGCGCACGCGCCGGCGACTCAGACGGTGGCGGCGTCGGTGTCCAGGGCCGCGTCGAGGCTGCCGATCTCGGCGAACGTCGTCGCCCGCAGCTGGTGGATCATGGCCTCCTGCGCCCGGGCCCACGGCTCGTGGACGGCGCAGTGGCCCTCCCAACGGCAGGGACCGCCCCGCAGGACGCACTCACGCGACCGGATGTCGCCCTCGGCGGCCTCGATGACCTCGAGCAGGCTGATCTCGTCGGCACGACGCGAGAGCGCGTAGCCGCCGTCAGGACCGGCGCTGGAGACGACGAGCTTGGCGCGGACGAGGTTGGACAGGATCTGCGGCAGGTAGTTCTCCGAGATGTCCATGTCCTCGGCGATCTGCCGGGCCTTCACGCGCCCCGGCTCGTCTTCGTGCCGTGCGAGGAACAGCACGGCACGCACGGAGTAGTCGGCGCGCTTTCCGAGTGTGAGGTTCATACGTTGAGCGTATCGCTCAGCGTTGGCGTGCCCCGAGGAAGCACAGCCCCTACGCGCGGCCCGAACGGCCCGGTGCGCATGGTCCCGACCGGCCCGTGAGACCCGGGCCTCGTCAGGACGCGGGGACCTCGGTGTCGATGGCGGATGCGCACTCCAGCAGCGCCTTCGCGGCAGGCATGTAGCGGAACACCGTGAGCAGGTCCCCCTCGAGCCTCAGCCGCCGCAGCACGAGACCCTTGATCGGCTCCAGCGCGCCGTGGATGACCTGGCCCCAGCGTGAGTACGGCGCTTCGATGCGGAACGGCGCCGTGAGGTAGCGGTCGAGGTCCACGACCGACCCTCCCCGGCACACCCCCTCGTGCAGGTCCAGCCACACGTGACGGGTGGGCGCCTGCGCTTCGGCGGTGAAGCACAGCGCCAGCGGCCACCGCCAGCCGGCTGCGGCCCGTCGGTATACCTCCGACTCGTTCACGGCGTCGCAGAACGCCGCGAGCCACTCCGCCGTGCCCAGCTCGACGCTCACCCGCCCTGCCTCCCGCCGACACGGAGCCTACCGGGACCCGTCACCGCAACGTGGCGTAGGCGAGGGTCAGCTCGATCGCGTTGAAGGTCGCGTGTCCGAACACCGCCACGACAAGGGATCCGGTGCGATGGAAGGCGGCAGCGAGCCAGACCCCGAGCAGCAGCAGCGCGGCGGTGAACAGCGGCTGCGTGACCTCCAGGTGGACCCCCGCGAAGACGAGTGCCGAGATGAACAGCCCCGGGAAGAGACCGAGCCGGCCACGCAGCGACTGGAAGAGGATGCCGCGGAACACGAACTCCTCGAGGAGCGGTGCGCCGACGACCGCGATGAGCACGCTGACGGCCGTCACGAGCCCGCCTCGCGTGGAGGCGTTCAGCACCGTCTGGGACGGCGGCTTCACCGGCCCGAAGACCTGGTTTCCGACCGTGAGCGTGAGCACGACGATGACGTAGCCGGCCACGCCGACGCCGATCCCGATCCCGGCGTGGCGCCAGGCCGGTCGGACGGGGCCGAGGGCCCGCCAGCTCAACACCCCACGGAGGGCCAGCCATGCGACGGCGCCGGCCAGCGTGAACAGCTGGACACCGAACAGGACGGCCAGCGAGACGACACCGTCGTCGAACGTGAAGCCGAGCGCCGACAGCGGGATCCCGACGAGCAGCTGCGCCGCGATGGTCCAGAGCACCAGCCCGAACCCGTCGAGGACGGTGAACGGCACCCGGAAGGCGTCGGGCGGGTCGGGGGCGTCGTGCCGCCAGCCCGGTTCGGGCTCCGGCCACGGCCGGTCCGCCTGTCCGGTTCCGAGAGGCTCCCGGGTGCTCATGACTGCCCTTCTCTGACCGGGACGAGCACGCCGACCACGAGACCCGCGAGCAGCCCGGCGAGCGCCGCCGGCAGCGTGCCCGGCCGGCCGGTGGGCGAGGCGGGCAGCAGGCTCGCCGCGCGCGCTGCGGGGACGTGGAGATCCTGCACGTCGACGCGGGCCCCGGACACCGACGGGGCCCCCGTCTCGTCCACCGCGGTGAGCCGCACGTCGTAGCGACCCGCAGGGACGGGATCACCGTGGGCGTCGTCGAGGTCCCAGCGGACCTCCTGGGGGCCGGCGACCACGATGCCGAGATCGCGGTCGAGCACGGCGGTGCCGTCCGGGCGTGCGATGTCCATGTGCAGCTGACT
The DNA here is from genome assembly GCA_963783045.1 of uncultured Nitriliruptorales bacterium. Lineage (GTDB taxonomy): Bacteria > Actinomycetota > Nitriliruptoria > Nitriliruptorales > Nitriliruptoraceae > CAWAMD01. The sequence continues at coordinate 176,696 of CAWAMD010000004.1, forward strand.
CGGCTTGTTGACGGCCGTACGGATGGTGACGACCTCGAGGCGGGTCGGTGCCGACCGGCTCACGGCGGCATCCGCGATCTGCAGGGTGGCACCGTACCCATCGGGCGGCACGAGCCGGACCTGGCCGCCCGATGCCGACCGGACCGTCCAGGTGCCCATCCCCCGCGCGGTGACCGGTGTCCCGGCGGCCTCGATGGTCAGCGGCCGATCGGCGGTCACCGTGACCTCGTCGCCGCCGTCCCAGCCGACCCGCATGGTGTCGGGGAGCCCGGGGGCGCGGACCGGCGCCAGCCCGCCGTAGTAGTGGGCGAGGATCGCAGCGGCGTCCGCGCCGTCCTGCGCCATCCCGTCGGCGCCCCACTGGCTCATGCCCACCCCATGTCCGAAGCCGGCCCCGTCGACCACCACCGCGTCGGCCGTCACGGTCACGTCGATCCGGCTCGACGGCAGTGTCGTGGGCAGACGCCCACCGTCCTCGCGGCGGCCGGGGAAGTCGCCGGGGAAGAGCTGTGGCGCGACGGTGGAGACGAAGGACCGGAAGTCGCTGGCGCCCACCTCGACGACCGTGCCGTGGAGGCCGGTGACCCGGATCCGGTCGGGCGCGCCGTCGGTGGTGATCCGCCGGACGTCGGCGACGGGTGTGACCGCCGCGAGCTGCTCCCCGTGCGCCAGGATCGCGTCGAACTGGTCGCGGCCGAAGGTGACCGACCAGTGGTGCAGCGGCGCGATCGCGTCGGCGGGGTCGTCGACGCCGCGCAGGTACGGCACGGACGGACCGCCGAAGACGTCCTCGTTGTCCCGGGTCCGCCCACCCGACGAGGAGAAGTAGCGCGTCAGCGCCGGCGCGCCGTCGAACAGCAGGACCTGGCCGGCCGTCGCGTCGACCGCCTGCTGCCAGCGCTGTCCGACGAACGGCTGCTCGACCACGGCACGGCCCCGGAAGCGCTGGCAGGCCGTCGAGGCGCAGACGTCGTAGCCGAGCCCCCGCCGCTCGAACGTGCCGAGCCGGGCCTGGTACCAGGCGTAGGTGCGGACCGCGATCGCCTGGGCCTCCAGCGCGGCCATCGGCCACCGGGCGGGCATCTCGTCGACGCCCGCGACGTAGTCCTCGATCCCGAGGTCGTCGACGACGGTGAGGCCGCCACCCGGAGCCGCGCGGACCTCGATGGTGCCGACGAACCGGTGACCGTTGCCGAGGGTGATGGTGGCGCCGGCCGGCGCCTCGAAACGGACGGTGGGCGCAACCGCGGCCGGCGCCTCGGCCGCGAAGGACGCGGCCGGGGCAGCGAGCATCCAGGATGCGGCGAGCAGGGCGAGCAGCGTCACGACCCGCGTGGCGTCCCCGGTCGGGCGCCTAGGCATGGCGTGGCGAGCTGGCGCTCGCCGGGATGCGTTCGACGTCGGCGCCGAGCGACTGCAGCCGGGGGATGAAGTTCGCGTAGCCGCGATCGACGTGGTGGATGTCGAACACCCGGGTCTCACCCGTTGCGACGAGACCGGCCAGCACCCCCGCGGCCCCCGCGCGGACGTCGAGGGCCCGCAGGTCGGCGCCGTGCAGCTGTCGGCGGCCGCGGATCAGGGCGTGGTGCCCGTCGATGTTGATGTCCGCACCCATCTTGCCGAGCTCGTCCACGAACGAGAAGCGCGACTCGAAGACGTTCTCGGTCACCATGCTCGTTCCGTCGGCCTGCGAGAGCAGCACCATGAGCTGCGGCTGCAGGTCGGTCGGGAACCCGGGGTACGGCAGGGTCACCGCGTTCGTCGCCTGGAGCCCGCCCGCCTTCACACGCAACGTGTCAGCGCCCTCCTCGACGACGACCCCCGCGCTGCGCAGCTTCAGGATGGGCAGGTGCAGGTCCGCGGGACGGACGTTGGTCAGCAGCACGTCGCCCCCGGTCAGCGCCGCCGCCACGGCCCAGGTCCCGGCCTCGATGCGGTCGGGGCACGTCCGCCACGAGGCGGGCTCCAGATGGTCGACGCCCTCGACCTCGATGGTCGGCGACCCGATCCCCTCGATGTGCGCGCCCATCGACACGAGCATGTTGCACAGGTCCTGGATCTCGGGTTCCCGGGCGGCGTTCTCGATGATGGTCGGTCCGTCGGCCATGACGGCCGCCATGAGGAGGTTCTCGGTCGCGCCGACGCTCGGGAAGTCGAGCGTGATCTGGGCCCCGTGGAGCTCGTGGGCGACGACCTCGACCTCGTCGCCCTCCTCGACGATCGTGGCACCCATGTCGGCCAGGCCGCGCAGGTGCATGTCGATCCCGCGCTTGCCGATCCGGTCACCGCCCGGCAACGCCAGGCGGGCGTGGCGAATCCGACCGACGAGCGGCCCCAGCGTGCTGATGGAGGCACGGATGCGGGAGACGGCGTCCTTGGGGGCGTCGAAGTGCGGCTCGTCGACGCGGACGACCACGGTCTCCTCGTCGACGTGCACCTCCGCGCCGAGTCCGCGCAGGATCTCGGCCATCACCGGCACGTCGGCGATCTGCGGCACGTTGGTGAGCACGGACTCGCCGGAGGCCATCAGCGTCGCCGCCATCAGCTTCAGGGCGGAGTTCTTGGCCCCGTACACGCGCAGGCCGCCCTGCAGCGGCGCACCGCCACGGACGCGGAAGATGTCGGTGGATTCAGTCACGGGACGCAGCGTAGCGATGTGACCCGGTCCCGATCCGTCACGTCCGGACGGTCCGCGGCGGGAACTCGCCACCGCCACCGCGGCGCGGCGGCGGCCGCGCGGTCTATCGGTTGCCCATCTCGAGGCGGAGCTGCTGGCGGCGCAGGGTCGCGCGGACCGTGGCGTCCTCCTCCTCGCCGAGACGGCGCTCCATCTCGGCTCTGCGCTCCTCGGCCCGCGACAGGTCGATCTGGCTGGCGAGCTCGGCCATGTCGGCCAGGATCACCAGACGGTTGTCCCGGAAGTAGAGGAAGCCGTTGTGCACGGCGACCCGCTCCTCGGTCCCGTCCGACATCTTGATCTTCACCGGCGCGATGTCCAGCGCGAGCAGCGCGGGCTGGTGACCGGGCAGGATGCCGATCTCGCCGTCGAGCGACCGCGCGTACACCTCGGACGCCTCCCCGGAGAACAGCTGCTTCTCCGCGGAGACGACTTCAACCTGCATGGTCGCCATGACTCTCTCCTACTGCTCGCCACGGGGACGAGCGGCTCAGCGGTCGAGCTCCTTGGCCTTCTTCAGCACGTCGTCGACCCCGCCGGCGTAGCTGAACGCCTGCTCGGGCACGTCGTCGAGCTCACCGTTGACGAGCGCCTTGAACCCTTCGATCGTCTCGTTCACGGGGACGTAGACACCGGACTCGCCCGTGAACTGCTCGGCGACGTAGAAGTTCTGCGAGAAGAACTGCCGGGCCTTGCGGGCGCGGGCGACGATGACCTTGTCCTCCTCGGAGAGCTCGTCGATCCCGAGGATGGCGATGATGTCCTGGAGGTCCTTGTAGCGCTGCAGGGTCTCCTGGACCTGGGTGGCGACGTTGTAGTGCTCGTCACCGACGATCGCCGGGTCGAGGATCCGGGAGGTCGAGTCGAGCGGGTCGACGGCCGGGTAGATGCCGAGCTGGGAGATCTCACGCGAGAGCACGGTCTGCGCGTCGAGGTGGGCGAAGGTCGTGTGCGGCGCCGGGTCGGTGATGTCGTCGGCGGGCACGTACACCGCCTGCAGCGAGGTGATCGACCGCCCCTTCGTAGAGGTGATCCGCTCCTGCAGCTGTCCCATCTCGTTCGACAGGGTGGGCTGGTAGCCCACGGCGGACGGCATGCGCCCGAGCAGCGTGGACACCTCGGAGCCCGCCTGGACGAACCGGAAGATGTTGTCGATGAAGAGCAGCACGTCCTGGCGCGCCTCGTCGCGGAAGTACTCCGCCATGGTCAGCGCGGACAGGGCGACACGCAGACGAACGCCCGGCGGCTCGTCCATCTGACCGTAGACGAGCGCGGCCTTGTCGATGACGCCGGACTCCTCCATCTCGATCATCAGGTCGGTGCCCTCACGGGTGCGCTCACCGACGCCGGCGAACACCGACACACCACCGTGCTGCTGGGCGACTCGGTTGATCATCTCCATGATGACGACGGTCTTGCCGACACCCGCACCGCCGAACATCCCGATCTTCCCGCCCTGCACGTAGGGCTCGACCAGGTCGATGACCTTGATGCCGGTCTCGAACATCGTGGTCTGCGGCTCGAGGTCCTCGAAGTCGGGGGCGGGCCGGTGGATGCTCCAGTGGTCCGCGGCGTCGATCTCGGACACGTCCACGTCGAGGGACTCGCCGAGCACGTTGTAGATGTGGCCGAGCGTCCCCGGGCCGACGGGCACCCGGATCGGACCGCCGGTGTCGTGGACCTTCGACCCGCGGACCACACCATCGGCCGGCTGCATGCAGACGGCACGCACGCGGCGGTTACCGATGTGCTGGGCGACCTCGGCGGTCAGCGTGACGGCCTCGCCTCCGACGCTGCGCTCGAAGGTGAGGGCGTTGTTGATGTCGGGGATGTCCCCCGGGGGGAACTCGACATCCACGACGGGGCCGATGACGCGGACGATCCGTCCCTCGCCGACGGCGGTGGCCTGGGTGTCACTCGCCATGTTCGTTGCTCCTCGTGGTCGCGCCGCACGGCGCGGGTGCTCGCTGGTGCGGTCTGCGACCGCGGTGTCGTCGTCTGTGGTGGTTCGTGTCAGCTGGTGGCCGGGCCCACTCGCAGCCCGATCAACGACCCTGGGACAGCGCCTCGGCGCCACCCACGATCTCGGAGATCTCGGTGGTGATCTGGTCCTGCCGCGCCTGGTTCATGACCCGGGAGACGTTCTCCATGACCTCCTGGGCGTTGTCCGTCGCGGCCTTCATGGCGCGCTGCCGGGCGGCGTGCTCGGACGCGGCCGACTCGAGCAACCCGTGGAAGACCTTCGCCTCGACGTACCGGCTGATGAGCAGCTCGAGGATCTCCTCCGGGCTCGGCTCGATGAGGAACTCGGGAGGGATCTCCTCACCGCCGTCGAACTCGGCGGGCTCGATGGGCAGCAGCTGCATGGCGGTCGGGACCTGGTTCAGCGTCGACCGGAAGTCGGTGTAGACGAGGTGGACGCGGTCGAGCTGCTCCTCCTCGTAGGCGGTCATCACCGCGTCGGCGGCGGTCTCGGCGTCCTCGTAGGCCGGCGTGTCGGAGACGTCGGACCAGGACCGCTCCGCGTGACGGCCGCGGTAGCGGAAGTAGGAGACCCCCTTTCGGCCGAGGAGGTAGAGCTTGATCTCGTGCCCCTCGCCCTCCTCCCGGCGGATGAGCCGCTCGGCGACGCGGAGCACGTTCGAGTTGTAGGCGCCGGCCAGCCCACGGTCGGACGTGATGACCACGAGTCCGACGGTGCGGATCTCGTCATGGGGCTGGACGAGCGGATGGCCACGCACCTCGTTGGATGCCGCCAGGCCCTTGATCACCTCGGTGAGCTGCTCGGCGTACGGCCGGGCCTCGTTCACACGCCGCTGCGCCTTGATGATCCGCGATGCGGAGATCATCTCCATCGCACGCGTGATCTTCTGCGTGCTCTGGACGGACTTGATGCGCCGGCGCAGCTGCCGGATCTGTCCGCTTCCTGGCATGTCGTCGCCTCGGTCGGTGCTCGGTCGGGGCGGGCGTCGTCACGCCCGGCCGGCCTGGTCGGGTCAGGGGGTCGCTTCGGCCTCGGCAGCCGCGGGCCCGCCCTCCTCGTCGGCGGTCGTGCCCTCGTCGGCGGCCATGACCTCCCAGCCCTCGTTCTCGTCGTCCTCGTCGGACTCGACGGCCTCGGAGGGTTCGAAGGTGTCGCGGAACCGGTCGACGGCCTGGCTGAGATCGTCGATCAGCTCGTCGGTGAGCTTCTCGCGCCCGAGCCGATCCAGCAGCTCCTGGTGACGCGAGCGCATGAAGTCGTGGAGCTCGCTCTCGAACCGGCGCACGTCACCGACGGGGATGTCGTCGAGCTTCCCGTTCGTGACGGCCCAGATGATCGTGACCTGCTCGCCGACGCCGAGCGGCTGGTACTGCGGCTGCTTGAGCACCTCGACGACGCGCTGACCACGGGCGATCTGGCGCTGCGACGCCTTGTCCAGGTCGGACCCGAACTGGGCGAACGACTCGAGCTCGCGGTACTGGGCCAGCTCGAGGCGGACGGTGCCCGACACCTTCTTCATGGCGGGCCGCTGGGCGGACCCACCGACACGGGAGACCGAGATACCGGCGTTGATGGCCGGCCGGACCCCCTGGTAGAAGAGGTCCGTCTCGAGGAAGATCTGCCCGTCGGTGATCGAGATGACGTTCGTCGGGATGTAGGCGGAGACGTCGTTCGCCTTCGTCTCGACGATGGGCAGCGCGGTCATGGACCCGCCACCGAGCTCGTCGTTGAGCTTGGCCGCACGCTCGAGCAGCCGGCTGTGGAGGTAGAAGACGTCGCCGGGGTAGGCCTCACGGCCCGGGGGCCGGCGCAGCAGCAGCGAGATCTGGCGGTAGGCGTCGGCCTGCTTCGACAGGTCGTCGTACACGATCAGTGCGTGCTGGCTCGCGTACATCCAGTTGGCCCCGATGGCCGCGCCGGCGTAGGGCGCGATGTACTGGAAGGCCGCCGGCGACGACGCGGGCGCGGAGACGACGGTGGTGTACTCCATCGCCCCGTGGTCGCGCAGCGTGTCGACGACCTGCGCGACGGTCGAGCCCTTCTGCCCGATCGCCACGTAGATGCACTTGACGGCCTCGTCGGTGCCCCACAGCGGCTTCTGGTTGATGATCGCGTCGAGCGCGATCGCCGTCTTGCCGGTCTGGCGGTCACCGATGATGAGCTCGCGCTGACCGCGGCCGACCGGCGTCATGACGTCGATGGCCTTGATGCCGGTCTGCAGCGGCTCCTCGACGGGCTGACGCTGGACGACACCCGGCGCCTGCACCTCGAGCGGCCGGTAGGCGTCGATCTTCGACTCGTCGAGCGGGCCACGCCCGTCGATCGGTCGCCCGAGCGGGTCGACGACGCGTCCGAGCATGCAGTCGCCGACGGGGACGGACAGCACGCGCTCGGTGCGCTTGACGGTCTGGCCCTCCTCGACCGAGGAGGCCGCGTCCATGATGACGGCCCCGATCGAGTGCTCGTCGAGGTTCATGGCCATCCCGAACGTGCCGCCGCCGAAGTCGAGCAGCTCGTTCGCCATCGTGCCGGGCAGCCCCGACACCTGGGCGATGCCGTCACCCGTGGACGAGACGCGGCCGACCTGCTCACGGGTCAGCTCGGGCTCGTAGCCCTCGAGCATGTCCTTGATGGCGGAGGTGATGTCCTCCGGACGGATGGTGAGGTCTGCCATGGTGGTCAGGTCCTTCTCGTGCGCTCGGAGGGGCTCGGGCGCGCCCATGGCCCTCCGGCGGGTCGTGTCAGCGGCTCATCCGGGCACGGATGTCATCGAGCCTGCGGGCGAGCGAACCGTCGATAACAGTGTCCCCGATCTTGGCGCGGACGCCACCGACGACGCGTTCGTCGACGAACACCTTCATCTCGAGCTGCTTGCCGGTCGCGCGCTCGAGCGCCTCGCGGAGCTCCTCGCGCTTCGTCTCGTCGAGGTCGACGGCGACGTACACCTCCGCGAGCTCGCGCTCCCGGGCCGAGGCGGCCTGCTCCGCGACGACGTGGGCGATCTCGCTGATCTCGCCCATACGGCCGGCGGCGATCAGCATCGCCAGGGCGCTGCGGGTCGCCGGGTTGGCGCCCGCGAGCGCCTGCGACTCGACGAACGCGAGCCGCTTGGCGACGGGGAGGTGGATGTCGGTGAGCTTCTCGCGCAGCTCGGCGTTGCCGTCCACCGCGCGCGCCACCGCGAGCAGCTCGTCCTCGACCGTGTCGAGGGCGTCCTCGCCGGTGGCGAGCGCCACGATGGCCTCGGCGTACGCCTGCGTCCGTTCGCTCATGTCGGTCTGGCCTCGCTTTCCGTGCGAGTCGCCTGTCGGCGGGGTGGCTAGTTGGTGCTCGACAGGTTCTGGATGTACTCGTCGACCAGCGCGCGGTGTGCGGCCGGGTCGATCTCCTTCTCGACGATCCGAGAGGCGAGCTGCACCGACAGGTTGCCCATCTCGGTCCGCAGCTCCTGCAGCGCGCGGTCGCGCTCGTTGGCGACCTCGGCCTGGGCCCGGGAGACGATGGACTGTGCCTCGGCCTCGGCCTTGGCGACGATGTCGCGCCGCAGCGACTCGGCCGTCTGCTTGGCCTCCTCGATGATGCGGTTCGCCTCGCCCTTGGCCTCGTTCAGGCTCTCGCGGTAGCGGGCCTTGACCTCGTCCGCCTCGGCCAGCGCCTTCTCGGACTCCTCCATCTTGCCCTGGATCGTCGCCTGACGTTCCTCGAGGACCTGGTTCATCCGCGGGAAGGCGTACTTGGCCAGCACGAAGTAGACGATCGCGAAGGAGATCGCGCCGTAGAGCAGCTCGGGCGCGGCGGGGAGGATCAGCTCGAGCCCGCCACCACCACCGCCGCCCTGCTGAGCGAGCAGCAACGAAAACATGGTCTGTGTCCCTTCGTCACGCGCCGTCGGGTGTGGGAGGGTCGTCCGTCGGTGCGACGACCGGCCCGCCCGGTCGGCGACGGGTCAGCCCTGCCCCTGGAGGATGAACACCAGCACGAAGCCGATGAGGGCGAGCGCCTCGGTGAAGGCGATGCCCAGGAACATCGTCGTCCGGACCATACCGGCGGCCTCGGGCTGCCGAGCCATGGACTCGATGGCCTTCCCGACCACGATGCCGATGCCGATGCCCGGGCCGATGGCGGCGAGGCCGTAGACGAGGCCCTGGCCGATCGAGGCCATGTTGCCGCTCAGGCCCTGCTGTGCGAGGAAGTGCATCTGCTTTCTCCTTTGTCCGCGCCGGGATCGACGCGTCGTTGCTCGCAGGTTGTCGAGGTTTGTCGAGGTCTGCCGCGGGGCGCGGCGGGGACGGAGCTCAGTGCTCGGGGTGCAGGGCGCCGCCGATGTACACGGCCGCCAGGATGGTGAAGATGTAGGCCTGCAGCACGCTGACCAGCAGCTCGAAGGCGACGATCCCGGCCGCCATCACGAGGGCGACGAGGCCGACCGGCGAGCCGCGGAGGTTGAAGCTCAAGGCCCCGAGCCCGCCGCTCACGTCGATGAAGAACGCGTTCGCCGCGATGAACAGGATGGTCAGCAGGATGTGGCCGGCGACCAGGTTGGCGAACAGACGGATGGCCAGCGTGAGGGGCCGCAGGATGAAGGTCGAGGCGATCTCGATCGGGATCACGAGCGGCAGCAGGTAGATCGGGACGCCACCCGGGATGGCCACGTTCTTGAGGTAGGCCGGTCCCTGGGCCTTGAAGCCGAGGATCACGAAGATCGTGTAGACCATCACCGCGCCGAGGGCCGGGATGGCCATGCGGGAGGTCGTCGGGAACTGGATGAAGGGCGTGATCTCGTAGATGTTGTTGACGAAGATGAACAGGAAGATGGCGGTGAGGAAGGGAAGGAACTTCAGACCCTCCGGGCCGATCGTCTGGAGGACGACCTGCTCGCGGATGAACTGCACCACCAATTCCATGATCGCCTGGAACTTCGACGGCACGACCTTCGCGTTGCCGAAGGCCGCCCACATCATCAGCGCGACGATGACGGCGCTCAGCAGCATCAGCGCCGCCGTCCGGTTGAACATGAACAGTGCAGAGTTCTTGAGGAAGATCGCCGGCATCTCGAAGTAGTGCTGGACCGGCTCGATCTTGAAGCCCTGCCCGGCCGCGAGGAAGAGATTCACGCACGTTCCTTTCGGTCGGTCAGCAGCTGCGGGGCGGGAACGTGGACCCACCACAGCGCTCGGTTGTGGAGTGCGAGGCGGACCTCGTAGGCGAGGAGCACCACGATCGTCGTGACGACACTGATGACGAGGACCGGTCCGTCGACGACGGACACGTCGCGCAGCAGGAGGATGAGCGCGCCGTAGAAGAGGATGCGGACGAGGAAGCCACCGAGCACGACGGCTTGCAGCACCGTCGGACTGATCCTGGCTGCCCAGGCGAGTGACCGGCCGGTGAGGTAGAAGCTGCCGATGACGAGGACGAGCCCGCCGAGCGCCGTCACCAGCCCCGAGGGGCCGCGGAACACCGCGGCGGCGAGCACGAGCGGCACGGCGAGGACGGCACCGACCCGCAGGCCGGCACGCGCCATGATGACCTCGTTGTCACCCATGTTGCCCTCGGTTGCGCGCCGACGGCCTTCTCGCCTCGACGCGGTTTGCGGTCTGATCTGCCCTGGCAGGTCGCCCGCGCCGTCGTCTCAGCGCGTGCCCTGGTCTGCCTTCCGTTCCTCTTCGGCCCGGAGGTAGACCAGGTAGATCCCCAACGCGAACCCCAGGAGGATGCCCCCGGCCAGGAGCCAGGGCGCGGTATGCAGCCATCGGTCCAGCAGCCAGCCGATGCCACCCCAAACCGCTCCGGCGGTGAGGAGCTCGACTGTCATGATCCAACCCTCGTCCATTCCACGCCACGGGTCGTTGTGGCGGGAACGTTCGGAGTGTTGGTCCATGGCCCGGCGAAACCTACCAAGCCGGGAGCGGTCACGCCAAAGGCGACGCGGTCCGTTGGCCCACCGTCAGCCGGTGTGCCGCGACGGCGCGGACGACGTGTCGTCGCGGCCGTCACGACGGGCACCTCGCACCCCGGCGGCGGTGACGAGGACGCCGACCGCGACGGCGATCCCGAAGCTGATGCCGAGCGGGACCGGGTCCATGAGCGCGAGCCCGGTCGACGCGAAGGCGAGGACGGCCGACCAGTAGTAGAGCGTCAGGACGGCGCGCCGGTGGGAGTGGCCGAACGCGATCAGCAGGTGGTGGAGGTGGCCCTTGTCCGCGACCGTGATGGGCTGTCGCCGGTAGGCGCGCCTGGCCACCGCGAACACCGTGTCGACGAACGGGATGGCGAGGACGAAGACGGGAACGAGCAGGGGCACCGACCCGGTGAAGTCGGCGTAGCTCGGTGCGGTCGTGCGTCCGACGTAGGCGACGCTGGCGGCGCCGAGCAGCAGCCCGAGGGTCATCGAGCCCGTGTCGCCCATGAAGATGCTGGCCGGGAAGAAGTTGTGCACCAGGAAGCCGACGCCGACGCCGGCCACGATGGCCGCGGCCATGGGGGCGGCCGTCGGGACCGCCTCCGCGATGCCGCGGCCCTCCGAGGTCAGCGAGAACAGGAAGAAGGCCGCGGCCCCGATCGCCGAGACACCGGCGGCGAGCCCGTCGAGCCCGTCGATGAGGTTCAGCGCGTTGATCATGGCGAGCATGGCCAGCACGGTCAGTGGCAGCCCGAGGTCGGCGGACAGCGCGACCACGTCCAGACCCGGCACCCATGCGTAGACGATCTGGATCCCGAAGAGGATCGGCCCGAGGGTCGCGAGGATCTGGCCGGCGAGCTTCACCGTCGGGGGGAGCCCCCGGATGTCGTCGGCCACGCCGAGCGCGGCGATGGCCAGCACGCCGAGGATGAGCCCGGCGGGCTCGGAGGTGTTCGTGAACACCTCGCGGAACTGTGGCATGCGCCACGCCAGCCCCATCGCCACGAGGAAGCCGGCCACCATGGCGAGCCCCCCCATGGTGGGGACCGGCTCGGAGTGGACCTTGCGCGGGTCGGTCGGCCGGTCGACGGCGCCGACCCGCTTGGCGAACCAGCCCACCAGCGGCGTGGTCGCCGCCGTCACGATGGCGGCGACGGCGAAGACCGCGCCGTAGGCGAGCATCAGGCGTAGGCGGGGAAGCGCTGCACCAGCTCGTCGACCTCGGCACGGACGGCACGGCGATCGTCGTCGTCACCGGTGATCGCACGGGCGATGAGCGCCGCGATCTGATCCATCTCGCCCGTGCCCATCCCCTGGGTCGCGACGCAGGCCGTGCCGACGCGAATGCCCGACGCGACCGCCGGCGGGTTCTGGTCGAACGGGATGGCGTTCTTGTTGAGGACGATCCCGGCAGCGTCGGCGCGGGACTCGGCCTCGGCGCCGGTCAGGTCGCGCCCCGTCACGTCCGCGAGGAAGAGGTGTGTGTCGGTGCCGCCGGAGGTGATCCGAAAGCCCTGCTCGGCGAGCCCGTCCGCGAGCGCCCGGGCGTCGTCCACGATCCGGTGCGCGTACTCCTTGAAGGAGGGTTCCATGGCCTCCTTGAGCGCCACGGCCTTCGCCGCGACGACGTGCTCGAGCGGGCCGCCCTGGGTACCGGGGAAGACCGCCTTGTCGATGGCCTTGGCGAGATGCTCCTTGGTGAGGATGATCGCGCCGCGCGGCCCCCGCAGTGTCTTGTGGGTCGTGAAGGTCACGATGTCGGCGTAGGGCACCGGGCTCGGGTGAGCGCCACCGGCCACGAGCCCGATGAAGTGGGCGGCGTCGACCATGAGCGTGGCATCGACCTCGTCGGCGATGGCACGGAACGCCTCGAAGTCGAGCACGCGGGGGTAGGCGGACCAGCCGGCGATGATCATCGTGGGGCGGTGCTCGCGGGCGAGCGCGCGGACCTCGTCCATGTCGATGGTCTCGGTGTCCTCGCGCACGCCGTAGCTGACGACGTTGAACCACTTGCCGGAGAAATTGATCTTCATCCCGTGCGTGAGGTGGCCGCCGTGCGGCAGCGACATCGCGAGGACCGTGTCCCCCGGGTCGCAGACCGCGAAGTAGGCCGCGATGTTCGCCGACGCCCCCGAGTGCGGCTGCACGTTCGCGTGGTCGGCACCGAACAGCTGCTTCGCCCGGTCGATGGCGAGCTGCTCGAGCGGGTCGACCGCCTCCTCGCAGCCGCCGTAGTAGCGCTTGCCCGGGTAGCCCTCGGCGTACTTGTTGTTGAGGACCGACCCCTGCGCGGCCAGCACCGCCGGGCTGGCGAAGTTCTCGCTGGCGATGAGCTGGAGCTTGCTGCGCTGACGGTCGAGCTCGACGAGGAGCTTGTCGGCGACCTCGGGGTCGGTCTGCTGCAGCTGCTCGAAATCGGGGCCCCAGAACGTGCTCATGGCCGGATCCTCACGCAGGTCGGGGGGGTGCCAGGCGTCGGGGAGCAGACTACCGCGACCGCCCGCTGTCGCCGGGGTGGCTCATCTCGACGTTGACGTAGCCGCCGAGCAGCACCGCATAGGCCGTCACGAAGGCCCAGCCCTGGACGAGCATCACGGCCCCCAGCGACCCGTAGAGGCCCGAGAACCCGACGAGCGCCGCGTACCCGACGATGACCACGGTGGCGAGCGCCCACAGAACGGTCGCCGTGACCGCCCCGACGCTGACCCACGCGATGTCGGTCCCGTCGCGGTTGGGCGCGTAGCGGTACGCCAGCGCGAGTCCGAGGACGACCGCGACGAGCCCGACCGGCCAGCGGCCGATCCCGAGAGCCGTGGACACCACTCCCCCGCCCCCGAAGCCGAGCGCTCGCTGGAGGATCGCCAGGCCGCCGAGACCGAGGGCCGCGACCACGACGCCGACGGTGGCGACGGCGAGTGCGATGAGCCGCCGCTGCATCATCGGCCGGTCCTCCTCCACGTCGTAGACGACGTTGAGGGCGTCCATCATGCCCTTCGCCGACCGAGAGGCGCTCCACAGCAGGCCGACCACGCCGAAGGCCAGACCGACGCTGATCCCGGCATGGGTGCGGTTGGCCACGTCGAGCATCTGCCCGACGATCAGCCGCTCGACCTCGTCGGGAGCCGCGTGCGTCCAGTACTCGACGTGGCGTGTCATGGTGGCGGGGTCGGCGAGCAGGGCGTAGAGGGAGACGCCGGCGAGGAACGCCGGGACGATCGAGAGCAGCCAGTAGAAGGCGAGCCCCGCCGCGACCATCCAGGCCCGGTCCTCGGCCATGCGCCGGCGGATCGCGTCGCCGTGCCGGGCGAGCTCGGCCACACGTCCGTCGCCCCCGGCCACGCGGGCGAGGAGCCGCTGCGGCAGCCGTCCGGGGCGCTCCCCCTCGCTGTCCTGGCTCATCGCTGGAGGGCCTCGCCGGCATGGGCGGCCAGGGCGCGGGCCGTCTCGGCGACGCGGACGCCGAGCTCGCAGCTCGACCCGCAGCGGGCGTCGAGGCGTGACGCGTCCGCGTCGTGGCCGAGCGTGCGGAGCAGCCCGGCGAGGTCGAGGTCGCGATGGGCGCCGGTGACCTCGGCGTGCACCGTGCCGTCGAGACGGTCGAGGCTGACCCGGACCCCGGGGCCGGCGCCCCCCGTGAAGCGCACGTCGACGGTCGCCGGGTCGACGTCGACGCCGTCGAGGTGCAGCGCGTAGCCCTCGAGCACGGGTGTCACCGTGGCACGGACGAGCGCCACGAACTCGTCCACCTGCGGTGGACGGCGGGTCGGGTGGGAGCTCACCGGGACGACGGTTCGTCGTCGGCCGCCCCCCTACCGAACAGCCGCGGCGCGATCCGGGTGACGAGCGCGTCGAGCTCCCGGGCGACCGTGCGGTAGCCGTCGCGCGGGCCGCCGTAGGGGTCCACGACGTCCTCGGCGTCGTCGGACCGGACCGCGACCGGGCGGGCCCGGTGGGCGCGGTCGACGATCGCGCGGACCCGATCGCGGGGCGACAGGTCCTCGGTGGGCTCCTCGACCGCGGCGAGCAGGCGCGCGAACTCGCGCAGCGTGAACGTGAACCGTCCGGCGGCCGGGACCAGGCGCGTCACCTTGGCCCGCTGGGACTCGGTCATCGTGAGCACGAGGTCGCAGCGACGCACGTCGTCGGCGTCGGTGACCGCGGCACGGTGATGACCGAGATCCAGGCCGCGGCTGGCGGCCTCGTCCCGGGACGCCTCGACCGCCGGCTCGCCCGAGAGCCCGTGGACGCCCGAGCTGCGGACCCAGACCGGGGCGTCGGGGCCGAGCCGACGCCGGGCCTCGTCGTCGAGCATGACCATGGCGAGCGGGCTGCGGGCGATGTTGCCCGTGCACACGACCAGCAGCTCCGCGACCTCGTCGCCGGGGCGCGGATCGGTGGTGCCGGTGCGGTCCTCGGTGAACACGTTCACGCCTCCGGCTCCTCGGTGGTCGGGTCGGCGCTGTCGATGTCCGGGGCGGCGTCGTCCGGGGCGGCGTCGTCCGGGGCGGCGGTCGGGATCTGGGTGGGGTCGAGCTCGCCACGGGCGACGGCGAGGACCTCCTCGCCGTCCAGGGCACCGGCGCGCAGGATGTGGGGCTCGGCGCGGGTGAGATCCACGATGGTGGACGGCGGCCGGACCCGACGCGGGCCGTCGTCGAGGTAGTAGCGCACCGCGTCACCGAGCTGCTCTCGGGCCATGGCGGCGTCGGTCGCCGGGGGCTGCCCCGACCGGTTGGCGCTCGTCACCGCCAGCGGTCCGACCGCCCGGATGATCTCGAGCGTCAGGTCGTCGAGTGGCATGCGCACGGCCACCGTGCCATCGGCCCGACCGAGGTCCCACACGAGGTTCGGCTCGGCCTCGACGACGAGGGTGAGCGGACCGGGCCAGTAGGCGGCCATGAGCCGCTCCGCGACCTCGGGCACCTGGGTCACGAGCCCCGCGAGCTGCTTCGGGCTGCGCACGAGCACGGGCAGGGGGTAGCGGCGCGAGCGCTGCTTGGCCGCGAAGATCCGGCCGGTCCCGGTCGAGGAGAACGCGTCGGCCGCCACGCCGTACACGGTGTCGGTCGGCAGGACGACGAGGTCCCCGGCGCGCAGGGCCTCGGCGGCCAGCGTGGTCGCCTTCTCACGGTCGTCGCCGCGGGCGTCGATGATCTCGCTCACGAACGTGCCTCCTCACCTGGACGGCGGGCGACGAGCGCCCGGACGGCGCCCGTCAGGTCGGTCTCGATCCGTGCGTCGACGAGGCCGGCGCCGGTGGCATGTGCGAGGGCGTCGGTCCCCCGGCGCTCGTCGATCTCGACGACGACGGTGCCGCCGGGCACGAGCCACGACCCGGCGGCGGCCAGCAGGGCGTCGACGACCTCGTGTCCGTCGTCACCACCGACGAGCGCCTCGTCGGGGTCGTGGCCGGCGACCTCGGGCTCCCAGCTGCCGCGATCGGCGGCGGGAAGATACGGCGGGTTGCTCACGAGGACGTCGATGCGACCGGCGAGCTCAGCGACCGGGTCCAGCAGCGCCCCGTGGCGGATCTCGCAGCTGGCGCCGGACGCGACCCCGGGGACCCCGGCACGCCCCGCCACCAGCGTCGCGAGGTTCGCCCGGGCGAGGTCGACGGCGGCCGCCGACGCGTCGGTCGCGACGACGCGGGCACCCGGGACCTCGGCGGTCACCGACAGGGCGATGGCGCCGGTGCCGGTGCCGATGTCGACGACGGTCCGGGGCGCGGGCCCGCGTCGGGCGGCGTCGATGGCGAGTCCGGTGACGATCTCGGTCTCGGGGCGTGGGATGAACACGCCGGGCCGGCAGGCGAGGGTCAGCTCGCGGAACCAGGTTCGTCCGATCACGAGCTGCAGCGGCTCCCGGTCGGCGCGTCGGGCCACGAGAGCCTCGAGCCGGGCGAGCGTGTCGGGACCCGGCAGCGGTGCCGTGGTCAGCGCCGTGCGGCGCAGCCCGGTGACGTGGCTGGCCAGCACCTCGGCGTCGACGCGGGGCGTCGGGACGCCGGCCGTGTCCAGGGTCCGGGCATGGCGGGCGACGACGTCGGCGAGGCTCCGCAGCGCTGGTCGGTCGGTCGGCGTCGCGGGTGGGTGGCCTGCCTGCGTGCCGGTCATGCCGGCGCCTGGTCCGTGGCGACGGCGGCCTCGAGCATCGTGGCGCGCTCGGCCTGGGTGAGCGCCTCGACGACCTCGTCGAGCTCACCGCCGAGCACGTCGGCGAGGTTGTGCACGGTCAGCCCGATCCGGTGGTCGGTCACGCGCGTCTGGGGGAAGTTGTAGGTACGGATCTTCTCGGAGCGGTCGCCGGTGCCGATCTGGCCCTTCCGGGCGTCGGCGCGGTCCTTCGCCTGCCGGTCCTGCTCCGCCTCCAGCAGTCGCGACCGCAGGATCCGCATGGCCTTGTCACGGTTCTGGTGCTGCGACTTCTCGTCCTGGCAGGACACGACGAGCCCCGTCGGCAGGTGGGTGATGCGCACGGCCGAGTCGGTGGTGTTCACGCTCTGGCCGCCCGGACCGGACGAGCGGTAGACGTCGGTGCGCAGGTCGTTCGGGTCCACGTCCACGTCGACCTCCTCGGCTGCCGGCAGCACGGCCACCGAGGCGGTCGAGGTGTGGATCCGCCCCTGGGACTCGGTGGCGGGCACCCGCTGCACCCGGTGGACACCGGACTCGTGCTTGAGCCGTGAGTAGGCGCCGCGGCCGCGCACCTCGAAGATGGACTCCTTGACGCCACCGATGCCCTGGCCGGACTCGGACAGCAGGTCAGTGGCCCAGCCCTGCCGCTCGGCGTAGCGCAGGTACATGTCGCGCAGCTCGCCCGCGAACAGGCCGGCCTCGTCGCCACCCGCGCCGGCACGGATCTCGACGATGACGTCCTTCTCGTCGTTGGGATCCTTCGGCAGCAGCAGAACCTTCAGCTCCTCGAGGAGCCGTTCCTGCCGGGCGGTGAGCTGCTCGGTCTCCTCGCGCATCGCGTCGCGCTCGTCGCCGGCGGCCTCCTGGGCCATCTCGCGGGCGGCCTCGAGGTCGCCGCCGACCTCGCGGTACTCGCGGTAGGCACGCACGATCTCGCCGAGCTCGGCGTGGCGCTTGAGCAGCTCGGTGTAGCGCTGGCCATCACCGTGGACGGAAGGGTCGGCGAGCTGCTGCTCGAGGTCGCGGAACTGCGCCTCGATGTGGTCGAGTCGGTCGAACATCGGCGTTCCAGAGGTCGGGTCGAGTCAGGACGGGCACGCGGGTGCAGGTGCGGCCGTCCGCCCCTACGCGCCCTCGGTCGGCTCGAGCATCGCCCCGTCGCCGTCGACGGCGGGCGGATCGCCCGCGTCGGCGTCACCGGCGGCTTCCTCGTCCCGGGAGGCACCCACCACCGTGCTCGGGAGCTCGGGTGGGATCCGGTCGCCGATGTGCTCGGCGGGCACCACGGCCTCGAAGGCCCGGATCGCGACCTCGATCTGGTCGGGCGTGGGCTGCTTCGTGGTGATCAGCTGCAGCCACAGCCCCGGCTTCATGAGAGCGCGGACGAGGAGGTTGTCGCCGTAGGCGGCGCCGAGGCGCAGCCCCTCGTAGGCGAGCCCGGCCACGACGGGAAGCAGGACGACGCGCAGGGCGACCTGGTAGAGCACGTCGACTGCGACGTTCGTCCCGGCCGGCGGGGGCACGAGCGCGCCCGCGACCGTGTAGACGATGAGCGCGAGCAGCATCACCATGATGAGGAAGTTGGTGCCGCAGCGCACGTGGAGGGTGGAGTACTGGTCGATGCGCTCGGGATCGAGCGGTTCCCCGTGCTCCCAGGCCGCGATCGTCTTGTGCTCGGCACCGTGGTACTGGAACACCCGGTGGATGTCGGCGATCAGCGAGATGGAGGCCAGGTACGCGAGGAAGATGGCGATCCGCACGAAGCTCTCGACGAGGTGGAACCAGACGCCGTCGCCGAGGACGCTGCCGAGCAGCCAGCGGTCGGCGAACTTCACGCTGGCCGACGGCAGCACGATGAACAGGCCGATGAACACGACGGCCGCGACCGCGAGGCTGGCGCCCATGGCGCCGCCGCCGAGCTCGTCCTCGTCCTCGTCCATCGACTCGCGGGCCGAGATCGTGAGCGCCTTCATGCCGATCGACAGCGAGTCGCCGAGCGCGTAGACGCCGCGCAGCATCGGACGCCGGAAGAGGGGGTGGCGCGTCGGGAAGTCCGAGACGCCCTGCTCCTCGACGTAGATGTCGCCGGACGGTCGCCGGACGGCGACCGCCCAGGTGTCGGCGCCGCGCATCATCACGCCCTCGACGACAGCCTGCCCGCCGTAGTAGTGGGGGGCCATCTCGAGGGGATGGACCTGGTCCGAACGCTCGTCGGTCACCGGCAGCTCTCTGACACGGGGTCGCCGAGGGGCATGGTGGGACGCTCGGGCCGACCGCGGGGCCGGCCCGACGCCCTCAGCCGTTCTTCTTCGCCAGGCGCCGCTTGAACCGGTCGACGCGGCCACCCGTGTCGACGAGCTTCTGCTTGCCCGTGTAGAAGGGGTGGCACTCGCTGCACAGCTCGACGTGGATCGCGTCGACCGTGGCACGCGTGGTGAACGAGTTCCCGCAGGAGCACGTCACCGTGGTCTCGGTGTACTCAGGGTGGATCCCCTGCTTCATGTCGCATCCTCCGCGCGGTGGGGCCACCGCTGGTCGGGATCAGGGGGCGGGCAGCCGGGGCGTACCGACGCGGGCCGCCACGCATCGGCGCCGTCCCCCCACGAGAATGCCGCCGGCACCGGCGGCTCGCGAGCAGGGTACCAGACACCCGCAAGGCTTTCCTTCGACCGTTCAGGGGGTGATGGCGGCTGCGGCCAGCACCCGTCCGCCGAGCGCGCGGTCGCCCACCATCGGTACGTCGTGGGGCGCGTCGGAGCGCCCCGCGGCGATGGCCAACAGGTCGGTCAGGCCGACGGTGATCCGCACGTCGGCGGCCGCCGGTGGCTCGTCGATGCTGCCGCTGGCCAGGTCGATCGCGACCGACCGGGCCTGAGGACCGGTGACCTCGATGACGAGCGTGGCGGAGGTGGCACCGAGCCGGTCGACCAGGACCCGTGCCAGGCCCTTGAGGATGCGGTCGCGGACGAGCCGTGGCGCTGGGCCCTGCTCGTGACCCGGGCGGCCGACGGCCCGCCGCACGTCCTGCTCGTGCGCGTACAGGTCGAAGACCCGCAGGCCGAGGACCACGTGGGTCGGCGCCTCGCCGAGGGGGCCGGGGACGACGGCGTCGAGGGCGGCGGCGTCGAGCCCGTCGAGCCATGCACGGCGGCGGGCGAACACGTCGTGCAGCTCGCCGAGCAGCGCCTGACGGGAGCGGTCGCGCCGGGCGTCGACCTGAATCTCCATGAGCCGGCCGAACTCGTTGCGGACGTGCGCGAGCCCGTCGGGCAGCGGATGCTCGGGCTGGGGATCCCCGGCCATGACCGACTCCACGCCGACGACGTGCGCGAACTGGTCGGCCACCGACCAGCCCGGGCACCCGGTGGGGGTGTCCCACACCTCGGGGCCGCACGCGTCGGCCAGCGTCTCGAGCGAGTCGTAGACGGCGCGGCAGGCCGCGAGCAGCATCGTGTGGTCACGCATCCCGTGCGCCAGCCCGCTGGCCGTCAGCTGAGGTTCGACTTCGCGATCATCGACAGGAACTGCGGGTTGTTCCGCGTCGCCTTCAGCTTGTCGATGAGCAGCTCGAGCGACGCACCCGGCTCCATCGAGGACAGGACACGGCGCAGCTTCCAGACCGTCTCCAGCTCGGAGCCCTCGAGCAGCAGCTCCTCCCGGCGAGTGCCGGACGCCTGGACGTCGACGGCCGGGAAGATCCGCTTCTGCTCCATCCGACGGTCGAGCCGCAGCTCCATGTTCCCGGTGCCCTTGAACTCCTCGAAGATCACCTCGTCCATCTTCGAGCCGGTCTCCACGAGCGCCGTGGCGATGATCGTCAGCGACCCGCCCTCCTCGATGTTGCGGGCGGCGCCGAAGAACCGCTTGGGCGGATAGAGCGCGGCCGAGTCGATACCGCCGGAAAGGATCCGCCCCGACGCCGGCGCCGCGAGGTTGTAGGCGCGACCGAGCCGGGTGATCGAGTCCAGCAGGATGACGACGTCCTGACCGCGCTCGACGAGGCGCTTCGCGCGCTCGATGCAGAGCTCGGCCACCTGCGTGTGGTCCTCCGCGGGGCGGTCGAAGGTCGACGAGATCACCTCACCGGTGGTCGACCGCTCGAAGTCGGTGACCTCCTCCGGCCGCTCGTCGACGAGGAGCACCATGAGGTGCACCTCCGGGTTGTTCGTCTCGATCGCATGGGCGAGCTGCTTCAGGATCGTCGTCTTGCCGGCCTTCGGCGGCGAGACGATGAGCCCACGCTGCCCCTTGCCGATCGGCGACATCATGTCGACGATGCGCATCGCGATGGGCGAGCGCTCCTCGGTCTCGAGGCGCAGCCGCTCCTTCGGGAACAGCGGCGTGAGATCCTTGAAGTCGACGCGCCGCTTCAGTCCGTTCTCGTCGACGTCGTCGCCCTCGACGGCGTCGATACGGGCGAGCGCCGGGAACTTGTCGTTGTTCTTGTTGTGACGGATCGGACCGCGCACGAGGTCGCCGCGACGCAGGTTGAAGCGGCGCACGAACGACTGGCTGACGTACACGTCCTTGGCCCCGGAGAGGTAGCCGGTCGTGCGCAGGAAGCCATAGCCCTCGGGAAGCAGGTCGAGCACGCCCTGGCGGACCTCGGCGTCCTCGAGGTTGTCCTGCTGGCCGCCGCCGCCCCCGCCGCTGCGGTTCTTGCGACGCCGCTCCCGCTTGTTCCGGCGCGCCTGGTCGTCGTCGCCCCCGCCGCCGCGGCCGTCGTCACCGTCGTCGTCCTTGCCCTTGGACGAGTCGCGGCCGCGGTCGTCGCGGTCGTTGCCGCCGCGCTCGTTCCGGTTGCCGCCCCGGTCGGCGTCGTTGCGGTCACTGCGGCGATCCCCCGTGCGGGTCCGCTCGCGGGTGCGCTCGCGCTCCGCTTCACCGTCGTCGTCGGATCGCTTCGTCAGCGAGTCCGCGCCGGCACGCTTGCGCGCGCGGGCACGGGAGTCGTCGTCGGTGTCGGTGTCGGTGTCGTCGTCGGTGTCCGCGTCGGTCGCCGATGCCGTGGCGGTGCCGTTGCCGTTCGTCGACGGCGTGCCGCCCTCGCCGCCGGCGCCCGCGCCGACGATGAGGTCCACGAGGTCCGCCTTCTTCATCCGTTGGTAGCCGCGCAGCTCGAGTGCCGAGGCGATCTCACGCAGCTCGGCCAGTGCTTTGCGCTCGAGCGTCGTCCGGTCCATGTTGCCTCTCCACATCGAGCGTCCCCCGGGGTCGGACCCTCCGACCGTGGTCGCTCGTCGTCTCTCCTAGGTCCGGGCGGGCGCCCGGACGGGCGTGTCAGGCCTTCAGCTGCTGCTGATAGGTGTTCCAGTCGTCCAGGAAGCGCTCGAGCCCGCGGTCGGTGAGCGGGTGCTGGACCATCTGGCGGAAGACCTTCGCCGGCAAGGTCGCCACGTCCGCGCCGGCGAGGGCCGCCTGGACCACGTGCTGGGGGTGACGCAGCGACGCCGCGAGCACCTCGGTCTCGTAGTCGTGGATGCGGAAGACGTCGCAGATCTCACCGAGCAGCGCGATCCCGTCGTTGGCGATGTCGTCGACCCGACCGAGGAACGGCGACACGTAGGCGGCACCCGCCCGCGCGGCGAGGATCGCCTGCGTGGTCGAGAAGCACAACGTCACGTTGACGCGGATCCCTTCCCGTGTCAGCCGCTTGGTGGCCGCCAGCCCCTCGGGGATGAGCGGCACCTTGACGACCACGTTCGTGGCGATGCCCGCGAGCTTGCGGCCCTCCTCCACCATCTCGTCCGCGGTCGTCGAGACGACCTCCGCGCTGACGTCCCCGTCGACCTCCGCGCAGATCTCCTTGATCATCGACGCGAAGTCCGTGCCCACCTTCGCGGCGAGCGACGGGTTGGTCGTCACGCCGTCGAGCACACCCCAGCGGTTGATCTCGGCGATCTCTTCGATGTTGGCAGTGTCGAGAAAGAGCTTCACCTGGTGCTCCTGTGCGACGCGGTCGGGTCAGCGACGGTGCGTGGACGGGGCTCGCGCTCCGACGTCGAGGCGTGGCGGAAGGGTGACGGCGATCTCACGCCGAGGAGAGCCGGTCGGCGTGGCCACGACGCTCCTCCCCCTCTGCTCACTCCCCTGCAGGCCATGCCGGCCGCTCGATCGCCCACGACTCGTGGACCCGCCGGTCGACGAGGACGACTGCACCGATCTGCCTGGACGGCAGCGAGGCGAGACGCCGCGGTGGTGGACGACCCGACACGGCAAACGACAGATGACCTTTCGAGGAACCGCGACCGTGACCGGGGCGAGAGCATCCGAGCAGCAGACGACACCGTGGTGCGATGCGGTCCGGACATGCATCGTCCCGGTGAGCTCCCGGAGTGCTCCGGGAAGGCTCGTGGGGAGATGCATCTGGATGACGCGCTCCGCGTCAGTCAGCGCGGTGCGGATGTGCACATCATACTCGCCCCGCGGGACAGTGCACGCACACCCGCTGCCCGCCGATCCCGCAGCCGTCCTGCGGGCAGGCGAGCGCGCCGGTGAGCTCCCAGTCGAGGGGGTACGCCGTGAACCCCGCCTCCTCGGCGACGCGCCGGCAGTGGTCCTCGGCGGCGAGGTCGTGGCGGGGCACCGCGGCGGCGACCGTCGGTCCGGCCCCTGACAGCCACGCGTGGGTCCCGGCCTCCCGCAGCCGGTGCACGAGCTGTCCGGACGGCCTCATGACGGCGAGCCGCGCCGGCTCGTGGAGCAGGTCGCCGGTCACCCGGGCGTCGGCCGGCCAGGCGCCGAGCAGCGCACCGACGACATGGCCGGCCCGAGCCGCCTGTTGCGCCGCCTGAGCGCGATCGAGCGTGTCGGGGAGCACCCCCCGCGCCGCGACCGTGGCCTGCCGGGTCACCGGGACGAGCACGACGGGGCGCAGCCGCGGGTGCGGCTGGGCGCGGCGCACCACGAGCGTCCCGTCGTCGGCGAATGCGCTGACCGTGAGCCCGCCCATGACGGCCGGCGCCACGTTGTCGGGATGGCCCTCGACCTCGGCGGCGAGCGCGATCAGGTCACGGTCGGCGACGACGTGGCCCGTCAGGGCGCGACCGAGCGCCAGCCCCGCCACGATGGCCGACGAGGACGACCCGAGCCCGCGCTCGAGCGGGATCTCGCTGACGGCCGCCAGGGCCACGTCGGGCACCGGCTCGTCGTGCTCCTCGCAGAAGCGCACGAGCGAGCGCCAGATCAGGTTCTCGTCGCCGCCGTCGAGCTCGCCGGCGCCCTCGCCGGCCGCGCGCACCCGCTCGGTCTGACGGCTGCGGGGTCCGGACTGCACGACGAGGTGGCGCGAGACCGCCAGGCCGAAGGCGTCGAAGCCCGGCCCGAGGTTCGCGCTGGTGGCTGGCACCTGGACGGTGTGGTGTCGGATGGTGGGCACGGCACCTCCTGGCTGGCGACGCACGGTAGCCCCCGGCCCGCCGCGACCCCAGCCCGTGGACGCGGGGCCGTGCCGTGTGCCGGCCGTCGGGGAGGCCCCGGCTCGCGCCCCGTCCGCCCCGTCCGCCCCGTCCGCCCCGTCCGCCCCGTCCGCGCCGTCCGCCCCGTGAGCGGCCTCCGTGCCGCACGTCCCGGGTAGAAATCCTCCGAGCTGTCCGGAGGAAATCGACCCAGGAACGTCGCGAGTCGCCCGCTGCGCCCATCCTGGGTAGAAATCCTCCGAGCTGTCCGGAGGAAATCGACCCAGGACGTTGGGCGGAGCGCGGGGCGGGGCGGGGCGGGGTGGGGCGGGGCGGGACGGGACGGGGCGGGGTGGGGCGGGACGGGGTGGGGCGGGGCGGGGCGGGGGGTCAGCGCGCGGTGTCGCGGCGGGCGTCGGCGATGGGGTCCGTCGCGCCGCCCCACAGGTCGCGGGTCCAGACGAGCCAGCCGACGCCCGCGACGACGGCGAGCGCGGCGAACCCGTAGGCGGAGGCGTCGAGGCCGACGACGGGCGTGATGATGCCCGCGAGCAGCGCGGAGGTCCCCATGCCGAGCGTCGCCATGGCGTAGTCGAGGCTGAGCACCCGACCGGCGACGTGGTCCGGCGTCGTCATCTGGAGCCCCACCGTGGAGGTGACCCACTGGTTTCCCCCGCCGACGTGCGCGACCGCCACCACGGCGGCGGCCACCCACAGGGAGCCGGTCCCCGGCAGCAGGAGGTAGACGGTGCCGAACATGACGATGGACAGGCCGGTCACGACCACGATCCGGCGGCCGTCGTCGCGGTGCACGGCTCGCCCGAGGTAGGGGCCCACGAGCGACCCGAGACCGCGGGCGGCGAGCAGGATCCCGATGCCCGCGTCCCCCGCGCCGAAGCGGTCCAGCGCGAAGACCGGGAGCAGTCCGACGACGCCGTTGCCGACGCCGACGCTCGCCTTCGTGAGCATGAACGCCTTCGTGACCTTGCGCGGACGGATGAAGTCCCAGACCTCGCCGAGGTGGGCGAGGACCGAGGCGGACGCCACGACCCGACCGCGGGAGAACGGCCGCCGGATGCGCCAGATGAGCACGGCGGCCAGCAGGAAGGTCCCGGCGTCGACGAGGAAGCTGGCCTGACGCCCGAACACGGCCGTGACGAGGCCGCCGAGCGCCGCCCCGACGAAGAGCATGCTCCCCCACACGCTGCCGATGGACGCCTGCGCGAGGCTGAGGTCGGCCGCATCGACGACGTTCGGGACGACCGCGTTCACGACCGGCTGCACGAACGCGGCCAGGGCGGAGATCGCGCCGACGCAGGCGATCGCGAGCCAGGCGTTGCTCCAGTGCCCGGCGGCGAGCAACGCCAGGCTCGGCACGAGCAGGACCAGGTTCGCGCTGACCATGACCCGCTTGCGGTCGAAGCGGTCGGCGGCGACCCCGGCGAGCGGCGAGAAGAGGAAGGCCGGCAGGACCTGGGCCGCGTAGACCAGGGCCGTGGAGCCCTGGTTGCCCGTCACGTCCTCGACCAGCCCGCTGACCGCCACCAGCGCGAACCAGTCACCGAGGAACGAGACGACCGCCGCCGCGAACAGCCGCCGGAAGTCGGCGTTGCGCCGCAGCAGCGCGACGAGCGCCACCACCTGGCTGCCGGCCCGGGCCGGACTCGGCGAGGTCCCCGGGGCAGGCGGGACGGGTCCGGGACCGTCGGCGTCGCCGGGACGCGCATCGGGCGACCCGGAGCTCGAGGGCTCGGGTCGCCGCGAGCGGCTCACGCGAGCCCGAGCCGCTCGGCGGCGGCGTCCACGTCGATCGGGATGGTGGGCGGCTGCGCCGCGCCGGCGATGGCCCAGTCCGGATCCTTGAGACCGTGGCCCGTGAGGATGCAGACGATGGTCTGCCCCGGCTCGAGCTCCCCGCCTTCGTGCAGCTGCAGCAGCCCCGCGACCGACGCGGCCGACGCCATCTCGACGAAGACGCCCTCGTGGGCGAGCCGCCGGTAGGCGTTGAGAATGGCCCGGTCGGTCACGTCGCGGATGCTGCCCCGGGACTCGGACGCGGCGGCGACCGCCTGGTCCCAGGACGCCGGGTTGCCGATCCGGATGGCGGTCGCGATCGTCGACGGCTTCTCGACCGGCCGCCCACGCACGATCGGGTTCGCGCCGGCGGCCTGGAAGCCGCGCATGACCGGAAGCGTGTCGATGAGGCCGTCGGCCCGGTACTCGCGGTATCCGCGCCAGTAGGCGGTGATGTTGCCGGCGTTACCGACCGGCATGACGTGCACGTCCGGGGCGCGGCCGAGCTGGTCGCAGACCTCCCAGGCTCCTGAGCGCTGCCCGTCGATCCGGTACGGGTTCACGCTGTTGACGAGGTGCACCGGGTACTTCTCGTCGAGGGTGCGGCAGATCTGCAGCGCCTGGTCGAAGTTGCCGTCGATCTGGATGACACGGGCGCCGTGGACCAGCGCCTGCGCCAGCTTGCCGAGGGCGATCTTGCCCTTCGGCACGATCACGCCTGCCACCAGCCCGGCCTTCGCGGCGTACGCGGCCGCCGACGCCGACGTGTTGCCGGTGGACGCGCAGATGACGGCCTTCGCGCCGTCCTCCACGGCCTTGCTGATGGCCAGAGTCATCCCCCGGTCCTTGAAGGAGCCGGTCGGGTTCGCACCGTCGAACTTCAGGTGCACCTCGCAGCCGGTCAGCTCCGACAGCGACTCGGAGTGGATGAGGGGCGTGCCGCCTTCGCGCAGCGTGACGACCGGTGTCGCGTCGGACACCGGCATGCGCTCGCGGTACTCCTCGATGATGCCACGCCACAGGTGGGCCACTAGCTGAACACCTCCAATTCGACCCGCAGCACGCTGGCCACGGCTCGTACGCCCTCGGTGGACTGCAGGTCGTCGACGGTCGCACGCAGCGCTGCCTCGCGCGCGCGGTGGGTGATGAGCACGAGCTGCGCGTACTCGAGCGCGCCCTCCTGCCACACCTGGGCGATCGACACGCCGTTGTGGCCGAAGGTCGTGGCCACCGATGCGAGCACCCCGGCGGTGTCCTCCACGTCGAGGAGGACGTAGTACTGGGTCTGCAGCTCGTCCATCGACCGGATCCGCTTCGCCCGATGGGCGGACTCGACCGGCCCGCGGGCCGTCTGCAGCAGGTTGCGGGACACGTCGATGATGTCGCCGACGACGGCCGACCCGGTCGGCAGGGAGCCGGCACCGCGGCCGTAGAACATGAGCTCGCCGGCGGCGTCGGCCTGCACGAAGATCGCGTTGAAGCTGTCGCGGACCGACGCGAGCGGATGGGTCTTCGGCAGGAAGGTGGGATGGACCCGCACGGCGACCGAGTCGTCGTTCTCGCTGGCGATCCCGAGCAGCTTCACGACGTAGCCGAGGCGGTCGGCCACGGAGATGTCCGTCGCCGTGACGCCCTCGATCCCCTCGTGGAACACGTCGTCGAAGTGGACTCGCGTGTCGAAGGCGAGCGAGGCGAGGATGGCCGTCTTCGCGGCGGCGTCGGCGCCGCCCACGTCGGCGGTGGGGTCGGCCTCCGCGTACCCGAGCCGCTGCGCCTCGGCGAGCGCCTCGTCGTAGCGGGCGCCCTGGTCGGTCATCTGGGTCAGGATGTAGTTCGTCGTCCCGTTCAGGATGCCGACGACGCGCGAGACGTGATCGCCTGCGAGCGACTCCTTCAGCGGCTTGATGATCGGGATGGCGCCGGCGACCGCCGCCTCGTACATGAAGTCGACCCCGGCCTCGGCGGCGGCGTCGTAGAGCTCCGGTCCCTGCCGGGAGACGAGCTCCTTGTTGGCCGTGACGACCGGCTTGCCGAGCTCGAGCGCGCGGCGGATGAGCTTGCCGGCCGGCACGAGACCACCCATCACCTCGACGACAACGTCCACGTCGTCGTCCTCCACGACCGCGGCCGGGTCGTCGGTGAACACCTCCGCGGACAGCGGCAGGTCGCGCGGGAGGGCGGGATCGCGGACGGCGACACGCGTCACCCGGAGCTCGGCACCGGTGCGGACCGCGATGTCGCCGGCCTCGCGATGCAGGATGCGCACGACACCGCCACCGACGGTGCCGCATCCCAGCAAGCCGATGCGGATCACCCTGTCCACGCCACCTCCTCGCCCTCGCGCCGTCACGTGGCGGGGAGCCTACCGGGCACGGGATGAGGCTCCCGCGCCGGGATCGAGGCGCCACCGGCGACAGGACCGGGTCAGGCGTCGGCCTTCTTGCGGCTGTGCTGCTCGAGCAGCCGCTTCGCGATCTGGTCGGGGACCTCCTCGTGGTGGTGGTAGCGCAGGGCCACGCTGCCGCGGCCGCTCGTGAGCGCCCGGAACTCCGCGGCGAAGGTGGACAGCTCCACCTCCGGCACGTGCGCGTGGATCATCGAGAGGCCACCGCCGACCGCGTCGGTGCCCATGATCCGCCCGCGCCGGCCCGACAGGTCGCTCATGATGGCGCCGGTGAGGTCGTCGGGAACGGCCACGTCGACCTCCATGACCGGCTCGAGCAGGACCACGTCGGTGGCCGCGAGCGCGTCGCGGAAGGCCAGGATGCCCGCCATCTGGAAGGCGGCGTCGGACGAGTCGACCGAGTGGAACTTGCCGTCGACGAGCCGGACCTCAACGTCGACGACGGGGAAGCCGCCGAGCTGTCCCGCCTTCATGGCCTCGCGGATGCCCTTCTCGACCGAGGGGATCCACTGGTTCGGGATGGCCCCGCCGACGATCTTGTCCACGAACGCGAAGCCCTCCCCGCGCGCGGTGGGCGCCACCTCGATCTGCGCCACGCCGTACTGGCCGTGGCCGCCGGTCTGCTTCACGTGCTTGCCGATGCCCGAGGCGGCGCCCCGGATCGTCTCGCGGAACGCGACCGGCGCCGACTCGGCGACGACGTGCACGCCGTACTTGCGCTCGAGCCGGCTCGTCGTCACGTCCACGTGCTGGGGCCCGTAGAAGCCGAGGACGAGCGCGCCGGAGTCGGCGTCGCGGGCGGACGTGATCGACGGATCCTCCTGCATGATCCGCTGCAGCGCCGTCGAGAGCTTGTCGTCGTCGCTGGCGGAGACGGGGCGGAGCACGACGCGGTGGTAGCCCTCCGGCGGCGAGAAGTCGTCGATCTCGACGGGCTCGGAGGCGTACAGCACGTCACCCGTCGCCACGTCGTCGAGCTTGGCGACCGCGACGATGTCGCCGGCCGCACCGCCCTGCACGGGCACCTGCTCCTTGCCGAGAAGGGTGAACAGGTTGTGGAGCCGCTGGGTGGTGCTCGTCCGCGCGTTCGCGAGGTTGTCGTCCGCCTGGAGGGTGCCGCGAAGGATGCGGAGCACGTTGATCCGGCCGACGTACTGGTCGGAGAACGTCTTGGCGACGTAGACGGCGGTGTCGCCCTCGAGGCCACCGGCGACGAGCGGCGGCGCGTCCGCCGGCGACGGGCACTCCTCGATCAGGAACTGCAGGAGCAGCTCGACGCCGATCCCCTCCTCGGCCGAGCCAACCAGCACCGGGAAGAAGCCGCAGCTGGCGACGCCGTGGGCGAACACCTCGGCGAGCTCGGCCGCCGAGGGGGTCTCGCCCTCGAGGTAGCGCTCGAGGAGCGCGTCGTCGTTCTCGACGACCGCCTCGACGAGGAACTCGCGGTTGCGCTCGGCCTGCTCACGGCGGACCTCGGGCACCTCCTCCTCGATGCGCTTGTCCCCGTCGAACTCGACGGCGTTGAAGTGGAGGAGGTCGATGACGCCGGTCAGCTCGGCGGCGAGGCCGATCGGCATGTGCACCGGCGCGAGCGGCTTGCCGTAGGCCTCGCGCAGGGCGTCGATGTTCGTCTGGTACTCGGCGTGCTCGAGATCCAGCTTGTTCAGGAACACCAGCCGGGGCAGGTCACGCTTGGCACACGCGCGCCAGAGCTCCTCGTGCTGCGGCTGGAGGCCGACGGTCGCGTCCACGACGAACACGGCCACGTCGGCGGCGGCGATGGCCGGGTACGCGTCCCCGATGGCCTCGGCCGACCCGGGCGCGTCGAGCACGTTGATCTTGTAGCCGTCGAAGGTGACGGCCGCGACCCCCAGGCCGAGGGAGCGCCCGCGGTCCTGCTCCTCGGGCTCGAAATCGAGGGTCGGCGACCCGTGGGCGTGCCGGTCACGGTTGCCGGCGACATGCAGCATGGACTCGGCAAGGGTGGACTTGCCGGTCCCCGCATGACCCACGAGCAGGACGTTTCGGATCTTCTCTGTCGGAACGATCGCCTCCACTGCGCTCCCTCACGACCGGGGGACCGACCTGCCGGCCCACTGTCGGCCGAGCGTATGTCCGTGCGCCGGCGAGCGGGAGGGGTGGCGTGGCCCTCGTCGCAGAATCCGGGCCGTTCAGCGCCCGATTTGGGACCAGCGGGCACGACGGCCGGGCCCATCAGCCCGCGCCGGGCGGGGAGCCCGTCTGCTGCGCGCCGGATCAGGTCAGCGGGACGTCGCGGCGAACGAGGTCGTCGTAGGTCTCGCGGCGGATGAGCTCGCGGACCGTCCCGTCACGGACGAGCACCGCGGCGGGACGTGGCAGCCGGTTGTAGTTCGATGCCATCGACTCGGTGTAGGCGCCGGTCGCGGCCACCACGACGAGGTCGTCGACCGCGAGGTCGCCCGGCAGCGAGGCGCGCTCGCGGACGAGGTCACCGGACTCGCAGTGCTTGCCGACCACCGTGTATGCGGCGAGCGTGGCGTCGCTCGTGCGGCTGGCGAGGTCGACCTCGTGCTCCGCCTCGTAGAGGGCGGGACGGATGTTGTCCGACATCCCGCCGTCGACGCTGACGTAGGTGCGCAGCCCCGGCAGCGGCTTGACGGTACCGACCCGGTAGAGGGTGACCGTCGACTGGCCGACGATGGCGCGGCCCGGCTCGATCGCCAGCTGCGGCACCGGGAAGTCGCGGTTCGTGCACATCGTCTCGACGGCGTCGAGCACCGACCGGCCCGTCTGGTGGAGGTCCACCGGGTGGTCCTCGTGCGTGTAGCGGATCGCCATGCCGCCGCCGAGGTTGAGCTCGGTGAGCGTGACGCCGTGCTCGTCGCGCCAGCGGACGAGCAGGTCGAGCATGACCTCGGCGTTCGCGATGAACGGGTCGATCCCGAAGATCTGCGAGCCGATGTGGGCGTGGGCGCCGACCACCTCGACCCGGTCGAGGTCCAGCGAGCGGACCAGCGCCTCGTCGGCCAGGCCCAGCGACAGCGTGAAGCCGAACTTCGAGTCGTCGTGCCCGGTGCGCACGTAGTCGTGGGTGTGGGCGTCGATGCCCGGCGTGATCCGCAGCCAGCATCGGAAGGTGTGGTCGAGCTCGTCACCGACCCGCTGGAGACGGTCGAGCTCGTCGAAGCTGTCGACGACGACCCGGCCGACGCCGAGCTCCGCCGCGTCGCGCAGCTCGTCATCGGACTTGTTGTTGCCGTGGAAGACAATGCGCTCCATCGGCACCCCGGCGACCCGCGCGGTGTGCAGCTCCCCGCCCGAGGCCACGTCGACCCACAGCCCCTCCTCCGCGACGAGCTGGAGGAGCCCGACGGTGCACCAGGCCTTCGAGGCGTAGGCGACGTTCACGCCCGGGAACGCCTCCCGGTACAGGCGGCAGCGGTGGCGCAGGTCGTCCTCGTCGACGACCCACAGCGGGGTGCCGTAGCGCTCGGCGAGGGCGACGGTGGACACGCCACCGATCGTGAGCACGCCCTGCGGGTCGCGACGGGCGGTCTCGGGCCAGGGGGTGGTCGTGGTCATGGTCATCACATGCGCTCCGGGGCGGCGACCCGCAGCACACCGAGGGCGTTCGCCAGGACCTGCTTGGCAGCGACCGCCAACCAGTAGCGGGCCCGGCCGAGCGACTCGTCGTCCACGAGGACCCGGCAGTCGGTGTAGAAGCGGTGGAAGGCGGCGGCGAGCTCCTCCGCGTAGCGGGTGACCCGCTGGGTGGCGCGCAGCTCGGCGGCGTCGGCGATCACCTCGGGCAGCTCGGCCATCCGTCGCAGCAGCTCGGTCTCCGCCTCGGCGGTCAGTCGGGTCAGGTCCGTCTCCGCGAGCTGGCCGTGGTCGAAGCCGCGCTCGTCGGCGGTGCGGATGAGCGACGCGATGCGCGCGTGGGCGTACTGGACGTAGTAGACAGGGTTCTCCATCGACTGCTTGACGACCTCGTCGAGGTCGAAGTCGACGGCGGTGTCGAGACTCTGGCGCAGGAAGTGGTAGCGGGTCACGTCGACGCCGACCTCGTCGACCACCTCGTCGAGGGTCACGATCTCGCCCGACCGCTTCGAGAGCCGGACGGGCTCGCCGGCCCGCAGCAGGTTCACGAGCTGGCCGATCCGGACCTCGATCTTGTCAGCCGGGATTCCGAGGGCCTGCGCCACGGCCTGGAGCCGGGCGACGTAGCCGTGATGGTCGGCACCGAGGAGGTAGATGAGCCGGCTGTAGCCCCGCCGCCACTTGTCCAGCATGTAGGCGCAGTCAGCGGCGAAGTAGGTCGGGCGCCCGTCGGAGCGTACGAGCACGCGGTCCTTGTCGTCCCCGAAGTCGGTGGTTCGCAGGAACAGGGCCCCGTCGGCCTCCTCGGTGTGCCCGCCGGCGCGCAGGGTGTCGAGCGCCTCGTCGATCTCGTTGCGCTCGTGGAGCGTGCGCTCGGAGAACCACACGTCGAAGTCCACGCCCATCCGGTGGAGCACGTCGGCGATGCGATCGCGCATCGCCCGGACGGCGAGCTCGCCCACCTTCGACGCCAGGCCCGGGTCCACGTCGGCGGCCTCGGTGTCCAGATCGTGGGGTCCGTCGGCGGCGCGGACCGGGAGCTCGGCGGTCTCGTACGGGTCCGCGACGAAGAAGTCGTCGCCGAGCTCGGTCCGCAGCTGCTCGGCGATGTCGGCGATGTAGGCGCCCTTGTAGTGGTCGTCGCCGAGGGGCTCGCCGCGTGCGGTCAGCAGCACGGACTCGCCGAAGCGACGGACCTGCTCACCCGCGTCGTTCACGTAGTACTCGCGCACGACTCGGTGGCCGTCGGCCTCGATGAGCGCGGCGATGGCGTCGCCGGTGGCCGCCCACCGGCCGTTGCCGACGTGCAGCGGCCCGGTCGGGTTGGCCGAGACGAACTCGACGTTCACGTACTCCCGCTCCTCGCCCTCGCGGGTGTGGCTGCCGTAGGCGCCACCGGCGTCCACGATGCGGCGCACGAGGTCCTCGAAGTAGGCGTGGGCGAAGCGGAAGTTGATGAAGCCGGGACCGGCGACCTCGACGGCCGCCACGGCCGGAGGCAGCTCGAGGTTGTCGACGATGGTCTGGGCGATCTCGCGCGGCGGACGCTTCGCCGGCTTGGCCAGGCGCAGGGCGATGGTGGACGCCCAGTCACCGTGTTCGACCTGGCGCGGCCGCTCGAAGGCGACGTCCCCGGCCGGCAGGTCGGCGGCAGCCAGGGCCTGCTTGACGCGGGTGGCGAGGTCGGCCAGCGTCGGATCGAGGGTTTCGGGATCGGCCATGAGCGGATTTCCGTCGGGGGGAGCCGGATACGAGCATGCCGAGGGTAGGGGTCGCCCCCACAGCGACGGAAACCGTCCGCGGCGAGCCGTCAGGCGGTCAGCCGGGCCACCAGGTCGAGGAGCTCCATGGGGTCGAAGGGCTTCGTGACGTACTCGTTCGCGCCAAGGCTCGCGCCGCGCACGACGTCGGCGTCCTGGGCCCGGGCGGAGAGGAAGATGACCGGCACGTGAGCGAGGTCGGGATCCTCCCGCAGCTCGCGACACACCTGCCAGCCGTCCTTCTTCGGCATCATGACGTCGAGGAGGATGAGGTCCGGATGCTCGGCACGGGCGACCGCGAGCGCCTCCTCGCCGTCACCGGCGAGCACGACGTCGTAGCCCTCCATCTCCAGGTTGACCTGGAGGAGTCGCTGGATGGTCGGGTCGTCGTCGACCGCGAGGACCTTCACGCCGGCCGTCACCCTCCGCCTCCTCCGCGTCGATGGGCGCCCACGCTACCGCGCGGGGCCGCGGCGGTGGGTGCACCCGACAAGGCCCTCGCCGGTTCGACCCGTCCGAGGTGCGTGGTACCGTGTGCAGCCGTCCGGGGCGCCGGCCTGACCGGCCGCGCCGGCGATCTCGCCCCCGTAGCTCAGTGGATAGAGCAGTGGCCTCCGGAGCCACGTGCGTAGGTTCGATTCCTACCGGGGGTACTCCATCTCGCGCGCCCCTCGGCGCCGCGCGCTCGTGCGGCACAACTCGGGCCGTTCACCCAACATGCTGGACGTTTCGCCCGACCTTCGCCGACCGCGATCGTCCGTGAAGAAAGGTCGCCCCCGCGAACGGACGGCTGCGCCTCGCGGACGGGCGGGGCCGGCTCCCTACGGTCGAATCAACGATCTGCAGGAGGGCCTGATTTGACGAACAAGAGCCACACGACCACGAACCACGACACGATCCGGGCCTGGGCCGAGACCCACGACGCGGTCCCGGCGACGGCCCGCGGCACGCAGTCCGACGGCGAAGCGGGGGTGCTCACCCTCGACATGGTCGGGTACGGCGCCGACGAGGTGCAGCTCGAGCACATCAGCTGGGACATGTGGTTCGACAAGTTCGACGACGCGAACCTGGCCTTCCTCTACCAGGAGGAGAAGACATCCGGTAGCGACAGCACCTTCTTCAAGCTCGTCAGTCGCGACAGCGTGGACGCCTGAGAGCTCGCAGCGTCAGCGGTAGGCCATGCCGTCGGCGGCGTCCGCAGGACACGGGGTGCCCGCTCCGCGGAGAGGGTGCACAGGTCCTCCCACTCCCCGACGGTGATGGGCAAGGATCCCCCCTCACGAACGACGGGAACCGGCTCCCGTGCGCTCGGACGGCGGGTCAGACTCCCTGATCGGGAGGCTCGCCCGGCGCCGTCAGCAGCTGCTCCACGCTCTCCGCGTGATCGGGGCCGGTGAGGACCACGACCTCGTCGCCCGGCTCGATGACCGTCCGGCCGTCGGGCAGCAGGACCTGCCCCCCTCGGCGGATGCTCGTGAGGATCGTCCGTGGCGGCCAGGCGACGTCCGAGACGCACTTGCCGGCTGCGTAGGCGTCGGGCTGGACGACGAGCTCGCTGAAGTGGACCCCGACGAGGTCGCGCAGCTTCGACCGCTCCTCGCGCTGCTGACGAGCGACACCCCGCTGCACGGCCCGCTGGTAGGCGTGCATGACGTCGCTGCGCCGCAGGAGACCGACGAGCCGCGAATGGTCCTCCTCGGCCACGACGGGCAGCCGCCCCACGTCGTACGCCGCCATGTGGTGCAGCGCGCGGTACACCGGGGCGCTCGGGGTCGTCGTGAGCGGGTCACGGGTCGCCACGTCCGCCGCCAGCAGCTGCGCCCTGCCTTCGGTGGTCGTCTGCGTCCGCTCGGCATGGGTGAGGTCGGAGACGGTGATCACGCCCACGAGCCGATCGCCCTCGACGACCGGGAAGCCGTGGTGGCGTGTGCGTTCGAAGGTCGCCCGCACCTCCGGCAGCGGCATGTCCGCCGGCACCGTGTCCGGGTCGGTGGTCATGACCTCACCGACGGTGACGGTCTGCATCACGTCGATGTCGTCGGGTTCCTCGTAGGTGATGCCCGCACGCCGCAGCGGCGCGGTGTACAGGCCGTCCGGCAGCACCCGGTCGGCGAGGAAGGTGGCCAGCCCGGCGGCCAGCATGAGCGGCAGCACGAGCCCGTAGTCACCGGTCAGCTCGAACACGATGAGGATGGCGGTCAGCGGCGTCCTCGCCGCCGCCGCGAACACCGCCGCCATGCCGACGAGGGCGAACGCCCCGGGCGAGATGCCCGCGCCGGGAAGCACGACCTGGAGGAGGTGGCCGACCGCACCGCCGAGCGCCGCGCCGGTGAACAGGGTGGGCATCAGCGACCCGACCGCGTTGCCGCTACCGACCGACGCGATGGTCGCCACGAGCTTGGCGACGAGCAGGAAGCCGAGCAGCGCGGCCGCGCTCGCCCCGTGCCCGAAGCCGCCCTGCACCATCGTGCGGATGGGCTCGCGCACGCCGAAGATCGGTGGCAGCTGGTGGCCGGTGCCGAGCACCTCCGGTGCGGCGAGCGCGATCAGCCCGACGATGAGGCCGCCGAGGGCCAGCCGCAGCGGCAGCCACAGCTTCAGCTTGCGGAAGGCCCGCTCGGCGAGGTGCTCGCCCTCGATGAACACCACGCCGACCGCCACCGCGAGCAGCCCGATGGCGGCGTAGCCGATGAGCTCGCGCGGGTCGTGGAGCTCGTAGCCGCGGCCGGGCTGGAAGACGATCTCCGGGCCGATGAGCTCGCGCGCCGTCACCGAGGCGGCGACCGAGGCGAGCACGACGACCTGGAGGGAGCGCGCCTTGAGCTTGCCGAGGAACAGCTCGATGGCGAACAGCATGCCGCCGATCGGCGCGTTGAAGGACGCCCCGATCCCGGCGCCGGCACCGGCCGCGACGAGCGTGCGCATCCGATCCTCGTCGACGGCGAAGAGCCGGCCGATGAGCGACCCGATGGCGCCGCCACCGAGCACGATCGGAGCCTCGCGGCCACCCGAACCACCGCTGCCGAGCGCGATGCTCGACTCCGCCAGCATGGCGAACGGCACCCGCCCGCGGAAGCGACCGCCGCGAAGGGCGATGGTCCGCATCACCTCGACGATCCCACCGCCGCTCGGCTCCGAGGCGAGATACATCACCAGGAGCCCGACGACGAACGCACCGACGGTCGGAGCGAGCAGCGTGCGCAGGAGGCTCGGATGGGAGCCGAAGGCGACGACCTGCACGATCCGCAGCAGCCCGACGAGCGCCGCGGCGAGCAGCCCGGTGGCGAGACCGATCAGCCCACCGAGGCCGAGCAGCACCGACTCGCTGTTCGCGTGCGGCACGAGACGCGCGCGGACACGCTTCGCCCACAGGGCGAACGAGGCCCGGGAGGCGGGGTCGGAAACAGGGGCGGTCATGCGGCTCGACGTTTCTCAGCTCAGGGTGGTGTCGGGCGGCTGCCCACGGCAGAGCAGTCGTCGAAGCGCGGGGGGATCCACGCGGAGGCGCAGCCCCACGTGGACAGCAGCAAGCGGCGCCGGGTGGGCGCCGCCGGAGCGTCTCGCGCAGGTCTGCGGTGAGGGGCAGCGTAGCGGCCGACGGGATCGTACGGTCAGCACCGCCGCCCGACGGCGATACGGCACGACGCCAGTAGGCTCGGCGGCACCGATCACGGCGGGAGGCACACGATGACGGACGAGGCCGACTCGCGGCGCGACGACACCGTCGACTCGGGGCGCGACGACACCGTCGACTCGGGGCGCGACGACACCGTCGACTCGGGGCGCGACGACACCGTCGACGTCGCGGACCGCTCGATCTACCGGCGCACGCTCGGCATCGGGAACGACCCGCTCGACCGTCCACGCCGCCACCTCGACGACCGTGGCCGCGAGGTGGCGGAGGACCTCGTCGCGCTCATGGGCGACACGCCCCTGGTGGCGCTGTCGCGCATCTCCCGTGACGTGGGACCGACGGTCCTCGCGAAGCTCGAGATGCTCAACCCCGGCGGCTCGGTGAAGGACCGCATCGGGATCGCCATGATCGAGGCGGCGGAGGCGGCGGGCACCCTGCGGCCCGGCGGCACGATCGTCGAGCCGACCTCGGGCAACACGGGCGTCGGCCTCGCGATCGCCGCGGCGCTCAAGGGCTACCGGTGCCAGTTCGTCGTGCCCGACAAGGTCTCGCAGGACAAGATCTCGCTCATGCGTGCCTACGGCGCCGAGGTCGTCGTCTGCCCCACGGCCGTGGAGCCGGAGGACCCCCGCTCCTACTACTCGGTGTCGGACCGGCTGGCGGAGGAACCGAAGGCCGTCAAGCTGAACCAGTACTTCAACCAGGCCAACCCGCAGTCGCACGCCTTCTCGACCGGGCCGGAGCTGTGGCGGCAGACCGACGGACAGATCGACGCGTTCGTCGCCGGCGTCGGGACCGGCGGCACGATCACCGGCGTCGGCCGCTACCTGAAGGAGCGCAAGCCGGACGTGGCGATCGTCGGCGCCGATCCCGAGGGGTCCATCTACTCCGGCGACAACATCCACCCCTACCTCGTCGAGGGCATCGGCGAGGACTTCTGGCCGCCGTCCTTCGACCCCGACGTGGTGGACCGCTGGTACCGGGTGAGCGACCGCGACTCGTTCCTGACCGCCCGCCGGGTGACGCGCGACGAGGGCATCCTCGTCGGCGGCTCGGGCGGGACGGCCGTGTGGGCCGCCCTGCAGTACGCGAAGGAGGCACCCGACGACGCGACGATCGTCGTGCTGCTGCCCGACTCCGGACGCGGCTACCTCACGAAACTCTACGACGAGAACTGGATGGCGGAGCACGGGTTCGTCGAGCGGGCGCGTGCCGGGGTGACCGTCGCCGACGTGCTGGGGCGCAAGGGAGCCGACCTCCCGACCCTCGTCCACTGCCACCCGCACGAGAAGGTGGCCCAGGCGATCGCGCTGCTGAAGGAGTTCGGCGTCTCGCAGATGCCCGTCTTCCGCGAGGACGTCCACGACGACCCCATGCTCGGCGACGTCATCGGCTCGATCCGCGAGAACGCGCTGCTCGATGCGGCCCTCGCCGACGCCTCGGTCATGCAGCGGCCGGTCATCGACGTGATGCAGCCCCCGCTGCCCGTCGCCGGGGTCACCGAGCCGCTCGACGACGTGTTCAGCGACCTCGCCGCCGGCAACCCGGCCGTCGTGATCGTCGACGGCCAGCGCCCCGTCGGGGTCCTGACCCGCGCGGACCTGCTCACCTACCTCGCCACCCTGTAGACGCGAAAGGCCCCATCGCATGGAGTTCGCCACCCGCGCGATCCACGTCGGTCAGGACCCGGACCCGACGACCGGCGCCGTGACGGTTCCGATCTTCCAGACGTTCGACCTACGTCCAGGACGCCGTGGGCCGCCACCGCGGCTACGAGTACTCGCGGACCGGCAACCCGACCCGCACCGCGCTGCAGGACGTGCTCGCCAGCCTCGAAGGCGCGGAGGCCGGCGTGGCCTTCGCCTCGGGGCTCGCGGCCGAGGACGCGGTCCTGCGCCTGCTCGATCCCGGTGACCGGGTGATCATGGCCGACGACGTCTACGGGGGCACCTGGCGCCAGATCAGCCAGGTGCACGCCCGGTTCGGCATCGAGGTGGAGGCGGTCGACCTGTCCGACCTCGACGCCACCCGCGAGGCGCTGGCCGCGGGCGGCGCAGCGCTGGTGTGGGCGGAGACCCCGTCGAACCCGCTGCTGAAGATCCTGGACATCGCCGCCCTTGCCGACCTCGCCCACGAGCACGGCGCGCGGCTCGTGGTCGACAACACCTTCGCGACGCCCTACCTGCAGCGTCCGATCGCGCTCGGGGCGGACATCGTCGTGCACTCGACGACCAAGTACCTCGGTGGGCACTCCGACGTGGTCGGTGGCGCGGTGTGCACCGACGAGGCGACCGCGGAGCGCCTGCGGTTCCTCCAGAACGCGGTCGGGGCGATCCCCGGCCCGTTCGACGCCTGGCTGACGCTGCGGGGCGTGAAGACGCTGGCCGTGCGGATGGATCGCCACTGTGCGAACGCGCAGGCGGTCGCCGAGTGGCTGGCGGCGCACCCGCGGGTGCTGACGGTGCACTACCCCGGACTTGCCGACGACCCGGGGCACGCCGTCGCGGCACGGCAGATGACCGCCTTCGGCGGCATGGTGTCGTTCCGCGTCGACGGCGGCATCGACGCAGCGAAGGCCGTCGCCGAGTCCACCCGCCACTTCTTCCTGGCCGAGTCCCTCGGCGGCGTCGAGAGCCTCATCGAGCATCCCGGGATCATGACCCACGCCTCGGTGGCCGGCACGGCGCTCGAGGTGCCCGACGACCTCCTGCGACTCTCGGTCGGCATCGAGCACGTCGACGACCTGCTCGCCGACCTCGAGCAGGCCCTGCCCGCCTGACCGCGTTCCCCGACCCCGCCCGCCTGACCGCGTTCCCGAACCCCGCCCGCACGACCGCCGCCCCGCCGGCGACCCCGCCCCGCCCGCCCTCCCTCCCTATGCGCCGTCCTGGGTAGAAATCGTCCTGAGGGTCCGGAGGATTCCTACCCAAGACGTCACGCCCACGCCCGGGTGACCCTGGCGCGGGGGCTGCCAGGCCGGCCGGGGGCGGGAGCATCGCGCCCCGGCCGCACGGCCGGCTTGAGGCCGGCCGGTGACGTGCCGACGTAGTGCGCAGACGGTTCGTCGGTGGATCAGGGGTCGAGCGGGACGTGGGCCGCATGCTGCGTGTGCTCGTCGTGGGCCTGCTGCTCGTCGCGAGCACCGGCTGCTCGAAGATCGTCACCCTGGACATGCCGTCGATCGACGCGGTGCCCCGGGTCCCGCCGGAGCAGTCGGTCGTGTACGACGCCGCCGGCAACCAGCTCGCCGTGCTGCGCCACGAGTTCCGCGAGCGGGTCTCGGTCGACACGCTTCCGGATCACCTCCTCGACGCGGTGGTCGCTGCGGAGGATCACCGCTTCTGGGAGCACGGCGGTGTCGACGGGCGGGCGCTGCTGCGCGCCGCGCTGACGAACACGGCCGCGGGCGAGGTTCGGGAGGGCGGCTCCACGCTCACCCAGCAGCTCGTGAAGAACCTGTACATGCCCGACGCGCCACGGACGGTCGCCACCAAGGTGAAGGAGGCCCTGCTGGCCCGGCAGCTCGAGGCCGAGCACACCAAGCGGGAGATCCTCGAGGAGTACCTGAACACGGTCTACTTCGGCAACGGTGCCTACGGGGTCCAGGCCGCGGCCGAGACCTACTGGCGCGCCGGCGCCGCCGACCTCACGGTCGCCGAGTCGGCGCTGCTCGCCGGCATCATCCGCTCCCCCGAGACGCTGAACCCGACCCGTGCGCCGGCGGCCGCCCGCGCCCGCCGTGACCAGGTCCTCGACGCGATGGAGGCGGCGGGCGACCTGGCGCCGGCGGTTGCCGCTGCCGCCCGTGCGCAGCCGGTCGCGGTCGAGCCCCGGCCCCCGACCCCGGCCACGACGCAGCCCTACTGGGTCGACTTCGTGGTGCGGAGCCTGCTCGAGGATCCGTCGTTCGGGGCGGACGAGTCCGAGCGGGCCAGCCGGCTGTACGGCGGCGGTCTGCGCGTCTACACGACCCTCGACCCGGCGCTGCAGGAGCAGGCCGTGGCCGCGGCCCACGGCATGCTGGGTGATCCCGGGGACCCGGAGGTCGCCGTCGTGTCCGTCGATCCCGCGACCGGCGCCGTCCGCGCCGCGGTGGCCGGCCGCGACTACGAGCGGCGACAGTTCGACCTGGCCACGCAGGGGCGACGCCAGCCGGGGTCGACGTTCAAGACCTTCGTCCTCGCGGCCGCCGTCACCTCCGGGATGGGGCCCGATACGCCGGTGAACGGCAACCAGGGCGTCCTGCGGACGCAGAACGGACCCTGGTCGGTGCGCAACTACACCGGCTCGTCGTACGGCCTCATCACCCTGCGCAAGGCGACCACCGACTCGGTGAACGGCGCGTTCGCGCGGCTCATCCTCGAGCTCGGCGTCGGCCGCGTCGCGGCACTGGCCCGGGCGATGGGCGTCACGGCGCCGATCAACGAGGATCCGCCGATCGCCCTCGGCGGCCTGACCGAAGGGGTCAGCCCCCTCGACATGGCGGCGGCCTACGCGACGCTGGCCAACCTCGGGGAACGGGTGCCCGTCTCCCCCATCGACCGGATCGAGGATCGTGCGGGCCACGTCGTCTGGCGGCCGGACCACACGCCACGCCGGGTCCTGACCCCGTCGGCGGCGTTCGTCACCGTGCAGCTGCTCGAGGGGGTCGTCGCCGAGGGCACCGGCGTGCGCGCACAGGTACCGGGACGCGAGGTGGCCGGCAAGACCGGGACGGTGCAGGACTACAGCGACGCGTGGTTCGTGGGCTTCACGCCGAGGCTGGCGACCGCCGTGTGGGTCGGCTACCCGGACAGCCGACGGCCGATGCGATCCGTCCACGGCACCTCACCGGTCACCGGCGGCACGATCCCGGCCACGATCTTCTCCCGGTACATGACGGCCGCCCTCGACGGGACCGCGCCCGCGGCGTTCACACTCCC
The DNA here is from genome assembly GCA_963783045.1 of uncultured Nitriliruptorales bacterium. Lineage (GTDB taxonomy): Bacteria > Actinomycetota > Nitriliruptoria > Nitriliruptorales > Nitriliruptoraceae > CAWAMD01. Next base: position 218,886 of record CAWAMD010000004.1, read on the forward strand.
CGACGACGAGTACGAGGTCGTCGCCCTCGACCCCGACACGGGCCTGCGGGCCGCACCGTGGTGTCCGGGCGAGCCGAGCCCCGTCCCCCGCGTGCTGGTGCCGCGCGAGACCTGCCCGTCGCCCGCCCCGGTGCCGCCGCCGGCTTCGACGCCGGTGCCCGCACCGGCACCGTCGGCCGCGCCGGGCCCGCTGCCCACGCCCCGCCCGAGACCCGGCCCGAGGCCCGGAGAGGACCCCACGCCGAGCCGGCTGCCGCTGCCGGGTCCCGGGACCGCCACACCGTCCGCGAGCGGCGCGCGTTAGCCTCGAAGGGACGAGGAGGCTGCGTGCGCGCCCTGCTGCTGTTCAACCCGAACGCCACCACGACCGACGACCGCGTGCGTGACGTGATCGCTGCCGCGCTGGCCTCCGAGGTCGACCTCGAGGTCCACCCGACGAAGCAGCGCGGCCACGCCACGCACATCGCCGCGGGGGCGGTGCACGAAGGCGTCGACGCGGTGTTCTCGCTGGGGGGCGACGGGACGGCGAACGAGGTGCTGCAGGCCCTGGCAGGCACGAAGGTCCGGTTCGGTCCCATCCCGGGGGGCGGCGCGAACGTGCTCGCCCGTGCCCTGGGCCTCCCGAACGATCCCGTCGCCGCCACGGCGCAGATGCTCGACGTCCTCCGTGAGGGCCGCGACCGCACGATCGGGCTGGGCCGTGCCGGCGGTCGCTACTTCGCCTTCAACGCGGGCATCGGCTTCGATGCCGCGGTCGTCCGTCGCGTCGAGCAGAACCCGGGGCTCAAGCGGCGCTTCGGCGACCTCGCCTTCGTGCTGCTCGCGGTCCGCGAGTGGCTGACCGGCCCGGATCGGACCGACCCGGCCGTGACCGTGTCCCTGGACGGCGGCCCGCCCCGCGGCCCCTACAGCATCGCGATCGTGGGCAAGGCCGACCCCTACACGTTCCTCGGGACGCGCCCCATGCGCGTGACCCCGGACGCCGACTTCGCCGGCGGCCTCGACCTCACGGCCGTCCGCAGGGTCACCACCCCCGCGCTGCTCCGCATCGTCGGGGGCGTGTTCACGGGTGGCCGCCACGTGCGGCTCCGCGCCGTCGACTACTGGCGGGACGCGGGCGAGCTCACGTTCACGGCGACGAGACCGGTCCCCCTCATGGTGGACGGCGACTACGCCGGCGAGCACACCGCGATCACGCTGCGGGCGGTCCCGGAGGCCCTCCACGTCGTGGCGTAGTGGCCCGCGTCGGACGTTCCTTCTGCCTTCGAGCGTCCCTGCGAGACAGACCACGAGCGCTGCGTTCCGCAAGCGCCCGCGCCGCCTAGCACGCAGCGTGGCCGACGAGGAGGACGGCCGAACAGGGGCCGTACGGCCATGAGCGTCGCACGCGCGTACATACGCACAAGTCGGACACGGGTGCAAGATTTCGCAAGCGAGGCCTTGTAACCGTCGCGTCATCACGTTACAGTCGGCGACGACCACTTGGGAATGCGTTCACAAGCGGCATGCCCCACAGGCCCTCGTGAACCGCGATCATCCGCAAGCACGCCCACAGCGCCGTTCCATCTCCTGCTTCTTGCCTGCCCGGGATAGCGCTGTGCGGCCCCGCCCACACCCCCACACGGAGGCGACTGATGGACTGGCGCAGTCGCGCAGCCTGCATCGACGAAGACCCCGAGCTCTTCTTCCCCATCGGGACCACCGGACCGGCCGTTGAGCAGGCCGATGCCGCCAAGCGCGTCTGTGCGCAGTGCAACGTCCGCGAGGAATGCCTCGAGTTCGCCCTGGCCACCAACCAGGACGCTGGTGTCTGGGGCGGCCTCAACGAGGACGAGCGTCGCACCCTCAAGCGGCAGCGGCAGCGCCGCCGCCGGATGGCCAGCTGACGACCATCGAGGAAGCCCGTGCGCCGTATCCCGCGCACGGGCTTCGTCGTGCGCGGCGCCGCCCGACCCGTCCGGGCCGGCGTCCCTGCGCCGGCTAGCCTGACCCCATGCGCACACGCACCCTGCTGACGACCCCGCCCGGCGAGCAGCCGACGGCGGACAGCGGTATCCCGCGCGACCGCGAGCACTACTCCCGCGGGTTCCGGGTGCCGGCCGAGCCGCGAGTGCCGGGCCGCTACCGGACCCTGGCCATGAGCGTGCTCGTGCTCGTCGTCGTCGCCGCGGCCGGCTACGCCGCGTTCACGCTGCTCGTTCGCGGGCAGCATCAGGACCCATCGCTCGGCGGCGCGTCCGAGCCTGCGCCGACCACGACCGCCGGGTCGCTCCCCGGCGAGGGCGGCTGACCCGGGCACGCTCTGCCCGTGCTCAGCGCGGCAGCGGCAGCTCCGCATGGCAGTGGGTGCCGTGCCCGTCGGCGCGCCCGACCGCCAGCGATCCGCTGAGCTCGGACTCGACGAGGGTGGCGGCGATCCGCAGCCCGAGGTTCGCGTCACCGTCGAGGGACCAGCCCTCGGGGACGCCGACGCCGTCGTCGCGGACCGTGAGGCGCAGGCTGGCCGCACGCCGCTCGAGATCCACGTCGATGTTGCCGCCACGCCCGGGGAAGGCGTGCTCGACGCTGTTCTGAAGGAGCTCGGACAGGACGAGCGCGAGCGGGGTCGCCACCTCGGCGGGGAGCTCACCGGCGGTCCCGTTGATCTTCATGTGCACCGGATGGTTCGGGTCCGTCAGCCCCGTCCCGAGCATGTCGACGAGCCGCTGGGCGACCTTGTCGAAGGACACGCGCTGCCGGCTGTCCTGGGACAGCGTCTCGTGCACGAGCGCGATCGACGAGATCCGACGCACCGACTCCTCGAGCGCCTGGCGGGCCTCCTCGCTCTTCAGCCGCCGCCCCTGGAGCCGCAGCAGCGACGCCACGGTCTGCAGGTTGTTCTTGACCCGGTGGTGGATCTCCCGGATCGTCGCGTCCTTGTAGAGCAGCAGGCGCTCGTGACGGCGCAGCTCGGTGACCTCGCGGATGAGCATGAGCCCGCCGAGCACCTCGTGCTGGCGCGTGAGCGGCAGCAACCGGCGCAGGACGACCGCGCCCCGTGCCTCGACCTCGCTCTCGAGCGGCTCACCGTCGGCCAGCGCCTCGGAGACCGCCACGTCGTCGAGGTCGAACTCCCCGACGTTGCGGCTCACGATGTTGTCGAGCACGCCGAGACGTCGGTATGCGGAGATCGCGTTCGGACTGGCGAAGACGACGACGCCGTTGCGGTCGAGCCGCATGAGCCCGTCGCCGACCCGGGGCGCCAGCTCGCGCTCGGGATCCTCACCGGCATAGGGGAAGGTCCCCTCCGCGAGCATCGTGGACAGCTCGTTGGCCGTCTGCAGGTAGGTGAGCTCGAGCTGGGACGGCGCCCGCACCGTCGAGAGGTTCGCCTCCCGGGTGACCACCGCGATGATCTCGCCGTCGAAGTTGACGGGGATGGCTTCCTCGCGGACCGGGACGCCCGTGGACCAGTCCGGGTCGCCGTCGCGGATGATCCGGCGCTCCTCGTAGGCGCGGACGACCGCGGGGCGCTCCTCGGCCTTGAACACCTGCCCGACGAGGTCCTCCTGGTAGATCGTCTGGGCCGTGTAGGGCCGCATCTGGGCGACCACGATCAGCTCGCCGGTGTCCTTGTCACGACAGAACAGCAGCAGGTCCGCGAAGGACAGGTCCGCGAGGATCTGCCAGTCGGACGCGATGGCCTGGAGGTGGTCGACGGCCGCGTCGAACAGGCCGGCGCGATCCTCGACGAGATCCTGCAGCGACGACACGTTCAGTCCTTCAGGAACTTCTGGAGCTGATCGAGGGGCACGGCCTCACGGATGTGCTCGAAGGCGCGCTTCTCGATGTCCCGGGCCTCGGACATGGAGATGCCGAGCTCCCGGGCCGTGTCCGACAGGTTGTGCGGGACGCCGTCGACCAGTCCCATGCGCCACTCGAGGACCCGGCGCTGCGTCTCGGGCAGACGCTGCAGCACGTTCTGGAGCCGCTGGCTCAGCTGCTTCATCGGGTCGTCGTCGCGCGGACGCCCCCCTCGGCCGCCACTCTTGGCGTTTCGGGGCGCGCCGCGACCGCCCCCGGAGCCCTTCTTGCCGCTCCGGGCGCCGCCGGACGAACGGTTCGGTCGGTCTGCCATCATGGCGAGAGCGTAGCGGCGTCGGCGTTGTGGGGCCCGGATCGAGCACCGGGGCGCGCCGACGTGGCACCATCCGCCTGAACACGTTTCGGTCGAGACCGCTGGAGGCGCGGTGCCGTTCACCCTCCTGGCCGTGGGGCTGGCCGTCGCCGTCTCCTACGTCCGCGGTGGTCGGCTGCGGCGGATCGCACAGGCCGACCTCGACCGTTCGTGGCTCCTCTTCGTCGGCCTGTGTCTGCAGGCCGTCGCCGACGTGATCGGTCCCCGCGGCGGCCTCGGGAGCGGGCCGGTGTACGGCCTGGTCCTGGCCAGCCAGGTGCTGGTCCTCGCATGGCTGGCGTTCAACTGGTACCGCCCCGGCATGGCCCTGGTGTTCGTCGGCTTCCTCATGAACGCGCTCGTCATCGGCGCGAACGGCGGGATGCCGGTCGATCCCGCCGCGATCCGGGCGATCGGTCTGGGCGGCGTGCAGGTCGAGCCGGGAAGGCACGTGGCGATGGAGGCGGGCACCGTGCTGCCCTGGCTCGCGGATCGGTACCCGATCGCGCCGATCCGCACGATCGTCTCGCTCGGCGACATGGTGCTCGCTGCAGGCCTGTTGCCGCTGGTGCACCACCTGATGACCTTCCGTCCCGCAGCCGAGCGGCGCGGCGGACGTCGTTCGGAGCGCACGCCGGACGCGGCACCCGCCGCGAGAGCCCCCTGCGACGCGCCGCGGGCCGCCGACACCTGAGCCGGCGACCCGATGGCTGGCGATCGAACGGTGTGTGGAAGCGGTCAACCCACCCGGCGCTGACGGGGCGACTCCCCGCGGATCAGCGCCACGTGATGCCGGCGCCGGCAGACAGCACGAGAACTGCCAGCGCGGCGACCGCGCCGAAGATCTTCTTCATGGTGCACCTCCATCGAGTCGTGTCGTGCCCGACGCCTCCGCTCGTGGGCGCTGGGGACTCCGCTCCGCTCGACGGACCCCGAAGGGTTCAGTGCCTGAGGGGGTTGTCGATGGTCGTGGGTGTCGGCCGGGCTGGCCGCGACCACGCACCGTTCGCTCTGCAGTTGTCGGTGGCTGTGAGTGGCGCGATCCACGCGTACGGTTGGCGTCGCGGCCGGACACCCGCAGCCGAGGTCATGCTGCCATCGGACCGCACGGCCGCCAATGCTCCGGACGCGCCAATCGTCACCAGCACGATGGTACTAGTCAGTCAACAGGTGGACCTCGGTCGACGCACAGATTGCGCGCAGCCATCAAGCGGGACCGGTGGTCGTGCCGTAACTATCCGTGGTTTCGCTGAGGCGCCGGAGGCCCTGAGTGGAACGCGCGACGACCAGCAGTAGGCTCACACGCGAGGGACGAGGGCAGCATGGACGAGGCAGCGGCGAACGGCGGGGCGACCACGGCACCGGCCATCGACCTGCACGACCCCCGCCGACGGCAGGAGGTCGAGGCCGGGTTGCGCGCCATCCCCGACGTCCTCGGCGTGCGGATCGTCGCCGGGTTCGACCGTGAGGTCGACGAGATCCACGTCCTCACCAACCTCGAGAAGTCGCCAAAGCAGGCGGTTCGTGACGTGCAGTCCATGCTCATGGCACGCTGGGGCATCTCGACCGATCACCGCGTGATCAGCGTCGTACAGCTCGACGAGGAGCAGCACGACGACGCGCCGCCGCGTGGACGGGTCTCCATCTCCCGGGTGACGGTGTCCCAGATGGGGCTCGTGGTCGACGTCGGGGTCGATCTCGCGGACGAAGGCCGGGCGCTGCAGGGGCAGTCGCAGGGTCCCTCCTCCGGTGTCGGTCGCCGGCGTACCACCGCCCGGGCCACCCTGGAGGCAATCCGGCCGCTGCTCGGTGACGACGTGTTCGTGGATCTCGAGGGCGCGGACGTGGCCGAGGTGCTCGGCCGGGAGGTGGCGGTCAGCCTCATCCACTTCCACAGCGCACGTGGGGACCGCACGGTCAGCGGCAGCGCCATCGTCCGCGGCGACGAGTCGGACGCCGTCGCCCGCTCGGTCCTGGACGCGGTCAACCGCGCGATCGAGGATGCGGCCGAGCGCTGACACGTGGCCGTCCGCCGTGCGTGTCAGCCCACGTCGGAGAGCACCCCGGCGGAACGGAGCTCGTCGACGAGGTCGTCGGGGCTCGTGTCCATGATGACCGCCAGGGCGCGGACGTCCTCGCCGCGGATGGAGAGCATCTGGCGGTTGTAGTCGCCACGCTGGAGCTGGATCGACTCGCAGTAACGGCGGACGCCGTCCCAGCGCGTGTCCGTCCCGTCGATCCGGGTGAGGTCGAGGACGAGACCGTTGCCGTAGGTGGCGGCGGGCGTCTGGTCCTCGCCGGGCAGCACCTCGGACGCCGAGACGCCGTAGAACTCGGCGAGCTCACACAGACGTGATGCGCTGATGTTGCGGTCGCCGCGCTCGTACGAGCCGACGACGGCCGCCTTCCACTTGCCGGACGAGCGTCGCTCGAACGTCCTGCAGGGACAGGCCCTGCTGCAGCCGGATTCGGCGCAGCCGTTTGCCCACCTCCTCGGCGTAGGACATCGATCCCCTCGTATCAGTCGCTCGGTCAGTCAGGCCAGTCGGTCGTCCGGCTGGTCACCCATACACGCTACTGGCTGTGATCGGGCGAGGTGGCCCGATCCTTCACCTTCGGCCGGGGATTCTCGCCGTTCGCGGCCTTCGACGCCCATCCGAGCGTGGCGGCGAGGCCCTCCTCGAGCGTCGTCCAGGGCTTCCAGTCGAGGCCACGGGCCGCCTTGCGTGCGTCCACGGCGTTGTGCTCGAGCTCGCCGGTGCGGGCCGGGGCGTAGACGGGGTCCCGCTCGTAGCCCGTTGCGGCCTTCAGGGCACGGAAGAGCTGGTTCACGGAGGTGCGCTCGCCCGTGCCGATGTTGAACCGCTCGCCGTGGCCGCGGTCCATGGCCAGGACGAAGGCGTGGACCACGTCGTCGACGTAGATGAAGTCGCGGGTCTGCTCGCCGTCCCCGAAGATGACGCACGGCTCGCCGTCGAGCATCTGGTTGGTGAAGATGGCGACGACGCCGGCCTCGCCGGCCGGGTCCTGCCGCGGCCCGTACACGTTCGAGAGCGCCAGCGAGGTCCACGACAGGCCGTAGAGCTTCTCGTAGGTGCGCAGATACTGCTCGCCGGCGAGCTTGCTGGCGCCGTAGGGCGAGTGCGCACCGAGCGGCGCCTCCTCGTCGACGGGCAGCTGCTCGAGCGAGGGCTCGCCGTAGATGGTGCCGCCGGAGGTCGCGAACACGACCTTGCCGACCCCGTGGCGGCGCGCCGCCTCCACGACGTTGATCGTGCCGATGATGTTCGTCATCGCGTCGTGGACGGGGTCATCGACGCTGACCCGGACGTTCATCTGGGCGGCCAGGTGCAGGATCGCCTGCGGCCGGTGGCGCTCGACCACCTGGTCGAGACCACCCTGCGTGATGTCGAGGCGCTGGAACTCGAAGTTGCCGGGGCTCGCCCGGCGCGCCTCGGCGAGGTTCGCGAGCTTCCCCGTGGCGAGGTTGTCGACGACGACGACCTGCCGCCCCTCGGCGAGCAGACGGTCGACGAGGTTCGACCCGATGAAGCCGGCACCGCCGGTGACGAGCACCTTCTCGACAGCTGGCACGCAGATCCCCCACGACGATTGGTCACGATACGTCCTCAACGCGGGAAGCGTACCGGCGCCGTGCGTGGTCGGACCCGATGTCAGCCGAGAAGATGTCGCGGCCGATTCGGGCCGTCGGGGTGGATCAGCCGAGCTCGACCTGCTCGCTCAGGTAGCCGTGGATGCGCGTGTAGAGGGACGGGGGCGCCTTGTCGACGCATCGCTCACGCACGATGGCGCGCAGCTGCTCCTCGAAGTGCTTGCGCTCGGCGCACGGGTAGCACTCGGCGAGATGGGTCGAGATCTGCTCGACGTGCCGCTCGTCGAGCTCGCCGTCGAGGAACCGGTGCAGGTTGTCGAGCGCCTCGTCGCAGTCGCCGCCGCAGTCGCGCGTGCTCATGAGTCCGCCTCCGCAGTCCGGTCGCCTCCCCGGTGGTCGGTGTCCCGACCGATGAGGCCACGTGCCCGTGCGTATTCTGCCAACGCTTTCTGGAGCGCTTTCCTTCCACGGTGCAGCCGGGACATCACCGTGCCGATCGGCGTGTCCATGATCTCGGCGATCTCCTTGTAGGCGAAGCCCTCCACGTCGGCGAGGTAGACCGCCATCCGGAAGGTGTCTGGCAGGTCCGCGAGGGCCTGCTTGATCTCGTCGTCGGAGAGCTGCTCGAGCACCTCGTGCTCGGCCGATGCGCCACCCTGGTTGATCGTGTCGTAGAACGAGAAGTCGTCGATCTCGTCCTGCAGGGTCTCCTGGGGACGCCGCTGCTTCTTGCGGTACTGGTTGATGTAGGTGTTGTGCAGGATCCGGTAGAGCCAGGCACGCAGGTTCGTGCCCTGCTGGAACTGGTGGTAGGCGCTGTAGGCCTTGGCGATCGCCTCCTGGACGAGGTCCTCGGCGTCCGCCGGGTTGCGCGTGTAGCGCAGGGCCGCGGAGTAGAGCCGGTCGAGGTAGGGCAGCGCCTGCTCCTCGAACAGGCGCTGACGCTCGCGGTCGGAGAGCTCCTCGCGGACGATCGACCCGTCGGCCCGCTCGCCGCTGCGGATCTCGGGGGTCTCCTCGGGGCTCTCGACCGGAGCCTTGCCGGGCCCGTCGTCGTGCGCGTCGCCCGGACGCTCGTCACCGTCGGCGCCCGTGCCCGAGGGAGCCGAATCCCTCGTCGTGCTCGCGCCGTCCGTCACCACCACTCCGTTCGTCTCCTCGGATTCCGAGGTCTCCATCCCAGGATAGGGGCGCGTCCATCCGGCGTGGCCATCGAGTGGGCCACTCCGCCCGACTCCACGTCGCCATCGCCGGCGCGGTCCGGACACCACCGTGTCCGCCCTTCCGGAGCCTTCGCCATCCACCCCGGCACCGGGTGTTCACAGCAGCACCAGTGCGGTCTGGCGCTTCGCTGGCCACCCCCCCGCATCGGTTGTCCACAGCAACACCGCTGCCGTTCCGGCCGTCCCGGGCCCGTCGGCGGTTCACTGCACATCACCGAACAACACGGTCTAACACGATCGAAGAAACTTCGTCGCTGTGGAAGGATGTTCGAGATGGTCTGTCGAATGCCTGTCACGAACATGCCGGATCCAACCGCAGCGCCATGACTGGCGCCACCGACGCGGCGTCTCCCGCCCCCAGCCGCGTCGGTCGGCGCCGATCCCGGTCCTGTCCGCCCCTCCCGGCGGACAGGACCGGGGTCCACACACAGGAGGGACCTCATGCCGGACCGGAACACCGAAGAGGCGTCCACGCCGTTCGACGACAGCCACTGGTCGTTCGAGGACGACGAGCCGACGGCCCCCCGCCGCCGCCGGCCGGTGCTCCTGCTGGCCGCCGGGCTGCCGTGGCTCGTCCTCGCCGTGCTGATGCTGCGCGGGAGCGGCGGTGTGTCGCAGGACGCGACGCCGCTGGCCGCGCCGGCCCCCAGCCCGTCGGCGGGCGCTTCCGCGGAAGCATCGATCGAGCCGACCACCGACGCGACGACGGACCCGGCATCACCCGCCGACGGTGCCGGGCAGCCGTCCGAGGACCCGACGACCGCGACGCTCATCACGTCGCAGGCGCGTGACACGGCGACGATCGCGGACGCGACGGCGTTGGCCGTACCCATCGCGCGTGCCTGGCTGACCGACGTGCCGCCGCGGCTCGACCTCGGGATCGGGCAGGCGGACGACACGGGCTACGTCGAGCACCTCGGGGCCGAGAGCGTGGACTTCCCCGCGCCAGGTCAGCTCGTCGTGTCGCTCGTGGCCGTGCTGCTGCACGCCGAGGGGGACCAGTACACGAGCGTCGAGGTCCGCCGACTCGCCGTGCCGCTGACGGTCGACCGCTACGGGGCCCGTCCCGCCGGCTCACCCTGGTGGCTGCCGGATCCCGACCTGCGCGTCGATGCGCCGTCCACGACCCCCGTCGATGACCCGGAGGTGCTCGCGCAGGCCGGTGCGGCGCTCGAGGAGGCCGGCTACCGGGACGTGGGCGTGACCTCGCTGGCGCGCAGCGACGGGTGGGCCTGGATCGTGACGGCGACCGCGGTGGCACCCAGCGGGTCGGCGCCCGCCGAGCACACCGTCTGGCTGCGCCCCCACCTCGGTCGCCTCGTCGTGTCCGGCTGGCTGCCGACGACCGGCGACGGCCCGAACGGCCGCGTGGCGACGGAGGAGCCGTCGGCACAGCCGTCCCCGGACGAGGCCGGGACCGGGACCGAGACCGAGACCGAGACCGGGGAGGGCACACGATGAGCCCGGTCACCACGAAGCCCACGGCCGCCGGCCGTCCCCCCATCCGCCCCGCACCGTCGTCCCCGACCGACCGGTCCGACCGGCGCCGGCGCGCGGCGTCTCACCCGGATCCCGCCCGCCTGGCCCGTGCCGTTGCCCGCGCGTTCCTGGAGGTCGAGGCGGGACTCCGCCCCCTCCGTCAGCTCGAGCCGGTGCTGGCACCCGCGCTGGTGCAGCGGCTCACCCGACTGCTGCACACGACCCCGCGTCGGCCGATGAGCCCGCAGCGGACCGCAGTGCTGCGGATGACGACCTGCTGGCTGACGACGGACGCGTTCGAGGCGTGCGTGATCGTGCAGCGGGCAGGGCGTGTCGGAGCGCTCACCTTGCGGGTGGAGCGCCACCGGGGCGCGTGGCGGATCGCCGACCTGGCGCGCCCCGAGGACGGCATGCCCCCGGTGCGGACCGGGGCGCTGCCGAACGCCGGCCCCCTGCCCGACGCGTTCGACGAGACCGCCGACCCGGAGGACGCGCCGAGCGACGACGCCGCGGGCCACGACGACGCGGCCGTGCCGACCGAGTAGGGGCCATCAGCCCGCCGACGGCCGACCAGACGACCACCGGCTGAGAAGCATCAAACCGGGTCCGTGCCGCTGGCTTACGCACCGTCGCTCGGTCGGCCTGACTTGGTCCCCTTCGTGCCTACCATCAGACTCGAGATGGAAATTCAAACGACCGCCCGGGCTGGATCGTGCAAAGGCGCCAGTGATTACGGCGTCGAGCGAGCCTCCGACACGGAGGTGGTACCCATCCCGTCCGGCACGGCCGACGTGCCGGAGCGGCTCCCTCCGGTACGGACTCCAATGGCACACTCGCTCACCCAGAGCAAAAGCGTATACCCACCAATCTCGCTTTCCGCACGTCTGGTCAGCGTTTTGGCCCCCCATCACGGGGATCGGGTGTAGGTGCTGGTGGGAATGTCGAGTAGGTCGAGGACTTGGCGTTGCAGGTCGGTGAGTTCGGGCTGGAAGGTCTGGACGAGCTGCCCGTCGTTGACGAGGTGGTGGCGGGCGACGCCGGTGAAGATCTCGAGGACTCGGGCAGCGGTGGGCGCGGCGCAGCCGCGGTCCTCGGGGTAGAGCGACAGCTCGGTCAGGCCGCGTTCGGCCATGGCGAGCCGGATCTGTCGTTCGATGAGCGCCTGGATGAGCATCGCGATGAAGTGGCAGCACAGCAGCCCTTCGATCCGGGCCGGGTCGCGGAGGAACATCGGCGCGACCAGCTGGGTGCCCTTGAGCTGGGCGTGACGCTTCTCGAGGTTGGGTTGCCACTTGTACGCGGTGAGCAGCTCGGCGCCGGTCATGTCCCGATCGTTGCTGATCAGCGGGAAGCAGCCGTCGGAGGCGGCGTCGGCCGCGACCTGTTCCTCGTCGACGGTGAAGGTCACACGGTGACGGACCCGGACGGTCTTGCGGTAGCGGGTGTTGGTGCCGGGCCGGCCGCGTTTCTCCTGCCGGTAGGTCTCTTCGTTCTCTTCGATGACCTCGAAGCGGATCCAGCGGCCGGCGTTGGCCTTGGTCAGTGCGGCGACAGCGGCCTGCTCGACCGCGACCGCGGTCTTGATCCGCCGCTTGGGTGAGGCGAGCCGCTGGTTGAGGTGGTCGAGCGCGGCGATGCCCCGGGCGATGCGGTCCCGGCGGGTCTCAGCGTCCCGCACGGTCTTGGCTGTCGAGCGCACCCACACGATGCGGTGGCCCTCGGCCGAGGGCCACGGCGCTTCGCAGGTCTCCCACACCTCCTCGGGCGCGTCGCGGCGGCGAGCCGGCCGGCGCAGCGCCTCGATCCAGTCCGGTTCGTGGGTGACGATCCAGTTCCGGAACGCACGGTCTTCCTTGCGGGTCGCGGGCAGCACCGCCACGAACCGGCCCTGATGCCGGTGGATGTGGTCCATGTTGGTCCGCGTTGCCAGCTTGGAGTCGGCGACGTAGAGGAAGTCGGTCCGGTCGGTCAGCGCGACCAGCCCGTCCCACGTGGCCACATGCGTGGTGTCGTCGTTGGTGTTGCCGTCCACGGCCCGGTAGGCGATCGGCACCGCACCGTCGGCGGTCACGGTCAAGATCCACACCAGCTGCTTGAGATCGGGCCGCTGTGCCTTCGAGTGGCCGTGAACGATCGCGGCGGTGGGCTTGCCCCCACGGGTGCGGCCATCAGCGGCGGCATGGCTCCCCGCGAACGAGATCGAGGTCGAGTCGTTGTGCAGCTGCGAGACGTCCAGCTCGAAGATCGCGATGGCGTCGAGCACGAGCCGGGTCAGTAGCGATGCCCGGTCGGCGTCGAACAGCCGCGTCAGCATCCGTCCGACCCGGTCATCGTTCAACAGCTCGCCCTCGCCCGACGCCAGCCCGAGCAGGGCCGGGTCGAACGGCGCCGCCCACTCACCGAGTGCGTAGACCGGCCGGCGGTGGATCACCAGGTTGCGGATCACGACTTCGATCGCGGTGGCCGGGGCGAGCTTGAGACGGCGGTCGGTGTGCGGCAGGAACGTCTCCAGCAGTTCGGTCAACCCCAGCCGATCCGCGAAGGCGTTGATGATCGGCAACGGCCCCAGCTGGTGGGTGTCGAGCTCGAAGTTGTCTGCCACCGCGGGTCTCCTGGTCACGCAGCCTTGCACTCCTGTTCCTTCAACGTATACGCTGAAGGATCAGGAGCCACGCAACCACGACACGAGACCGATGGACCCCCAACCATCATCCCGCGAGCAGCGCCGGGCGCAGCAGCGCATCGCCCGCGCCCTGGGCGAGATCGGCTTCGCGCTGCCCGGCAGCATCACCGAACGGATGATGCGCTGCGGCAAGAAGGTCTGCCGCTGCAAGGACGACCCGCCCCAGCTCCACGGGCCCTACATCCAGTGGACCCGAACCGTCGCGGGCAAGACCGTCACCAAGCTGCTCACCCCCGAGCAGCTCGAGCGCTACCAGCCGTGGTTCGACAACGCCCGGCAGCTACGCGCACTCGCGACCGAGCTCGAAACCGTCTCGATCGAAGCGATCATCACCGCCGAAGGATGGGGCCGCTAACTAAACGCTGTCGAGACGTGCGGAAAGCGAGACCAATGCCCATCAATTCGGGCTTACGTGAAGCGAAGGGCCGGCGACCAGTCTGTTCCTGTCGCGCCGAAGGGGAGGGACCCGCGCTTCGGGACCCTCCCCTTCACCTAGTTCGTCACCCTAGGAAGCAGCGGACGGAACAGGCTTGGCGCACAGCACGTATGCGTAGACGGTCACCGCAGCGCCGCCGGTCGGGTGCAGATTGTGGACGCGCACCTTCCACTTGTTCATCGCAACCGGGTCGTAGTCCTCGTCGTAGGTCCACGACGGGGAGGAGTCGAAGACGCGAACGGACTGTGCGTCAGACGGCTTCACACCGAAACCACCGCCAGTCGCGACGGCGTCCGAATCGGGGCACGCAACTGTGATGGCCTGCGTCGTAGTCGGCGTGACCGCGGGTACCTGAACGGTCGTAGCGTTACCCTCAGCCAGCGTGAATCCTGGCCCCTGGGGCCCCTGGGGCCCCTGCGGCCCCTGCGGCCCCTGCGGCCCCTGCGGCCCCTGCGGCCCCTGCGGCCCCTCGGCGTTCCAGGTGACTTCCGTCTCCTTGTCGCTCTTGCAGTCGGCGGACTCATTGACCACGATGTGACCCTTGACCTCCGACTTGTCGTTCTTCACACAGGCGTGGAAGACGTTGCTGCCAGGGTCGGTCTGCCCGAAGGCGACGCCGCCCGCAACCGTGCCAGCGACCAGCACGGCGGAAACGAGCCCCACTGCCAAGGAAGTTCTGCGTGACATAGAAATCTCCGGCTATCTCGACGGGGACATTCCCCCCGGTTGATGTCCGTAGCATTCCAGTCAGCATGTAATGCTCCATCGTCATAATTGGGTAAATGTCAAGTCAGCGCGAAACGTCTGCCGTCGTTATGGGGCCCCGATATGTGGCACGTTCTCGTCGGGCGCAATCGCTCGTCAGCAGTAAGTGGAGGACTCGCGGATGAGAGGGCCAGGCGTTCCTCGGTCGGACAAGGATCACCTGGGGGACTGCCATTGCCAGCCCGCCTCGTGCGCCCGCGCCGTCGCGGCGAGCTGCGAGCTGACCCCGAGCTTCGACAGGATCGCGCGGACCTGGGTGCGGACGGTCGCGAGCGAGACGACTGCCCTCTTCGCGATCTGCTCGACCGACTCTCCGCGCATCAGCGCGCCCAGCACCTCGGCCTCCCGCGGCGTGAGCGCCGCGAACGGTGCCAGTCGCTCCTCCTGCTCCGCTTCGTGCTTCCGCAGAAGCGCGAGATGCTCCTCGCGCTCGTGAGCCGTCAGCAGCGTCCCATCACGCAAGGCCTGCCCGACGGCGGCGAGCAGCTGGTCGAAGGACGACGACTTGTCCACGATCCCGACCGCCCCGGCACGGACGCAGCGGGCCTGCCGGACCGCGTCGGTGACTCCGGTGACCATGACCACGGTCGTCTCTTCCGCCAGAACAGGGATGAGGTCGGTGGCGTCGCCACCATCGCCCAGGTCGAGGTCGAGCAGCAGCAGCGTCGGCTCGACGGCTCGGACCGCGCTGACGAGGTCTCCGCTGGCGAGCGGGTCGATGACCGAGACCAGGACGCCATTGGCCGAGAGCGCCGTTGCGAGCGTGTGGGCGATCAGCCCGTGGTCGTCGACGACGGCAACGCGTGAGCCCATGGCATGTCATCCATCTGCATGATGACGTCCGGCCGGTCGTGCTGTTGCCTGAGCCCATGCTCAGCGACAAGGACCGACCGCTCCACATTGCTCTTGCAGCCGCGCCTCGCCTGCTGGCCGACAGCCTGCGGTCACTGCTGACCGACGCCGGCGTCATATTCGTCGTGCCACCCGACGATAGGGGTGAGGTCTTCGACGTCGCAATCGTCACGGAGGGCGGACCCGAGGTTCGGGCGCATCTGACGATCTTCCTCGAGGAAGGGCCGCAACGGACGGGAGGGGCGGCGGTGCTGGACGACCGCGGGAACCGTCTTGTCCTGCTCGACGGCCTAGCGAACGTCGTGGAGTTCGTTCGTGCCTACGTCGCCAGATGACGACCCGCCGGCCCGACAGGTCATGACGAAGCACGCACCACCGTCATGAGCGTCGTAGGTCAGATCGCCGCCGAGCTGCAGCATGAGACGGCGGGCAACGTGCAGGCCGAGTCCCTCCCCTCTCGCGCTGTCGTTGAGCCGTACCCCCGGCTCGAAGACGAGCTCCTCGAAGCCGTCGGGCACACCGGGCCCGTCATCGACCACCCGCACCTCGACCAACTCCCCGTCGCGACGCACGTCGATGCGGACCGGGCGGCCGTCCCCGCACCCGCCGTGGCGTTCCGCATTCGCCAGCAGGTTCGCGAGCACCTGCCGGAGCGACGTGAGGTCGCCGTGGACCTCCCCGTCGGCATCGCCGTTCACCTGGACCGCCAGTCCGCGGGAGCGCGCGAGCTGAACCTCGGGATCGAGCGCCCGCGCCAGCGGCAACCGGGCGGCCCGAGACCGGTCCTCGTCGAAGACGAGCCGGCGCAGGTGCTCGATCCCGGAGAGGACGGCGTGCTCGAGGAGCTCGCGGTCCTCGGTCGACAGGCGTTCCTTGTGCCGCTCGAGGGTCAGCGTGGCACCCTCGATCGCTGTCAGTGCATTGCCGATCTCGTGGCGCCGCTCCCGCAGATCGCTCTGTGTCTCCGCCTCCGTTCGGCGACGGTGCAGCTCGACTGTGAGCAGATCGGTTCGTCGACCGATGGCGAGCCGGGTGATCGACAAGACGGACCCGACCGCTGCGATCAGCAGCCCGCAGACACGGACGGTCGCCGCATCGACGAGCCATGCCGAGTCGATCATCCAGCTCAGGAACCGCATCGCCTCGGCAAGCGCGACCGCCAGCGCCGTCCACGACACCCAGCCGATCAGCACACACCGACGGTCGATTGCCCGGACGAGACCGATGATGCCGACGAGCGCCCACAGCGCCGCGAGCAGCAGATGGCCGCCGGCCACAGCGCTCGCGCTCCCCCACCAGCCAACCAGGGTGAGGCTCAGGACTCCCCACAGCCCTGCGACCGACCACGTGGCGACAAGAGCCAGGCGCGTCGGTCGGAGGCCCGTGTGCACGTCCGGCCCCCAGAGCGCGTGTCCCAGGAACAGCGCCGCGGCGATCGATACGACGATCCGCAGCAGCGCCAACGCCCCGGTCGGGAGGCCCGTACCCGCCGAGAGGTCGAGGAGGGCCGTCGCCGCCCACCCGAGAGCTGCGGCGGCCACCAGCATTCCCCGCACCTGCCCGGTCGCCCGTCGGTGCAGGAGAGCGGCGATGACGACCACGGCCGCGAGAGCCAGCGCCGTCGCTCGCAGCGCCGGCACGACCTCGGGCCGTGGCTCCCCGGCGGGTGCGACCTGCGTCACCCAGGTGAGCAGGGCGACGGACACTCCCAACGTCACCCCCGCCACGAGCCAGCTGCGACCGAGCGTCGTGCTCTCCGGCGGCCTCGAGCGACGGTCCGGTCCTCGATACGCCTCTGCGGCCACGCTGTCCCCCCAACGACGAGCTTCCCCTGGCTCGCGTCTGGCACGCTACTGCCTGAGACGCGCCATCGGACCACTCAGCGTGGGGTTTGTCGGGGATGCGCGGCCACTGCGCGTTACCAAGCATCCACACGTGTATGGCGGACGCCTGGGCAGCGAAGCCTTTGATCCACCCGACGCGACGGAGACGTCGAGCGCCCCGCCCGAGGACTGCTCGGGCGGGGCGCTCTTCGTCAGGCGGTCAGGGCGTCATGACGAGCAAGCGCGTCAGGCGCCGTGGCATTTCTTGAACTTCTTGCCGCTGCCGCAGGGGCACGGGTCGTTGCGGCCCACGTTGGCGTACACGTCCTCGTTGGACTTCTTGTACGTGCCGCCGGCCGCGACCTGACGCACGGTCGTGCCGTCGTCGCGGGTCTCGCGGCCCGCAGCCGTCTGGCCGCCGCCACCGCCGCCGCCCGAGGCCGCCGGCGAGTAGTTCGCCGACCCGCCGCTCGTCGCGGAGCTGTAGGAGAGCCGCGACGGCTCCTTCGGCTGCTCGAACTCGACGTGCGGGGCACCCGCCTGCGCGGGCTCCTCGCCCTTCGGGGTCGCCGCGACCTCGCCGCCGGACTCGCCGTCGCCAGCTTCCTGCCCGTCGCCCGCCGCCTGCCCGTTCCCGGATCCGGCGCCGACCTTCGGGCCGGACGCGGCGGTCTGTGCCGCGGACGACGCGTTGACCTGGACACCGCCACCGCCGGCCTGCGCCGGGGCGCCCTCCTCCTGCTGCTGGACCGGCAGGTGGAAGAAGTAGGCGACCGACTCCTCCTTCACGCCGTCCATCATGATCATGAAGGAGTCGTAGGCCTCGCGCTGGTATTCGACGAGCGGGTCGCGCTGGCCGACCGCACGCAGTCCGATGCCGTCCCGCAGGGCGTCCATCTCGTAGAGGTGCTCGCGCCACTTGCGGTCGACGACGCTCAGGATCACGCGGCGCTCGATCTCGCGCATGATCTCCTCGCCGCCGACCTCCTCCTCACGCCTGCGGTACGCCTCGTTCGCGTTCTCGATGAGCCCTTCGAGCAGATCCTCGCGCTCGATCGTCTCGAGGTCCATCGACTCGAAGTCGTAGGTCACCTCGAACAGCTGCCCGAGGTGGTCGCGCAGCCCGTCGATGTCCCACTCCTCGGGGAAGACCCCCGGAGCCGCGAACATGTTGACGGACTCCTCGACGGCGTCGTGGATGTACTTCGTGGACAGCTCGCCGACCGCGTCGAGGTCGCCCTCGAGCAGCCGCTGACGCTGCCCGTAGATGACCTTGCGCTGCTCGTTGAGGACGTCGTCGTACTTCAGCACGTTCTTGCGGATGTCGAAGTTGCGGGACTCGACCTGCCGCTGCGCGTTCGCGACGGCCTTCGTGACCCACTTGTGCTCGATCGGCACGTCCTCGGGGATCTTCAGCCGCGTCATGATCTTGTCGACCGCCGACGCGTTGAACAGCCGCATCAGGTCGTCCTGCAGCGACAGGAAGAACCGCGACTCGCCCGGGTCGCCCTGACGGCCCGAGCGGCCGCGCAGCTGATTGTCGATCCGCCGCGACTCGTGCCGCTCGGTCCCCATCACGTACAGCCCGCCGGACTCGACGACCCGCTTGTGGTCCTCGGCGGTTTTCGCCTCCCAGCGCTCGAGCGCCTCGGCGTAGACGCGCTGCTTCTCGTCCTCGTCGGTCTCCGGATCGAGCTTGAGGACCTCGTCCTTGGCCATCTCCTCGGGGTTGCCACCGAGCAGGATGTCGGTGCCGCGACCGGCCATGTTCGTCGAGACCGTGACGGCGCCGGGGCGACCGGCCTGCGAGACGATGTGCGCCTCACGGGCGTGGTTCTTCGCGTTCAGGACCTCGTGCTTGATGCCCTGCTTCTTCAGCAGCGCCGACAGGTACTCGGACTTCGCCACGTCGACGGTGCCGACCAGGACCGGCTGGCCCTTCTCGTTCCGCTCCGCGATGTCCTCGACGACCGAGGCGAACTTCGCCTCCTCGGTCTTGTAGATGAGGTCGGCACGGTCGTCGCGGATCATCGGCATGTTGGTCGGGACGACGACGACGCCGAGCTCGTAGATCTCCTTGAACTCGACCTCTTCGGTCTTGGCCGTCCCGGTCATGCCGGCGAGCTTGTCGTAGGTGCGGTAGTAGTTCTGGAGGGTGACGGTCGCGAGCGTCTGGTTCTCCTCCTTGATCCGCACCCCTTCCTTGGCCTCGATGGACTGGTGGAGCCCCTCGGAGTAGCGCCGGCCTTCGAGCACACGGCCGGTGTGCTCGTCGACGATCTTCACCTCACCGTCGACCACGATGTACTCGCGGTCCCGCTTGAACAGCTCCTTCGCCTTCAAGGAGTTCTGCAGGTGGTGGACGAGCGGGGTGTTCACCGACTCGTAGAGGTTGTCCATACCGAGCAGCTGCTCGACCTTGTGGACGCCCTCCTCGGTCACGGCGACCGTGCGCTTGGCCTCGTCGACGACGTAGTGGCCGGTCGTCTCGCCGTGGCCGAGGTCCTCACCGCGCTTGAGGTTCGGAGCGATCCGCCGGGCGAAGATCTGGTACCACTGCGCGCTCTGCTCGGCCGGGCCGGAGATGATCAGCGGCGTGCGGGCCTCGTCGACGAGGATCGAGTCGACCTCGTCGAGCAGCGCGAAGTTGTGGCCGCGCTGGACCTGCTGCGACTTGTCCCACGCCATGTTGTCGCGCAGATAGTCGAACCCGAACTCGTTCGTGGTGCCGTAGGTGACGTCGCAGCGGTAGGCCTCCTGCTTGGACTCGCGGGTCTGCTGCGACCAGACGGTCCCGACGGTCAGCCCGAGGAAGCGGTGGACGCGACCCATCCACTCGGCGTCGCGCCGCGCCAGGTACTCGTTGACGGTGACGAGGTGGACGCCCTCGCCCGCCAGGGCGTTGAGGTAGACCGGCATCGTCGAGGTGAGCGTCTTTCCCTCACCGGTCTTCATCTCGGCGATGTTGCCGTCGTGCAGCGCGGCGGCGCCGAACACCTGCACGTCGAAGGGCCGCTGGTGCAGCGTGCGCCAAGCAGCCTCGCGGACGACCGCGAACGACTCGACCTGGATGTCGTCGAGCGTGGCCCCGTCGGCCAGCCGCTGCTTGAACTCGTCGGTCTTCGCGCGCAGCTCGGCGTCCGAGAGCCGCTCCATGTCGTCGCTCAGCTCGTTGACGGCATCCGCGATCTTCCACAGCTGCTTCGCCTTGCGGCCTTCCCCCAGCCGCAGGATCTTGTCGAGAACCATCGAGATATGCCTTCGTCAACAGGTGCATGGTGGTGGCTACGAGGTGGCCGTCCCGCGATGCCGGCTCGACGAGGACCGGCGCTCGAGGGGCGCGGACCGCATCCGTCGGGGGCACCGCGTCCAGCGAGTCCCCGTCGAGGACACCGACCTCCGGGGACCAGCGTCGGGACGCCCGGCACCCGGAGGTGAACCGGGTCCTGCAGCACCAACGACCGGCCCGCCGATCGGGTTTCCATGGTACGCGGTCGGCGCGGTCACGCACGTGCCAGTGGCCGCCCATGCGGGGCGGCCACGGTCGAGCGTGTCGTTCAGCGGCGGCGGATCACTTGATCTCGAGCAGCTTCTCGCGGACGGCGTAGACGACGGCCTCCATCCGGGAGTGCAGGTGCAGCTTCTCGAGGATGTTGCGGACGTGGTTCTTGACCGTGTTCTCGGAGATGTAGAGCGCCTTCGCGATCTCGCGGTTGTTCATCCCCTGCGCGACGTGCTGGAGGACCTCCATCTCCCGCGGGGTGAGCCGCGGAGCGGGGACCTGCTGCTTCTCCTCCTCCTTCTTGATCATGGAGGCGAACTCGTTGAGCAGCTTCGACGCCATCGACGGGGAGATCAGCGACTGGCCGCCGTAGACGGAGCGCACCGCGTTCCCGATCTCGTCGATCGAGATCTCCTTGAGGAGGTACCCGTTCGCTCCGGCCTTGATGGCCTGGTAGAGATCGTCCTCCTCGTCGCTGATCGTCAGCATGAGGATCTTCGTGTGCGGCTGCTCTTCCTTGACCTCGCGGGTCGCCTCGATGCCGGACAGGCCCGGCATCCGCACGTCCATCACGACGACGTCGGGCATCTCTTCACGCGCCAGCTCGACGGCGCGCTGACCATCGCCGGCCTCGCCGACGACGTCGATGTCCTTCTCGTCCTCGAGCACCATGCGCAGGCCACGCCGGAACAGCTCGTGATCGTCGGCGATCAGGATCCTGATGCGCTCGTCGTCTTCCACGGTCATACCTCCACACCACGCGCCGGCGGACGACGGTGGCCCCCAGCTGGATGGGCCTCACCAGCAGTGTTCGGCACGGGAGAGCCAGTCCTGTAGGCAGGCCGTTGCAGACGTGGTAAAGAAAGTCTAGCCAATGTCCCCGTTCGTTCGGGCGGACAACAGGCGCGGCAGGCGCAGGAGGATGACAACTGGTGGCCCATCAGGACTGGACCGCCCGATCGTGCCACAGTGCTTGCGGCGTCCGCAAGAGGGTCCAGCCACCCGTATTGCCCGCCCCTCGACCACAGGTGGTGGCCCACCGGTCCGGCGGGCCACCACGTGCTGCGGTACGAAGGGGGACTAGTACTCCCCCTCGGCCACCATGCTCGTCAGGACGACCTCGTTGGCCTCGGCCGTCTGTCGTCGCGACCGTGAGACGAGCTTGGTCTTGAGCTTGCGGACCTGGCGCGTCAGCTTCGACTGCGCCTGGTCGATCGCCGTGCTCGGATCCGCGCCAGCCCCCTCGGCACGGAGATATCTCCCCTTCGCGTGCAGAACCACCTCGCAGCGGATCCGGTCCGTGATCCGAGGATTGCTCTCCTCGGAGAACACGACCTCCATGTCGATGAAGCGATCGAAGAGCGTGCGCACCTTCGAGAGCTTCGTGACGGCTTCCTCCTTCACGTGGGAAGGGACGTCGTAGTTCTTCCCCTTCACGACGATCTGCATGGGACCTCCTCGTCGTCGATGACGACGCCGGGAGCCGTCGGATCCGGGGAAGCACGGCCGCCCGTGCGTCACCTCGAACCTAGCAGCGGCGGGCGCGGTCCGAGGCCAGAACGCCAACTTGCCCGACACCGGTGTCAGCCGTCCGCGGCGGCCGGTGGCCGACCGTTCGTCCGACCCCGCTCGTCGTCGGCGGCGCGCCGCCTGGCCGCAGGGATCCCGAGGCGGTGCTCACCCGCGCGCGCGAGCACGGCGAGGTGCACCTCGCGGGCGCCGGCGCGGCGCAGCGCCTCGGCGGCGCGCTGGGCCGTCGCCCCGGTCGTCAGCACGTCGTCGACGAGCAGGATCCGCGCCCCGGGGACCGGGCGCCGGGCGCGGAACACACCGGGCGGTAGACGCCGGCGGCGGGGCGACGGCTGTCGCCCCTGATCGACGAGCCCCCGCGCCACGGTCAGCAGACCCGCCGAGGGACGGCCGAGCGCGACGCCCACGCGGTCGGCGAGCACGGCCGCGTGGTCGACGCCCCGGCGGGCCCGGCGCCCCGGGTCGGTCGGCACGAACGTGACCACGTCCACCGCCGGGGTCGGCCCACCCGTCACGGCGCCTGCCAGCAGGTCACCGAGCGCCGGCAGGGCGGCACGGGCACCGCGGACCTTCGCCGCGACCACGGCGTCCGCGACCGGGCCCGTGTATCGGAAGGCCGCCACGGTGGTCGCGATCGACGTGCCGCTCGGCCAGCAGCCATGCCCCACGTCGGGGTCACCGCCGCAGCGCGGACAGGCCTCGACGAACCGCAGGAGGTCCGCAAGCGCGGTGCAGCGTGGACACCATGGCGGGGCCGCCGCCGACCGGCACGACAGGCAGCGGGACGGGACGAGGAGGTCGAGGCAGGCGCGCGCCGCGATCGCGAGCACGCCGCTCACCGTGCGCAGGGTGGATCAGCGGCAGCGAGGAGGCACATGGCTGCAGGCTCGCACGTGCGCCGGGGGTTCGCGGCGGGCGGGCGCCGGCGGGCTGGGGACGCCGCGCCGACCGGTCAGGCGTCGAAGACCCCGAGGACGACGCCGGCGAGGTGGTCCGCCGCGCGCGCGCCGACCTCGAGGACCTCCTCGTGCGACGTGGCCTGGCCCTCGCGGTGCACGTTCGTGATCGTCGAGACGCCGAGGACGCGCATGCCGTGGGCCCGCGCGGCGATGACCTCGAGCACGGTCGACATGCCGACGCCGTCGGCGCCGAACGAGCGCAGCATGTGGACCTCCGCGGGGGTCTCGAAGGCCGGGCCGGCGAGCCCGACGTAGATGCCTTCCCGCATCGGGGCACCCCGGTCCCGACCGATCGCCATGGCGCGCGCCCGCAGGTCGGCGTCGTAGCTCCTGCCCATGTCGAGGAAGACGGGAGCGCCCTCGCGCAGCACCCCGGTCAGCGGGGACCGGCCGGTGAGGTTGATCTGGTCGCTGATGACCATGAGGTCGCCGGGCTCGAAGTCGGTGTTGAGGCCGCCGGCAGCGTTCGTCACGACGTAGGTGGTGGCACCGAGTCCGGCGGCCACCTCGACGAGACGGGTCACGTCGGCGGC